>NZ_SNWE01000016.1 GCF_004362395.1 Salegentibacter sp. 24
ACCTGATTCGTCTCAAGAAAAAAGCCAGGAACCTATTATTAAGTGAGGAGGGAATAACACATCGCAAAAGAAGATGCTGGGATGTAGAAGCAGTCTTTGGAAATATCAAGCAAAATATGGGTTTTAAGCGATTTATGCTCCGGGGAATGGATAAAGTAACTACTGAAATAGGCCTAATAGCAATGGCACACAACTTAAAGAAGTTCAGTATAGCCTAGGCGAGGGGATCTCTCTGCCATTTTTTATCACAAAGAAGATTTACAAAAAGAAAAGTGCTTCTGTTAACAAAAAAATTATCAAAAAAAAAAGGCCATCTAAATACTTTTTAGACGGCCTCCTTAAAAGTTTTACTAATACAAATTATTAGTTTACAGCTTTTTGTAAATCTGCTCCGGCCTTAAATTTAACTACATTTTTAGCAGCAATTTTAATTGTTTTACCGGTTTGTGGGTTTCTTCCTTCACGGGCAGCTCTTTTAGAAACTGACCAAGATCCAAATCCTACCAAAGAAACACGATCCCCTTTTTTAAGAGATTTTTCAACGTTTTCTAAGAAAGATTCTAAGGCTTTTTTTGCTGCTGCTTTTGAGATTCCAGCGTTTTCAGCCATTGCATCAATTAAATCTGTTTTGTTCATAATTTGAATTTTAAATAAATTGTTGGTTAAACATTCTGTTAAATTGCTTTACAAATTTATATGGAATTCTCGGCCGTGCAAGTAATATCAAGGGAAATGCAGATTTTTGTTAATAAGTCGGCTATTTTGTTAATAAACAAGTCAGCTTTTAGTTGATTTTTATCCCTTTCAGCAACCATAAGGGCTTAGAAGAATTTTGCAGTTTCTGTAAAATTATATCCGTTTAAAAGTGATTTTATATCCATTTTTCGCTTTCCCGGAAGTTGTAATTCTTCAATTATTATGTAACCGCCCTGTGCCGCTACCTTCAGTATTTTATCTTCAACCAAAATACTTCCATTTTTTGTGTCATGAAATGCCGATTCCTTTCTACAACGATAAACCTTAACTTTTCCTTGTTTTCCATCGTTAAACAAAATGGACCAGGCCCCTGGATAAGGGTTTAGCCCTCGAATGAGGTTGTAAATTTGATCTATAGAACGATCCCAGTTAATTCTTGTGTTTTCTTTATCTAACTTTGGTGCCTCTTTAAGCATTTCTACCAAAGGTTGGTTAGTGGGTGTAAGCTTGTCTTTTTCTATAAGCTGAAGGGTCTCTATCACAAGCTTGGAACCAATTTTCATTAATTTGTCATGAAGTTCACCTGCGTTTGAATCAGCAGCAATATCAGTCTCCTTTTGTAGAATTATAGCGCCAGTATCTATTTTTTCATCCAGGAAAAAAGTTGATACCCCTGTTCTTGTTTCACTATTGATAATAGCCCAGTTTATGGGAGCAGCTCCGCGATATTGTGGTAAAAGGGAGGCATGAAGGTTGAAAGTGCCCAGCTCTGGTAAACTCCATACTATTTTGGGCAACATTCTAAAAGCAACTACCACCTGTACGGTGGGATTAAGTGTTTTAAGCTCTTCAATAAATTGCTCGTCTTTTAAATTTGTAGGCTGTAAAACTTTTAGGCCTTTTTTTAATGCGAATTGTTTGACAGCACTTTCTTGTAATTTTCTTCCACGTCCTGCAGGTTTATCAGGAGCGGTAATAACTCCAACTACATTGTAATTAGCATTTAAGATGCTTTCCAGGCTGGTCACCGCGAAATCTGGTGTACCCATAAATACTATTCTTAATGATTTCATCATTTATTTATTTTATAAATATTCCCTGATTTTATGGAAATTAATTCCTTTTCTATGAGTAATCGCAAAACTTCTAAAACCTGATCTTTAGGAAAATTTATAGTTTTGAAAAGCTCTTGAGAGGAAGTTTCAGAGCTTTTCAATACTTTCATTATTTCCTTATAAATCATATTTTTAAGTTCATTTGTCAAAGGTGCAGCTTGTTTTTGGCAAACAGAGCAAATTCCACAATTTTCAATTTGTACTTCTCCAAAGTATGTTAAAAGTTGTTTACTTCTGCAAATCGAATCGTTTTCTAAATAAGTTAAAACAGAATCGATTTTTTTTTGTTTAGATATATTATGTTGTCTTATATAAGGCACCAGTGGAAAAATCACGGAATCATCTTCCCTTGGAACCAAAAATAATACAGTTGAGTCTTGCTCTGCAAAAACATATTCTAAAACCTGATCTTTTTCCAGTTCTTTGAGAAATTTAAGGGCTATTTTTTGGTCCAACTTAGATTTTTTGCAAACCCAGGCCAGGTCAATAGCGGTTTTATTTTCCATAATTCCGCCATAGTTTCTCAAAATTGTTTTTACAAAATTTTCGTATTTCTGATTTTGATCTACGTAATACTGAAGTTGCTTGGCTGAAATAGTAAAATGAATACTGGTTTTCTTATGAAATTCCTTTGAAAGTTTAATTATGCTACACCGGTCTAAAAGCTGAAGTACTTGGTAGGTTTTTGAAAATGGAAGTTCGTACTGAGCGCAGAATTCGGAAAAACTAAAATTATATTCGGTCTGTGCTCCTTCGCCATAAGCGATTCTGAAGTAAGTATTCAGCTTTTTATAGACCAATTTAACATCTTCCAGTTGTGGTAAATTACCCAGAAACTGGTTCTTTAAAACAGGAATATCACTTTTATTGGAGATAATAGTTGCCACTGCTTTTTTTCCATCTCTTCCGGCTCTGCCAGCTTCCTGAAAATAACTTTCTAAGGATTCAGGAAGATTTAAATGAACCACCTGCCTTACATCGGATTTGTCAATTCCCATTCCGAATGCCGTAGTAGCAACGATTATATGGTTTTTGTTTTCTAACCAGTCATTTAACCTTTTGGTTTTTTCTTTTGGCAGTAATCCACCATGAAAAGTATCAGCTTTATAACCACTTTTGTTTAATAGATCAGCGATCTCCAGACTTGCCTTTCTACTTCTAACATAAACTATAGCCGTTTCATTTTTATTCTTCAGGAGTTGTTTTAATCGATTAAATTTGTTTTCGGCTATAGAAACATTGTATGAAATATTTTCACGATAAAAGGAATCTTTTAGCACTTCGATATCTTCCAGTGCTAACTCTTTTAGAATATCTTTTACCACGGTTAGGGTAGCCGTCGCAGTAAGAGCAATAAATGGGGTCCCATTTTTTAAATCTTTTAAAAAAGAAATATTGCGGTAAGCCGGTCTAAAATCATGACCCCATTGCGAAATGCAATGTGCCTCATCCACGGCGATAAGGTTCACATTCATCAGTTTAATACGCTCCTGCACCAGGTCCTGCTGGAGTCTTTCAGGGGATAAATAAAGAAATTTATAATTTCCATAGATACAATTATCAAGAGCGGTATCCAGTTCGCGATAACCCATACCTCCGGTTAGAGCCATCGCTTTTATACCTTTATTCTGAAGCCCTTTAACCTGATCCTCCATTAAAGCTACCAGGGGGGAAATCACAATACAAATTCCTTCCTGCATTAAAGAGGGGAGCTGAAAACAAAGGGATTTACCTCCACCTGTCGGCATTAAGGCAAGCACATTCTTTTGCTCCAGGAGCCTATTTATAATAGGTTCCTGGAGTGGCCTGAAAGATGTATGACCCCAGTATTTTTTTAATATATGTTGTGCATTTTGCAAATAGCCTTGATCAAATTTGGTTTAAAATAAACATGGTTCTATCAATTACTGAGGTTTTGGGAACTTCAATAGGGGTGTAGCCGTATGTTTTATAAGTTTCAAAAAGATGCTTTGAGATTAAACTCGCTTCTTTAAAAGATTCGTAACGCTCATTATCACTTTGGTAGATTTCTTCCCAGGGTGGTAAAAAGAAAATCTTGTCATACGAATACTCGGTACAGGCATCGGAGAAGTAAGTGGAATATTCGGTTTTAAAGTAATCCATATAAGCCAGTACATCAGGAATGCCGCGATCGATAAAAATAGTTGAAGCTGGAATCATATCTGCTTCACGATGCTGAATTTTTCGACCTTCTAGCAATTTTTCACTAAAGAACAAAGGTTTTTCAAGAAATAACTGATCTATTCCCTGTTTTTGAGCTTCTAAAGTTACCTGTCTTGAAATTTCATGAAGGCATTCGTAGCCGTGTTTTTCAAGTTGGCGAATTATAGAAGATTTTCCGGTACCGGGACCGCCGGTAATTACTATTTTCTGCTTTTTCACGCTGCAAATTTCGACATTTGAAATTGATTATAAAAATGTATGCATTCTATGTATCTTTGCAGCCTAAAATTAAGTTATTATGAGTGGAGCGAAAGATCAGGAAGAATTTTATACCAAATTGAAATCACAGTTACAGGATACATCTCTGTGGCCATCTGAATATCTCTATAAATTTATAGTTCCCGCAAAGTCAAATCAGGTGAAAATTATCGATAAGATTTTTGATAATATGGGAGCAGTTATTACCACCAGAAAATCCAAAAAAGGAACTTATATAAGTACTTCGGTTAATGTGCGAATGAAAAATCCAGATGCGGTAATAGAAAAGTATAAAGAAGTTGCTCAAAAGGTAGATGGTGTAATCTCCCTTTAATTTTAAATTCGTAAAATTTTATCTATCCCGATAATATTTAGTATTTTGCAGCGATTAACTTCTACATTAAAGTATCACCTTATAAATTTCAATTTTGACACACGCATTAGAATATAACTCCGAAAGGAGACACTTAATTATTCCCGAATACGGAAGACATCTTCAAAAAATGGTGGAAGAAGCCATAGAAATTGAAGACGATAAAGAGCGAAACCAGGTTGCGAAATCTATTATTGCGGTAATGGGCAATATGCAACCACACCTTCGTGACGTGCCCGATTTTCAGCATAAATTATGGGATCAGTTATTTATAATTAGTGATTTTAAGCTTGATGTGGAATCACCTTTTCCTAAGCCGACAAAGGAAATGCTAGCAGAGCGTCCAGAGATGCTAGGTTATCCTCAGAACTTTCCAAAATATCGTTTCTACGGAAATAATATAAACCGAATGATTAATGAGGTTAAGGATTGGGAAGAAGGACCCCTAAAAGAAGGTTTGGTTTTAACCATAGCCAACCATATGAAAAAGTCCTACCTGAATTGGAACCGGGATACCGTAGAAGATGATGTGATCTTTGAGCATCTTCGTGAACTTAGCGGGGGAAAAATTAATTTGAAAAACGCCGATGAAGATCTTAGCGATGCTTCCAACCTTATTAGAAATAAGAAAAAGCATACCGGTAAAAACAATAATCCTAAAAAATCCAACCGCAAAGGTGGAGGTGGACGTAAGCGCTACTAAATAATACTTTACTTTCATGGGAACTTTCCAAATTGAAGGCGGGCAGCAACTGAGTGGCGAAATTCAGCCTCAAGGTGCTAAAAATGAGGCCCTGCAAATTCTTTGTGCCGTTTTATTGACTTCAGATGAAATTGTAATTGAAAATATTCCGGATATTCTGGATGTGAATAAGCTAATTCAGCTTCTGGAACATCTGGGCGTTAAAATCAAAAAACTTGGAAAGGGAAGCTATTCCTTTAAAAGTAACGATCTGGATTTAGATTATCTAAGTAGTGATCAATTTAAAAAAGACGGTAGTGGGTTAAGAGGCTCAATTATGATCGTTGGACCATTACTTGCAAGGTTTGGAAAAGGATTTATACCAAAACCGGGAGGTGATAAAATTGGTAGAAGAAGATTAGATACCCATTTTGAAGGCTTTATTAAATTGGGCGCTGAATTCAGATACAATAAAGAAGAGCGGTTCTACGGAGTAGAAGCACCAAATGGATTAAAAGGGGCTTACATGCTTCTTGAAGAAGCTTCAGTTACCGGTACTGCTAATATTGTAATGGCTGCTGTGCTTGCTGAAGGAACAACTACGATTTACAACGCTGCCTGTGAGCCTTATCTCCAGCAACTTTGCAATATGTTGAACTCTATAGGTGCTAAAATCAGTGGTGTTGGTTCTAATCTTTTAAATATTGAGGGAGTGGATTCCTTAAAGGGTTGCCACCATAAAATTTTACCGGATATGGTCGAAATAGGCTCTTGGATAGGGCTTGCAGCTATGACCAAAAGCGAAATTACCATTAAAAATGTTCGATGGGATATGTTGGGTATCATTCCAACTACATTTAGAAAATTAGGAATTACCATTGAGCGTAAAGGGGATGATATTTTTATTCCGGCTCATACAAATGGTTATGAAGTGCAGAGTTTTATAGATGGCTCTATTATGAATATTAGTGATGCACCCTGGCCTGGTTTTACTCCAGATTTGTTGAGTATATTACTGGTAGTTGCTACTCAGGCTCGGGGGAGTGTACTTATTCATCAAAAAATGTTTGAAAGTCGTTTGTTCTTTGTAGATAAGTTAATTGATATGGGGGCCAAGATTATTTTATGTGATCCTCATCGAGCTACGGTAATTGGACATGATTTTCAATCGCAATTAAAAGCTACGACAATGACATCTCCAGATATTCGAGCGGGGATTTCCTTGCTTATTGCGGCACTTTCAGCTAAAGGAACATCCACTATACATAATATTGAACAAATAGACAGGGGTTACGAAAATATTGACGAACGTTTAAAAGCACTTGGTGCTAGAATAGAGCGGGTAGCATAAGGCGCTGTTTGTAAAATAATTTCATAAAAAAATCCGGATTGATCATCCGGATTTTTTTGTTTAAACGTTTCAGGAACTAAACTTCAGTTTCTGCTTTTTTCTTGTTCTCTTTATAGTGAAAAAGATTGTGCTCCTTAATCATTTTTGTAGTTGTTTCCGGCAACATATCTTCCCAGCCTTCTTTTCCCTCACTTATCATTTGAAGCACTTCTCTTGAGTAAATATCCAGAATTTCGGGATTGTAATTTTCAATATCCTCAACTCTTCCATTATATTTAAAAAATTTGTACAACTCTTTCATTCTAGGATGAACTTTCAGGTTTTCGCTGGTTGTGATCTCTCCTGTCTCAGGATCTTTAAGCGGATAGAGGTATACCTTGAGATCCTTAAAGAACAGTTTTCCAAAGGCTTCCAGGATGCCACCACTTAGATGTCTGTAATATTTTTCATCGAATACGTCAACCAGGTTATTGACTCCCATAGTTAATCCCATTCGTTGCTTTGAATATCTGGAGAAATATTCAACCACGCGATAATACTCCTGAAAATTGGAGATCATTACCGTTTGTCCCAGGGAACATAGTAGTTCAGCCCGGTCCATAAAATCGCGTTCATCAATTTCACCTTCAGCTCTAAGGTTGGAAAGTGTTATTTCAAAAATTACTTCAGTGTTTTCTTTCTCAACCTTGCTCTCTTTTAAAAATAATTCCAGCGAACGTTCATACATGTCCATATTTACCTTGGTCACCGGTCTAAAACTTCCTCGCAGGGCTAGAATGTTCTTCTTATAAAGAATTTTTGCAGGAAGTACATTATTACCATCAGGGGCAAACATTACGGCATCAGTCATTCCATTTTTAACCAGTTGTAGGCTCATAAGACGATTGTCTACTCCTTCAAAACGCGGTCCACTAAAATTTATAGTATCGATTTCAATTTGGTCCTTATCTATATGATCGTAGAGATAACGCAATAGTTTCTTAGGGTTATCGTATTTATAGTATGCACCATAAATAAGATTTACACCAAGGATTCCAAGGGTATTTTGCTGGTGACGGGCATCGGTTTCGTGGAATCTTACATGAAGAATAATTTCGTTATAATCTTCCTTAGGGCTTACCTGGTATTTAATTCCTACCCATCCATGTCCTTTATATTTTTTTGCAAAATCTATAGTTGCAACCGTATTGGCGTAGCTAAAGAAAAGTTTATCGGGGTGTTTTTCGCGAGAAATTCGCTGCTCAATTAAGCCAATTTCATGGGAAAGCATTTTTTTTAACCTCGCTTCCGTTACATATCTTCTGTCATTTTCAACTCCATAAATTGCATCACTAAAGTCTTTATCATAAGCACTCATCGCCTTAGCAATAGTTCCCGATGCACCTCCGGCTCTAAAAAAATTCCTAACAGTTTCCTGACCAGCACCGATTTCTGAAAACGTTCCGTAAATATTTTCATTTAAATTAATGCGGAGTGCTTTGCTTTTTATAGAAGGAACATTTTCAAATTCCTTATCGCCCATTATTGTAATTGGCATAATTTTTCTTTTAGGTGTGATTTCTTTTTTGTGTATATCAAAGGTACTAAAAACGGTAAGGTATTGAAAAAAAATATCTTTACTTTTGCTTAAAACAAACAATTCTTGGAAGTAATATTTTTAGGCACTGGCACCTCACAGGGAATTCCCATTATTGGTAGCAAACACCCGGTTTGTCTAAGTGAAAATCCTAAAGACAAACGCCTGCGTGTGTCGGTTTTGGTAAAGTGGGAGGGCTATAACATTCTTATAGATTGCGGGCCTGATTTCAGGATGCAAATGCTTGCCAATCCGGTAGAAAGCCTGGATGCCATTCTATATACTCACGAGCACAATGACCATACCGCGGGTTTAGATGATATTAGACCTTTTTTCTTCCGGCAGGGAGATATCCCAATTTTTGCCCATAAACGTGTTTTAGAATCTTTACGAAAACGTTTCGAATATATTTTCACGTCAACCAATAAATATCCGGGGGCACCGGGTGTAATTGAACACGAAATTGTAAACGAGGCATTTTATTTTAAGGATTTAAAAATTACGCCTATAGATTTTAAACACAACCGATTGCAGGTTTTTGGATTCAGACTTAAAGATTTCGCCTACCTCACCGATCTTAAATCTATTGAAGAAAAGGAGGTACAAAAGCTTGATGGTGTAAAAGTTCTGGTAATTACTGCTTTAAGAATTGAGCCCCATCATTCTCATTTAAACCTGGAAGAAGCTTTAGAATTTATTGCCAGGGTTAAGCCAGAGAAAGCATATTTAACCCATATAAGTCATTTGCTCGGCTTTCACGATGAAGTGCAGCAGAAACTCCCGGAAAATGTATATGTTGCATATGATAACCTAAAAATCCACATTTAAAATGAGTAAAAATTTATTGCTTTACCTGTTTATTTTTTCTCTATTGTTTACCATTTTTATTTATGTGAATGATAAAAAAATTCTTGATTCCAGGGATGCCGATATTCAGGCTTTGAGAGAAGAAGTCCAAAACCTGGAACTAAAAAACGATTCTATAGCCTTACTTAACAAGAATTCCGATTATTTTACTTTGTTAGATAATGGAGACGCGATGAGCTATTTTGAAGACAGAGGTATTGAAGCCGTAACTGTTTCTGAAGCTATTGAAAACGAGTTAATAGGGCACAATGAGGTGAATACCGATAATTCGTATGTACCATTTGCGGGAATGGATGGCAATATGCACATCAATAAAATCAAGATATTAAACCATAAATGGATAATTGCCGATTTTACAGATGGAACTTACTGGGGTGAGGTCTTTTTCACCTATTCAATAGATGAGGAAGGTAAACTCGATCTTAAGGCGGAAAAATCCTTTCTTTATCCGTCGAATTAAATTCGGGTTTTAAGCCATTCACGTAATTCGAAAAAATTCTGCGGAGCCACGCCGTGACCTACCGGAAATTCGGAATAGCTGTTTTCAATGTTAAGTTCATCCAATACAGGTTTGGTCTTTCTCGCCCATTCTACTGGAATTACCTGGTCAGCAGAACCGTGAGAACAGTAAAATGATAAGTTTGAAAAATCGTTTTTCTCAAATCCTGTTTTTAATATCCCCTTATTTATATAACCGCTAAGGGCTATAACATTTTTGACTTTTTCAGGGTAGGAGAGTGCAACCGCATAGCTTAAAATACTGCCCTGGCTAAAACCTAGAAGAGTAACGTTTTCAGCATCCAGATTGTAGGCCTCAATGGCTTGATCAATAAACTTTGAAATTAGCTCCCTGGATTCTTTAGCCTGATGGTCGTCACTAAATTTCCCATCCTGGTTATCCCAGTGAATTTCATACCATGCATTTCCATAAGGCTGCATTGCCAAAGGCGCTCTTACCGAAATAATAAATAATTCATCTGGTAATTCTTCAGCAAAAGAGAAAAGATCACTCTCATCGCTTCCATATCCGTGAAGCATAAGGAGTAATGGTGACTTTTTTGTCTGTTTTTTCGGTTTTCTTATAAGATATTCCAGTGAAAGTGCTTTGGTATCCATCTATTGTATTGTACTAAACCATTTTTGAAAATATGTGCCCATAATAGGCACTTCTTTTTGTTCGCCCTGTATTGCTGTTACCAGGCCGTATATTCCTAATACTGCTATAAAGACATAAAAGGCGGATGTAATTAACCAGCTGTCAAACAGACCGACCAAAACTCCAAGAACGTAAAAAGTTACATGAATACCAAATGCCTGTCTAATATGAAATGAAGCAAACGGATTTTTATGTTCATTATTCATAAAATAGGCGATAATAGTGCCAATTATGGTAAGATAGGCAACAATAGCAGGTGTTTTTCCTTCTTCGGCTACAGTTTTCATAAGGTGTTATTTTAATTTATAAAGGTAATAAATTAAGTAAGGAAATTTAAACCGAAATCTCCTGCCTTGGTAATAATTCCCAGAGCTTTTCCTTTTAGTTGATGGCCTACAAAAATGCTATTTTTTGAAGTTGAAAAAATATTTGCCTTAGAAAACACATAATTTTCATCCGGAATAAACAAACTCAGATCTGCAGGATTGCCCTCTTTAATTTCCCTGTCTTCAAGACCAAACCTTTGTTTTCCCCTGCATAGGATTTCAACAACATCTTCAGTTGAAAAAAGAGTATGCAAAGCTCCAAATGCAGATTCCAGGCCGATACTTCCATACAGGGCATTGTCGAATTCCACCTTTTTATGTTCTATGTCAATCGGAGAATGATCGCTGGTAATCATATCTATAGTTCCATCTTTTACTCCTTTTAGTAGCGCTTTTATATCTTCTTTGGTTCTTAGTGGTGGCAAAACTTTAGCATTGGTGTCAAAATCATTTAAGAGCTCATCGGTAAAGATCAAGTTATGAATAGCAACGCTGCAGCTTACATCCAGACCTTTCTTTTTGGCCTGGCGGATCAAGGCCACCGATTTCTTAGTGGAAACAGTAGGAATATGCAGTTTTCCACCGGTGTACTCCAAAAGATAGAGATCTCTGGTAATCTGTAATTCTTCGGCCAGGTTTGGGATACCTTTTAAACCCAAAGAGGTGCTGTTTTTTTCTTCATTCACCATTCCCTTGCCTGCGATTCGATCTTCCTGTGGAAAAGATTGCACTAAAGCATCAAAATTTTGGGCGTATTGGAGTGCTATTTTTAGCAAATTGGGGTTTTTTACTGCTCGTTTATAATCTCCGAAGGCTATAGCTCCTCCTTGTTTCATATCAAAAAGTTCGGCTAAATCTACACCTTCACTTTTTATAGTTAGCGCGCCGGTTGGAAAAAGTGTTACCGGGTGATTCATCGCTTTCGAAATTATAGAAGTAATCGCACTATTATTATCGATTACCGGGTAAGTATTTGGATTTAAAACAATGTTGGTAAATCCACTTTTAGCGGCAGTATCCAGGCCGTTTTCTATAGTTTCACGCTCTTCAAAACCTGGTTCTCCAAAACTTACACTACTATCAAACCAGCCCCTTGAAATGTGAAGATTCTTATGGCTAAGAATTTTAGCCGCTTTAATGGTAAGATCTTTTCCAATTTTTTTTATAATCCCGTTTTCAATTAGAATATCCAGCTTTTTATTGTGGTAAGCTGTGTGCTTATCTATAATTTTAACCGATTTTACGAGTATCTTCATTTATTTATAATTTTAATCCTATTTGGGTTTGCCAAAATTTATAACCAGTCTGGTCATTTAAGATATTTCAAAAAAAGCATTTCTATGGTTAAAAATAACAATGCAAAAATAACAAAGGGTTTCCAAAGCTCGTTGCTTTGGTCATTTGCTTTTATTTCATCAAAATAAGACGCTATATTGGGGTGTCTATTTATGGAACCTTTTTCTTCTGGGATTTTATATTCCAATTTACTTTCATTTCTGGGGGAATTAAAACTTATGTAGCCCTGGTTTTCATTTTTATATTCCAATGTATAGTTCCCTGGGGCAATATCGAGTTTCCCCAGATTAATTTCCAGGTTATTGCCTAGTGACTCTTGCTGAGGAATTAAATCTTGAGAATCGGAAACGATATGCAAGACTTCATCCTGACCGGTACGTAGCGGAATTTTAATTTTATCTTCTTTATTTATTTCATAATACAGATTCGGCAATTCTAAAGCGGTAAGTCCCATATTATAAAAAACCGGTACTATTAGGGGAGAGTTTCTGAAATTAGAATTTTCAGAATTCAAAGCCGCAGAAAATAAATAAATCCCATTTTCTTCCAGTAAAAATCCTGCATTATTCTGAAAGGAAATAATCCGGTTCCCTCTGGTTACATTATAATAGGACCGGACCTTTGGATAATCAAAATTCTCGACTCGTTCTTTAAAAACTCCGGTTAATAAAGGATGATCAAAACTAAGTTCGGTGATTAAATTCTCCTGGGTTTTTAATTCTTGAAATTTTGGTGCATTAAGAAGATTTAGAAAATGGTTAAAGGAATTTAAAGAAATATTTTTAGATGGAATAATTACCAAGCCCGCTCCATTGTTTTTAAGATTTACCAGGTTTGATTCCAAAGCTCCTGAGAGCGATTCCAACTCGTTGAGAATAATTAAGTCTGCCTTATTAAGGGTGTTGAAATCAATTTGATCAATCTCAAAAATTTTAGTATGAAACTCTGGGAGAGTAAGGATACCGGGTATAAAACTGGCATCTATATCATTGGTTATGATCACTACCTGAGCAGGTTTAAGTTTATTGATGCTAAAAAATAAGGAGTTATCGTATGTTAAAGAAGCATCTTCAATGCTTATAATACCGGTAGAAATTTCTTCAGCATTAATTTTAAAACTGGTTTCTGCATGCAGATTATCTCGGAAGCTTACAGCAGTTTTGGCTATAAGTTCTTGGTTATTATAGACTGAAATACTTACCGGTTCTAGAATCTTTGAAGTACTGCTAAGTAAAACCTCTAAATTAATGTCATTGGCTTCCCGATTACTTATACCCATCGAATCTATACTGATATTTTGAGTGTTTTCAGGAATATACGGTATGAAATGGTAGTTGATTTTTGGGGTGCCAGTCAATTTTTCTAGCTTAAGGTTTTTCTGAAAATCTGAAATTAAAATGAAATCTATTTCTCCTTCAGTATCCTCTAAAAGTTGTTCTGCCTTTAGTTTCAAAGTATTAAAATCTAATGAACTTTCAGCAAAATTAAGATCTTGAAGTTCCTTAGTTAATTCCTCTGCAGAGTAACCCCGAAACTCTTTATCATGAGTTAAAAGATTTATTTCTTCCTTCCCCGGCAGGCTTTCTAGTAACTCCTGAGTGGCTGTGGCCAAAAGTTCACCCTTTGCACCAGTGGCCTGCATGCTATAGGAATTATCTAAAAAGATCACCTTAGGGTTTGATACTTTTTCAGGATTTTCGGCCGGAAAATAGGGCTGGGCAAACGCGAGAATTAATGCTATTAACATTAGCATCCTGCTGGCAAGAACCAGCCATTTTTTTAACTGTGAGCTTTTTCTGGTTTGCCGAATAACTTTTTTTAGAAATTTCACATTTGTGAAATCTTCTTTTTGAAATCGACGTAATTGAAATAAATGAACAGCCAGTGGTATGAGTAGTAAAAACAGGGCATAAAGTAATTCCGGCTGTTTAAATTCCATAAAGCTTTCAAAAGTTTTTCAAATATATGAAATGGAATTTAAGCTAGGGTCGTTTAATTTTGAATTTAAAAGTACTGCCTTTTCCCTTTTCTGAAATAACATCAATGGAACCCTGCATTTGATCTATGTGTTTTTTTACCGTAGCAAGTCCAATGCCGCTGCCGGGATTCCCCTCCCTATCCTTAGCATCTAGAGTGGAGAAGAGTTGAAAGATCTTCCCGGTATCATTAGTATTCATCCCATTCCCATTATCACTTACAGAAAAGCAATAATAAGTTTCTGTGGTCTTAAAGCTAATATCAACTTTCCGAACGTCCTTATTGTTATATTTTAAAGCATTACTGATTAAGTTCATAAAAACCTGGCTAAGCGCAGCTTTATTTACATTTTTTAGATGACCATAGTCCGGATAAGTGATCTGTACATTTTCATCCAACGAATATAAATCGGTAATCTTTTTTAATAATGCCGGCAGGTGAACATCCTCAAAATCTTTTTCAAGAATATGATCACTGCGGTAAAAACTTAGGATTCCGTCTACATAATTTCGAAGTGAATAGGAAGACTCTACTAAAAAATCCAGATACTGCCTGCTTTGTTCGTCTAGTTTTTCTTTGTTTTCATCCTTGAGCAATTCAGTTAAGGAAATAATGTTCGCCAAGGGCGATTTAATATCATGTGAGACCAGGCTCGCAAATTTTTCCAGGTCTTTGTATTTTTGCTTTAATTTTCGTTGAACGTGTTGCAGTTTAGTTCTTTGTTTCCGAGATTCAAATAGATTAAGACTCTGGTTTGCCAAAGCGAGCAGTGCTTTTTTCTGCTCTTCGTCTAAATTTCTGATTTGGGTGTCAAAAATGCAAAAAACTGCTATGGCGTGACCTTGCGGGTTTAATAATGGTACACCAGCATAGAAATGAAACTCACGATCGTAGATTTCTTTTGCATTCCTAAAGAACTCGGAATGGTCTCTGGAATTAATGATAAAGATTTTCTCATCGGCATAAATAGTACGTTCGCAAAAGGAATTCTCACGCGGAATTTCCTCTAACTGGGCTCCGTAAACGGATTTATACCAAATATCATTTTTTCCTATAATACTAATGGTGGCTATAGGAGTTTGGCAAATTTTTGCAGCTAAAAAAGTGAGTTGATCGTAATCTTTATCCTCACCCGATTTGAAAATAGCATATTCGGCCAGTGCTGCCCTACGTAGTTTTTCGTTTGAAGAAACATATCCTTGTTGCATTTTATCTGCTATTTTCTACTTACCGGGCGAGACTTTCCATCTGGATAAAGCGGTGAAACTTTCCAGTTTTTAATCATTTAAGATTACCTCCTCACTGGTTATTATAAGTTAATAAAAATTCTGGAATTATCCATAAAAAGCAGCTAGGATTGAGGTTTTATTCTTATCGAAAAATTAAAACACGTGCCTTTGCCCAATTTGGAATCTACTTTTAGATTTCCTCCCAAATTACCAACTAGTCTTTTAACAGTAGAAAGGCCGATGCCATTACCTTTATTTCCGGAACGATCAGTTTTAGCTACAGTAGTAAATATTTTGAAAATATCGTCCTCTTTTTCCTTGGGAATCCCTATACCGTTGTCTTTAATACTGAAATAGTAAAAATCAGGATTATGAGAGCATTCAATATCGATGATAATTTTTGGTTTATCATTGTATTTTAGACTGTTTCCCAATAAATTTAAAAATATCTGCTCCAATGCGGCACGGTTAGAGCTAATAATTGTATTCTCTTCAGGAAGATTAATGATGCAATCTTCAGTAATATTAAAAAGATCTATGATTTCTTCTAATAATTGATGAACGTCAAATTCTTCATTAGTAGATGCAGCAATTTTATCACTTTCATAATGGTCCAAAATTCCATTGATATAACCACTAAGTCTTAATCCAGCTTGTTTTAAGTTTTTTAAATACTCCAATCCTTCTTCCCCCAGTTTTCCCCCAAACTTTGCTTTGAGTATATCTGCTGTGATAATCATATTTGCCAGTGGCATTTTCATATCGTGGGAAACCACCCCTGCAAAATCTTTAAGCAAGGTATTATGTTCGTTTAGCTCTTTTTTAATATTTTCTAAATAATCATTCTTACGTTTCAATTCGAGAAGAATCTCTACCTGCTTGGCTAAAGACCTTAAAGCCTTTTTCTGTGCAACGTCTAATTTGTTTGGTTGAGAATCTATCACACAAAGCGTTCCTAAAACCATTTGATTGTGATCCTTAAGAGGCATTCCTGCGTAATAAATTATAGGGTCCTTTTCAGCTGTTACAAAAGGATTATCATGGAAACGAACGTCTAACCTAGTGTCCTCAATTTCCATTAATTTTTCGGGCTCTAATATCGCGTGGCTGCAAAAAGAAAGATCTCGATCTGAAGAGCAGAGCTTTGTGCCAAATTTTGATTTAAACCATTGCTCCTTTTCACCAACCAGGGAAATTAATGCTATGGGTGTCTTACAGATAAAGGAAGCCAGCTGAGTGATATTATCGAATTCTTCTTCAGAAGGGGAGTACAAAATATTGGCATCCTGAAGCGCTTTCAGTCGTTGGCTTTCGTTATCTGGAATCGCTGGATGTAACATAGGATAAATTGAATTTAATCAAATTTAACAAAATTAAACATAACTTGTTAAATTTATCCTAATATTTTTCAAACACTCCTAGGCCAAATAAAGCAAAATCATATTTAACGGGATCTGCCGGATCCAGCTTCCTAAGGGCAGTATCCAATTCAACTAAAGCCTTGGCATCATTAGCTTTTCGTTTTAACAAGTTTAATTTTCTAGCCACATTCCCCGAATGCACATCTAAAGGACAACTTAATTGAGCGGAATGTAATTTTTTCCATATTCCAAAATCAACACCCGACTGGTCTTTCCTTACCATCCATCTCAGGTACATGTTTATTCGCTTGGCAGCAGAATTTTTCAAGGGATCGCTGACGTGCTTTTGTGTTCGCAGTGAATGTGGGATTTCAAAAAATATTTTTTTGAATTTATGAATGGAGAGTTGAAGTGAATCTTTTTCAGCGTTTTTAGTAAAAACGGTTTCCAGCCCCTCATGGTTTTTGTAAATATTTTTTAAGGCTTTAATAAAATAAAGTAAATCAGCTTCGTTGAAAGTGCGGTGTACAAATCCGGTGAGATTTTCTAAATCACTTTGCGAGTGATTCAAAACAAAGTCGTATGGACTGCGATCCAGCATATCCATTAAAAGATTAGCGTTTTTAAGAATACTTTTTCGATTTCCCCAGGAGATGGTGGCAGTAAGAAAACCTGAGATTTCAATATCTTCTTTTTGATTGAAATGGTGAGGAATTTGTATGGGATCTGATTCTATGAATTCTGGAGTATTATACTGCTCCGCTTTAAAATCGAGAAATGATTTGAGTTCACTTTTGTTCAAACTGATTAAATTTCTTTTTTGTCTATAATCATCCCATCTTGCATTATTATCTTTCTATCGGCCATATCCGCCAGTTCTTCGTTATGGGTTACAATTACAAAAGTTTGTTGGAACTCATCCCTTAATTTAAAAAATAATCGGTGAAGGTTTTCGGCAGATTCGGTATCTAAATTTCCGGAAGGTTCATCAGCAAAAATTACGGCGGGATTGTTAATTAAGGCCCTGGCCACTGCAATTCGTTGTTGTTCGCCTCCACTAAGTTCTCCCGGTTTATGCCTTGCGCGGTTTTGAAGCCCTAAGAAACCTAAAAGTTCAGTAGCCCGTAATTCAGCCTTTTTTTTTGGCATATTCTGGATAAATGCCGGAATACAAATGTTTTCTATAGCCGTAAATTCAGGTAATAACTGGTGGAACTGAAAAATAAAACCAATGTTTTTATTTCTAAATTTAGATAGTTCCTTCGAGGATAGTCCATAAATATCAATATTGTTAATTTGTAGTGTGGAATCTTTGTCTTTTTGTGGTTTATCCAAAGTCCCCAATATTTGAAGTAAAGTGGTTTTCCCCGCTCCAGATGCTCCTACGATAGAAACAATTTCACTTTTTTCGATATGAAGATCAAGACCTTTTAGAACGTGTAGGTCTCCGTAATATTTATGAATATTTTTAGCTAATATCATTTTTTTGCTTTAAGGCTCGGGAAAATTAGCCAAATTAAAGAAAACTCCAAAGCTATAAGTAGTATGTTTAATGAAAAATCGATTTAAAATCCCGTTAAATTATAAGTTATTTGTTTATTAATACCTTAAATTTGCTAAACAAAATTAATTTATGAATTCAGACAATTTAGAACTGGTGACCTTGGCAGGAGGTTGTTTCTGGTGTACGGAAGCAGTTTTTCAACGTTTAAAGGGCGTAGAACAAGTGCTTTCGGGATTTACCGGAGGATCTATAAAAAATCCTGCTTATCGTGAAATTATTACTGGAAGAACCGGCCATGCCGAAGCAATTCAGATTAGATTTAATCCTGAAGTCATAAGTTTTCAGGATTTATTATATGTGTTTTTTGCAACCCACGACCCAACCACCTTAAATCGACAACAAAATGATGTAGGTACTCAGTATCGCAGTGCTATTTTTTATCATTCCCAGGTTCAAAAAGAAATTGCAGAAAAAGTGATGGAGGAGTTGGAGAAAAAAGGCATTTTTGATAAGAGGATCGTAACAGAATTAAGTGCTGTAAAGGATTTTTATATTGCAGAAAAGGAACATCAGGATTTTTATAATCAGCATAGACAACAACCATATTGCCAATTTATCATAGATCCTAAAATAAAAAAATTAACTGAAGTCTTCTCAGATAAACTGAAATAGCAATGTATAAATTTAAAGAAGAATATAATATTGAAGTTACAGATGGACTTCAGAAAAATTACCAGGCAATCCTTGAAGGAATTGGGGAAGATATTAGTAGAGAAGGGATAGAAAAAACACCAGAGCGCGCGGCAAAAGCTATGCAGTTTCTTACTCAGGGGTATAAAATGGATGCGGAAACCATCCTTAAAGAAGCTATGTTTAAAGAGAGTTATGATGAAATGGTGGTGGTAAAAGACATAGAATTGTATTCGCTTTGTGAACATCATATGCTGCCTTTTTTCGGGAAAGCCCATATAGCCTATATACCCAACGGACATATTGTAGGCTTAAGCAAGTTACCACGTGTTGTAGATGTTTTTGCTCGTAGGTTACAGGTACAAGAGCGTTTAACACATAATATTTTAGAATGCATTAACAATACGCTGCAACCAAAAGGAGTTGCGGTGGTTATCGAAGCTGTGCATATGTGTATGATGATGCGCGGGGTACAAAAGCAAAATAGCGCCACAACCACTTCCGGATTTCGAGGACAATTTGAAAAAATTGAAACTCGAAATGAGTTTTTAAAACTCATTAGCTCCAATCTTAAATAGTAATCTGGCACTTTATTTGTTCAGCATTGAATAAAGATATTAAGATGAAACTTTTAAAAAATAAATTACTTATAAAAAGTCTGGGCTATGATGCTATTGGTATGGCTACTATAGCAATTCCTTTTGTAGGACCATTTCTAGATTTATTATGGGCACCATTTGCAGCCAGAAAAATGAGTGAAATGTATCCTGGAAAAAAAGGTAAATTTGCCTCCGTATTTGTCTTTTTGGAGGAAATACTGCCGGGAACGGACCTTATTCCAACTTTTACCCTGATGTATTTATATACTTTTATATGGAAGAAGGAAATGAATGAACCAAGAACAATAGAGGTTGAGAGTTATTAGCAATATTTTTTAGGGGAATTTGAAATGGGAAATCAATTAAAGGGTTTCCCTTTTTTTTGGTTTTAATTTTGAATGTAAACCGTTAAATCTGTGTTATTTGAAACCTCTTTAACGTTCCGAAAGCAGAATTACCGCGATATTTATAGCATAAAGATTAGTTTGGATAAATTCAATAAAAATAAAATCATGAATAATCAAGTAGTAAAAAAAGGAATTACCTGGCTGAAAAGGGCTGTGATTTTTAAAGCGGGAAAAATGATCCTCAAAAAACCGGCAAGTGCACTTGGAGTAGGAGCAGTAGCGGCTGGAGCTGGAATTGCGGCGTATAGCTTTTTGAAAGATAGGAAGAAAAAAGATTTAACTCGCATTGACGATATTGAAAAAAATAATCCCGAGGTTGAAGGCAAAAAGAAAATTGTAGTATAATAAAACAAGACCTCTAAGGTATAAAGCCTGCGAGGTCTTGTATATATAAATTTAAGGGACTTTTATAAGGATATTTATATTAAAACAACCACCTAACCGAAACGGAAATATTTCTTCCAATATTGGAGATGCCGTCTGGTTTTAACCGGGATAAATGAGAGATATAGTCTTTATTCAAGATGTTATTCGCACTTACCCCGATCCTCATTTCTGTAGCATTGATCGCTAATTGACCACCGAATCCCGCCCCTAGAAGTCCATAACCATCGGTGCGAGTTTCAAATTCACTTACATTATTTTGACCGAAAACATTTTTATGTCTTAAAAAAATATATTTGCTATAGATCTTTTCTTTTGCATTTTCGAATTCTAATCGCAACGTATTGGTTAGGGAATTGGCTGGGATTAGCGGTAGATATGTACCATTATCCCGTTTACCAGTAACAGTTTCAAAAGTGCTTTCTAAATGTAACCAGTCTAACGGATGGGGGTGAATATGTACGCCAATTTCCCCTCCGTACAATTCAGCATCATTTTGAATATATTCGAAAACCGGGTTTTCTTCTAATAGCGCACCAGTGGGTTGCAAATAAATATAATTATTTATCGTATTGTGAAATCCATTAACGAAAGCTTCAAAATGTTTATTTCGCCATTCTAAGGAAAGATCTACCTGGAAATTCTGTTCATTATCGAGATTCTCATTTCCGACTTCATAGCGGTTGGTCCCGTGATGAGCCCCGTTGGAGGTTAATTCCGATAAATTAGGTGCCCTGAAACCAGTAGCAAAATTAAGCCTTGTGCTTAATTTTTCGGAAAGATTATACTTCGCACCTAATGCCCCGTTGATGCTTTTATAAGCATTATTTATAGCCGCAATGTCTCCTCCTTCCGCATGTGCTTCACCATTATGTTCATCTTCAAGATGTACTTCTACAGCTTCACTATCAATATGGCGGGTATCAAATCTTAATCCTCCCTGAAAATCCCAGTTATCGAAATGAACGTGCGTAGTGGCAAAAACTCCAAAATCCGTAGTTGTAGCATTCGGGATTAAAATTTCTTCACCGTAATTGGTATTTGTTTGATGCATTCCTTGCAGACCCAAAATAGTTTCAAACCTTCCGCTTTTGGGTAAATTATACTTCAGGTTATAGTTTAAGGTTTCAAGATGCATTTCCAAAGCAGCATGCTTCGTATCTTCTTCCTCTTGGTGTTCCATATGTTCTCCAGGTTCTTCTTCACTATGGTCTTCTTCATGATGATGTTCTTCAAATTCCTTTCGGTTATTATACTGATAACCAACTTTAAAGTCTAGACTGGAATTTTTTAAATAAAGTTTATTTTCCAGACTTACAATATGATTGTCAATTTCCTGATAGGGTAGAAGTGGTGTTTTCTGTGTTGTCTGCAACCCAATTTCCTCTGGTATTCCTATCTTAGATTTATTGAAATTGTACCTAAGGTCAGTTTTGAATTTAGCATCCTGGTATCCCACTCCCGCTTTAAAATCGGTCTCATCAAAACGCGTATTGGTTAC
Organism: Salegentibacter sp. 24; assembly: GCF_004362395.1. Classification (GTDB taxonomy): domain Bacteria; phylum Bacteroidota; class Bacteroidia; order Flavobacteriales; family Flavobacteriaceae; genus Salegentibacter. The sequence continues at coordinate 21,533 of NZ_SNWE01000016.1, forward strand.
TCTTTCACCGTTCCCAGTCTCGTAATCACTATGAGCCGCATAACTTCCACGTGCCAGGAATTTTAATTTTTCACCCGAAGTTTTTGCCATTACACTTCCCTGGTAGCCCAGCGTATTACTAAAGTAAGTTAGATCTATTTCCCCGTCGGTTTTATTTTGGGGAGCGTAGCGTTCAGGGTTCAGGTACAGTACACCACCAATAGCATCACTTCCGTATAGCAGGGATGCGGGACCTTTAATTACCTCAACACTAGCAATACCTTTTGAACTTATACCAAGACCGTGTTCGTCACCATATTGTTGGTTTTCCAACCGAATACCCTGTGTATAAACCAAAACGCGGTTTGAACTTAAACCTCTAATTACTGGTTTTCCAATTCCTACCCCGGTAGTTAAACTTTCTACTCCGGCTATTTGGGTTAAGCCATCACTTAAGGTTATGGCCCCTTTCCGATTTAATTCTGCGACATTTTCACGTTCCACACGCATTACATTTTCACTTTGTAACTGGTGAAACGGTGTAGATACAATCACTTCTTCCATTTCTATGGCTGATTTCTCTAAAGTGATATTTAAATTTTTTGTTTCGGGAAAACTTAGTTCTTGCGAATAGGTGGCAAACCCAACCGAGGAGATTACGATCTTGAAGGTTCCGTTGGGTATATTTTTTATGTGGAAATTTCCATTAATATCGGTCATTTCGCCTTTACTTAGTTCTGGAAAATAAACATTTGTACTAAAAACCGGATCTCCGTTTTCAGCATTGGTAATTTGGCCCGAGAGACTATTTTGGGCATATATAATAGGGCTCAGTGCTAAGAATAGCAATGAGAAAAGTAAACTTTTCATAATGTGTTTTTAAATAATTATACTTCTAACAAATTAAACGAAATGTTAGGCTGCCAATGGTGGGCCGCGAAGCTCGAAAGAGAGCTTCTGATAATCACTTAAAAATTGATAAAAATCAAAGAATTGTTTTTTAACCTGCTTTTCCTGAAGAGTTTCAAAATAGGGAAAGGCTGCAGTTAATGCCGGGTTTTGATGATAGGAATAAACATCGCAATCTAGGTTGCTTTGGTGAAAATGTTCATCGGCATAATTAATACATAATTCGTGGCCGTGACCACTGAAAATATGAGAGAAACTAATTACAACTGGAAGTAAAAGTAAGGCTCCCAGTAATATCGCGAATATGTGCTTTAAAATTTTCAAGAAATTTATTGAAGTAATTTAGAAAATCCCAGTCGGCTTAACATTTTCTTTTCAAATGCCCAGAAGAACTGAAACTGGCCAAAGATCCAGCCAAAGCTAACTAATAACACCTGATAAATAGGAAATATTAGAATAATTCTGGCACTCCAGTAAACTGCCCAATGCGATGAGGATTCGTAGATTCCCAAAAGGTTACATACAGGTTCAGCCAACTTGGCTGAAGTAGAACCCGTAATGGCGAAAACCAATAGTATAATAAAAATTTGCCAATTAGAATCTATACCCCAACGTGCTTTTAATTTATTCATACGGCAAAAGTACTAAAAGCTTTGAAGAATTAAAATAATCAGTGTTAAATACGCGTAGGTACAGAAAAATCCTGATTGTAATGCCTACTGAAAAAAACGAAATAATTGTACAATAAATAATTTACCTCGTAACCATAATCTATCGATGGGTTATAATTGATTTGTTGTAAATAAAGGTTCGGGTTATAGCGCTGGGGTTGTCTCACTCTTTGATTATACTCGGAAACAAGCAAACGGTTTTTGTTTTCCAGGTACTGCTGAGAGTAATAACCTTCTGGCTTTGCGATAGAATTTATAAAAAGATTAAATCCTGGTTCAATAATTATAATTTCATACTCAAGGCTATCATTAGCAATTCGCACGGTATCCTCATTAATCTGAGAATCTCCCAGATTTCTATTTCGCGTGCTGCCACAACTATAAATAAATAATCCAAGTAATAATATGTATATGAAATTTTTCATTGTTGTTTTTTATTCACACGGGGTGATTTTTAACTCTGTAAAAATATAGTGCAAAATATATTCCTAAATTTATTTCCCACCTAGCATTCCACCAAGTAAGCTTCCACCTTTCTTTCCTTTTTTACCACCAAAGATCATCCCTGCCACATCATCAGTAATCTTACCGTCACCATTGGCATCCAATAAAGTTTCTAACAAAGACTGATCGTGCGAAGAACTGGAACCCATAACCGAATCTAAAAGATCTGATAACCCGGAAGCACCCACATTATCTTTCCTTTTTTGCTGGCCCAGTAAACCCATCACCACAGGCGCAGCCATTTCAAGGATTCTGTTAACCGAAGCTTCATTCATATTGAGGGCACCAGCAACAGTTTTGCTGACTCCACTTTGATTAGTACCCAATACATGATTTAAAATTTTACTACCTTCTCCTATAAGTTCTTCCGGATTTTTATCCTCCAGCTTATTTAATACATCACCATTATGCTTTTCATTTTGTAAAGCTTTATTTAAGCTCTCGGCACCTTGTGGATCTTTTGTATTGCGTCTCATTGCACCAAGAATCAGCGGTAAAGCCATACCAAGCACGGAAGTTACTTTCCCTTCTTCTTCGGAAGTTTTCATGCTAGCTTTACTAACCAACTGATTTCCGGTCTGAGTATTTAATAAATCCAAAATAGAAGCCATAATCATTATTTTTATAAAATGAATTTACGTCTTTTAAAGAATTCAGGGCGTTAAAGCTTTATTATAATCTACTTTTTAAAGTATGAAATTATTTGATTTGAAAGTTCTAAAGCTATACGTTCTTGTGCTTCCAAGGTAGAAGCTCCAATATGTGGGCTTAAGGATAGTTTTTCGTTCATAAGTAGTTTAATGGCTGGTCTTGGTTCTGCTTCAAAAGTATCTAAACCGGCAAAAGCTACTTTCCCATTTTCTATAGCCTCTAGAAGGGCAACCTCATCTATTACACCACCTCGAGCAGTGTTAATAATACCAACCCCCGGCTTCATTGCTTTAAGTTCTTCTTTACCAATTATAGGTTTAGGCTGAGCCGGTACATGTAATGTTATAAAATCCGAATGTTTTATAAGTTCTTCCACCGGTTCCGTTTTTATAGGGATTTCTATACTTTGATGATTATAGAATTCCAGGCAGATTTTAACTTCCCCAACCTCATTATCACTGGCAATGACTTTCATACCCAGGCCCAAGGCTATTTTTGCCACTTCTCGACCAATTCTACCAAAACCAATAATTCCCAAGGTCTTTCCTCTAAGTTCAATTCCTGCAGAATAAGATTTTTTAAGCGCGTTAAATCGAGATTCACCTTCTAAGGGCATATTCCTATTGGCATCGAATAATTTTCTAACTCCACTGAAAAGATGTGCAAACACAAGTTCAGCTACGGAGCCAGAAGCCGCCTGCGGAGTATTAAACACCTTTATATTTTTGCTTTCCGCATAATCTACGGCAATATTATCAAGGCCAACCCCACCGCGGCCTATTAATTTTAAGTCTTTGCAGGCATCAATTAAGCTTTTGTCCACCGTAGTTGCACTTCTGACCAGCAAGACACTAATATTTTTGGAATTTATATATTCTGCCAATTGTTCCTGGGCTACTTTGGTACTAATTACTTGAAATCCAGCATTTTCCAAAGCTGCTATACCGGCTTTGGCAAGGCCATCGTTGGCAAGAACTTTGATCTTTTCAGGTCGGGTTGAGGATGTGGATTTGTTAAAAAAATCTTCAGGTTTCATTTATTGCTTTTTGATTTATGACTGTTGTTCGAGTTGTTGCATCGCCTTTACTAGAACTTTTACGCTTTCTAGCTCCAGGGCATTATACATTGAGGCGCGGTAGCCTCCAACGCTTCGGTGGCCGTTAAGTCCGTTAATGCCCGCATCTTTCCAAAGTTTATCGAAAGCTTCTTTTTTACTATTGTCTGTAAGGTTGAAGGTGGCATTCATAGCGGAACGATCCTCCACTTGAGCAAAGCCTTTAAATAGAGAGTTTCGGTCTATTTCACTATATAGTAGGTTGGATTTTTCAGCATTGCGTTTTTCCATCGCTTTTATTCCGCCATGGTTTTTAATCCACCTCAGGGTTAAAAGTGACACATAAACCGCATATACCGCCGGGGTATTAAACATACTGTCCTTTTCCAGGTGTATTTTGTAGTTTAACATGGAAGGAATCTCCCGCTCTACTTTACCTAAAATATCTTCTTTGATAACAACTAGGGTAGTTCCCGCAGGTCCCATATTCTTTTGGGCTCCGGCATAAATAAGATCGAATTTAGAGAAATCCAGTTGCCGGGAAAAGATATCGCTGCTCATATCGCAAACCAGGGGGGCGTCAACTTCAGGGAAGTTTTTAATCTGAGTTCCGAAAATCGTGTTGTTACTTGTACAGTGAAAGTAATCTACATCCCTGGGAATTTGATAGTTCTTTGGAATATAATTGAAATTTTTGTCTTTAGAAGAAGCTACTTCATCAATTTCCCCAAAAAGTTTAGCTTCCTTTATTGCTTTTGAAGACCAGGTTCCGGTATTTAGATAAGCCGCTTTTTTATTTAATAAATTATAAGCGGTCATTAAAAACTGTAAACTTGCGCCTCCCTGTAAGAATAATGACTTGTAACCTTTATTTTCAAGCCCTAGAAGTTCCAGGGAAAGGCTTCGAGCTTCTTCCATCACCTCTACAAAAGCAGTGCTGCGATGTGAAATTTCCAAAATAGATAATCCTGAAGCCTGGTAATCTAAGATTCCCTGAGCGGCTTCTTTAAAAACTTCTTGCGGTAGAATACACGGACCAGCGCTGTAATTATGTTTTTTCATAGTTGGTTTATTAGTTGTTAATTTCTCAGGGTTTACCAGGAGAATCTTTATTTAAAGGTTTTCTAAAAATTTCAAAGTGTCTACACCATCTGCATAATCCCATAATTTGGGTTTTTGGGTGTGACCAAAATTAACGTCAAAATCATTACCTACAACGCATTGGAGGTTTTCTTTATTTCTCAGAAGCTTTTCCTGTAAATCCTTATCACTTTCATATTCATCATAAAATAAGGTAGCAATAGGAGAGCCGAAACTTTCGTCTTTCTTTAGGATGAGAAATCCGTTTTCCAGTAATTTGAATTCACTCATTAAATACACCGCCTTATTATAATCGTAATTATTAGCATATTTAGCTGAATTCAATAAGGTTTTCCAAGGATACATCGCTTTAAAGAAATTGTCAAAATCATATTCCATGGGAACATATAATTTAGAAACATTACGACAGCCCAATCCGAAATATCTAAAAACGTCTTCACCAAGGGCTTCGAGTTCTTCTTTACTTTCTTTTCCATTGAGAATAGCAACTGAGTTTCTATTTTTTCGTATGATATTTGGTTTTTCTGAGAAATAATATTCGAAATATCTTGCGGTATTGTTGCTTCCTGTAGCAATAATTGCTTCAAAACCCGAGAGTTTGTCTTGGGTGAATTTTATGCGATCTTCAAATTCCGGCGCAATTTTTATTAAGAAGTCTACAATTACCGGCAATAATTCTTTGTCGTTAGAAGATTGTTTTACCAATACTTTATGCCCTGAAATTAAAACCGAAAGAAAATCATGAAAACCAACAAGCGGTATATTTCCAGCCATAATTATGGCCACGGTTTTTTGCGTTGTTTTATCAAATTCATAGGGTGTCAGCCATTGATCCAAATTGCTTTTTGTTAACGCTTTGCTCCACTGTTGAAGAGCATAAATGACATTTTCCCTGGTAAACCAACCATTATAATGAATAGACTGGTCGATTTTATCGTTCAGATTATTATAATATCTTTTGTCTTGGGGTGTTATTGTTACTGAATCATTAATGTCATCCCTAAAAAGGCCCAGGAATTTTCCCAGTTGAACAAAATATGATTTTCTTTCTTCGATTGTCATTTCCTTATTTGGTTATGATAGCCAATGGCTTTAAATTTGTATCGCGAAATTAAAACTTAAGCGGTCAAACTCCTAAAAAAGGAAGGGAAATACTACCAAGTTTTAACTTAATTAAATTACAAACAAAAAAGATATGGCAATTGTTATAACAGATGAATGCATAAACTGCGGAGCTTGTGAGCCCGAGTGCCCTAATACAGCGATTTATGAAGGTGCAGACGACTGGCGTTATGCGGATGGTACTGACCTTGAAGGCAATGTGGTTTTACCAAATGGCAAAGAAGCCAATGCCAATGAGGCGCAGGAACCTATAAGTGATGAGATCTATTATATTGTACCCGATAAGTGTACCGAATGCAAAGGATTTCATGAAGAACCACAGTGTGCTGCGGTTTGTCCGGTGGATTGTTGTGTACCCGATGATGAGCACGTGGAAACTGAAGAAGAATTACTCACCAAGCAGAAATTCATGCACGAGAACGAATAGGTACTATTCGGACTTTAAATATTAAAAATCCTGTTTCTTATGAATCAGGATTTTTGCGTTTCAATGCTAATACTGATAATTTTTATAGGCTATTTTTTAGGTACCTAAGAAACAGAAAATTTTATTTCATTTCTATAGATTGAAGGCGATTTTCCGGTAAATTTTTTGAACTGCTTATTAAAATGACTGAAATTATTAAAGCCACTTTCAAAGCACACATCGTTGATACTTATTTGTTTTTCGTGCAATAATTTTGCAGCGTGTACAAGACGGTATTCATTTACGAATTGAATAAAGGTTTTTCCGGTGGTTTTTTTAAAATACCGGCAGAATGCAGGTACAGTCATACTGACCAAATCAGCAATTTCTTCCAGAGCGATATTTCTTTTAAATTCATTTTTGACAAAATTAAAGATCACGTTAATTCTATTGTTGTCTCCCAATGCCGTATCCAATACAAAGCCTTCCGCATTTAAGAGTGTAAAATCTTTGGCATTTTCTAGCATATTGAGGACTTCAAGTAATCCTAGTAATCTTTTGTAATTAGTCAGGGAATTTAAGGCCTCTATTTTTCTTCCAATTATCTCTTTGTCTTCCCCGTGAAAAACAATTCCATTTTTAGCCCGTTCCAATAGCACCCTTACATTTTTCATTTCCGGGATTTCCCAGAAATTTTTTCCGAGGAAATCTGCACTAAACTGAATCACGGTTTCCTTATCGTGATCGGTTAAGCTATCTGTGAATCCGCAATGCGGTAAGTTAGCACCTATTAAAATAAGGTCTCCGTGTTGATAATAAGAGACGTGACTCCCAATCTGCCTTTTCCCTGACCCATCATTTACATACACCAGTTCAATTTCGGGGTGATAGTGCCAGAATGTATGGTTTTTATTCTGATGTTTTTGGTTAAAACTCTTGAATGAAAAGGAACTGCCAAAACTGGGATCAACTTTTTCAAAAGAGGGCTTACTTGATTTTATCATATTCATAATAAATTAACCTTTATATAACTTAGAAATAAAGTAAAAATAAAACAGTATTCCTTTACGAAATTAACTAAAAAATATGCTATATAAACAATTATTGAATATTAAATAATTGTAAAGGTTAATATAGGACATTTTCTTGTTTATTCAGTACTTTTCAGAAGGAGTTTTCAGACATATCTTTGTAAATGTAAAAAGGATGTATTAACATTTAAAAATCATTATTATGGAAAAAGTATTGAAAAATTCATTATTATTAGTTGCCTTGGTAACAGGAATTAGTCTATATGCGGCTGATCGTGTGGAAGTTAGTGTAGATGAAGCTCAAACATTAATTGTGGAACTAGATCAGGTAAAAACGATAAGTTTAGAAGATGCTTCCGGATTCACTCTGTTCAAAGATAGTCCGGTCCTGGAAGGAAACTATAAAAAGCAAATAGATTTTACCCGTATTCCTAAAGGGACATATTTTCTCCACGCTGAGGACCTATATGGAGTTTATACTACGGTAATTAATAAGACGTCAAAGGGTATAATGATAGAAAAGAAAACTCCCGCGGTAGTATTCAAACCGATTTATAAGATTGAGGCTGATCAGGTTAAATTCTTTTTAACCAATCCAGCAAAAACATTTGCGAGCCTTAGCGTATACGATGCTAAAGGTGAACTGGTTGGAGAGGTTAAAGATAAGGCATATACTATGAATAAAACATTTGACTTTTCCAATATGCCAAAGGGTCAGTACACTTTTAGATTACGTGTTTCCGGTGAGGTTTTTATTGAAAAGCTTTCTATTTAATTAGCTTCATTAGAACCATAGAATATAAACGGTCTAATTATTATCAAAGAAAGGTTATGCAACATTAATGATGGCTTTAAAAGCCAGGAGGTTATCGAAAATAATTATATAGAAGTCGCCAGATTCTTTGAACTGATATAAACAGGGACGAGGCCAAAGTTTAAAGCTCGATAATTAGAGTTAATTAAAGGAGTATTTTTAAAACCGGAGTAGAGCACTTCGGTTTTTTTCTACCGGCTTATCAACCTATATCATAGATTTTAAGTATTTTCAAAGGCAAAACAGAGTTTTCATTTGTTAAAACTCCATAATTTTAATTAATAATGATTACCCCCGCGCAATTAAAGGAAGTTTTTCAATCTTTTCCTGACAACTGTTTATTATTAAAACCAGATGCTCCAAGATTTACCATAGCTAAGGTAAACCGGGCTTTTGAGGAAAGTTTCCTTCTGACAAGCGAGCAACTTTTAGGGAATAGTTTCCTGGAAGCCCTGGATAGTCGAACCGGAGATAAAGCATATATCGATACCCTTTCAGATGCTTTGGAAAAAACATTAGAATTGGGTAAACCGCACCATATACCAGAGCTTAGATATGATATTACCGATCCAAAAACAGGCATTTTAATCGAAAGATTTTGGGAAGTAGATAATATTCCTGTTAATAATGCTATTGGTGAAACTGAATTTATCTTGCATCGCGTTCGTGATATTACCCATATTATTAGAACAAAAGAAAAAGAAATAGCTTCATTAAGGAGGTTGAAGAAAAGCGAAAGAGTATTAGAGCAAACCCAGGAAATCGCTAAAATAGGTAGCTGGGAACTAGATTTGGAAAAAAACACGCTTTTTTGGTCCGGAACATTAAAGAAAATACACGAAGTACCACAAAATTTTATTCCATCTCTTGAGACAGCTATTGATTTTTATAAAACTGATAAGGACAAAAGCACCATCAGAGAGGTTATTGCAAATGCGATTAAAACGGGGGGAGGTTTTGACCTCGAACTTGAAATTGTTACCGCGAATAGAAATGAAAAATGGATAAGAGCAACTGGTAAAGCTGAATTTAAAAACGGTAAGTGTATACGTGTTTTTGGTGCCACCCAGGATATTACCACCCGTAAACTAGCCGAGATAAGGCTTGAAAATATTAACGATAATATTCCTGGAGTTGTTTTTAGATATAAACTTAAACCTAATGGAGAAGATCAATTGATGTATATCAGTGAAGGCGCCAGGGATGTTTGGGGTATTGCTCCCGAGGAAGCAGCGAGTAATAATGCACGAGTTTGGGAGATTTATTATGAAGAAGATGTGGAGGCGCATAATGAGAGTATTCGTAATTCAGCCCGTAATTTATGTTTATGGACGAATGAATGGCGTATAAAACATCCGGAAAAGGGGATTAGATGGAATAGGGGGTTTGGTTCTCCTCAAAAAGGCTCAGACGGCAGCATTATTTGGGATGCTATAATTTTGGATGTTACCGAAGAGAAACTTGCTTATGAATTGTTGGAGTTGAATGAAGCCCGTCAGCGTGGTTTACTGGAATCCCAAACCAATTATGTGATTAGAACAGATATAGAAGGAAATTACACGTATTATAATAATAAATTTGAGGAAGATTTTGGTTGGATTCATCAGAGAGAAGGATTAATTGGTGAGACCTGTATGATTGCAGTAATTGAGAAAGACCGGTCTAAAGTAGAGGAAACAGCATTTAAATGTCTTGAAAACCCAGATGAAACTTTTCAAATAGAAATTGGAAAACCTAAACGTGATGGGGAGGTTCGCACAACGGTTTGGGACTTTACAGCTTTAAGTGATGCGGAAGGAAATCCTACAGAAATTCAGTGTATTGGGATAGATATTTCAGAAAAAAAAGAGGCTGAACTCGCATTAAATAAAATAAAGGAGCAATATGAAGTACTCATAGAAAGTATAGAAGGAGTTTTCTGGGAATTAAATGTGGAAACTTTTGAGTTTACTTTCGTTAGCGAGCAAGCTTCCATTCTTTTAGGAATTAAACCTAAAGATTGGTACAATAAACCTAAATTTTGGGAAAATCATATTCACCCTGAAGACCGAGCGTACGCTATTAATTTTTGTATGAGTCAGGTGGAGAAAGGAAAGAACCATAGTTTTGAGTATCGAATGCAAAGAGCTGATGGTAGTTACATCTGGATAAGCGATATGGTTTCGGTAGTCAAAGAAAATGGAAAACCGCGGTGGTTAAGAGGTATTATGACTGATATTTCTAAAAGAAAACACACCGAGGAGCAGCTTCAACTAAGTGAACAGCGTTTTAAAGGTTTAGTGCAGGAGGGAGGAGACCTTATTGCTCTCTTAGATGAAAGTGGTGACTATATGTATGCTAGTCCTACCTCAATTTCTGTATTAGGCTATACCCCGGAAGATTTTAAGAATCGAAATGCATTTGAATTTATTCATCCCAGGGATATTGGAAAAGTTCAGAAAAAATTTGAAGAGATAAGCAGACAAAAAAGAGTACAAATCAGCGCCTTTAGGTTTAAGCATAAAAACGGGGGATGGCGCTGGTTGGAAACAACAGTAACCAATCTTTTAGATGACCCAGCAGTAAAAGGTATCGTATCCAATGCCCGGGACATTACCGATAAAAAGCGGTTTCAGGAATTGGAAAACCTTGAGCGCAAGGTATTGGAAATGAATTTCAAAAAAGATTCCAGGTTGACTAAAATCCTGAATTTTTATGTCGAAAATCTGGAAAATATAAATCCCAATGCTTATTTCATTATTCACAAACTGGAGCATGAAAAATTATACAAATGGGCCGCAGGAGCGCTACCTGAAAATTTAACAAAATTATTGGAAGGGCATGCCCTTCAGGAAAAAGACAATGCTTGTTTTTTCTTTCATCAGAAAGAACACAAAATATTAAAAATTGATACCGCTGATAATTCAGAATTAAAATCGATAGCCATAAAAAATGAAATTGATTCCTGTTATTCCTATCCAATTGTAGATTCAAAAAGCCAGAGGTTGGGAGTTTTTACGGTTTTCTATAAAAGCGATCCTTTCTCAGAAGAAAAGCAAGAGCAAAGAGGTATTAAAAGATCGGTTGGTTTATTGCAGTTAATCATTGAATTTCAACTTAACGAACTGGCTTTAAAACGCAGCAACCAACGATATGAATTTGTAAACAAAGCTACCGAAGATGCAATTTATGACTGGGACGTAGTAAATAACGAATTGAAATGGGGGGATGGATTCTATAAAATGCTTGACCTGGATAGAGAGAATGGCAAATTCCCCCTTGAGAAATGGAGTGAAAGAATTCATCACGATAATATAAACGAAGTCAATAAAAGTCTGGAGAAAAGTTTAGAGGATAAAAGCAAGAATAAATGGAGTTCGGAATACCTTTTTAGAAAAAATAATGGCACTTATCTTGATATAATAGAAAACGGGTATATCATTAGAAATGATACAGGAGAACCCTTAAGAATGATCGGAGTTTTACGTGATATTACCGATTTAAAAGCCTACGAAAAAGAGCTGAAGAGTGCCAATGAAAGATATCGCTATGTCACCAAAGCCACTTCAGATGCTATCTGGGATTATGATATTGAACAGGGGACTGTATTTTGGGGGGGCGGTTTCGAAACTTTATTTGGTTATAATTTAGAAAAAATTAAACCCGATTTGTCTCCCCGCTATGAGAATATTCATCCTGATGATCTAAGGCGAACTATAAAGAGTTTTCTGGATGTTATTGAGAGTGGTGATACTATTTGGGAAGAAGAATATAAATATAGAAATGTACACGGGGAGTATTTAGATATTTTTGATAGAGGTTTTGTAGTTCGCGATAAAAAAGGAAAAGCAGTTAGAATGGTAGGGGCAATGCAAGATATTAGCCGAAAAAAACAGTACGAGATTTCTCTTACTAAATTAAATGAAGATTTAAAGAAAAGAGCCAAAGAACTGGTTATTTCCAATGCCGAATTAGAGCAGTTTGCTTATGTTGCTTCCCACGACCTTCAAGAGCCGCTACGTATGGTCACAAGTTTTCTTACCCAACTGGAAAAAAAATATGCAGAAGTTTTAGATGAGAAAGCTTTGTTATACATTGATTTTGCTGTAGATGGAGCTAAAAGAATGCGTCAAATTATTCTTGATCTTCTAGAGTTTTCCAGGGTGGGCAGAACGGAAGACAAACTAGAAGAGCTGGCCTTAAATGAAATTTTGGAGGAAATAAAACATTTATACCGAAAAAGAATTGAAGAACGCAATGTGAGGATTATAAGTGGAAATTTACCGGTCATAAAGGCTCCTAAAAGTCCAATTCGGCAAGTATTTCAAAATCTTATAAGCAATGCAATAAAATACAGTAAAGAAGATGTTCATCCAGAAATTGCTATAGAATTTAAAGAGATTCAAGATTTTTGGGAGTTTAGTATTAAAGACAATGGCATAGGAATAGCTGAAGAATATTTTGACCGCATATTTGTTATCTTTCAACGTTTACATCGTCGGGAGGAATATTCGGGAACTGGAATGGGGTTAGCAGTTACTAAAAAAATCATTGAAAATCTGGGTGGCAAAATTTGGTTAGAATCACTCGAGGGAGAAGGAAGTACTTTTCATTTTACCATTTCAAAAAACATTGCGAAATTGTAATATTTTTCTTACACTTACAATGGCTCCTGTCATGCTGAAAAAGTAGACCTAATCGCTGTTAATATGCTTATTATTCGTATATTTTATACTGAAATATTTAACGAACTTTTTTAATCATGGAATCTATTCACATACTTTTAGTTGAAGATAACGAAGGAGATATACTGCTTACCAGAGAAGCCCTGGAAGAAGGCAAAATTCTGAATAAGTTAAGTGTGGTAAGAGATGGAAAAGAAGCCATCAATTTTCTTAATAAGAAAGAAGAATTTAAAAAGGAACATAGACCAGATCTAATTTTACTGGATGTAAATCTTCCAAAAATGAATGGCCATGAAGTGCTCAAATATATAAAACAGCATAAAGGTCTGAAGACAATCCCAGTGATTATGCTTACGACTTCCTCTTCTCAGGAGGATATAAAAAGCTCCTATCAAAATTATGCGAATTGCTATATTACAAAACCCATTGAAGTTGGTGATTTTATCAAAGCAGTTAACCAAATTGAAGAATTTTGGGTCAATTTGGTAAAGCTTCCTAAGGAATAACTATTTTTCTGAAAAAATGTAATTAACAAGAAATTTTAAATCTTTGTTAATTAAAATATCAATGCTTTGTTTTAACTTTTTACCCTAAGCCTTATATTAGCGCTACAACTCCATGAATTACTTATGAGCCAGGAAACCAAGTATACCGAAGATAACATACGGTCTTTAGACTGGAAGGAACATATTAGAATGCGTCCGGGGATGTACATTGGAAAACTTGGGGACGGTTCAAGTGCTGATGACGGGATTTATATTCTCCTTAAGGAGGTGCTGGATAACAGTATCGATGAATTTGTCATGGGCTCTGGGAAAACCATAGAAATTTCAGTTCAAAACCAGCGAGTTATAGTTCGGGATTATGGTCGAGGAATTCCCTTAGGGAAAGTAGTGGATGTAGTATCTAAAATGAACACCGGGGGAAAATATGATTCACGTGCCTTTAAGAAGTCCGTTGGGCTCAACGGGGTTGGAACTAAAGCCGTAAATGCCCTTTCTTCCTATTTTAGGGTAGAATCTTCCAGGGATGGTAAATCTCACGCTGCCGAATTTGAACAAGGTGAACTAAAAGAGGAGGAACATCTGGATGAAACTTCCCGTCGCCGAGGTACCAAAGTAACCTTTGTGCCCGATGAGGTTATCTTTAAAAATTTTAAATTCCGGAATGAGTACATAGAGAAAATGCTCAAAAATTATGTTTATCTGAATCCTGGATTAACCATAATTTTTAACGGGGAGAAATTTTATTCAGAAAACGGACTTAAAGATCTTTTAAAAGATAGTATTCCGGAAGATGAGCGATTATATGATATCATTCATATGCGGGGAGATGATATTGAAGTTGCTATAACTCATAGTAAAGCTCAGTATAGCGAAGAATATCACTCTTTTGTTAATGGTCAGAACACCTCTCAAGGGGGGACACATCTAGCCGCTTTTAGAGAAGCAGTTGTAAAGACAGTCCGTGAGTTTTACGGAAAAAACTATGATGCTAGCGATATTCGCAAATCTATAGTATCAGCGATCAGTATTAAGGTAATGGAGCCGGTTTTTGAAAGTCAGACCAAGACAAAGCTGGGTTCTACCGATATGGGTGGGGATATGCCAACTGTGCGGACTCATATTAATGACTTTTTAAAAACACAACTGGATAATTACCTGCATAAAAATCAGGAGACAGCCGATAGACTACAACGAAAAATATTACAGGCTGAAAGGGAGCGCAAAGACCTATCTGGAATTAGGAAACTTGCAAAGGACCGTGCGAAAAAAGCCAGCTTGCATAATAAAAAATTGCGGGACTGCCGTATTCATCTCGGGGACAGCAAAAAAGAGCGCTATCTGGAGACCACCTTGTTTATTACCGAGGGCGATTCGGCCAGTGGTTCTATTACCAAATCTCGAGATGTGAATACCCAGGCGGTATTCAGCTTAAAAGGGAAACCTTTAAACAGTTATGGCTTAAGCAAGAAAATTGTATATGAAAATGAGGAATTCAATTTACTGCAAGCAGCCCTGAATATAGAAGAATCTTTAGAAGATCTAAGATATAATAATATTGTAATTGCTACTGATGCTGATGTGGATGGAATGCACATCAGGTTATTACTTATCACCTTTTTCCTTCAGTTTTTCCCTGAATTGATCAAGGAAAATCATTTGTACATTTTGCAAACACCATTATTTAGGGTTCGCAATAAAAAAGAAACTATTTATTGTTATAGCGAAACCGAAAGAAAAAATGCGGTAAATAAACTATCCGGCAAAGCCGAAATTACCCGATTTAAGGGTTTGGGTGAAATTTCTCCCGATGAATTCAAGCATTTTATCGGCGATAATATTCGCCTGGATCCAGTAATGCTCGATAAGGAGAAGTCTATCGAGGAAATGCTTAATTTCTATATGGGTAAGAATACCCCGGATAGGCAGGAATTTATTATTGATAATCTTAAAGTTGAACTTGATCTTATCGAAGAGTTAGGCTTATGAGATTCACCAATAAGAATGAAGTGAAAATAGTTCCCTCGATTTACATTGTTTTGGTGGCGATTTTCGTGACTAATATTTTTGTAAATATAGAGCTGATGAGTAGTGATGAACCGGTTAGGTTTAGTCATTATCTTCCCAATATAGTAGTTCTTTTTCTTGGTTTTTATGTGCATAGAATAGGGCAGAGTTTTGATTTTGATAGTGATGGCGAAACTTTAAACCTTAAAAATAACGGCGTATTCTTTTCAAAATTCATGGAATACCGCGTAAAAAAGGCCGAATTTCCCAAAAGAAAACTTGGAAAATTTAGGGTGAGCGATTACTATTTCTATGCTTCCGTAACAATTTATATAAGTTCAAGCAGAAGACGCGGTTTTAAAAAATATACCTTTAACACTACTTTTCTCAACCGTAAAAAGAAGCGTGGCATGATAGCTTCGATGCAGAAAATAGTAGACAATCAAAAAAGTACAGCTTAATGGAAGAAAACCACGAAGAAGCTAATGAAGAACATTTAGAGCAGCCTAAAGAAGAGCTTATAAAGGTAACCGGGATGTACAAGGACTGGTTTCTTGATTATGCATCTTATGTGATTCTCGAACGTGCGGTACCAGCCATGGAGGACGGGTTTAAACCTGTGCAACGCCGTATCATGCATTCTATGAAAGATCTTGACGATGGACGTTACAATAAAGTGGCCAATATTGTCGGACATACTATGCAATATCACCCACACGGGGATGCTAGTATTGGTGATGCTATGGTACAAATCGGCCAGAAAGATATCCTTATTGATACCCAGGGGAACTGGGGTAATATTTTAACCGGAGATCGATCCGCAGCACCAAGATATATTGAAGCCCGTTTATCTAAATTTGCCCTGGAAGTTCTTTTTAACCCAAAGTTGACCGAATGGCAACTTTCTTATGACGGTAGAAAGAAAGAACCCGTTAATTTACCGGTGAAATTTCCCATGTTGCTGGCCCAGGGAGCAGAAGGAATTGCGGTGGGCTTGAGCACCCGAGTGCTTCCGCATAACTTCAATGAACTTATAGATGCTTCCATAAAACATTTAAAAGGGAAGAAATTTACGATATTCCCAGATTTTCCAACCGGCGGAATTGCTGATATTTCCAATTATAACGACGGGAAACGGGGTGGTCGCGTAAGAGTACGGGCAAAAATTAGTCAATACGATAAAAACACCTTGACTATTACGGAAATCCCCTATGGAACTACAACTACTACCTTAATCGATTCCATTTTAAAGGCGAATGATAAAGGTAAGATCAAAGTCAAGAAAATTGAGGATAATACTGCTGCCGAGGTAGAAATTCTTATCCATTTACCTAGTAACATTTCACCGGACAGAACTATAGATGCGCTTTATGCTTTTACCTATTGCGAGAATTCTATAGCACCACTGGGGTGTGTAATTATAGATAACAAACCTATTTTTCTGGGAGTTTCAGAAATATTAAGAACCTCTACGGACCATACCCTTCATTTGCTGAAGAGAGAATTAGAGATTACCCTTGAGGAACTTGAGGAACAATGGCATTTTTCGTCATTAGAGCGAATTTTTATTGAAAAACGAATCTATCGTGAAATTGAGGAAGAAGAAACCTGGGATGGTGTCATCAATGCTATAGATGAAGGATTAAAGCCGCATATAAAACACTTAAGGCGGGCCGTAACTAGGGATGATATTTCAAGGCTTACGGAAATTAGGATCAAAAGAATTTCGAAATTTGATTTAGATAAGGCACAGCAAAAAATTGAATCTCTGGAAGATGAAATCGCAAAGGTGAAACATCACCTAGATCATTTGGTGGATTATGCAGTTGCATATTTCACGAAACTTAAAAATGATTATGGACGAGATAGAGACCGGAAAACCGAATTGCGCATATTTGACGATATCGAAGCCACCAAAGTTGTGATTAGAAATTCCAAGCTTTATGTAAATAGAAAAGAAGGATTTATCGGTACAGCACTTAAAAAAGACGAATATGTTACCGATTGCAGTGATATAGATGATATAATCTGTTTTACTGCTGATGGAAAAATGATGGTTACCAAAGTAGATAGCAAGACCTTCATTGGAAAAGATATAATTCACGTTGCCATTTTTAAGAAAAAGGATAAACGTACTATTTATAATATGATTTATCGTGACGGAAAAAATGGAGCATCATATATAAAACGATTTTCAGTAACCTCGGTTACCCGGGACAGGGAATATGATCTGTCTCAAGGAAAAAAAGATTCTAAAGTACATTATTTTTCAGCAAACCCTAATGGGGAGGCCGAAGTAGTAACCATTTTCCTTAGACAGGTAGGAAGCATCAAAAAATTGAAATTTGATGTTGATTTCGCTGATATGCTTATTAAAGGTAGAAATGTAAAAGGAAATATTGTTACAAAATATGCCGTAAAACGAGTAGAATTAAAAGAAGAAGGCGTTTCAACTTTAAAGCCTAGGAGAATCTGGTTTGATGAGACAGTTAAAAGGTTGAACGTAGATGAACGCGGAGAACTTCTTGGTGAATTCAGAGGTGACGATCGTATTTTAATAATTACCCAGGACGGAATTGCAAAAACCATTATTCCTGAGCTCACTACTCGTTTTGATGAAGAAATGGTCGTCCTTGAAAAATGGATGCCCAAAAAACCAATCTCAGCAATTTACTGGGAACCTGAAAAAGAGCGTTTCTATGTAAAGCGGTTTTTAATCGAAAACCCGGAAAGGGAGGAGAAATTTATTAGTGAACACCAGAACTCTTATTTAGAATTAGTATCTACCGATTATTACCCTCAGGCGGAAATCGTTTTCTCCAAACCGCGCGGTAAAGAACAGCGCCCGAATGAAGAAATTAATATTGAAGAATTTATTTCGGTGAAAGGGATTAAGGCTCTTGGAAACCAGTTAACTACAGATAAGGTAAAACAGATAAATCCTTTAGAGCCTTTACCTTATGAAGAGGAGAAGGAAATTCATGCTGAAGATCTTGAAGTTGTAGAAGAAGAATCCGTTTCTGAAGAAAAAAACACGCTTAATATCGTTCGGAAAAAAGAAGATTCCGATAATTCGTCCCAAAGTCAGACTAAGTTATTTGATGAGTAAATGAGCATATTACAAGAGTTTAAGGAATTTGCCATTAAAGGAAATATGGTAGATATGGCCGTGGGAATTATAATCGGCACGGCTTTTAATTCAGTCGTTAATACTCTGGTCCAACAAGTGGTGATGCCCCCCCTGAGTTTAATGACTAACGGCATTGACTTCGCGAATAAAAAGTGGATTCTTAGGGATAGCGTTGCCAGCGCTGAAGGTGACTTGGTTATCGAAGAAGTCGCTGTAGGTTATGGAGCTTTAATAGAGTCCCTGTTGGATTTTTTAATTATTGGTCTTACAATTTTCGTAGTGGTAAGATTTATGAATCGCTTTAGAAAGAAGGCTGAAAATCCAGAAGATAAACGGGAGGTTACTCCCAAAGATATAGAGCTTTTAGCCAAAATGAATCATCTTATGGAAGAGCAAAATCTTCTGCTCAAAAGAAATTTTTCAGAACGGAAATAATTTTTATCTAACGCGATTAACCGAACCGCGTTGTTTTTTATCCTGCCCCACAATCCCGTACTCAAAGGTATAACCATCTTTATTTGTAGTAAGTATTTTTATATGTATCGGCTTTTCTTCCGCCATGCTATTGGGATTTAAATTTCTCAGAATGTATTCGCAATCATTTATCCATCTGACTGAAGAAGTATCAGATTTCCCCTGGAATTTATCTATTTCTATAGAATCGTTTCTTATAAAAGTAGAAGTGGCTAATTCACCGTTTAAATAGGTTTTATATTCGAATGTTCCAGTTTTATAATCGATGCAATTTCTTTCCGGTTGAAAGCAGCCGGAAAATATAAAAACAAGACTACAGAACACTAAAAGTTTCTTCATGACATTTCTTTTGAACTGCAAAATAAGTCATTTATAACGGGACTTTCAATTTTCAAAGGCTTCAAAAGTACCATCTTGGTAAAAAATCACAATTTTTCTAATAGGTTTGCTTTTTCCGGATTTGCTAAAAGAAAATGGCATTTCATTTTTCTCTGGACTACTATTTTCTTGGTGGTTTAAAGTGGATGAGGTGTCCTTTATAGCTTCCTGGGGAGCGATAGGTTTACCAGAAGGAGGAAAGCTTCCTTTTCCATTTAATAGCCAATATAATTCCACTTCGGGAAATGACTTTATAACCTTCATTACAAAATCCAAACTAGGCTTGTTTCTGCCCGATAAAATATGCGAAATAGAAGATCGTCCAACTTCAATTTTATCAGCAAAACCTGCAGCCGATAATTCATAAAATTCGAGGATTTTATGCAAGCGTTTAGAAAAATCCTCGGTGTTTACCATTGTAAATAATACTGTAGTGAATTGTTATTTACAAATGTAATCAAACCTATTGTAGCCTGCAAATTACAATTGTAATTAAATCAAACAGGGTAAACTTATACTTTAATTGAACGAGTTTAAAAAACTAAAAATAAGAATATTATATGTAAAATATAATTCAGTTGGAGAAATTCCATGTCTCTGGCATTTTGAAATCAATTAGTGTTTACAGATGTAACTAATAAAAGTTAATTTAATCGTTTACAATTGTGAATTTTGTATTGTTTACTTTTGTAAACATGAAAAAAATGACATTATACAAACAACTTTTGCAGGACTATAATTTGTTTAAAGAAGAGGGAGTTTCCGGAAGGTATGTTCGATATGCTGATATCCAAATTTTACTCAAAAAATTGGGAGATGAATTCCTTTTGGAAGAAATTGGAGAATCGGTTTTGGGAAAGCCTATCGATGGGATTCAATTCGGCAGTGGAAAAATTAGAATTCTTGCCTGGTCCCAAATGCACGGAAATGAATCTACCACTACAAAAGCTATTTTTGACCTGCTTAATTATATTTATAAATACAAAAAAGAAGCTTTTGTGATATCGCTGTTGGAGAAATGTAGTTTCTATATTCTCCCCATGTTGAATCCTGATGGCGCTCAGGCGTATACCCGTGTTAATTCCAATAAGGTTGATCTAAACCGAGATGCCCAGGATTTAAGTCAGCCCGAAAGTAGGATTCTTCGAAAAGTTTTTGAAAAATTTAAACCTGACTTCTGTTTAAACCTCCACGACCAGCGCACTATTTTTAGTGTCGGCAATAAGCCAGATCCTGCAGTGCTCTCTTTTTTAACGCCTTCTATGGATAAGGAACGACGAATTTTTCCTTCCAGGATTAAAAGTATGCAGCTTATTGCAAAAATTGTCGATGATCTTTCCGATTTGTTACCCAATAGAATAGGCAGGTATGATGATGGATTTAATATTAATTGTACAGGAGATACTTTTCAAAGTACCCAAACTCCTACGATTCTTTTTGAAGCCGGCCATTTTCCGGGGGATTACCAGAGAGAAGAAACCCGGAAATATGTGTTTTTAGCTTTAATATCTGTTTTGAAAGCTATTAGTGAAAAAAGTTTCGAAAATTTGGATTATAATAAATACCAGGCAATTCCAGAGAATAAAAAGCTTTTCAATGATGTTATTCTAAGAGGGGTTAATTCAGAAAATGGCATAGTAGATATCGCCATTCAATATAAAGAAGAGGTAAAAAATAAAGAACTGGTCTTTATTCCAATAATCGAAAAAATAGCTCCTAAAATTAGCAGATTTGCACATAAAGAAATCATTTGTGAGAATAAAAAAATTACCATTAATCACAAATCTATACTTACCGAAAACGTTATAGTTAATAAAATCGCCTTAAATGGTGTAGAATTACAGTTTAAATGTGAATAATTCTCAAAAACCTTAGCAATTATTCAAGGATTTTGTATTAATTTTGAATTTCATATAAATAAAGAAATTTAAAAAATGGCCAAGTTTAAATTAGACGAAACAGATCACCAAATTCTCGATATGTTAATTGAGAATACTAGGACTCCATTTACCGATATCGCGAAGAAACTTTTAATATCGGCAGGAACTGTACATGTAAGGGTTAAAAAAATGGAAGAAGCAGGAATTATAAAAGGTTCCTCTTTAACCCTTGACTACAAGAAATTGGGTTATGCGTTTATTGCCTATGTTGGTGTATTTTTAAAGAATACTTCGCAAACTAAATTCGTACTGGAACGTATTAATGAAATTCCATTCGTAACTGTTGCCCACGTAACTACAGGTAAATTTAACGTGTTTTGCAAAATTAGAGCACGAAATACTCAGCACGCTAAGGAAGTTATCTTTCAATTAGACGATATTGAAGGAGTTTACAGAACAGAAACTATGATTTCTTTAGAAGAGAGCTTAAACGATAAAAAACGTTTAATGCACTCTATTTTTCAGGACATGTAAACAAGCCTAAATTTATTATAAAAACCCTTTAGGCTACTGTGTTTAAAGGGTTTTTTTATAATTTTAAAATCAATCTTAATCAACTAAAATTTATTATGAACAGAGAACCAAAACTGGAACGTTTTAACGAAAGTGTGCTTTCAAAATACCAGGTTTATAACAGTATATTTTTAACCCTGCCTTTTGACGATATTAGCAAAACAGGATCCCTGCTACCTCTATTTCAGGAGTTATGTGAAGCCGGTTTTAAGCAGAATAAAAATCCTTCAGAAATTATTGAAACCTTCTTCAGTAAATATCAGGATGATCCTTCCGAAGAACTTCAGATCAGTTTATTATTTAGGTTTATCCAATACATAGAGCGGCAGGTAGTACTTTTTGATGCTATTGAAGACGCTTCTTTTCCGATAGTGAATAATATGGACGGTCGCGGTACTCTTAGAAACGTTAAAGAGGAAGCCGAAGCAAAGGATAAAACACCGGAATTACGTGAATATCTGAAACGCTTTAATGTAAGGCCAACTTTGACAGCGCACCCCACGCAGTTTTATCCAGGGGCTGTTTTAGGAATTATTACTGATCTAGACAAAGCTATCCAAAAGAACGATATTACCCTAATTAAAAAATTACTATCACAACTCGGGAAAACCCCGTTTTTCAAGAAAGAAAAGCCAACACCATATGATGAGGCGGTTAGTCTAATCTGGTATTTTGAAAATGTATTTTACCAGAGTGTCAGTAAAATCTATAATTACATTCAACAAAATATTTTTGAAGGACAGGATATTGGCAATCAGGTTATCAATTTAGGATTCTGGCCAGGCGGAGACCGTGATGGAAATCCTTTTGTAACTACTGAGATCACCTTAAAGGTTGCTCAAAGATTGAGAAGCACAATTTTACTTAATTATTATCGTGATATTAGAGCACTTAAAAGAAGGGTAACCTTTAATGAAGTTGATCTAATTATCGCTGAAATGGAAACCGCGCTTTATCAGAGTGCAATCTCCAGATCCGGAAAGATTAAAATGTCACTTGAAGACTTTAAATCAAAACTACAACAGATCAGGGAAATAGTTGAAGAAAAACACCAGGGGCTGTTTATTGAAGAAATAAATGATTTAATCAATAAGGTTAATATCTTCGGTTACCATTTTGCTACTTTAGACATCCGTCAGGATTCAGGAATTCATGATGAGGTTCTTAAAGAAATCCTTAAAAAACACGCGGATTTATTTCCTGAAAATTATGCTTCGCTCTCTAATGAAGAGCAAATTGAAACCCTTACCAAGGTTCAAGGGAATATAGATCCCGATCATTTTGAGGATGGAATAGTTAAATCTACCCTTTCTTCCATTTATGCGATGAAGGAAATTCAGGGAAAAAATGGAGAAAATGGAGCTAACAGGTATATAATTAGTCATAGTGAAGTCCCTCAAAGTATTTTAGAACCCTTTGCATTCTTAAGGCTATGCGGTTGGAAAAAGCCGACGGTAGATATTATCCCACTTTTCGAAACAGTTCCTGATTTAAAAGCTTCCCCAGATGTCATGGAAACATTGTATAAAAACCAGGTTTATCGTGAGCATTTGAAAAGCAGAGGTGATAAGCAAACGATTATGCTCGGATTCAGTGACGGGACTAAAGACGGCGGTTATTTAATGGCTAATTGGAGTATTTACAAAGCCAAGGAAATGCTTACCGAGGTTTCCAGAAAATATGGTATCAAGGTCGTTTTCTTTGATGGTAGAGGAGGACCACCGGCTCGTGGCGGCGGTAAAACCCACCAGTTCTACGCATCTTTAGGTTCTGGTATTGAAAATGAAGAAATCCAGTTGACCGTGCAAGGGCAAACGATTAGTTCTAATTTCGGAACCCGGGATTCGTGTAGATATAACCTGGAGCAATTGCTTAGTTCCGGAGTTTCTAACGAGATCTTTAGTAAAGGGGAAAATCAATTAACTGATGAAGACCGGGAAACCATGACAAATCTTGCTGAAATTAGTTATGAGACTTACACTAATTTCAAGGAGCATGAGAAGTTTATTCCTTATTTGGAAAAAATGAGTACCCTAAAATATTACTCTAAAACCAATATTGGAAGTCGTCCTTCAAAAAGAAATAAATCAGCTAAATTAAATTTAACCGATTTAAGGGCCATTCCGTTTGTGGGAAGCTGGAGCCAGTTGAAACAGAATGTTCCAGGATTTTTCGGAGTAGGAACTGCCTTGGAGAAGTATGAAAAAGCAGGAGAATTTCATAAAGTCAAACAACTTTATAACAATTCGGTTTTCTTTAAAACGCTACTGGAAAATTCTATGATGAGCCTTACCAAATCTTTCTTTGCACTTACAGCTTATATGGAGAAAGACAAGGAATTTGGTGATTTTTGGAAAATTATTTATGCTGAATACAAACGTAGTCATGCCATGTTATTGAAAGTAACCGGTTACCAGGAACTGATGGAAAATCAACCAGCAGGAAGAGCTTCTATTCAAGCTCGTGAGCGCATTGTATTGCCATTGTTAACCATTCAACAGCATGCCCTTAGAAAAGTACAGGAGCTTCAGAAACAAGGTAAGAGCAAAGAGGAGTTGCTTGAGGTATACGAGAAAATGGTAACCCGTTCTCTTTACGGTAATATTAATGCAAGCAGAAATTCAGCTTAATATGATAGCAAATAGTTTAGAATCTAATGAGTACAATGCGTACTACGACAGATATTTGCAAAAAATCCCCGGCACTTTAGAGCTGGGGATTTTACTTCTTGAAAACAGGGAAGAATTTCTTCAGCTTTTAGATAAAATAAGGCCAGAAGATCTAAAGTATAGTTATGCCAAAGGAAAATGGACCATAGCTGAAGTACTTCAGCACCTTATAGATGTAGAAAGAATTTTTCAATACAGGTCGCTCACTCTGGCAAGGGAACCCGGAATTAAATTACCGGGATTTGATCATAACGCATACACTCCTATGAGTTCTGCACAAAACCGGAATTTAAAAAGTTTTAAAAAAGAATTTAAAACGGTAAGAAATGCAGGTATTTCTCTTTATCGTAGTTTTTCAAAAGAAATGCTGGAGCGTCAGGGGTTTGTAAGTGGGAGTCCAACGAGCTGCCGTGCTTTAGGTTTTATAACAGCAGGCCATACCAAACATCATATTGAAATATTCAAAGATAATTATCGAATTTTATGAAGTTCTTTAAAACTTCCTGGTCATTGTTGAAGCAGGCTTATCTAAGCTGGAATAGAAATGAGCCTTTTGCTCGTAGCGCAACCATTGCATATTACGCATTATTTTCCCTGCCTTCTTTATTAATAATTGTTGTAACCATTGCCGGTTATTTTTTTGAACAAAAGGCAGTTCAGGGAAGATTGACTTCAGAAATCAGTGGTTTTATAGGCCAGGAACCTGCTAAGGCTATTGAAGAAATGATTGCCAGCGCTGCCTTGGCAACAGAATCTACCTGGGCAATTATATTTGGTATAGGAATGTTGCTATTTGGTGCTACCGGAGTGTTTTTTCAGCTTAAAATGGCGATGAATAATATTTGGAATGTTGCTGCTAAACAAACTAATTTCGTGGGAATTTTATTAGATCGGCTTATTTCGTTCGGTATGGTAATGGTAATCGGTCTTTTACTTTTATTATCCCTGGTTATCTCTGCTTTAATCACCATTTTAAAGGAGGAAATCAAACATTATGCCCCAAATGTAACTGAATTTATGGTTGAGGCTGCCAATTCCGGCATTTCATTTCTGGTAATTACTACTTTGTTTGCTGCTATTTTTAAGTTACTCCCAGATATTAAATTACGTTGGAGAATTACTTATTTGGGAGCAGCAGTTACTACTATTTTATTTCTGATAGGAGAAGGCTTAATTAGCTTTTATTTCGGAAAAAGTGAACCAGCTTCTGTCTACGGAGGTGCTTCCTCTGTCGTACTCATTTTACTTTGGGTTTATTATACCTGTTTAATATTGTTTTTTGGTGCTGAATTTACTGTACAATATGCCCTTCTTAGAAATGAACGGGTAATCCCTAATAAATATGGAGAACCTGCAATTTATCAGGAATTGGAAAAACTACAGCAAAAGCGTACCCAACTAGGGGAAGAGAAGGAAATTATCGACACCCTTAAAAATAATATGGATTGGGAGAAAAATCGTGGGAAAAATCAGAAAATAAAAAATAAGAAATAGCTCTAATTTAAATACTTTTAAGAGAATTAATCAAAGTTTAACTTTAGACGGAATCCTTTTATAAAGACCTTAGCACACTATGGGCTTTACATATTTTATCTTTGAATGAACTAAAAATGAAGATGAAATTATGGAAAAGAGAATAGCAATTTTAGCTACAAACGGATTTGAAAAAAGTGAATTATTTTCACCAAAAGAAGCTTTGGAAAATGAAGGCTTTAAAGTAGATATCGTAAGTCTCGAAAAAGGAAAAATTAAAGGCTGGGAAGGCACCAACTGGTCAGGAGAAATAGAGGTTAATTATTCCGTTAAGGAAGTAAGTGCGAAAGATTATAATGCATTAGTACTTCCTGGAGGTGTTTTAAACCCGGATCAGTTAAGGAGAAACGAAGATGCACTTGTGTTTGTGCGTGATTTCTTTAAGCAAAGTAAGCCTGTAGGTGCTATTTGCCACGCGGCCTGGACCTTGATTAGTGCTGAAGTTGTAGAGGGACGAACTATGACTTCCTTTAAGTCAATCAAAAAAGATCTTGAAAATGCCGGTGCACTTTGGGTAGATAAAGAGGTTGTTGTCGATGAAGCCTTTGTGACGTCAAGAAACCCTGATGATCTTCCTGCTTTTAATGCTAAGATGATCGAGGAGATTAAAGAAGGTAAACACGATTTGCAACACGCATAATCCAGTTTAAAAGTAGATACAAAAAAGCTGTATGGAATAAGTTCCCTACAGCTTTTTTTGTGTTCTAAAATCACTGATTATGCTTTCTGGAGTTTGGTTGCCACATCATTAACTTCATTCATCACCCTTAGTAGATTCTCTCCCCAGAGTTTGGCGATTTCATCCCTTGAATAACCGCGTTTAACCAGTTCTTTGGTAATATTCAAAGTTTGAGAAGCATCCTGCCAGCCTTCAATTCCGCCTCCACCATCGAAATCTGAGCTTATTCCAACATGCTCAATTCCAATTAAATTAACCATATAGTCTATGTGGTCTACGAAATCGGCAACATCTACAGGTTCAATTTTCTGCTTTAATAATTCTATTTCAGGAATTGCTGCAGTTTTTACTTGGTGGTGTTTTGCATAATACCTATTTCTATCAATGTTGCTTAGTGTTCTTAAAGTATCATCAGGCAAGATCTCAAAATTCATTTCCTCTGCTTTCTTATTATAGATTATCGCACTTGCTTCTTCGAAGGCTTTATTCTTTTGGTTATTGACATATGCACTAAAAGCCACAGTTTGTACTACGCCACCATGTTTTTTAAAGAGTAATAAAAGTTCATCGTCCAAATTTCGACTGTGATCGCAAAGTTGCCGGGCAGAGGAGTGGGAGGCAATAAGCGGGGCTTTAGAAAGTTCAAACATCTGCTTAATGGCTTTCTTAGAAGGATGAGAAACATCTATCATCATACCCAGACGATTCATTTCAACGATAACCTTCTTTCCTAAATCGCTAAGGCCATTGTGCAACCAGTCCTGGTTTTCTTCTCCAGTATTTGAATCGCTTAACTGGCTATGTCCCTGGTGAGCTAAAGACATATACCTAGCACCCAGGTCATAAAATTTTTCAACGTTTTCAATATCTTTCCCAATAGAATAACCGTTTTCAACACCAATCATTGCCACTTTTTTCCCTTCAGAAATTAAATTTCGAACTTCTTTAGAATTCGTTGCTAAACCTATTTGATTCGGAGCAAAATCATTCACCAGTTTATGGATCGCTTTAAACTTACTCATCGCGTTTTGATAAGCATTTCTATAACCTTCATCGGTAAGTTTATCCTGCCCGGTATACACGATAAACCAGGCCACATCAAGCCCGCCAGCTTCCATTTTTGGTAAGGTTACTTGGTTTTCCAATGCCATCGAATAATTTCTATCTTTTGTGAAATTGTTGATATTAATATCGGCATGAGTATCTATCGTAATTACATTTTCGTGAATTTCTTTTGCTTTTTTTAATAAAATTTCATCTTTGTGTTGTTGGCCAAAAGCAAGATTTCCTGTAAAAATTAGTGTAAGGCTCAGTAGGTATAATTTCATATTAATGAGTTTGCTTTTTGTTGAAGCTCTCAAATTACTAATAAAAATTAAATGATTAAAAAGAAAGTCTTAATTTGCTAAAAATGATTAAAAACATAATCAATTTTCTACTACATTTGATAGAATTTTCAACCGCTCAATGAATAAATATATAATTGTAAACCAGCCTGAAAAGTGGAAATTAAAACTTGACCACGTAGAAATTATTTCAGCGCAATCCTATCTCACCAATCCTAACTTCGCTAAGATCAAAAACGCAAGGATATTCAACCTATGCAAGGATTATTCTTATCAGTCGAAAGGTTATTATGTTTCACTTTTAGCCGAGGCCCGAGGCCATTTAGCGATTCCAACAGTAAAAAATATAGTTGATTTGAGGGAACCTAAACTGGTTAAAATAGTATCAGAGGAGTTTGATGATTTAATGCAAACCAGCTTAAAAGGCATCAAATCCCAGGAGTTTACCCTCAGTATTTATTTTGGCCAAAATGTTGCGCAGAAATATAAGGAGTTGAGTGCCATGTTTCATAGACATTTTCAAATTCCATTCTTGCGAGTAAAATTCAACTACACAACCAAATGGAATATAAAAAGCATCAAAGCAATTTCCGAAGCAGAAATTCCGGAAGAGCATTTAGAAAGCATGTACGAGTTTGCGGCTCAATATTTTGCTAAAAAGCGTTACGATACACCACGAACCAATATTGCCGAATACGATTTAGCTATTTTAGTACAGGCCGATGATCCTGCTCCGCCAAGTAATGCAAAGGCCTTAAAAAAATTCATTGAGATAGCTGAAAAAATGGACTTCTACGTAGAAATCGTTTCTCCCAAAGATCTTTCTCGTCTATCGGCATTTGATGCCTTATTTATTCGGCAAAGTACCGAGGTGAATAATGAGGCTTACGCTTTTGCTAGAAAAGCTCAGCAGGAAGGTATAGCCATTGTAGATTATCCAGATGCAATCCTAAGGTGTTGTAACAAAGTTTATATGGCAGAAGCATTAGAGAACGCTAATATACCAACTCCTAAAACAGTAATAATTCATAAAGAAAACATAGATAAGGTACTTGAAATTACTGGGCTACCGGTGGTTTTAAAATCACCTGATTCTACTTTTTCTTTTGGAGTGAAAAAAGCAACTACAACGGCAGAGTACCAAGAATTGGTAACCATGATGCTTAAAAAATCAGAATTAGTGATTGCGCAAGAATTTTCACCATCAGAGTATGATTGGAGAATAGGGGTCTTGGATAATAAACCTTTTTATGCCTGCCGTTATTATATGGCCAAGGGGCATTGGCAGATTTATAATTGGGATGCAAAAGTAAAAGACGACCAGGACGGAAATGCCGATTGCCTTCCTATAGAAAAGGTCCCAAAAAAAATACTTGAGGCCGCTTTAAAATCAGCTAAATTAATGGGTATGGGCCTTTATGGAATAGATATAAAAGAAGTTGGCGGAAAGCCTTTGGTTATTGAGATAAACGATAACCCGAATATAGATTTTGGAGTTGAAGATGCTTATTACGGAGAACAGGTTTACATGGAAATTTTGGCAGCTTTAAAAAACCGACTGGTAAAGAAATAATTTATGAAGTATCATCTTTTTGAAGTTTTTGGGATCGAACTGGAATATATGCTTGTTAATGCCTCAAGTTTTAAGGTTAATCCAATTGTAGACCAGCTTTTTATAAATAAAAATGGAGTAATTACCTCGGACATTGAAAATGGACAAATACAATGGAGCAATGAATTAGTGGCACATGTAGTGGAATTAAAGACCAATGGCCCAACCGGGGATTTGGACCAATTAGATCTTCATTTTTCTAAAAATATCAAAGAAATAAACGCTTTGCTAAAGAGGCAAAACACCATGCTTTTACCTTCAGCAGTACACCCTCTAATGAACCCTGCCATGGAGACGAAGTTGTGGGAGCATAGCTACAGCAAAATTTATGCACTTTATAACCGCATTTTTGACTGCAGTGGTCACGGCTGGAGCAATGTTCAAAGTATGCATATAAATCTTCCCTTTTTTGATGATAATGAATTTGAAAAATTACACGCAGCGGTGCGTTTGCTTTTGCCAATAATTCCGGCTTTAAGTGCTAGTTCTCCGGTGGTCGAAGGTAAAAATACTGGCTTTAAGGATTTTAGAATGCAGGTGTATAAAACCAACCAAAAGGAAATCCCACAAATGACAGGGAAAGTAATTCCCGAGCAAGTTTTTTCTAAAGATAATTATTATAGAACTATTTTTGAGCCCATAAATATTGCGATAAAACCTCACGATACGGAAAATATTTTGGATCATCATTTTTTAAATTCTAGAGGGGCCATTGCAAGGTTTGATAGAAATGCAATAGAGATTCGAGTAATAGATATTCAGGAATGCCCCAAAGCTGATATGGCGATCGCAATTCTTATTATTGAATGCTTAAAATTGCTGGTGAGTGAAGAATTAGTTTCTATAGAAGAACAAAAGAATTGGAATGAAGATGAACTTTTTGAAATATTCAATGCTGTAATTAAAGATGCTGAAAACACTAAAATCAGCAATAAAGATTACCTCAAAATCTTTGGACTTTCTCAGCCTATAGAAATTAAGGAAATATGGCGAATTTTATTCTCTAAAGTAAAAAGGAATATGGCCATCAGACATCAGGAGAGCATTAAGTTCCTTTTAAGCAATGGAAGTCTATCTACCAGAATTTTAAAAGCTCTAAGGAATGATTTTTCTGATGAAAATATTAGCAGGACCTATTTCAAATTGGCTGATTGCCTAGAGTCAAACAAATTTTTTAAGCCGTGAAACTGGTTTTAACTTGCGAACACGCTTTTAATTCAATTCCGCAGGAATACAAAAATTTATTTATAAATGCTGAAGAGGTCCTAGAATCGCACAGAGGTTATGATCCCGGGGCCTTAAATTTATTTAGGAAATTGGAAGCCCTAGCCAGTTTTACTAAGCTTCAGGAAGCTAGTAGGTTATTGATTGAAGTCAACCGATCTAAAGCTCATCCGTATTTATTTTCTGAATTCACTAGGAAGTTATCGTTACATCAGAAATCAAAAATTTTCGACCAGTTTTATCTTCCTTATCGCCGGGCGGTGGAAAAGAAAGTTTTAGAATATACAAGAACAGGGGAGAAAGTCTTACACCTTTCAGTTCATACCTTTACGCCGGAATTAAACGGAAATATAAGAAATACAGATATTGGAATACTTTATAATCCTAAAAGGCAGAAAGAAAAAGCATTTAGCAGAAGTTTCAAAGGAAATTTGCAGTATCAGAAACCTGATTTAAAAGTAAGGTTTAATTATCCATATCTGGGAAAGGCAGACGGTTTTACAACATATTTACGTAAAAAATTCCCCGAGAATTATTTGGGAATTGAACTGGAGGTAAATCAAAAATTTGTGTCTAAAAACCAAATGGATCATCAGATTAATAATGCAGTGTTTTGGGCATTGAAAGGTTTATTAAAATAAAGAAAGCCCCGAATTCACAAATATATAAGTGAATATGGGGCTAATATTTTTATTGTGGTGTCTTTTTAACCCTATTGAACTAATTCAGATTCCAAAGTGATTTCTGTGTTGAGTAATTTAGAAATTGGACAATTCTCTTTAGCATCTGTGGCAATTTTATCAAATTGAGCTTTATCAATTCCTTTTACTTTCGCTTTCAAAATTAAGTGTGATTTTTTAACAGTGCCATCTTCAAAAGTAATTTCAGCTTTGGTTTCCAATTCATCAGGCTCGAAACCTTCTTGAGAAAGATTAGCGGCAAGCTGCATTGAAAAGCAGCCAGAGTGGGCGGCGCCTATAAGTTCTTCAGGATTGGTGCCTTTACCGTCTTCAAATCTGGTTTTAAACGAATACTTCGTTTTATCCAAAACCCCACTTTGGGTACTAATTATACCATTTCCCTCTTTAAGGTTACCTTTCCACACTGCGGTTCCATTTCTTTTCATAATTCTAATTTTTATGTTGATTTATCCTAATATAGAAATGATAATGCTTATCAAAAAATTATTATCAAAACCTTAACCTATAGTCTGAGTTTTAAACCAAAAAAGCCCGAAACCTAATAGCTTCGAGCTTTTAAAGTATAAGTTATTAAGAACTTATTTGATCTCTACTACTTCAAGATCAAATACTAAGTCTTTTCCTGCTAACGGGTGATTTCCGTCTACCACGATAGTTTCTTCCTTTACATCTTTTACCACGAGATTCATTTCCTGACCATCAGGGCTTTTGGAAACAAGTCCCATTCCAACTTCTGGCTTAATATCTTCTGGAAGTTGACTTTTTTGCACCTCTTGAACAAGTTCTTCTCTTGGCTCTCCGTAAGCTTCCTCTTTAGGAATATTTATGGTTTTTTTCTCGTTCACTTTCATATCAATCAGGCCATTCTCAAAACCAGGAATAAGCTGTCCTTGCCCCATAGTAAATTCTATAGGCTCTCCTCTTTCTACAGAGCTGTCAAAAACCTGCCCGTCAGATAGTTTACCTGTGTAATGTACCTTTACTGTGTCATTTGCTTTTACTTGACTCATAATGTTGTTTTTCAAAAATTATAATGGGCTTTGTTAACAATATGCCCGTTAAAGAGTGCAAAGGTACAGTTATAATATACGCTTCCAAATTATCATGACTTTAATCCCGGAATCTTTTAAAAATATTAACATTTAACGATGAGCCTGATTTCGAGATGTTACTTTCTGACTGACAATAGCTTAAAATTTAAATTGGAATTTCCGGAATTAGTAAATACATTTATTAACTTAAATTTTTGAAAAATTTCAAATTAGCTAAAGCAATTAAAATTAAATTTCTGTCCAATGAAAAAAGACCAAACCCCTAACTCAAATTCCAGAAGAAACTTTCTTAAAACTACCGCCCTTGCCACCGCCGGAATCAGTATAATCCCAAGACATGTAATGGGTGGCCCCGGATTTTTGGCTCCCAGTGATAAACTGGTAGTTGCTGGAATTGGAGTAGGTGGAAAAGGAGAGAGTGACCTTCAAAGTTTTTATCAATCAGGAAAGGCTGATATAGGTTTTTTGTGTGATGTAGATAAAAAAAGAGCAGCAAATTCAATTGCTCGGTTTCCAAAGGCTAAATTTTATACCGACTACAGGGAGATGTTGGAGAAGGAATCTAAAAATATTGATGCAGTTTCTGTTTCCACTCCAGATCATGGTCACGCTGTGCAGGCTTTAGCGGCTATGGAATTAGGTAAACCAGTATATGTTCAAAAACCATTAACTCATGATATTTATGAAGCCCGACAATTAACGGAAGCTGCTAAAAAATACCAGGTGGTTACCCAGATGGGAAATCAAGGCGCCTCTGGAGATGGAGTGAGAAAAATGCGGGAATGGTATGATGCTGATGTGATTGGTAAAGTACATACGGTATATGTATGGACAGACCGTCCAGTTTGGCCACAAGGAATCCCATGGCCTAAAGGAAAAACCGCAGCAATACCCGAAGGTTTAGACTGGGATTTATGGTTGAATACTGCTCCTTACAAGAATTATATTGATGGTTTGGTCCCGTTTAACTGGCGTGGTTGGTGGGATTATGGAACGGGCGCCCTCGGCGATATGGGTTGCCACTTAATAGAAGCTCCTTATCGTGTATTAGGCCTGGGCCATCCGAAAGATGTTCAGTGTAGTGTGGGAAGTGTATATGTAGATGAATTTCAAAGAGGTTATTTCCCAGAAAGCTGTCCGCCCTCAAGCCACGCGGTAATGACTTTTCCTAAAACGGATAAAACCAGTGAAGATGTAACATTACACTGGATGGACGGTGGTATTAAACCAAAAAGACCGGAAGAACTGGGACCAAATGAAACATTTGGTGATGGAGGCAACGGTGTGCTGTTTATCGGGGATAAAGGAAAAATGATGTGTGGTACTTACGGCCGAAACCCACGTTTATTACCCACTTCTAAAACTGATCAAGTGAATGTTGCTCAAAAATATGATCGCGTTCCCGGGGGAGAAGAAGGGCATTATGCACAATGGGTAGAAGGAGCGATTGCCGGCTATGGAAAAAAAGAATTGAGTTCTCCTTTCGAAATCGCTGGACCACTAACCGAAACTTTATTGATTGCGAATCTAGCTATTAGAGGCTATGACGTAAGAAACAAAAAGACACGGGATAATGGGGATACTTACTTTGAATATCCAGGGCGTGATATAAAAATGCTTTGGGATTCAGAAAATATGCGGGTAACCAACTTCGATGAAGCCAATCAATTTGTACGAAGAGAATATCGCGATGGCTGGGAATTGAGCTAGAAAAATAATTTTGGGATTATAGGTATGAAAGTCGAGGTAGTAATATGGTTAATAGTTTTTTACTTCAGTTTTTCAGCATGTAATTTCAGTAATCAAAAGTCTAAGGAACCAAAAACCGTTTGGGATACTTTAGAAGTTACGGCTTCGGCATATAATTCTCTGAGTTGGCAAACGGGAGCCGGAGGAGCTAATATAACCGCCTGGGGAGATACTTTGAAGACCGGCCTTAAAGCAATTGCAGTTTCTAGGGATTTAATAGAAAAAGGTTTAGATCACAATACCCCCGTTAAAATCGAAGGATTTGACGGGGTTTTTCTGGTAAAGGATAAAATGCACTATCGCTGGAAGAATAAAATCGATATTTATATGGATGAAGATGTCGAAAAAGCCAGGAAATTTGGACGGAGGAAATTAAAGATCTATTATGAGGTTCCTTACAGCTCAATTTCAGAGAATAAAAAATCAAAAAATAATTCTGAATGATTAAAAAATACTTTCTGGCATTCATCTTTTTATTTTCAAGTTTAAATATTAATGCACAACAGGCTTTGGATAGTCTGGATCTATCCAAAACATTTTTGATTGGTGTGACCACCACACCACCTTTTGTGATGCAAGAAAATGGAGAATACACAGGCTTAAGTATAGATTCCTGGGAATTGGTAAATGAAGGCCTGGACCTAGATTATGAATATAAAGAATATGCTACACTTAAGGCATTACTAAATGGAATTGAAAACAGGGAGGTAGATTTTAGTATTAATCCCGTTACGGTAACCAATAGCCGAATGCAGCGAATGGATTTCTCCCAACCTTACTTTATCTCGCATACCGGTGTTGCAAAAAGAAGTGAATCGCAAATTTTTAATTATTTAGGTAACTTATTTAGCTGGAATTTTATTTCAGCAATACTTATTTTACTCGCCGTAATTTTTATTTTCGGATTTTTAGTTTGGATCTTTGAACGAAAAAAGAATGTTGAGGAATTTGGTGGTGGTTCCCGCGGAATCCTTCAGGGTTTTTGGTGGAGTGCAGTAACGATGACAACGGTAGGTTACGGCGATAAATCGCCTAAAACTATCGGCGGGAGGGTAATTGCCCTTGTTTGGATGTTTATGGCCATAATTATAATTTCCAGTTTAACGGCCGGTATCGCTTCTTCTTTAACAGTGCAATCCATGAACGATGAAATAAATTCTGTGCAGGATCTTTCAAAATTTGATGTAAGCAGTGTAGAAAGTAGTAGTGCCCAGGAGTTGTTAGATCTTTACAATATCGACCATACCACTGTTCTCGATGAAAAGGAAGGAATTGATTTACTTGAAAATAGAGAAATCAAACTATTTGTTTACGATGAGCCCATACTACGCTATGAAATTAAACAAAGTGGTCTCGAAGGTGAAATTGAAATCCTTCCAAAAACGCTAAAGATGGATTATTACGGCTATAGTTTCCCGAGGAATTCCCCATTATTAAAAAAGATTGATCCGGTACTCATAGGGGTAATGAAAACAATGGAGTGGAATTCTATTATGTCTGAATATGAGTAATTAACCCAGTCCCAAATAACCCAGGATAATCCAAAGGATTACAAACATTACAATTATCCCAATACATCCGCAACCCCCACCTAGTTTTTTGGCTCCCCAGCCTGCAAGGATCGCTCTGATAATACTTTTCATAATTATCTAAATTTAGGTTAAGTTGGGCTAAATTAGGGGAAAACAAATTTGGAAATCGAGAATTAGCAAATATTTAGCAGCATTTCAGTAGAAAGCCTTAAAACAATACAACTTATGATTTTGTATCTTTATAAAAAACAAAATAAAATCTGATGAAAATATACACTCTCAAACTCGTTTTTATATGTTTAATTATTGGCAGCGGAGTTTATGCGCAAAGCACTTCAGCAACCTTAATTAAAAAAGTAGAAGGCTTTAGCCATCCAGAATCTGTAATTTTTAATGAAGATAAGAGCGAATATTATATCTCGAATATGGCAGATGGCGTAGAAGGAGATGGCTTTATTTCCAGGGTTTCTGCTGAAGGAGAAATTACCGAATTAAAGTGGATCGATGGTTTAAAAGACCCGAAGGGATTACTTATGGTTGGGGATAAACTGTATGTGACCAATAATACTGAACTTATTGAGATTAGTATTGAAGATTCTGAAATAACAAAGAGAATTGAAGTTGAGGATGCCAAGTCCTTAAACGATATTACCCTAGATGCTCATGGAAATATCTTTATTTCAGATTCAGGAAAAAGCGCTATTTATTTGATGCCCGGCGATAATCCCAATATGATGATTCCTGAAAATAAAAAAGGGGAGGTTTTTGAATATTTAAACAGTACCAATTTAGAATATGTAAACGGACTTTACGCACATAAAGATAATTTATATGTAGCGGCCTGGGGCGAAAATCAAGACGGGAATTTTATAAAAGTCAATATGGATACGCGCAAGATTGAAAAGCTATCAAAAGAAGGAATAGGGAACTTGGATGGCGTACAACCGGTTGGCGAAGATGCATTTTATCTTTCCGATTGGGCCACTGGTAAAATTTACTTGACAGGAAAAAACGGAAAGATAAAAGAAGTTTTAACTTCTGAAAAAAGCGCTGGAGATATTTTCTTTGACCCTGGAAAAAACCAGTTGGTTTTACCTATGAACCATCAAAATGCCGTTTGGTGGTATCAACTGAATTAAATTAGGATTAGTTTATTATTTTAATATTCTTTAAATCTTAAATTTAAAGAAAAATCAACCAAATGGAATTACAGGAAGACAAAAACGATAAAGAGTCGAAAGATTATATTTTAAAGGATAATAAGAAAACTAATTTTGGAATGGGATTTATCATCACTATCATAATAATTCTTATTATAGCAGTGGTGATTTCGGGTTTTTATTTTGAGTTTTGGTAAAATTTATACCAATATACTGAATGTATCTCTGGATCTTACTTAGTTGCAGGACAACTTAGGATGAATATATGCTTTTGATTAAATTGATTCAAAAGGAGATTACCCTACTTCTTAATCTCATTAATCAAAAGAAACGCCTGATTTACATATTCCTTTTCTAAAAAGAGCGCAAAATAGTTAGAGGTAGAGATCATTTCAAAAATAGGTATACCTTCGTAGGCAAGTAATTTAAAAAGATAGAAATACAACCCCACAAATTGCGAACTATTCTTAGGTAGAGCAATGGTTATAGAAGATAGTTCTTCTTTAATAGAGACCCGTCTTTCGTTTCTGAAGCAATCTTCCACAAGGTTGGTAAGACTGGAAGACACTAAAATATTGCTTTCCTGGTAATTACTAGAATAGTTAAGATAAACCCCGGTTTGATCCTTTACAGCATCAAGTAACCTTGCTTTATTGGCAATTATGGTATTCGAGTTTAGGAAGGTATATTCGGTAATTCCTGATCGAACTACAATATCGCCAAGTTCCCGGAGATGCTGCATATTTATTTTAGTCCGCCGGGGAGCGTATCTTCTTAAAGCCATTATTATAGAACCCTGTTTTACAGGTTTTCGCATTTCCTTTTCTACTTGAGGCTGAATATCTTCTGCCAACCCACTGAAATTTACAATATCTCGGGCAATGGCATCATCTAAAAAGGGTTGGTGTCTTATTATATCGTGAACGCAGGTAGTAATAGTTTTCATTGTTAAATATTGTACATTTTGTGCAAATGTATATAAATTGATAGATAATTTTTGTGACTGAATGCATAAATTCTAATTATGCATGTAATAATTCAGTGGACGAATTATATATTAAAAATTAAAACCTCAATTCGAGAGTAAATTATTAGCAATGAAAGTATTAAAGTTTGGCGGGACTTCTGTGGGATCTGTAGAAAGTATCCGAAATGTAAAAAATATTTTGGCTAAGGGGAGTGGAAAGAAAGTCCTGGTACTTTCGGCCATGGCCGGGGTAACCAATAAACTAGTTGAAATTACTGATTTTATTAAAGCTGAGAATTATTCCGCTATCAATTCTATTATTGCTGAGTTGAAAATTAAACACGAATCAACTATAGATGCGCTTATTGATCAACCTGTGTTAAATTCACAAGCTAAAGATTTTATAAATAATGTACTTCAAAACATACAAGACCTGAGCCATACAAAATATTCTGAAAGCCTGTATGCAGAGGTTGTGACAACTGGCGAAACCATGCTCACTTATATTTTCTCTAATTTTCTTACAAATTCCGGGTTCCAGAATAATTTTCTCAACGCGAAGGAATTTATGAAGGTTTCTAACCTGGAGAATCCCGATACAGATTTGGTAGGGAAGTTATTTGAAAAAAATATAGCTCATCTTGAACCGGCGGATATTTACATCACTCAGGGTTTTGTTAGAATAGATGGTCAAAATTCTATCAGTACCCTCAAGCGCGGTGGAAGTGATTATAGCGCCACCATTTTGGCAGCGGCAGTTCAGGCTGAAGAAGTACAAATATGGACCGATATTGATGGTTTCCATAATAATGATCCACGTTATGTTGAAAATACGCATGCTATTGCTGAATTAAGCTTTGAGGAAGCTGCTGAGCTAGCATATTTTGGAGCGAAGATCTTGCATCCGCAAACTATTTCCCCGGTCATAAAAAGACAAATTCCTTTATTTTTAAAAAACACTTTTACTCCTGAGCTTCCCGGAACTAAAATCTCAGCTGAAATACATTCTCGGGGGCTTAAAGCAATTTCTGCAAAAGATGGGATTACTGCCATTAAAATCAAATCTAACCGAATGTTGATGGCTCATGGTTTTCTCAAAAAAATCTTTGAAGTTTTCGATAAGTATGAGACCGCCATAGATATGATTACCACTTCAGAGATTGCGATATCTTTAACTATTGATGATGACCGTAATTTAAAAGAAATCCTGGAGGAATTGATCGCTTATGGGGAAATTACCGTTGAGAAAGAACATAGTATTATTTGTATTGTGGGCGAAGGCCTTATTGAGGATAAAAGCACTAGCCGATTATTTGAATTATTAAACGAAATTCCTGTACGAATGATTTCCTATGGAGGGAGTGATAACAACATTTCTTTATTAGTCGACACCAAAAACAAAATACAAACCCTACAGGGTTTAAACCGAAAATTGTTTGAAGACCGAGCAATACCTCAATTTGTTTGATTTCTGTTTGTGAACAGGTAAAACTGTTCCTTTTGTGTAGTGAAAACCGCTGGTAGGCTAATTTAAACCAGCGGTTTTCTATTTAAAAGCCTTCGATATTTTAATTTTGAAAATTAGATTTCTCTTTTTCTTCAATGAATTTGGCCATAAAATAGGTACTTCTATGCTGATGATGTCTTAGCATTTTTCCAACAAAATTCTGCTGTCTGTAAGTATATATGTTTTCTTTAAGATCAGATAATCTTTGCGATAACTTCCTCTGATGTTTTTGTCTACTGAACCTTGATTCAATAATTTTAAATCCATTTTCTACAGAAATATTCCAAAGTTCTTTTTCAGAATATAATTGAACAGCTTTATTTGCAAATTCCTTTGGATCGTTTGTGATAAATCTTTCCCAATGGACGTCCCCAGCTTCGGCAATTCCCTCGGCTCCAACTGAGGTGGTCACACAGGGCGTGCCACATTGCATTGCCTGTATGAGTTTTCCTTTTAATCCCGCTCCAAATCGTATCGGTGCCAGGCAAACTTTTGACTTGCGCATTACACTTTCAGCATCCTCAGCTCGCCCTTTTATCTTAAAACCTTCCTTTTCATCGTGTAGGTTCCAGACTTTCTGAGATGGATAGGCTCCATAAATATGAATTTCTGCCTCAGGAAGCTTCCGTTTTATTAAGGGCCAGATTTGTTCCTTTAAATATAAAACCGCATTCCAATTAGGCTCATGTAAAAAATTACCAATACTTATAAAATTTTCGCGTTGATCAAATTTAGGCAGCTTTGTCTTATTTTTCTCAGAAACAGCATCGAGGAGAAAGGGGAGATAATGTAAAAGGTTTCTGCTTATATTGAATTTCTTTTGAAGTATTTCCATTTCAACTTCAGAAATTATAAGGCTCAGGTCACAGCGGTATATACTCGCGATTTCCCTTTTTGTAATCTCGCTATCAAAATAAATATTTTCCGCGTGAATATTTTTTTTGAAAGCTTCGGTTCTTGTTTTTCTTAAGAAATGAAGATCTTCTGTATCTAAAATCTTTATTGCTCCCGGACAGGCTTCCTCTACTCTCCATCCAAATTGCTCTTCCGTTATAAACCGGTCAAAAAGAACCAGGTTTGGTTGAATTTTTTTTAGGATTTCATCAAAAGAAGCATGGTTCATTTTAACAACTTCCGAAGCGATATTTATCACTTTTAAATCTATAGCAAATTTGCTACGAGCAGCTGTGGTCACAAAATTTATTTCATAATTTTCAGAAAGAAAGAACTTTAATAATTGCAGCATTCGACTGCCGGCGGCAGAAGATTCAGGTTCTGGCCAAACACATCCAATAACAAGTAAGCGCTGCATATTTTTTTTTCAAAAATACCTGAAATTATAGCAGATTCCTAATTAAAAACTAGCTGAAAGTAGGAGAGAACCCGTTACCCAAAGTACCAGAGAGAGAATACCTCCAATGATAAAAAAATGCCTGAATCGGTAAATACCCATTCCGTAAATAATAGTGTTTGTTTGATAACCAACAGGGGTGAAAAAACTGAAGTTGGAAGCAAATAAAACCGATAGTATAAAAGGTTTGGGATCCATTTGCATACTTGCTGCAATACTTATGGCAATAGGAGTGATAATAATAGCAGTAGCATTATTAGAAATAAATCCGCTAAGGATCATTGTGACCAAAAACAAGATTCCGATAACAATCGTATCGGTCTGATTTTGAAAAATTAACATTAATTGATCTGAGATCCATTGATCGGCCCCGGTATTGCTCATCGCTACACCTAGGGGAATCATTCCGGCCAAAAGAAAAATAATTTGCCAGT
The DNA here is from genome assembly GCF_004362395.1 of Salegentibacter sp. 24. GTDB lineage: Bacteria > Bacteroidota > Bacteroidia > Flavobacteriales > Flavobacteriaceae > Salegentibacter. The sequence continues at coordinate 62,900 of NZ_SNWE01000016.1, forward strand.
TTACCTGGGAATAAATTTTTCCTAAATCTATACACTTGGTAAAAATCATTAAAAAGCAGCCAATAATAGCACTTTTTAAAATAGGAAAAATTGAAAATGCCGACAGTCCAATAACAACTAACAAAATAGCTAAAGAAAGATATCTCTTAGTTTTTGTAGTGACTTCAATATTTTTATGCTGCTGTAAAATAGTAACATTTTCAATCTTTTGAAGCTCGTCAAGGGCGCTTTGGCTAACCTCCACAAGCAGTCGGTCCCCAACCCTTAATTCAATTTCATCTGTACCTCGATTAAAAATTCGTCTTCTTGGATTTCTAAAATTTCTACGCTTTCTTATCGCTAATGGAACAGCGCCGTGAAGGTCATACCACCCCACGGTTTTAATACTTTTTCCAATTAAGGGAGAGTTTGGCAACATTAATATTTCCACTACCTGTATATTTTCTTCCAGGTCATCAGAATCAGTGATAGGATCAGTAAGTTTTTTATTGTCATTTTCCTTGATGACAGTAAAACCTTCAGCATCTTTTAGTTTTATTAAATTTTTAAGATTGCAACGTAACAGAAGTTGATCTCCTTCTTTGAGCGTTGTGAATTTACCCGGACGATCATTTATAATGCCGTTACGCTTTAGTCTTAAAACCTCAATATCCTGATTATCATATAAAAGGCTTTCACTAATGCTTTGTCCAATTACACTTGAATTTTTGGTTATGATAACCTTAGTGATATATTCATCGAGATTATAATCTTCACTGATTTGAGTTTTTTTAGTCCTGGGTAGCAATTTTACCATGGAACTTACTATTACTATGGTAATAACCATAAAAATTATACCATACCATGTAAATTCAAAAAAGCTAAAGCGTTCTATACCGCGTTCTACAGCAACGGCATTTACAATAAGGTTAGTTGAGGTTCCCATAAGGGTACAACTTCCCCCAATAATACCAGCAAAGGAGATAGGTAATAGTAATTTCGAATTAGGGATATCGTACTTGGCAGATAATTCTGTTATAATCTTGATAAAAACAATTACCACGGCAGTAGTATTGATAAATGCCGAGATGCTCCCGGCAATAAACATAAAAGCAGGAACCATAAGAAATACCGGGAGCACTCGTAAACTTTTGAGTCCGCTGGCAAGCCAGTCTATTACTCCATTTGTTTCTAAGCCAATGGCAATTATCATTAAAGCGAGAACCGTAATAGTTGCCGGACTTGAAAATCCAGAAATAGCTTCTTCCGGGCTAACAACATTCGTTAATAATAAAGATGCGAGAATAAAAAAGGCAATTTTATCTACCGGAAAAACTTCCAGTGCAAAAAGAACAATTACCACAATTATGATAAAAAACAATATGGCTATCTCCAGACTCATTATTTAAATTTATAAAATAAAAATAAGGGAATACACCTTTGCAAAATTCTTCTTCTGAAAGATTTATGATTTATTATTTCCTTATAATTTTCATCAAGCCATATTAATTCCTATTTTCAAAGTTAAAAAGAATTATGAGCAGAGGATTTGTAAAAGAGGACGATCAGGAAGAGGCGCCTATGATTCCGCCAAGAGCGGCTCTGCCTGCAGGAGAAACTAATTATGTAACTCCAATGGGTTTAAAGGAATTAAAGGAGGAAGAAGAAGAACTTATTAAAGAGAGAGCCGATCTCGATAAAGAAAATGATACCGAACGCAGAAGATCACAAGCTGTTATTGATGGTAACCTGAAATTATTAAGGGATCGAATTAATACCGCCAGAATCTTAAATCCTAAAGATCAGCCCACAGATGAAGTGAGATTTGGGGCTCTAGTTGAGTTGAAACAAGATGGGAATATTCAAAAATTTCAAATTGTAGGTGTGGATGAAGCCGATGTGAAAAAGCAAAAGATCGCCTTTGTAGCACCGATTGCAAAAGCCGTGACCGGGAAAAAACTCGGTGAGAAGGTCGACTTTAAATTAGGTGAGGAAACCCGAAAGCTGGAAATCCTTAAAATATCTTATTAATGGGCGTATACGTTGTGATGGGCGTTTCTGGTTCAGGTAAAACTACCATCGGAAAATTACTTTCTAAAGAATTAAACTTGCCATTTTATGATGCCGATGATTTCCATCCTGGCGAAAATGTGGTAAAGATGAAAAATGGGATTCCCCTGCAGGATGCCGACCGAGAGGGCTGGTTATCGGTTTTAGCTGATAATATTCAAGGGTGGGATAAAAGTGGTGGTGCTGTTTTAGCCTGTTCTGCTTTAAAAGAAAAATATAGAAAACAGTTGACTTCAATACCGGAAGATGATTTAAAATGGATTTTCCTTTGGGCTGATTTTGATGTGATTTTAAACAGGCTAAAAGTTCGAAAAGACCATTATTTCAAACCTGAGATGCTTGCTTCACAATTCGAAACATTGGAAGAGCCAAATTATGGATTACCAATAAATGTAAATACTTCTGAAGAAAATATTTTAAAGAATATTATGGCAAAAATCAAAACTCCTGAAGCTGAAATCGGACTTATTGGACTTGGTGTAATGGGAAAGAGTTTGGCTTTAAATATGCTTTCCAATAAAGTTAACCTTTCTGTCTTTAACCGGCATGTTCCCCGAAAGGAAGAAAATATTGCCAAAAGTTTTGTTGAAGAAAATTCTAAAAAATATTTTTTTAATGGTTTTGATGATGTCAAGGAATTTATTTCCTCATTAAAACGACCACGGAAAATTTTATTAATGGTAAATGCCGGTGCTGCTGTTGATGCTGTGATCGAAAGCATTATTCCTTTTTTAGAAAAAGGAGATACTATTACCGACGGTGGAAATTCACATTATAAAGACACTTTTCGAAGGGAGCAGCTATTAAAAAAAAAAGGGATTCATTTTATTGGTTCCGGAATTTCTGGAGGGGAAGAAGGAGCCTTATATGGACCTTCTATAATGCCCGGTGGTTCTGAAGAGGCCTATAAACAAATGGGACCGATATTGGAAAAAATCGCTGCTAAGGATAAAAATGGAAATCCTTGTTGTACACATATAGGTCCAGATGGGGCTGGCCATTTTGTGAAAATGTTGCATAATGGTATTGAATATGGTGAAATGCAACTAATAGCTGAAATTTATCATTTCCTTCGATTTTACACTAAGACAGCGCCAGGAACAATTGCAGATCTTTTTGATTCCTGGAATAAGGAATTAAAAAGTTATCTTCTGGAAATCTCCGTAAACATTCTTCGGAAAAAGGAAAATGAAGGGTTTCTTATCGATAAAATACTGGATACGGCAAAACAAAAAGGGACCGGAGGCTGGTCTACCTATGCGGCTTTGGAATTGGGTGTTTCATTAGATACAATTACCGCAGCGGTCTGGGCCAGAAATATTTCAGGAATGAAAGAAATTCGGGTAGACGCTTCAAATCTGTATGGGAACACGTATAGTCAGAAGGGAAATTTTAATGAACTAAAAAAGGAATTATTCCGCGCGTATAAAACAGCAAGTATTATTAATCATGCCATAGGTTATGATCTACTTCGGGCTGCTTCCTTGGAATTCAACTGGAATCTTAATTTATCTGAAATTTCTCGTATTTGGACCAATGGTTGTATTATTAGATCGCAGTTTATGGAAGATCTTGTGCGCATTTTTAAAGTTTCGGATAATCATTTATTAATGAATAATAACATTATTCCAGAAATAAAGAAAAATCATGCGGCATTAGCAAAAACGGTAGGAATTTCTATAGAAGCTGGCTATGCTGTTCCGGTTTTATCGGCCTCGATAAATTATTTGCTGAATTTTACATCTAGTCAAAATTCGGCAAATATGGTACAGGCCCAGCGAGATTATTTTGGGTCCCATACTTATGAAAGAACCGATAAACCCCGCGGAGAATTCTTTCACACGCTATGGAAAAACAATAGTTAATGGATTTACAATTACTCTTTGCCGTTTTCGCCGGAATTGCGCTTTTGCTTTTTCTTATTTTAAAATTGAAAATTCAGGCTTTTCTGGCCTTATTAATCGTTTGTATTGCTGTTGGAATTCTTGCCGGGATGCCTGCTGGGGAGATCCTGGAAACTGTAAAAGTTGGGATGGGCAGTACCCTAGGTTTTGTCGCTACAGTCGTGGGATTAGGGGCTTTATTTGGTGGAGTGCTGGAGCAATCTGGCGGAGCGCAACGCCTGGCTTCCTTCTTACTGAAAAAAACAGGCGATGAAAAAGCATCCTGGGCAATGATGGTTACCGGTTTTGTAGTGGCTATCCCTGTATTTTTTGATGTTGCTTTCATTATACTGGTACCAGTAACCTATGCTTTGAGCAAGCGTACTGGAAAATCACTTTTGCTTTATGCGTTGCCTTTGCTTGCCGGTTTGGCTATTACTCACGCATTTATTCCTCCTACTCCAGGACCCATTGCGGTTGCTGATATCCTGGGAGCAGATCTGGGGTGGGTCATTGTTTTTGGATTTTTAGCCGGAATTCCCGCAGCAATCATCAGTGGACCTATTTTTGCCAGATATATTTCAAAAAAAATACAGATTGAACCTAAAACTTTTACCGAGGAAATTGAATATGATGAAGCTAAAGCGCCTTCTCCTGCTCTTATAATTTCCATAATTTTAATCCCTATTTTTCTCATTGTAGCCAATACTTTAGTGGAAAGTCCTTTATTGGATGGGGTTTCAATACCTGAAGGTGTGTTATACGCAATAGAATTAGTGGGACATCCTTTTTCAGCACTGATCATTGCAAATCTTGTTGCCTGGTATTTCCTAGGAGTTAAGCGGGGAATGCAAAAAGAATTTTTATTGAAAGTAGCTACAAAATCCTTTCAAGCAGCAGGGATAATTATCTTGCTTACCGGCGCCGGAGGCGCTTTTAAACAGATCCTGATCAATACGGGTGCCGGAGAAATGATTGCTGATGCATTGAATAATGCCTGGTTCAATCCCTTGGTTTTTGGGTTTATTATTGCGGCCTTGGTTAGAATTTTACAAGGATCTTCTACCGTAGCCATGATAACCGCAGCCGGAATTACCGCCCCTGTCTTAACCGGGGGTGACTATTCTATGCCGCAAACTTCGCTAATAGTAATCGCTATTGCTTCTGGGGCATCAATTTTATCCCACGTCAACGATAGTGGGTTTTGGTTGGTAGGCCAATATTTGGGTTTAACCGAAAAACAAACTTTTAAATCCTGGACGGTAATGACCACTATTATTGCGATAGTTGGTCTTGCTGTCTCATTAGTTATATGGTATCTAATATAACCTATTGCCTTTCAATGGTGAATTCCAGTGTATCCACAATATCGCCATATTTATCAACCTGAATCTCAAATTCTATGGCTTGGCTAGCAGTATAATCAAGTTTCTGCATTTGTAAGGGGTCGATTTCGGCAATATAATTTCCGGGTTCTAAGCCGAGATAAGTAAAGTAACCATCGCTTTCAGTCAAAATTTGTTTTACAAGATTGTTATTCTCATCTAAAATATTTACTGTAATTCTTCCCTGGCCGCGCAGGCTGTTCCCACTTTTTAAGTAAACCATTCCGCCAGCTTCGCCCAAAACTTCTACCGGAACTTCTATTTCCTGAAACTGATTTGGAAGGGTGTGCACTTTTATTTTTTCGTTTTTCACCTTCCAGGCAATATTATCCAGGCTAGTAGGATCAATTTCAAGCAAAATATCTATATAGGGCTGAAGTTCAGAAATTCGTAAAACGGTTTCCTCTTCATTATAAGAAAATTGGCCATTAGTGTTTTTTAATTCCATTCCCTTTACAGCCGGCTCCATTGCATCCCGTTTACCATTAGTATTGTAATCTAAGAACGGAATAATACTTATCGCCGCCTTAGACATCGCAGTACGGTTATTTGCCATTACATAACCGGTGTTATCATCGAGGAATAAACTACCACGTGCCGATTGTACAAAAGAGTTATTGCGATTCCCTAATCTTGAAATCGCCGAAGTTTGGGCGAAATTTAAGGCATATCTTAAACCAACTTCAAAAATATGGGCATTCCTAAGTAAATTATTTTCATAGGCAATGTTAAGAAAGCCTTGATCAAAAACTGGGCGTTCTATTTCCAAAATAATATTATTGAATTGATGTCGGCTAAAATCATACTGCAGCTGAGGTGAAAAAAGAAACTTATACGGTAGGCGGTAATTTTGGGAAAGCGAGGTGTAAATAGTAGGTTGTTTTACACGATCGTTATAAATTCCATAGGTAGTTATGTTAGTACTAATGCCCATAATTGCCCCGGAAAGTAATAATTGCGCCGTTGTAAATTCTGTAGTCGGCATAATGATCTGGTTTACACTAAATCTACTGAATATCGAGAATTTATTTGTACGAATAGGAGCTGAAAAGCTTATTTTTCTTTCTTCCAGGTAATTAAAATTGATTGCCGCTTGATCCTTATCGTATTTAATGTAGTTAAGATCAACCTGTAAATTTCCAGGCGTGCGGTAACTTAAAAGTCCTTCCCCTTTTACACCGTGTATATATTCTCCTGAAAACAAAAAATTTGAAGCAAACCTGACAGAAGAATTAACAAACGGCATCACCTTTTTATCGATAACTCCACTGAAATATTCCGCACCAGCACCAATGGTTACTGAATTACTCAGACCGTAATTCAAATTAATCCGGGAAAAACGATGCATACTTTCATCTTCTACAACTCCTGCGCTAAGGGTATATTCCAATTCATTCTTCGGGACAAAATTGTAAGGAATATTAATGATTCGTTCTTCAATACGCTCCTGCCCATAAGGACCGTAATATTTCAACCTCACTGCGGTGTTACCGTACATCAGCGGTACATCAAAAGCAAAAAATCCTGAGGCATCAGCCTGGGTAAATTCAACCAGAACGTTATTTACATAGAGTTCCACCGTCCACCGTGGATTGGTGTAATCGCTTAACAGGTAGGTCCCAAAAGAACGCCTGTTTTGAAACGGACTGTTACTAATTTGTACTCCACTTACGGGCGCGAATAGGGAAGAGGTAGCTCTTGTGAAAATTCTACCCACGGTTATCTGTTTAAACAATCGGCTTTCACTATTTATGTGACGCCACTGATAAAATTGGTTGCGGGAATCGAATGCAACCCGCGTGGAATAATTTAGCATTAAATTGGTTTCTCCACCAAGAAACATCGTTCCCAATCCAAGCGTTAAACGATTATCGTCATCAAATTCACTCTGCTGGGTAGTGACAACTCCCCAATCTAGAGTTCCGCCCTTAAAGAATGGGTAGTTTCGGGTTATTGTGGTATCGGTTTGAATTACTCCTTTAATACGGTTCAAATTTTCGCGTAGTTTTGCTAAACGCATCTCCTTAATTACTGGTAACTCCTTATCTGTTTCTAAATTTACCGATAGGCTTCTGAAGGAAAAATTGGTGTTTAAATTAAATATCTCACCAAATAGATTTGATTTAAGGTAAAAAGTAGTGGGAGACTGGAGGTAATCATTTTCACTTAATTCAAACTCTTCATTTCTATACAGTATTTTATTTTCTGAGGAATTTATAACATAAGAAGAATCTGGGTTTATTATAAAGCCTTCTGTGCCCCAGCTTGTTTTTTGATTCTTAATCTTTAAGAAATCAAAAAGCTCCTTTACCGGAAGGTAAGCATCCTGTCCTTTGATCGCGATAGGAATATCAATCGTACCAAGGTTTGGAACGTTCATTTCTACGCTTAATTCATCGTAGTCAGGTAAATCTTCCTGAGTCATCGCTGAAAAGGAAGTAAGTACTAAAAGAATTACAAGGAAGAGTTTTTTATAAACCTCAATAGAAAAAGCGCGAAGTAGGGTTTGCATTAAGCTTAGCGTTCTTACTATTATTGATGAATAAAATTGATGGTAAAAGTACCATTGTATCTACCCGGAAGCGTTCCGGAATTATCTGGGGGAATTTGTAAAGTACCACCTACAAAAACTTCATTGGGGATTTGAGTGTTTGGTGCCTGGGTCACAAAAACACGTTGACCCGTACTAAAATTATTTATCAGAAGCTGAATCTGTAATCCCGTCTCCTGATTTTCTAAAATAAATGGGCCTACAGATTGAATCTGAATTATGGTTCCTGGATTGGCATAGACATCAAAAAGAGCAGCTGAAACAGGCTCTCCAAAATTAAGTTCATAAATATCCCCATCTACTGTGCGCTGACCATCATAACCAACCGTGACATTTCCTCCGGAATTACCAGCAGTAAATGATCCGAAATTAAGATTTCTGGAAGTTCTTACTTCTACGGCTATCGGAACTGGTGGATTTTCTTGAGCTCTAATTTCAATTATTGAAAACATAAGCAGAAAAAACCAAAAAGCAGTTTTATAAAAGCGTCTATTTTGCATAGTTTTCGTTTATTTTTTAATTAATACCTTTTTTGCGTATTCTGCTTTTCCCCGCTGTAGATTGATGATATAAACACCGTCACTGGTAATTCCATCAAAAATCACCTTTTCTTTTCCGCTGGCTTCTTTTATTTGAATGATTTGTCCAGTTATTGTGCTTGCTCTTAAAATTCCTTTCTGATGTTCTTCCAGATTAAGACTTATTACCACATCACCATCTTGAACCTTAACATCAAAGGGTTCATTAAAGGCAATTGCCGGATTTGTAATTTCCTCTTCTGAAAACATCAATTCAAACCTCGAATTTTGTTTACCTGATTTGATATTAAAAAAATATTCAGCATTTTTTCTTAAGTTTTGACCTATTCCTTTTTCGTGATCTATTAGATAAATTTTTAAACTAGGACTTAAATTTTTTACTGAAGCCAGGTTTATCATCATTTTCCCTCCTTGGTCAGATTTTATACCCAACGGAATCTTTATATAACCTCGGTTTTGTGGATAATCAATAGCATTAATAGCCAATTCCTTATTACTTTCGGTGATATTATAAAAATTAGGAACGGCCGGGTCGGTATTCATAAGTTTATGCGCATCCATTTCTTTTTCAAAATTTTGTGTGGCATAAGGAGAAAAATAGATTACTAAAGCATCTCTTGTACTAGCATCATAACCAGCTTCTAAACGGATTAAAGATTTTAAATCTGCAACCTGAGATCTGAAGAAGTTCTGCTCAAAATTGTTAACCCGTACCTTATTATTCATTCCAAAACTTCCTGATACTACATCTTCAGTATCAGAATCGCTCACTTTAATGAAAAAGCCCTGCATAGAAGGAATTATGTTGGATGACCTACTATCGGCTAATGGCTCTGCTGTAGAAATATCATTTACATACGCAGTATAAGTGCCTGTATACTGGTTAGTCTCACTGGCTGTAAAAAAATAAATACTGTTATCAATATTATTTCTAGTCCAGCCAGATTCAGCCTCCCAGTCAATTGGGGATGGGTAAGGATTGCCTACCAAATGAAAACCTTTGGTATATGCACGATGATGGTTTAATAATTCCTGTGTTGGAATTGGACCGTTAGTAACCGTACCTGTTATTTCTATGGTTTCTGGTGTGGTAGAGGTGCCAAAATTTAACGCATAACCTTTCGCAATATCCAAACTATTTCCAGCATCGGTATAAACTTCCCAACCTGTAGCGTCTAGGTTAAGGCTATCTACTCTTCTGTTTTCGTTGTAGCGGTAAAAATGCGGAAAACCGGTGGCGGGATCCACAAAATTCAGATATGGATCAAAATCATTTACAACCGAATTCTGAAAGGGTGAACTAAAATATTTATACCCAAAAGTATTATCAAGATAACGCTGCATCGTTACTAAGCCAATAATTTCGCCGTTCCCGCTGCCATCGATAAGTGCAGTTTGAATTTCATTTGAAACTAAACTTAGTTTATTTCCAGTATTAAAATCTCCGTTTTCTACATTTAAAGTTCCGGTAATTTCAATTGTTGACTGGGAAGCTACTCCAAAAACATTGTTAATTCTTAGATTTTCAATTCGATTATTTTCAAAAGCATTATTAGGAATGCTTTGGGCTTCAGTTCCTTGAAAAGAAATACTGCCATTTACAGTATTTAGAATTCCGTTATTAGTAAGATTTCCCGCAATACGTAGCCAATTATTGTTCACTTCAACTGAAGCATTATTTTCAATAACAAGATTTTTAGTATAGGCATTAACTCCGCTGCTTATCTCAGGATAATTCCCTGAATTTAAATCTTCTGGAATTAAAACATCGGTTTCCACCGTAGGTAAAGTATTACAATTCCAGTTTGCTATATTGTTCCAGTTGGTATTTTCGATTCCTGTCCAGGTAATCTGGTTTTCACATTGATTTTGTACCACATTTAAAAAAGCTACTTCCGAAATAGAGACACAACCATTTTCATTGGTTACTAACAGTCTATAGCGAGAACCATCTACTGGCCAGTATCCCACTGTTATAAGCTCTAATTGTTTGGTTTTTGTACCACTATAATTTTCATCATTATTGATATCATACCAGTTTGAACTATAAGTCTGCCATTGATAGGTTAAATTGTTTCCAGTAACCTCAGCTTCCATCATGGCATTTTCTCCAAAGGCGACAAAGGCATCATGAGGTTGTCGGGTAATGGGGTCCGGATCTACCCTTAGCAAGGCGGGATCAGAATATATAGCGCAATTTTCATTATATATTTTTGCTCGGTAAAGATTATCATTAAAAATTATAGGAGCTTCTATAATCTTTAAATTACTACCTGATACATTATTATAATTATCATTATTTTGCAAATCATTCCAATTCTCCCCTTCATCTAAACTCACCTGCCACTGAATACTTTCTCCAGAGGAATTAACCGAAAAATTAGAATTGGCGCCCTCGCACACAACAGCATCAATAGGAGAACTCCAAATTCCTCCAGGAGTTTGATTTACCTGAAAATTAACAATATTAGAAAATGTTTTATTTCCTTGCGAATTTGTGATTTCAACCCTAAAATCCTGATTGTCCATCCAACTTTTAGAAGCAACGGTTATTATTGCTGTATTTGTACCTGAATAACTTCCGTTTTCATTGATCGGAAAAAAATTGCCCCCGCCATCCCTTCTGTACCAAGCATACTCATAATCATCTTTTTCTTCTACTGAAAACTGAATAGTTTCTCCTGCACATACTATTTCTGGACTCTCATTTTCTATTTGTGGAATTGGATTTACCTCAAGCATGGCACCTCTGGAAATCGAGATTTTGCAATCGCTACTATTTCCCCGGACAATAACACGATATTGTTTACCAGAATCTTCTAATTGCGGGCTAAAAATTTCAAGTTCAAATTGATTTTCCTCGTCAATATTTGTCCATTTTCCTCCTTCATTTTTAGTTTGCCATTGATAAGAATCTACATTTTCAAGCCTGGCATCTGAAGCAGTAAATATTGCATTATTTCCTAAGAAAATTCTTTGATCACTTACCTTTAGATCATAGCAATTAAGTTGTTCTAATAAATCACTAGGAAATTGATTTTCGTTCTCTTCAAAATCATCTTCAGTTCCATATTCACAATCTTGATTATTAATTTCATTGGTATTTCCGGTATAATCCCCACAGGTAGTAAATTCGTCTCCCCAATTTTCTACCTCCCCATATATATATATATTACCACTTTCTACATTTAGATCCCCTTGATTAGAGGAACCTCCCTTTTTAAAATCCCCCTGAATAATTAAATAACTTGAAATTGATAATTCAACTTTATTAGAAGCCTGGAAATTGCCAAAAACTATAAGCCTTGCATTAGCACCCATTATTAATTGAGATGTGTTTCCATTCATAATAAGATCACCATCAATGACTAAAGTGCCGTTCACAGTCAAAATGGAACTATTTGAGGTTAAGGTCACATTATCGTATCTCTCGAAACCATTAATCGTATATGAATTGGTTATGTTTAAATTATCTTGGGCAAAATTTGAAGTGGAGAAAAATAGAAAAACTAGCAGCAATAATCCCGGTTTAAAGCATGAAGAAATTTTAGGGTAGTTTTTTTTCATACTGGTTAAAACCTATAGGTTTATTTTGGTAGTAGCTAGAAGTTCTCCTTGATCTTTTGAATAGCTTAATTCTAAAACACCTTTACTTAGATCTACTTCAGCAGAATTTCTTAGTTCAAAACTGAAAAGCCTTTTGGAATTAGGTGTATAGACGGAAATGCCTTTTACCAAACCTACTTGATTTTCTGTACCATCAGGAGCAATATGAGTTGCAGTTAAATTTCCGTAGACAGACATATTTCCAGTGCGATTAATTACTAATGAAAGTTTGGCTACTTCATCTACAGTATTTAAAACCAGATCCGAAAGGTTTATATCTGTAGTGGAAGTTCCTTCTCTGATTATAATAGGTATACTAATTCCAAAAACAGTTTTTATATTTATGGAAATACGTTCGGTTTGTTCGGTATCTTCTTGCCCAAGAGCAGTTTGTTCTTCTACCGCTCTGAAATACATATGCGAACGATATTCGCCCTGCTGAAGATCCCCTGTTTTGGTCAATTGTACTCGAATAGTTTGAGATTCATTTGGGGCTAGTGTCACTCTTCTTGGGAAATATCTTAAGAAACCGGTTGCAAAGCGCTGACCCTCTTTGGGCTCATCGATCTGTTCAAAATTACCTTCTTCAGTCATACTATAATTCATAAAAGAAATTGCATACACGGCAGTATCGCTACCGGTATTGGCAAGGTTTATCTCTTGTGAACGTTCAGAACCATCGAATACCAAACGTTTGGGCATGATCATAAGATCACCCTGGGCATAGGTTACAATTCCGGAAAAAATAAAAATATAAAATAGGAGTAGGGGGTGAAGTAATTTTTTTATCATATCCGTGGGGCGGGATTTAGGTTATTTCGTTGGTTTCAAAGATAATAAATATGAATCTACCTGTTAAGGAAATCTAAAATTTAATTGTAGGAAACCGTTACATTGAATCCTGAGGAATTGGTATAAAATCCAGAACCCTGGTTTGCCTCTAAATTTAGGGTAGCACCAATTTTTATAATATCGGTTATATTGCCTTCCTGGGGCTCAAGCGTAAACCTATCAATTATTAAAACCTGGTTGGGGTTTTCCTGATTGTATAATGTGAAGTGTTCTGGCAAAGTGATAGCATAATTGTTATTACCATGGGTAACTACTGCTTCTGCAGGATTTACCGTCCCAGGAATAGAGTTTGAAATTTGGACACCGTATGCAACTCGGGATCCATCAGGTGACAAGATTACTTGACCAGGATTGTAAGCACTTATTATATTGCCAAAATCCAGATCTACCGTTTTATCAATTCTGATTGGATCAATAACCGTTGCCCTGCTATTTACAGTAGCTGAAGCTGAATTTTGCGCCGAAACGCATAAACCAAAAAAACTTAAAAATAAGATGGAAATAAAATTTTTCATTGGTTTTCAAAAACGGTTTAAATAAAACTGATGTTAATTGAAAAACGCCGCCAATAAGGGCGGCGTTTTAATCTATTTTAAAATATTTTTTTTATTCGTAAGCTACAGTTACGGTAACCTCTCCTTCATAAGAACCAGCACTTTGCCCTGAAGCTACGGTAAGAAGACCTCCGACTTTTAAGGTTTGTTCGATTCCCGTACCAGTTGCTGTCCCGTCAGTTTGTCCTTCTAAATCCTGAGTGAAACTAACAGGCATATCTGTTCCAGTTGTTCCAGTAAGTACAGTTGAAGGAATAGCAATATTATAAGAATAATCCGTTGCTGCTATCACTTTAAAAGAAGCAGCGGTTACTGCCTCAGCGGAAATCACTTCCATATTAGTATTTGAGAAAGTTCTAGTACCTTCAGTGTTCACTCTAACCTTACCACCTTCAGCAGCTACAATACTTCCAAAATTCATTGCTGTTCCATTATCGATTGATATCGGTGTAACTATTTCTGCGAAAACATCAGCTGTACCTTTAGCTTCATTTGCACTTTGTGCAAAACCGGATGCTGAAATAAGGCTTAAAAGTAGGATAAACGTAATTTTTTTCATGATGTGTATTTTAATTTTTGATTTGGGTTCAAAAGTTTAATACTGCAAATATGGGGGTAAACCCTTATACGAATGAAACTTATTCGATAACCAAAATAAAATACTCGTTGAAACGCACGTTTGGATAAACTTATATTAGAATAAATACGATATAGTGGAATTTATTGAAGATTTTTTAATTATAGTTAACAGTAACTTGTAGTTCAGAAGTCGTTTTATAATCTCCAGGTTGTTGATTTGGATTTACTATTAAACTAGCCCCTATTCGAACGGTTTTCTTATCTCTTGCTAAGTTACCCCCTTTGTAATCTGTGGTAAAATCCTGAAGAAGCAAACTTTCACTACCGTTTGTCAACCGATGGCTTCCATTGGGTAAGCTTATTCCGAAGGTGTAGCCTTTTTGTCCGGTAATCTCAAAAGAAGCTGCGGAAACAGTTCCCCCTTCAACCAAATGCAAATCACCATTAGAAATCCTGGTATTTTCTGGAGTTAAAATAACAACGCCTCCATTTTTAGCGTCAATGTTGGCGAATTGCATATTGGTCGTGGTGGTAATTCCAATAGGTTGGATGATAGTGGCAGAAGCAGTAAAAGTAGCTGTGGCAGAAGCCTGGGAAAAAATTGGGCTAATTCCTAATAGAAAAGTAAAACATAATAGGGTTAATTTTTTTTTCATTGTTTAACTACTTCTGCGATGTTATCATACTATAAATGTACAAAAAATGATTCGATAAAAAGCATATAAAATCGACGAAATGCATATTTAATTTTAATGTTATTTTTTTATGATTTGTAGTATCTTCTATTACCAACATAGTAACCAACTTAAATTTAAGAGGATATAAAGAATATATTTTATTTCACCCCTTATTAATAGGATGAATTCAAAAGAATAAACTTAATTTGGAAACTGAACTTATTAAATGAAATTGTATTTATGAAAAATTCCTACACTACCAGCCTGAACCTTCAGAATACCGACTTTGGCCTTCTACTGTTTCGATTATTTATAGCTAGCTTAATGCTTACCCATGGGATACCAAAACTCATAACTTTCTTTGGAAGTGAAGAAATAGTCTTTGCAGATCCAGTAGGATTTGGGGAAACCGTTACTTTTACATTCGCAGTTTTTGCGGAATTTGTTTGTGCAATACTTATTTTACTAGGTTGGGGTACAAGGTTTGCAGCAATTCCATTAGTTATTACAATGGCGGTAGCCGCAATTATTGTGCACTGGACCGATGGTTTTGCTCGCCAGGAATTACCATTATTATATATGGGTGGTTTTTTGCTGCTTTTCTTTACCGGTGCTGGTAAGTTTTCTCTTGACTATTATCTATTGAAGAAGGAAAAATAAATTCAATATAAAATCCTCCTGAGATTTTTAATAATTTCAGGAGGATTGAAAGCTGTAGTTTATGTAATCTAGTTGTCTTTTTTAGTATCAGGATCAGGTAGGTCCTCTAAATTCCTGTTTTCTTTGGAAATTCCTTTCCTATTGAATCGATAATTCTCTTCATCTACAAGTTTTTCTTTATCGTCTTTTGAGGTTTGATTACTTCCTGGGATATCCAGATTTTCAGCGGTAAAGTCAACTGGATTTTCCCTATCTAAATCTTTATCCTGACCTTTGTTCATACTCCTGCCTTTTTGATTTAAGGCTTCCTTGTCTTCTTTAGTAATATCAGAGTTGTACTTTTTCTTATTTTCTTGTGTATTCATAATTTTAATTTTCTTTAAAATATGAAATAGCTTATTACTCAAAGAAAAATTGGGGTTAAATTCGGGTTAAAAAAAAGGCCTAAGAAGAAATTAATCTTTTAGGCCTACATATGATTTTAATTCCATTGTTATTCCGATTCTAACATCGCAAAGAATTTATCCAGGTTAGGAATAATTACAATTCTGGTTCTTCTGTTTTTTGCACGATTTTCTTTACTGGTATTGTCTACTAAAGGTTGGTAACTGCTTCTACCTGCAGCGATAAGTTTTTCTGGTGCAACATCATATTTATTTTGAAGTAAGCGAACAATTGCAGTCGCCCTTCTTACACTAAGATCCCAGTTATCTTTTAGGTAAGATTCTTCAACCATAGTGCGATCATCGGTGTGACCTTCTATCATCACTTCCATAGCAGGCTCGGAATTAATTACCTCAGCAAGCTTCTTTAGTAATGGCTGAGCATCCTTACTTACTCTATAGCTTCCGCTACCAAATAATAATTTATCAGATACATTGATCATTACAACAGTTTCGTCCACTGTAATATCGATATCTTCATCATCTGCTCCTTCAGAAATATTATTTTTAAGGTTATAGGAAATTGCAAGATTAATTGAATCTTCTAAAGTTTTTGCGCCTGCCACTTTTTCCTGATCCATTTTTGAGATGGTAGCCCGCATTTTCTCTTTATTGTTATTAGACATTACCGTAAGATCGTTCATTTCCATCTTACTATCATTTTCAGCGCGAAGGGAATTGATCTTTGCGTTGTAGTCTGCTACACGCTCTTCAATACGCGCATATTTGGCTTCAATTTCTTCTTTTTCTACCTGTGTTTTTTGCAGGGTACTTCTCGTATCGCTTAGTTCGTCTTCTAATGCCACATATTTTTTCTTTGAAACACATGAACTTAGCATTGTTGCTGCTAAAACAGTTACGGCGATTGTTCTTTTCATATTTAAATCTTTTAAGTTAGGCCTTTCTAATTTTTCGATTCAGGATTTAAAAGGCTCTTTCTAAATTGGCGAGAATTATACCAAATGCATACAGGAGACAGTTCCTTAAATCAATTTGTATTCAGATTTAAATATTAACCTCTCATATTGTGTTATTTACCGCAATTTCCCAAGCCAGGAAACAATTTTATAAGTTAATTATTCAAAATAATGCTTATTGCGATTATTGTGGATATCAATAAATAACTGTGGTAATATTGCACACTTTTATAAAATTAAGAAGAATTGGATTTAATAGAGGTAAAAGAATTACAAATTAGATTCATAATTAGCTATTCTTAATTATTTAAAAAGTGGTTTGGAAGATGTTTTAACGCTCTTTCCGGAATGTTGTTTTTCATTTAAAACATTAAAATAATATTGATAAGGGTAATGACCCCCAACCATTTCTAGAATATCCAATGAAAACGATAAAATTTCTGAAACTGGTCATTCCTCTTTGCAATGTGCAATTTGGTGGTGCAGGCTGGTTTGTCTTAAAAAAAATCCAAACTAATGGAATGAAACTGATTTTTCATCAAATGGTGCCCGAATTTTCTTGAATTCGCATTCGAAAATTTTGGAAGTTGAAGCAATGGAGCTTAATCTCTTAGGAACCTGAAATTTCTTCAGGTACTGAGGTTACGGTTTCACATGCAGGTATTCCGGATATTTATAGAGGTCCAGTACAGTAAGCTTAATTAACTAAATCTTAGGTTTAAAAACTTTATATTATTCTAAGAATGCAATAAATTTGAAAATCTAGCGATAAAAGGATTTGGAGAAGAAAGAAAAGAAAGAGAAAAGTAGATACCGCATTTTAAAGATCCTCGCAAAATTCTTTGCGGGGCTCTTTATTTTTATAATTCTATTGCTGCTTTTTATAAGAAGTCCGTGGGGGCAGGAAATTATAAAAAACCAGATTATCCAAAATATTTCCAGTAAAACCAATACCGAAATTGATCTTGATAAACTCTTTATTACTTTCACGGGGAACATTCAAATGAATGGTCTTTATCTCGAAGATAAACAAGGAGACACATTATTGTACTCAAAATCCCTTGAAGCCGATATTCCAATTTGGCCAATTATTCAAGGAAATGCTATTAGTATAGAAGAATTGGATTGGAAAGGGGTTAAGGCTAATATCATAAGAAAGGATTCTATTTCAGGTTTTAATTATGAATTTCTAATGGAAACCTTGACAACACAAACTGCTCCCTCAACCACTAGTCAAGATACTGCTACTGCCCAACAAATTACGATTGGAAATCTTAACTTTAAAAATTTCAATGTCACCTATAAAGATGAAGTGATGGGTATTAACACACAACTTTCCCTGGGTGAATTTAAGCTTGAAATGAAAAATACTGATTTGGAAAAAATGATTTTTCAAGCAGATAATGGAAGTTTGATGAATACCGAAATAAATTACGTCCAAACTAAGCCTTTTCCAGAAGTACAAAATGAGGAACCTGTTCCATTGCCATATCTCGCGGTAGATAATCTAAATTTAGATGATGTGAATATGTCTTATAACTCGATTCCTGACGGAATTAAAATTAATGCCGATATCAAGACATTTTTAGCAGAAGTTCCTTTATTGGACCTTAAAAAACAGAGAGTAAAAATAAATAGACTGGTCCTCAAAAACTCGGAGGTAATTGTTAAAACGGAAACTTTAAACAAAATACCTGACAGTAGTACAACAACTTCTGCACCTTTTACCTGGCCAAGGTGGGATATTGTTGTAGATAAAATTAAATTTTCTGAAAATCAGTTCAGCTATTTAGCAGATGGCGCAGAACCAGTTGAAGGTGTATTTAAGGCCAAGGCCTTGGTAATTGATTCTCTTAATTTTCAAGCGAATAATTTATTTTTAAAAAATAAAAAAGCAGGGGCAGAGGTGACAACCTTAAATTTCGAGGAAGCTTCAGGACTTGATTTAAACCGATTTAATTTTAATTTCAGTCTGGATGAAAACCAGATGAAGCTTTCAGATCTGTCGGTGGCTTTTGACGGGAATACATTGGCAGGTAAAGCCAGTTTGAAATATAATTCAGTTCAGGAGTTAATTAATGATTATGAAGGCGTTGAATTTTCCTTAAGCCTCCCACAAATTTTGCTTGATGTAAATGATATATTTAAATTTCAGCCAGGTTTAAAATCCAATCCTTATTTGGCAGAATTAAGTGAAGATAAGATTTCAGGGAATCTTGAAGCCTCGGGTAAACTTTCAGAAATCGCTATTAATAAAGCTAATTTTAATTGGAGAAACACTTCCGTTTCTGCAAATGGAAATATATACAACGCTACAGATCCAGAAAATATTCGATTTTCCATTCCAAGATTTTTCACAGAATCCCATAAAACTGACATTACTAATTTTATCAGCGAAAAAGAACTCGGGATTAGTCTTCCAAAGAATATCAAGCTTAGCGGAAGCTTCTCAGGAAGTCCCCAGGATTTCTCTACTAAAGCCTTATTGACCACCTCTGAAGGTAAGATTAGGGTAGATGGTAGCTTTGCCAATCGGCAACAGCTTGCCTTTAAAGGTAAAATTACTTCTGAAAAACTGCAGGTAGGTAGTATATTACAAAATAAAAGTTTTGGCGCTTTAGACCTTAAACTTGAAACGTCAGGACACGGAAGTACCGTGAATTCTCTAGATGCTACGCTGGATGCGACGGTGAATTCATTTTCCTATAATAATTATATAATAGAGGACCTTAATATTTCAGGTGAATTTGAAAATGGAAGAGGGACTATCGTTTCCAATTACAAGGATGATAATTTAGAATTTGTGCTGAATTCTAAAGTTGAATTAGATTCAGTTAAACCAGAAGCCAGTCTTAATTTAGATTTAAAAGGGGCCAGGTTACAGGAACTGGGTCTTGCAGCTCGGGACATCCGTTTAGCCTTTAATTTGGATGCCCAATTTGAGGGAAACGCTGAAACTTATGAAACCTTTGCTGATTTTACCCAAGCCGTTGTAATTTATGATAATAACACTTATCTTCCTGGGGATCTGAACGCACACGCTTTCGTGAGAACCGATTCTACATCTTTGCAGATTAAAAATAAAATTTTGGATCTGGATTTAAAATCGAACGCCGATCCTAACGATTTTATAAAAGCTTTAAACCGGCATTACGAATCTTACTTTACCGAAGTAGACGCATTGGATTCTTTACATAAGCCTGTAAATTTAAAGCTTCGGGGGACTATACTTGATGCTCCGGTATTAAATGAAGTTTTTCTACCCAATCTTGTGCAGTTAGACACCATAAATTTAAAAGCCGATTTCAACGAAAAAGAACGAAAACTTGATGCTTTAGTAAGTTTGCCATATATAAATTATGCAGGGAACAAAATTGACAGCCTAGAATTCAGGTTAAATTCAGATCCTGATAACTTTGATTTCAATCTTGGTTTTAATGAAATAAATTCTGGACCAATTGCTATCCAACAAACGGATTTTAAAGGTAGTCTTACAGCCGATAAACTTTTTCTTGATTTCACTTCTATGCATGAGGGAGAACGATTATACCACGTGGCTTCTGAAATTGCAAAACCTGGGGATAGCCTTGAATTTCATATAAATCCGCAGGATTTAGTTCTAAATAAAGATTCCTGGAATATACCTGCCGAAAATGAAATTATAGTGTACGATCAGGAAATAACGGCGAATAATTTTAGGCTAAGTCATAATAACCAGGAAATGCTGGTAAGCAGCGAGCTTTCCTTTTCAGATAAAGATCATATTGGCTTAAAATTCAGCAATTTTAATTTAAAAGCGCTTTTAAATTATATAAACCCAAATAAAAAATTAGCTACAGGGGAGGTTAACGGTCAGTTAATTTTTGAAGATCCATTGCAAAAAATTGGGATACTGGCTGATGTAAAGATTAATCAGTTAAGCATTTTGGAGGTAGAGCTGGGGACCTTAAGTTTACAATCTACACCGAAAGAAGATTTCTTATATGATGTTGGATTTGCGATAAATGGGGAAAATGTTGATTTAAATATGACCGGAGATTTCCAGGCAAAAGATACAGCAACCGTACTAGATTTTAAAATGGATATTAACAAAATTAGTATGGAAACTATTGCTGGACTTTCGGCTGGTGGCATTACCAATGGAGACGGAAGCCTCTCTGGGACTTTGAACCTGGAAGGTACTATAGCTGATCCTGAATACAGCGGAAATATTAAATTCAATCAGGCACAATTTAGTGTGGCATTACTGGATGCACCTTTTATAATCCCTTCTGAAACTTTAGAGTTTGACAATCAGGGGATATATTTTGATGAATTTCAGGTAGAAGACAAAGATTCTAATTCTTTTGTGATTAATGGAGAAGTTATTACTGAGGAAATTCTAAATCCGGCATTCGACCTAACCTTTAGGGCGAGGAATTTCCAGGTTTTAAGTGCTCCCAAAGAAGATAATAAACTTTTTTATGGTACCGCCACTTTTGATGCCGATGCAAGTCTCACTGGTAATCTTAACATCCCCGTACTGGATGCAGAGATAACAATAGGCTCAAATACCGATTTCACTTATGTTTTGCCGGAAGAAGAATTGATTATGCAGGAACGAGAAGGGATAGTGGTATTTACAAATCGGGAAAATCCCAATGATATTTTAACCGGAAACATTGAAGAGGAGAAATCGGCTACACTAACCGGATTTAATATTGACGCCTTAATAAATATCAATGAAAACGCTGCCTTTAATATTTTAATTGATGAAGAAACGGGTGATAACCTTAGAGTAAAAGGGGAAGGAGAATTAGATTTTAGTATTTCACCAAACGGAAGAATGGCACTTGCCGGTCGTTATGTTATGAGTGGTGGCCATTACGAGATGAGCTTGTATAATTTGGTTAAACGGAGGTTTGAAATAGTTGAAGGTAGTCGTATTACGTGGGCAGGGGACCCTTTTGACGCTACCTTAGACGTAAGCGCCATTTATAAGGTGGAAGCTTCACCATCTGCTCTTATGGCCACTACACCTGGTACAGGGGATGAATTTAGAAGGGATTTACCATTTTTAGTTTACCTTCATGTTGATGGAGAACTTATGGAGCCTGAATTATCTTTTGGCCTGCAAATGCCCGAAGATGCCCAGGGCACCTTTGGTGGTCAGGTATATGGTAGGTTGCAACAACTTAACAGTCAGGAAGCCGAGCTAAATAAGCAGGTTTTTTCTTTACTGGTCCTGAACCGGTTTTATCCAACTTCGGTTAGTTCGGGAGACAGTGGTGGTAACCTCTCGATTGCAAGGGATAATTTAACCGATGCACTATCGGATCAGCTGAATATGTTTTCAGATAAATTATTAGGAGATACTGGGATTGATCTTAATTTTGGAGTAGACAGTTATACTGATTATCAAGGTAATACGGCTACTCAGCGTACACAGGTAGATATTGAAGCTCAGAAAAGCTTACTAAACGATCGTTTAATTGTAAGTGTGGGGAGCGAAGTAGCGGTTCAAGGTGGCAATCGCCCGGGAGAGGAAGCAAGTCCTGTAATTGGCAACGTAAGTATAGAATATTTACTTACCGAAAATGGTCGTTTCCGATTAAAAGGCTTCCGAAGAAATGAATTTGAAAATGTAATAGACGGTCAGCTTATTATTAGTGGAATAGCATTTATTTTTACCAGGGAGTTTAATGAATTTCAGGAATTATGGGATAACTTTTTTCTAAAAGAGGAAGAAGAAGGATCTACTGAAAATAAAACCGAAGAAAAGAAATAAATGAAAATTTACTTAAAAAATATTATCCTTTACTGTTTGATAGTTATTCTATTACAGGCTTGTAATGTGAAAAAATTTATTCCTGAAGGAAAATTACTTTATACAGGTTCCAGTGTTTCTTTAAATACTGACACTACTATTAAAAGACGGGCTCAGTTAAAGAATGAATTACAGGCTGTTTTACTGCCTGAGCCCAATAATAAAATTCTGGGGATGCGCCCATCTTTATATTTTTATTATAAAGCTCAGCGAGAAAATCCAGGTTTCATAAATAAATTTCTTAATAAAAAAATAGGAGAGGAGCCGGTATATGGAAGTGATGTAGATCCTTTGCGCGTAGAAGATTTAATTAAAAATAGGCTTGAAAATCGTGGTTTTTTTTATAGTACAGTGATTTCTACAGTTAACCGAAATGAAAAAAATAAAACGATGAATGTTGACTATACGGCAGAAATTCCAGAACCATATATTTTAGAAAAATATATGTTAGATACAGATACCCTTCAAATTTATAAAGAAATAAATACTAATTTAAAGAACTCTCCTCTTAGTGAAGGAATGCGTTTTGATCTTTCTGCGTTGAAACTGGAAAGGGAAAGAATTGATCAGAACCTAAAGGCGAAAGGATATTATAATTTTAACCCTGGGTATTTAATTTTCGAGGCGGATACCAATCAATATCAAAAAAAGAAATTTGGTCTTTATCTAAGATTGAAAAAGGATATTCCCAGGAAAAGTATAATTCCTTATAAAATAGGTAGTGTTAATGTTTATCCCAATTATGAAGTTGGGAGCGATAGCGCTACAACAAAAACGCGTTATGCTGAAAAGAATGTTTTTCAAAATGAGATATTTTTTAAACCCAAACGATTAGATCCTTACATCCTTATTGAAGAAGGAAAATTATACGAACCTGAAACTTCCCGAAATACAGCCAGAAGATTGAGTAATATTGGAGCCTATAAATATGTAAATATTAATTATAGAGTAGTAGATAGTATTACTACGGATAGTTTAGGTGTTTTGGAAGCAAATATTTATCTTTCGCCATTAAGTAAACGCTCTTTAAGTGCAGAAATACGAGCAGTCACAAAATCTAATGGTTTTGCAGGACCTAGTTTAGCTTTGGGGTATACCAATAGAAACCTTTTTCATGGTGGTGAAATTCTAAATCTTACTGGGAAATTTGGATACGAAGTGCAAATGGGCGGTGGGGCCCAAGCGGGTTTAAATAGTATACAGCTAGGTGTCGAAGGGGATATTATTTTTCCAAGACTTTTATTTCCCATAAATTTTGATAAAAACTTTTTTTCGTACGCTATACCTAAAACTAAAGCGAGTTTAGGCTTAGATTACCTAAGTCGAAGTAAATTGTTTACTTTGGGTTCTATTTCTACAAGATTTGGATATTTATGGAATGCAAATCGATTTGTAACCCACGAATTTAACCCTATTTCTTTAAATTATGTAAACCTCTCAAATACGAGCCAGGAATTTCAGGATATTTTGGATGATAATCCGTTTTTGCAAAGTAGTTTTAATCAAGAATTTATTGCTGGTTTAACATATTCATTCACCTATAATGGACTTGTAGACCAAAGTACCAGGCATCAGTTTTTTGTGAACACGACCTTAGATCTTGCAGGTAATTTAATTGATGCTATTAGTGGAAACAGCCAGGAAGATCCACAAACTTTTTTAAACCTTAGATATGCACAATACGCAAAGGCCGATGTAGATTTCAGATATCATTTTAAAACAGGGGAAGATTCAAAAATAGCAAGTAGACTTTTTGCTGGTTATGGTAAACCTTATGGAAATTCTGATGTTTTGGCGTTTACTAAGCAATATTACACTGGAGGCCCTTATAGTGTTAGAGCTTTTAATACAAGGTCTTTAGGCCCTGGTACCTACACTCCTCCAAGTCAAGACGATGCTTATTTTGATCAAGCTGGAAATATTAGATTAGAAGCCAACGTGGAATATCGTTTTCCACTCTTTCCATATCTGTACGGGGCTGTTTTTGCTGATGCAGGAAATGTTTGGAATACAGAAGAAAATGGGAACCTGGAGGGAGGGGAGTTTAGTTCAAATTTCATCAATGAACTTGGGATTGGCACTGGATTTGGTCTAAGGATAGATGTTCAGAGCTTTGTGATTCGGATAGATCTGGCGGCACCAATTCACGATCCGGCTTTGCCCGAGGGTCAAAGATGGGAATTTGATTATGCTAATCCCGTATTGAACTTTGCCATTGGATATCCTTTCTAATTATGTATAAGGAAATTCTAAAACATGTCACTTCAAAGATCGAACTCACTGAAGATGAGCAACTAGAATTCATTGGAATTCTTTCTGAACAACGCATTGCAAAAAGGCAATTTTTGATTGAACCCGGACAAACTGTAGATTGTGAATATTATGTAGTGAAGGGTTGTTTGAAAGCCTATTATTTAGATGAGGGTGGTAATAAACATATTATTCAGTTTGCGGTAGAAGATTGGTGGATAAGTGACTTTGAAGCTTTCTTCGGAAATTTGCCCGCTCAATTATATGTTGAAGCTATAGAAGATTCAGTGCTTCTGGGGATTAATCGCGATACGCTCGAAACTTTATATAAGCGAATTTCTAAATTTGAACGTTTCTTTAGGATCAAAACTACCAATGCTTTCGTGGCCCTTAGAGGTCGAATTCTTTCTTCTCTACAAAAGAGTAATAAAGAGAGATATTTGGAGTTTTGCCAAACTTATCCAGAAATTGAAAAACGTGTACCGAATTATCATATAGCCAATTACCTGGGCATAAAACCAGAGAGTTTAAGCCGACTTAGAAAAGAGATGTTTTAGCTTAACATTTTTTAACAGCCACAACTAACATATATCAAGTAATTCCGGGTATGTATATCCTAATTTTGAAACATCTTAAGAGAAACTCGAGATCAATTAAGAAGCACGAATAATTTTTTATATCTGGTCGTTTTTTTAGCCAGCAATTGGGTGGATGAAATGAAGTCACATAGACCAAACTTGAATTTTTACTTATTGGTTAGATTTCTTAAATGATCTTAGAGATTGATAAGCATCATCAAATTAAATTAAATCAAATTACATTATGAGTAGCGAACAAAATTTATTAAAACCATACAATTTAAATGGACTTTCACTTCTAAATAGAGTGGTGATGGCACCAATGACCAGAAGTAGAGCCGATAATCCTGAAAATAAACCAACCGAAGGTTTACATGATGTTTATTATACTCAACGGGCATCAGCAGGACTTATTATTACCGAAGGCTCACAGGTTTCTAAACAGGCCGTGGGTTATGTTAATACACCTGGTATTTACAGCAAAGAACAGGTTGAGGCATGGAAATTGGTAAATAAAAAGGTCCATAATAACAATGGAAAAATATTCATTCAGCTTTGGCATGTGGGAAGAATGTCCCATCCTGATTTTCATAATGGGGAATTACCTTTGTCATCTTCAGCAATTAATCCTGAAGCGCAATCGTATACTCCGGAAGGTTTTAAAGATACGGTAACGCCAAAAGAAATGACCATTGAAGATATTGAAAGAACTATTCAGGATTTTAAAAAAGCGGCTAAAAATTCTATGGAAGCTGATTTTGATGGAATTGAAATTCATTCTTCCAATGGTTATTTGTTTCATCAGTTTTTTAATGGAACTTCCAATAAAAGAAAAGACCAGTATGGTGGAAGCATAGAAAATCGTGCAAGAATTTTATTCGAAACTATAGATGCGATTAAAGAAGTAATGCCGGAGCAAAAAATTGGATTAAGATTGAATCCTTCACTTCATGGTATTTTTGGAATGACTCTGGACAAGGAAACAATACCAACTTTTGATTATATCATTAAGAAGCTAAACGATTATGATCTTGCTTACTTGCATTTATCTGAACCCTTCAATGATGTTTCCAACATACCACACGCTGTAACTGAAATTGCAAAAAGATACCGACCTATTTATCATGGTACTCTAATGATTAATGCAGGTTTTGATAAGGAATCAGGAAATAAAGTAATTAGAGATGGCCAGGCTGATTTGGTGGCATTTGGTAAGCCTTATATTTCTAATCCAGATTTGGTGGAACGTTTTGCAGAGAATATTCCGCTTTCAGACTGGGATACAGCTACATTTTATACCCAAGGAAAGGAGGGTTATATTGATTATGAAGCTAAAGCCAGAAAACAGGAAGCATAAAGATTCTGTTTAAATTTAATTTTTAAAAGGTTGTCGGGAATAATTTTAATTATCATTCTGAACTGGTTTGGATATAAATAGGTTTCACTCATCAACAATTTAATCTGAAATAAATACCAGATTGACGAATTGATTTAATTCCAAACAACCTTTTATTTTAGCTTAAAATAAAATCACATTTTTACCTATAGATTTTCCTGATTCCTGTAAACTATGAACTTCTTTAAAGGTTTCTGGCATAAGTCCTATGAAGGTTCTATAGTGTGTAGTTTGTATTATTTCTTCCTCTAGAAGTTCGGAAATCCTTTCTAGTATTTCATGCTGTTTGTGCATATCCGGTGTTTGGTATTTTGCCCGCGTAAACATCAGTTCCCAATGAAAAGATGCACTTTTATTTTTAAGTTTATTAAGATCCACAGGATTTTTGGTCTCCACAATAGAGCAAATATTTCCCTGCGGCTTTATGAGTTCCGCCATGGAATCCCAGTGCAAATCAGTATCAGAAAAATTTAGAATATAATCTACCTCTTCGTAACCTTTAGACTTCATTTCATCTTGCAAGTTTTTATGGTTTACAATGACATCGGCACCCATATTTCTACACCATTCCTCAGTTTCATTTCTTGAGGCCGTGGCTATCACGTTAAATCTGGTAAGCTTCTTTAAAAGCTGTGTCCCAATAGAACCAACGCCACCTGCACCACCAATGACAAGAATATTTTGATTTTCACCTGAATTTTCTTCGATCTTTAAACGTTCAAAAATACATTCCCAGGCAGTCAGCGATGTTAAGGGCATTGCAGCAGCTTCTGCAAAGGAAAGATTTTTAGGTTTGTGGCCTACAATATTTTCATTTACCAACTGAAATTCCGCATTACTACCGGGACGGTCTATTTCTCCGGAATAATATACTTTTTCCCCTTGCTTGAATTTTGTCACTTGATTTCCAACTTGTTCGACAATTCCGGCAGCATCCCATCCCAGAATTTTAGGTTCGTCGAGCTCCTTATCAATTGCAGCCTGCTGTCTTACTTTATAATCTACAGGGTTTACGGAAATAGCCTTAATACGAACCAAAAGATCTGAACTGCCGGGTTTAGGCTCCGTGGTATTGAATTCAATAAAACTTTCTGAATGATTTATTGGGAGTGATTTTTTTATTCCAACCGCTTTCATAATTTGATTTTTAGTATTTATAGGATATTTAGAAAAATTAATGTTGAAGTTTACCTCCATAACAAAGATCACCGGCATCTCCAAGGCCGGGTAAAATATAACCACGACTGTCTAATTCTTTATCTATGGTTGCAATCCATAGTGTAGTGTCTTCTGGAAATTCTTCTTTTAGATGAACAATTCCTTCTTCTGCACCGATAACGGCTACCAAATGAATTTCTTTGGGTTCCCCCATTTGCTTTAAAGCTTTCATTACATTTACAAAGGAACCACCGGTGGCCAACATAGGATCGGCCAGGATAAGTGTTTTACCTTCCAGCGAGGGAGAGGCCAGGTATTCTACAATAATTTCAAAATTTTCATTATTGTCAGGATGGTGACGATAGGCAGATATAAAAGAATTTTCGGCATCGTCGAAGTAATTCAGTAAGCCGTTATGTAATGGAAGTCCAGCACGTAAAATAGAGCAAACAACAATTTCGTTATCAGGTAATTGAACCTTAGCATGTCCTAAAGGGGTGATAATTTTTTTCTCTGAAAATTTTAGTTTCTTACTCAGTTCATAGCCTAAAATTTCACCTAAACGCTCAATATTTCTGCGAAAACGCATTCTGTCTTTTTGGATTTCAGTATCCCTTAGTTGCGCCACAAATTTTCCGGCGATTGAATTGACTTCTAGGAGATGATTTACCTGCATATTAGTTTTTAAATTTTAAACTCACTTATTGAGTAAATATAAGTAAATGTTTTGCCAATGCCATGGGAGTTAAAACGACATTTAGGTTTTGTCCATATAAGATTTTTCTATATGATAATTTGGCTGTATTTTTGATATAAATGGCTTAAAGAATTCAGCTTATGAAGTTTATATATACTTTTCTGTTCCTTAGTTTTTCGTGCTTAGGATATGGACAAATAGATCTACCTGCTACAAGTAATACCGGTGGGATTCTCAAAGCAGAACCCCAAGCAGGATCTTCTGGTTTTCCTATTCTTCGTGCTGAAACTAAAGATGAAAGCAAATACCTGCGCGAAGAACCAAAGAAGATAGATTACAGGGAGACACCTCACAATATGAAAACGGCAGGAGATGTGGTAAAAGAAAATTGGACCAAAGATAAAGAAGCACTGGATATATACAGTGAAGATCAATATTTAGGAGATTTTAAAACTACCGGAAAATTTGTTGAGCTTTTTAGTCGCGATCATCAATTCGTTGATGGCGATCAGGTAAATATTTATGTAAATGGCAAGTTCTTGCAGCGTGTAGTACTTGGGGGTGGTTATCGCCCCGTCTTGGTTACCCTTGAAAGCGGGTTTAATAATATCGAATTTGAAGCTATAAATCAAGGTTCTTCTGGCCCGAACACTGCTCAGTTAAAAGTTTTAGAAGAGAATGGCAATTTAGTAGCTTCCAAAGAGTGGAACTTACTGACAGGTGCCAAAGCCAGTTTAATAGTGGTTAAAGAATAAAAATCTATCTTTTAAGCGATAAAGATCCTTTTTATGGCGATTCATACTTAAAAATTCTACATTTTAAATTTCATTTAATAACTTTATAAGAAATCTTATCTTATGAAGCGTATATTAATTGCTATAGATTATCATCCAGTTTCAGAAAAAGTGGCTGAAGCCGGCTACAACCTGGCTAAACAATTAGATGCTAAAGTTTGTTTACTTCATGTAATGGCCAATGTTAGTTATTATGGAATAGATTACCCAACTTTTATGGGGTATTCCGGCTATGATGAGATGGCCGTTAACCTTGATATTGCCCAGGAAATGCGAGAAGTAGTGGGAGATTTTCTAAACACAGCGGCTAAACATCTTAATGATGAAAAAGTTGAGACACATTTAGCTGATGGTGATGCGGCCAGAGCAATTTTGGAATATTCTAAAACCTGGAACGCAGATTTAGTTGTAATGGGAACGCATAGCCATTCAGTTCTGGAAAAATTGTTAATGGGAACGGTAGCTTCAAATGTTTTGGAAAAGACTGATGTTCCGGTATTTATGGTTCCAATAAAGAAGGAATAATCATACCTTAAAAAGGTATAAACGAAAAAGTCTTCCGTAGTGGAAGACTTTTTGTGATCGCGCCAGGATTCGAACCTGGGACCGCCTGCTTAGAAGGCAGGTGCTCTATCCAGCTGAGCTACGCGACCGTTTTTGCGGTTGCAAATATAAGCCTCTTTGGAAATAAAACAACCTTTTTTACTGAAAAATATATTTTTTATTTGCGTATTTCTTCTTCTTTTTTCGGTAAGAATTTAACTTAGTTTATGATTTGATTTTTTTTCTCAATTATATCCTTAGTTTTGTTGCGCAATTTCTTAAGAAATTCCATTGATTAATGATCATGATATTATACTTGAGACTTTCATTGTTATACGCCAAGAGGTTGATATAGTATCCCGAAATCTTAATAAGACACTTTTTTATGGTTGTTTATTTCATTTTTTTCTAGTGATGATCTTAGCCCTGAGAGAATTAATTAGAGGTAATCACCATAGACTTGAAATTGCATTAAAATATTATCTTAAGAATAGGCTTTTTAATACTGTTCCTGGTGGTCTTGTCTTCTTATGGAATAAAAAATCAGTTATAAAACCTAAGGTAAAAGCTATACATGGATAATTCTCTGATTATTTATGTGATTGGATTTACCGCCCAAATTCTGTTTTCTTCCAGAATGGTTATGCAGTGGTTACTTTCTGAAAAAAGAAAAAAAGTTCTAACACCCATTCTTTTTTGGGAATTGAGTTTTTTGGGTTCCTTTTTACTATTTATCTATGGATATGCTCGAGATGATTTTGCCATTATGCTGGGACAAAGCCTTACTTATTTTATCTATATAAGAAACTTATACTGGCAGGGGCAGTGGAGTAAACTTCCTTATTTAATTCGAATTTTAATTCTTGCTTTTCCAATAATTGTAGTTGTGTACAGCTTTTTTAATAATGAATATAACCTTGTTCAACTATTCCACAACGAAGCAATTCCGTTCTGGTTACTTTTTTTTGGCATTACAGGGCAGGTAATTTTCACGTTCCGATTTTTATATCAATGGCTTTATTCTGAAAAAAAGAATAAATCTACCTTACCAATTGGATTTTGGTGGTTAAGCCTTATTGGTTCCGTTTTAATTTTATGCTATGCAATTATCCGGAAAGACCCGGTCTTGCTTCTAGGTCATTTGTTTGGAGCTTTGATGTACATTAGAAATATAATAATTCATAAAAATGAAATTAGAGAATAAATACCTGCTATTACTGATTTGTGTGGCATTAGCAGTATTTTTTGTTAATCTGGATGCTATTTATATTAACATTATGGAGGCACGTAATTTTATTACTGCACGGGAAATGCTGAATGAAAATAACTGGATTTTCACGACTATGAATGCCGAACCGCGTTATGAAAAACCGCCTTTGCCCACATGGTTAACAGCAGTATCTATGGCTATTTTTGGAATGGAAGGTCTTTTCGGTTTACGACTTCCTTCAGCGATTATGGGGTTAATACTAGTGGTGTTTGTTTATAAATTTCTGCTTAAGATTTCCAAGAATATTGAATTATCATTTTTAGGTGGTCTTATAGCCTCTACTTCGTTTTATATCATTTTTTCCAGTAGGGACGGGCAATGGGATATTTATACGCATAGTTTTATGATGCTCGGTATCTTTGCATTATATAAATTATATAATTCCTCAAAAAACTGGTATTACTTTGCCACCACTAGTGGTTTATTTATTGGCTGCTCCATCTTGAGTAAAGGCCCCGTTTCCTTATATGCTTTATTTCTTCCTTTTTTAATTTCCTACGGAGTAATTTATAAGTTTGATGGAACTAGAGTGCGCTGGAAAGCTTTAGTACTTTTAACAATAGTAGCTTTAATTTTCGGTGGGTGGTGGAATTTGTATGTGTATATCTTTGATACCCAAGCGGTGGCAGAAATTGCGAGTCAGGAAACCGGAAGATGGCTGAATTATAATGTACGACCGATTTACTATTACTGGAGTTTTTTTATACAAAGTGGATTATGGACAATTCCATCTTTTGTAGCGCTTTTTTATCCTTATTTAAAAGATCGGGTTAGTAACAAAAAAGCTTATAAATTTACACTTCTATGGACTCTGGCTTCAGTTCTTTTACTTTCTATAATTCCGGAAAAAAAATCTAGATACCTGCTTCCGGTGTTAATTCCAATGGCCATGAATACTTCATTCTATATAGAGTATCTTTTTAATTATTTCCGAAGTCTAAAAACTAAAGAACTTGTCCCAGTTTATATCCATTTTGGAATCTTTGCAATTGTGGGTTGCATATTTCCAATTGCATCATTTTTTTATTTTGAACCATATCTAAAGGACATATTAATTTGGTATGTTTTAAGTTCATTAAGCCTATTTATTATCGGGTTGCTTATGTTTCGCTTCTTAATTTTGAAAAAAATAAAACCATTATTTTATTTAAGTATTTTCTTTCTATTGAGTGTAGTGTGGTTTGGTTTACCAATGGCTGATAAAATTAATGTTAACAGAGATTATAACAGCATTGTAAATATTGAAAAGCATATAAAAAATTATGATGTCCCACTTTATGAATTTCAAAGTTTTACGCCAGAAATTATCTGGGAATATGGAAAACCAATCCAGGTATTAGCCAGACCAAATCAAATTAAAATTCCCCCGGAAAATAAATTTTTACTTTTAACAGAAACTTTCAACCGCGATAGTTTAAAGCAGATCTTTTATAATTACAAGACCACCAAAATTGATAGTGTAGATATGAATCCGGTAAGTACAAAACATAAGCAAAGGTTATATCGGGAATTATATTTAATTGAAAAGACCAAAATTCGCTAACTGTCTTAGAAAATATTGAAAGATTGAAGCATGTTTATAAATAATCAAAAATTTGCTATCCCAGGGAATCATCTATTTTTTAACACGCGAATAATTGAGTATATTTAGACGATTTTAAACTAACCAAATAATGTTCGATTATCCCATAAAATTTAATCCCATTTTAAAAGAAAAAATCTGGGGTGGTAAGAAGCTAAACAAAATTCTAAACAAAGAAACAAGCCGGGGTGACCTTGGAGAAAGTTGGGAAATATCTGGTGTAAAAGGAGATATTTCTATAGTTGCCAACGGTAAACTCAAAGGTTTTTCTTTAAAAGATCTTTTGGAAGAATATAAAGATAAAATTTTAGGCAAGAAAATATATGCAGAATTTGATGCTGATTTTCCACTGCTGATAAAATTTATAGATGCCAACACCGAACTCTCGGTACAATTACATCCAAACGACGAACTAGCACAGCAACGTCATAATTCTTTCGGGAAAACTGAAATGTGGTATATTATGCAGGCTGATAAAGGTGCCAAAATCAATATTGGATTTAAAGATAGCATTTCAAAGGAAGAATATATAAGTCGTTTAGAGGAAGGTAAAATTGTAGAATTACTCAATTTTGAAGAAGTAAAGAAAGGTGATAGTTTCTTTATAAATACTGGCAAAGTACACGCAATAGGAGCAGGAGTGCTTTTGGCTGAAATTCAGCAAACATCTGATGTTACCTATCGAATTTATGATTGGGACCGAACCGATGATGAGGGAAATTCAAGAGAACTGCATACAGCATTAGCAATTGATGCAATAGATTTTGAAAAGAAGAATGATTTTAAACTGAATTATGAAAAAATAAAGAATACTTCCTCTAAAGTCGCTAGCTGCAAGTATTTTACAACTAATTATCTTCCAATTAAAGGAGAAATTCAGAAGGATTACAGCAATTTAGATTCGTTTGTAATCTATATGTGTGTTGGAGGAAACGGGATAGTTTCTATAAACGGGAATTCTGAAAAAATCACGATGGGTGAAACACTTTTAATTCCTGCCGAAAACAAAGAAGTTCTAATTTCAGCTGAAAACTGTGAACTTTTAGAGGTTTATATAGAATAAACGAGGCTTTACGACACAAGTTAAACATATTCACGGGTCGATCTAGCTTTGGACAAAATATGATTGGGAATTATCCCTCATTTTGAAATGAATTCAGAATGAGGGTATAATAATTTTTAAAATGGTCTACTTTTTACAAAGTATCATGACTATTTGTTTTGCAGAATCTCTTCGATTTTTTCTAATTCGTTTTTGTTAAAATTAAGGTTTTGAATGGTTTTAATATTATCTTCTAACTGAGAAACTTTGCTTACCCCAACTAAAACAGAAGTTACTCGCTTGTCTTTTAGTAACCAAGCTACTGCCATTTGTGCCAAACTTTGATTTCTAGATTGTGCAATTTCATTTAATCTTCGCACTTTAGTGATAACTTCAGGTGTGATTTGAGTCTCGTCCAAATAACTCCCCTTTGTTGCCGCGCGACTATCGCCGGGGATTCCATTTAAATATTTATCGGTTAAAATTCCCTGTTCCAACGGGGAAAAAACAATGCTGCCTATTCCCTCGTGATCTAAAGTATTCAATAAACCATCCTCCACCCAGCGATCCATCATATTATATCGTGGTTGATGGATTAAAAATGGTGTCTTTTGTTCTCTAAGGATCGAAGCAGCCTTGGCTGTATCTTTAGCCGAATATTGGGAAATTCCCACATAAAGAGCTTTTCCTTGTTTTACAATATGGTCCAAAGCACCCATAGTTTCCTCTAAGGATGTTTCAGGATCCGGTCGGTGGTGGTAAAAAATATCAACATAATCTAGCCCCATTCTTTTTAAAGACTGGTCTAGACTGGCAATAAGGTATTTCCTAGAGCCAAAATTACCATAGGGACCAGGCCACATATCCCAGCCGGCTTTGGTAGAAATAATTAATTCATCGCGATATTGTTTGAAATCTTCAGCAAATATCTTTCCAAAATTCCTTTCAGCAGAACCATAAGGTGGCCCATAATTATTGGCGAGATCAAAATGTGTAATACCGTTGTTAAAAGCTGTTTTTAAAATATTTCTAGCATTTTCAAAATCATCTTTATCACCGAAATTATGCCATAAACCCAATGAAAGTAATGGAAGTTTAATCCCGCTTTTTCCACAGCGGCGGTACTGCATTTTTTCGTATCGATCTTCTGAAGCCTTATATTTGCTCATAAAGTTTAATTATCTATTAATTAATTGATTACAATTGTTAAATAAAATCACTCAAGTTCTCTTACCCATATATTACGGAAACTCACGGGATTCCCGTGGTCTTGAATATGTATTGGTAATTTCTCAGCATGTTTGCTATAATTGGGAATTCTAGTATATTCGGTTGGACCTCTTAATTCGAAATTATTTTGTACCACCACACCGTTATGAAGTACTGTAAGTTTCGCTGGTTTGAGCAACATTCCATCTTCATTAAATTTTGGAGCTGTAAAAATGATATCATAAGTATTCCATTTTCCGGGCGCTTTAGTAGCGTTTACTAAAGGAGGAGATTGTTTATAAATACTGGCGGCCTGTCCATTGGTATAGGTTTCATTCTCGTAGGAATCCAGGATTTGGACTTCGTAGTTTTCCATAATGATAACTCCACTGTTTCCGCGTCCCTGGCCTTCTCCTTTAATTTCTATAGGTGCACGCCATTCTAAATGCAATTGCATATCCCCAAAATTTTCTTTTGTTTTTATCCCGCCGGTTCCTGGGTTTATGGTGAGGATATTTCCTTCTATAGTCCAGGTTGGCTGAGCGCCATTTCTTTCATTTATCCAGGCAGAAAGATCTGAACCATCAAACAATATCTTTGCATCTGAAGGTGGCGTCGTTATGGATTCACCTGCTTCAATTTTTGGAGGTACGGGTTCATAAAATTCGGTTGCTTCTGGGGGTAAATCAGCGTTTTTTTCTTGAGAGAAGACCGTGATTGAACTCAGTACACAAATACTTATTATTAAAATTGATTTTATAGAAATTTTCATTGGAAAAATTTTTAATTAATTAGAGTTAACGTGATCATAAATCATTTTAGAAATTTCTGAAAGCATTTTAGTTCCGGCCTGCATATTTTCCATATTTTTAGATAATAGCACCAAAACGTACTGTTTTCCATCTGGCAATTCGACTAAAGCTGAATCGTGATGGACCCCAGTGATCCATCCAGTTTTATTGGCAATTTTTAAATTTTCAGGAAGTAAAGCTGGAATAACATCAGTATGTTTTTGTCTATATAAAATATCCAGCATTTTCTGATCGCATACAGGACTCACTGCAATACCTTTTGCCAAGGCTTCAAAAATTAGCATCAAATCATATGCGGTTGTCGTATTGCTTAAACCTGCCTCATAAGCTTTTATATCTTCTACACCGCGTAATACATTTATGTTTGTGGCTCCGAGGTTTTTCATTGTTTTATTTACATTTTTTGCATCAACAAGCTCAATTAAAATATTAGTAGCAAGGTTGCTGCTGTTAATTATCATATCCACAGTTAGGTTTTCAATGCTTCTTTTATTTCCTATTAGCGCATAGAGATGTTCACCACTGTCGCGACCAAGTTCCAGGGAATAAGAACTTCCATCTAAGATGCTTATGAATTCATTTTTGATTGTAAGAGAATCCTGAAGTGAAAATTTTCCTTCGGAAGCCTGTTTAAAAACTTCGATCATTACGGGCGTTTTCATCGTACTTGCCGCGTGAAAATCCTTTTTTTCCTGAATTAGAATGCTATCATTTTTTTTCGAAAGATTCTTAAAAGCAATAGCAAATTCACCCTGATTCCTCTTAAAAATATTAGTGATTTGCTCCTGAAGTTCTTCTGTAGAGCTCTGTGCATGGGAAATTAGACCATAAAAAAGAAATAAGAATATCGCAAAGATTTTCATTGTAAGGATTTACCTCGAATTTAATGAAATTTAGGTAAACAAGCTTACATACTGCCTAGAGCAATTTCGACCATTCGGCTAAAACTCTGTTCCCTGGCTTTGGATGGAAGATGTTCGCCGGTAACCATAGAATCTGAAATAGTTAAAACCGAAAGTGCCTGGACCTTATATTTTGCAGCTACGGTATAAAGGCCAGCGGTTTCCATCTCTACACATAACACTCCATATTCCGCCCACTTTTCGTAGTTTAGGGTATTTTCTTCATAGAAAATATCAGATGATAATACATTTCCGGCTCGTATTGGTATCTGATTATTTTTAGAGAAATTAACCGCATTTATAAATAATTCATAATTTACAGTAGGAGCGTAATCTGCATGTTGAAATTTAGCTTTGTTAAACCCTGAATTTGAGGAAGCTGACATAGCTAAAACAACGTCATTGACCTTTATCTCTTTTTGATAGGAACCGGCAGAACCAACTCGAATAAGTTTTTTAGCACCGAATTCTGTAATCAATTCCGTACAGTATATCAATGCTGAAGGAATGCCCATTCCGGTTGATTGAACTGAAACTTTTTTC
This sequence comes from Salegentibacter sp. 24, assembly GCF_004362395.1. Lineage (GTDB taxonomy): Bacteria > Bacteroidota > Bacteroidia > Flavobacteriales > Flavobacteriaceae > Salegentibacter. Next base: position 100,177 of record NZ_SNWE01000016.1, read on the forward strand.
CCTTTATTAAAACCAGTAAACCCCAGCATTCCGCGAACATCGTTATAACAAATTGCGTTCTCAAGGAAATTCTCAGCAATCCATTTTGCTCTTAACGGATCTCCGGGAAGTAACACGTTTTCTGCGATATCCCCTTTTTTAGCTTGTATATGTACACTCATATTAATTTTATTACCTTGTTACCAGTTTAATGCCTGAAGATGTTCCTAACCTGGAAACACCTAATTCTATATATTTAATTGCACTTACACGGTCTTTAATACCCCCGGATGCTTTAATTTGCAACATATTGCCTACTATTTTTTTTATTAATTTTATATCCTCAAAAGTGGCTCCAGAAGGTCCAAAGCCCGTAGAAGTCTTTACAAAATCGGCTTTAGCGTTTAATGCCGCCAGGCAGGCGGCTTCTTTTTCACTATCAGTTAAATAGCAGGTTTCAATAATAACCTTTAGTACTTTTGAATCAATCGTCCTCTTAATTTTAGTAATTTCTTTTTCAACATAATCGGTTTCCCAGGATTTCAATTTACCAATATTAAGAACCATATCTATTTCATCTGCCCCTTTAGCTACAGCATCTTTAGCTTCAAAAACCTTAGCCTCGGTGCTCATACTCCCCAGGGGAAAACCTATTACTGTCGCTATTTTTACATCAGAATCTCGTAAAACTGATTTTGCGACCGGTAAATATGATGGGGGGATGCAAACGGCATAAAATCTATGTTTGATTGCCTCTTGGCATAATTCTTCGAAATCTGCCAAAGTAGCCGTTGGGTGTAATAAGGTGTGGTCTATATATTTATTGAGATGCATTACTTCTTTTTGATAGCCACAAAGCTAAAACTTTCTAATAGATTTATTTTATGATTGTTCTCAGCTTTGTCATACTATATTTCTATTTCTTATATAATCATACGTATGTCCGGTATATACACAGTTTAATATATTTATTGAATTAAGAGCTTAATTACGACCGTATATTTAAAGTTAAAAATTTGTGAAGAACCCCCATTTGTTAGGACAGCTTAGCTGCTAAATTAAGTTCTATTTTTCATTTTTTAAGCAGCATTTCTTTCTTGTTTTAAATATCGGTTGATGGGTATTTCATTTTCTATTCCCTGGTGCCTTCTTCTATGGTTGTAAAAATCAAAGTAGTCTCGGAGTTGCCTGTATAAACCTACCCCGGATTCCGGAGGATTGAGATAGATGTTTTCGTATTTCACACTTCTCCATAAGCGTTCTATAAAAACATTATCGATAGCTCTTCCTTTACCATCCATACTTAATTTAATATCCCGAGAGAGTATGCTACCAGTAAAGATCTCTGAGGTAAATTGGCTGCCCTGGTCGGTATTAAAGATCTCCGGTTTTCCATGAATACGGATGGCTTCTTCCACAGTTTCTTTGCACCAATGGGCATCCATGGAATTGGATACTGACCAGTTTAATACATAGCGGCTATGTAGATCGATAACGGCAATTAAGTACATAAAACCTTTTCGCATTGGAATGTAAGTGATGTCAGTTGCCCAAACCTGATTGGGACGTTCTACTTTGAGATTTCTTAAGAGATAGGGATATACCTTATG
>NZ_SNWE01000017.1 GCF_004362395.1 Salegentibacter sp. 24
CAGGGTAAACTAAGGAACCGCCGTATACGAGAACCGTACGTACGCGTGGTGTGAGAGGACAGATAGGGAATTAATCCCTATCTTCCTACTCTATTTAAATCCCTGTATAATTCTGAGGGGTTATTTTTTTAAGTTCTTCTTTTACTGATTCGGATACAGCCAAAGTTTCAATAAAATCAGCGATGCTTTTTTTATTTATTTTTTCGTTTGTTCGGGTTAGGCCTTTCAATGCTTCATACGGATTTTTAAAACCTTCACGACGTAAAATAGTTTGTATGGCTTCAGCCACTACTGCCCAGTTAGCTTCTAAATCTTCATTAAGTTTTTCCTTATTCAGTAATAATTTATCTAATCCTTTTAAAGTGCTTTTAAATGCAATACTGGTGTGCCCCATCGGAACGCCAATATTTCTTAAAACTGTACTATCGGTGAGATCTCGCTGTAGACGGCTAAGCGGTAACTTTGCAGAGAGATGTTCGAAAATCGCATTGGCAATTCCTAAATTTCCTTCGCTGTTTTCAAAATCTATAGGGTTCACTTTATGCGGCATTGCCGAAGAACCTATTTCTCCTTTTTTAATCTTCTGTTTGAAATAATCCATAGAAACATAAGTCCATATATCACGATCTAAATCGATTAAAATGGTATTAATCCTTTTCAATCCATCAAATAAAGCGGCCATATGGTCGTAATGCTCAATTTGGGTCGTTGGAAAAGAATGATGTAATCTCAGTTTTTTCTGTACAAAATTTGTCCCAAATTCTTTCCAGTCAGTATTGGGATAGGCCACCTTGTGAGCGTTGAAATTCCCAGTTGCACCGCCAAATTTGGCTGCATGCGGGACTTTATTTAAAAGGTCCAGTTGAGACTCCAAACGAGTAATAAAAACTTCTATTTCTTTACCCAATCGAGTAGGGGAAGCTGGTTGCCCATGTGTTCTTGCCAGTAAAGGTACATTGGCCCAATCTTGTGAAAGCTGGGTTAATTTTGTGATAATTTGTTCTATCTCGGGTAGATACTCGGCATTAATTGCATCCTTTAGACTTAATGGAACCGCAGTATTATTTATGTCCTGAGAAGTCAATCCAAAGTGAATAAATTCTTTATGGGCTTCCAGACCCAACTCATCAAATTTATTCTTCAATAGATATTCTACAGCTTTTACATCGTGATTAGTAGTTTTTTCAATTTCTTTTACAGCCTGTGCATCCAGGGTGGTGAAATTTTCATAGATCGCACGCAAGTCACTAAAAACCGAATGATCTATATCTTTTAGCTGAGGCAGTGGCAATTCGCAAAGAGCTATAAAATATTCAACTTCAACTTTTACCCTATATTTTATTAGGGCTTCTTCGCTAAAATAGGCTGAAAGTTTTTTCGTTTTGGAATGATATCTTCCGTCTATGGGGGAAATTGCAGTTAGCGGTGTCATGTATTTGATTTAGGAATTGAAAGTCGCAAAGATACTGCTTCCAGATAATCTTTAAAACCGCTACCGCATTTCTTTTCTCAATAATCTTTCAAGCATTTATTCCCTATTTTTTAAATCATGTACTAATTTGGGGACCCCTATTGTAGCGTTTTCAGCTATAATATGGAGGTTACGTTTTTCTGAAATACTTGGTTTTGGATCTATGAAATAAACAGGGATTCCATCCGGTGCAAAATCTAACAGCCCCGCCGCAGGATAAACCTGCATGGAAGTTCCTATTATGAGGAGCATTTGGGCTCCAGACACAATTTCCATGGCTTTTTCAAACATTGGCACTGCTTCACCAAACCAAACCACATGGGGCCTGAGTTGATAGTTGAATTCGCAGAAATCACCAGGATTAATATCTCGCTTCCAATCCATTATCAGGTTTTCATTAAAGGTACTTCTGGCTTTTAAAAGCTCCCCGTGTAAATGGGTGACTCTCGTACTTCCGGCTCTTTCGTGGAGATCATCTATATTTTGGGTAATTATTTCAACATCATAATTTTTTTCCAAATCAACTAATGCTTTATGCGCAGCATTTGGCTCTACAGTTAATAATTGCCTTCGTCTCTTATTGTAAAAATCTAAAACCAACTGCTGGTTGCTTTCCCAACCCATAGGGGATGCAACCTCCATAACATCGTGCCCTTCCCATAAACCATCTGCGTCTCTAAAGGTTTTTATGCCACTTTCAGCACTTATACCTGCGCCTGTAAGAATTACTATTTTCTTCCTCATACTTTACTTTTAAGAAATGCAGATGGTAATATAATGTTAATCTCATTCAATTTAAAACGTTAAATGCAATTTTGCTGTTACCTCTTATTCAGTTTTTTAAGGTTTTCATGTTGTTAAATTGTTGATAAAGGGTAAAATATCACGCAACTATTCGGGGTTATATGCATCTCTAAAGAGAATGATTAATAACCTAAAAAATTAAAATTCGACATGAAAAAATTAGCATTTACATTAATGATGATCGCGGGATTCACAAGTTGTGAGAGTGACGATGATTCGGTAGACATTCCTTTTGAAGGCGATACTGAAGAATACACGCTGAATGAAATGAGTGATTCTGGCATAACCGGAACCGTAATCTTTACGGAAAATGAAGATGGCTCGGCAACGGTAGCGTTTGATCTGGAAGGCACCGAGGATGGTGAGTTGTATCCCACACACATTCACTATGATAATGCTGCCGATGGTGGCGAAATTGCTATTCCTTTAGAACCTATTGATGGGACTACAGGAATCAGTATCACGGAAGTTTCTGCTTTAGAGGATGGTACAGATATTAGCTATGAGGAATTAATTGAATTTGATGGTTACATCAATGTCCATAAAAGTGCAGAAGATTTGGAAACAATTGTCGCTCAAACCGATATTGGTGAAAACGTCCTTACCGGAGAATCTGTAACATACGATTTAAACGAAGTAGATGTGCCCGGAGTAAGTGGTTCTGCTCTTTTTGAAGAGCGTGCAAACGGTGAAACTTTAGTTACCCTTATGCTGGATGGAGCTGAAGAAGGTAATATGTATCCCGCTCATATCCATGCAGGATCTGTGGAAGAGGCACCCGGAGAAATTGTGATCACTTTTAACCCTGTGAATGGTACTACCGGTATGAGTATGACCAATATAGTTATGACCGATGGATCCGAAGAGGAAGAAGAGGAAGTAATTACCTATGAGGAATTGTTAACCTATGATGGGTATATAAATGTGCATGCCAGTGCAGATGACCTGGAAACTCTTGTAGCCCAGGGAAATATGGGAGCTAACGCTAACGAGTAATAATATTAAGATTTGTTTTTACGAATGCTCGACTTATAACTTATAGGTCGGGCATTTTTTACTTTCAGCCTACCGCTGTTGTTAAATCATCAAGTTTATTTTAAAGTCTGTTATTGACTTGTATTGCAGGTCTCTGACTTTTAAAAACATCCAAAAAAATATGCCATATTGATTTTAAAGTTTTGGTATATAATATATTTATGTAATAATTCAATCTTTCCCTACCAGTTCTAAAGAGGTATTGCAATAAAAGTCTAAGTTAAAATAGCTCTTATATAACTCTCTTTTAAATCTCTGCTAATCCCTCCAAAACCAAAAATTCTATAGCTTTATTATCCCCTGTAGGTTTTGATTCTGTGGCGTTAAAAATTTCCATTTCCTCATATTAACATTGTTTGTGAATCCTTTTTATAAAGCTTAACATCCGTTAAAACCCTCTAGCTCGTATCTCTAGATAGATTTGATAGCGAAAACAAAAATAAAGATGTTTTCTCAACTCTAAATTTACTAATAACTAAAATTTTTAATCTTATGAAAAAATTTTTACTTGCTATTTTTATAGCACTTCCATTTATGCTTATGAGCTGTAGTAGTGATGATGATGCAGTCGACCCTGAAGATGACTTCGAAGGAGAAACAAAATCTTTTGAATTGTATTCAGTTGCTGATCCTTCCATTTCTGGTACCGCTACCTTTATTGAAAATGAAGATAATAGCACGACTGTAGAACTCGAATTACAGGGAACTCCGGATGGAGGAATGCACCCTGCCCACATTCATTATAATACAGCTGCGGAAGGTGGTGATATTGCCGTATCTTTTGAGCCTGTAGAGGGATCTACCGGAATGAGTAGCACAACTTTCTCTACATTAGATGATGGAACAAATATCACTTATGATGAAGCTATTAATTTTGATGGATATATCAATGTACACTTAAGTGCAGACGATCTTGGTACTTTAGTAGCGCAAGGCGATATCGGAGTAAACGAACTTACCGGGGAATCTAAAAATTACATGCTAGAAGAGAGAGCTGTCGAGGGAATTTCAGGAAATATAATGTTTCAGGAGCGAGTAAATGGTGAAGCCTTAGCAACTATTATGCTGGAAGGAACCCCGGAAGATGGGGAGCACCCGGCACACATACATATGGGATCTGTTGCTGAAGCTCCGGGAAATATTGCATTTACATTTACTCCGGTCAATGGCGCAACAGGAATGAGTAAAACTAATGTTGCTACACTAGACGATGGTACTGAATTTATGTACACCGACGTACTCAACTATGATGGCTATGTAAATGTTCACTTGAGTGCTGATGAATTAGGAACTATTGTAGCCCAGAATGATATAGGAGCTAACGAACTAACCGGTGAAACTAAAACTTATGAGCTTGATGAAAGAGCTGTAGCAGGAATAAGCGGAACTGTTACATTTGAGGAACGTATGAGCGGTGCTGCCCTTGCTACTATTATGCTTAATGGAACTCCGGAAGAAGGAATGCACCCAGCACATATTCATATGGGATCTTTTGTGGAAGGCCCTGGAGATATAGCATTCACATTTAATCCTGTAAATGGTGCTACTGGGATGAGTATGACTCAGGTAGAGATGTTTGACGATGATACGGAATTTGGTTATGAAGAAGTGCTAAATTATGATGGGTATGTAAACGTTCATCTTAGTGCAGATGCTCTTGGTACGGTGGTTGCCCAGGGAGATATTGGAGCCAATGAGTTAACCGGTGAAAGTAAAACTTACCAATTAGGAGAGAAAGAGGTTGAAGGAATTAATGGTTCCGTAATTTTTGAAGAAAGAATGAGTGGAGAGGCCTTAGCAACTATTATGTTAGAGGGAACTCCGGCAGGAGGGATGCACCCAGCTCATATTCATATGGGAACCGCGGCTGAAGGCCCTGGCGATATTGCGTTTACTTTTAATTCCGTAAATGGAGCCACCGGTATGAGTATGACACACGTTGCGATGCTTGATGATGGTACTGAATTTGGATATGAAGATGTACTGAATTATGATGGTTATATAAACGTCCACTTGAGTGCAGAAGAGCTCGGGGTTATTGTTGCTCAAGGTGACATCGGTCAAAATGAACTTACAGGAGAGTCAGCTTCTTATGATCTTAATAGTGTAGATATTGAAGGAATTATGGGAACAGCCATGTTTGAAGAACGCGTTAATGGAGAAACTTTGGTTACCATAATGCTTGAAGGGACCCAGGAGGGTGCGGAGCATCCCGCCCATATCCATATAGGTTCCGTTGCAAATGCTCCCGGAGATATCGCTATTTCGTTGAATTCAGTTAATGGCAGCACAGGTATGAGTATGACAAACGTAGCTTCTTTTGACGGAGAGGATGGAGAAATGATAGATTATAATGGGCTTTTAGAGTACGATGGTTATTTAAATGTTCATTTGAGTGCAGAGGAATTAGCTACACTTGTGGCTCAGGGGAATGTTGGTTCTAATTCTTAGAACTTTTAAATTTATATAAAACTGATAACCCGGTTTCTTTGAGGCCGGGTTTTTCTTGTTTTTAAATCCTTTGAAAACTAAGTAGAATGATAGGTTGCTAAATTATTAAGTAGAAAAATTTTAAAATTTTCTTACGAAACTACCCGACTTAGTCTCGGGTTTTTTAATTTTAACCTATGCAAAAAAAGAAGCTTCTAGACCATCTTCAATCTTTTCTAACCCCAAGGCGTATTGCTTTATTTGATCAGGTCATTGGACAACGTACTAACCATTTTACAGTGGTTACACAAGATGTTTATCAATTACATAACACCAGTGCTGTAATAAGAAGTTGTGAGGTATTTGGAATTCAAAATATTCACGTCATAGAAGAACGCAAACCTAAACGAATAGATCGAGAAATTGCGATGGGTGCACAAAAATGGGTAGATGTTAACCGGTATTCTACTTCGAAAGAATGTATAAGGGAATTACGAAGTAAAGGATATCAAATTGTTGCCACGACTCCATACGGCAAAAGTACAGCACTTGAAAATTTTGATATCGAAAAGGCCTCAGCTATTTTCTTCGGAACCGAAAAAGATGGTTTAAGTGATGAAATTTTAAAAGAGGCCGATTGTAGCTTGAATATACCCATGGTGGGTTTTACTGAAAGTCTTAATATTTCGGTTTCTGCAGCTATTATTTTGCAGAGCATTACTTCTCGCTTGAAAAACAGCGAAATTGCCTGGCGGCTTTCGAAAGTAGAGAAAGAAAACCTTAAATATAAATGGTTGAAAAAGTGTATTAAAAATTCAGATTCAATAATAGCGCAGTACCAAACAGAAAATCCCTAATTTAGATAAATAATTATTTATAAGAATGACCCTCTTCTTTTACCTACTTATCGCATTTATTACTTTTATTGCCTTTCTTCATGCCTGGGCAAAGAAAAAATATGATATAAGCCGAACCATGGTGATTAACTCTCCGCGTGACGTTGTTTTTAGCTTTGTAAGGCAATTGAAAAACCATCCTATTTGGGTTCCTTGGTTTTATAAATATCCCAAAACTTTACTAAAACATAAGGGTGAAGACGGTAAACTCGGAGCCACTATTTATTGGAAAGGCAACAATAAAGAAGTTGGAGAAGGAACTCAAAAGATAATTAAAGTGAAACACCCTCGTGTTTTTGAAACCAGGGTATTATTTGTTAAACCAGTTAAGGTTAGTTTGCTCACGTATTTTGCGGCAAAAGAACTTGAACCCGGAAAATCCAAAGTAGTCTGGGGAATTAGAGGAAATTTACCTTTTCCACTTTCAGTAATAAGTCTTTTTTATAGCCCAGAAAAATTAATGGGGCAAGATCTGGAAAAAGGCCTTATGAATTTGAAAATTAAAATGGAAAACAGGGCAAAAGTTTAATTTCGTTGTAAAACGCGATATTCTTCGTAACAGCCACTCAATGCATCCAAAATTTGTAGATCATTCGCTGATTTTAAAAATGCCTCAGAGTAACTGCATCGCTGCAAAATCTCATTGAGTTCTACTTCATTGATCGGAAGTAATGCAATAAGAGTTTCCCTGTCAAATTTAGTTCTTAGAAGATCTCTTATCTCATCCTCCTCCTTCATTTGCCTTAATTTTCGCATTTCTTTAGGTTTGTCACCAAAAATATTGTGCATTAAATCAGCAGGATTAAAAATCGCCCCTAAAGTACGGGATACAGCACTTGGAGAATTACCGCCACTTTCGTACCCTGCATTTAATCCAGAAATGCTATATCTGTTATTCTCATAAATAGGAATATTTTTAGCATCTATTTCGAGATATCCAGTAAGGGTTACTGGTTTTAAAACTACCTCTTCCAAGGCAATACCTAATTCTGTCATTTTTACTTTTACACTTCCATATTTAAGCCAGTCATTAGTAACTCTCACTTTTATAGGCCTGAATCCGAGGTAAGAGAAATATAATGTATCATTAACTGTAGCTTGCAATTCAAAAGTCCCGTCTTCTTCACTAACGGCGCCTTTAACCTGGTTGAGGTTTACGATATGGACCTTCTCAATGGGTTTGTCGTTTGCCGCATTCATAACGGTTCCTGATACAACATCCTGGGAAAATGCCTGCAGTGATAAAAAAAGTAGGAAAAGGGTAAAAAAAGATTTCTTCATAACAATTGGCGCCTAAATTATAAAATACGTATAAAAAACAATGCCATAATTTAAAATTTAGGCGCCAGATGTGAAATTAATTTTTGCTGCGTCTTCTTTTAATGGAGCTTTCAATGTTTTTATTTCGGTTCCCGGTTCTTTTTCCTTTTCCCGAATCACCAGAACTATCTGAACGTCTACGACCCCCACCTTTAAAGTCTGATTTTCCTCCACCTTTGTTAAATTTTCCACCTTTTCGGCCGCCACCGCCACCGCGTTTTCCACGGCCTCCAGTATCTGTAGTTTCTTCAACATTTATAAACCTACCTTGATGTTTGAAGTCCTTAAAGGTACTTAAAACAGTTTCGGTATGTTTTGAATCCGTGTTAAAGAAAGAGAAACTATCTTTAACATCCACTTTGTAGACATCGTCTCGTCCAAGATCAAGAGTTGCTTTAAGGAAATCCTTCAAGCTCATCCAATCGAATCCGTCTTTAGAACCAACATTAATAAAGTATCTTGTAGAATCTCCATAGCTGCCACCTTCTGCAGGAGCTGAAGGAGAACTCAGGCCTTCAGAATTTTTATAATAGTTGAAGAATCTGGTAAACTCTACAGAAAAGAACTTCTTAATCAGCTCCTCTTTGGTGAAATCTTCCAAAACTTCATTGATGCCAGGTAAATATGCTTCAATTTCTGGATTGATTTTAGTTTCCTTAATATCATTGGCCAGGTGAAACAACTGGACACGGCAAATTTCCATGCCGTCTGGAATATCTTTTTGTTCGAACTTCTGTTGGATAATACGCTCAATACTTTTGATTTTACGCATTTCGCTTTTGGTAACAATAACCATAGAAACTCCACTTTTCCCTGCACGACCAGTACGACCACTTCGGTGGGTATAAGTTTCGATCTCATCGGGTAGCTGATAGTTAATTACGTGCGTAATATCATCTACATCAATTCCGCGGGCTGCAACATCTGTAGCCACTAACATTTGGATTTGTTTGCTTCTAAAGCTTTTCATCACCAAATCACGCTGGTTTTGACTAAGGTCACCGTGCAATGCTGCAGCGCTGTACCCGTCTTCAATAAGCTTTTCTGCTACTTTTTGAGTATCTCTTTTTGTTCGACAGAAAATTACCGAAAAGATATCCGGATTGGCATCTGCCAGTCTCTTTAAAGCTTCGTAGCGTTGTCTGGAATTAACAAGGTAAAATTCGTGGGAAACATTAGATGTTCCCTGATTTTTAGATCCTACGGTAATTTCAATAGGCGTACGCATAAATTTTTTGGCAATAGTTGCAACTTCTTTTGGCATAGTTGCAGAAAATAACCAGGTATGCTTTTCTTTGGGAGTATGCGAAAGTATGGCTTTAATGTCTTCAAAAAAGCCCATATTTAGCATTTCATCGGCTTCATCTAAAACACAGTATTCTATTTTAGAAATATCTACTAAGTTACGATTAATCATATCTTGCATACGACCTGGCGTAGCTACGATAATTTGCGCACCCCGTTCAATTTGGCGAGCCTGGTCTGTGATACTGGCGCCACCATATATAGCAACAGGATTAAGACCTTTCTCAAATTTCGAGTAATTTTTTAATTCGTTGGTAATTTGTAGGCAAAGTTCGCGCGTTGGCGAAAGAATTAATGCCTGGGTATGTTTTTTACTTACGTTTATTTTCTGGATAAGCGGGAATCCAAAAGCAGCTGTCTTTCCTGTACCGGTTTGGGCTAATGCTACCATATCGGTATCTTCGTTTAATAATACAGGAATCGCTTTTTCCTGTATTTCACTCGGGTCTGTAAAACCCATTTCTTCGACTGCTTTAAGAATAGAAGGGTTTAAACCTAATTGTTCAAATTTGTTCATATAAAAATTAAATAAGCGGCAAAGGTACGGCTTAGATAGCAATATATTACCATCAACTTTCTTTATTTTGAAAGATAGGTGATTAGCTCCCTAAAAGCTTTTCCGCGATGGCTGATTTCAGATTTTTCTGTCAGACTCATTTCGGCAAAGGTTATTTTAAAATTGTTAGGCCTGAAAACAGGATCGTATCCAAAACCTTTGTCACCATGTGACTCTTTTGTTATCTCTCCTTTACAAATACCTGTAAATAGGTTTTGATTATCATTTAAATTTAAAGCGATAGCGGTTTTAAATTGCGCCTTTCGGTTGTTTTTATTCTCTAAAAGGCTTAGTAATTTTCTTACATTAGCTAGATCATTTTTATCATTACCGGCATATCGAGCAGAAAGAACCCCAGGTTCCCCGTTAAGCGCTTCAACTTCAAGACCTGTATCATCAGCAAAGCAATTATAGCCATACCGATGTTTAACATGTTCTGCTTTTAAAATGGCATTTCCTTCTATAGTATCAGCAGTTTCCGGAATTTCTTCATCACACCCGATATCATCCAAGGATAAAAGTTTGATATAGTGGGGAAGAAGGAATTTAATTTCTTCCAGTTTGTTTTTATTATGAGTGGCAAATACAAGCTCCATAGGTTGTGTTTTAGCGGTGATGGTATGGTTCGTTTTTTAGAATGGTGAAAGCGCGGTATAATTGTTCTGTGAAAAACAAGCGTACCATTTGGTGAGAAAATGTCATTTGTGAAAGCGAGATTTTAGTATCAGCTCTATTGTAAACCATTTCAGAAAAACCATAAGGACCACCGATTATAAAGATAAGTTGTTTAAGGCCGCTGTTTAATCGCTTCTGAATAAACACCGAAAATTTTTCAGATGAAAATTCTTTTCCATTTTCATCTAAAAGTATGATAAAATCTGAATTCTGCACTTTATTCAGTATCAATTCTCCTTCTTTTTCTTTTTGCTGACCTTCATCTAGTTTTTTTGATTTTTTAAGATCGGGGATTATTTCGATCTCAAATTTATTATAAAACTGTAGCCGCTTTTTATAAATTTCAACAAGTTGTTTAAGCTCCCGATTATCGGTCTTTCCTATACAGAGTAATTTTATGGTCATACGGTAGATTTAACACAGACTTTGCTACATTTACAAAAATAAGTATTGCAAATGATCTCAAAAGAACAATTTGAAAAAGAAATAGATATTATCATAGAAAATGCAATAAGAGAGGATGTTGGAGAAGGTGATCACAGTTCTTTAGCTTGCATTCCTGCCGGAGTCAATGGAAAAGCTAAACTTCTGGTTAAGGACAAGGGAATTTTAGCCGGAGTAGATTTTGCGTTAAAAGTTTTTGAAAAAATAGATCCTAAACTAAAGGTGGAAGTTTTAACTCAGGATGGGGAAGCCATAGAATCCGGTCAAATTGCATTTTATGTCGATGGAAGTTCTCAATCTATCTTAAAAGCTGAAAGATTAGTTTTAAATGCGATGCAACGTATGAGTGCTATTGCAACTAAAACCAACACTTTCGTTAAAAAGCTTGAGGGGACTGAAACAAAAATTTTAGATACGCGTAAGACTACTCCTGGTATACGTGCTTTAGAGAAATGGGCGGTAAAAATAGGGGGAGGAGAAAACCATAGGTTTGCTTTATACGATATGATAATGTTAAAGGACAATCATATAGATTTTGCAGGTGGAATTACCAAAGCTATAAATAAAACCCAAAATTACCTTAAATCAAATAAACTTGATCTTAAAATCATTGTAGAGGCCAGAAATTTAAAAGAAATTGAAGAAATATTAGAAAACGAAGGTGTTTTTCGTATCCTAATAGATAATTTTAATTACGAAGATACTCGGCAGGCAGTCAAACTTATTGATGGAAAGTGCTTAACAGAGTCTAGTGGTGGAATTAATTTGGATACTGTGCGAAAATATGCAGAATGCGGTGTGGATTATATTTCCAGTGGTGCCTTAACCCATTCGGTTTATAATCTAGACCTCAGTTTAAAAGCAATGTAATTTATGGCTCCAAAGAAAGCCTTTATATCTAAATTAGAGCAATTTTCAAACTGGTGGGAAAGAAAAACCAAGGGAGTAATTTTGCCCGGATTCGATGGTTTATCGCTTTATGATCTTTGGGAAATTTATTCTGGCGGGATTATAAAAGGAACTTTCTCTACAAGAGCTAGTGCCATTGCATTTAGTTTTTTTATGGCCTTGTTTCCATTTTTGCTATTTATGCTTAACCTGATTCCATATATTGATTTTATAGATGATTTTCAGCTGCAATTCCTTATTTTTATGGATTCGCTTCTTCCGCCCAACACCTCAGATTTTTTTAACGATATATTTCTCGATATTGCCAACACTCCTCGTGGAGGCTTGCTTTCATTAGCCTTTATAATTTCTATTTTTTTAATGACTAACGGTATCAATGCTATTTTTACGGGTTTTGAATTTTCTTATCACACTAATGCTAATCGTTCTATAGTAAGACAATACCTGGTTGCAGTCGGTGTATCTCTAATTATGTCTTTGTTATTATTACTTACGGTAATTCTGGCAGTGTATTTAACCTATGCAGTGAGTGATTTTAATGAATTAGGAATAGGATTCTCTGATCTTAGTACGGCCTTTGTAAAATACCTGGTGTTTATTTTACTAATCTATATTGCGGTAGCAACTTTATATTATTTTGGAACTAAAGAAGCAAGACAGGCACGCTTTTTTTCTATTGGAGCTTTTTTTACCACTATTCTTATAGTAATCTTTACTTATCTCTTTGGTTTATATATTGAAAATTTTTCTACATATAATGAGCTTTATGGCTCGATTGGTGCATTATTAATATTAATGGTGTATATCTGGTTAAATTCTAATATATTGCTTTTAGGCTTTGAATTAAATGCATCATTAATAAAAATGAAGAAAAAAAATAAATAATTTACCAATCTAAAATCGTTCTAAAATGAAAAATGTATTAATCCTATTAATGGTTGTTTTCGGCTTAAATTTAACTTTCGCACAGACCGAAATTGGAGGTGTTACTTTGCCCGATGTGTTAGAATATGGTTCTCAGGAGATAGAACTTAACGGAGCCGGAGTAAGAGAAAAGTTCTGGATGGATATGTATGCCGGCGGCCTTTATCTTACGAATAAGTCGGAGAATGCTTTAGAAATATTGACTAAAGATGAAGCGATGGCAATAAGACTGCATATCGTTTCAAAAATGATTACTAGCGAGAGAATGATGGAAGCTGTCAATGAAGGTTTTAAAAATGCAACAGACGGAAATACCGCACCAATTTTCACTGAAATTAAAAAATTCATCAGCTTTTTTGAAGATGAAATTAATAAAGGAGATGTTTTTGATATCGTATACTTACCTAGCAGGGGTTCGGTAGTCTATAAAAATGGAAAAGAATTGGGCTCAATTCAGGGAATGGAATTTAAAAAAGCTTTATTTGGAATATGGCTTTCTAATCGACCAGCGGATGAAGATCTGAAAGAAGGTCTGTTGGGTAAACAATAAAATATGAATATAATGAGAACCAAATTCAACTTATTTAACTTATTGCTTTTTGGATTTATCCTGGTTTCTCCTGGACTCCTTGCACAAGGTGTATTTGGGAAATGGAAGGTAGTTAACGATGAGGGACGTGTAAATTCTATAGTGGAGATTTATAAAAAAGATGGTGCTGTTCACGGAAAGGTAATACGGATCACCAAAGAAGAACACCGCGACCGTAAATGTACCGAGTGTCCGGGAGAATTAAAAAATAAACCTATCGAAGGCTTAAACGTAATTCGTGATTTTGTAAAGGAAGGTGACGAGTATGTGGATGGCACTTTGATAGACCCAAAGTCAGGGAAAGAATATGAAGGTAAAATTTGGGTTGATGAAGATAACCCTGATGAGCTAAACGTTAGGGGATACATTGCTTTTTTCTATAAAACAAAAGTTTGGGAAAGATTAGAATAAAACTTTTAAAATTTAAATATTAAAACCATTCTTTTTTAAAGGATGGTTTTTATTTTTGAATACAAATACCTAGGCTTTTGCACTACGATTTTTTTTTCAACTAAACATCCAGGGAATTTTCCCAGAGTAGATTCGTCCATATGTCGTATTTTATAGATGTAATTTTACCACTTCCTTTACAAAGACGCTTCACTTATGTAATAACTCAAGAAGAAGCCGACTTTTTGGAAGAAGGAATGCGGGTCGCGGTGCCGTTTGGTAAGTCAAAGGTTTATACTGCTATCGTGGCTAAAATCCACCAAAATCCACCCTTGGTTTATGAGGCAAAACCTATAAATCAAATTTTGGATAAAAGACCTCTGGTGACACAACATCAGCTAAAATTCTGGTCATGGATTGCCTCCTATTATATGTGCGCCGAAGGGGACGTGTTAAAAGCGGCATTACCTGGTGCATTTTTGTTGGAAAGCGAAAGCATCGTTCAGCTTATTAAAAATGCTAAAATTGATGAAAATGAGCTCAAAGATGATGAGTATTTAGTTATTGAGGCTTTACAGCGACAATCTTCAGTGAAAATCCAGGAAGTGATGAAAATCCTGGACAAAAAAGCTGTTTTGCCTGTTATAAATGCTTTAGTAGAAAAGGGTTTGATCGTTCTGAATCAGGAAATTTATGAGCAGTATAAACCTAAAAAAGTTCGTTTTGTAAAATTGAATCCGGTATATGAGAATGAGACTGAAATGCATCGGCTTTTAGATGAACTGGAAAAAGCGCCCAAACAGAAGGAAGCTTTATTAAGTTATTTCAGCGTTACGGCACAAGTTAAAAAACTTTTAAGGCTAAAAGAACTATGCGAGAAGTCCGGTGTTTCTGCAGGCATTATTAAAAGCCTAATTAATAAGGATATTTTCGAAGAATATTATGTGAAGACTGATAGAGTTAACTTTAATGGAGTATCCTCTGAAACAGGAATTCACTTAAGTGAAACGCAAGGTAAGGCCTTTATAGAAATTGAAACCGGACTAAAGGAACATGCTGTTTGTTTATTGCACGGAATTACTTCTTCCGGAAAAACAGAAATCTACATCAAGCTTATTGAAAAAGTTATTAATGGTGGCCAGCAGGCACTTTATGTATTGCCGGAAATTGCATTAACTACTCAGTTAATCGAGCGCCTGCGATCTTATTTTGGAGATAAGGTATTGGTTTATCACAGTAAATATTCAGTAAACGAAAGAGTAGAAGTGTATCAGCATATTCTGGAAAATTCAGAAAAAGCTAGAATTGTAATTGGTGCACGTTCTTCTATTTTTCTACCATTTGCAAATTTAGGCCTAATCGTAGTAGATGAAGAACACGAAACTTCTTTCAAGCAATTTGATCCTGCTCCTCGTTACCACGCAAGAGACGCCGCGGTAGTACTGGCGAATTTCTTTAAGGCAAAAACTATTTTAGGATCTGCTACACCTTCACTGGAATCCTATTTTAACGCTCAGCATCATAAATATGCTTTTGTGGAATTAAACCGAAGATTTGGTGACGTACAGGAGCCTGCAATAGAAATTGTAGATATAAAAAGCAAATACAAAAAAAAGGAAATGAAAGGGCATTTTTCCGATAAAATGCTTGCTGAAATTCATGAAACTTTGAATCTAGGAGAACAGGTGATTTTATTTCAAAATCGTAGAGGTTTTTCACCGGTCCTTGAATGTAATACATGCGGTCATTCTCCCCAATGTCCAAATTGTGATGTTAGTTTGACCTATCATAGCCATAATAATCAGCTGCGCTGTCATTATTGTGGATATCATATAGCAATGCAAAAAAAATGTATGGCCTGCGATAGTTCGGAGATTACCACCAAAGGGTTTGGGACCGAACAAATTGAAACTGAGTTGAAAGCTATTTTTCCTGATTATAAAACCGCAAGAATGGATCAGGATACCACTCGAGGAAAATATGCCTATGAAAAACTAATTAATGCTTTTGAACAACAGGAAATAGATATTCTGATTGGGACCCAAATGCTTTCCAAGGGCCTTGATTTTCGAAAGGTAAACCTCGTAGGTATTATGAATGCGGATAATTTACTGAATTTTCCCGATTTCAGGGCTCATGAGCGAAGTTTTCATCTCATGCTTCAGGTTGCGGGTAGGGCAGGAAGAACTAAAAAACAAGGAAAGGTTTTAATTCAAAGTTATAATCCACATCATCAAATTATTCAACAAGTTTCAATGGGTGATTATCTTGGAATGTATAAGGATCAGTTAGAAGAGCGCTATAATTATAAATATCCACCTTTTTATAGATTGATCAGGCTTACACTGAAGTGTCGTGATTACTCGAAAACCAATGAAGCTGCAGATTGGCTGGCGTTAGGTATGAAAAATGTTTTTAAAGAAAATGTACTAGGTCCCGAATTTCCCCCTGTGGCAAGAATTAGGAATGAATATTACAAAAATATCCTGCTTAAAATTCCGCAACAACAATCTTTAGGTAAAACCAAAGAAGTTCTTAACAAAATTATGGGAAGTTTTAATGCTATCGGAGCTTATAGAAGTGTAAAAGTGGTGATCAACGTTGATCCCATTTAACGGGTTGGTAGATGTAATTTTTCTACCTAATACGAAGACAATCATTCGGATATTAACAAGGAATTTATTGTATGGCACTTAAAGCTTCAACAAGGTTGTTTTTTTTGTGCCTGCTAAGGGGTAATTTTTGCTTGTCTATTTCAATGTTCTTAGAATTATATCTCTCGATTTTATCCAGGTTTACAATATAAGATTTATGGGTTCTGAGAAATTTATCGTTGGGAAGTTGTTCCTCAAAGGATTTCATTGTAGCCAGTACCACGAAGTTTTCTTTTTCCGTAACAAATTTTACATAATCTCCTAATGCCTGAATATACTTAAGTTTATTCAGAAAAACTTTTCGGTTTTTGAGATTGCTTTTTACGAAAATATAATCGTCATCCTCAGGCACCGCTGTGATTTGGTGTTTTAATTTATACAGGTTTACCGCCTTATTAACCGCATTGTTGAAACGTTCTTTTGTTACCGGCTTATGAATATAATCTACCGCATCATAATCAAAAGCTTTAAAAGCATATTGCGTTTTCCCGGTAACAAAAATAATTTGAGGCTTATTTGGCAGATCGTCTAAAAGTTCAAAACCGGTTAATACCGGCATTTCAATATCCAGAAATATTAAATCGATTTCATTATCGAGAAGACCATTTTTTGTCTCAATGGCGTTATTATACTCAGCAACCAGTTTAAGATTTGCATGATCCTTGATAAGCTTCACGATAGATAAACGCTGTAAGCTGGAATCATCAACAACAATACATTTGAGTAAAATTTCTTCCACAGTAGTTAGGTTAAGTAATAACAATATTAAACATAATATCTTATAATTACAAGATAAACTTTAAATTCGTTGAATAAATTGAAGTTTATCTTTTCTTATTAAATGTGTTTTATATATTTAATTGAATATGTCGAAATTCTTTTGGTTTTTCTTCCATGAAAGTTTCTGTACCCCCCCAATTGGAGTTTATGTTTAAGCTTTGAAAATAGAAATAAAAGAGTTACTTTTGCAGCCAATTTAATTTAAAGTAAATTTTTATGAACACTTATGAAACTGTTTTCATCTTGAATCCCGTTTTATCTGATGAACAGATAAAGGAGACAGTTCAGAAATACGAAGAATTTCTTGTTTCTAAAGGGGCCGAGATGGTATCGAAAGAAAATTGGGGGCTTAGAAAATTAGCCTACCCAGTTCAACACAAAAAAAGCGGGTTTTACCACCTGTTTGAATTCAAGGCTCCAGGAGAGGCCATAGAGCCATTGGAACTTGCTTTTAGAAGAGACGAGCGTATGATGCGTTATTTAACTGTAAGGTTAGATAAACACGCAATCGCCTGGGCTGAGAAAAGAAGAAATAGAAGACAACAAGAAAAAGCGTAAGTATGGCTACATCTATTGAGCAACAAGCAAAAGGAAAAAAAGATGGTGAGATCAGGTATCTTACACCTCTTAATATAGAGACCAGTAAAACGAAAAAATATTGTCGTTTTAAAAGGTCTGGAATTAAGTATATCGATTATAAGGATCCAGATTGGTTAATGAGTTTCGTGAACGAACAGGGAAAATTATTGCCTCGTCGCTTAACAGGGACTTCTTTAAAATACCAAAGAAAAGTGGCTGTTGCCGTGAAAAGGGCACGCCATCTTGCATTAATGCCATATGTTGGTGATTTACTAAAATAAAAAGAGGCAATTATGGAATTGATACTTAAACAAGACGTAGATAATTTAGGCTTTAAAGATGATGTGGTAAACGTGAAGAACGGTTACGGCAGAAACTATCTTATACCTCAGGGATTTGCACATCTTGCAACTCCTTCAGCTAAAAAGGTGTTAGCTGAAACCTTGAAACAAAGAGCCTATAAAGAACAGAAACATATCGATGAGGCTAAAAAGCAGGCTGAAAAACTTAATAACGTAGAGATTAAGTTAACTGCCAAAGCTGGTGCCGGAGATAAACTATTTGGTTCTATTACCAATGGTGATCTAGCAAATGCTCTAGCTAAAGAAGGCGTTGAAATCGATAAAAAATATATTACTATAGCTGGTGGAAACATCAAGAGATTGGGACAGTATGAAGCGACTTTACGTTTTCATCGTGAAGTAATTTCTACTTACAATTTTGATGTTGTAGCTGAAGCTTAATTTATTTTATTGTAATGTTAAAAGCCCGCTCCAGTAGTGGGCTTTTCTTATTTCAAATGCCATCTAATTTATGATGGTTGCGCCAAAAGATACATTATTCTTTCAGGCTAATTTCCACAGAAAATATTCTTTTTAATTTTATCAAAAATGAAATATTCCAGGTTAACAAAAGAACAGTTTGAAGAAATGAAACAGGAATTTATCAATTTCCTGGCTGCCCAGTCCATAACGGCTGAAGAGTGGGACGATATTAAAAAGAACAACCCGAAAGCTGCTGAAGAGGAGCTTGATGTTTTCAGTGACCTTATTTGGGAAGGAGTTTTAAATAAAGTGGAGTTTCTAGAGCATTTCTCGGCTAATCAAATTTATTTATTTCATATTTCCGAAGTTACAATTCATCTTATTGCTATAAAAGTAGAACATCAGGGCGTTGATTTAACTACTCGCAAAGGTTACAGCTGGTTGCAAACCAACCTGCTGGACGAATCGGTGAATATTTACACATCTTCTAAGGCATTAAGTGAGGATAGGAACAAGGACGTTTTTGCCCTCATCAAGCAAGGTGCAAACATCACAAAGGGAGACCTCTATCAATATTTTGATAAAATGGTAGAACGTAAATAATTGTTGCAGGAATTTTGAAATTCCAGTTGTCCTCCCTATGATTTCTCTATTGAAAATGCTGGTGTAAACAAAATGGATTCAATTGTCCTGTGCCTTACTGAGTCTGGATGATGTCCACCTAGCCAATAATTATGTCTAACAGCACCAAAAAATTATTGCTTTATACGCTTGCTAGAAACCCCGAATTCAATTGATCTTTTGCGTAGAGGTTCAAAATTGTACAGATAAGAAAAGCACAGAATCTCTAGGAGAACCTGAAAATTTGAAAACGATTTTTCATTTGGTTATAAAAGTCATAACTACTCATATCTTAGCGACTCAATAGGATCTTGTTTGGCAGCTTTAGCTGCGGGATAACTTCCGGCTAGAATAGCTACCAAAATAGTAATAGCTGTTGCCCATATCATCGCAATCCAGGGGGTGGTGAAATCAAAATCAGCTGCTGCAGAAACTCCCAATCCAATAAGTATTCCGAAAATAATACCTACTAAACCACCAATCTGACCAATAATAAGTGTTTCCATAAAAAACTGGGTAGCAATGGTTTTCCGTTTTGCACCAAGTGCTTTTCTAACTCCAATTTCGCGGGTTCTTTCGGTCACACTTACCAGCATTATATTCATTAAAGCAATGGAAGAACCGAAAATAGTAATAATAGAAATAATCCAGGCCGCATAATTGAGATAACTGGTAATTGAGAAAATTCTATTAATAAGGTCATCACTGCGTTCCAGTCCGAAATTATTTTCTTCCATGGGATTGAGTCTCCTTATGTTTCTAAAAGTTAGTATAGCTTCATCTTGTGCACCTTCCAGCAGTTCTTTATCGTCCACTTTAACGCTGACAGAATAATTTATTTGAGGTTGGGTAAACATCGAGCGTGCAACTTGTATAGGCATTAAAACCCTTAAATCCTGGTTATTTCCAAATGTAGAACCTTCAGACTCTAAGACTCCAATTACCTTAAATTTACGACCTCTTATACTAATTGTTTTGTCTATAGGGTTATTGCCTTCAAAAAGCCCTTCAGCTTTTGCGAAATCAGCTCCAAGAACCACCACATTATTATTGTTCTGTATATCAAAAATGTTAAATTCCCTACCCTTTTCTACCTTTAAACCTGAGTTTTCCAGAAAGTTTTCGTTTACACCTAATACACGCACCTCGGGATCGGTTTTTTCATTAATGTATTTCACTTCAGCAAGGGTAGTTCCAATAAAGGATACTGCAGTTTGAGCCTGCGGATACGTATAATTATCTTCAAATTCTCGAACTTCTCGATAACTTATTACCGGATTTATTTTTTCGACTTCGCCGCCACCTTGGCGTTGAGAATTGAAATCATAGCGTTGGATATTAAAGGTGTTTGCGCCCATAGAAGCAAAATCGCTGCTTATAGTATTTTCTAGCGCCGTAACCGCGCTCAAAATTCCCACTAACGCAGTTATCCCGATAGCGATAATCAATACGGTTAATATCGTTCTAAGTAACTGACTTTTAATCGAATTAAAAGCAATACTTACATTTTCTTTAAACATCCCGAACATAGAAAGTTTTTTCAGTGCTATATAATTAGACTTCCTATATCCAAGAATGTTACTTAAAAACCGAAATTTGTTTGGGATCGATTAAAATTTAAGATATTTGCAGCATTGTTTTAGCCGGTTTTCGGCCCTAACTTTAAATCCATAACAGCATTAATTCCAAAAGATTCTATGGCACAAAAACCTTCTATCCCAAAAGGAACTCGAGATTTTAATCCGGCTGAAGTCGCCAAGAGAAATTATATTTTTGATAAAATTAGAACCGAATTTAAAAAGTTTGGATTTCAACCTATTGAAACCCCAAGCTTTGAGAATTCTGATACCTTGATGGGAAAATACGGGGAAGAGGGTGACCGGTTAATCTTTAAGATTCTGAATTCCGGTGACTTCCTGAAAAAAGCAAATTCCCAGGCTTACGAAACTAAAGACAGTTTAAAGATTACTCCCTCTATTAGTGAAAAGGCACTTCGATATGATCTTACCGTGCCCTTTGCACGTTATGTGGTGCAGCATCAGAATGAAATTGACTTTCCGTTTAAGCGATATCAGATTCAACCGGTTTGGCGTGCTGACAGACCTCAAAAAGGACGGTTCAGGGAATTTTTTCAATGTGATGCTGATGTGGTAGGAAGTAAAAGCAAATGGCAGGAGGTGGAATTTATTCAATTGTATGATGCGGTTTTTTCTGCATTAAAATTAAAGGAAGTTAGTATTAAAATCAATAATAGGAAGGTACTTTCCGGCTTTGCAGAAGTTATTGGGGAAAAAGATAAAATTATTGATTTTACTATCGCCCTTGATAAACTTGATAAAATTGGAGAAGAGGGCGTAATTCAGGAAATGCTTACTAAGGGTATTTCTGAAAATGCAATTAAAAGGATACAACCAATTTTTAATTTAAAAGGAAATTTTACTGAAAAAATAGCGGGAATCAAGGAAATTCTAAGGGATTCCGAAATCGGAAAAGAGGGAATTAAAGAACTGGAATTTGTAGAAAGAGCAATCGCAGAAATACCTCTGAAAACGGCAACCTTGGATCTGGATGTTACACTGGCCCGTGGACTCAATTATTATACAGGAGCAATTTTTGAAGTTTCAGCTCCAAAAAACGTAAAAATGGGATCTATTGGGGGGGGAGGTCGCTACGATGATCTAACAGGAATTTTCGGTTTAAAAGATATGAGTGGTGTAGGGATTTCCTTCGGATTGGATCGAATTTATCTTGTGTTGGAAGAATTGAATCTTTTTCCCGAAGCAGTGACCCATAATACCAAAGCACTCTTTATTAACTTTGGTGATCAGGAAGCTCTCTACGCTTTGAAAGCCGTAAACCGTTTAAGGGCGGAGAATATTATTGCGGAATTATTTCCTGATGACACCAAGATGAAAAAACAAATGAATTATGCTAATAAGCGGGAGATTCCATTTGTAATTCTGGCAGGAGATAAGGAAATACAAGCTGAAGAATTCACTCTGAAAAATATGAAATCCGGGGAGCAACAACAAGTAGATTTCGCTGAACTGGTAAAATTCTTGAGTTAGTTGAAACCCCTGGCTGAACTTAATTATAACCAAAATTTTTAGATCGGGATTAAATTGCCGACCCTGAAGTAAGAAACGAATTTTACTTAGCGACCTATATCAGGTCTATTAAAACCGATAAGACCGAAGTTTTACCCACTTGTTTTATTTTTTGGTATCCTCTTCTGGTTTACTGGCTTTATTCAAAACCTCCATATCGTCCTGAGATAGTGAAATTTCAGCCGCTTGTGTGAAAGACTTTAGGTGTGAAGATTTTGTGGCACTGGCAATTGGCGCGCTTACTCCCGGGCGGTTTATTAACCAGGCCAGGGCAATACCGGCTTGTGAAGTATTGTATTTTTCGGAAATTTCATCAAGAGATTTTAGAACTTTTTTGCCTCGATCATTTAAAAACTTCTCTGTAAAAATCTTTCTTTCCTGCCCCTGAAAATCTTCCTTACTCCGGTATTTTCCAGTTAAGAAACCACTAGCAAGTGAAAAATATGGAATTACTCCCAAATTATTTTGACTACAAATTTTCTCGATTTTTCCTTCATATTTATCGCGAACCATTAAATTATATTCAGGTTGAAATACTTCATAAGGAGGTAAGTCTTTTCTATTGGCTATTTCTAATGATTTTTGTAATCTTTCCGCAGAAAAATTTGAAGCACCAATGTGCTTTATTTTACCGGTATCTATAAACTTTTGATATGCTTCCAAGGCTTCTTCTACCGGGGTTTCCCCATCATCAAAATGAGTGAAATAAAGATCAATATAATCGGTTTGCAATCTTAAAAGCGAATCTTCTACCGCACCGGTAAGATAATCTCTGGAATTATCCTTTGGTCCTCCGGGCTGTAAACCAGAGCCACCTTTAGTTATTACAGTTATTTTATCGCGAAGCTTACGAGCTTTCATCCATTTTCCTATGATCCTTTCAGAAGTTCCATGCGGGACTCCATCTGCCCAACGGGAATAAACATCTGCTGTATCAATGGTATTAAATCCAAGTTCAAAAAGCTCATCGAGCATTTTGAACGATTCTTCTTCATTTAAAGTCCAACCAAAAACATTGCCTCCAAATATAATTGGGGATGTTTTTAAACTGGATTTTCCTAATTTAACCTTTTTCATATAATAGCTTTTATCTTAAATTTAAGGATCACTATAGAGAAGTGCGAATTCTTCCCGTTCTTTTAGATAGTTTTAACATTGAAAAAAATGGATAGAGTTTACTAAAATGGAATAGGGCGGTTTAAAAATCTGGATTATTTTCTTTTCCGGTAGAACTTTTTTCCTTTCGCCAGATTGCAAAAATAGAAGCGATCGTCCCCAAGCCCAAAACAAGTGCAAAAAATTTTGGAGGTGTATTTAGGGTGTCTTCTTGTTCAAAAGTAAAGCCTATTAATATAAAACTTCCCAACAAAACACCGAGGGTCATTAAAATTTTTCCTATAAGCTTCATTGATCTTCAGTTTTAATAATCCTGGTTAAAGAAGATTTGAAATTTCTTTGTTCAAATGGAATAAATTTTTTATAAACCATAAGATTTAATTTAAATACTAAAAATAGCCTAAAAGTTAACTTAAGATCAATTAATAGTTAAATCTTCATTTCTTAACTAAGAAGTGCTATTGATTACTGATGTAGATTTAAATCATATCCCGTAGCTTTATTTTCATTTAGTAATTGAATAACCCTAGTAACTATTATTTTTTATTTTAACCCTGAAAGTGGATACAATCTTTTTTTTTTGATGAAATAACTTATGGAAGTTTTTTATGGTATTTTGGTTTCAAAAATCCAATTTTAAGTTTGGCTAGTAAGTTTAGGTCTAATCCCAGTCTGCCATAAATATATTTTAAACGATAGAATCTTTTGCTAGTAACTGGTCCTATTTTATTTCTAATTGATTTTCGCTAAAATCTCTTTGATTTCAGAAACTTGAAAATCAGGTTTTTCAGCTAGATCATAAAGAACCTTTCCAGGTCTGTTAAGAAAACAGGTTTGAATTTTAGCACTTTTCGCCCCCATTATATCCCAAGGGTGAGCAGCAACCATCATGGCCTTTTTAGGAGTTACCTTATAGGTTTTGAGAATATGTTTATAGCAATCCGGATGCGGTTTGTATTTTTTTATTTCTTCAATACTATGAATTCCGTCAAAATAGGAAAGAATTCCGGCAAATTGTAGCTGAGTTTTTAAAATATCGGTTCTACCATTGCTAAAAGCGATAAGTTTAAAATCATGACTTTTTAATTGTTCCAATCCTGGTTTCACATCGGGATAAGGCGGAAGTTTCATGATCTCTTCAAGAATATTCTTGATTTCAGTATCAGAAAACTCTTTCTCAAATTTGATTGAAATCATTTTAAAAGTGGCGGCAGCAATTTCACTAAAACTACTAAAGTTTCCAGTTACAGTTTCAACAAGAGAAAAGTGCAACAATTTTGGAAACCAAACATCAAACCCCATTTCGTTTTCCAACGCAGCATTAATTTCCTCTTTTAATGGGATAAGATTGAGTAAGGTTTCATTTACATCAAAAATTATGATTTCAGGTTTCATGGGAAATAGGGTTTAAAATATGAAAGATAAGTTTTCTTTAGAAACAAAACATAAAATTATCCTTTCTGAAATAGGATATCGTATAGCGATATCGAAATTTTGTTACAGTATTAAGTTTAATTTTGGAAATCTTATCTCCTTTAAATTTCTGTCGATAATACCAATTTATGGCTTTAGCCTTAGTTAAATGTAGATGACAAACGCTACCTTTAAGTTATATAGAAGTGGGGTTTGTGATAAGACCTTGTCACTTGCATCAAAAAGGCTAGGTTTATCCAAAGATGAAATTTATTTACATTCATTTTACAACTTCCTTTTGTGATCCAATGAATGGGATTCTCGGTGCTAAAAAATATCCAGTAAGACTTGCGAATAATATAGGTATGAAATAATGGAAACCGGTTAAGGTGGAAAGTAAAATGGTGGTACTCATCGGTGTGCGTGTAACACATGCATTTATAGCGGCCATACAGCTTACTACAGCAAGAGCCGGGTTAATACTCGGAAATATTTGGTGAATTATCAGACCCAAACTGGTTCCTACAAAAAATAGAGGTATAATGAATCCCCCACGCCAACCGGAGGTCACTGTAATGGCGATGGCAAGTATTTTAAAAATTAATAGGGCAAATAATAATTCCAAATTTATATCACCAATCAATAATTCATTAATTTCATGATGACCAAAATATCTTGTTAATGGAAAGTAAAAGGCAATTATTCCCAATAATATTCCTCCCAGAAACGTTTTTGCATAAATGGGCAGATTAATTTTTTCAAAAATGTTTTTACAATATTTGGTAGCATAAATAAAAACCCAGCCTGTCAAAGCTCCGGCTGCAGCAAAGAGAACTGCAAACAGATAATCATACATTCCTTCATACTCATAGGTTGGTATATCCCAAATAGGTCCCAGGCCTAAATGAATAATAATGGCAAAGATTAGGTAACTAAAGCAGCTGGCCACCAATGCCGGTATAATTGCTCTATAATATTCTACCGCGTGCCTATGATGAAGGATTTCTAAAGAAAAAAGGCTTCCCCCTAAAGGAGCTCCGAATAGAGCAGTAAAGCCGGAGGCCATTCCTGCAATACTTAAGCTTCTAAGGTCTTCTCCTTTAATTCTAAGCATTTTACCAAGCCAGGTGCCTGTTGAACCCGTAACCTGAACTAAAGGGGCCTCCGGACCTAAACTACCCCCAGAAGCCACACATAGTAAGGAGGATAAGATCATGGAAGGATTATTCCCAGGGTCCAGTTTACCTTTATTAAATCTTATATTATTAACGATTAAGTGAATTTCTCCAGGATCCCCTATGAAATGTATTATAAGTCCAGCTAGTAATCCACAAATTGCCATAACTGGTATAACCAGCCATCCTTCAAAGAATTCAAGTTGGTGAGTTAGAAAACTCAAGACTATCCAGTAAATTCCAGCCATAACTCCCCCAAGAATCCCAAGGAATGCCCACAATAAAAAAGACCTGCTGAATAAAAAGGCTTGGAACTTGATAGGTTGATCCAACATGTTAATATATTGGAGATATTTTTTCTTTTTTTTCATCTTAAAGTAAAAAGCTTATCGATATGGGTAATTTCGATTCCTGGACAGGTTATTAAAAAAAAGTCCGGTCAGCAATAATACAAAAACGCCTGAAAGGACCGGGCTAAGTATATAGAAAAATCCTAAATCTTTTATTGTATCGCTCCCAATTACAGCAATAAGCGCGGTAGCTCCTCCAGGAGGATGCATAGTTTTAGTAATTTGCATAGCTACGATTGAAAAAGAAACCGCCAGGGCAGAGGCCAACCATAGTAATTGGGGTGCGGAAATTAAATAGGTACAACAAATTCCAATAAAGGCACTAATAAGATGACCTCCGACCAGGTTACGGGGTTGGGCTAGTGGACTATTAGATGCACCATATATTAGAACCGCCGAGGCACCGAAGGAACCTATAAGAAAAATATTGTCAGTCTGAGAAAACTGAAAGCTTTGAAGGAATCCAATAATACCAATTCCAACAAAACCACCTAAAAAAGTCCATAAATGGTCTACTGGGTCCAGGACGGTTTGCCGGTAAATTATATATTTAGCCTTTCTGTATGTTCTGCTTTTTCTCATACTAATACTTTATAGCTAAATAAAAAAGGCTTTGAGTTTCCATAATTTAGAATTCAATTAAAATGAAGCCTAAAAAAACATTGAATAAAAAAACATTAAAACGAATAATCCCCGGAGCATATCCGAGGATTATTCATTTTAATAAAGGCCGTCTTATTTCAGGTTAATACTTATTCTAGCGAACAAAAATCTTCCAGAAAATCCAAACTGCTGTGCAGATCTTGACCAATCGAATCTTCCATCACTCCGGTTTCCAAAGGCCGGATCAGCTGCGTCTGGATAAATATCAAAAAGGTTATTTGATCCAATTGTCAGGGTCAAGGCATCAGTAGCTTTATAACCAACAGATAAATCAGTAATAACTTTTCCACCAAATTCTTGTTGTCTTAAAGGATCTGATGCCGCTTCAGTCACTTTTCCGAAATAAACATTTCTAAGAAAAAAATTGAATTTACCAGCCACAAGACTGTTACTTAAATTAACTTTCGTTCTTGGTACTGCTTCTTCTAAATAGATACGGCTATCTTCAGGAAAGTATGTGTCTACTAAACCGGCGCGTTCTAATTCTGGAGAAGCTTGAATATCGCCAACTTGTTGGGTCTTAGAAAGAGTAGCAGCTAGATCTGATTTTAACTGTAAATTTTCACTAAATATAGCGCTATGTGTGAGGACCGCGTCTATTCCCTTAGATTCAGTATCTATTGCGTTAGCAAAAAATGATGCAGCTGTAGCATTGGCCTGAGAAAGCAACTGATCTAACTCTGTACCTGTACCTGGTCCTCTAAACTGCCCAGTGTAAACTACTCTATCATCAATTGCTACAAAATATCCATCCACGGTAAAGGTAAGATTAGCATCTGGAATTTTGGAGGTAAGTCCTATACTTACACTACGAGATGTTTCTTCTTTTAGTTCGGGTATACCAAGTAATTGTGCTGCCCGGCTATCGTTTGAAAAAGTTCCTACTTCTACAGGGATTCCTTCATCGTTAAAAATTGTGGAGGTTGAATTAAAATATAATTGGTGTAGAGAAGGAGCTCTAAAACCTGAATTGACCGCACCTCTGAGATTTACATTTTCAGAAAGCTTATAACGGGAAGCTAGCTTGAAATTTATTGTAGAACCAAAATCTGAATAATTTTCAAATCTCGTTGCAAATGTCATTAAAAATTTTTCGGAGAAGTCAGCTTCTACATCAAAATATCCAGCGACACTTGTACGTTCGCGTGAAATTTCATTTTGTGGGCTAAATCCTGGAAAAACCTGGGAACCTCCAGCTCTCGAATTTCCAAAGAAATCCTGAGCCGGCATTTGAGAAGCACTGGTAATTACCTCCCCATTTTCTGTATACTGTTCATACGAGGCTTTTTCTCCAGCCACGATTTGGTAATTTTCCCATCGATGTTCTGCTCCAAAGGCTATGTTTAAGCCTTCAAAAATATCGTCAAAAAATTGAGAAATATCAAGATTTGTTGTGTTTTGAGCAAATGAAAATCCACCGGCATCAAAACTTGTTGGTGAAGCTCCCTCCAAGGAAGCATTGGAAGTATTTGAAATTAAATAGTCAAATTCATTTTTACCGTAGGTGTTACTGAAATCTACGCTCCAGTCACCTATCATGCCTTTTATTCCGACAGCTAATGATTGATCTTTAATTTTTGAATTGATCCGTGGAAGAAAGCCGTTGATATAGATTGGAGTATATGTTCTACTTTGATTTGGTAATCTGTAGAATCCAGCAGATTCACCAGTTCGAGAACTTATACCTGCAAAAGAATAAATTTCAGTACCCGTATTATCTAATGGAAGTGAAAAGTTTGCGAAGAAACGACCCCCACGAAGTGCAGACTGTCCTACTCTCATATTATAATCGCTTCGCTGCTGTCCGCGTGCATCAAGCTCAGCTTCTGTAACATTCATACTTAGAAGTTCCTGAAGGATAGATCTATCTTCTGCTGTAGCGATATCATTTTGAAAATCAGCATCGAAATATGAAACTTGTTGTGCAAACTCTTGAATCTGACTATTACTGAGATTGGATATGTCGGCACCATTATTAACTGCCACGCGTTCTATGGCATTGTAAGCATTGAAAATAGATCCTTCCCATTCCGCCATCCGGTTATAGGGTTCACGATAATCAAAATCTCCTGAAAAATTTACGAAACCACCATGCTCTCCTAGTGCAATCCCATAGCTGGCAGCCACGTTTACTGTTTCCCCATCTATTCCTCCGGTTTGTTTATTCGCATTTTTAGAGAAATTAGCTCCCGAAGTTATATTTAGTTCTAACTCGCCTACGTCTTCATTTAAAACAATATTGATCACCCCTGCTATTGCATCAGAACCGTACTGTGCTGCGGCACCATCTCTTAGTACCTCAATTCTTTGAATAGCGGCAACGGGGATAGCGTTTAAATCGGTTCCGACACTACCTCGTCCAAATGAACCATTTACATTTATTAAAGAAGAATTATGTCTTCTTTTACCATTTATGAGCACCAAAACCTGGTCCGGACCAAGCCCGCGTAAAGAGGCGGGATCAATATGATCTGTACCATCGGCAATAGTTTGTGTATTTGATGAAAATGAAGGTGCGACATAATTAAGCATTTGGTTAAGGTTAACCTGAGGCACTGCGGTTTGTATTTCCTCCATATCCAGTACATCAACTGGTACCGCTGATTCTGTAACGGTACGACTTCGACTCCTGGATCCAACCAAAACGACCTCTCCCAATGCAGTACCCGCTACCATCTGAACATCAATGTCGATTTGATCAATTAAGACTTCCCTGGCATCAAAACCCACGAAGGAAAATACCAAGGTCTGCCCAAGAGAAGCATTGATGGAATAATTTCCATCAAAATCAGTTATGGTTCCCTGGTTGGTTCCTTTAATTGCAACCGAAACACCCGGTAAAGGTTGGGACTGATCATCTACAACTGTCCCGCTAATTTCTTGTTGCTGTGAAAATGCAAGTGATCCAAAAAATAGAAAACAGATCAGTAAGTAATATTTTATCATAAGTATCTTGTTTAAGAAACAAAGATACCAAAACCAATAACCTAGTTATCCTATATGTTATTAATAATTAAATTTTAACTTAAAACGTTTTCGCTCAATAGCCCCTTGCAGCTTCATCCCCTCTTCGGTCAGCGCCTCCTTCCAACATTCCATTTGGAAGTACTTTGATGGCATTAACCTTTCCGATAATCTGAGAATCCTTTTGGTTAACGTTATAACCTCGCTGCTGAAGTGAATCTAATAATTCCTGATCAAATGCATTTGGTTCAAATAAGACTTCATCTGGTAGCCATTGATGATGGAATCTGGGAGCGTCAACCGCTTCTTGCATACTCATTTCAAAACTATGAACATTGAGAATTGTTTGTAGAACTGAAGTAATTATAGTAGATCCCCCGGGACTTCCCACCACCATAAAGAGCTCATTATCCTTTTCTACAATAGTAGGGGTCATAGAACTTAACATTCTTTTTTCAGGAGCAATTGAATTAGCTTCGGCGCCGATTAATCCGAACATATTTGGCACACCGGGTTTAGCACTGAAATCATTCATTTCATTATTTAAGAAGAAACCAAGCTCTTCGATATACATTTTTGAACCATAGGCTCCATTTAAAGTGGTAGTAACAGAAACAGCATTTCCGAGGGAATCGACAATTGAATAATGGGTGGTTTCCATGCTTTCAAATCCACTAATCTTCCCGTAATTAATTTCACTGGAAGATGTTGCCTTGTTTAGATTGAAGTTTTTCATTCTTTTTTTTAAATATCTATCTGAGAGAAGACTGTCAGTAGGAATTTCAACAAAATCAGGATCACCTAAATAAAAGCTCCTGTCCGCATATGCTCTTCGTTCGGCTTCCGTTAGTAATTGAATGTATGCTAATTTGTTATGTCCATATTCAACAAGGGGATAGGGTTCTATCATTTTAAGGATTTGACCCAGAACAATACCTCCGCTCGATGGAGGCGGCATTGAAATTATCTTTAGATCCTTATATTGAACCTCAATTGGATCTCTCCAGCGTACCTCGTAATTCTTTAAATCTTCTTTGGTCATAATACCACCGTTGTTTTCCAGGAATCTAATAAGCTTATCTCCGGTCCGACCATTATAGAATTCGTCTCTTCCATTTTTAATAATCCTTTCCAAGGTAGCGGCAAGAGCTTTGTTCTTTATAGTATCACCTGTTTGGTGAGGATAGGAAAACAAGATACTATCCTTATTCTGTTGCAGAAATTCATCACGATATTTTTCTAATCTGGTTTGTTGATTTTCTGTCACGATAAAACCCTTTCTAGCCAAATCAATGACAGGTTTTAAAATGGTATCCATAGGCAATGATCCAAATTTCTGATGAACTGCAAATATCCCTGCTACAGTACCCGGTACACCTACGGCCAAACCACCATACCGGCTGGCTCTTTTATCCACCTCTCCATTTTCATTTTGATACATCTTCTTGGTAGCTGCTAAAGGAGCTTTTTCTCTAAAATCTAGGGTTCCAGTATTTCCATTGGTCTCACGATACACCATAAATCCCCCTCCGCCGAGATTCCCGGCAAAAGGATAAGTTACTGCTAGCGCCATCTCGGTAGCTACCATAGCATCAAAAGCATTCCCTCCTTTTTTCATAATTGAAACACCGATCTCGGAGGCTTCAGCTCTGGCAGAGACTACCATTGCATCGGCAGTGGTTAAAGCTTTTGATGATTCTGTTTGAGTTTGTAAGGTCGCTTTCTTACTGGAATCATCACAAGAAAATGAAAGTACGGTTAAAAAAAGAAGAATGTATATTCTCATAAAGGTAGTGTTAGGATCTTACTTAGAATTGATTTGTAATAAGTAGCAAATGTAAATGGCTTATTTGGGTAATCAAAGAATTCAGTAAAATCTAACTAAGCAAATTTAAGGTGGAACGACAACGCAATACCAGTTAAAGAGAATTCCTGGTAACCTAAAAGGAAATGGGTCTACTCTTTTGCCACCTTCCCAAGCATTTTAAGATGTTTTATAATAATGCTACATTCTGGAAATAAATATTAAACGTGGTACCCTCCTTAGGTTTGCTTTCTACTCTTATGGGAGCATCATGTTCCTCTAGAATATTTTTAACCGAACTTAAACCCACACCCATGCCTGTTTCTTTTTTGCTATAAAAAGCTTCAAATAATCTATCAATTTCCTCCTGTTGTAGACCATGTCCATTATCGGTAATGCTCAACTGGAAATCGGTTTTATGTTTCCTTACTTCCACTGTTATAATACCTTCTTCAGGAACAGTAGCCTCACTTGCATTCACAATTATATTAAGAAGCGCAATTTTAAGTTTAGCTGAATCCGCTAAAATACTATATGGGCCCTTGTAGTTTTTGATCACTTTAATACCAGAAAGATAAATTCTGTCTGAAGCCATATTAATAGTTTCATCTAAAATTTCAGCCAGGTTTTGTTTTTTTAAAACCGCGGGAGTATAATTAGCCGAATTCAGTAAATTATTTACAAGGTTGTTTAGGGTTTTTGTGCTTCGTGTAAGAATCTCTAAGTAGGTGTTATAATTATCTTTTTCTCCAGCCAGTTTTGCGCCAATTACTTCCGCAACCATTCCGATACTGGCAAGTGGATTTCGTAATTCGTGTGCAAAGGTACGAGCAAGTTCACCTTGAATGGAAAGCTTTTCGGCTTTTAGAAGTGCTTTTTTAGTATTTTTAAAATTATGAATATTTCTAACTAACAATACATACTCTTCAACCCAGGATTCATCTTTACGGTGAAATACTTTTCCACGAACGTTAAACCACTCCCAGCTTGTACGTTGAAGTTTTAATCGAATTTCTATATCGTGAATGTCATCATCAGATGATTTTAATAATTTTCTGTGCATATTCATGACTGTTTCCCTATCACGAGGATGAATAAAAGGGAGCAATTTTTCCAAAGACATGCCCTGTACTTTTTCTCTTGTGAGCCCACCTTTTTTAAAAATATCCTTATTTATGTATCTGACATTGAATTGAGAAAGGTTAAAAATAATTATGGTCTCAGGAGAGGTCCGTACCAATTGTTGCTTAAATCTGATAGTTTCCTTTAGTTGTTCGTCTTTAATTTTACGTTCAGTAATATCTTCCAAAGTTGCTATTAATAATTTACCATGCTTTCTTGCGGTGAGTCTAAACCAGTGGTTATAGCTATCTTTATCAAAATAAAGCTCTTTATCCATGGGTTCCCCAGACTTTACCACTTCCTTTAAAGCGTCATACATCCCCATTTCTACACCGTATTTGGAAACTTCCAGATAAGTTTTTCCTACTGGATCCTGGTCCATATATAAAGCACGTAAAACTTTATTTATTCTCAGAAATTTAAAATCATGCACTTCTCCATTATCATTAAATAGAGATTGGAAGACTACTATCGCAAGATTGGTGGATTCAAAGACACTTTGCAGCAACTCGTTGCTCTCTTCTAAATCTTCTTGTCGCTTAATCGCCTTTTGCTCCAGGATTTTCTCCTCAATTTTTTGGTCAGTGATATTTCTAAAAAGCACCCCAATTCTTCTGCTATTGAGATCTCCCAGTTTAAACACGTAAAAATCTAACCAAGAATCGTTCAAATTGGCCGATGTATCTTGGAAACGAATAGGTTTCCCGCTTTTCACTACTTCCCCAAAAGTTTTTAACCATTCTAAACGAGGGGAATTAAATATTTCCCTTATCGTCCTACCAGGTACATTCTTTAGATTAATTTGTTTTTCAAAGGCAGGGTTTGTCTTTTCAAAATAGATGTCAATTGGATTTTTCTCACTGTCATAAATTATCTCAGCAATAAAAAAAGCTTCATCCATTGAGTAAAGCAACTGTTGGTATTCACTTTCAGTAGCTTTATTTTTCAAAATTGTATTTTCAGTATTTTTAATTTTATTCTTATTTTCGGAATCCACTTCGTTAATTACACTTAATACAATCTGTCTCTTTTTATCAGTAAAACCTCTGTAAAGACGATCTTTAAACCGAAATTTTTTAAATTTTCCACACTTACCCTTTAGACGGGCAAAGCTCATAATTTCTTGTTCTGGAAGTAACTCTTTCATAGACTTTAAATGAGCTATATAACCAGGATAATCATCAGGATGTAGAAATTCCTTATAAAAGCAAAGATTATTGAATACCGAGCGTTCAACCCCACAGTAAGAGGCTGCAATATTGTTTATATATTCAATTTTAGAATTTTCGAGATCTGCCAATAACAAGAAACCCTGATCATTAGAGGGCCAGGTTGTAAAATCAATTTTGTCTTCTTGCATAGATTGGGGTTATTTCTCTAAAATAACAATTAAACAATTGTTAATTGTTTTTAACGAATATAGGCATTTAAGAAATAGGAATTTTAATCATGGCTATATGACTAAAAATTGTGCGATTAATGTTAAAACCAAAGAATCTAAAAGGGTTTTATAACTTTTAACCTTTACCTAATATTTAATTAGGCTTGATCTATTAATAGATCAGTGCAAAAGCTCAAGGAACAGCATAGAGGTGCAATTAGGTTCAATTCTCAACTGTTGGAACCTTAATTCTTAAATAAAAGGCAATTTACCAAATAGCCTTGAGAGCCTATAAAATCAATATAAATATTTTGTAAGAGGGTGAATTTGGACAAGTTTCCAACTTTTAAGTTACTTGGTTACACAAGTAAGAAAAATAAACTTTTGACCCCATTTTGCCTCATTTTTGTTTTTTTGCTTGCGCCTAGGATGGGAGAAACCTTTAAATAATATGAGAGAATGGAAGCTGGAAAGTAAAAAAAATTGGAATGGGGGAGAGGGCATCGTTTTGGTTATAAGGGGAGGATAGTAGACTTTTAGTTATAAAACCCGGTAAGAACTGCGTCTACCGGGCTTTTTATGCCTAGGTGAGTGATTTCATCCGAAATGAGAATGTTTTCATTCATACATTTCTAGTGATAATTTATCATGTAATCTTTTCAACTTTCTGTAGAAAATAATTCTTTTGGTTAAAGATCATAAGCCTCATCTGCCTTTTCCATTAGATCTTTCATGGTAAAGACTCCATCTTTACCATGTGTGGGCACCCAATCCCGGTTGTTACCTAAAAATGACTCTCTATCCAGCTCTAAAACTCCTATAAGTACTTCTGCTACTATTCTACCTCCTACAGGACCAAGACCCTCACCCGAAGAAAACTGATTGTCAGTATCCTGTCTTCCTATTACTTCTGCTTCTGCCAAAATATAAAACCATAGCGGTATGCCTGCAGATAAATCAATATCATTAGAATTTGCTTTATTGTGTACAAAATCTACAATCTGCTCTATTTCACTTTCCTCTCTGTGCATATATCTTGCTACATTTTCACCAGAAGGCAACAGAAAGCTTTGTCCTCTTCTAAAATTTCTTGTTGCTAATGACTTATCATCTGGGTCGTTAGATGGTACAAAAGGCAATTCTAATAAGATAGGAGCTAATGTTGTGTCCAGTTTTTCTGCCTTCTGAAAATCAGTGCCAAAATCAAAAAAAGCATCCCACTCTATTGCTTGTTTGCTACTTGTAATTCTTTTAAAGCCTTCTCCAAATTCTGGTGAAAAAATACTTTTACTATCTCCATCTAGCTGCAGTTTTAAATTTTGAGCAATCATTGTATGTCCGAACCTAAACGCTGCTACAGAAAATTCCACTGGAATGAATGCACTATAATGGGGCTCATAAAATTTACGCCCATTTCCTAAAATATCAGCAACCAAATATTTTCCACACATAATTGGAAGAAACTCATTAACTACCACCCATTGGTAATGCCAGGTGGTTGTTTTTCTTGCTTCTTCATATAAATGCTCAGCACTATAACCTGGATTAGCATCCTTCAGCATTTTATAATTGGCATTATAAAATCTAATGAAAGCCAATTGCATTTGAGAAATCACCCTGTTTTCATCGTTTCTAGGATCTCCAATTATAGCGGTTTCCTTTCCATTGCGTTGCAGATCATGCTTTTCTGTAGCCTGATTTTGGCCTATATTATTGTTGCTCAATGCAGTTAACAAATAAAAACCTTCCTTTCTTGGTCTGTATAGAAAAGGATCATCCTCTGGGCCACCTCCAAATACGCTATCCAGATCCAAATTAGCAGAACGAGAGTTTTCGATTTCATTAGGATTATTAATACTACTAAAACTGGTGGTAGTATCAAAGGTAATATCGTGGTCAATAAACTGGCCGAAGAAAACCATTCCTAACGGAACTGAATCAGTAAATTTAGGAGTATTGCCTCCATTCATCGGTCCATCTTTCTTTCCAAGACCAGAGAGAGCTGATGGTGTATTATAAAGTGGAGGCAAATCTCTAAACATTCTGCCAAAACGGCCAAAACTTTCTTTTTCGAAAGAATGATGCGAACAAAGCACATTTTTACCTTCAAAACT
Organism: Salegentibacter sp. 24; assembly: GCF_004362395.1. Taxonomy (GTDB): domain Bacteria; phylum Bacteroidota; class Bacteroidia; order Flavobacteriales; family Flavobacteriaceae; genus Salegentibacter. The sequence goes on from NZ_SNWE01000017.1 coordinate 36,356, forward strand.
GTGCATTCCATGGTGATTTGAATCTGACATAATTAATTGGTATTTAGTTGTTAATAAAATTTGATATTTAAATATTTTGTATAAATAAAACGGCACTTAGGTAAATTCTTAGGCCAGATATTTTCACATATCCATTTTTCATCTGACCCTCATCCTCTAAATATGCAGCATGGGCCATATCATCATCAATTTAATTAATCAAAATAATAGTTTATTACTTTAATACAGGGATCTACAAAGTCCCAGGAGGCCAAAATACTTTAGGGATATATTGAGGGGCTCTATATAATCAGAAAAGAACCTTTTATTTTTGGTTATTTTCTGTAGTTTTTAGAAGATTAAAAGTTGAAAACTTTCACAATTTAATCCATTGGTTACCATTAATCAGGGACCCCTGGAATTTTTTTATTCAACTGGAAACCAAATTAATAAAAAATATTTATTCTTTAAATTTAAAACAAAATGTTTTTTTGTAAAAATCAAATTAATGCATTGTTTGGTGTGAAAAGTATTTAATTATGTAAGATTATTCTTATTTTTTGAGATACTCTTCATTATGAGTTGAGGTTGCTAAGGTAAGTAAGGCAGGCTAACACGTATTTTATGAAATGATATAGAAACCCAAATCAAAAATCACTGACAATTACGATGTTTTTGATTTAGAGCTCATTACCAAATGGGAAGATAATTTTCAATTAAAAAGTATTTCAGAGATCAAGAATTGAAAAAAATACAATTTTAAATGAATCATAAAAATCACCTATTTTTGTAAGTTACGGGTATTAAAAACTAATTGATATTATTAAAATATGAAACCAACGCACCTAATAAGTTTCTTCATATTATTGTTTTATTTCAACCTTACTTACTCTCAGGAAAAAATGCCAAAATCTACTAATATTTTTCAAATTGAAGGGACGACTGTTTATGGGCAGTCTATAGATAAACAAACTCGCTGTGTTCATTGGCATTCAGCCCTGGATGTAATCGCTATTAAATTTAAATGCTGCGATAAATACTACCCCTGTTTTTCTTGCCATCAAGAGGAGGCCAAGCACGATCACGAAGTATGGTCTAAAACCGAGTTTGACCAAAAAGCCATCTTATGTGGCGTTTGCGGACACGAACTTAGTATTAAAGAATATATGGTATCCAGCAATACCTGTCCTAATTGTGAAGCTAGCTTTAATCCGGGTTGCAGTAATCACTTTCACCTGTATTTTGAAACCTAGGATGGCATCCCGGAAACAAAGAACAGTTAATGTACTTCTGTTTAAACCTGGTCAAACTTCCGCTGCCCAACATCTCTCAAAGCGAGAACTACTAACCTCGCTGCTCTCAATAATAGAAATGAATCAAAGTAAAATTAAAAATTAACCACTTGTTCAATGAAAAAAAATTCACTTCTTCTCTTAGTTATTCTATTTTATTCCTGTTCTTCTGAAGATGAACCTTCAAACCAAATTTTAGGTAGCTGGCAGTATCAGGGAATAACAGAATTTACAGAATGGGGGGAAGCATTTGAAAGAGATCCTGCAACGTGTACGGAAAATTCTATGATCACCTTTAATAATAATGGAAATTTTAAGTCTGTGGAATATACAGTGGACGTAGGTACTGGAGATTGTATTATAAATGAAGCAGCTACAAGTGATGATCTCCAATGGGAAGAAATTTCTGATGGAACTTATAAAATATTTAGTGCTGGTGTCGGTACAGAATATGAAATCTCCTTCCCAGATAATAGGACGATGTGGATGATTTCGGGAGGAGCATACACAAGGGATGGCATAAGCTATAAGCATAAGGCATCTATTTACAAAAAGATTTGATGTTAGGTCATATGAGATTCTGATAAATCAGGTTGACCTTGTTGCGTTTCCGGTTTCTGTGTTTCTCAATCTTAACCAACTTTAATTTTTACTGGATCTCCAAAGCCAGTTTGCATTTCTTCAAGGAACAACCTTAGTTGGATCTCTTCATTGGTTGTAGGGGAGCGGTAATAATAATCTATATAAAAAAGTTGCTCCTGTTTCTTCGGTAATATAATCGTTACTTTACTCTTACTCCTGTTTTGACATTGTAATATAAGCCTGTTATCTACAAATCGGATTTCCTTGATATTTAAAACTTCTATATCTTTGCCTCTTTGAGTTTCGGTTACAATGGTTACTTCATTGGGTTCAAAAATAATTCTCCGGTTAATCTTTTCGAATTCTGACCTGTAAATATTAGGATAAGTTTCAGTAAAGGGAGAGAAATAAACTTCTTGCCCAAAAATGTAGAAAGGTATAAATATAAATATTAGGTAAAGAGTTTTCATTCTCCTAAAGTTATAATATTTAACTGTTTATAAGCTTGCAGTTTACATAAAAAGCTTAATAAATTTAAAAATGGGAGTTTCCCTTTTTTAGCTACAACTTACCCGAATAATCTCGTCAATCCTGCTTGTCTATTGATTTGAAAGTCTTTCCTGATTCATCTTCCAGCTAAGGCCAAGATCCATTCCGCAAAATTTTACTTTTCCGTTTTGCTGCCGCTGAGAAGCGGGTATAATTCCCTTTGTTAATTACTCCGGCTTTTTTGTATTGATAACCGGGTTTAAAAATCTTTCTAAGATCATATAAAACGGCCTTCCAGGGTGGAATTGGTTAGTGAGGATAGTTTAACCACCATATTGGCCCGGTACTGCTTAAGGTCAGTTCTAAAAGGATTGGTAATTAAAAACACATAGAGCAGGGTAAAGTTTGGATCATGATTGCGAAGTTTGGTTGCTGCTTTTGCTGCAATAGGTAGATTATTTTACTTTCATTATGTTAACCCATAGTACAGATAGTTGGGATAAGCATAAACCTGCACGAGTTCATATTTAGTAGGATAGATATAGTGAACTATTTAGATTCAATAGGTTTGAGAAGAGGCTCCATATTATAGTATTATAAGCTATTTAATTTTCCATGGATAAAAATGATATTTGTTGGCCCTTCACCTGTTAGGATGGAAATGCATAACTTAGTTAGCTTACCACTCTTCTTTCCATACCTTTTGTTCTTCCTTTGAAAGGAACGTCCAAGCTACAATTCGGCTGCTTTTATTGCCGGTTCCCATAGAAATGGTTTTAAGCTGAGTGGGTTTTACTTTTTCTAGTAAATTATAAATACCCTTAAGGTTAGATTGCTTTGATACCAAAGCTGAAAACCAGAAACAGCTTTTAGCAAATTCTTCACTTTCGCGAATCATGTTTTTGATGAATTGATATTCTCCACCATCGTAGATAAGTTCATTTTTAGCTCCTGAAAAATTAAGTTTAGCTTCAGTTGCTTTTTTTCCTGAGAGGTTCCTTAATTTTCGTCGACTTCCTCTTTTAGCTTCTTCGATGGAGGCATGAAAGGGTGGGTTGCAAATTGTGAAATCAATTTTATCTTTTTTATTGATTATGCCCTGAAAAATTGCAGTCGGATCTTTTTGTAATCTACAATCAACTTTGTCTTTTATAGATGGATTTGAATTAATAATTTGCTGAGCTGAGGCAATTGACTTGGGATCAATGTCAGAAGCTATAAAGTTCCAATCGTACTCTGTAACGCCAATAATAGGGTAGATGCAAGTAGCTCCAACTCCCACATCAAGACCACAAATTTGATTTCCTTTTTGTATTTTTCCGGCATTGCTTTCGCTCAATAAATCAGCAATATAGTGAAGGTAGTCAGCTCTACCAGGGATGGGTGGGCATAAATTCTTATCAGGAAACTGCCATTTGTTTATGCCATAATAATGCTTTAGGAGCGCTTGATTTAGAAGTTTTACAGCAACTGGACTAGAAAAATCTACTGAATCACCTCCATATTTATTGGGCTTAATATGGTTTTTTAATTTTGGAATAGCATCGGCCAAGGACTTCAAGTCATAAGGTTCCCGATTTCTATTCCGAATATGTAACCTTGTTTTGAGGGGTTGATTTTTTGATGGCATAGGATGCTGAGGTTTCTTAGATATGCATTAGAGAAGGCTCCATTTGCAAAAGTTTAGTTTCCATGAAAAATACTCAATATAAGTATTGGCTAATCTTCCGCTGCTATTTTTGATGAGGTGAATGTTCTCCTTACAACTTCAGTTATGCTTTTCTAACTAATTCACATTTCAGGCTCATGGATAAAAAGCCATTAAGACTACTTGTATTTTGATTTGAAAGACGGTCCTGGTTCATCATCCAGGTATCGGCCAAAATCCATTACGACAAATTTTACTTTTCCCTATGGGTACGAGACTTTTATTTTTAAATTACACTCTTTTGTATACTTGTGAGACTCTTCTAATAATCTTAACCGGGATTCCATTTTCAGAAAATTCGATATGCTCACTTATAGTTAATTCCCTTCCGGTTGCCGAAAACTTCTATTACAAAAGCTGAGAAATCATAGGAGTGACTATATCTTCTGCTACGCAACATAATTATTAGAAAATTGCGACTTTTTTTAGAAAAGGAATATTTTATTTTAAATTTTTTAAGAGATTTAATTGCAAATGCAATCTTTTAAAAATAATGAAAATAAAAATGAAAATGAAAAAAAGTCCCAATGTTGTAACTGAAAAAAAAAGGGATTTCGATTTTTCGAACCCCCTTTTTTTTCTAGTAGCGAGACCGAGATTTGAACTCGGGACCTCCGGGTTATGAACATCGACAAGTAGTTATTCAAAATAGATTAAAAACCGTTAAAATATATGATTATCAGTTAAATACGTAATTTTTGCAATCAATTGAATTCTGTTAAAATCAAGTGATTCTGTACTTATTCTGTACTTATTCTGTACTAGTTTATAAACTAATTATTTATCTTTATAAAGTTCAAAATTAAATAGTTATGGCTAGCATAAAGATAGTTTTAAGGAAGAATATGATTCGAAAAGATGGAAGAATTCCTTTAGCACTGAGAATTAGTGAGAATTATAAAACTAATTACAAGTGGCTCGGACAATATGTTTTTGAGAAAGATTGGGATAACAATGCTGGAATGGCTAAGAAAAGTCATCCAAACTCGCAACAGCTCAACATTTTTTTAATGAAGAAAATGGTTGAGGCTAATAACCTATTTTTCCACTCTGAAGATCGTGTTACTCCAAAACAGATCAAGCAAAAATTAAAGGGAGCCAGGGGGCAAAAATCATTTTTTGAATTAGCGGCTGAACGTATAATGGAAAAATATGAGAGGGGAATATTCTCAGTTGCAAAAGGTGATTTATCTATACTGTATAATATTGAAGAATTTTTAAACTTTAAAAGGACTAAAAGGAAGTCAGCGATCATTGAGGATATAAAGGAACGCAGATTGAAACGTATCAGTAATGCTCGTCGTAATAAATATGTATGGATGGATGGGGTAGAGCATTTCAAAAAAAGTAAAGCTCTTTCTTTTAGAGATATCGATGAAGTATTCATTAATAAATACAAAACCTTTTGCTATTCTTATTTAGGACAAAAAACCAGAACTATTACTAATCAGCTTATTTTAATTAGAACCCTGTTTAATTTAGCAATTAAGCAAGGAATTATTGATCAAAAATATTATCCTTTTGCCGGAGATAAGGAAAAAATTAGAATTGGTTCTGGTAATAAAGTAGGACTTAGCGTAGAAGAGGTTGAGAAAATTGAACAGTTGAAATTGGAGGAAAATACTTCTATCTGGCATACGCACAACATATGGTTATTTTCTTTTTATTTCGCAGGAATTCGTATTTCCGATGTGGTTAAAATGAAGTGGTCTGATTTTAAGGACGATCGTCTTTATTATGTGATGAACAAAAATGAAAAAGCACTCAGCCTTAAAATTCCTTTGAAAGCGGAAAAAATTTTAAATTATTACAAAAAGGAGAAACACCTTAATAAAGGTTTTGTATTCCCCTTTTTAAGAAATACCAATCCTAAGGATGCTGAACAAATTTATATAAAAACAAAAAGTGCTACGAAGGTTTTTAATAAATGCTTAAAGCTAATTGCCACGGAATGTGGAATCGAAAAAAACTTATCTAATCACATTGCTAGGCATAGCTTTGGTAATATTGCTGGCGATCGAATTCATCCATTAATGTTACAAAAGCTCTATCGTCATAGTGATTTAAAAACTACCTTGAATTATCAAGCTAATTTTATGCACCGGGATGCTGATGAAGCACTTGATGAAGTTATTAATTTTTAAATTTATATGGATTAAAAGTCTGTAATAACATGATTTATGATGGTTAATCAACCGTTGATAAATATCTGACATTTGGTAATACCAAGTTTATAACCAGAAGGTCTCTCGAGTCCAAGTCCCTCTACTGGCATTGACAAGGTTTCAAGAAATTGAAATCTTTTTTTTTGGACTGGGTACAACATTTTTTGAAAGTCCGAATTCCCTGAAATTTAATATTAATTAAAATTATTCAGAATAAAACCTTATGATAACCGGGATAAATATGGTCGCCATAGCCCAGACTTGGTTATTTCGTTTTATCAAATATTGTGGTGAAGTGACTACAGAATGAACTTTATATTTTAATTGATATTATTAAGATTATTCTATTGTGCCTATCGCAGCTTTGAGACCTTTAGAGGGAAATCCCTATTAGTGAATCCCGCTGATACAGACCGTAAAGGAAAGGAGCAATACACCACAAATGACAGGATGGACACTCAGCTCATTAGTCGGAAACTTATAGACGGTCGTCTGGATAGTATTACTATACGTAATATAGAGCGCGAGGAATTGTGAAGTCTTTTCCGTCGTAGTATTGAACTGATTCTTATGAAATTGGGGTGATATTACAATATAAATAAATAGCTAAAATCAGAATAGTAAAAGTTTGTACCACAAAAAACGTAGGTGACCAATTAGGATCACATTTTTTAGCAGATGGACGGACTTATTTCACCAATCAGAGTGATGCTGATGGTGCTCTGGAACTGCCTTAAAAAATTAAATGATTATGAGATAATAAAAATTTAAATATATTTTTAAGAAATAAGATTATTGCTTTTCTTAGGATACTTTGTTGTCTTGTCCTATTTTAGTTGTTTTACTATTAAAGCTTTTATAAAAATAAAGTAATCCAATGGCGGTCAATATAATGATGCCGGCAATAATAAAGGGAAAATAAAACCCACCTGTAATAAGCCAAGTCCCTATAACCGGACCTAAAATTTGTCCCACACTGTTTGCCGAGGTCTGTACAGAAATATTACTGCCCGCCTTTTCTTTTGAAAGTAAGGAAACGGCTGAAAGTAGGTTAGGGGTTACAATTGCTCCACCAGTGGCGAATGTTACAATCAGTACATAGACATAAATTTCATTGCCGAAAAAAGGAAATGCGATTAGTGAAATGCCTGAAATCAACAATCCGGCTCCAATTTGTTGTTTTGCTGTCAATATTTTCTCTCCATAGGTCGCAAATACAGGTTGTAATACAGCCATTACTATCCCACAGACCATAAAACCAATTCCTATCTGATTACTTGAAAATAGCAACTGATTTTTTCCATAAATTGAAAAAACCGTTTCAAAGAGGGTCACTACAAACTGCATAACAAAAGAGAGCAGTAATAGGACAATAAAGAACCTACTAAAACTAAAATTTAATTTTTGTTTTCCTGAAACAAACCTGCTAACCGGTTTTGTATTCCTAAACGATTTAATCAAAATAACCAATACAGTAAAACCTAAAAGTGCAACCAAAATAAAAGGAACTGAGAACCGGTCCAGATGTAATATCCAAAACGAATATTTAAAGTGTAGGTTAGTTTGGGATAGAAAACTGCCTAAAACAGGGCCAAAAATAACACCAGAGCTAATAGCAACACCAGACCAGGCCATTATTTTGGTTCTCCGTTTTTCTGAAGTAATGTCGCTTAAATATGCGTTGCTAACAGGAATAACTGAAGACGTAAAAATACCTCCAAATATTCGAGCAATATATAGCATTGTCAAAGATGTTGCTAGACCAGTAAGCAATTGCATTATAACAAACCCAATTAGACCGATTAATATAATTGGTTTACGTCCATATCTATCTGAAAGCTTTCCCCATACCACAACAAAAATTAATTGAAATAATGGATAAATGCTTGTAAGCAGTCCAATATGAAAATTGATCGAATTAGTATCGAGGTTAGCTCCTAAAGCAAGCCTTTCGGTATAGTAAGGAAGGGTTGGCAATAATATACCATAGCCCAACATCACTACAAATAAACTCAACAGGATTAAAAATATCCTGTTGAGTTTTTCTTTTTTGTCCATTTATTTTTTACCGATTTTTCGCTTTAATAGTTGCGCATTAATGGCCACTATAATCGTACTTAAACTCATAAATACCGCTCCTACAGCTGGTCCTAAAACAAAGCCTGAAGAATATAATACACCGGCTGCTAAAGGAATAGCCACTACATTATATCCTGTAGCCCAAATCAAATTCTGAATCATTTTATTGTAGGTGGCTTTTCCAAAGAGAATTAAGTTGGCAATATCCTGTGGGTTACTGTTGACCAGAATGATATCTGCTGTTTCGGCGGCAACGTCAGTACCTGAACCAACGGCAATACCAACATCAGCTTTTGCAAGTGCAGGCGCATCGTTTACACCATCGCCAGTCATAGCCACAAACTCTCCCTTACTTTCCAATTCTTTTACTATTTCCACTTTTTGATGTGGCAAAACTTCGGCGTAGTATCCATCCAAGCCGAGTTTATCGCTAACAGCTTTGGCAGTTCTTTCATTATCACCGGTAGCCATTAAAACTTTTATATTATTCTTTTTAAAGACTTTTATGGCTTCGGCAGATTCTGGTCGTATTTCATCGGCAAGAGCAATGTAACCAGCTAATTTTCCATCAATCAAGACAAAAACAACTGTTTCAGCGGCATCACTGTATGCGTCTTCGGGAATAGTGATTTTTTCATCCCTTAAAAAACCAGGACTAACCACTTTTACTTGCTTACCTTCTACATTGGCCTCAACGCCTTTACCTGTAATTGCATTAAAGTTTTCAGGCTTTGGGATGGTCATATTATCTTCTTTGACTTTTTTAATAATACCTACGGCGATAGGATGTTCCGAACTTTGTTCCAATGCACTCGAAAGCCTTAAAATTTCTTCAGATGAATAAGTTTCGCTAACAGACTCAATTCGAGTAACGCCAAAATCGCCTTTGGTCAATGTTCCCGTTTTATCAAACAATAAAGCTGATATTTTTCGGGATTCTTCAAAAGCTGTCCTATTTCGAATTAATAACCCGTTTTGAGCTGAAACAGCAGTAGAAATAGCAACCACAAGTGGTATGGCAAGACCTAATGCGTGTGGACAAGCAATGACCATAACGGTAACCATTCTTTCTAAAGCATAGACAAATGGAAAGCCTAAAATCAGCCATACCGCTAATGTTCCAAAACCAATACCTAATGCGATATAGGTAAGCCATTTTGCAGCTCTATCCGAGAGGTTTTGCATTTTTGATTTGGTTTTTTGCGCTTCTTCGACCATTTTGATGACCTTGTTGAGATAGCTATCTTTTCCAGTATGCTCAACCTTTACTTTTAAGGTACTGTTACCATTTACCGAACCACCAATAACCTTATCGTTTTCATCTTTTTTTACAGGTTTGGATTCGCCTGTAAGCATAGATTCGTTCAGGTAACTTGAACCGTCTACTATAATCCCATCAGCAGGAACTTTTTCACCTGGTTTTACAAGTATTACGTCATCTTTCAGTAAATCTTCCAGAGGAATATCTTCAATAGTGTCTCCTTTAACACGATGTGCCTCGGCAGGCATCATGCTTACTAACAGCTGCAAGGCCTTAGAGGCGCCTAGAACGCTTTTCATCTCTATCCAATGACCTACAAGCATAATAGCAATAAGCGTAGCCAGTTCCCAGAAAAAATCGACACCTTCTAAACCAAACACCGTTGCCGAACTATAAACGTAAGCCACGGTAATGGCCATAGAAATAAGGGTCATCATCCCTGGTGCACCTTTTTTGATTTCAGACCAGAATCCTTTTAAAAATGGCCAACCACCATAGAAATATACGATTGTGGAAAGTGCAAAAAGGATATATGGATTTCCGGGAAGCAAAAACTCATATCCAAAAAAGTCCTGAATCATCGGCGAGAAGAACAGTATGGGAATAGTAAGTACAAGGGTTACCCAAAACCGTTTTCTAAAATCGGCAATCATCATTTTATGATGGTCGTGCCCGTGTTCTCCGTGCCCTGGATTGTGGCCAGAATGGTCTCCACCTTTGTGGTTCATTTTAGAATGGTCTTCTTTTTTGTGTTTCATCTTCGAATGGTCCATTTTAGAATGGTCCATTTTAGAATGGTCCATTTCATCGTGATTGTGGTGTTCGTGATTTTCCATTATTGTCTTGTTTAAGTGTTATCGTAATTTTTTTCTCATAGCTTCCGAAATGTTTTCGGCATAGACGCCATAGGCATCTACCAAAAGTCCTTTAATCCCATTTTTTGATGAAATAGCATAAAGCACACTATTATCGTCGGTACTGCTCATACCCTCAAAACGATGCATCTCGTCAACATTAAAATCTTCTGGGTGTATTTCAATTTTTAGTGAGGCACACTCCAAACATTCTGGTTTTAGGTTAAAATCATATGTATAGCCATTTCCCTGTAAATCGTTTATGGCTTCAGAAAGTGTATCGTAATTTTTCATCTGTCTTTATTTATAGTTTATTGTAAAATAGCTGTTATCTGCTTCTGAAAATTTTTGAAAAGTCAATAAACCTTTTTCATTTAATTTTTCGATAACGGTATAATTGAGTTGCTTAATGCGAATTCCCCAGGCATAGGCTTTAATATTAATTTTTGATTTTATAGTGTTTTTCCCATCCTCTAATTTTCGGTCATAAATTTTTATGATGCTTTTGGAACCAAAAAAGTTTAACAAGCCCGAGTCAAAACTCATTTCCAATTTAATATCTTTCAAGTTTTGTAAATCGTAGAGCTTTTTAAAATTTTCAGAAATGGTATTAATTTCGGTTTCTTTTGATTTTGGCTTGGAAAACGGAAAAGCCATTATCATTACATTGGCGTCATCTGGCTCACAACGGTAGGTAGTAGTGTATTTATCGGTTGATTGTTTGTTTTTGTCAAACAATTCTGTAACTACCTTTATTTCATAATATCCATTTTCCTTTATTGTTTCTCCAGCTTCAAAAGTTTGTTTATTGAGAAAATCACCTTCTTTATCAAAGTTTTCCCGAATAACAACTCTGCCTGAAATCTGCCCAATGAGCATTTCAGTTTGTCCAGTCATTGTGATGCTGAATAAAGTGATTAGTACTATAAAGCCTTGTTTTCTCATATATGGTGCATTAATTTTTTTACCTCTTTTGCCATAATATCACTTAAATCAATTCCATTTGAAGAGTGTGGGATGGTATTACAAGTCACTATTTTTTCTACTCCGGAATCCAATAAATCTTGATAGGCGTTTCCTGAAAAAACGGCGTGAATGCCTACACAAATAGGTGGTTTCATTCCTGCTTTTTTAAGATGTTGTACGGTTTCAATCATTGTTCGGGCTGTGGAAATAATATCATCTACCAAAATGGGTGTAGCATCTTTATATATATCCACATCGGGAACAGAGACTTCTACATCACGGTCACCGTGACGCACCTTTTGTAATACCGTAAATGGTGCTCCTGCATTTTTGGCGACTTCTGATACCCATTGTTCACTTTCAGAATCAGGTCCGATAAGTACCGGGTTTTCGATATTTTCTTTAATCCATTCTGAAATTGCGTCGGCAGCGTGAATCACTTTATTTGGAATTTGATACACTTCTCCCAACGAACTAATTCTGTGCAAGTGAGGGTCAACTGTGGTAATGCTATCGGCGAAACCAGAAATCAATTTTCCGAAGAAACCGGAAGTCACTCCTTCTCCTTCATTAAATACTTTGTCCTGCCGCATATACGCCAAATAGGGTGCTACCAAACAGGTACACATAGCTCCTAATGATTTGGCTGTGTGGCTTAAAAAATATAGTGACAACAGTTTTTCGTCCGGTTCGTGCAAGGTGCATACCAGTACCACACATTTATCTTTAACATCAGACAATATGCGCGTGTATGATTCCCCGTCAGGGAATTTCCTTAATGTGGCTTGACCCACTTCAGCATCCATTTTTGTAGCCATTAGTTCTGTGAGTTCTTCATTTCCGGGAAGACTGAATAATATTGTTTTCATAGTATGTTCTTTAATTTATAGTTATGATGTCGTTATGGTTGTTTTCATATTCCAAGGCATAATTAAGTTCACCTTTGGATTCAGCATATATGGTATAAAGCAGTTGGTTCTCTTCGATTTGTTCTCCCAAATGCACATTTAGAAGAATCCCTGCCGATTTAGATTGTGGTGCTCCAGAAAGCTTCGCCAGTTTTGCAATTTTACGGTTATCAATTCGTTGCAAAACGCCTGACTTTTCAGCTTTAATTTCAATTTTATAAGGTGCTAAAACTGGTTTTGAAAATTGACCTTGCGCCTTACAAATGGCTACGAATTTTTCATATGCTTTTCCAGATTTGAGAATTTTATGTGCGGTTTCCTGTCCCTTTCCTTTTTCTACTTTTCCAGAAAGTTCTAATAGTTCAGTAGCTAAAAGCAATGCTCTTTCTGTTAAGTCTTTAGGTGCATCTTCCTCATTTTTCAAAACTTTTAATATATCTATGGCTTCTAAAGTTGGACCGATACCTCTTCCAACAGGCTGCGTGCCATCCGTAACTACAACTTTTACATTCAACCCAACAGCAGTTCCAACGGTTTCCATATGATTTTTTAGTTTTTCTGCCATTTCGGTACTGCGAACCTTGGCGGTTTCTCCCACGGGAATATCAATGACCACGTGAGTAGAACCAGCTGCTGCCTTTTTAGAGAGTACTGAAGCGATGAGCTGACCTTCGCTATCAATATCCAAGGCTTTTTCAATTTTAATGAGCACATCATCGGCAGGACTTAACTGCGCTGTACCGCCCCAAACAAAACATCCGCCTTCTTTTTCTACTACGGTCTTTATTTCCTCGGAAGAGAGCGTAACATTGGTCAGTACTTCCATTGTATCTGCTGTGCCTGCTGGCGAAGTGATTGCCCGTGAGGATGTTTTTGGCATAGTAAGCCCATACGCGGCAACAATGGCAACTACCAATGGTGTTGTCCTATTGCCAGGCAATCCGCCAATACAATGTTTGTCGACCACGATATCCTTGTTCCAGTTCAGTTGCTTTCCGGAAGCAATCATTGCTTTCGTTAGGTCGGATATTTCATCAATATCCATTCGGTCGCCAGCACAGGCAGTAATAAATGCCGAAAGGTGGATGTTGGAATAATCGCCTTCCACGATATCGGTTATGATGTTGTTATAGGCCTTATAATCCAGTTTTTTGTTATAGATTTTTGCCCTGACGTGGCTTAAGGATTCAATAGGCTCTAAATGGGAAACATATAATGTATCGTTTGGGGAAACATTGAGTTTTTTCGCAGCAGCATCTGATAGTCCGATTTCATTAGGCAACAGAATATCAGAATTCAGGACATTAAGACTTGCTACGATTGATGTATTTGCATTGGATATTCTTATTCGGGTAAGTGCCTCAAACCCTTCTGAAATACAGACGTGGCAATCTTCGCGCATATACACTACATTTTCGTTTTGGGTATAGATTCCGAGATGTTTATATTTTAATATGTTTGAGTGTGTGTCCATATTTTATTGGTTGTTGTGATTTTTCGATTTATTCTATTTCTTCGATGGTGTATAATTGCGGAATTTCTGCATCCCACCCATAGGTTTCCTTGATGCCTTTTTGCAATGCTTCTGCACTCTCTTTTTCACCGTGTACAATGAAAATACGTTCGGGTTTGTTTTTTATCTTATCCATCCAGTCCATAAGTTCTGCGTGGTCTGCGTGTGCCGAAAGCCCTTCAATTTCTGCAACTTCCATATCAAAGGGCACCCATTTTCCATACACTTTAAGTTCCTTATCGCCTTCCAATAATTTTCTGCCTCGCGTACCTTCAGCTTGATAACCCACAAAAAGCAAGGTGTTGTTGGGGTTTTGTGCCTGTGTTTCAAGGTAGTTTAGCATTCTTCCGCCTGTGAGCATTCCGCTTCCTGCAATCACGATTTTCGGTTTATTATCTGTTCGTAATTCCATTGTTTCCCGATAACTGCTTACGACCGTAAAGTGCGAGCACATTTCGTCACATTCGTTATCTTCCAACCTGTGCCAATCTCTTGTGCGATGAAACAATTCTAATACACTTGCTCCCATTGGGCTATCCATTATCATTTGTATTTTTGGTATTTTCTTCTCTTTCAATAATTTCCAAAAAATCAGCATCATCAATTGGGCACGTTCTACTGAAAAACTTGGAACAAATAGGCTGCCACCTCTGTTGATGGTGTCATTGACCAATTTTTCTATCTGTGGAAGTGCTTCTACTTCATCAGGATGAAATCTTCCTCCGTAGGTGGATTCAATAAATAATACATCTGCCTTTTTTGGCTTTAATGGCGGAAACAGTAATAAATCGTTTGTTCTGCCTATATCGCCAGAAAACACAAAACGTTTCCTGTGTACATCCAACTCAATGTAAGTTGCTCCCAGAATGTGTCCATTATATTGAAATCGAGCCCTTATGCCATCAAACAATGGAATCCATTGTGATTGCGGAATTCCTTTAAAATGAGGGATAGTTTTTTCTACATCCTTTAGGTCGTACAATGGTTCAGCAGGATTATGTTTGGAATAGCCTTCTTTATTGGCACGTTCTGCTTCTTGTTCCTGAATTTTTGCACTATCATTCAAAATGATTTTTGCAATATCCAAAGTGGGGTTGGTACCATAGATGGGTCCATTAAAGCCTTGCTTTACCAATCTCGGCAGATAACCTGTGTGGTCCATATGGCCGTGGGTGAGCAAAACAGCATCAATATCAGCAACATTAACAGGTGGGTACTCCCAGTTTTTAAGGCGTAATTCCTTTACCCCTTGAAAAAGTCCGCAGTCTATGAGTATCTTTTTATCTCCTGTATCCACTAAATATTTTGAGCCGGTTACTGTGCCTGCCGCTCCTAAGAAATGGATGTTTATTTTATTTTTTTTCATTGGTATCTATTTAGGTTGTTGTACATAATTTACTACAAGAGCTGCTCCCCAAATTTGTGACCACCGCAGCAGGAAGGTGTATTTCCTTTATCTTGTTTTGATTTGCTCAATTCCACTATTTCTTTATATAGATTACGAGAATCCTCTTTAATAAAAAGAGCCAATTTCTTTACTGATTTAGGTTCAAAGTGAACCATTTCCAATAATATCTCAAGGGCTTCTTCAAGTAGTTTTGAGTCATCTTCCAATGCCTAGTAAAATGGTTCTAAATCTATGTTGCCCTGTTTTTGCAATTCTTCAGTTTTCATTTGTATTATTTTTAAAAATTAGTAATTATTCATTATTTGAATTAATGGGATCTACATAATTCTCTTGAATCTTCGAGTATCTTATTTTGCCTTAGCTTACTGATACCCATTTGTTCCAAAAAGTCTGGATTTTCGTGTAGCTCCTTGCAGAGTATGATGCCTTGATCCAATAATTTTGTTTTTTCAGCTTTGGTAAGTGTTGTTAAAGCGGTTAAGGGATGTAGCCCCGATTTATCTATTCTGTCCTTGAGACCATTTCCTCTTGGATAATCCCAACTGGTCATAAGCATTCCAACACATTTCCCGTACTGAATGGCATCGGTTGTGAAACGCGTATTGGTGTAAACCCCGCCTTTATGAAGTTTAGCCTCGTGACCTTTTTGGTGTTTCCATTGCTTTTCCACGTCCAAAAACCGTGAATGGATATATAATGGGATTTTTACATTGCAAAACCTGCCTTGGTCACTATGGTATTTACATTCAATCATATAATGTTTATTTCCTTTTTGCGCTATCACATCCACTTCGTGCTGAACGCAATTGCCTTGAACTATGACACCAACCTGTGTTGAAAATCCTTCGTGTGCCAATAGTTTGCCTACTAACTTTTCAAATGGAAAACCGGTTGGACCTAGTTCCATTAAAGCTTTTTTGAGCTTGTACTTTGAGGCACTTACCCTAGATTTTCGTTTTAGCATCTTGAAAGCCAACTGATAGATTTTTTTGGTTGTCATTCCTTCTTCAATCTGCTCTTGTACTTTCCGGGCTACATCCTGAATAATATCCTCATCTGCCCGTGAACGCCGCAGGGAGTTGATGAGTTTGTTTACATCAAAGGCTTCGTACTCACCAGAGTATTTTTTTATTAAGACTGATTTATTCATTGTTACATTTTAATAGTCATTACTGGTAATTCGGAGTGATTGGTTACACCCTCTGCGATGCTTTTAGAGAATAAAGTTAAAAAGCCTGTACGTCCGTGAGTACACATTGCGATTAAATCGGCATTTTTATATCGTAAAAAATTGTTTATCCCTGTTTCTACGTCTTGTTCGTTATATACATTCATTGAGAAGTTATCCAAATCGGGGAATTTTTTCAGGAACTCCTTGATGGGATCCAACCCTTGTTCTATACTGTTAAAATCGGTCTGAGTATTGACCCTCAATAAATGGATATGTGCGCCGCATTTTTCAGCAATCGAAATAACCTGCTTAAATGCATCGCTTACATCTTGAAGAAAATCTGAAACAAAAACGATATCCTTAAAAGGAAAGGATACTTCTTCATCCTTGACTACAACAACTGGTACATCAGCTTTCCTAACAATTTTTTCTACGTTGCTTCCCATTAACTCACGTATACCGCCTCGGGTGCCACTACTTCCCGTAACTATAAAATCGTGATGAAAATGACCCGAATGTTTAAGGATATTTGCCTGACCACCATCAAATTCAAGAAAAGTCCTGCACTCAAGGCCTTGTCGTTCTGCTTTTTTCTCCAGTTCTCTCAAGGAGGCTTTTGCGATGCCTATTTGCTTTACTGTTTCTGGATATCTTTTTTCTTTTTCCTTATCTAGCTCAACCCAGTTTACGGGGGTGTTAATTAAGTGAAAAAAATGAATTTCTGAATTGTAAAGCTTTGCCATTTCAATTCCGAGTTCCTCTGCTTTCTTGCAGTTTTCTGAAAAGTTTGTAGGTACGAGTATGTTTTTCATGATTTATTGTTTTTAAATTGTTTTCGTTATAATTAAGCTATGGTTATACTATCTTCCAGATATACCTGTTGGACGGAGTGCAGTAACTCAATCCCTCTAATAAAAGGCTTTTGAAATGCTTTTCGACCCATAATCAATCCAGAGGCGCCAGCTCTTTTATTGATTAATGCTGTTGTTACCGCTTCGGTCAAATCTGATTCACCTTTAGAGCCACCGCCGGAATTGATCAATCCTATTTTGCCCATATAGCAATTGGCGACTTGTAATCGACAAAGGTCAATGGGATGTTCTGTGGTAAGGGTTTTATACATTTCATCATCATATTTCCCAAACCCAATTTCCTTAAATCCAAAATTGTTTGTAGGTAATTTTTGTTTGATGATATCTGTCTGTATCGTTACGCCGATATGATTAGCTTGTCCGGTAACGTCGGCGGCAGCGTGATAATCTTTCTTTTCGGTTTTAAAATTTTCATTGCGGGTATAGCACCATAAAATGGTAGCCATTCCTAAACTATGGGCTTCTTCAAAAGCTTCAGCTATTTCTTTTAGCTGTCTGTTGCTTTCTGCTGAACCAAAATAAATCGTAGCTCCTACGGCAATTGCTCCCATATCCCAGGCATTTTTTACCTTACCAAATAATGTTTGGTCATATTTATTTGGATAGGTAAGTAGCTCGTTATGGTTAATCTTGACGATAAAAGGGATTTTATGGGCATATTTTCGGGCGTTCAATCCCAATACACCAAACGTGGATGCCACACCATTACATCCTGCTTCTATTGCCAATTTTATGATGTTCTCTGGGTCAAAATAATCTGGGTTTTTATAGAATGAAAAGGCCGCGCTATGCTCAATACCTTGGTCAACAGGAAGGATACTTAAATAACCAGTTCCTGCCAGATTTCCGTGATTGTATAATTGGGAAAGGCTACGAAGTACCTGTGGATTTCTGTTACTTTGAACAAATACCTTATCTATGTTTGCTTTACTGGGGGTTTGCAGTTCATCCTTTGTTATTTTTTCACAAACGTGTTCTAAATAGAAGTCTGCTTTTTCTCCTAAAAGTTCTACTATATTCTTGTCTGTTTTCATCTTGATAGTATTTAATGGATTCCTAAACTTTCATTTGTTTTGGCTATGGATTTTGTACCATCTGTTTCAATTCCAGTTAATGCCCTAATAGCATCAATTGTTTCCGGGATTACAATAGCTTGATTATCGACTATATAAGCATAGAAAAGTTCGTCGCCATCTACTTTCAGCATATCTTCCCATAGGGCTACTTCATACATATCGCCCCAAGGTCTTCCCATATCCAGAAACATTTCTTTAATGGTGTTGTTAGAAACCAAGCCTTGGTCATATTGAATTAATTTAATACGACTTGAAGTTTTGAAAGCATTTAGCACTTCTTCCTTTGTCGCCTGCTTTTTCAATTTCACATTCCAGTAGTGCATATGGCTCAATGTTTCGGGTACTTTTACCGCTGCGGTGATGACATCCAGTTCTGGGTCAACACTTTTAGCATCTGGGCCTTGATGGCTTGGGATATCTTTTTCGGGAACCATTGTATTCATAATACCACCTAAATGACTTTCCCAAGGGTCTGTAGCTCTTCTTAAAAGTGTACCTCTGGCATAATCAAGTAAGTCAGCTCTTTTTAAAGCGGTCAAGGTTCTTAAAATAGACGTAGTATTACAGGAAACTACTCTTGTCGCATTTAGATTTAAAGCTGATTCATAATTATTTTCTGCACTAAAGGAATGCCCTGTGGTTTCGTGTTTTTCGCCACCGTGTAGAATAAATTTGATGTTTTGCTCCTTGTAGATAACGACATTCTGAGCGGCAATTTTTTTGGGTGTACAGTCCACAACAAGATCTGATTTCTTTAAAAGTTCCTGCATATCGCCTTTTACCGAAATCCCTTCAGATTTCATTTTATCAGCAGCATCTTTAGTTGCTGCATAAATGTCGTATTCCTTTCTTACGGCATTTTGAATTCGCCAGTCGCTAATGATATCACATACTCCCGAAAGCTTCATATCGTTTTGTAAGTTGATGGCATCTGCCACCCTTTTTCCAATGACTCCGTATCCTATAACTGCTATATTTTTCATATAAATTGATTTTTATTAATTATGTTTTATTGTTCGTAGTTTCCATTCCCATTGGCATATTACCTTCATCGTCTGTGTGTGAAATCATAAAAAGGCGTTCTGCAACAAGTATTAGAACAATCCCAATCGCTGCTACGATAAGCACCAAAGGATCGTTCAGATATTTTATATAAAGAAAAGCTGCCAATACCGCAATGTCCAATACGATGGCTATTAATGGGATGATAGGCTGAAAAACCACTTTGTTTTTAAGGTGACGGAACAGCCCCCAATGGATAGCGATATCCATAATAAGGTAAAAAATAGCCCCAATGGATGCTATCCTTGTCAAATCGAAAAGCACGGTCAGTAAAATGGCGAGGGAAGACGTGAATATTAGTGCTGGATTTTTTAAGCTACCAAGTTTGGTTAAAGAAGGCACCTGTTTCATATTGCTGAGCATTGCCAACAAGCGTGAAGAGGAAAAGATACTGGCAATGACCCCAGAAACCGTGGCAATAATGGCAATGCCAATGGTAATCCAGGAACCCCATTCCCCAAAAACAGGTTTTGCGGCGGCTGCAAGGGCATAATCTTTAGCTTCGATTATTTCAGGAATGCTTAAACCTCCCGCAACAGCTAATGCCAAGGCTACATATATCAGTGTGCAGATAAGTATGGAAAACACGATAGACCTACCAAGATTTTTATGCGGATTTTTAATATCGGCCCCTTGGTTCGTGATAGTGGTAAAGCCTTTATAAGCAAGGATAGATAACGCCAAAGCGGCCACAAATCCGAAGCCTTGTGGTAATGTCTCAGTATTTTTGGGAATATAGTTTCCCGTAATATCGGCAAAACCTGAAATTGCAAGGCCGGCAATAGCTAAAATTGCTATTCCCACTACCTTTATAATAGCGGTAAATGTTGCGGTGACCCCAATAACCTTATTGCCCAGGATGTTCACTATATAGGCAACAACAATTAGCCCAACACCCAGGGTAGAGGCATAACCTGCATAAGACTCGGGAAATAGCCTAAGTGTATAAGCTCCAAAAGTGCCGGCCACCAGACTTTCGGAAACTACCATTGATACGTACATCAGCAAAGAATAAAACCCTGTTGTTGTTCCAGGTCCATAGGATTTGTTAAGGAATTTAACCACACCTCCAGACGATGGAAAAGCGTTTGAAAACTTTACATAAGAATACGAACTAAAACCTACCACAATAGCTCCCGCAATAAATGCTATTGGAAATAGATCTCCCACTAATTCAGCTATTTGACCCATTAGGACAAATATGCCAGCACCAATCATTACGCCTGTACCAAGGGATATGGAACCTATTAGGGAAAGCTTATCTTTATTCTCACTGTTATTCTTCATTTTTAAATTATTTTCCCCTGTTTTTAATCGAAGATTTCGGATTAAAATTTCTAATAATCAGTCGGTTGCTCTTTTCATAAGTGAAATAACTAACCGCCCAATTAAAACCAACCATCAATCTATTTCTAAATCCGCTTATGGACATCAAGTGTACTATGGACCATAGTAACCAGGCGAAATAGCCAGCAAACTTCATTTTTCCCAAGTCGGCTACTGCTTTACGTTTTCCTACGGTTGCCAAAGAACCCTTGTCTTTATATTCGAAAGGTTGTGTGGGTTTATTATTTATGAGGTTTAATATAGAATTACCCAGATATTTTCCTTGTTGAATTGCTGCCTGCGCCACCTGTGGATGCCCTTTGGGTCTTTCTTCAGAAATAAGCGCAGCTATATCGCCTATGGCAAAAATGTTTTCGTAGCCTTCTACTTTTAAATTAGCATCGGTTTTAATCCGGTTGCCCCTGACTATGTGTTTTTCATCAATACCATTTGGGAATTGTCCTTTTACGCCAGCCGTCCAGATAAGATTTTTAGCCAAAATGGTCTTACCACTTTTGGTAGTGACTTCGTTGCCGTCATAATTGCTTACAGCTTCATTTAATAATACCTTTACATTCAAATCCTCTAAATATTTGAGGGTTTTCGATGATGCCTTGTCTGACATTGTGCCTAACAACTCATCAATGGCTTCTATTAGATAAATATTCATAATGGAAGAAGGGTACTCTGGGTAATCTTTGGGAAGGATGTATTTGCAAAACTCTGCCAAAGCTCCTGCCATTTCTACGCCTGCTGGACCACCACCTACTATTACAAAATTTGTCAGCGCGTCGCGTTCTTTATCATCACAAGTAATAGCTGCCTGTTCCAAATTTTGCAACATCATATGACGGATGTTGAGGGAATCGCGAATATCCTTCATCCCCAAACTATTTTCGGCCACAGAATCCATCCCAAAGAAATTGGTGGTCGTGCCAGTAGCCAACACTAAATAGTCATAAGAAACACTTCCCTTATTGGTCAATATAGTATTTGAATCAGGTTGAATTTCCTCAACTTCAGCCAAACGAAAGAAAACATTTTTATAGCCATTGATTTGTTTTCTGAATGGAAATACAATACTGTCAGGCTCCAGGGCACTCGTTGCCACTTGATATAATAAAGGCTGAAACTGATGGAAGTTATTTTTATCGAGTAAAACCACTTGAACTTCTTTGTGTTTCAGTTTCTCAACCAATGCCAAACCTGCAAATCCTCCACCAACGATAACCACACGAGGTAATTTAGTATCGGGAAGACATATCTCATCTGTTATCTTACAGGTGGATTCCAACGTAATGCTATGTGTTTGCTTTTCTTTCATTTTTTATTTCTATCTCTTGCAATCAGTACTGAACATTTGGCATTTGTGGTTAAATATTGGGATACTGAGCCCAATACTAAGCGAGAAAAAGCACCGTGACCCTGAGAGCCTACTACAATTAAATCTGCACCCCAATTTTCTGCTTTTTCATTAATAGTACTTTTGGGCAGTCCGCTAACAACACTTGTGGTTATGGTAAGTGCCTTGTTTTCGGCCTTGATTTTATCGGAAGCTTCTGAAACGATTTTGTTTCCCAATTTTTGAGCGTTACTTTTAATTTCTTCTATGTAATTTCCTATCTTGCCGCCCATAGTATGCAATCCCAGACCGGTTGTTTTAGGAAGTTCATAAACATTTATAATATGAATTTCACTATTTGAGGATAAAGTCATTTTCTTAAGCTCGTTAATGGCTACTTCACTAAAATCTGAACCATCTATGGCCAATACAATTTTCATTTTTTTCGTCTTTTTAATCTCTGATTTCGGGTTTAATTCCACTAATTCTGTCCGAATTAGATTTACATGTCAAGCCAAAGAATTTAGTAATCGAATCATTTTGGATATTTCATTTCCAACCTCTCTTATAAACTAGTTGTATTGCATAAGCTTAAGCTTTTTGGTTTTTAAATAATCCACTGTTTCTTTTACCGATAGTGGATACGTAGCATTTCCTGTGCGTACATAAAAAGTGGTGTTTCCTTCATCACTCACATAAACCGGTTCGTTGGAAGGTTCGATATCCACCACGCACACATCTTTCTCATCAATACTGTAGAACGAAATATGGTTGCTGAAACAAGCCTCGTGACCCAATTGTGTAGAGATAATCCTGAACACCGCACGTTCATACCCATCCATGTTTTTATGCTTTAGGGTTTTATAATCTTTTTCCAATCCCAGAACATTTCCGTCGTCATCAACACCAATTATAAGTTTTCCACCCTTGGCATTCATAAAGCCCACAATGGTTTTGGCAATGACCAACTCCAGTTCCCGATTGGTTGTTTTACGGTAATAATCATAGCGTATGGAAGATTTGAATTCCACCCGTTCATTTTCACCGGCCTGGATTAATTCTTCAATATCACGAACAAGCAGCCGCTGTTGTGTGCCAATAATTTCATTTTTCTTTTTCAGGTTTATCCAGAATAAACCTGAAACTATCCCCAAGAATCCTCCCAATAAAGTTAAGAGTCCGCCCATGCCCCGCATATTGAAACTGAAAGATTCCAAAAAACGTTCTTCTAAGACTTGCTGAAACAAGGGGAAAGAGAAGGGCGTATCACTGAACTCAAACCAGTAGATTACCATTGTAAAAGGGTGTACCAGGAAATAAAAAATACCTGCCCCAATAAATAAATGAGTCAAAATGATCTTAATATTTTTATAAGTATTACTGTTTATCATTTTTAGCGGTTTATGAATCTTTGATATAATTATGTTCTAAATTCAAGAGGGCCTTACCTAAACTTTCGATTAAACAATCCTATTTAATGCAAAATCATCTGTTTTTTATTTGGGCATTATAAAATGCCGCAATACACGCTCCAATCAACCAGCCTAAAATGAAGCTTTGCACAATACCAAAAAATGCTTCTAATAGTGGCACGTCCATTCTTATAATATTACTGGTGTCCAGACCGTGTAAAAGGCTGTTGAAAAATATAATCGTTCCTTCCTGTCCTGCTGTAGCCATCACGATCATACAGCCCAAATAAATTAAGGATACTGTTAGACCGAGGGCAAAACCGAATTTTTTTACATTTAATCGATACATAATTTATATGTTTTAAGATTGGTTATCTGATTTTAATAATTTTTTGGATTCTTCAAATTCCTCCTTTGAAATTTCGCCCTTGGCAAACCTGTTTTTTAGGATGTCCAATGGCTTTTCTTTTTTTGGTTTTTGGTATGGGATATCAGTTGGGATAAAGAAAATCCAAATGATAAACGCCATCCAAATAATCCACCATATCAGGTGCATACCTCCGAAACTTCCGTCGTGAAAAAACATAATTTTTGATTTTAAGTTACTTTTATAGTTTTTCAATTGTGTAACCCTCAAGGTTGCTGAGTTGTTTTTGTAATTCATCTACTGAAAGCGTTTCCTTCATAGTGATGATTGTAGCTCCTTTTGGTGCCAGAAAAATTTCTGCCTTTTCAATCTTTGGATGTTCTTCCAATGTCTTTTTGACCCTGCTAATGCAGCCGCCGCAACTAATACCATTAATTTGAAATTTTCGTTTCATAACATAAATTTTAGTGATGTTGTCCTTCTTTTTTTTTATCCTTCTTTTTTAAGTTCTCATTGGACAATCCGTGCGTATGGCTCCCGTGCCGCATGGGCATTAACAAGTGTACTGCGAACATTATTATAATAAATGCAAAAAGCCAGGTGCCACCACCAATTCCAATAGATGGTGCTAAAAAGATGAGTAAAAGCGGCAGTCCACAACCGAGGACCATCCATAACCAGTGATTTTTCATTGTTTTTTATTTTAATTAATGTTTATTCCTCGCCTTTTTAAGACCTGAACTGGCTTATGTTGTAATTGGGGGATTATCAACACAAGCCTTAGGGAGTTCAGGCTTTAGGGTTTTTAATATTATAATTAACACGAAAGCTATCTGTTTTTATGCTACTTCATCTGCATAACTTTCGTTGTTATTTATATAATTTCATCATAGAAATTTCGTTTCCATTTTTCTGTGTTTTTATAGTCGCTCATACTCATTCCCACAATCTCTTTAAACTGTCTTGATAAATGGTTAATGCTACTATAATCCAGCATATATGCCACATCTGAAAAAGAATATTGTTTTAATTGAATAAGTTCTTTTACTTTTTCAATTTTCAGTTTTATAAAGTATTTTTCAATGGTGGTGTTTTCATTTTTAGAAAACAGCCTGCTCAGTATTTTATAATCCCTGTTGAGCGTAGAAGACAAATGTTCTGAAGTATTTGTTTTCAAATGAAGTGGTAACTGAGTAAGCAGTTGGATTAGAATGATTTTTACTTTTTCAACCAGCATTTCCCCTTCACTTTGTACTATTTCAAAATCATTGGAATGAAGTACTTTGGTAACTTTATACGTAACCTCCGTGTTGGTGTTTTTTGAAGATTCAACCAATAGTTTACCTAATTCCAAAGAGAGTACGGTTATTCCCATCTCTTCCAGTTCTTGCGTTATTACTTTTAGACAACGGCTACATACCATATTCTTTATCCAGAATTCTTTCTGTAAATCCATAGTATTAATTATTTATTCTTAGAATGGTATTTATTCTAATAGATTATAAATTTCTGTTTTTCAAATAGTTGAAAGTGTGGTATGCTCAGGATAGAGCGCACCAGTTGTTAGCCTTTGCGTAGTACAGGCCAACATATAAGGTAGGTTGTTTGAAAAAGAACCTACTTAGGATGAAATCAAATTAAATATACCTCGTGGAGTACTTGAAAATCTTTCGGTATGAGGGGTGGGTCATAATCCCTAAAAGGGATTATATTTTGTTCCAACCCTTCGAATAGATTTACGTAAGTGTAAAAAAATGTGTGTAGGAAAATCAGTTTATGATTTTCCATCTCAAATGAAGCTTTTTGAAAGTTATCGCCACTTTCTTTAACTATAGATTTATTAGCACAGCAACCTTTTTTTTCGAACGAACATTTTTTTGAAGGATTGGTCTGAGCCTTCACCGCATTATCACAAACCTGAGCTTTATTTAAAACCGCCATATCCACGAGTTTATCACAGCAGAAATGCATATTCACAGTAAAAGACGATGAAGCAAACATTACTGCAAGTACCAATGAAACAGCTATTATTTTATTAAAGCTTTGCATAATACGAATATAAAAAAATAACAAATGTTAACTATATTTTAACATAATTTTTAGTAATGTGTTTTTAACACCTTATTTAACCGAAGATACTGCAAAAAAAGACGACGGTAATATGATATTTATCATATTTTTAGAAGTTTGATTCTTTTATTTTTGTCGAAAATAGTATAGGAAGTAAAAGTTTAACATAACGAAAAGAATTATTAATGTTTTTATATTTCGTTGTTTTATATATATTTGCAGTCTTATGAAATCATTTTTCCATAAAATATTATCTGTAGCCTTAGCGAGCTTGGTATTTGTTACCACTATGTCGTTTACTGTAGATATGCATTATTGTGGAGATTCTTTGGTTGATTTTGCTTTATTTCATAATGCTCAAACCTGTGGAATGGAAAATCAATCATCCCAAAAAAGTTGTGAAGCAGGTTTTTCGGAAAAATCTTGCTGTTCAGATGCACAAATAGCGAATGACGGTCAAGATGATTTAAAAACATCTTACACCAATTTAAGCTTTGAGCATCAAGCCTTTGTTGCTACTTTCTTTTATACTTATATTAATCTTTTTGATGGACTGGATAAGAACATTGTTCCATTTAGAGATTATACACCTCCTTATCTTGTAAGGAACGTACAAAAACTACACGAAACTTATTTAATTTGATTTTAAACAGTTTCCGATAATTATCGGAAAGATTTGCTCTATGGTTACTTCCATCTTGGGCTTACTTTGTTGTGTTTAATTTTCTGATATTATCAGAAAGTTATTCAATGTATAACTGTTTAATTATCAATAAAGATGCTAAATAAAGGCATAAAATTTCTTATAGAAAACAAACTAGTAGCAATTATCCTCCTAGTCCTTTTTGTAGGCTGGGGCGTGGTAAATGCCCCTTTTAATTGGGAAACCGGTTTAATTCCGCGCGATCCCGTGGCGGTAGATGCCATCCCCGATATTGGCGAGAATCAACAAATTGTCTTTACCAAATGGGAGGGGAAATCCCCCCAGGATATAGAAGACCAGATTACCTATCCCCTTACTACTTCGCTCCTGGGAATTCCCGGTGTGAAAACCATCCGGAGTTCCTCTATGTTTGGGTTTTCCAGTATTTATATCATTTTTGAAGAGGATATTGAGTTTTACTGGAGCCGTAGCCGGATTTTGGAAAAACTCAATTCCCTGCCGGCAAACCTGCTTCCCGAAGGTGTAAACCCTGCCCTGGGTCCCGATGCTACCGGGCTGGGCCAGGTTTTTTGGTACACCTTAGAAGGACGTGACAAAGATGGCAATGTTACCGGGGGCTGGGATTTGCACGAACTGCGAAGCATTCAGGATTATTATGTGAAATATGGACTTTCCGGTGCCAGCGGGGTTTCCGAAGTTGCATCCATAGGTGGCTATGTGCAGGAATATCAGGTAGATGTGGATCCCGAACTGATGCGTCAATA
Source organism: Salegentibacter sp. 24 (assembly GCF_004362395.1). Lineage (GTDB taxonomy): Bacteria > Bacteroidota > Bacteroidia > Flavobacteriales > Flavobacteriaceae > Salegentibacter. The sequence continues at coordinate 63,686 of NZ_SNWE01000017.1, forward strand.
CGATATTTCCCTGGCACAGGTGGTAAAGGCCGTAAAGGAAACCAACCGTGATATTGGTGCACAAACCTTGGAAATAAATCAGGCCGAATATTTGGTACGTGGGCTGGGCTACGTTCAGGAAATAGAAGATATTGAAAATGCCGTGGTAACTTCAGAAGAATTTACCAGTATCAAAATAAGCGACATTGCCAAAGTAAACCTGGGTCCGGAAACCCGCCGTGGTATCCTGGACAAAGAAGGTGCCGAGGTGGTTGGCGGAGTGGTTGTGGCTCGTTATGGCGCAAATCCGCTGGAAGTAATCAATAATGTAAAGGATAAAATAAATGAACTTAGCCCCGGCCTGCCCACCAAGGTGCTGGAAGATGGTCGCGAGTCGCAGGTAACTATTGTTCCATTTTACGATCGTACGCAACTGATTCAGGAAACCCTGGGCACGCTTAATGAAGCCCTTACATTGGAAATCCTGATTACGGTACTCGTAATTATCGTTATGGTTTTTAACCTACGGGCCTCCATCCTCATTTCCGGTTTATTGCCAGTAGCGGTTTTAATGGTCTTTATCTCGATGAAGTTCTTTAATGTCGATGCCAATATCGTGGCCCTTTCCGGTATTGCCATTGCTATTGGGACCATGGTGGATGTGGGCGTGATCTTATCTGAAAATATCATCCGGCATCTCGATCAGGACAAAGAACGGAAATATTTGACCACGAATGAAATCGTGTACAATGCCACTGCCGAGGTTTCCGGGGCAATTATGACGGCCGTGCTTACCACCATTATCAGTTTCCTTCCCGTCTTTACTATGGTGGGGGCAGAGGGGAAACTGTTCCGCCCACTGGCATTTACCAAGACCATGGCACTGGTGGCTTCCCTAGTGGTTGCGCTTTTCCTTATTCCGCCATTTGCCGCATCTTTCTTTAAGAAACGGACCCGGCGTACTTCCGCGGGCTGGGTAATACAGGGGATTCTGATAATTGCAGGGCTTACCGCTATTGTTTTTGGATATTTCATCGGTATTGTCCTAATTGCTTTTGGCGTAACCGGAATACTGCTTCTTAAAAAGAAAATTAGTTCCAAAAGATCAAATGTTATCAATATAGCTATTTCGGCTTTCGCCATAGTGCTACTTTTAGCCGAGTATTGGCGTCCGTTGGGTCTGGAAAAAAGTGTTTTCTGGAATTTTATTGTGGTAGGGATTATATCCTTTGGTTTGCTGGGTGTTTTTGCCCTGTTCCAAAAATTTTATACCCGCATCCTCAATTGGGCCTTGCGCAATAAGTTGTTGTTCTTGTCGGTGCCCACCGTTTTGGTTATTCTCGGTTTTATGATTATGCGCAACATTGGGCAGGAATTTATGCCCTCACTCAATGAAGGCTCCTTCTTGTTGATGCCCACTTCGCTGCCCCATGCAGGTGTAGAGGAGAACAAGCGGGTCTTGCAGCAGCTGGATATGGCCGTGGCCGCTATCCCGGAAATCGAGACCGTGGTGGGCAAAGCCGGCCGCACAGAGTCAGCTCTCGATCCCGCGCCGCTTTCTATGTATGAAAACGTCATTCAGTATAAATCGGAATATATGCTGAATGAAGACGGTGAGCGACAGCGCTACCGGGTAAATGAAGATGGTTTGTTTTTGCTGAAAAACGGAAAACTGGCGATAAATCCAAGTTTAGAGGTGGACGAAGATGCAGCTGGCAGTTATAATGACAGCGAAATCGTGGAATTCCACCGCGTAAAAAACAAACAGCTCATTCCAGATGATGACGGGGAATATTACCGTAACTGGCGCCCCGAAATAGAGTCGCCAGATGATATCTGGAACGAGATCACCGCCGCCACCAAGCTGCCGGGGGTAACCTCGGCGCCCAAGCTCCAGCCCATCGAGACACGGCTGGTAATGCTTCAAACGGGGATGCGCGCACCTATGGGAATCAAAGTGCAGGGGCAAAACCTTCGACAAATAGAAGATTTTGGACTCCAACTGGAAGACCTGTTAAAGCAAGTGGAAGGTGTAAAAGACGAAGCCGTTTTTGCCGACCGTATTGTTGGAAAACCTTACCTGCTTCTTGATATCAAGCGTGAACGTTTGGCTCGTTATGGTATTAGCATAGAAGAAGTTCAGCAACTTTTGGAGGTTGCTGTGGGAGGAAAACGCCTAAGTCAAACGGTGGAAGGACGCGAACGCTACGGTGTACGCGTGCGCTACCCAAGGGAATTGCGGGACAGCCCGGAAGATATGGGTAATATCTATGTTCCGGTTGAGGGCGGCTCGCCGGTGCCGTTAGATGAGTTGGTAGATATCCGTTACGAGCAGGGGCCGCAGATAATAAAGAGTGAAGATACCTTCCTTATTGGCTATGTGCTTTTCGATAAACTCGATGGTTTTGCCGAAGTGGATGTAGTAGAAAATGCCCAGGCCCTTATTCAGGATAAAATCAATAACGGGGAGCTTAGCGTGCCCAAAGGCCTCAGTTATAAATTCACGGGGACTTATGAAAACCAGATTCGCGCTGAAAAGACGCTTAGCATTGTGGTGCCATTGGCACTGATGATTATCTTTTTGATCCTGTACTTTCAGTTTCAAAAAGTTTCTACCTCGCTTATGATCTTTAGTGGGATCCTCGTGGCTTTTGCTGGCGGGTTTATCCTTATTTGGCTCTATGGTCAGGGTTGGTTCCTGAATTTCGATTTTTTTGGCGAAAACCTTCGGGATATGTTTCAGATAAAAACCATAAACCTGAGTGTGGCGGTATGGGTAGGCTTTATCGCCCTCTTTGGCATTGCGACCGATGATGGCGTTGTAATGGGGACCTACCTTACCCAAACTTTTGACCGGAACGAGCCCAAGAGCCGAAAGGAAATCCGTAAATCGGTGGTGGAAGCAGGGTCCAAGCGTGTTCGCCCCGCCTTGATGACCACGGCTACAACAATCCTGGCACTCCTGCCCGTGCTTACGTCCTCGGGGCGTGGCAGCGATATTATGATCCCTATGGCCATCCCCGCCGTTGGTGGTATGTCTATAGCATTAATCACATTGTTTGTAGTACCGGTGTTATTTAGTTGGAGAAAAGAAGCCGGCATAAAAACCCTGGAGACGGCGAATAATGACAAGAGAATTGAAAATAGAAAATAGAAGAAAGCCTTTTACTATGAAATCAAAAGATATTTTAATAATAAAATTGAATAGAAGAAGCGGAATGCTAGCGGTGATTGTCTCTCTTTTCTTTTTTCTTACAGGAACAGCCCAGCAGCTCCAGCCTTACCTTACCCAGGCTTTGGAAAATAACCCGAAGATACAGGCGTTTGAACTGCGTTATGAAACGGCCCGGGAGAGGATTGAAGAAGTTGGGGTACTCCCGGAAACCCAGTTCAGCGTAGGCTATTTTGCCAGCGAACCAGAGACCCGAACGGGCCCACAGCAGTACAAACTATCGGTGCAACAAATGATTCCGTGGTTTGGGACTATCACGGCAAGGGAGAATTATGCATCAAGCCTTGCCGATGCCCAATATGTGGAAATCGCCACGGCCCAGAGGCAACTGCTGCTAAATGTGGCCGAAAATTATTACAGGCTTTATGCCATTAGGGCAAAGCAACGCGTATTGGAGGAAAATATAGACCTGCTGGAAGCCTATGAGCAGCTTGCACTTACTTCCCTTGAAGTGAACCAAGCTTCATCGGTAGATGTGCTTCGCCTGCAAATGCGGCAAAACCAGCTACGGGAACGTTTTGAAAACTTCGATGAAGAATTTAAGGCGGAAAAAGTCACTTTCAATACCCTGCTCAATACTGAACCCGGTGCCGCGGTAGAAGTTTATGACTCCCTGGCGGTGCCAAAGGAAGACCCAGTACAGTTGCCAGAAGTGCCACAGGTGCACCCGGAGTTGTTGCGTTTTGACAAGCTGTATGAATCGGTAGGAGAAGCAGAAAAAATGAACCGAAAGGAAGCCCTGCCCGATCTGGGATTTGGCCTGGATTATGTTTCGGTGGGGGAAGCTACCGCGATGGAAGCCCCGGACAGCGGGAAAGACATCCTGATGCCGATGGTTTCGATCACGATTCCAATTTTCGGCAATAAATATAAATCGGTTACCCGGCAGAACGAACTGAAGCAACGCGAGCTCAATGCACAACGGAAGAACCGGCATAATGAGTTGGTGTCGCGCCTGGAAGCCGCGGTGAGCAATAGGGCAGAGGCACGCATAAGCTACCGTACCCAGCTGCTCAACATCGAGCAAGCCAATGATGCCGAAGAAATCCTCAGGCGGAATTACGAAACCGGTACCATAGATTTTAATGATGTGCTGGACGTACAGGAGTTACAGCTAAATTTTCAGCTGAATCTGATAGAAGCAGTAAAAAACTATTACCAGGCTAGTGCAAACATCAATTATTTAAGTGAATAATTCAGAATAAATTAAAACAAAAACGATGAAGAAATATATCATTTACACCGGATTACTGCTAGGAGGACTGCTCCTGGGCTATCTGTTTTTTGGTGGCAATTCGTCTGAAAAAAATGTCGAAACAGCCACTACAGAAGAACATAATCACGAGCAGGAAAACCAGCTGTGGACCTGCTCTATGCACCCGCAGATTATGCAGCCCGAACCTGGCGATTGTCCCATTTGCGGGATGGATCTTATCCCTGCCGAGAGTGGTGGTGGCGAAGTTGGGCCGCAACAAATAGAAATGTCTGAAACCGCCCTGGCACTGGCCAATATCCACACCATGGAAATAGGCGATAGCCTCTCCGGGGAACACGATTTGGTACTTTCAGGGAAAATCGTGAAGAATGAAGAAGCAAAAAGTGTGCAGGCTTCATATTTTGGAGGCAGAATAGAAAACCTTTATATAAATTACACCGGGGAGGAAGTACGCCGCGGACAGGTGCTGGCCACTATTTATTCCCCAGAGCTGGTCTCTGCCCAGCAGGAATTGCTTACCGCTGCGGGGATGAAGGACTCTCAGTCCCGGTTATACGAATCTGTACGCCGAAAATTGAAATTATGGAAACTCAGCGACAAGCAAATTGAAGAAATTGAAGCTTCTGGGGAAGTTAAAGAATATTTCCCTATTTATGCTACGGTTTCAGGTACGGTGACCGAAAAACTGGTGGAAGAAGGTGATTATGTAGAGCAGGGCCAGTCCCTTTATGAGATTGCCAACCTTAGTATTGTATGGGCACAATTTGATGCTTATGAAAACCAGATTGCCCAGCTTGAAGAAGGGCAACAGATTAGCGTGACTGCCAATGCCTTGCCGGGAAAAGAATATGAAGTGCCCATTACTTTTATTGAACCACTGCTTAATACTGCCACCCGTACGGTAACTGTACGTGCAGTCCTGCCCAATAAGGAAGGTCGTCTAAAACCCGGAATGTTCGTGCGTGGAAAAGTGGCACCGGCCAAGAAAAAAAATGCAGATATTGAAGAACCTCAGCTTATTACAGTGCCAAAATCGGCCGTGATGTGGACCGGGGAACGTTCGCTGGTTTACGTACAACCCAATCCAGACAGGCCTGTCTTTGAAATGAGGGAAGTGAGCCTGGGTGCCGCAGCGGGTGGTAATTATGCGGTTACAGATGGCTTGAGTACCGGAGAGCGCATTGTGGTAAACGGTGCCTTTACCGTAGATGCTGCCGCACAACTCCAGGGCAAAAAGTCTATGATGAACAAGGACGGAGGCAAGACATCTACCGGTCACGAGGGCCACGCCGGTATGGACATGGCAGGTAGCGAGGGTAATGCCAATATGGAAACGGCAGGAACCGGCAACGTTGACCATACCGAAATGCAGGAACGCATCGTGGTACCTGAAGAGTTCACCAACCAGCTAAATGGCGTTTTTGATCAATATTTGAAGTTGAAAAACGCCCTGGTGGAAGATGAGGCCAAAACCGCCCAAGCAACTGCAAATAAAGTACTGGAAGCAATGAACAAGATAGATATGAGTCTTTTAGAGGATCGTGAAGCTCACGACCACTGGATGCTGATTTCAAAAGAAGTAATTGGTGCTGCGGAAAAAATAACGGAGAGTGAAGATATTTCTACTCAGCGGGATCATTTTAAACACCTGTCTGCCCATTTGAGCAAAGCGATGCAACTTTTTGGAGTGGGACAGACCGTTTATAAGCAATTTTGCCCTATGGCAGATGACAATGCGGGAGCCTACTGGCTCAGCCGTTCAGAAGAGATCAAAAACCCTTATTACGGTAGCGCAATGTTAACCTGCGGCGAAATCGTGGAAACTATAAACTAAAGCAGGGAAGAACAAATTTTTATAACCTTTAAAACCTATTAAGATGAAAAGAACAATGATGATGCTCCTTCTAACTTTGTTAAGCATGGGAGTTTATGCACAACACGACCACGACAATATGGCTGGTCATGGTGAAGAAATGCAAATGTCGCCTAAGTTCAAAGACAAAGATCTGGGCGCTGCTTATGAACATTACCTATTGGTAAAGGACGCTTTAGTGGCTTCAAATGATGCAAAGGCCGCCAAGCATTCGATGAAACTCGAGAAAACTTTGGCAAAAGTGGAAAATGCTGAGACGGCTCGCAAAGAAGCTTCGCAAATGGCCGGTGCCACTTCTCTGGAAGACCAACGTGACAATTTTAATGCTCTTAGCGATGCAATGTTGAAACTGGTTAAAAATGGGAAGCTTGCCAAAGGTGAAATTTACCTGGAATATTGCCCTATGGCAAACTCTAATAAAGGCGGCTATTGGCTTTCCAATGAAAAGGCGATCAAGAACCCATATATGGGCCAAAAAATGCTGAAATGTGGTAGTGTAAAAGAAACTATCAATTAATAAAGTCCTGCAAGGTATGGATAGACTCTTTTTTATAGGTCTATCCATTTTGCAGGCACAAAATTAGATTGAAATGAAAAATACATTCAAAGTTCTAACAGCGGTATTTCTTCTGGCCGTGGTTTTTGGTGCTTGTAACTCCTCTGGGGAGCAGCAAAAACAAAAAAAGCAAGACAAACTGGCTACAGAAATTAGTACAAGTACCGCCAATAAACAAACCTTTTCTTTAGATTTTCAGATAGGAGACAAGTTGCCTAATGACCTGGTATGTATGGTAAACGATGCCTATATGGCCAAACCGCAAATCCCGGTTCCGGTAAACGGGAAAACCTATTATGGTTGCTGCGAGATGTGCGTGGGCACCTTGAACAACGAAGAATCTGCAAGGATGGCCACCGATCCCCAAACAGGGGAAAGAGTGGATAAAACCGAAGCTTTTATTGTACTGCTTGACGCGAATGGCCGGGTTGGCTATTTTAATTCAGAAGCGAATTACACAGCTTACACAAAAAAGAGCTAGGCATAACAAAACTTATTTCAACTTAAATTTAGAAGATATGAATGAGATCAAAGCCTTTATCAGACCCGAAAGACTTAGTGAAGTGACCATGAATCTGCGGGAAGAAAACTTTTGTTGTTTTACCGTATTTCAAGGCGAGGGGGTTGGAGATTACACTGATTCCAAAACCGCTTCCCCCCAGTTTGAATTTTCCATTTATGCACAGCAAAGTCATTAAAATGGAGATAGTGTTCGAAAAAGAGGATGTAGATAAAATTGTAAATATTATAAAAGTAAGTGCCCGTACTGGCAAAAGCGGGGACGGGCTCATCTATGTAAGCGACGTGGAACAGCGTATAAAAATAAGGACTGGGGAAAAGGAAAGCCGGTAAGTGCTTTTTTTGTTTCCGGTCGAACAACCAAGTAAAATACTAAGTTCCGGGCTGTGTTTTATGGCATCCGGAAAATTTAATTAATTGCAGTAACAGAAATATCAACCTTTTAAAAACAAGAAAAATGAAAACAGTAAAAGTAAGTTTGGGAGTGATGGCTATGGCATTTGCCGTAATAAGCACTTCTTGCAAGAACAACGAGAAAAACAGCAATACAACTATTGAAGACGCGGCGACCGAGCGCGCTGTCCCGATGGAAGAAAACAGGATGGAAAGCAGCAATGCTGCCCAAACCGATGCCAGCCTGACCACATACTTGGAGCTTAAAAATGCCTTGGTAAATGACGATCAGGAGGCCGCGGCCAAAGCCGGGGAAAAAATGGTGGGACAGTTAAAGACCTTTAAAACGGAAAACTACGAACAGAACGACCAACAAGAACTGCAAGATATCATAGAAGACGCCACTGAGCATGCCGAACACATTGCGGAAAGCCCCATAGGCCACCAGCGGGAACATTTCGACATTTTGAGCAAGGACATGATAGACCTGATTGACATTGTCGGAACCAGCCAAAAGTTGTACCAAGCTTATTGCCCGATGTACAATAATAACAAAGGTGCACAGTGGTTGAGTGTAACCAAAGAAATCAAAAATCCCTATTATGGAAGTAAAATGATGGATTGCGGAGAGGTGCAAAGAGAAATTAACTAAATGAAGACAATCAAAATCATTGCACTGGTTTTTTTAGTTGTGTTGGTGGGCATCCAGTTTGTGCCCACCAATCGCAACCAAAGTGAAGTGGTGCCAAAATCAGATTTTATGCTGGTGAACAATGTCCCGAAAGACGTACAGGATAAATTAAAGGTTTCCTGTTATGATTGCCATAGCAACAATACAGCATACCCTTGGTACAATAAAATACAACCAGCTGCCTGGTTTTTAGAGGATCATATAAAAGAAGGAAAAGATGAATTGAATTTTAATGAATGGGGTGAATATTCCGACCGAAGAAAAAACAGCAAACTCCGGTCAATCATCAGTCAGATTGAAGATGATGAAATGCCACTGGACTCCTACACTTTTATTCATGGGGATGCGAAACTTTCCAAAGAAGAAAAAACAGAAATGATACAATATATGACCCAGCTTAAAAATAGTTTATAGGGGATTTTTAAAATAAACAATATCATATCCCAAAAAAGGAAAGGAATTTTTTCATTGATTGGTTAGTTAATCTTTTTCTTTTGAGAGTATGATGTTAAAGTCCTGTGAGGGAAGAGTGTTTTTTGTTTAATTAGTTTATAAAGCCTCTTTCCTTGACAGGCACAAAGATTAAAAAATAAAATATTGTTAGACTACTGGGAAAAACATGGGCGTGGTAGCTTAAATAAATGCTTAGGGTATGATAAAAAATAAATTTTTAAAAAACATTACCAAAAAATTATCATGGTAGAAGTCTTTGTTAAAAATATGGTCTGTAACCGGTGTATTAAAGTAATTAAAAACGAGTTACTTGAAGCCGGGGTGGAAGTAACAAAAGTAGAACTAGGCCGGGTAGTTTATAAAAGCAAAAATATAGCTCGTGATTCTAAAAAGTTAGAAAAGGTCCTCGATGAAAATGGTTTTGAAATATTGGAGGGATCCGATAAAATTTTAGTCGAGAAGGTAAAACAAAGTCTTATACGGCTTTTGGAAAACCTTCCCCTGCAAAAAACGGGGACTTTATCCAGCTACTTATCCAAAGAAACCGAAACTGATTATTCGCGCTTGAGTCGAATTTTTTCCTATACCGAAAATATAACGGTGGAAAAGTATTTTATAAAACTGAAAATTGAAAAGGTAAAAGAACTTATCCAGTTCAAGACCTATAATTTTACCGAGATAAGTGAGCTATTGGATTATACTAATGTAAATTATCTTTCCCGGCAATTTAAAGCAGAAACAGGGATGAATTTATCTGAATATAAGGAACTTAATAAAAATTTTAGAAATTCTTTAGACCAAATTTTATAGATGTTTAACCAAATTATGACAATATATCTTTTTTCTAACCAGTAATTTAGGAACAAATTAAAACCAGTCAAGATATGAAAAATAGATTTTTAAGTTTTAGTGTGTTTTTATTTAGTGTAATTGTATTTACTTCCTGCCTTGATAACAAAGCAAAACAATCGGTAGGAATAGACACCCCTGAAGAGGTTAAAAAAGCCGAAGGGAAAACAGCAGATATCGCCGATCAGGATTTTATAGATGGAATGACGGGAAAAATATGGCATAACTACCTGGAAATAAAAATAGCATTGACCAATGCTGATGCAGGCCAGGTACAGGATGCGTCTCAAAGTATGGTAGCCTCTTTTTCAGAAGAAAGAACAGAACTGAAAGCTATTGCACAACAATTATCTGAAACCAGCGAGCTGGAAAAACAAAGGGAATTATTCGCAGCATTTACAGAAAAAGCTGGGCCTATGTTTGAAGATGCATTATCTGGTGGTACGATCTATAAAAAGTTCTGTCCTATGGCTTTTGACAATAAAGGAGCCTATTGGTATGCTGATATCGAAGAAATAAACAATCCATATTTCGGTGATAAAATGCCCAATTGTGGTTCCGTAAAAAAGACAATTAAAAAGTAAAAACCAACCTAACCAAAACCAAAAAATAATGAATTCAGAAGCAAAAAACCACCATAAAACTGGTGGTAGCAATTACGGTAGATTTTTTCTAATGCTCGGGTTATCTTTTATAGCCATGTACATTACCATGTACCTGAATACCTACGAATTTGATCATGTTTATTTCAGCTTGACCCGTTTTTATATGACCTGTTTGGGGATAGCGGCAATGGCGGTAATTATGTTGTCGTTGATGTTGAAAATGTATAAAAATAAGAAGAAGAATATAGCAATTTACGTGGGTAGCCTGGTGCTGTTTGTCTCTGCTTTAGGTTTAGTACGAGCACAACGACCTATTATTGGCGACGTTTTATATATGAAGGCAATGATTCCCCACCATTCGATTGCGATTTTAACTAGTAAGCGGGCAGATATTAAAGATCCTGAAACCAAGAAACTGGCAGAAGAGATTATTGAGGCCCAGAAACGGGAGATTGCCCAGATGAAGAAGATCATTTATCGTTTGGAGAACGAGGAATAATATTAAGCGAGACCCCACAGGTTTTGAAAACCTGTGGGGTCTTCTTTAAATAATCAATGTAGAATATTTTCAACAGGATCGATCTTTTTAGCCTTGTTAAAGCCTTACTAATGAAACCTAAAATATTTAGACATTAAAATATCAAGAATGAAAAATAATTTTTTTTTAATATTAACTTTGTGTTCAATGATGATTTCCTATGGCCAACGGCACATGGAAAAATCTGTTGAAGGAAATATAAATAATTTACCGGTACACGAATATAACCTGACCATAGACCAGGAAAAGGTTACTAAAGCCGAAGGCAAAGAGGTCATGGGGATGACCATTAACGGGGGAATCCCCGGCCCGACCCTGGAATTTACCGAAGGCGAATATGCGGTGATCTATGTTGAAAATAAAATGGATGTGGAAACTTCCATTCACTGGCATGGGATGATTTTGCCAAATTTCTTTGATGGTGTCCCTTATTTAACCACGCCACCCATTAAACCGGGCGAAACCTTTAAATATGAATTTGAGATCAAACAACATGGTACATACTGGTACCATTCCCATACCATGTTACAGGAACAAAGTGGGGTATATGGCTCTCTGCTAATCAATCCAAGAGAAAAAACATTGGAGTATGACAAAGACCTGGTGCTGGTACTTTCAGACTGGACCAATGAAAAACCCAAAAATGTGCTTAGGTTCCTAAAAAGGGGCACAGAATGGTATAATATTAAAAAAGGTACTGCCACCCCACTTAATCAGGTAATAAAGCGTGGAGCTTTGGGCGCACAAATTGATTTTTGGAGACAACGGATGGAAGGTGCCGATATTGCTGATATTTACTATCCTGCATTTTTAATAAATGGTGAGGAGAAAATAGAATATCCCGAATTCAAGCCTGGGGAAAAAGTTAGAATGAGAATTATTAATGGAGCTGCCTCTACTTCTTTCTGGATGACCTTTGGAGGTAATATGCCTACGCTGGTTTCTGCTGATGGTGTAGATGTAGTGCCGGTGGAGAAAAATAAAACCTTTATTGCAGTAGCAGAAACCTATGATTTTATTGTCACCATACCCGATGATGGCAAAATGGAATTTAAAATTACTGCACAGGATGGTTCTGGGACAGCTTCAGCTTTTCTAGGCACCGGTAGGATACTTCCCGCCCCTAATGTGCCCAGGCCCGATAAAATTGGGATGATGCAAAAAATGGCAAAAATGGATATGAAAATGGGGGCACCAGCCCTTAAATTCAATCCAAAAAATGTTGATCCCTATGAAATGATGGATAAGTGGGGAATGCAAATGGATGAGATGGACATGGAAGCGATGAACCATGGCGATATGAATATGAAAAAAGAGGGAGATATGCAGGCCATGGACCACTCTAAAATGGATCATTCCAAAATGGACATGAAGAAGGACTCCACAATGGCCAATAAGGACCATAGTGTGAAGATGAAAAAGGACTCTATGAAAATGGCCGGTGGCGGGAAAAAAACCATGCAGATGGATAAGATGAAAGGAATGGAGCAAGGAAAAATGCCGGGTATGGATATGTTTTCAGAATATAACTATGATTACCTGGAATCTAAAAATCCTACAACACATCCCGAAGATGCGCCTGTAAAGGAAATCCTGCTGAATTTAACCGGAAATATGGCCCGCTATGTTTGGAGCTTAAACGGGGTGCCCCTGGCCGAAACCGATAAAATAAAAATTGAAGGTGATGGGGTTACCAGGATCACCTTTAACAACCTTACCATGATGCACCACCCTATGCATCTACATGGGCATTTTTTCAGGGTAATTAATAAAAACGGAGAACATTCCCCTTTGAAACATACCGTCAATGTCCCGCCCATGCAAAAAGTGACTATCGAGTTTTATGGGAACGAATATGGTGACTGGTTCCTGCATTGCCACATCTTGTATCATCTGGATTCAGGTATGGCAAGAGTGGTAAGTTATGATACCAAAAGGGACGATAGAATGAAGCCTTACCCTCTAAGTAATTTAGTCCGGGAAACCAATAAATTCTATACCTGGGGAATGTTAGATGCTGCTTCACATATGACAGGACTTAATGTAGTGAGTTCAAATATAAGAAATCAATTTACTGCTTTGGCTGAATACGGCTGGAACCAGAACCTTGAAGCCGAATTTACCTATGAATATTATCTTTATGACTGGGTTCGACTTTTTGGTGGGGTGAATGTCGAGAATGAAATGGAAAACAGCATGGAAGAACTCAGTACCACCGCCATTGGAGGTATTAGGTATTTTACTCCCTATATGTTTGCTTTAGACCTTCGTGTAGATAATAAATTGAGGCCCCAAATTAGCCTTGCCCGGGAAGTTATGATCTTCCCTCGACTTGTTTTATTCGGGGAATATGAATTCCAGGCAGATTTTGGCTGGGTCAATGATCTTGAACCAGGAAAAGATTTTGAAGATGAGCAAGTATGGAGCGCCGGGCTGGAATATTTTCTTGGTAAGAACTTTTCATTAATGGGAAGTTATGACAATAGATTTGGCGCCGGAGGTGGATTATCATTACGATTCTAAACAATATGGGAAATTATAAAGAAAACAGTCTAAGCCTGGTGGGTGCAATATCCATGGGAACCAATGTTATGATTGGTGCAGGGATCTTTGCGCTTCTTGGTCAAGTGGCAGAACTTTCTGGTGAGTATTTTCCAATAGCTTTTATTGTGGGTGGAATTATATCAGGATTTAGTGCTTATTCTTATACCAAAATGTCCAATGCGTATCCATCTGCAGGAGGTATCGCCATGTATTTGGAGAAAGCTTATGGAAAAGGTATTGTAACTGCTTTTGCAGCTTTGCTGATGACGTTCTCTATGATTATTAATGAAAGTCTGGTGGCCAGAACCTTTGGTAGTTATACGTTGCAATTGTTCGATGCGCCAAAAGACAGTTATCTCATTCCTGTTTTAGGGGTGGGCCTACTCATTTTAGCCTTTGTAATTAATATTGCGGGCAATAAGGTAATAGGGAAATCCTCCCTTGCCATGGCGGTCCTCAAAACCGGTGGATTATTGATCTTTGCCGGAGGGGCTATCTATGCCTCGGGTTTTGTAGTGTCAGATTTGGTGCCTTCAGGAGGTACCGGCGGGGAAAGGGGGGTAATGGAGTACCTTGGAGCACTGGCTTTATCTATCCTTGCCTATAAGGGTTTTACTACTATAACCAATAGTGGTGGTGAAATTGTGAAACCACACAAAAACGTGAGCAGGACCATAGTTATATCTTTATTGATCTGCGGGGTGACCTATTTACTGGTTTCCTGGGGGGTTATTTCCAATCTAAATATTCCTGAAATCATTGAGGCCAAAGATTATAGTCTAGCTGAAGCTTCCAGGCCATTATTTGGTCAATTTGGTTTATGGTTTACCGTGGCTATTGCTATTATCGCCACTATTTCTGGAGTAATTGCCAGTGTTTTTGCAGTTTCAAGAATGACTGCTATGTTAACCGACATGAAGTTGATACCTCACAGTCACTTTGGTATGAAAGGGAGTATACAAAAGCATATGCTGGTGTATATTATAGTAATTGCCATTGTGCTTACTATCTTTTTCGACCTTTCCAGGATAGCCTCTCTTGGCGCAATATATTATTTGGTGATGGATATTATTATTCATTGGGGAGTGCTTACCAAAATGAGAAAGGACATAGAAGCCAAAGCTGGGATCGTAATAAGCGCAATAATTCTGGATGTGGTAGTTTTGGGTTCCTTCGTTTATATTAAAATAGAACGTGATCCCACCCTAATTTGGATAGCATTTGGTTCTATGTTGCTCATATTTTTAGGTGAAAAATGGTTTCTAAATCGAAAACCTCCAGAAAAAGGGGCGGTAGATTAGCTGTTAAGCAGCCTGCGACTTTTAAGTTGTCGAAGTATCTAAAATTTAAGCGGGGCTGTAACTTTCCTTGTGCTGAAATTGTTACGGATGCCATTCAAAATAATATAATGATGAAAAAAAACGTAAACAGAAGGAATTTTATACAAACTGCAAGCCTGGCAGCAGCAGGTTTCTATGTAATGCCTTTTTTTGCCTCCTGTAAATCGGATACCTCCACCCGGCATCCTGAGACCGTAAATAAAATGGACAAGGATTTTATTGCCGATTTAGATCTACAACTTACCGCATTACCTTCCCAGACCAGCATCTATCCAAACAGTAGTACCAAAACATATTCCTATAAAGCATCTATCATAAAAGGTAGCGAAGATAATTTACAAAATATAGAGGGTAGCTATTTAGGACCTGTTATTCGGGTAAAGAAAGGGGATAAGGTTAGGGTGAGGTATGAAAACCAGATTCCGGCCGAATCTATTGTGCACTGGCATGGCCTGCACGTGTCTCACGAGAATGATGGCCACCCAGAGCATGTAATAAGTGAAGGCGAAACCTACTATTATGAATTTGAAGTAATGAACAGGGCTGGAACGTATTGGTTTCACCCACATCCGCATAAACATACCGGGGAACAGGTATATAAGGGACTGGCAGGATTGTTTATCGTATCTGATAAAGAAGAAGGAAAATTAAATCTACCCCAGGGTGAATATGATATTCCCGTGGTGATCCAGGACAGGACTTTTAATGATAATAAACAGCTCCAATACCTGGGCGATGGAGAGATGGATCGAATGCAGGGTTTTTTAGGTGAGCAAATATTGATCAATGGTAAAATTGATAATACCCTGAACCTGGGCGCAAACGGGAAATATCGTTTAAGGCTCTTAAACGGTTCCAATTCCAGGGCTTATAAGTTGGCGTGGGACAATGGTGAACCTATCACAGTATTTGGTGTGGACGGGGGGCTATTGGAAGCGCCAAAAAAATTGCCCTATCTAATTTTAGGGCCAGCGCAGCGGGTAGATGTATGGTTGGATTTATCTCAACAGTCAGAAAATAGTCGTATTAAACTGGTCCATTTACCTATCCCACTGGACATGATGGGTGGTGGCATGATGAATGGCGGGATGATGGGAAATAGCAGTAGCAATCACTTGCCTTATGACACTCAGTTTGATATTCTGGAAATAAATGTGGGGGCTTTCGCAGAAAACAATGCTCAATTACCTGGTGAGCTCAGTTCTTTCAATACATTGGCGGCCACAGATGCCATCAATAAAGACAATCCCAGGACTTTCACCTTCGCTATGGGCGGAATGATGGAATGGACCATTAACGGTCGCACCTATAATGGCACCGAAGTAGCCGAAGAAGAGACCGTGAAATTAGATACTACCGAAATTTGGCGTATCAATAATGGAAACCAGTTTTCTTCAGATCCTGATGATGACAGCGGAATGATGGGCGGCGGAATGCATGGCAACGGCGGAATGATGGGCGGTCAGGGAGGCATGGGAAATATGATGCAAATGCCACATCCTGTTCATATCCACCAATTACAATTCAACATCTTAAACCGAAACGCTGATAAGGTAGATGATAAGCTTTGGGAAGCAACCAAAGACGGTTTTATCAACGAAGGCTGGCAGGACAGCGTTTATCTTTTACCAGGAATGCAAATGGATTTGATCATGCGATTTGAAGACTATAAAGGATTGTTTCTATACCATTGCCATAATCTGGAGCATGAGGATATGGGCATGATGAGAAACTTTAAAATAGTGTAGAAAGGACAGGATAAGGGAATTATAAAAAATAAACTGAACGATGAAAATTTTATTAACTCTAAAACAAAGTAAAATGAAAACAATTGTAAAAACCTTAATGATTATAGTAGCAGTAGGAACATTGGTAAGCTGTAAATCAACATTTAACGCTTCTGAAGCAATGGATGTTCCAGACAATCGAAACGCTGTTTACCAGGAAATTATTTCGAACCCAAACCAATTCAATGAATTTATTGATCTGGCACAACAAGACGAAGGGGCAAGAAAACTCATGATGCAAAACCATATGCAAATGATGGAATCTGGCAAAATGAAAGCCATGATGCAAAAGAACCCGGGGATGAAAAAAAAGATGAAATCCCACATGGAGAAAATGATGGATGATCCTGAAATGAAAGAAATGATGGGGAAAATGATGAAGAAGAAAATGAAGGAAAATCCGGAAATGAAAGAAAAAATGATGCATGAGATGATGCATTCCATGGAGAATGATCCTGGATTCAGAAAAAAAATGATGCAGGGGATGATGAAAAAAATGAAAGAAAACCCGCAAATGATGCAGGAAATGATGGAAAAAATGCATGATGATCCCGAGATGATGGAAAGAATGAAGCAACATATGGATAAAAAGAAAGGGGATGATTCCAAAAAAGAAGCCGGAAAACATGAACATAATCCAAAACCATAATTAGGGGATAATGATGATGTTTTGGTGGATTGTAATAGGGCTTATTGTCGTGGCAGCAGTCTTTCTGCCCTTAAGTAATTGGTTAGGTAAAAATCAGAGAACAGGCGATAGCCCTATACAAATACTTGAGAAAAGATACGCAAAGGGAGAAATAAGTAAAGAAGAATTTGAAGAGCAAAAAAATAATCTCAAAAGAAAATGACTTATGAAATACTATTTTAATAAAACGATAAAAGGAGATTTTGAGCAGGTAATTGATCAGGTAACCCGGGAACTGGAAAAAGAAGGCTTTGGCGTTTTAACTGAAATTGATGTTACTGGCACTTTAAAGAAGAAACTGGATGTGGATTTTAGAAACTATCGCATCCTGGGAGCATGTAATGCGCCTTACGCCCATAAGGCATTAGAGGTCGAAGATAAGATTGGCACCATGCTGCCTTGTAATGTTATAGTTCAGGAGAAAGAATCGGGCCAAATTGAAATTGCGGCCGTTAACCCTATAGCCTCGATGCAGGCTGTAGAAAATAAAGCTTTGGGAAAAGTTGCCCAGGAAATAAAAGGGAAACTCGAAAAAATTATTTCAAAATTATAGTTAGACGTTTTTAAAACTAACCAGATGAAAAATATGAAATTTATACTGTTGCTCGTTTTTATTGTAGGAATTAATTTTTCTTTAATGTCCTGTAGGGAAACCACAGAGACAGAGCATGACGATATGGATGATATGGAAATGCAGGATGAAGGGATGATGGAAGAAGATGATATGCAAATGGATCACGACTAGGATATGGATCTTGAAGGAGGTCACGATCATTAAACAACATATTTGATCAAAGTTTTTTGAAAATGGAGGGATTTTGTCTTAATATTAATTAGTTGAAAACTTCGATTCCTCTCCATTTTCTTTCCTACTTGCTTTATGACATATTTCTAATAACCAAAAAAAGATAACAGATGAAAAATTTTTTTCTCATATGCCTGGTTTCTTTGGTGCCAATTATGGTACAGGCTCAGGAAAATCATGAAAGCCACGAACACCCTTCAAACACTGAAGAACGAAATATTGAAAAGGATTCAATTCCTGCTCAAGATTTGGAGTCTAAAGAAACCAATGAAGAAAATTTAGAACAGCACAAGAATGAAGTGAAAGCCGGGTTGGACGAATTTCCAAACCTGCATCCTTTGGTTGTTCATTTTCCTATTGTCCTACTCATTTTTGGGGTAATTTTACAACTTATCCAAATTTTTATATTAAAACCTAATATGGATTGGGTGATTTTGCTTATGGTGGGTGTTGGCTTTATGGGAGCTTATATTGCCGGGGTATATGCCCATCCTCATACACATGATTTAACTGAAACAGCCAAAAGTGTGCTGGAACAACACGATAAATTTGCTGAATGGACTATCTATTCCAGTGCCATCGCGGCTACTTTAAAATTGGTGAGCGTGTTTTTACTTAAACAGAACCGCCTTTTTGAAATTTTAGTTTTTCTGGTGCTGGCTTTTTCAGCTTATTCAGTTTCAGAAGCTGGGCACTATGGCTCGCAATTAGTTTACCTTGAAGGCGTAGGACCACAGGGCAACTACCTGGAACCTGAAAAAACAAATGAGAATAGCAAAGACGAAGGACATTCGCATTAAATTGCATTTATGAGAAATTCTTTTTTAATAGGTTCTTTAGTGTCCGTGGTAGTGCTCACAATCCTTATATTGTGGCAGCCGAATTTATGGTGGGTAGCGGTTTTACTGCTTCCTGTTTATATTTTGGGCTTTAAAGATT
Source organism: Salegentibacter sp. 24 (assembly GCF_004362395.1). Taxonomy (GTDB): domain Bacteria; phylum Bacteroidota; class Bacteroidia; order Flavobacteriales; family Flavobacteriaceae; genus Salegentibacter. The sequence continues at coordinate 82,693 of NZ_SNWE01000017.1, forward strand.
ATTTTCAAAAAGCGGACAACATACAGCGTAATTATCCTTTATTTGGTAGGCTTACCAATCTTTTAGAAGAACAACGCCACGTTTTGCAAGAAGCTTTGTTCCTTAATCGCACCGAGGGTATGCCCTTCAACTGGATCCAGAAAGAAATCGTTTATAAGCGGGCCGCAAACGCAAACAAGAATCAGCCCTTTGGCACCCAGTTATCTTATGAGAGTGTTGGCCGAGAACGGTTTTTGCATTCTACATTTCCGTCAAAGGAATTCCGGGATAATTTTCGTATTAATATTGGAGGCCCAAATTGTACTAAACCCTACAGCTCAAGTATTTTAAATCTCGGGGCGATGAGTTATGGCTCTATAAGTAAAAATGCAACTTTGGCATTAAATGCTGGGGCTAAAATTGCAAATTTTGCACAAAATACAGGAGAGGGAGGTTTAACCCCATATCACAGGAAATACAAAGCTGATTTAATTTTTCAATTTGGCACGGGTTACTTTGGTTGCAGGAATAAGGAAGGGGATTTTGATGCTAAAAAATTTAAAAAAATAGCTGAAGATAAACTCGTGAAAATGATAGAAATTAAAATCTCACAAGGAGCTAAGCCAGGTTTTGGTGCTATACTTCCTGCCAGTAAAAATACCAGGGAGATTTCAGAATATAGGGATATTGAAGCACATACAGAGATTCATTCCCCGGCGCACCACAGTGCTTTCAGTAACCCTAACGAGTTGCTTAAATTTATCAAAGAATTACGTGATCTTTCCTCTGGAAAACCTATAGGGATTAAACTCTGTATTGGTTTAAAACAGGAATTTGATGAGATGATTAAAATATTTTCAAAAAATAAAGAAAATAATTTTCCAGATTTTATTGCGGTAGATGGAGCAGAAGGTGGTTCTGGGGCTGCAAGCATGGATGGATTACATTGGGGCGGAACACCTTTAATTGAGGCGCTTCACTTTGTAGATATAACTCTAAAAAAATATAAGCTACGTAAGCATATTAAAATTATAGCTGCGGGAAAAATAATTTCTTCTTTCGATGTTTATAAAACTTTGGCCGTTGGAGCCGATGCTTGTTACAGTGCTAGGGGCATGATGTTTGCCCTGGGTTGTGTCCAGTCTTTAAAATGCAATTTAAATACCTGCCCCACCGGTATTACCACTATGGATACAAAGCGGGTAAAAGCTTTGGTAGTTGAGGATAAAAAATACAAAGTGGCTAATTATCATAAAAACACCATTCAGGGTTTGAAGGAATTGTTACTATCAATGGGTATCTCAGATAGAAATGGAATAAATAAAACAAATATTGTAAGAAAAATTAGTGAGACGGATATTAAATCCTATAGTGAACTGTATAAATGATCTTTAACGACTAAAAGAAAATTTGTAATTGATTAATGTAGGTGAACGCAAACGAAATCGCAGACGTAAAAAGAATAATCTAATATATAAAGGTTAATTAGAATGGTGAAGAGAAAAACAGCTATGAAAATTCGTAAAGGCCATCGATACCTGGGAATCTTTATAGGAATTCAGTTTTTGATATGGACCATTAGCGGGATGTATTTCAGCTGGACTGATATTGATGAAATTCACGGAGATCAATTTAAAAAATTACCACCCGAGAACTCAAATTTTGAAAATCTCGCCGGCATTTCCACGCTCATTCCGGAAATGAAAATTCATAGTATTAGTTTAAAAGAAGTTTCTGGCGAGCCTTACTATTTTGTAAATAATGAAAAACTGGTACACGCACAAGATGGCAAAGTTATCGATGAAATTTCAGAAGAAGATGCCAGGAATATCGCGCAACGGTATGTAAAAGATGATTTTGAAATAATTTCAGTAGAAAAAATCAACGAAGTCGGGGATCATCATGAATACCGTAGTGGATCTTTTCCGGCTTATGTTATTAATTATGCCCAACCTAAAAACCTAAAAGCTTATGTGGGTGCTACCGATGCAAGTTTTAAAACGGTGCGTTATCGCGACTGGCGTTGGTTCGATTTTCTGTGGATGACCCATACTATGGATTACGAAGGAAGGGACGATTTTAATAACCTTGTACTACGTATTTTTTCTCTTATGGGCCTCATTACTGTCTTGAGCGGTTTTTTACTCTGGTATATTTCATCACCATTGGTAAGAAAATTTCAAAAAAAAATCAAACAAACCTAATTTTGAACATTAATAACGATAAAATCGGAAAATGAAAAAAATATTTAGAAGCATAACAGTTTTAAGTCTCATTGCTGGAAGTTTAGCGATATTTTCTTGTAAAAATGACGGAAACACAAAGGATGCCCCAAAGCCAATGCAAAATGAAATGCACCAGCCAAACATTGATGAAAATGCTGAAGCAAAAGGCTATGAGGATGAAGGATTGCAAGCTGAATTTAAGGATAAAAAAACCTCTGATGTCTATAACCTCTATATAGATATTAAAGATGCGTTTGTAAATACCAATTCCCAAGCCGCTAGTGAAAAAGCAGCAGAACTTGCAAAAACCGCAGCCAATAAGAAAGGTATAGTGGCTATGGCAAATGAAATTGCAGAAAACGGTAATATAAATAAGTAGCGGGAAGCTTTTTCTAAACTTACAGAAGCTATGGAACCTGTTTTAAGGAATGCATTAGCCTCTGGAGAAATCTATAAGCAATACTGCCCCATGGCTTTTGAAGGAAAAGGAGACTATTGGTATTCAAATTCAAAAGATATTTTTAACCCATATTACGGAAATAAAATGTTAAAATGTGGCAGAGTTGAAGAAACAATTAAATAAGCTGTAAGAATAATTTGCTTGGTTTTCGGGCCTTGCAGGTTGCTCAAAAGTTTTGAATGAAAGTAAAAAAATTGTACATAAAAAATGTGGTGTGCCAAAGGTGCATTATGGCCGTAAAGGAAATTTTTAATAATTTGAATATTCCTTTTTCCGCGGTAAACCTTGGTGAGGCAATTTTAGAAAGAAAGCTTTCTGCTGTTGAGAAAGAGAAACTACAAACAGAATTTGAAAAATTAGGGTTCGATATCATTGAAAACCGTAATGAAAAATTAATTAACAAGATAAAATCTTTAATTATTAAAGAGGTTTATTCAGAAGGCACTTCAAACGATAAACTATCAACTATGCTTAATTCACACCTGCACCTTAATTATGGCCATATAACCCACATCTTTACAGATAGAGAGGGACAGAGTATTCAGCAGTTTTACAACTCGGTTCGAATTGAACGCGTAAAAGAGCTTTTAAATTACGATGATTGGAGTATCGTGATGATTGCAGATAATCTTGGGTATTCTTCAGCCGCCTATCTTTCAACTTCATTTAAAAAAGCAACGGGACTTTCCCCTTCAGGTTACAGGAAGTTACAAGTAAAAGACCGGAAAAGCCTTGATATGATCTAAGTTTTCCTTGGTATGGAAGTTTAACCAGGTTAGCTGCTCAAGAGACTACTTAGGTCAAATAAACTAAAGCATACAATATGAACATTCTTTCAATTCTAGGCATACTTATTTATCTATTAATTGTGTTAGATGTTATTCAAACAACTCTTTCCTTACAGGGTGGGGGGTGGTTGACCAGCCGGTTTTCCCATTTTTTCTGGAAAGGATTTTTAAATATTTCTGGCAAAGACGGAAGTTCAAAATTTTTGAGTCATGCAGGTTATATCCTGCTTATTGCAATTGTAATAATTTGGGTCTTTGCCCTGTGGAGTAGTATGGTTTTGATCTTATATTCCAATCCTGGATCAATAATTCAAAGTTCCACCAAGACCACTGCAGGATTATTGGAGGTAATATATTATAGCGGTTTTACCCTCTCCACCCTGGGCGTTGGTGATTTTATAGCTGCAGGAAATTATTGGAGGCTACTAACCACTATTTATTCCTTTACAGGTCTTATTCTTCTTACTATGTCGGTAACTTATTTTATTCCCGTTCTTTCAGCAGTTATAGACCAACAAAAATTGGGGATAAAACTTAGTACCTTAGGAAGCACACCGCAAGAAATTGTACTTAATTCCTGGAATAAAAAAGACTTTTCAAGACTGACGAATAAAATTGATGATATATCCGACTCTATTATTAAATACAGCCAGCATCATAGAACATATCCGGTTATTCATTATTTCCACAACCCAAATCAAAGTAACAATGTAGTTTTGCAACTGGCGCGCCTATACGAGGCATTAGTTATCCTTACCCATAAAATAAAAAAGGAAAAACAGCCCCCCTTAGAAGATATTCGGCCTTTGATTGTAGCTTTTGAAAATTATTTTAAAATTATATCTGAAGTTACCCATATCAATATTAAAGAAAAAAATACTGCAAAAATTTCGGTTGCAATTTTGCAGGAACACGGCTTGGTGTCTACCACTATAGAACAAAAAGATATAGAAGAAAAATTTATGAAAAAACGTAGATTTTTCAAGACCTTATTATTGCAGGATGGCTGGAAATGGACACAATTAGAAGAAAAAAAGCCTTAAAATTTTAAGGACTTTGTTAAATACCTTTAAAATTGAAAGATCTTAGCATAATTTTAAAACCCACTTTGGTTTTTAGTTTATAATTTCGACATAAACCATTAAAAATCAATATTATGAGAAATGAAAAATTAATTAATGCACTTGGAAATTGTATTAACCATTGCAATTATTGTGCTGATGCCTGTCTTGATGAAGACAATGTAAAGATGATGAAAGATTGCATTAGAATTGACAGGGTATGTGCTGAAGCCTGTGCTGCTTTAAATCAAATTTTAGCCACGAGTTATAGCGATGTGAATGCCCTGGTTGAATATTGTAAAAAGGTATGTCAGGATTGTGCAGATGAATGCGATAAGCATGATCATCAACACTGCAAGGATTGTGCGCAGGCTTGTAGAGAATGTGTAGAAGCTTGTGAAGCTTATCTGGCTTAATTGTAACTGGGACCCGGTTTAGGCCGGGTTTTTATTTACGATTTAGCAGGCTATGTTAGTTTTTGAACCTATTTGAAAACTACCTCAATGTTTTTGAGGTCGCAACTGGTCAATTGCCAGTTTGATGCTCTTAATCTATAATATTTTGTGCTTTCGCAGTCCTTAAAAACTACTCTTTCCTTTCACTTTCATATATGCGTTTAAAGTAATTTCAGGGCGGTTTTTTGCCTGAGGTTACTTAATAAAATTAGGACGATCATATCTTTTGATTCTTAGCTAATTATAAGAAATAACTCTTAACTGGACAATTTTACCAATCATATAAATATAATATAATGAGTGCAAATAGAAGAGATAGAAGAAAAAATAAAAACCGGAAAAAGACAAAATACAAGAAAGATACTATTTCTAAAAAAGATAAAATTTATGGTATTCTTGCTTTGGTTATTTTATTTTTCGCAGCCTTATTTGCTGCCATTTCTTTTGCTTTTATGGCTTAGAGTATATATTTAAAACCTAAATTATGATTAATACTCTTTATCGAGTTATCAATTTAAGTTCCATTTTAAATGACCAGAATAATGCGGGTACTTCTAAATAATTTAAGATGTTTGGGCCTAATGAATTTACCTTAAAGACATATTTATATTATATTATGCCACTAATCCACGAATACTTTCTACAATTTATTGGTGGATTCGTGGCTCCTTTGCGCATTTTTGGGCAGACTAAGAATATTCTATGGTCCCGGTAATTAACTTTATAACTCCAACTCTTTATATTAAAAATATGGTGTGTGCACGCTGTATAAGCTCAGTCGCGTTTATCTTAGATAAGTTGAAAATTTCTTACAGTGTCATCAAACTGGGTGAAGTATATTTAGAATAAGAATTAAATGAACAAACAAAAACCTTTTGAAAAAAGAACTTCGGAATTCTGGTTTTAGTCTAAAAACCGATCGAAAAAGTCAACTCATTGAACAAATGAAAAGCCTGGTAGTGGAAAAAATTCACCACTCCAATAAGTTACTCGATATAAAATGGCCAGAATTTATAAGTGAAAAATTACATCTTAACTATAAGTACCTTAGCTCTTTTTTTCTGCTGTAGAAGGCATAGCATTTGAGTTATACATCATCAACCAGAAAATTGAATGTGTTAAAGAATTCATTGATTATTATAAATTGACTTTAAGTGAGATAGTTTTTAAACTAGATTATAGTAGCGTTGCCTATTTAAGCAATCAGTTCAAAAAAGTAATGGGAATAGCACCCACGCAGTTTAAGAAATCTGTGGACAAACACCGAAAGTCATTGGATGAGATTTGATTAAAGGATTTTAAAAACCAAGGATTGTTTAAAAGTTTACAGTTATTTGCATTATTATTCAAGTATTTTGTTAAATCATACGATAAATATATAATTGTTGTTACTTTGAGTAAAAAAAGATGAGCCTAGAAATAACTTCTCCACGGAATGAAGGGGACAAGAAGCAAATATCGTCTTCCAAGGAAACAATATAATAATTCGGACGGCTTTAAGGCAATAAGCAAAATTCTGTCTCTTGCGGAAAGCGGGGTACGACTGAAAATCCTATTCCTGTTGAACATAGAGAATGAATTGTGCCCTTGCGATATAGCTGACATTCTTAAAATGAGTGTTCCCGCCGTATCTCAGAATATCTGTCTTGACACTAATTGCTGGAACAAGCGATATGGAAATTTAGCAAACAAATAACACAACACGTTATAAGGTAACGGACAAAAGAAAAAGTTAATGGAAACTACTATATTAAAATCAGAAATCACCTATCCTGAATGTGGGCAAAATAAGAGAAGTAATGTTAGTAGAATCTTGCCAATTTTTTACGAGGGTGGGAATTGTAAAACGGTTTTAAAACCAAAAGGAGGTATTTGTTGTGTTTACTGTTCATACCGAACTGAATCTTGCCCACCAATTTAAAAAAATAATAGAGGCTGATGGTTTACTTTGCATACCCTGTGCATGCATATTTAATTATCTTTGTAATGTGAAAATAATGGCACTCATATTATCGCTTTATGTACTCGGGCTTAATTTATTAGCCTGTAATGATAATGATACTTCACAATTGAATTCTGATTCAGAAGTAACAGTGATTGCTGCCCAGGATTTAGATTTCGACCATTCACATGATAAAGTAGTGGATTTATGCCCTCCTTTTTGTAGTTGTCATTGCTGCCATGTGCATACAGTAGATTTTGGTTCTTCAAATTTCAAAGCTTTGATTGCGGAAATTCCATCAAAAGCTTTTCTTCATTTTGATAGTTCAGTGGAAGAACCTATACTTTCCTTTTTAGATCCTCCAAAAGTTTAATTCAGTTTTTTTAAAGGATAATTATATCCTTTTTTGACCAAATCCTGGTTCTCATACTAGATCCTTGGTCATATTGATAGATTTTGTTAGGCACAAAATTATTATCAAGAATTTTAACTGAATTAAATTTTTATTTATATGATTAATAAGATAATCGCATTTTCCA
>NZ_SNWE01000018.1 GCF_004362395.1 Salegentibacter sp. 24
TTTTTCTTTAATCGCCAAATCTTTTTTAGAAAAAATTTAGATCTTTTTTTAAAGCATCTTCCTCAAAAGAACGGCAGCGTTGCTCTTTAAAAGCGATCGCTGTTTTTGCGGCTGCAAATATACAACCTCTTTTGACTCTGGCAAGTGAAAAATAATCTTTTTTTTCACTCCCCTTTTTAAAACCCCTTAAGGCCTTAAAATATCCGTAATCCCAGTATGCAATGAACGTTGGCTCTTTTAAAACAAGCTTCCCTGTCTCTGTAAGCGGATGCAAATATACTGCTGTTTTATTCCCCCGCAAGCCTATTCCCCTAATTTTTTAAGGAAATCTTAAAACCAATCCTTAAGTTTCTCAATTAAAGGAACTTGTAAGATAAAAAAAATTAAAGAATTTTTAAAATAGTTCAAGGTTAATTTTTCAAAACAAAAGGACACCCGCATCATTTCTAAATATCAGGAAGAAATTATTGTCCTTTATATATAAGTATATTGCGCAGGCAAAATCAACCTGTTATCTTTGCGCACATTAAAACTACATATACATGATTAAGGTAAGCTTGCCCGATGGCAGTATAAAAGAATTTGAAAAAGGATCCACTCCATTGGATGTAGCTAATAGCATTAGCTCCGGACTGGCCAGAAACGTAATTTCAGCAAAATTCAACAATAATATTGTAGAGGTTTCTACGCCATTAACAACAGACGGAAGTTTAACCTTATTTACCTGGAAAGATGACGAAGGTAAAAAAGCTTTTTGGCATTCTACCTCTCACGTCATGGCCCAGGCAATAGAAGAGATGTATCCCGGATCTAAATTAACTATTGGACCAGCCATTGAAAATGGATTTTATTATGATGTAGATTTTGGCGATCAAAAAATTTCGGAAAACGATTTTAAAAAAATCGAAGACAGGATGCTTCAGATTGCCCGTGAAAAACACGATTTTAAATTAAGGGAAGTTTCTAAAGAAGATGCTCTCTCCTATTATAAGAAGCAAAATAATCAATTCAAAGTAGAATTAATCGAGAACCTGGAAGACGGGGAGATCACGTTCTGCGATCACGATACCTTTACCGATCTTTGTCGCGGTGGTCATATTCCGAATACCGGATTTATAAAAGCGGTAAAATTAATGAGTGCTGCCGGTGCGTACTGGCGAGGGGATGAAAAAAACAAACAGTTAACGCGTATTTACGGAATTTCATTTCCCAAACAAAAGGAGCTCAAAGAATATTTAGAACTTCTTGAAGAAGCAAAGAAAAGAGATCACCGAAAACTAGGGAAAGAACTTGAATTATTCACTTTTTCTCAAAAAGTCGGCCAGGGACTTCCTTTATGGCTCCCAAAAGGAGCTGCCTTAAGGGAACGCCTTGAAGATTTCTTAAAAAAGGCTCAGAAAAAAGCTGGTTATGAAATGGTGGTAAGCCCGCATATTGGTCAAAAAGAACTATATGTAACCTCCGGCCACTATGCCAAATATGGAGAAGACAGTTTTCAGCCAATCAAAACTCCAAATGAGGGAGAAGAGTTTTTACTAAAACCGATGAACTGCCCTCATCACTGTGAAATTTACAACTCTCAATCCTGGAGTTATCGTGATCTTCCCAAACGTTTTGCTGAATTCGGTACTGTTTATCGATACGAACAAAGTGGGGAATTACACGGATTGACACGGGTAAGAGGTTTTACCCAGGATGATGCACATATTTTTTGCACTCCTGATCAGTTAGACGAGGAATTCAAAAAAGTAATAGATCTTACTTTATATGTATTCGATTCTTTAGGTTTTGAAAATTTTACTGCACAGGTTTCCCTGAGAGATCCGGAAAATAAAGAAAAATATATTGGATCTGACCAGGTTTGGGATAAAGCCGAAACTGCCATTATTAATGCAGCCAAGGAAAAGGGCCTTAATTATGTAGTAGAAACTGGAGAAGCAGCTTTTTACGGACCTAAGTTAGATTTTATGGTAAAAGATGCCCTTGGCAGAAGCTGGCAACTTGGCACCATACAGGTAGATTACAACCTGCCAGAACGCTTTGAACTTACCTACAAAGGAAGTGACAATGAGACACATCGTCCGGTAATGATTCACCGAGCCCCTTTTGGTAGTATGGAACGTTTTATCGCTATATTATTGGAACATACAGCAGGTAACTTCCCACTGTGGTTAATGCCGGAACAAGCTATGGTGCTCTCAATCAGCGAGAAATATGAAAAATACGCTCAAAAAGTTTTAACTTTGCTGGAAAATAACGAAATTCGCGCTTTGGCAGACAACCGGAATGAGACCATTGGAAAGAAAATCCGCGAGGCAGAAATGAATAAATTCCCGTATATGTTGATTATAGGGGAACAGGAAGAAAAGGATGGTACGGTTTCTGTACGAAAAAGAGGGGAAGGTGATATAGGTACAATGCCTGTAGAGGACTTTGCCGCTATTATAAATAACGAAATTAAAAAAACGTTGAAAACGTTTGAAGTTTAACCAAAAATAGATCAGCCATAGCAATACGTAGAAAAAAATCGAAAAGACCGCTTAGAGCAGTTAAAGAGGATCAACACCGGATTAACCAAAAAATCAGGGCAGAAGAAGTTCGTCTTGTAGGTGATAATGTAGAAATGGGTGTTTATCCAACCAAGGAAGCATTAACGATAGCCGAAGATTTAGGTTTGGATTTAGTCGAAATATCTCCGGATGCTAAACCACCAGTGGTAAAAGCGATGGATTACAAGAAGTTTCTTTACGAACAAAAGAAGCGCGAGAAGGTAATGAAAGCTAAAGCCAGTAAGGTTGTCGTAAAAGAAATACGTTTTGGTCCAAATACAGATGATCACGATTACGAATTTAAAAAACGTAATGCAGAAAAATTTTTAAAAGATGGTGCAAAGCTGAAGGCTTTCGTATTTTTTAAGGGTCGCTCTATCGTATTTAAAGATAAAGGAGAAATCCTACTTCTTAGACTAGCTCAGGATCTTGAAGAACTTGGAAAAGTAGAACAAATGCCAAAACTGGAAGGAAAACGTATGACTATGTTTTTATCGCCCAGAAAAGCAAAATAGTATAATAAGAGAGTTATAATATAAAAAGAGGATAACATGCCTAAAATGAAAACAAAATCTAGTGCTAAAAAGCGTTTCAAGCTTACCGGTACTGGAAAAATAAAAAGAAAGCACGCGTTTAAAAGTCACATCTTAACAAAGAAGTCTAAAAAACGTAAGCTGGCTTTAACGCATAGTACTTTAGTACATGATGCAGACAAGTCCAATGTTAAACTTATGTTGCGTTTAAAGTAACAATAAGCTCTTAACGGTTTAAATAATTTAAAAACCCTGGAGTTGGGCAAAATTTGAAATCAGGTTTCAAATGTTAATTTGAAATCTTTTCTTATTTTAAAAGTGCAGTTATGCTGCCGCCTGCTACAAAATACATAAAAATATGCCAAGATCAGTAAATTCAGTTGCCAAGAGAGCCAGAAGAAAAAAGGTTCTTAAGCAAGCAAAAGGTTACTTCGGACGTCGTAAAAACGTTTGGACAGTAGCTAAAAATGCGGTGGAAAAAGCAATGCTTTATTCATATAGAGACCGCAAAGTTAAGAAACGTAATTTCCGTTCACTATGGATATTGCGTATCAACGCTGCAGCCCGTGAACACGGTATGTCTTATTCTCAATTTATGGGAGCTGCAAAAGCAAATGGAATAGGTTTAAACCGTAAGGTACTTGCCGATTTAGCAATGAACCATCCAGAAGCTTTTAAAGCCGTTGTAGATAAAGTAAAATAAATACAAATAATTATACTCTCTTATTTAAAATCCGGTTCAATGAACCGGATTTTTTTGCTTTAGTTTTCCCCAGGATTATACTCCGTAGAGGCTTAAAACAAGTTTTCGGGCACCACCATTATTTCTATGTTCTGCCAAATAAATTCCCTGCCAGGTTCCTAAGTTCAATTTTCCACGGGTCACGGGAATCTGTAATGAATTTCCAAGCAAGGAAGCCTTAATATGCGCCGGCATATCATCAGGACCCTCTTGGGTATGTTTATAATAGGGCATATTTTCCGGAACCATTTCGTTAAAGTGACTTTCAAAATCTTCAAGAACCGTTGGATCGGCGTTTTCATTTATCGTTATTCCTGCAGAAGTATGCTTAATAAACACCTGCAAAATACCTGCATTGATTTCCTGCAATTCCTGCAAGTGTTTTTCTATTTCGTCTGTGACAATATGGAAACCCCTAGATCTGGCTTTTAATTTTATTTCTTTCTGAAAAAATTTCATAGTCCCTACTTAATATGTTCCTTTAAATAAATTCCTGTTGCCGTTAAAAGGCCTATTAAAATTAATAAAAAACTATAGATCTGTGATGAAACAATAAAAATATCAGTTAAATATAATACCAGCTAAATAACCAATACAAGCTCAAGGTTAATTATACTTCATATTTTTATCCGCTTATCGATTTTTACTATCAGGTTTTTCGCGGTTCTTTCTTAGCGGCAGGAAAAAGAACATTATTTAGGATAAGTCGATACCCTGGTGAAGTTGGGTGTAATTCCAATTCAGTTTTAGGGTCCCCTACCCTGTGCTGATAGTCTTCTGGATCATGCCCCCCATAGAAGGTGAAAAAGCCTTTTCCTTTTACTCCATGGATATAACGAGCTTCACCATTTAATCTACTTTCCCCCATAACCAAAACATTTGCCTTTATATTATCGGGATTATAAGCAGTCGTTTGTCCCATAAATCCCTTAACCAGGCGTGTATGGTTTTGTGTCAACATCGTAGGCACGACATCCCACTTTGCGGAAAAATCCATCAAGGTAAAATAATCGGTTTCTTTAGGAATATTTCTTTTAGCAGTCATATCTATGGAAGAAAATTCATAAACCATCGGATCGCGCTCCAGGATAAAATCGGTAAAAGCAAATGTACTGCTAAAGGCTATTTTGGACTGGTACCCAGGCTCGCTAGGATCACCATCAAACATAGCTTCGGCAATATCTACACCTTCAGCCGCAAGGGCGATATCAAAACTATCGGTAGCGCTACACATGGCAAACATAAATCCACCCCCAACCACATACTCTTTTATTTTTAACGCAACAGCAAGTTTTTCCTTAGATACCTTATCATAACCCAGTTTTTGGGCTAAGGATTCAGCGTTCTCTTTTTCCTGAATGTACCACGGAGCCGTTCTAAACGTTCGGTAAAATTTCCCGTATTGTCCGGTAAAATCCTCGTGATGCAAATGCAACCAATCAAATAAAACCAGCGCATCATTTAAAACAGCTTCATCATAAATAGTCTCATAGGGAATTTCAGCATAAGTAAGAGCCATAGTTACCGCATCATCCCAGGGTTTATTCCCCTGAGGCGAATACACCGCTATTTTAGGTGCCTTTTCCAATACCACAGTTTCCATGTTTTTTGACGGACTACTGATTTGCTCAAGGATTGCCTGTGTTTTTTGGTCGCTTATTATTTCAAATGACACTCCCCGTATTTGGCATTCCCGGCGCAATTCCTCGGTATCAGAGACTAAAAATGAACCTCCACGGTAATTAAGCAACCACCTAACTTCCAATGCTTCTTCCAAAGCAAAGTAAGTCACTCCATAAGCTTTAAGATGATTTTTTTGAGAATCCTCATCCATGGGGATAAGCAATTGTGAAGCTGAGGCCGGGAAGCAACTCAAAAAAAGAAAAACTAAAAAGACCAGAAAAAGGGTTTTCTTTCCGTTTCTCTGGTCTTTTGCAATTATATTATTTAAGGTTTGCTTATCTATTTTAATGAAACTATTAAAAGGGTACTTCGTCATCGTCATCATTATTAATCCCACTATTCATCGAACTACCAAAGGCTTCATTTGCACTGGGATTTGGTAGGTTTGGAGTTCCAAAGTCATTGTCTTCATTTTCACCGGTATTCATTTTTGAATGATATTCGAAAGGCGAATCGAATTCTTCTAAGTTATCAAATTTACCAAGATGACCAATAAATTTAAGCCGGATATTTTCAAGACCACCGTTCCTATGTTTGGCAACAATAAATTCCCCTTGTCCATCGGTTGGAGTGCGTTCTTCATCATCCCATTCTTCAATCTTATAATATTCGGGACGGTAAATAAAGGAAACAATATCAGCATCCTGTTCAATAGCCCCTGATTCCCTAAGGTCAGAGAGCAATGGGCGTTTACTTCCGCCCCTTGTTTCTACCGCACGCGATAACTGTGAAAGGGCAATTACCGGAATATTTAATTCCTTGGCCAATGCTTTAAGGTTTCGGGAAATCGTAGAGATCTCCTGTTCCCTGTTTCCTCCGCCTTTTTGGCTTCCACCCGCCGTCATTAACTGCAAATAATCAATTACGATTAGTTTAATTCCGTGCTGGGATGCTAATCTTCTGGCCTTTGCGCGAAGATCGAAAATGGAAAGCGAAGGCGTATCATCTATAAATAACGGCGCGTTTTCAAGATCTTTCACCTTTACGTTAAGTTGCTCCCATTCGTGTTTTTCAAGGTTTCCGGTTCTTAATTTTTCTGATGAAAGACCGGTTTCCGATGATATTAATCGGGTGATCAACTGCACTGCGGACATTTCTAAGGAAAAGAAGGCCACCGGCATATTTTGACCAACAGAAATATTTCTGGCCATAGACAAGGTCAATGCTGTTTTACCCATACCGGGACGAGCAGCAACAATAATAAGGTCACTGGGCTGCCAACCGGAAGTTAACTGGTCCAGTTTATCGAATCCTGACGGAACACCACTTAAACCTTCCTTATTCGAGATTTCTTCAATTCGGTTTTTTGCCTGAATCACCAAACTCTGGGCAGTCTCCGTGGATTTTTGAATATTCCCCTGGGTTACTTCATATAATTTAGCTTCAGCACTGTCTAAAAGATCAAAAACATCGGTTGATTCATCATAAGCTTCTTCAATTATTTCGTTAGATATTTTAATAAGACTCCGCTGGATGTATTTCTGAAGAATAATACGAGCGTGAAACTCAATATGTGCAGAAGATGATACCTTTTGCGTTAATTGAATAAGGTAATAATCGCCTCCCGTCTTTTCAAAATTACCATCCTTCTTCAACTGGTTTGAAACGGTTAATAAGTCAATGGCTTCTGTATTCTCAAAGAGTTTATGTATGGCTTCGAAAATTAATTTATGGGAGTTTTTATAAAAAGCATCAGGACTAAGGATATCAATGATCTCATCTACTCCTTTTTTGTCAATCATCATCGCTCCCAATACAACTTCTTCTAAATCAACAGCTTGTGGCGGAAGCTTGCCTCTTTCAAGGCTAATAACATTGCTTGTTTTTGTTGAAAATTGCTGCGGGGCGGTCATTTTATCCATATTACGAAAGTATAAAAATTGTTAAGAGCATCTTAATATTAGATCAGTTACTTAATTAACCGGTCTTCAACAATTAGGTTGTTGAAAACTTAATTTTAGTGTTGATAAGTGCAAAAAAAACCGAAACCAGGGTTTCGGAAATTTAATAAGATATGATAGGTAAGGTTTTAGCCTTTAAATACTCCCATATCTAAATACTTGTCCATTCTTTTATTCACTAAATCTGTTGGTGATAAGTTTTTAAATTCAGAATATGCCCCTAAAATTGCATTTTTTACCGTATCAAAAGTTTCCTCTCTATTGCTATGAGCACCTCCAATTGGTTCTTTCACAATTTCATCAATCAGTTTCTGTTTTTTCATATCCTTGGCAGTGAGCTTTAATGCATCCGCTGCCTGTTCCTTGAACTCCCAGCTACGCCAAAGAATAGAAGAACAGGATTCCGGAGAAATTACCGAATACCAGGTGTTTTCAAGCATCATCACCTTATCTCCAACTCCAATACCTAAAGCACCTCCACTGGCACCTTCTCCAATTATAACTACTATAATCGGCACTTTTAACCTGGTCATTTCCAGAATATTTCGGGCAATAGCCTCGCCCTGTCCGCGCTCTTCGGCTTCAAGCCCCGGATAGGCTCCAGGAGTATCAACAAAGGTTACCACAGGAAGCCCAAACTTCTCTGCCGATTTCATCAAACGTAAAGCTTTTCGATAACCTTCAGGATTTGCCATCCCAAAATTTCTGTACTGCCTGGTTTTAGTATTATAACCTTTTTGCTGGCCAATGAACATAAAACTCTGATCTTCAATCTTACCGAGTCCACCAATCATGGCTTTATCATCCTTTACATTTCTATCGCCATGGAGCTCTAAAAACGTATCCCCACAAATAGCGTTTATATAATCTAAAGTATATGGGCGGTTAGGATGCCTGGAAAGTTGAACCCTTTGCCAGGCTGTTAAATTCTTATATATATCTTTTCGGGTCTCTTTTAATTTCTTTTCAATTTGCCTGCAGGTAGCCGTAACATCAACATCGCTCTCTGCACCTATGTTACAGGCTTTTGCATACTGCTCTTCCAGCTCTTTAATGGGTAATTCAAATTCTAAATATTCCATAAGTTGCTATGGTTTGTTTTTTATTAGCTTACAAATATAACAAACTTTAAAAGGAAGAAATATGCAGAATGACCATTAATTTTGAGAAATCTACTAACTTATCTTTTTGCTCTATAAAGCAGGAATATTGCCAAAATTCCAAAGGTGATATTTGGGAACCACACAGCAATTAATGGAGAGAATGTAGACTGCTCTGCCATCGTACCAAATACCTTATCAAAAAATATAAAAACAAAAGCAAGGGTAATGCCCACCGCCAAATTAACCCCCATACCACCACGTCGTTTCATAGAAGATACAGCCACGGCTATGATAGTTAGTATAAATGCTGAAACCGGAAGACTCCATCTTTTATATGCTACAACCAGGTACCTGTTAATATTTCCTGAGCCCCGGCGCCGCTCAGTTTCAATGAACTCATTTAATTCAGAATAATTTAAAGTTTCAGCAATATAGGCGTCAGGTGTTAATTCATCAAATTCAAAAGGAAGGATAGTATCTAATTTATTTTGATGAATAATAGAATCCCCATCTACACCTACGATCCGTTTATCTACATTAGTTAAGGAATAAATGGAATCCTCCTCGTTAAATCTCAAACTAGAGGCACTAATCTTAAACTGAAGTTTATTCCCTTCAAAATGTTCTAATGTGAAATTTCTTGCTGAATTGGTTAAGGGCTGGAAGTGACTGGCATAAATATACTCATTGTCATTTATTTGCCGGTAAACATCCCTGGTTTCTTTGGTTTCTATATCTTTCTTGAGGTATTCGTATTTAAACTCATTAAAACCTTTGCTGGCCTTTGGTGCCAGAAACATTCCAAGTATCAGAGCAAAAATGCACACTATGGTGGCGCCGACAAGATAAGGCCTTAAAAACCTCCAGAAAGAAACACCACTACTTAAAAAGGCAATTATTTCCGTATTATTCGCCAACTTAGAAGTAAACCAAATTACCGACAAAAAAAGGAAAAGTGGGAAAAGTAAATTTGCAAAATAGATGGTGAAATCTATATAATAAAATACCACTTCTATAAATGGAACTTCATTGGCAAGTATTTTCCCAATTTTTTCAGCAAGATTCACCGTGATCCCAATTGGTATAAATAATAATAACATCAGGGAAAAAGTTCCCAGATAACGTTTTAATATGTACCAATCTAAAATCTTCAAGTGCTATAATCTTTTATCCATTTGTTTTACCATCATATTTTTCCAGGTAGAAAAGTCTCCGGCTAAGATATGTTTTCTGGCTTCACGCACCAACCACATATAAAAACCCAGATTATGAATGGTAGCAATTTGCTTGCCGAGAAGTTCATTCACACTAAATAAATGTCTCACGTATGCCTTACTATATTCGGTATCTACAAAAGTAATTCCCATTTCATCTATAACAGAGAAATCATCCTCCCACTTTTTATTTTTAATATTTATGGTCCCGTGCGCTGTAAAAAGCATGCCATTACGAGCATTCCTGGTAGGCATTACACAATCAAACATATCTATACCTAATGCAATATTTTCAAGAATATTAATAGGAGTTCCCACGCCCATCAGGTATCGCGGTTTATCCTCAGGAAGAATTTCAGTCACAACCTCGGTCATGGCGTACATTTCTTCAGCAGGCTCTCCAACTGAAAGACCGCCAATAGCATTTCCGTCAGCTCCCACGGAAGCAATATATTCTGCAGATTGTTTTCTTAAATCCTTATAAGTACTTCCCTGAACTATCGGAAATAAAGTTTGATTAAATCCGTATAAGGGATCAAGCTTATCCAGGTGACTCACACATCTATCGAGCCATCTATGCGTCATATGCATGGAACGCTTAGCGTATTTATAATCACAGGGATAAGGCGTACATTCATCAAAGGCCATAATAATATCGGCCCCAATAGCACGCTGTATCTCCATTACGTTCTCAGGAGTAAAGACATGGTAAGAACCATCTATATGCGATTTAAACTTGACACCCTCTTCTTTAATTTTCCTTCTTGCGGAAAGTGAATATACCTGATAACCGCCACTATCGGTTAAAATATTACGGTCCCAATTCATAAACTTATGTAAGCCTCCAGCTTTCTCAAGAATTTCGGTTTTTGGACGTAAATAAAGATGATAGGTATTTCCAAGAATGATATCAGGATTAATTTCTTCCTTAAGTTCCCGCTGGTGGACACCTTTGACCGAGGCCACCGTTCCAACAGGCATAAAAATAGGTGTTTCAATCTTACCGTGATCGGTTGTAATGGTCCCGGCACGAGCCTTACTTCCGGCATCGGTACGCAACAAATCAAATTTCATAGTGCTTTTTAAGTGAGTGCAAAGATACTCAACTAAAAATCAAATAAAAGAAGTTCAAAACAGGAAATTGTTAGTTACTTCATTAGTTTTCTTAATAACTGACAGGCAAGCACTTTGACAAAGCTTTATAAAAACCTATTTTTGTGGCTATTATTTTAACAACACAATTTTACTTTAATGTCAAAAATCAAAGAATTAGAAGATTTTGCCACCCAGGTTCGCCGGGACATTTTAAGGCAGGTTCACAAAGTGAATTCGGGTCACCCTGGAGGTTCTCTGGGCTGTACAGAGTTTTTTACCGCTTTGTACCAGGGCGGGATTATGGAGCATAAGCCCGAGTTTAATATGGATGGAAAAGATGAAGATCTTTTCTTCCTGTCCAATGGCCATATCTCACCGGTTTTCTATAGTGTTTTAGCCCGTAGCGGTTATTTCCCGGTAGAAGAACTCAATACTTTTCGACTTATCGATTCCAGGTTGCAGGGACACCCCACCACCCACGAAGGCCTGCCGGGCATTCGCGTAGCTTCAGGTTCACTTGGCCAGGGAATGTCGGTAGCCCTTGGCGCCGCCCAGGCTAAAAAGCTAAACAAGGATAAGCACCTGGTTTATACCCTTCACGGGGATGGAGAACTTCAGGAAGGCCAGAACTGGGAAGCCATTATGTATGCCGCAGGGAACAAGGTGGATAACCTCATTGCTACGGTAGACCTCAATGGTCAGCAAATAGACGGAAGTACCGAAACGGTTCTTCCTATGGGCAATATAAAAGCTAAATTCGAGGCTTTTGGCTGGGAGGTAATGGAGATCGAAGACGGAAATGATATGCAACAGGTACTCGATGGTTTAAAGCAGGCAAAATCCCTTACCGGGAAAGGAAAACCGGTTTGTGTGCTTATGACCACCGTGATGGGCAACGGGGTTGATTTTATGATGCACACCCACGCCTGGCACGGAAAAGCGCCAAACGATGAACAGTTGGAGAAAGCCCTTGAGCAAAACCCGGAAACTTTAGGAGACTATTAAGGTAAAATAAATAGGTTTCTGCGAAAGCGGAAATGACAAAGAAGACAAAGAATGAAAACATATACAGATACAGGAAAGAAAGATACCCGTTCTGGTTTTGGTGCAGGACTCACCGAGCTTGGCAGGACCAATCCTAACGTAGTAGCATTATGTGCCGACCTTGTAGGTTCGCTTAAAATGCAGGATTTCATAGATGAGCACCCGGATCGTTTCTTCCAGGTGGGAATTGCTGAAGCCAATATGATGGGAATGGCCGCTGGTTTAACCATTGGCGGGAAAATTCCTTTTGCCGGGACTTTCGCCAATTTTGCAACAGGCAGGGTTTACGATCAAATTCGTCAATCCATCGCTTACTCTGGAAAGAACGTCAAGATTTGTGCCTCTCACTCGGGAGTTACCTTAGGAGAAGATGGGGCCACCCACCAGATCCTGGAGGACATTGGCCTTATGAAAATGCTACCTGGAATGACTGTCATCAACACCTGTGATTACAACCAGACCAAAGCAGCTACTTTGGCCATTGCCGAGCACGATGGCCCGGTCTATCTTCGTTTTGGAAGACCCAAAGTGGCCAATTTCACTGCAGAGGATCAGAAATTCGAGATCGGTAAAGCGGTGAGATTATATGAAGGGGAAGATGTAACCATTATCGCTACCGGCCATCTGGTATGGGAGGCGATCCAGGCAGCACAGAAACTCTCCGAAAAGGGTATTAGTGCCGATGTGATCAATATTCACACTATTAAACCTTTAGATGAGAAGGCCATTATTAATTCGGTGAAGAAAACCGGATGCGTGGTAACTGCTGAAGAACATAATTTCCTTGGCGGACTTGGAGAGAGTGTTGCCCGTACCCTGGCTGAGAATCATCCAGCACCGCAAGAATTTGTGGCCACACAGGATACTTTCGGGGAAAGCGGAACGCCTGAACAATTAATGGATAAATACGGGTTAAACGCGGAAGCAATCATTAAAGCCGTAGAAAAAGCTTTAAAAAGAAAATAAAAGATCTTTTTAATTATCTTTAAAGCCTTTGAGGACCTGCTTCTTAAAGGCTTTTTTCATTTTAATAAAAATAATAAGCGTGATTTGTGCGTTATTAGAACCTAACAATAAAACAATCTACTATGAAAAAATTAATGTTTACCGCTATTTTTCTGTTTTCCTCTGTAGGAATTATGGCTCAGGAAGCAGATTTTGGAATTAAAGGTGGTTTCAATTATGGAGCTACCGGGGATCTTGAAAGAGAAACGGCTGCTAATGATTTAGGCGAAATAATAGAAGGAAAAGAAAAGTCTGGATATCATATAGGACTCTTTAGTCGATTTGAAATCGTGGGTATTTTTCTTCAACCGGAATTAATGTTTACGCGTTTAAATACCGAATACGAAACTTTCAATTATAAAATAGATAAAATAGATGCTCCTATTTTGCTGGGTGTAAATGTTTTTGGTCCACTTAATATCAAAGCCGGACCTTCTTTCCAATATATTATCAATAACGAGCTGGAGGACACCGAGCTAGTCATTGGCGATGTTGAAAAAGATATCACTGTTGGCTACCAGGTCGGGGCAGGGATAAATCTGGGTCGATTGGGATTTGATGTAAGATACGAAGGCGCATTTACCGAGAACACAGCATTTGGCGCAACAGAAACCGCCCAGGAAAATTTCAAAATAGATTCCAGACCATCTCAATGGATCTTGAGTTTATCCTATGCATTTTAGCTAAAAAAAGATTTCTGATTTAATCCAATAAAAAGAGGTTGTATAAAAGTGATTCAAACTTTGATACAACCTCTATTTTTTTGAAAGCAAGAAATTCCAATTATTGGAAAGTATCTTGATCTAAATAATCTGGCGTTCCATTTCCGTTAGTATCCGGAAACTCCAGGGTGCCATCTTCATTAACAATTATTTCTTCTCGTGTTGGAGTTCCATCACCATCATCATCTGCATCGGCAAAATTTGGAGTTTGATCTTCATCAGTATCATCATCCATCACATTTTTATTTTCATTGAGATCTTCCATCCAACTGGGAATACCATCCCTATCATGGTCTGCTTCATTCACTCTAAATAATTGTACATTAAAAATCAAGGGACTATATGGTGGAATACTAGGCTGAGAACTTGCAAAATAGCCCAAGCCAGAAGGGAAAATAAGAGCACCAATTCCGTAATCATCATTAAAATTTACGGTATTGTCCGGATTCACTTTATAACCAGAAGCTCCCTTAAACTCCACGATTCCCGCCGAAAAACCTTTAATTAAAGTGGTAAGATCAAACCACACAGGGGTGTTGGCATTATCAAAAGTATTAAGATTTAATAATTCCCCTCGATAACTTACAAGTGTAGAATCGGTGAATTTGGGGCGCTGCCCCTGACCTTCTCTTACCTTTAGCACATACATATTATATGCTATACTATCATTAACAACCGTTTTCATAATTAAGTTTTCTTCTTCAGAAAGGGGTGTTTTATCAGAATTTTCTCCAGCTATTGAATCTATACGTACCATATAGTCAAAATCATCAGAAGGATTTTCAAATTCCTCATAATTGTAAAAATGAGTTTCCAGGAATTCATTGATAGAATCTTCATCAGTCAAAGCCTGTTCCTCTGGATCCCTTATTTCAACCTCCGGGGTATTGTCATTATCATCCTCCTCACAGGAAATTAGGGTTAAAGCTGAAATAAAGCTTAAAATAAAAAATTTGTTTAATTGCATTGTCTCTATTTTTGGCGCGCAAGATACAATAATCTTGTATTTTTGTTTAAGGATTAACGCAGTTTTAAAGGAGAGATTTTATGAGAGTTGACAAGTTTTTATGGTGCGTAAGATATTTTAAAACCAGAAGTATTGCAACTAGCGCTTGTAAGCAGGGAAAAGTGAAAATGGATGGCGGAAATGTAAAGCCATCCAAAGAAGTTTTCCCAGCTGATAAACTTACAGTTAGAAAAAATCAAATAGATTACCAATTAGAAGTTATAGATTTACCGCCAAGCCGGGTAGGTGCTAAACTGGTAAACCTTTATATAGTGGATGTAACCCCTAAAGAAGCTTTTGACAAACTGGAGCTTTTAAAATATTCTAAGGATTATTATCGTAAAAAGGGCACCGGAAGACCCACTAAGAAGGATCGCCGCGATATAGACGATTGGTTTGAAAATACTGATTCTAACCCTGATGAAAAAGATAAAGAAGCGTAGTTTTTCTTCGCAATTTTGGTCACAGCGCTACCAGGAAAACCGAACAGGCTGGGATATTGGGGAAATATCCAGCCCACTGAAACATTATATCGACCATCTTGAAAACCATCAGCTCAAAATACTAATTCCAGGAGCAGGAAATGCTTATGAGGCCCAATATTTATTCGAAAAGGGCTTTAAAAATGTTTTTGTAGCCGACATCAGTGAGACGCCGCTGAAAAACTTGAAATCCCGGTTTCCTGATTTTCCAAAAAATCAAATATTACACCTTGATTTTTTTGAGATTGAAGATACTTTTGATCTTATATTTGAACAGACATTTTTCTGTGCGCTACCAGTAGCTTCAAGATTGGACTATGCAAAAAAATCCGCTGAGCTTTTAAAAGAAAATGGCCTGCAAATCGGCTTGCTTTTCAGTTTCCCGCTTACAGGAAAGGGGCCACCTTTTGGGGGAAGTAAAGAAGAATATTTAACGTATTTTAGTCCATATTTTGAGATAGAAATTTTGGAGCCATGTTATAATTCTATTCCACCAAGACAGGGAAATGAATTATTTTTCAAATTCAAAAAAAAACCGGTAAATTCTGGAGAGAAGCATTGAAATAATTAAAAAGTTATAAGATTTAAAGTATAAACAAATGAAAGAACGTGTACTCATTTTAAATCACGAACAAATTCAGCATAAAATAAAACGCATCGCCTACCAGGTTTATGAAAGCAATATTGATGAGAAGGAAATAATCTTGGCAGGGATTGCTAAAAAAGGTTACCAATTAACTTCGCATTTGAAAGATGCTTTAGAAAAGATTTCGCCCCTTAAAATTCAGCTTTGCGAAGTCTATGTTAATAAAAAGAATCCACTGGAAGAAATTACTACCTCACTGGAGCCGGAAGACTACCAGAACAAATCGGTTATTCTCGTCGATGACGTATTAAATTCAGGAACCACCTTGATTTACGGGGTAAGACATTTTTTAAATGTACCGCTTAAGCAGTTTAAAACTGCAGTTCTAGTTGATCGAAATCACAAGAAATACCCGGTAAAGGCAGATTTTAAAGGAATTTCCCTTTCTACATCTTTAAATGAAATGGTAAAGGTCTCATTCTCTCCTGATAAATTTAAAGCAGAACTGTTATAATTTCTCAATAATCTGATCTGCAATGAATTCTGGTGTTTTATCATCTACATTTACCGTAATATCTGATTGACTGTAATAGTAAGCACGTTCAAATAGATGTTTTCTTATAAATTCCTCTAAAGCTTCACGCGTTTCCAGGTGACTTATTACCGGCCGATGAACTTTTTCAAGAAAAAGCCTTTCAGTGAGGGTTTGTATGGAAGTTTTTAAATAAACGCTTTTGGTATCCCTGTGTTCACAAATGCGTTCAAAGTTATCCCCGTAACAGGGTGTTCCACCACCTAAGGAGATAATCATGTCAGAATTATCCTCTAAAATATCATCCAAAATTTGCGATTCCAGCTTTCTAAAATACAATTCACCTCTATCATTAAAAATATCATTGATGC
The DNA here is from genome assembly GCF_004362395.1 of Salegentibacter sp. 24. Taxonomy (GTDB): domain Bacteria; phylum Bacteroidota; class Bacteroidia; order Flavobacteriales; family Flavobacteriaceae; genus Salegentibacter. Next base: position 16,569 of record NZ_SNWE01000018.1, read on the forward strand.
TCTTTCCCTGGATCACTTCTATTTGATCATCGAGATCTACATATTTGTAATTCAGTTTTTTAGCAAGAATTTCACCTACTACAGACTTACCAGAGCCCATATAGCCAGTTAAAAATATTTTCATCGTTAAAGTACTTATTATTAGAAGGATTCAAATCTAATATAAATTTATCTCAATTTAGGCTTGAAAAATAAATTAATGAATGTATATTTGCACCCGCATTCGCAAAACGACGGATGCTTTTTAATGATCTGGTAGCTCAGTTGGTAGAGCATCTCCCTTTTAAGGAGAGGGTCCTGGGTTCGAGCCCCAGCCAGATCACTTTTATAGTCTAGAATTCTTTGTGACAGGAATTATTTTTGAAATACTGAAATCCGATCTGGTAGCTCAGTTGGTAGAGCATCTCCCTTTTAAGGAGAGGGTCCTGGGTTCGAGCCCCAGCCAGATCACATTTTAAGTTCAGAATTCCAAACAGTGGGATTCATTTTTTGCTACAGCCCATGGAAATTCACTATTTCCAGACTTGTTTTAAGCCCGGGTGCTGGAACTGGTAGACAGGCATGGTTGAGGGCCATGTGTCCATTAGGGCGTGCGGGTTCGACTCCCGCTCCGGGCACTTTCAAAATTGCTATCCCAGTATTTTTTTGATCAATCTAAAAAATTTGTAAGGAGGATATTTCAAGGATATATCGAGTATTGTAGTTGATGTTACAACTCCTCTTTCATGTGTAAAGGCCAAAAAGCTTTCTTTACCATGATATTTACCCATACCACTGTTCCCTACGCCACCAAATGGTAATTTATGATTAGCCACATGTAGTAGTGTATCATTGATACAGGCTCCGCCGGAAGTTGTTTCTCGTAGCACCTTTTCAGCTGATTTATCCTTACCGAAGTAATATAAGGCTAAGGGGCTTTCATTTTTCTTTATAAAGGATAAAGCTTCACTTATATCTCCAAAATCCATAACCGGCAGAATAGGTCCGAAGATCTCTTCTTGCATAATTTCATCTTCAGGAAGTACATTTACTATGATCGTGGGTGAGATGTACTTTTTTTCTAAATCCACTTTACCTCCATAATATACTTGCCCATTCAAATATTTCATTAAACGGTTCATAGCATTTGAATTAATGATTCTTCCGTAATATTTGCTGTTTGCTATATCTTCACCCAGCATGGCTTCAAAAGCTTTGGTAATTTCATTTAGCAATTCTGTTTTAATATCTTTATGAACCAGCAAATAATCGGGTGCTATACAGGTTTGTCCTGCATTTATAATTTTCCCCCATGCAATTCGTTTTGCGGCAATCTTTATGTTTGCTGACCTATCTACAATACAAGGACTCTTTCCCCCCAGTTCTAACACCACTCTACTCAAATGTTGTGCGGCAGCTTCCATCACGATTTTACCCACACGCGGACTTCCAGTAAAAAAAATCATATCAAAAGGATATTTAAATAACTCCTGATTTGCTTTTTTACCCCCCTGTACCACTACGACATATTTAGCAGGAAAAACTTCTGAAATCATTTCTTCAATTACACGAGCAACATTTGGGGTCTCCGGTGAAGGTTTTAAAACGGCACAACAACCAGCAGAAATTGCGCCAATCAGCGGGTTGATCAAGAGTTGAAATGGATAATTCCAGGGCGCGATGATTAAACCTATTCCCAATGGTTCAAACAAAATCCTGGACTTCGATGGTTTAATATGGATTGGAGTTCCTACTTTCTTTGGTTTTGCCCAGTTTTTCAAGTTCTTAATATGATGTCTTAGCTCATTGAGCAATAGACTAGTTTCGGTTAGAAAGGCCTCTTCTCGAGATTTATGCAGATCTAGCCATAAAGCTGTATTTATTTTGTCCTCATAATCCAATATTGCTTTTTTAAGCTTCCTTAATTGCTGGAGTCTGAACGCAATATTTTTGGTTTCCTGCGTGGCAAAATAACATTTTTGGGTATTGTAAATTTCGTAAATTGAATTTACCGAAGTTTCATCCATGATTTTATAGTTTTCGTCCTTTAAATTCGTCCATTGTTTTATAAACTCCAATTATCCGGCCCACAAACCAATCGTAAAACCAAATAGGGAAAAGTCCTTGTGCCAATCTAACCAGGCGCATACTCCAGGGCATACTTAAATAAATTCTATTGTTTTCAATGGCTTTAATTATTCTTTTGCTCACTTTGTACTGATCGAGAATTGGAATCCTGGATTTCACCCCATTAAACATTCCGGTGTTTATGTAATAAGGAGTAACCGTGGTAACCCCAATACCGGTCTTAAGATATTTCATTTCAAGTCTTAAACTATCTGACCAACCAGTAATGGCCCATTTACTTCCGGCATAAACCGCCATTTTTGGATTAGCGACCAGACCAGCAGAGGAGGTGATGTTGCAAATATGCCCTTGTTTTCTTTTCAGCATACCGGGAAGGAATATAAGAGCTAGCTGCATTGGAGCAATAGCATTAATCTTAATTGTCTTATCTACTTGTTGCAGGGAATTTTCATGAAAGTAACCTCCGAAAACAATCCCTGCATTATTGATCAGAATATCAATCGGACCAATTTCTTCCTCTACCTGCTTTGCAATTTCCTGAACCCAAGTGGTATTTGCGATATCAATGGTGTAACCATAGACCTCGCCAATATCTTTAAATTCACTTAATACATGTTGTAAATTAAATTTATCAATATCCCATATTACCAATGTACCACCACGATCTAAAACCTGGCGACCCATTAATTTACCGATTCCCGATGCACCCCCGGTTATAAGTACAGTTTTAGAAGAAATTTTCGTCATACGAATTAATGTTTAACTATTTAACTAAACAATTAAACATTTTAACACTTCCATAAAGTGTTTAATGTTCAATTTTAATTAGATTTGACTATCTTAAACGCAATATGGAACTAATAAAACAAAATTTCAGCATTAAAGACCTTGAAAATTTAAGTGGAATCAAGGCTCACACCATACGAATTTGGGAAAAAAGATATAATATCCTTAATCCCGAACGCACTTCAACCAATATAAGGTCCTACGATAGTTCTAACCTTCAAAAGATTTTAAACGTTGCTTTCTTAAACGAACACGGTTATAAGATCTCAAGAATTTCCAAGTTGAGTGATGAGGAAATCTCAAAAATGGTGAGAAGCATCTCTGCCAGTGCAAGCAAAGAAAATCGGGCTCAGAATTCATTCAAATTATCTATGATGAATTTTGATGAAGAGCTGTTCAATAATACATTTGAAACACTCAGGAAAGATAAAAGCTTTCGCGAGATTTTTAATCAGGTATTCCTCCCCCTGTTGGAACAAATTGGAATGCTTTGGCAAACAGATACCATTAAACCAATTCACGAGCATTACATTGTAGATCTCATTAAACAGAAGTTATATTTTCACCTTGCTGAAATCAAAAGAGAAATCAAACCCTCATCCGATAAATTATACGTGCTTTTTCTTCCTGAAAATGAAATTCACGATATTGGAATTATTTATTTATACTACGAACTTTTATACCATGGGAACAAAGCAATTTATTTGGGTCCGAGTCTGCCTTTAACCGATCTTGGTTATCTGCTAGAGCGTCATGATAATATAAATTTCGTAAGTTATTTTACCACCGCTCCAGGTGATGTAGAGGATTTTATCACTCAATTCAATGAGCAGGTTTGCGAAAAGAAAACCTATGAGCTATTACTTTTCGGGCACAAAATAAGGGAAGTTCAACATAAAGAACTACCTGCATTTGTAAAAACATATTCCCACCTAAACCAATTTATAGATAACCTTTAAAATTAGTATGAAAAAAAAAGTTGCTATAATTGGTTCTGGCTTCGCTTCACTAGCGGCCGCTTGCTACCTGGCAAAAGATGGCTACCAGGTGGAAATTTTTGAAAAAAATGCTCAAATTGGCGGGCGAGCCAGGCAGTTAAAGAAGGATGGGTTTTGTTTTGATATAGGACCCACCTGGTACTGGATGCCCGATGTTTTTGAACGCTTTTTTGCTGACTTTGGAAAAAAACCTTCAGATTATTATGAATTGCAAAAGCTCAGTCCTGCTTACAAAGTATTTTTCTCAGCAAAAGAGAGTATTACCATTGAAGATAGCCTTGATAAAATCTGTGCTGCTTTTGAGCTCGAAGAACCAGGGAGTGCGAAAAAATTAAAACGGTTTATTGATAAGGCTCAGGATAATTATAATATCGCCATCAAGGACCTCGTATACCGACCAGGCGTTTCACCGTTAGAATTGGTTACTCCCACTACAGCAAAAAAAATTGGCCAGTTTTTTAGTACGATTTCTAAAGAAGTAAGGAAAGAATTTGAAAATGAAAAACTGATTCAAATTCTTGAATTCCCAGTTTTATTTCTTGGTGCTAAGGCCAGTGATACACCCGCTTTTTACAGTTTTATGAATTATGCTGATTTTGGTCTCGGAACCTGGCACCCTAAAGGGGGAATGTACAAAGTTATTGAAGCGATCGAAAGCTTGGCAATATCGCTGGGAATAAAGATGAATACCAATGCAGCGGTTTCTGAAATTTTTGTTGAGAAAGACATTGCTACAGGAATTAAGGTCAATGGCAAGCAAATTAAAGCGGATTATATTCTAAGTGGGGCCGATTATCATCATACCGAAACTTTGCTTCCCGAATATAAAAGACAATACAAGGAATCATACTGGCAAAAAAAGACCTTCGCTCCTTCAGCTTTGCTTTTTTTTGCAGGTTTCAATAAAAAATTAGAAAATGTAACACACCATACTTTATTTTTTGATACCGATTTTGAAAAACATGCAAAAGCCATTTATGATGATGCACAGTGGCCAGAAAATCCATTATTTTATGCAAGTTTTCCTTCCGTAACCGATGATACGGCTGCGCCGGATGGAAAAGAAGCTGGAATATTTTTAATTCCGTTGGCTCCAGATGTGGAAGACACTCCGGAAATTCGAGAAAAATATTTTCAAAAAATTATTGCTCGTTTTGAAAGCCTAACTTTTCAAAATGTAACCGATCACCTTCTTTTTAAAGAATCTTTTTGTGTAAAAGATTTTAAAAAAGATTACAACTCTTATAAGGGTAATGCCTATGGTCTGGCAAATACGCTCTTGCAAACTGCATTTTTAAGACCTAAATTGAAGAGCAAAAAAGTGCACAGATTATTTTTCACCGGGCAACTAAGTGTTCCTGGTCCAGGGGTTCCTCCTTCTTTAATTTCAGGAAAGCTCGCAGCAGGATTAATTCAAAAAGAAAATTAAATTATGAAAGCCATTTTTGACAACGTTTCACGGGCTTGTAGTAAAACTGTTACTCATCATTACAGCACCTCGTTCTCCACTGCTACAAGGATGCTCGCCCCCACTATCCGTCAGGACATCTATAATATTTACGGCTTTGTACGCTTAGCCGATGAAATTGTAGATACTTTTCACAATTACGATAAAGAAAGACTCTTCAACGATTTTGAAGTAGATCTTTACAAAGCAATAGAAGATAAAATTAGTTTAAATCCTATATTAAATGCCTTCCAGGAAACTGTACACAAGTATAAAATTGATGAATCGCTTTATCGTGCATTTATGAAGAGTATGCGGTTAGATTTATATAAATCTGACTATCTTAGTGTAGCAGAATATAAAGAATACATCTATGGCAGTGCAGATGTTGTTGGTCTTATGTGTTTAAAGGTATTTGTGAAGGGCGATAATAAGAAATATGAATCACTTAAACAATCTGCTATGAGCCTAGGCTCTGCCTTTCAGAAAGTAAATTTCTTAAGAGATTTAAAAGCCGATTTTGAGGACCTTAGTCGAAGTTATTTTCCTGGCACCAATCTTGAGCAATTAGATGAACCTAGCAAACAGCGAATTATAGCAGAAATTGAAGTAGATTTTAAACACGGCTTAAGCGGAATTGCTCATTTACCGGTAGAAGCTAAATTTGGTGTATACACAGCTTATATTTATTATAGAAAATTATTACATAAACTTAAGAAAGTGCCATCCCTGGAGATTAGAAACAGTAGAATTCGGGTTCCTGATTATCAAAAAGCTGGGCTTTTGGCTAAATCTTATATTTCTTATAGATTAAATCTTATATAATATGGATATTTTATTATGGATATTTGTTTTTCTTGGCACCTTTGCTGCAATGGAAGGAATGGCCTGGTTTACTCATAAATATATCATGCACGGTCTTCTATGGAAATTACATAAAGATCATCACCATAAGGACCACAGTCACTGGTGGGAACGTAACGACCTCTTTTTTATATTTTACGCCTTGGTAAGCATTGGTTTTTTCCTACTTTGGCGTTACGAAGATGTTTGGATCGGTTTGCCAATCGGTTTAGGTATTTTAGCCTACGGAATAACTTATTTTACGGTCCACGACATTTTTATTCATCAACGCTTTAAAATTTTTAGAAATGCTAATAATTCCTATGCTAAAGGAATCAGAAGGGCGCACAAAATGCATCATAAACATCTTGGAAAAGACGATGGGGAATGTTTTGGAATGTTATTCGTACCTTTCAAATATTTTAAAAAATAATTTAAAATGTTGCATCTAAGCCAATGTTAGGTCCCAGATACTTTTATGTAATTATTGGTGGAGGTCTTGCGGGTCTCCAACTCGCCCGGCAACTTAGCCGGGATGTTTTTTTTAAAGGAAAAAGGATTGCAATAATAGATTCTGATTTTTCTTTACCTATTAAAACCTGGTGTTTCTGGGAGAAAGGAAAGGGTAAATGGGATGCTTTACTCACCAAGTCCTGGAGTAGGGGAAAGTTTATTTCATCCGAAAAAAATATAGATTTACAACTGCCTCCATATCGCTACAAGATGATTAAAGCGGCAGATTATCATCAGAAATTACAGGAGGAAATTAAACTATCCGGAGATATTGAATTTATTACCGATGAAATTCAAAATATAGATCCCGTTACGATGAAAGCTAAAGGCAGGAAAAAATCTTACGGGGCCACGCATTTCTTTGATAGCAGAGTAGATCCTTCCTACCAGGAAAGTAAAAAACATACTACCATTTTTCAGCATTTTAAGGGGTGGGAAGTAGAAACAACAGATCCAATCTTTACACCGGATGCATTTACGATGATGGATTATCGAATTAAATATCCAGATGCTACCGCTTTTACTTACATTCTTCCCTATACACCAAATAAAGCTTTGGTTGAATATACCTTTTTTTCTCCCTTCTTAACCGAAGATAAAGTCTATGATGAAATGCTTCAGGATTATTTCAAAAAAATTCTAAAGACCAAAGATTTTCAAATTAAAAGCACTGAAACAGGCGTTATCCCAATGACAGATTATCCCTTTGATAATGCCAATACTCGATTAGTTACCAAAATTGGTACTGGTGGTGGCTGGGTAAAGCCTTCAACCGGCTATTCTTTTAAAAACACAGAAAAGCGTATCGCAAAAATCATAGAAAATATAAAAAGCGGCCGACTACCAGGAGAACATTTAATCAATAATAAATTTAGAAAATATGATGCCATTTTCCTTGATGTGCTTGCTAAAAACAACCAAAAAGGAGAGGGAATTTTCACAAAATTCTATTCTAAAAATTCTCCGCAGGAAATTTTCAAGTATTTAGACGAAGAAACTTCAGTTTCCGAAGATCTAAAAATCATGTTGTCGCTATATAGCTTTGATTTTGTATTGTCATTCTTCAGAAAAGTCTTCTAATTTAAATGCTATAAATGGAAACTAGATAATAGAGGACAATACTACATTTTAATTATATACCGAAAATCTTCCTCACAATATCACCTACCTGTTGCTAGGGCAAAAAGAAAAAATTGAGAATTATATGATTGATGAATTATGTTTAGCTATTACCGGTTGGGACAAAAATAGCTGATCAAAAACCTCGTCGATAACTTCTAGGTTTTATCCACATCTTTGATACCACATAATTTTAAGGTACAAATTAAGAGAATTATTTCTTTAGCAACCCGTCTATTGTATGCCTAAAACTCTGACTATTCCAATCGGCGGCACCAACTTTGTCTACCACAATTTTTCCATTTTGGTCAATGACGTAGGTGGAAGGCAGTGTATACCCATTTAAAGGTTTTGGATCGTCAGAAAGCATCCTGTAGCTGGAAAAATCATAACCTTTTCGCTTGAGAAAATTGTTGGTTGTTTCGTGGTCTTCTCCTGAAACAAAGTAAAAATCGATTTTATCTTTATAATCGACATATAGTTCTTGGAAACTTGGCATCTCAGCAATACAGGGAGGGCACCATGTAGCCCAGTAATTTACAATAATTACTTTTCCCTTAGATTTACCAAAATCAATTTTTTCTCCCGATTTACTTTCTAGGGTCCAGTTATAATCTTCCAGTTGTCTTCTATCTTCCTTATCGGTCACCGATGGACTAAATGCAAAAATCTTGTTTACAACAATCTGAATAGGCTTACGAGTTTGCGGAATAATCAAAGCCAAAATAATTACAATAAATATAATATTTGCCCACTGGTTACTAAAGAGTTTTTTCATCATAGGATTTTTATTCTTAGACGTAGCAAACAAAGGTACTTAACAGCTAACTCTAAAGCACAAAAAGAGGCTGATCAAAATTAGCTTTTCTGTCATTTTAACTCTTTTTAAAACCAAAGATTTTAAGGAGCTAACCATGAACCGAGTTCGGTTCTGGGTGAGATAGATTGCTTGAGTTTTAATCAGCCTCTTTAAATACTATAAGACCGGTCTTAATTATGCAGCATTCTGCTTTTTAATTAAGTTTAAAGCAGAACCATGTTTATACCACTCTATCTGAGGCTCGTTATAAGTATGGTTTGTTTTAATCGTGTCTTTACTGCCATCAGCGTGAACGATCTCTACGGTAATTTGCTTATCTGGAGCAAATTCTTCAAGATCGATAAAGTTAAAGGTATCATCTTCCTGAATAAGATCATAATCGGCCTCATTGTCGAAAGTTAAACCTAACATCCCTTGTTTTTTAAGATTGGTTTCGTGAATACGAGCAAAAGATTTTACAAGTACTACTTTCACTCCAAGGTGACGCGGCTCCATAGCTGCATGCTCTCTTGAGGAACCTTCCCCATAGTTATGATCCCCTACCACAACTGTTGGAACACCTTCTTTTTTATATTCACGCTGTACAGCGGGCACACCATCGTATTCACCGGTAAGTTGGTTTTTTACAAAATTTGTCTTTTTATTAAAAGCGTTAATCGCGCCGATAAGACAATTATTGGAAATATTATCTAAATGACCTCTGTAGCGTAACCACGGACCAGCCATAGAAATATGATCGGTAGTACATTTTCCAAAGGCTTTGATCAACAATTTAGCTCCTGTTAGGTTTTTTCCGTCCCAAGGCTCGAATGGAGTTAATAATTGAAGTCTTTCACTATCTTGTGCTACTTTCACTTCAACTGTTGCTCCATCTTCATTTGGTGCTAAGTAACCAGGATCTTCAACTGCAAAACCTTTGGTTGGCAATTCAATTCCTGTTGGTTCATCTAACATCACTTCTTCGCCGTCTTCGTTAATTAGTTTATCACGGGTAGGGTCAAAATCTAAACGACCTGAAATTGCGATTGCCGCCACCATTTCAGGAGAACCTACGAAGGCATGGGTATTTGGATTACCATCAGCGCGTTTAGAGAAGTTACGGTTAAAAGAATGAACAATCGTATTCTTTTCCTCACCTTTTCTGTCACTTCGGTCCCATTGACCAATACAGGGTCCACAGGCATTGGTAAAGATAGTTGCGTCAAGGTCTTCAAAAATTTGCAACAAACCATCCCGCTCTGCTGTAAACCGAATTGTTTCCGACCCTGGATTAATACCAAAATCAGATTTAGCCTTTACCTTTTTATCTACAGCTTGTTTAGCGATTGATGCCGCACGGGTAAGGTCTTCATAGGAAGAGTTAGTACATGAACCTATTAATCCCCAATCTACGTTAATTGGCCAATCGTTTTCTTTTGCCTTAGCTCCCATTTCAGAAATAGGTGTTGCCAAATCGGGAGTAAATGGCCCGTTAAGGTGGGGTTTTAGCTCAGAAAGGTTTATTTCAATCAGTTCATCAAAATACTGCTCTGGGTTTGCGTAAACTTCATCATCTCCGGTTAGATGTTCGCTGACCTTGTTCGCTGCATCCGCAACATCGGCTCGGTTGGTAGCACGCAGGTAACGATCCATAGATTCATCGTATCCAAAAGTTGAAGTGGTTGCACCTACTTCTGCTCCCATATTACAAATGGTACCTTTCCCTGTAGCTGACATAGACCGGGCTCCTTCCCCAAAATATTCTATTATTGCCCCGGTTCCTCCTTTTACAGTTAGAATTCCTGCTACTTTTAAAATCACATCTTTTGCAGCGGTCCAACCAGAAAGACTTCCAGTTAGTTTTACACCAATAAGCTTTGGAAACTTAAGTTCCCATGGCATTCCGGCCATTACGTCTACCGCATCAGCTCCACCAACACCAATTGCAACCATTCCAAGTCCACCGGCATTTACCGTATGAGAATCAGTCCCAATCATCATTCCCCCAGGGAAAGCATAGTTTTCTAAAACCACCTGGTGAATAATTCCTGCACCAGGTTTCCAAAATCCAATTCCGTACTTATTAGAAACAGATTCAAGGAAATCAAAAACTTCGCTACTACTTTTATTTGCTGCCTGTAGATCAATTGCTGCTCCCATTTTGGCCTGAATAAGATGGTCACAATGTACCGTGGTGGGTACAGCAACCTGTTTTTTTCCAGCTTGCATAAATTGCAATAAAGCCATCTGGGCCGTTGCATCCTGGCAGGCAATCCTGTCTGGAGAAAATTCTACATAGTCTTTACCTCTTTGGTAAGCTTCTTTCGCTGTTCCATCCCATAAATGCGAATAAAGAATTTTTTCTGAAAGGGTCAAAGGTTTTCCAACTACCTCCCGTGCAGTATTCACACGTTCGGCCATTTGGCTGTAAACCTTCTTAATCATATCAATATCGTACGCCATTTTATTGTGTATTTAGTTCTCAAAAAGTCTCGCAAATTTAAGAATTTCGAACGGATTTTGAAAATTAGAGGTGATTATCAAAATTTAATGAAAATAATTTTTCTTTTCATAATTTATGATGCTATAAATTTAACTAAACTTAATAAATGAATTGAATATTATGAATTTCGTAAAATAAAGAATTTTTATTTTAAATAAATCAATGTATAATCGAAAAGAATTTAAAATTTAAACCCATTCTTGATAAGGCATATTATGCATTACCTGAGTTTCTAAAAATATTATTCTGAAGATGAAGTAATTTTTTTCTACGAAATAAATAAACCACCGGTGCGAAAAATGGAAGTATAAACATGGAAATTATCTAGAATGTTTTATTATTTAGTTTCTGCCTAAACATATCTATTACTATAAATAACAAAAAAATAAAAAGAAGGCCTGTGGCAGTCCAGTTTAGATAACTACTAAGAAGCATATCCAAACCCAAAACATTCGTAAAAAAATCGCTTCCCATTAATAGGTAAAAGAGAACACCTAATAAAACCCTATATTTAATAAATATTGGTACCATTAAAATAAATCTCTGATAATTTTTTCTTCTGAAATTCCTTCGGCTTCTGCCTTATAGTTTTTAATGATTCTATGACGTAAAATTCCTATGGCGACTGCCTGTACATCCTCAATATCGGGCGAAAACTTTCCATTTACCGCCGCGTGCGATTTGGCACCCAGAATTAGGTTTTGTGAGGCGCGTGGACCCGCACCCCAATCCAGGTAATTCTTTACAAATCCCGGAGCGTTTTCTGAATCCGGTCTTGTTTTTCCAACTAGTTTTACAGCGTATTCCACTACGTTATCAGCTACCGGGATTCTACGAATTAATTGCTGAATTTCTACGATTTCTTCAGCAGAAAATAAAGCGTTAATCTTTTGTGTTTTATCTGAAGTTGTGCTTTTAACTACATCGACTTCTTCTTGAAAACTTGGATACTCCAGCAGGATAGAGAACATAAACCTATCCAGTTGAGCTTCAGGCAAAGGATAAGTCCCCTCCTGCTCTATAGGGTTTTGCGTGGCCAGTACAAAATAAGGATTAGCTAAACGGTAATTGTGCCCGGAAACAGTTACAGACCTCTCCTGCATTGCTTCTAATAAAGCAGCCTGAGTTTTAGGCGGGGTCCGGTTTATCTCATCGGCAAGAACGATATTTGAAAAAACCGGGCCTTTTATAAATTTGAAATTCCGCTTCTCATCCAGTATTTCTGCGCCAAGAATATCACTAGGCATAAGATCTGGGGTGAACTGAATTCTTTTAAAATCCAGACCAAGAGCCTGGGAAATAGTGTTCACCATTAATGTTTTAGCTAAACCGGGGACTCCAACAAGCAGCGAATGCCCTCCTGAAAAAACCGAAAGCAGAATCTGGTTTACAACCACATCCTGCCCTATAATAATTTTGGCAATTTCTTTCTTTAATTCCAGGTGCTTAACGACCAGGTTTTCTACAAGAGCAACGTCTGACATTGATAGAATACTATTTTTTTAACCAGTTACTGGTATATTCACAGTCTTTAAATTTCCCGTTCACTTTAATATAAGTATCGCCAATTTTTTCTTTCTGCCATTCTTCAATAGCTTCTAATTGCTTATCACGAAGTGCAAGTTCCTTTATTTTAGAATAATCCGTTGCATAATTTGCTTCGTGTTCAGGAATTCTTTGATTTACCTTTATCAGTTTAAAATATGGTCGCCCTGTTCTATCCTGATCTCGTAGTATTAGGGAAAGTTCCCCTCCCTGTAACTCTCCAACTTCATCATATAATTTAGGATCTATTTTAGAAAGCTCAAATCGTGTATCTCCAGTTCTGGGATTAATAAGTTTTCCTCCATCGGCTCTGGTCTCTTCTTCATCCGAAAATCTACGGGCAGCTTCTGCAAAATCAATGGTTCCCTTTTCAACCATCGTCCTAATACTATCAATTTTTGTCTTAGCTTTTTCAACCGATTCGTTGGTCACATCAGGAATACGCAAAATATGTCTAAGATCCACCTGCTGGCCTCTAATTCTATCTATTTGGATAATATGATATCCAAATTCTGTTTCAAATGGTTCGCTTACCTCACCTTCCTGTAAACTAAAAGCGACATCTTTAAATTCTTTCACGAAATTATCTTTACGGGAAAGCGTAATTCTACCGCCGTCTCTTGCACTTACAGGGTCTTGTGAATACAAAATGGCTTTGGTTGCAAAACTGGCATCATTTTCTAAAATATCGGCCCGGTACTCGTTTAAACGATCGATTACATTTTGTTTTTGACTTTGTGGTATTTCAGGTTTAATCACAATTTGAGAGAGTTCTATTTCCTCACCAAAAACCGGGAGTTCATCTTCTGGAATACTCTCATAATAAGCTCTTACTTCCTGAGGAGTAATGGAAACACTTTCTATAATTTTTTGCTGCATACGGCTTGCAAGCTGGCGTTCCTTATTGAGCTCAAACAATTCACTTCTAAATTCCGCTTCATTTTCTTTATTATAAAATTCCAGGACTTTTTCCATAGAACCTACCTGTCGAACCATTTCAGATATTTGCTGATCAATATAATTATTAACCTCGGCATCCATTATTATAATACTATCCTGAATAGCATGGTGCGCGTAGAGTTTATTCTCCATTAGCGAACCTGCGAGTTGGCAATCGGTTACATCGGCTGTAGACATTCCCTGGCTTTCCATATCCTTATACATCATAGCTACATCACTATCAAGAATGATATAATCCCCAATTACAGCTGCAATTCCATCTACCTTTCTTCGCTCTGAATTGTCTACCTTAGCAATAGTATTTCGAGCGATTTCATCTTCAGGTTGAATAGAGGTACTATCGGTCACAATAACATCTTGCGAGTACCCGGTAAAGCCAAATAAAACGGCTAAAATTAAGCCGCATGTTTTAATTATAGATTTCAAATTGTTCATTTTTAATTGCATCTTTTGTAATATCTTTTTCAAGTTCTTTTATTAGGTCAAGCTTTTGCTTGTTAAGCAAAATCTTTTCTATTGTTGGCTTAGCATACTCAAAGGGAGCATCCTCCCCACGTTCCAACACATCTTTTACATAGATCAAATATACACCTAATGAATCTTCTACCTGAAGAAAATTAGATTTGTTTAAAAGCTCCTCTCTATGATCCGCAGTTAAAGCAGGTATCTTATCGTAAACTGTTTTTAATTTTACCCAAACAGAATCATTTAAAGCATAACTTTTAAACTGAAGTGAAAGTTTGTTCAGCTCCTGTTTATCCTTCCTTTTATAGCGGGTCAGGTAAGATTTCACTTCCTTTAAATTCGTATTACCTTCTAACAAGTTTACATACCTCAATTTCAGCAGATCTTCAGTAAGTTTGAAATTCCCTTTATTTTCTTCAAAATAGCCCTTCATTTCTTCCATTGGAATGGTACTATCCAATTTTCTACTCACTACAGCATCTTTGTAAGCACTAGTATAAAGCTCGTTTTTATAATTCTCAATTAAATCTCTGAATTCTCGCTGCTGACTTTCGGGGAGGTTTAGCTGTGCCCTATCTATAAGCAGTTGCTGGGTAGCCCATCGGGTAATATAATTAGAGACTATAATCGCACTATCAGTTTTAGAGGTATTTTCGTTTATTAAAGCATTAATATCTTCCTCATATAAATAAGATTCATTAACTCTTACCAGAATTTTACGGTCTTCCTCTTTCTCAAAGTAAGAACATCCTGCCAGCAAAAAAAAAGCAGGCAAAAAACATATAAATAAAAGTGACACCTTCAAATTCATTGGTTATTGACACAGCAATTTACATACCATTTTCAAATGAATAACAGCCTTTAGTTTGCGCGTGAACAAAAATAAGAATTCATTTAGGTTCTACAAGCTTATGTTTAAACGATTACAGGTAGTTAAAATTATAATTATCGGTTTAGTTGTTTTAAATATCTTAAATGTGTTTCTTTTTAATTCTTTAAGCAGAATTTAAAAGTTAACTTTTCACTGAATTAAAAATTTTAATGATGAAATATACTACTGAGATAAAAATAGCAAAGCCCAGAAAAGAAATTGTTGAAGCATTCAAAAATCCAGATAATATGAAGCACTGGCAACGCGGTTTTATTTCTATGACCCCCATCAGTGGAAATTTAGGAGAAGAAGGTTCTAAAAATATGTTGCAATACAAGATGGGAAAACGTGAAATTGAAATGGAAGAAACCATTATTAAAAATGATCTACCAAATCAATTTCACGCCAATTATAAAGCCAAAGGGGTTTATAATATTCAGGAGAACTTTTTTGAAAAAACACCTGAAGACCAAACCCTGTGGATCTCCCATAATGAATTTAGGTTTAACGGGTTTATGAAATTAATGGGTATTCTTATGCCAGGAGCCTTTAGAAAACAATCATACCAATACATGATGGATTTTAAAGCATTTGTAGAAAAAGGTCATAGTGTTTTAAAAGAAAAATAGTTTTAAGAAATTTAGTATGAATAATTAAAAGCTGCTATTATATTTGCCAAAAACTATATTATTATGATACGAAGCAGTTTATTGATTGTCTTTTTATGTTTTAGCGTTTTTGCAAACGCACAAACCAAAGTAGGAACCATAGACACTGACTATATCCTTGCCCAGATGCCTGAAATGGAAGAAGTCAATGAAGGATTGAAGGCCTACGACAAACAATTACAAGAGGATTTCCAGGATAACATAAAAAAATATGATACGCTTGTAAAGAGCTACCAGGCCGATGCTGAAATTCTTTCTGATAGCGTTCGCCAGGAAAGGGAATCTAAAATAATAGAACTGGAGAACTTAATTAAACAATTTAGACAGCGAGCTCAGGTTATGATGCAGTTGCGCAGAAATGAACTTACCAATCCGCTTTATGATAAAATTGACGCCGCCATGCGAGAAGTCATTATAGAAGAAGGTTACACTCAAATCCTTCACGCCGGAGGAAACAGTCTTGCCTTTTCAGCTGAAGAATATGACATCACCCAAAAAGTCATGGATAAAATGGGAATTAAAGCATCCACACCTGTAACGACTGAAGATAATTAAAATTATAGCTTTTAAGCACAAAGAAAAGCCCTCCTGGATTTTAAAATTCAGGAGGGCTTTCTTTATTTATTAAGATAATAAATTACCTGCTATAATTCGGCGATTCATTGGTAATGGTCACATCATGAGGGTGGCTCTCGTGAATTCCGGAAGAAGTAATTTTTACAAATTTTGCATGTTCTTTAAGGGTGGGTATGTCTTTAGCACCGCAATAGCCCATTCCGGCTTTTAGCCCCCCTACGAATTGGTGAATACTCTCTTCTAGTTCACCCTTGTACGGCACACGACCTACAATTCCTTCTGGAACCAGTTTCTTAATATCATCCTCCACATCCTGAAAATAACGGTCTTTAGAACCCTTTTGCATGGCCTCTACAGAACCCATTCCGCGATAAGATTTAAATTTTCTTCCTTCGTAAATGATGGTTTCCCCCGGAGATTCTTTGGTTCCTGCGAGCAAAGAGCCTAACATCACACAATCCGCGCCTGCTGCTAGTGCTTTTGGAATATCCCCCGTATATCTAATTCCCCCATCAGCGATAACCGGAACACCACTTCCTTTTAAGGCCGCCGCAACTTCCAGTACCGCCGAAAACTGTGGAAAACCAACACCTGCAACCACTCTTGTAGTACAAATTGAGCCAGGTCCAATCCCGACTTTAACTGCATCTGCACCGGCTTCCGCCAGGTATTTAGCAGCTTCAGCAGTGGCGATATTTCCTACAACTATTTCCAAATCAGGAAATTTAGCTTTTACATCTTTTAAAACCGAAACCACCCCTCTGGTATGTCCGTGAGCGGTATCAATAATAATAGCATCCACTCCCGCATTCACCAGAGCTTCAGCGCGTTCCACAGCATCTGCAGTTACCCCGATAGCCGCGGCTACACGAAGTCTTCCAAAGCTATCCTTATTGGCATTCGGCTTTTGGGTAAGTTTAGTAATATCCCGAAAGGTGATAAGACCAACCAATCTATTCTCATTGTTGATTACGGGTAACTTCTCGATCTTGTACTCTTGTAAAATATCTTCTGCCTGATCCAGAGAGGTTCCCTCGGCAACTGTAACCAAATTTTCAGAAGTCATCACTTCAGAAATTGGTCTTTTATTATTCTTTTCAAAACGCAAATCCCGGTTGGTTACGATTCCCAACAACCTCCCCTGCTCATCAACTATAGGAATACCTCCAATGCTGTGTTCTCGCATACTTGCTTTAGCATCACTAACCGTTGCCGTAATTGGCAGTGTAACCGGATCTATGATCATGCCGCTTTCGGCACGTTTAACTTTACGCACTTTGAGCGCCTGTTGCTCGGCCGTCATATTCTTATGCAGCACACCAATTCCTCCTTCACGAGCCATTGCAATAGCCATTCTGGATTCGGTTACTGTATCCATAGCAGCAGAGACAATGGGAACGTTAATAGAGATGTTTTTAGTGAATTTCGTGCGAATACTTACGTCCCGAGGTAATATTTCTGAGTAAGCTGGAACAAGCAATACATCGTCGTAAGTAAGGCCTTCTCCTAAAATTTTGGATTCGTGTGCGATCATAGCAATTAAAGATTTAATTGCGTGCAAATATACGATTTTTAAAGCAAAAACAGCTTTAAAACTCTTTAGTATTCAGAAATTTAAATTTGAGGATTAATGATAAGCATTAAAAATTTTGGAAGCTTCATTATAGGCCGACTCAAAACTGGTCATTTTAATATTGGAGTCTGCTTTTTTTGAATTAAAGTAGGAAATCATTTTTTCTGTAGGCATATTCCCTGTTAATTCATCTTTAGCCATCGGGCAACCCCCAAAGCCCTGAATTGCCCCATCGAACCTACGGCATCCGGCCTGGTAGGCAGCGTGAATTTTCTCATGCCACCTGGTAGGCGTGGTATGAAGATGGGCTCCGAATTCTATTTCCGGATATTTTGGAATTAAATTTGAAAATAAATATTCAATAATATCTGGAGTGGAACTTCCAATAGTATCAGATAAAGAGAGGATTTTCACTCCCATAGCCGAAAGCTTTTCAGTCCATTTCCCTACAATATCTACATCCCACGGATCGCCGTAGGGATTTCCAAAACCCATCGAAAGATAAGCCACAACTTTTTTGTTAGACTTTTCGGCAATTTCAAGGATCTCCCTTAAAATATCTACCGATTGAGCAATAGTTTTGTGGGTGTTTCGCATCTGAAAATTTTCAGAAATAGAAAAAGGGTAGCCCAGATAATCAATTTCCTCGTGTACCGAGGCGTCCTGCGCACCCCTTGTATTGGCCACGATAGCCAGCAATTTACTTTTGGTAGCAGAAAGATCTAATTTGGACAAAACTTCAGCCGAATCGGCCATCTGTGGAATCGCCTTTGGGGAAACAAAACTTCCAAAATCTATAGTATCAAAGCCGCAGCGCAACAAAGCCTGAATATACTGCACTTTTTGGTCAGTAGGAATAAAGGTTTTAATGCCCTGCATTGCGTCTCTGGGACATTCAATAAGCTTGATTTTATCCATATCTCCAAAGATAGTATTTTAAGGATTATTTAAAAACGGATAAGAATTAATTCATTTTATTTAACTGAAAGCTTCATAAAAGCTATTGTACTAAGTTTCTAACAAGAAAAAAGTAATTCAAACCTCAAATTAGTATAAAGACCGCGATTCCCACAAAAACCACGATTTGCAAGTATTTTAAAATTACCCCAGAAAGTTCGTGTTCTTTAAGGTAAGTTGAAATCTTCCCGGCCAGCAAAGCTACGCTGCCAAATATTATTATGGTTAAAATCATAAAGATCGTTCCCAGGGTATAAAACTGTATAAGGGTATTTCTGTTTGGCTCCCATAGAAAGCCAGGAAAGAAAGCCAGAAAAAATATCGTAACCTTCGGGTTCAGGACATTCATTATAAAGCCCTGCTTAAACAGGGAGAAAAGAGATTTTTCTTTTATTCCATCGGCAGAATAAGCGATTTCTGGGTTGCTTTTATAAACCTGAAATGCAAGGTATAAAAGGTATACCGCTCCGAATAGTTTGATTATAAAAAATAATATATCTGAGCTCTTAATTATTGCTGAAACCCCAAAAGCTACAAGACTGGTATGAACTATAATCCCAGAGGCAAGTCCCAAAGCAGTAACAAAACCGTGTTTCTTTCCATTAGCCATTCCCTGCACCATCACATATACAATATCAGGCCCGGGTGAAATAGTAAGAATTACCGACGCGGTTAAAAAAGGAATTAGTTGTTCTAACAAAATTTATATTCTTTCCGATTTTTTATTTAAAGCCAAATAATAGACTATAGTAAATCTGGATCATCTGTCCTATGCTTCTTTGGTTAAAATGGCGCGGTTAATCTTCTTTATCAACCCCGGACCCTCATAAATAAATCCGGTGTAAAGCTGAATTAAACTAGCACCAGCTTCGAGTTTTTCCAAAGCATCTTCAGCAGAATGAATTCCGCCAACGCCAATAATAGGAAAAGCTTTATTACTTTTTTCAGAAAGAAATCGGATCACTTCTGTAGCACGATTTTTAAGCGGTTTTCCGCTTAGCCCACCTGTTTCGTTCTTATGTTCAGATGTTAAGCCTTCCCGCGAAATAGTGGTATTTGTGGCAATTACTCCTGCTATATTTGTTTCTTTTACAATATCAATAATGTCCATAAGCTGGGCATCAGTAAGATCAGGTGCGATTTTTAATAAAATCGGTTTCTGCTTTGGCTTTTCAGCATTTAAGTTTTGTAGGGTTTTCAACAAATTGGTAAGGGGCGCTTTATCCTGTAATTCCCTTAAATTTGGCGTATTGGGCGAACTAACATTTACCACAAAATAATCTACAAAATCATATAAAGCATTAAAACAAATGGTATAATCCTCTACCGCTTTCTCATTTGGTGTCGCTTTGTTTTTCCCAATATTCCCACCAACCAAAACATTCCTGTTTCTCTTGAGTCTTTCAACTGCTGCCTCTACCCCATCGTTATTAAAACCCATTCGGTTAATAATGGCATTATCCTCTTTTAACCTGAAAAGTCGCTTTTTCTCATTTCCGGGTTGTGGTTTTGGGGTTAGGGTTCCTATTTCAATAAAACCGAACCCGAGATCGGATAATTCCTGAAAAAGCTTGGCATCCTTATCAAAGCCCGCCGCCAAACCCACTGGGTTTTTAAATCTCAAACCAAATACTTCACGGGCTAACCTTGGATCTTCCACCTGAAATTTATTTTTCATAAACTTCTTAAAAGCACTGGTTTTTCCGATTTTTTTTAAGGTTTTGAAGGTGAAATGATGCACCCATTCCGGGTCAAACCGAAATAATAAGGGACGAAGCGTAGATTTGTACATAATAGTTGGTTTGTGCAAAAATAGGAGAAATCATAAAAATCAAGCAGTAAATCTTAAAAGGTTTTGAGCCTGAAATACGAATGTTTAATTTTGAATCAAATTCCTAACCAATGATCAATAAACAGCGTATCATAGATCGCTTCATTAGCTACATAACAATAGATACCCAGAGCGATCCCGAAAGCCAAACCACACCGAGCACTAAGAAACAATGGGTCCTAGCCCGAAAATTAGCCGAAGAACTAGAGGAAATGGGAATGACCGAGGTCAGTATAGATGAGCACGCGTATGTAATGGCTACACTTCCTGCAAATGTTCCGCATAAAGTCCCAGTTATTGGGTTTATTTCGCATTTCGATACTTCTCCCGATTTTAATGCGAGCAATATTAAACCTCAAATTATTGAGGATTATGATGGCCTTGACATTATTTTGAACAAGGAAAAAAATATCGTTCTATCTTCTGAATACTTTGATGATTTAAAGCAATATAAAGGCCAAACTATTATCACGACCGATGGCACCAGCTTATTAAGCGCTGATGATAAGGCCGGAATTACAGAAATAATGACGGCGATGAAATATTTGCTGGACAACCCTGATATTGCTCATGGCAAGATTCGAGTTGGATTTACCCCAGACGAGGAAATTGGTCGCGGTGCACATAAATTTGATGTTAAAAAGTTTGGCGCAGCGTGGGCCTACACAATGGATGGCAGTCAAATAGGTGAATTGGAATTTGAGAATTTCAATGCAGCGAAAGCTATTGTTAGAGTTCAGGGAAAAGCAGTACATCCAGGATACGCCAAAGATAAGATGGTGAACAGCCAATATATTGCGGTAGATTTCATCAATTCACTACCAAGATTGGAAAGTCCTGAACACACAGAAGATCGACAGGGATTTTTTCATTTAAGTGATATTAGAGGTGATGTAGAAGAAACTGTTTTGGAATATATCATTCGAGATCACGATCTAGGTCATTTTAAGGCCCGCAAAGAAATGATGCAGGACCTGGCCTCAGAGATTTGTTCCCAGTATGAAAATGATTGTATTTCTGTTGAAATTACCGATCAGTATTACAACATGAGGGAAAAAATTGAACCGGTAATGCACATTATAGAAATTGCCGAAAATGCGATGAAAGCAGCAAATATTGAACCCCTTTTAAAACCAATTAGAGGAGGAACCGATGGAGCTCAACTGAGTTATATGGGACTACCCTGTCCTAATATTTTTGCAGGTGGACATAATTTCCACGGAAAATATGAATATGTACCAGTAGAAAGTATGCAAAAAGCCACTGAAGTGATTGTTAAAATAGCCGAACTGACTTGCGAAAAATATAAATAAAAAAATGCCTTTAACACTTAAGAAATGGCTGTAAAATCGGTAGATCAGTATATTGAAACGCATCCCGGATGGAAGAAAAAACTGCATAGTCTTCGAAGCATTTTAGATGGTTTTGAATTGGAAGAATGCATAAAGTGGGGGGCTCCTGTTTATACTGTAAATGGTAAAAATATTATAGGGATCGCGGCTTTCAAGCATCATTGTGCATTTTGGTTTTTTAATGGGGCATTGTTGAAAAATAACACCGCATTGCTCCATAACGCTCAGGAAGAAAAAACCAAAGCTTTAAGACAAATACGGTTTATAAAAGATCAGCAAATAAAACCTGAAGTTCTTCGCAAATATGTATCTGAAGCTATAAAAAACCATCAGGAAGGGAAAGAGATAAAACCAGTAATTGGTAAAAAGCTAGTACTCCCTATGGAATTAAAAAAAGCAATGGAGAATGATGAAGGATTGAAAAAATCTTTTCTTCAGCTCACAAAAGGAAAACAAAGAGAATATGCCAACTATATTACTACGGCTAAACGGGAAGCTACCAAAGAGTCACGTTTGAATAAAATAAAACCAATGATTATAACCGGCATTGGACTTCACGATAAATACAGAAACTGCTAAATGGATTACTGAAAATTATTGTTTCTATCATCAAAATCCTGAAAAATGCTAGTAAACTCTTAAATTATTTAAAAATAAAATTCCCCAAGGCTTTGCCTCAGGGAATTCAAATTTTTAAGCTTAAAACAGAAAGACTATTTCTTTTCTTTGATGGCTTTTGCCTTAGATTCTTTTTCTGGTTTTGCCGGTTCGTTGAGTTTTTTACTCATTTCCATAGAGATGGAAGAACGATCAAAAGTTATCTTTCCTGCTCCGGTTTCTATAATCACCGCATTATTTTTTTCGCTAAAATCAATGACTTTCCCGTGCATTCCACTTTTGGTCACCACGCGGTCACCACGCTTTAATTCGGAGGCAAAATTACGTTCCTGCTTAGCTTTTTTCATTTGTGGGCGTATCATAAAAAAATACACTACCACAAACATTAATATTATGGGGGCAAATTGTGTTAATTGATCCATTTACTAGCTAGCGTTTTCTTCGGTTTCTACAAAGGCTTTAATTCTAAGACGCTCTGTTCCGGACTCCGTATTTGCTCTAACGGTTACTGTTTTAGTCACCTGTCCATTTCCAGAACCATTGAATTTAACCAACATTTCTCCGGTTTCTCCGGGTTGAATTGGTTCCTTTGTGTAAGAAGGCACGGTACAACCACAGGTACTTGTCGCATCTGTAATTACCAATGGTGCCTGACCTGTATTGGTAAAAGTAAAGGTATGTTCTACGTTTTTACCTTTTGGAATATTCCCGAAATCGTGTTCCGATTCCTCGAATTCCATCTTAGGATAAACTGTTGCCTGTGCATCACGCTCTGCTGCGCTTTCTACATTTTCGGCTTTTACTTTTTCCGAGGCGTTATTATTGTCTTTACAAGATGTAAAAAGCAGTGCCCCTACTGCAGCTAACATTAAGATTCCATTTTTCATAATTGTGAAATTTATAATTTAATTTTTAAAATTAAGAAATTTTATTCATTACATAAGGCCTCGCCCTACTTTATTTAACTTATTATCCTCTTCATATTCTTTAGACAGCTTGTCCAGTACTCCATTGATAAAAATACTACTTTTTGGTGTGCTATATTCCTTGGCAAGCTCCAGGTATTCGTTGATGGTTACCTTCACAGGAATTGAAGAAAATTTCAAAAATTCACAGATAGCCATTTTAATAAGAATCATATCAATTTCAGCAATCCGGTCTTTATCCCAATTGGGGGTTTTCCCTAGCATCTCATTGGCCAGGACATCATCATTCAAATAAGTTTTTCTAAATAATTCCTTTGCGAAATCCTTATCATCTTCATTTTTGTATAGTTTTCCAAGCTTGAGGTTTTCCCTCGAAATAGGTTTTAATTTCTGAAGAAATTTTAGCACAGCAGTATTTACTAAGGGAAGATCGTCAACCCAGGTTAGTTTCGCATCTTCTAAATAATCGTAAAGCTTTTCGTTTGGCGCGATAACTTCTTTAAAAATAGCGATTAAAAACTCTTTATCTTCTTTAAAATTCGAGTCACGAGTTTCCATGTAATTTTCATAGATGTCGCTCTTTTTTATTTCTTCCCAGATAATTTGCACATATTCATCATCCCTTTTCCAGTGGGTTATTTTTCTTGATTCAAATGCATCCCGCAAACTATCATTATTTTCCAGGATATCGAAGATAGCATTGGAAACAAATTTTTTGTTCGGATCTTTATCCTCGCTGGTAGCAAGGTGTTTCTGCTGGGATTTTTCTAAAAAGTTTTCGGCCTGGCCTTTCAATTCAGCAATGAGGCTTAATTGTACCAGGAAAAGATCGTACATCTCCTCCATACTCTTAAGCAGGAATCTCTCCTCGGTTCCCAGGTTATCGTTTTGGCTTTGGTTAAAGGCGTAGAGCGATTGCATTACTTTAACCCGGATATGTCTTCTTGTCAACATAAGTGTAAAAGAACTTTTTAGAATTAGAAAAGGCGAAAGAACATTCCTTCGCCTTGCAAAAATACCAAACTTTTGAAATTGACTACTTCAAATTTTGTTTTTTTCTGTCTTCAATACGTTGTTGCGCAATTTTAAGCGCCGCAAAATGTGAAGTCATCTCATCCCTGTCTGCTTTAGAAAGAATTTCAAGCGTAGTGTTATAGATATTTTCGGTTTTACGCATTATTTCTTTCTTATCATAATTTTCCAATTCAGCGTAAACATTAATAATTCCACCAGCGTTAATAAGAAAATCCGGAGCATAAACTATTCCTCTTTCCCGCAGTATTTTTCCGTGGGTAATCTCATCCGCCAGCTGATTATTCGCAGCTCCGGCAATTACTTTAGCCTTTATACGATTTACGGTATCGTCATTGATAGTAGCTCCAAGGGCGCAAGGGGCATAAATATCTACTTCTGCTCCGTATACATCAGCATCATTATAAATGAAAGCGCCGTATTTGTTTTTTACCGTTTCAAGTCGTTCCTGATTAATATCGCTGATAAAAACTTGGGCGCCATCCTGAGTCAAATGCTCTACAAGGGTTTCACCAACATGACCAATTCCCTGAACCAACACAGACTTTCCTTCAAGATCGTCTGTACCAAATTTATGCTTAGCAGCTGCCTTTAAGCCCATAAAAACACCGTAAGCTGTAATTGGGGAAGGATTTCCTGCGCCACCTTTATCTTCTGAAATTCCCGTAACATATTTAGTAACTTCTCTTACGGTATCCATATCGGCCGTTTCCATCCCTACGTCTTCAGCAGTTATATATTTTCCACTAAGGGAATCTACAAAACGCCCAAAACTTTTCATAAGCTCTGGAGTTTTTTGAGTTTTAGCATCACCTATAATTACTGCTTTCCCTCCTCCAAGGTTTAAACCGGTAATCGCACTTTTAAAAGTCATTCCCCGGGAAAGACGTAAAACGTCATTTAAGGCTTCCCACTCGCTGCTGTAATTCCACATCCTGGTTCCACCAAGGGCCGGTCCTAAAACCGTGTTATGAATACCAATTATTGCCTTTAAACCTGTATCTTTGTCGTTGCAGAAAACTACTTGTTCATGGTTATCGAAGGAGAGCTGACCAAATACCGGTGCAGACTTTTTAAGTTCATTTGCATTTAAAACATCAACTTGCATAACTTGTAACATTTTATAAATTAGTGTTTTCATTTTTCTGAAAATCACGGTGCAAAAATAAAGAATATTTCAATAAAGAGGTTTTTAAAACGTGTTAAAATGACATATCCTCAAAATTTAGTTTTTTACTTTTAGATGAAGAACCTTCAGTATCTCAATAAATATTTTCTAAAGTATAAATGGAAATTAATAGTAGGACTAATAATAACCATTGTTGCTCGAATTTTCGCACTCTATTATATCCCATTAATCGGGGATTCTACCGATGCGATAGAAAAATTTATAAATGGTGAAATAACTGCAATGCAAGTGCTTAGAACCGAGCTTGCCGTAAATATTGCACTTATTATTGGTTCTACCCTTATCGCCGCTTTTCTAACCTTTCTAATGCGGCAAACCTTTATCGTGGTTTCGCGGGATATTGAATTTGATCTAAAAAACGAGATTTATAAACACTATCAGGAACTCTCGCTTAATTTCTATAAAAAGAACCGTACGGGTGATTTAATGAATCGTATTAGTGAAGATGTTAGTAAAGTACGAATGTACCTGGGACCTGCAATAATGTATACGGTCACGACTTTCACTTCTACCATTGTCGTGCTTATTTTTATGGTTCAGGCAGCCCCTAAACTGACCTTATATACCGTGGCGCCACTACCTCTTTTGGCCTTCTCAATTTATAAAATAAGTGTAGCCATTCATAAGCGTAGTACCGTGGTCCAGCAGTACCTGTCTAAACTCAACACATTTACCCAGGAGAGCTTCAGTGGAATTGCCGTGATAAAATCCTACGGGATGGAAAACCAGATCAACCGAAATTTTGTAACACTCTCAAATGGAAGCCGTGATAAAAATATTGACCTTGTTAAGGTGCAGGCCTTTTTCTTTCCATTGATGGTCTTGCTTATTGGAATAAGTAACGTCCTGGTTATTTATATTGGAGGTAATCAATATATAGAGGGTAGAATTGAAAATATTGGTGTGATCGTTGAGTTTCTCTTATATGTAAATATGCTAACCTGGCCAATTGCCTCTATTGGTTGGGTGACTTCCTTGGTACAACAAGCAGAAGCTTCTCAGGAACGCATCAACGAATTTTTAGAAGAAGAGCCCGAGGTTACCAATAAAAAGAATACACCCGATGAAATTCACGGTAGCATCGCCTTTAAAAACGTGAGTTTCACCTATGACGATACGAATATAACAGCCCTTAAAGATGTTTCATTTGAAGTAAAAAGCGGTGAAACTCTGGCGATAATTGGGAAAACCGGGGCTGGGAAATCTACTATTTTAGAACTTATCGGTCGCCTGTATGATGTCCCTTCTGGTGAAATTTCTTTAGACGGAAGAAACATTCAGAACCTCAACCTGGATAGTTTAAGAAACAGCATCGGTTACGTTCCTCAGGATGCATTCTTATTTAGTGATTCTATTAAAAACAATATTAAGTTCGGAAAAACTGATGCCAGTGACCAGGAGATATTTGAAGCCGCTCAAAATGCCTCAGTACATAAAAACATCCTTGGTTTCAGCAAAGGTTATGAAACTGTGTTAGGCGAACGCGGAATAACGCTTTCAGGCGGACAAAAGCAACGCGTTTCAATTGCCCGAGCCATTATTCACAATCCTCAGATTTTGTTGTTTGACGACTGTCTTTCTGCCGTAGATACGGAAACTGAGGAAGAAATTCTTAATAACCTCTTTAAAATATCTAAGGAGAAAACTACTATAATTGTAAGCCACAGAATTTCTTCAGCAAAAAATGCAGATAGGATTATAATTCTGGAAGACGGTAAAATCGTTCAACAAGGTTCTCATTCCCAATTACTAAACCAGCAAGGCTATTACAAAGAATTGTACGCAAAACAGCTAAATGAAAAAGAAATGTGAAAATTTTTTGCTAGATGTTAAAAATTTTTAGATTTTTGAACAGTACTAAAACAAACTACTAAAGAATCTATTTTATGAGCGACAAGGGAATGATGGAGAAAGAAGAAATATTCTCTAAAGTGCTAAGAGCCGGAAGAAGAACTTACTTTTTTGATGTTAGGGCAACGCGTGCAGACGATTACTACCTGACTATTACAGAAAGTAAAAAGTTTACCAACGATGATGGTTCCTTTTTCTATAAAAAACACAAAATCTACTTATACAAAGAGGATTTTGCTGGTTTCAATGAAATTTTACAGGAGATGACAGACTTTATTCTAAACGAAAAAGGAGAGGAAGTAATAAGCGACCGACATCAGAAAGATTTTAAAAAAGAATATGAAACTTCAGAAAACGGTGTTTCGCAAGGGGTTTCTCCTGAGAAATTCACAGACGTAAGTTTCGACGACATTTAACAAGCCTTACTTTATTTAATAAAAAAACCGTCCTCGAGTATCCCTGGACGGTTTTTTTATGCTTCCCAAATAAAAATTGCGTAAAGACGGTGAGCCTTTCAAATTTCCTGTATATATTTTCACTCTTTTGACTCACAAGAAAACCTTAGCCCACACGCAAACCATTTTTCACCCTGGAGGCGGGATTTAATAACACAATATCGTTCTCATTACCAAGCGCGCCTAAAATTAGGCATTCGCTCATGATGTTAGCGATTTGTTTTTTAGGGAAATTAACCACAGCAACTATTTGCCGATTGAGTAATGCCTGTTTATTATAGCGTTTTGTGATCTGAGCCGAAGTTTTTCTTTGACCAATTTCTTCTCCAAAATCAATTACCATCTTATAAGCTGGTTTTTTTGCTTCCGGAAAATCGGAAACTTCGGTAATAGTTCCTATTCGCATATCTACTTTCTCAAAATCCTTCCATGAGATTTCCATAGTTTAATTTTTAAACCAATTTAGAAAAAAAGTCCAAATTCCGAAGTGAATTTGTAAATTTATAAGAAAAGTGAGATGACCAGAACCGCTTCAAATATGCTAGCATTGGGCACAACAGCCCCATGTTTCAATCTGGTAGATGTAATTACGAGCAATAGGTTTTCCCTGAAGGATATTAAAGGAAGTAAAGGGACCTTAATTATGTTTATATGTAATCATTGTCCCTTTGTAAAACACGTAAACGAAGAAATTGTTAGGCTTGCCGGTGATTACCGCATTTTAGGTTTTGGTTTTGCTGCCATTATGAGCAACGATGTAGAAAATTTTCCCGCCGATCATCCCGATAACATGAAAGAAGTAGCCCGGAAACACCAGTATTCTTTCCCCTATCTCTACGACAAAAACCAGGAAGTAGCCAGGGCCTATAAAGCTTCCTGTACTCCAGATTTCTATCTTTTTGATGAGGAACTTAAATTGATTTATCGTGGCCAATTGGACGATTCCAGACCTGGAAATGGAATTCCCGTAAACGGACGACACTTGCGTGACGCTATGGATGCCGTGCTTTCCAATAAAAAAGTTCAGCAACATCAAAAACCCAGTATGGGCTGCAATATAAAGTGGAAATACAACCCGGAATCTTAAAATTCTGACTAGGCTGCTTGATTTGAAAACATTTATCAGTTAATTTTATCACAAAGCAAATAAATCCTATTGGTTTGATAGGTTATCCTGGAAATTATTCTTTAAATTTATATTTCGAATCATTAAAAATATTGCATTATGAGCGAATTAAAATTAGGAGATAAAGCACCAAACTTTGATGCAGAAACTTCAGAAGGAAAAATCAATTTTTATGATTACTTAGGAGATAGTTGGGGTATTTTATTTTCGCATCCTGCTGATTACACACCGGTTTGTACAACTGAGCTAGGTACCGTGGCTAAATACAAAGATAAATTTGAAGCGCGCAACACCAAAGTCATGGCGCTAAGCGTAGATGGCGTAGAATCACATAAAGGCTGGATAGATGATATTAACGAAACACAAAATACTACGGTAAATTTTCCAATTATCGCCGATGAAGACAAAAAAGTTTCCAACCTATACGGCATGATTCACCCAAAGGCAGACAATACGCTAACGGTTCGTTCCGTTTATGTAATTGGACCTGATAAAACTATCAAATTAATGATTACCTATCCGGCCAGTACCGGAAGAAATTTTGATGAACTACTCAGGGTAATTGATTCTTTACAACTTACGGCTTACCAAAAAGTGGCTACTCCGGCGAACTGGAAACAAGGTGAGGATGTTGTGATCAGTCCTGCAGTCTCTAATGAGGAGGCTAAAAAAATGTTCCCAAAAGGTTTTAAAGAGGTAAAACCATATCTTAGAATGACCCCACAACCGGATTCCAAGTAAATTGAAGTCTAGGCAAATTTCCTGAAATGAATTTTTCAAAAGCAGGAACACAATAATAAATAGGTAAAAAGACCTCACAGATTCTTATTCTTGTGAGGTCTTTTTCATTTAACCCTTAGCTTAGGTAAGGCTCTTATTTGACTGCAACCAATTCTACATCAAAAACTAAAGCGGCGTTTGGAGGAATAACCCCTCCTGCTCCCCGTTCCCCGTAAGCTAAATGTGAAGGAATTACAAAACGTGCCTGGTCTCCTGCATTCAACAGCAGGATGCCTTCGTCCCAACCCTTTATCACATGACCCACTCCTACTGGAAACTCCAGGGGTTGCTTCCTCTTATATGAAGAATCAAAAACGCTTCCATCAGTAAGCATCCCTTTATAATGTACGGAAACGGTTTGTCCTTTTTCCGGTTTGGACCCTTCTCCTTTTCTTTCAATTTTATATCGAAGTCCACTTTCAGTCGTTTTAAAACCTTGAGATAGTTTCCCAAGTAATTCTTCCTCCCTCTGCTTTGCGGCTTCTTCTCTTTTGGCTTTAGCACCATCAAACTGTCTAAAAGATTCTACAGCATTAAAATTTTCCGCATTTTCTCCAGACCTTATAATTTCCAGTTTTTCGATTTTATCACCTTGGACAATACTATCAACTATATCCTGCCCTTGGATTACACTTCCAAAAACAGTGTGCTTTCCATCTAACCAGGGGGTTGCTGTATGGGTGATAAAAAACTGGCTCCCATTGGTTCCCGGACCTGCATTAGCCATGGAAAGTTTTCCAGGCGCATCGTGCTTTAATTCGGGATGAATTTCATCCTCAAATTTATAACCCGGACCACCAACTCCTGTTCCCTGGGGGTCACCACCCTGAACCATAAAATTCGGAATCACTCGATGGAATTTAAGATCGTTGTAATAAGGTTTTCCTTGCGGAAAAGCATCATTCTCTAACTTACCTTCAGCAAGCCCCACAAAATTTCCCACCGTTCCCGGTACCTTCTCATATTCCAGTTCCACTAAAATCTGGCCTTTAGTGGTATAAAATTTAGCATATAATCCGTCGTTCATTTTCTTGTATTTTTTTTAAATGCAAAGATATCCTTTTTTAGTAAAATGTGTTTAATATACCTTTTCACCGTTTAAATAAGTTTCCACAACTTTAATCTGAGGAATTTCTGAGACATCCACAGTCATAATATCTCTATCCAGTATTATAAAATCGGCGAACTTCCCAGCTTCGATACTTCCTTTTTCCTCTTCCTCAAAATTGGCATATGCCGCCCAAATGGTCATCCCTTTTAAAGTTTCTTCGCGTGTTAAAGCCTGCTCTTTCATAAATCCATCCTTTGGAAAATTATCGGTATCCTGTCTTGTTACGGCCGCATAAAATGTTAAAAATGGATTTACTTCTTCCACGGGAAAATCAGTGCCTAAAGCAACGATTCCAGCTTCCTCCAGCAGTTTCTTGTAAGCGTAGGCGCCTTCCCGCATCCTTTCTTCGCCTAAGCGATCCTGGGCCCAATACATATCGCTGGTAGCATGGGTGGGCTGAATAGAAGGAATAATATTCTTACTGAAATATTTAAAATCTGAGGAATCTATTACCTGTGCGTGTTCTACTCTCCAACGACGGTTTGGCTTGTCTTTTAAAAGCCTATCATAAGTTTTTAGGACTAGGGAATTTGCTGAGTCACCAATAGCGTGAGTATTTAGCTGAAATTTAGAGGCCGCTACCCGCTTTGCTGTTTCTTCAAAATCTTCAACAGGTGAAAGCAAAGCGCCAAAATGCCCAGCCCGATCGCTGTATTGCTCTTTTAGAGCAGCCCCCCTAGAACCCAACGCACCATCACCATAAAATTTGACGGAACGTACATTTAATCGTTCGGTTTTTATCGGGCCTTTATCCAGATAAAAGTCCAGGTTTTCTTCGGTATTGCTGATCATTGCATATAATCTGATTTTAAGACTTCCCTGGGTATGCAGGCTATCCATTAATTCAATGGTTTCTTTACTGATACCAGCATCCACAATAGTAGTTAAACCGTATTTAAAGGAGATTTCTTGAGCATCCAATAAGGCGTTTACCTGATCACTAATGGTGGGCTCAGGTTGCGCATTGGTAATTAGGCTCATGGGATTGTCTATAATTATACCAGTTAACTTACCGTCTCTTTGCTCAATATCACCTCCACTAAAAGAAGTTTCAGTAGTAATCCCTGCTTTATCCAAAGCGGCTTGATTAACAAGCAAAGCATGTCCATCTATTCGGGTTACGGCTACTGGCGTATTTGGGAATAATTGATCCAAAGTATCCTTGGTTGGAAATTGTTTGTTTTCCCAGTCGTTTTGATCCCATCCTCTTCCGGTAATAAATTCTACATTCCTTTTATTCTGAAAATCTACAATACGTTGCACTACTTCATCAAAACTTTTAGTGCCGCTAAGATCTACCCTTTGTTGCTGAAGTCCCAACCTATAGAAATGTGCATGGGCATCAATTAAACCAGGGAAAACACTTTTACCCCCGACATCCAGTTTTTGAGCTATAGTATATTTCTCCTGAAGTGCTTCGGCAGAACCAACTTCAAGAAACTTTCCATCTTTAGTTACAAAGGCCTCAGCCGTACTAAAATTGTCATCCACAGTATAAATTTTAGCATTATATACCAGCAGGTCAGCTGCATCTTTGTCCTGAGAATTACAGGATATTAGCACAATGCTTAGGAAACTAAAAAGTAATATATTCTTCATTATTTATAATTTTGGATAAAAATAAAAAATGCGCCCGTTAAAGGCGCATTGTCAATGTTTTTATTTAATAGCAAATTCTAAAAAATCGCATTAATAATTTGTTCTCGAATACTTTCATTGGCCGCTGCAGCTAGGGCCACAGAAATAAACAGACCAATCATGGCATAGGCAAAATCTTTAAATATCATTCTTCCGGCCTTCTTGCGATGTTTCTTGCCTTTTTTATTCCTGGCCAAACTTATCGCAATCTCCCTACCTCCAATAACACCAAGGAAAACCCAGGTAGTACTCATAGGTACCGTGCTGATAAATAATTTATAAATAAGAAGAATTACATAGGTAAAATCAACTAAGGTAGCCGCTCTAATATCTGATATTCGGGATTTTTCACTAACTACTTCCTGAATCTTATCTCCTCTTAGGTAGAATAACAAGCCAAGGCCACCAAAGATAGTAATGGCAAAAATTACAAATTGAAAGGTATCAAGGGTTCTAGGAAGAAACACCGCTATATTAGCACCATCCTGCATAACCCAAACTCCCCAAAGTGTACCACTTACGATCCATTGAACTGTGGTCCAGCTATTATTAAATTTCCTGCTTTTAAAATATTTCCTTATAAAATTATAAGAGAAATACCAAACCAAGAACGATAGGATAAAAGCCATTATATAACCAGACCAGCTCTTCCATACTACCGAGGTAATCCCGGAGGTATCAGCACTAAATACACTTAAAATAAGAAAGGTGGTAGAAACCGGCATTTTCAGCCTGGTTAGAATCAATAGTACTAAAGGCGCTATGATTTGAAAAAAGCTGAAGGTTTCCGGGTGTGGATAAGGGGAACTGCCATCAGGCTTCAATAACCGCTGGAATGTAACATCTCCATCATAATAAATCCAACTAAAACTGACTACCGCAAGAAAAATAACCCCTACGTAAAGCCATAAAATCCACCAACGTTGAGATTTATTACTTTCAATAAATGTTCCTAAGGATTGGATACTATCATTGGCCACAGTAGCATAAGCGGCAAAGAAAAAACCTAGCCACATTGCCGCTGTCTTATTACCGGTAAATATACCAGCCATAATAATTCCGACAATTACAATTGCAAGGAAAGCTTTTTCCTGAACCATAAAGTCCAGGATATTCAAATATGGACGGGACCTATCACTGCGTTGAAACTTTTTGCCTTTTGCCATTTATGAAGCTGTTTTTATAATACTTATTTTTAGAACCTGGTCTCTTTTAAAAAGATCGCTTTAAAAATTGGGTACAATATTACTTAGTTCTAATGTTAATTTTTAATTTTCAATGTTGTGTTATTGTTAAGGAATTACCAGTACAATACATCCCCAAACACCTGAATTCAAGATAGGTAAGAGGTAGTAATCCTAAATATACATTATTAATAAACCAAAAAAGCACCTATAATAGATGCTTTTTTAAAATTTAAGAAGTCTTTTTTTTATTAAAAATCAAATTTATAGGTGGCTCCAGCAAGAACCTGTAATCCCTGAACCGTGTAATTAGTCCAGCGTTGATAATTATTATTTAATAAATTACTCCCCTTTGCAAATACGGAAAGCCTGTCGTTAAATCGATATCCTAAATTGGCATTTACATCGAAATAGCTATCCAATTCAATTAAATCTAATGTGGGTTGAGTTGTCGAAACCATCCTTTCCTGATCAAAGCGTTCCCCTACATAGAATAAATTGGCTCCGGCAAACCACTTTTCACTAATTTGGTAATCGGCATTTAGAGTAGCTTTAAAATCTGGAAGATTCCATGCCTCTGCCTCATTTGTAGTATTATAACTAAAATATTTAGCATCAATTCCTAATCGGAAATTTCTGTTGACATCTACGTTTAATTCTCCGCCAATTGAAAATGTTTTTACATCATCATAAACCACTTCAAAGGAATTTCCATAGGCATAATTTTCAGTAGTTACCGTGTTGGCCTGAGGATTCCTTTTAAACAGCGCCTTATTAAACTGAGACTCATAACCAGTCTTGAAATTATAGGAAATATCGTTACTTAATTTCCCTTTAGCTCCTATGTAAGCATTATACTCATTATCTGTAGGCCTTATTTCTAAAGTTGGGGAAACATAAGGATTCTCCTGAATAAACTCATAGTATGTGTTCTGTTGCAAACCACCCTCTAAACCGGCATAAGGCGCAAAATAATCTCCAATAAGTTTATAACTAGCCGTTACTTTGGGATAGATATAAAAACTACCGTCGCTATTTTCCACATCCTGGCTATAGAAGAAAGCTACTCCAAGATTTACAGTAAGATCTTCTCTTAAAATCAATAAGCTAGGATTAATACCGAAATTCATAAAAGTATAATCATAGTTTTGTGTTCCCAGAAATTGCTCTCCCATTTCGCCGTTCAAAAGGTCGGTATAAATATTGGTGGTAATCAATTCATCGGCAATATTAACTTCAAAAGTACCTCGGGCATTGAAATGGTTTTCTGATGTTGAATAAGAATCCCCAGTATGCCTAAAGGTTGCCCTGGCATTATCAAAAAAGGAATCGTACATCACTATTTCTCCCCCCGCGTAGGCTGAAAAATAATTCTGTGAAGGTTCGATCGCGTTTAATTCTGAATCCGAAAAATCATCTTGCGGTAACCCATACCAGTTAAAAAGCTGATGTTGTGCACCAATTTCCGTTTTCCAACCTAAATCTCTGGTTTTTGAATTATAATTTAAGTTGAGCTCGGTATCATAAAATTTGTCGTCCAGTGCTATTCCATCAATGCCACCTTGCGAGGAATTATGATTTAGAAATACACCAAAATTATCGGTACGGTTCACTTCAAGATTCGTGTAAAATTCAGCTAAAAAATTGCCATAATTTCCAAAACCCAGACTCGCATAATTATCATAAACCTTTATAGGGCGCTCCCTCTCCACCGTAGTTGCTCGACCTTTAGCAGGGGTAAAAGTCGAGGCTACAGGCACTGAAAATATACTGTATTGTACTGCCCGCTTTTCAGTCCTAACTGAATCTGACTCCGAAGGGGTTTGTTTTATTTTATTGGCATCCTTCACTGTTGGGGTGTAGGGTTTCACCACTGTTACTGTTTCGCTATCAATAGGATCCTGAGCAAAAAGAACCCCACCGATTAAAAACATACTTAAAAACAGGCTTCTTTTTATTGAAAACATTTGCATATAGAAATTCTTAAATGTTAGATTGAAAGTTGAATTAGTTATTTGCTTCTACTGAGGAGTTTGTTTTTGCTTCCTCTGCCTTTATCCTGGAAAGTTCTTCTCTTGCTTGCTGAACAATTTCAGGATAGTTAGGGAAGTTCTTAATTACGTTTTCCAAAATATAAGTGGCCTGGTAAGCATCATCCAATTCCGAGAAGTTATCCGCCATTAGCACCAGGCCTTTAGCTCCCCAGCGTTTATAGCCGGAAAATTCTTTTGCAAGAATTTGTATGGCCGCGTTAGAAGCTTCATAATTACCGCTATCATTTTTAAAATAAGCGTCATAATATAGGGCCTCTGCAGCCAATTCACCCCGGGCTGTTTTTTGAACCTCAGAATAAGCTTCTTTCGCTTTACTCATATTTCCCGAAGCAAAAGCAGCACGAGCTACAATAACCTGCGCATCATTTAAAGCTTCAGCATCTGAGGCGGAATTTGCCAATACCTTCTCGGCATACTTAGCTGCTTTTTCCGGTTGATTTAATTCCAAATAAGATTTCATAAGGTTAGATTGTGCAAAAATCACATTTTGCTCAGTACTAGCTTCCTGCTCTAATTTTTCTAAATACCCTACTGCTTCCCTGTAATTTTGATTTTCCAGCAAGATTTCAGATAATCTTGAAAGCGACTCTTCGGTAAACTCATTTTTAGGCTTATCAACTACAGAGCGATAGTGCACCGCAGCTTTATCAAAATTTTGGTTGCGGTAATACAACTGGGCTAAATAAAAGTTAGCGTTGATGGAGTGAATTCCATTAGGAAAACGTTGCAGGTAATTTTCAAATCCGCTAATTGCCCTGTCGTATTCATTATTGAAATATTGATTTTCGGCAGATTCGTAAGTCGTATTATCCAGATCAGCATCGGTAACCTCAACAAAATCTATATCTTTTACCCAATTGGCATATTCGTCAGTGCGGCCAAGATCAACATATACCCTCCTTGCAGTTGAAACTGCCTGCATTGATTCCGGTGTATTGGGATAGTCTCTTACTACTTTCTTCAGCTTTTCAAGAGCTTGGTTTCCCTTGTCAGAATTATAGTAAATCAAGGCCTGTCTCAGCATTGCTTTGGGTACAAAAGCGCTTTGGTCCACTTCCCTTATCAAACGCTCATAAGTTGCTAAGGCCTCATCTGTATTTTGGGCAGCTACATATGTATTCCCTAACTCAAACATCGCATCGTCCCTAAAAGAGGATCTTGGATAATTGTTTATAAAACTACGAAGCTCAGTAATTTTAGTATCTCTTCTATCGATAAATCCGTAACTCATTGCTTTTTGAAAAGCAGCATAATCATTCTCGCCACTTAGGCTAAGGGCTTTATCGTAAGCTTCTATTGCCGGCCAATACTGACTACTAACAAAATATGTGTCTCCCAGTCGCAATAAGGCATCATTTCTGCGAGCAACTTCATTAGACTCATCTTCAGTATAGCGTTTAAAATATTCTATTGCCCTGGCGTATTCATTCTTTTTGAAATATGCATACCCAAGGTTGTAATCCAGATTCTCCAGTTCCTCAGTGCCCTGTGCAGCATTCATTCCGGCAAACTCCCTGTAACCAATTATCGCCTGGTCAATCCTATTAATGTTATACTCACTTTCTGCTTTCCAAAAAGTGGCCTTGGCTGTAATCTTTTGATCTCTTGGTTCAGAAAGTGCCTTTTCAAAATTAGTGATGGCCTCAGCATATTGGCCATCCTCGTATAGCTGAAGTCCGTAATAATAAGCTACTTTTTGGTAAGCCTGCATATCGCTAAAGTTGCGGTTGTTTTCCAGCAGTCGCATGGCTTCCTCAAAGTTGCCCGAAGTAAGAAAAGAATCAATGAGTAAGCTTTCCATAGCTGCTCTGTTTTCAGATTCAGGATACTTTTCAATATAATTAATCAAAACCTGAGAGGGACTCTCGTAACTGTTCCCAATCTCATAACTTAATTTTGCATAATTCATATATGCATCTTCCTGAATTTCTGGATTAAAATTCATTTCACTGGCATTTTTAAACGCATTTAGAGCCTGTTGCTTTTGATTGGATTCCAGGTACGATTGTGCTAGGTGGTAATATGCATTTTGGGCGATTTCATTATTGCCATCTATAATTTTATTGAACTCAGAGATCGCTTTTTCGTAATCTCCCTGTTTATAATAGGCATAACCCAGCTGGTAGTAATCGGTGTTATTCCATCTTCCACGCAAGCCGTCGTATTCCTTTAAATACGGCAATGCCTGTTCATATTGCTCTAAGTTGAAATAACTCTCACCGATAATCTTATTGAGCTGGGAACGTTCTAAACGATTAGAACTTTGCAATTGTTTTTTAGCCAATTCAATAGCTTCTTCAAAATTTCCGAGTTTAAAATTCATATCGGCTTTAAAATAGGACAGGTCTTCGCTATACCGCTCATTTTCACTTACCGCTTCAAAATTCTCGTTAGCTTCTTCATAATCTTCCCCTTCATAGGCCATATAGCCTATATAGTATTTCGCCTGTGAGCCATATTCCTTGGAATCACGAACTCTTTCTAAATATTTCCGGGCCTCTTCATATTGTTTTGCTCTAAAATAGGCATAACCATTATTAAAGTAAAAACGCTGCTTATCTGCGCGACTCATACTATTTTCGTCAACTTTATCATACCACTTGCGCGCCAGGGAATATTTTCCGGTTTGGAAATAATAATCGGCTACGTCAAGATAAGCAGAGTTGGTTTTTGTGCTGGTTGGGTACCTGCTAACAAAGCGTTCCATAAGCATATCAGCGCCAGGCTGATTTAACCTTACAGCTGCATTTGCAATATAATAAGCACAGTCTCCTTCAATTTTTTCGTCCTCAGTTTGTTCTTTGACTTCATCAAACAAGTTTTGGGCAGCCAGAAATTGCTGATTATTATAAAGTTCAAGGGCTTTATTAAATTCGGCAAGATCGTGCGTATAAGTGGCCGATCGCTGAGAAATTCCATTAAAAGAAAAGAGAATTAAAACAACAAACAGGATAATTTTGTTAGGTGTCATTTATAGATTTTTAAGTTGATGATTCAAAGATAATTTAAACCTTGCTTTATTAACGCCGATATAAAGTGATAATTATGTTAATGTAAAAAAAAGTAAACCTCCGCCTTTTGAAAAATGTATATTTACCGATATTTTTACCCTTAAGAAAAGCCTTATAATTTATGTCTGTTACCGTCCTGGAATTAAAGAACGCTGCAATTTATCAGCGTGAAAGCCTTATTTTATCTGAAGTCGATGTTGAAATAAACAAAGGCGATTTCGTCTACTTAATCGGTAAGACCGGAACCGGGAAAAGTAGTTTTATGAAAACACTTTACGGCGATTTACCCCTTACCGAAGGAGAAGGAACAATAGTTGATTTTAATTTGCGAACACTTAAGGAAAAAGACATCCCATTTTTAAGAAGGAAACTCGGTGTGGTTTTTCAGGATTTCAAGTTGCTCACCGATAGAAATATTAAGGACAATTTACTTTTTGTACTGAAAGCTACGGGCTGGAAAGACCAGAAAGCGATAGACCTTAAAATAGATGAAGTTTTGGATAAAGTAGGAATGAAATCCAAAGGATTCAAATATCCTTATCAGCTTTCGGGTGGAGAGCAACAGCGCGTAGCTATTGCGCGTGCACTTTTAAATGATCCTGAGCTTATCCTGGCGGATGAACCTACCGGCAACCTGGATCCGCAAACCTCGGTAGAAGTTATGGAAGTGCTTCAGGAAATCAGCAAAAATGGTAATACCATTCTTATGGCTACCCATGATTATGCTTTATTACTTAAATATCCTTCAAAAACATTAAAATGTGATGGACAGCGTGTTTTTGAAGTAGTTCAAAAATCCCTTTAAGGCTGAACCTCATCAGCTTTTACCCTATACATTTTTTTATTGATAAAAAGATAATAAAAATTCACGCTTACAATTACGGCATTGGTAATAATTACCGGAATAGAATTGATTAAAATTCCATAGATAATAAAGAAAATACAGCCCAGACTATTTACTATTCTAAGATTTAAAATATTCTTCATCAAGAAAGAAATCGCTACGAAAAATGAGGCCAGATAACCTGTCCACTCCACAAAGCTTATTCCTAAAAATTCATTCATAACTCAAAATTCTTAAAAATCAAAAGCCCATCACAAGGACGGGCTTTACTATTATAATTCTGAATAAAACATTTAGTTAAACCATATGTTTCATTACACTATTTTATTTCTCTTTCGTTCGTTTTCAGTCAGATAGATTTTCCTAAGTCTTAGATGCTTTGGCGTAACTTCCACATATTCATCTTTCTGAATATATTCTAAAGCTTCCTCCAAAGAAAACTTAAGTGCTGGTACAATCTTAGCTTTATCGTCGGCACCCGAAGAACGAACGTTCGAAAGCTTCTTAGTTTTAGTAATATTAACCGCCATATCATCCTGACGTGAATTTTCACCAATCACCTGACCTTCATAAATTTCCTCTCCCGGATCTACGAAAAACTTTCCTCTATCCTGAAGTTTATCTATAGAATAAGGAATTGCCTTTCCTCTTTCCATAGAAATTAACGATCCATTTTGTCTTTGGGGAATGCCTCCTTTCAATGGCTGATATTCCTTAAATCGATGCGCCATAATAGCCTCTCCCGCTGTAGCAGTAAGCAACTGATTACGTAAACCAATAATCCCTCTGGAAGGAATCATAAACTGAATAATCATTCGTTCGCCACGAGTTTCCATGCTTAGCATTTCTCCCTTTCGCATAGTTACCATTTCCACAGCTTTTCCAGAAACTTCTTCAGGCAAATCTATAGTCAATTCTTCTACAGGTTCACATTTCTCACCATCAATTTCTTTGATAATTACCTGTGGCTGACCAATTTGCAATTCGTAACCCTCTCTTCTCATTGTCTCGATCAAAACCGAAAGGTGCATTACTCCTCGACCGTAAACTAAAAATTTATCTGCACTATCAGTTTCCTTTACCCTAAGGGCAAGATTTTTCTCCAGTTCCTTGGTAAGTCTTTCTTTTATATGCCTTGAAGTCACAAACTTTCCATCTTTTCCAAAGAAAGGAGAGTCGTTAATTGTGAAAAGCATACTCATGGTAGGTTCATCGATAGCGATGGTTTTTAAACCTTCTGGATTTTCAATATCAGCAACAGTATCACCAATTTCAAAACCTTCCAGACCAACGATGGCACAGATATCACCCGGTTGAACCTTTTCTACTTTTTTACGGCCTAAACCTTCAAAAATAAAAAGCTCTTTAATTCTTGTCTTTTTAATACTACCGTCACGCTTCACTAATGAAACTTGCATACCTTCCTTTAAGTTCCCTCGCTGCACCCTTCCAATAGCAATTCTTCCGGTAAAGGAAGAGAAGTCCAGGGAAGTAATAAGCATTTGTGGAGAACCCTCCTGAACTTTAGGCGATGGAATGTGTTCCAAAACCATATCAAGGAGCGGTTCAATATTTTCTGTTTTCACATCCGGATCGTCGCTCATCCAGTTGTTTAATGCAGAACCATAAACTGTTGGGAAATCAAGTTGCCATTCCTCAGCACCGAGTTCAAACATGAGGTCAAAAACCTTTTCATGAACTTCATCTGGAGTACAGTTTGGCTTATCTACCTTATTCACTACAACACATGGTTTTAGGCCAAGGTCAATAGCTTTTTGTAATACAAAACGGGTTTGTGGCATTGGACCTTCAAAGGCATCTACAAGCAGTAGTACCCCATCGGCCATATTCAGTACTCGCTCTACTTCTCCGCCAAAATCGGCGTGACCAGGAGTATCTATAATATTGATTTTGGTGTCTTTATATACTACCGATACGTTTTTTGAGGTAATGGTAATACCACGTTCACGTTCCTGGTCATTATTGTCCAGGATAAGATCTCCTGTATTTTGGTTATCTCTGAACAAACGGCAGTGATACATAATTTTGTCTACCAGGGTAGTCTTACCGTGGTCTACGTGCGCGATAATCGCGATGTTTTTAATAGCTGTCATATAAGCGCCTCATTTTTAAGGCTGCAAATGTACGGCTTATTTTAAAGAAACAAGTATCAAATGCCACTTATTCAAAATAAAAAAGAGATAGTAAAATCTACTGTAAATCAACTAGTTAATTTATGCGGCAAGAGTATTCAAAATCAAGGGGCAGGTTTTAACTTTCTGTAGAGGAAGAAACCAAAATAAATTATAGCAATGGAACCAAAACCTATTCCCAGTAAAGGCTCTTCCGGTCTTTGGTATATGAAGAACATAGTTGCAGCTGTCATTATTAGCGCATTAATAAGCAAGCGCTTAGGGGTATAATAATTTCTGAATTGTTCGATTAAACTTTGCATATCTATTTTTTTGCAAAGCTATGAATTTATCATCGATATTTAATTTTCATCAGCTGATGGGCCATAGGTAGCAGGCACCGAAATATTCAGTAATCTAAAATACACCCCTAATTGTGCCCTGTGATGCGGTAGTTGGTTCAGTACCATCATTCTAAGAACTGAATATTTAGGCATATCCATTAAAACTTTTCCGCCCTGCATCATTTTCCAGTTTTTTTGATAATCTTTATCCGGTTTTCTTAGGGCTGCTTCTGCTTCAGAAGTGTTATTTAGCAAGACCTTAAGGATTTCCTCCATGGTATCAAAATCGGGCGATTTATAGTCCGTCATATCCATTTCATCCATTTCCATAGTAGCGGTGATCCAACTGGGGATCTCAGCCAGGTGATTTGCCAATTGTCGTATGCTCATCGATTTTTTATGC
Organism: Salegentibacter sp. 24; assembly: GCF_004362395.1. Taxonomy (GTDB): domain Bacteria; phylum Bacteroidota; class Bacteroidia; order Flavobacteriales; family Flavobacteriaceae; genus Salegentibacter. Next base: position 59,140 of record NZ_SNWE01000018.1, read on the forward strand.
GGCCTCCATTCCATTTTGTCTTTAGGAATACGTTTTAAAAATTTTTCAGTAAGTACCACTTCATGTTGAAGTTCTGATATTAGAAGATTTTGCAGTTCCATTGATAAAAATTATTTAAGAAAATTACAACAAAAACTCATAGTATTTTCAGAAAAAGGAACTCGGGAAAACACTCATTTTTGAATTGTGGCACCGGCTTAATTCTGTTATATTTGTCATTGTAATACCCCGATTATGAAACTTGAAAAAATCCCACGCATACAGCATATCCATTCCGACAACTTTTTTTTACTTGCAGGTCCATGTGCTATCGAAGGCGAAGAAATGGCCCTTCGCATAACCGAAAAAGTAGTTGAAATCACTAATAAATTAGAAATTCCCTATGTTTTTAAGGGTTCTTTTAAAAAAGCAAACCGCAGCCGAATTGATAGTTTCACAGGGATTGGAGATGAAAAAGCACTAAAGATTCTGAGAAAGGTTTCTGAAACTTTCGATATTCCTACCATAACTGATATCCATCAAGTTAGCGATGCAAAAATGGCTGCTGAATATGTAGATATTTTACAAATTCCAGCTTTTTTGGTTCGACAAACCGATTTGGTAGTTGCAGCTGCTGAAACCGGAAAAGTAGTCAACCTTAAAAAGGGACAATTCATGAGTCCCGAAAGTATGAAGCATGCGGTAACTAAAGTAACCGATTGCAATAACAGTCAAGTGATGGTTACCGATAGGGGTACCATGTTTGGCTATCAGGATATGATTGTAGATTTTCGAGGAATTCCTACCATGCGTGAATTTGCGCCAACAGTTCTTGATGTCACCCATTCGCTGCAACAACCAAATCAGAGCAGTGGTGTTACCGGCGGAAGACCAGATATGATTGAAACTATTGCGCGTGCCGGAATTGTGAACCATGTAGATGGCTTATTTATTGAAACTCATTTTGATCCTGCAAATGCCAAAAGTGATGGCGCTAATATGCTAGATATCCGCTATTTGGAAAATTTATTGAGCAATTTAGTAGCCATAAGAAAAACAATAAATAAATTATAATAAAATATTGTTTAGCTACTTAGTTTATTAGCTTACCCAATAGATTAATTGACATTACCATCTATGTTTTAAGTTGGTATTTAATAACTTGTCCGATCTGGTTCAGGAAACCGGCATGCCATAAAACCATTTTACATTATCAACCAGCTGGCACCCACAACATTATGACCCATATCGCATTTAAGCGACACTGGCTTAAATAAACAAAACCTATAATTCTCTTAACAGGTCCTTTATTTGCTTAATTAAAAGTTAATATAAGGTAAGCATAAGTTTTTTCAATTTAAATTAAGTTTATTTGAAAATCTACTAACCAAAAAAATCTAGATGAGAAACCAACCAATTTCAGAGGGTGTCTTCTCCTATAGCTCTATTTTAGCTGTTTTCTTCATGTTTTTTTTTATTCCTTTAAAGGCTCAGGAAAAACCAGAGGTTTCGGTTGGCGGAGCGCTTCGCTATAATTATAATTTATCTTCCTGGAAGGAAGGTCAAAAAAACCGGGGAGGTGATTTTGGCTATGATATCTTCCGTATTAATTTTAATGCAGCATACAAAAAGGTTTACCTCAATGCCGAATATAGACTTTATGCTGATGCTTTCGGCGGTGGGGTACTAAAACAAGGTTGGATAGGCTATAGATTTAGTGATTTAAACGAAATTCAAATCGGTCTAACACAGGTCCCTTTTGGTATTCAACAATATAATTCTCATAATTGGTTTTTCAACCTCACTTATTATATGGGGTTAGAAGATGATCACGATATGGGTATTAAATATATTCATGCCGGCGAAAAATTTGAATATCATCTTGCGTTTTTCAAGAATGCTGAAGAACTGCAATTTGGCAGTAATACCGAAGCCTCTACCAGCCGTTATTCCTATGATGTGGTAGGTAGAAATAAAGAGGTCAACCAATTTAATGGAAAATTTGTTTACAAATTTGGTGAAATAGCAGCAAATAGATTAGGTGTGTCAGCACAATACGGGGGACTGTATAATTTGGATACCAAAAAAACTGGATATCATTATGGACTTGCCGCACACTATGAAATCACTCAAAATCGTTGGAATTTAAAAGCTCAGGCTTTAACAGCCCTGCATAACCCCATCAATGCTGAAGGCCAAAGCAGGGAAGTTTTAAGCTTTGGTGCTTATGGTGCTCCTTACCAGGTAGCTGCCGATTTTAACTTATATTCCCTTGCAATTTCGAGAAATATTCCCGTAAATATAGGACCCATTTCAAATTTGGAATTCTATAATGATTTTGGTTATATGCAAAAACATAATAACCGTTTTACTGATTCCTATATGAACGTTACAGGAGTTCTAGTTACAGCCGGTCAGGTGTATACCTATATAGACTATGCTGCCGGATATAATCATTCCTGGTTAGGCGGTAATTTTGTTGATGATTTTGCAGCGGGCAATCCAGATGCTAAATGGGAGGCAAGGTTCAATATCAATATTGGATATTATTTTTAATTTAATTTCTGAAAACCTATAATATGGCAAAGAAAGTTACCAGAAGTGATGAGAAAAAATCGATTTTCGGACTAGAAGTAAACGGTCCCGTATTTTTTATTTCGTCTTTTATCATTATTGTAAGTATTGCACTGACGCTGATTTTTAAAGAACAGGCTGAAAGTGTATTCAGCAGTATTCAAACTACGGTAGCAAATAAAGCTGACTGGTTTTTTATTCTCTGTGTAAACATCTTTCTGGTATTCCTGGTCTACCTAGCCCTGGGTAAGTTTGGAAAAATGCGTATTGGGGGTCAAAATGCCAAGCCGGAATTTAAGACCCTATCCTGGTTTGCCATGTTATTTAGTGCCGGAATGGGAATTGGACTTTTATTCTTTAGTGTAGGAGAACCAATTATGCACTTTACTGCTCCACCTACGGCGGAACCTGGAACTATAGCTGCTGCCAAGGAAGCTATGAATTTCACATTCCTACACTGGGGTTTTCACGCCTGGGGAGTTTATGCACTTGTGGGACTGGCGCTTTCCTATTTCACCTATTCCAGAGGTTTACCACTAACGATTCGGTCCATATTTTATCCATTCCTGGGTGATAAAATTTATGGGAAAATTGGAGATGCTATAGATATATTCGCCGTTCTAGCCACTTTGTTTGGGCTGGCAACCTCACTCGGGTTCGGGGTTCAACAAATTGCCTCAGGTCTCAATCATGTGTTTAGTGTTCCCAGTGGAATTACCACCCAGGTATTATTAATTGCTGGAATTACCTTGGTGGCCACAATTTCTGTAGTTTTAGGGGTAGACAAAGGGGTTAAATTCTTAAGTGAATGGAATATGAGGGTCGCCTTATTATTGCTGGGACTCGCCATAGTTTTGGGTCCTACGGTGTTCATTTTTAGATCATTTGTAGAAAACACAGGAAGCTATTTATTTAACTTCCTTGAAATTTCCACCTGGAGTGAAAGCTTTACTGGCGGATCCTGGCAAAACGACTGGACCGTATTTTATTGGGGTTGGTGGATCGGATGGTCCCCTTTTGTAGGAATGTTTATCGCTCGTATATCCAAAGGGCGAACTATTAGAGAATTTATCTTAGGCGTGTTGCTGGTCCCTTCCCTGGTAACTTTCTTTTGGCTTTCCGCCTTTGGTAGTGTTTCTCTTGACCAGGCACTTAGCGGAGATATGAGTATAGTAAATGCGGTAAATGATGATATTGCTACTGCCCTGTTTGTTTTCTTTGAAGACTACCCGCTTTCTATGGTTATCAACGTAGTTGCAGTTATTCTTATCGCTGGTTTCTTTATTACCTCTTCCGATTCTGGATCGCTGGTTGTTGATAGTTTAACTTCGGGAGGGAAAATTGATGCCCCCGTGGGCCAACGAATCTTCTGGGCCGTAACCGAAGGTGCTGTAGCTGCAGTGTTACTAATTGGCGGGGGATTACAAGCACTACAAACGGCCACTATTGTCACCGGCTTACCCTTTGCGGTTATTTTACTGATTATGTGCTATTCCCTCTACAAAGGATTGAAAGAAGACCTTGTAGAAATGAAAGATAAAAAAGAACAAAAGGAGATGGAAAACTATGAAGAAATCGTAAATGATATTGTCAAAAAAAGAAATCTCGGAAAAAATAAAGAACAAAACTAAAAACAGGCATTATGGAAAAATTCAGTAACATTCTGGTTGCATTGGACCTTTCAGACATTGATGATTCTCTGATTAAGTATGCCTCTTTTCTGGCTGATAAATTAAAAGTCAAAAAGGTATATTTTGTACATAATATCAAGAAATATGAGATTTCTGCCCTTTTTGATGAGCAGCTAAAAGATATTAACCTGGATGAAATTATCGGGGACGAACTAAATGAAAAAGTTGAACAAAAGTTTGATAGTGAAGTTCAATGGGAAGTCCTTATTTCTGAAGATCCTTATACCGAATCCTTAATTAATTATATCGCCAACAAATATTATATAGACCTGGTGATAGTGGGTAATAAGAACAGGAAAAAAGGAACTGGAATTATTAGCAACAAACTCCTTAGGTTGCTTAAATGTGATATTTTATCCGTGCCACGTAATTTTCATCCCGAGATTAAAACCATTTGGGCAGGCACTGATTTCTCAAGGGAATCCCGTAAAATTTTCAATATAGCTCAAATGCTTCAAGAGGCCACTTCAGCTCCCGTTACTGCTGCCCATGTCTATTCCGTACCAGTACAATTCTCACCCTATTTACCAAAAGAAACTATGGCACCAAAAATAGAAAAACATGCCAGGGAAAAAGGAGAGAAATTCCTCAGTAAACTAAATTATAAAGGAACAGTAACCACCCTAATTATTCCTGGCAGAGATTCCAGTGTAGCCAGGAATTTGCTGGATGGAACTAAGAAAAATAATGTGGACATCTTAATAGTAGCAGACAAAGGCGCTAACCATATTTCCAGCCTTTTGGTTGGAAGTGTTACTGAAGAGTTATTTGGGGAAAGCCCCGAATTACCTTTATGGATCTCTAAATAGCTTTAAATTTAACGAGGAAGCCAAAAGTATTAATTATCGTCAGACCAAAAATAATTTAGCCGGACGATAATTAACTTCCCTTATTGAAATTTCAATTCGACCATTACCGGTAGGTGGTCTGATGGATATTTTAAATCTTTAGAATCGCTTAAAACACCATATTTCTGAACCTCAAAATCGTCGGAAGTAAAGATATAATCAATTCTTGTGTTTACAGGTTCGTTAAAATTAAATCCATTAAAAGTCCCCTCAGGTCCAAATTCAAGTTCAGATACAACTTTCGAATCATTCATTTTCTCAGACAAAAACTCAATAGCATTGGTATCAGGTTCCAGGTTAAGGTCGCCCATTAATATTACCGGGAGATTTTTTTTGTTTATTGTAGAAATTTTTTCCCAAATAAGTTTGGCACTTTTTTCCCTCGCCTTTTCTCCAATGTGATCAAAATGCGTATTAAATACCCAGAATGTTTGTCGCGAACTTTTATCTTTTAATTTAGCATAAGTACAAATCCGTTCCATTGCGGCATCCCATCCTACCGAAATTTCATCAGGTGTTTCCGAAAGCCAAAAAGTATTTTCTACAAGCACCTTAAATTCATCGGAATCATAGAAAATGGCGCTAAATTCTCCGGCTTCCTTTCCATCGTCTCGCCCTACTCCAACATATTCATAATTCCTCATTTCTGACTGGAAATGTTTTAACTGACTTACCAAAGCTTCCTGGACACCAAATATCTCAGGTTCATAGAATTTTATCTGATTAGTAATAAAATCTTTCCTCTTAGACCAGGAATTCTCGCCATCGTTCTCATTGGCGTATTTAATATTGTAGCTCATCACTTCCATCTCCTGACCATACATAGTAGTTCCTATAAAAAGTAAGAACAGGAAAAAAACTCGATTTTTCATTTCTTTTATTTTTTCTAAAGTTCGGAATAAAAATAAAAAACGGCCGCTAATTATTTTTACATTTTATATATGAAAACCAATTATTTTATTTTACTTTGTATCTCAAAGTACTTTAAAATGAATAACGAAAAGTATATTAAGGATCTTCGCGAAATCAAACAAATGATGAATCGTTCTTCACGATTCATTTCTTTAAGCGGACTTGCAGGAGTTTTTGCTGGCTGTTATGCCATTATTGGAGTTGTTCTTGCCAAAACCATTTTAAAAAACAAGGGCGATTCCAGCATCATAGGTTTAGAACCAGAAATTACAAATGCTGCTAACCAGGAATTGGTGATTCAGTTTTTAATATTAGCCATTGGTGTTCTTGTACTGGCCATTGGAACGGCTGTCTTTCTGACCACGCGAAAAGCACAAAAAAATAATGAGAAAATTTGGGATAATACCAGCAAAAGATTACTTATAAACTTCTTTTCACCTCTTGGTGCCGGTGGAATTTTCTGTCTGGTATTATTGCAGTATGGGCTTTTCTCACTAATTGCTCCCTGTATGCTTATTTTTTACGGACTTGCCTTAATTCACGCAAGCAAATATACCTTTGGTGACCTTAGAAGTCTGGGTTATTCAAATATGATCCTTGGCCTTATCGCTACCCAATTTTTAAACTTTGGACTTTATTTCTGGGCAATCGGGTTTGGCCTTTTTCATATTGTTTATGGTATCTGGATGTACAATAAGTATGACAGAAAGAATACTTAATGAAAAATATAATAAGCAATATAAATAAAGCTTTTGATCACAGGGTACGCCTGGGAATTATGAGTGTACTAATGGTCAATGAATATGCGGATTTTACAAGTTTAAAGGAATTACTAGGAGTCACCGATGGAAATATAGCAAGCCATATAAAAGCCCTGGAGAAAGTAGGTTATGTAAAGGTTGAAAAATCCTTTATAGACCGAAAGCCTAATACCAGGTATAGTGCAACTAAATCTGGTCGGAATGATTTTCAAAAACATATAGCCGCTATTGAAAACCTATTGAATCAAACTCAATCAAAACAATGAAACTATTTTTTTATCCACTTACTTTGAATTTCAAAGTACTTAATTATTATTAATCCTTTAAACTAATCATTATGAGAACCAAAAGACTATTTATCCTTGTACTTATCGTGGGAGCAATTTTATTAATTCCCTTTATTGCCATGCAATTTACTACCGAAGTTAATTGGACTGCCTCCGATTTCATAATTATGGGTATCCTACTCCTTGTTACAGGACTGGGAATTGATCTGGTTTTGAGAAAGGTTTCCAAAACTCAAAACCGACTTCTTATCAGCGGAATCATTCTTGCAGTATTTTTTGTAATCTGGGCAGAACTGGCCGTTGGCATCTTTGGAAGTCCGTTTGCAGGAAGCTAACTAAATATTAGAACCGAGGCTATCCAAAATAGAACTTAACACTATAAAACAATTGTCGATGATTTCCAGGTTATTATTATCAAATGTTGTATGCTGGGTGTTTACCATAATTTTTCTTATACTCGGAATAATGAACCTAATCCAGGTCCATCCGGTACCAGGAATTTTTTATATTTTGTTTTCCGGCATTTTTGCGCCCCCTTTAACTACCCGGCTTAAATATAAAACAGGATGGGTTATTCCATTCTGGATGAAAATTGTAATTGGCTTGATTGTTCTTTGGGGCACTTTAGCGGTAGGAGACCTTGCGGAAATATATGGTTTATAGCCTGGAACATTAATAAGAAAAGAATGAAGTATTTTGTAGATAAAAATTCGATAGTACGGGAAATCTGGGGGAAAGGCGATACTATTCTATTTATTTTCGCCGGTGCCTCGGCCGAGTTTGCTCTTAATAAGGCAGTAGACTGGCTTTATTATACTGGCCGTCTGCCTAAGGATCCACTAGCCCGGCTTTTTTCAACGGTCTCCTATGCCCGTGAAATTGTCTTTTCCGAAGAAAGGTCGGCATTTAAGGCCATAGATCATATAAATGCCATACATTCCTCGGTGGAAGCTAATCGTGGAAAAAATATTCCAGACTGGGCGTACCGGGATGTTCTTTTTATGCTTATAGATTATTCTATTAGGTCTTATGAAATCCTGGAGCGAACACTGAGTGACTATGAAAAACAAGAGGTTTTTGATGTCTTCTGGAGAGTTGGTAAAAGAATGAATTTAAAAGGTCTACCCCAGGATTATGCGGAATTTGAAACTATGAGGCAAATCCACCTTGAACAAGATCTTTTTAACGGCAACTTTACTAAAGATCTCTACCGGCAGTACTTTAAACACCTGGGACCGATTCGATATTTCCTCTTACTGGAAACACAAAAGCTAATAACACCCAAGCGTGTTCGTGATTATTTAAGTTTAAGGGGGATATCATTATTAAACCTCCTTCTTCCTATTTATAAAGTAAGCAGAAATATAAAAATAGACGGACTACTTAAATCATTAATTCTACCATCAGAATATAAAGCTGAAATCAGATCTTTAGACAGACAGCTGACCTCATGATCCATTAATTAAAACCAAGCGTTTTGATGTTTTATGAATATTCATAGTGTATAATTGCTTCTTGTTTAATACCAGAAGAATGAATAAATTCAGGGATTTTAAATCATTGAAAAGAAATAACAGAGAAACCTATTTCTGTGGATTTTTAGTGCTGTTATTAATAGAAATATTGATCGCCATTTTTATCAAAGATGATTTTATACGGCCATACCTTGGAGATTTTCTTGTGGTTATTCTACTATACTGTTTTCTGATGAGTATAAGCCAAATTTCAGTATTTAAAGGCTTATTGATCGTACTGATATTCTCTTTAGCAATAGAGTTCCTTCAGCTCCTTAATATTGAAAAAATATTTCAACCTCAACCACCCCAGGCCATTATGATAATCCTTGGAAGCAGTTTTTCGGGTTGGGACCTGATGGCTTATCTGCTCGGACTTTTAGGTTGTCTTATATTGGAATATAATAGGAACAGGACTTAAACTCCATCTACGTAATCCTGTAAATAACTAAATTTCTTGGTTAATTTGCCATTTTGAGTCATACGGGCGCGTTCTAAAACACCATCTTTATCATTGTTGAAAAAAGCCGGAAACACGTGCTCTAAAAACATATTACCAAAACCTTCACTGGCATCTTTTGGTAGTTCACAGGGCAAATTATCCACGGCCATCACCAGGATACTATCTTCTTCACGGAAATCGACTTCGGATTCAGTCTGGGGATTATAACCGTAAAAAGGTTCCGCTATAGTTGAGGGGCGGATGGTACTGGCAATTGGCCCGTTTATATCACAGGAAATATCAGCGATATATTTTATACGGAAATCCTTGGATTTGGCCTCATTGGCCGTAAAAAATACCGGGGCCTGGTCCGCGTAAAAATGTCCTGAAATAAATAGGTCACTAGTTTTGGCAAAACTTAAGAAGTTAGATTCATACCTTTCTGGTGTTTTGAAAAACTCTTGCTGGTTTCCTGGGGCACCGTCTTTTCTTTTATTATAATCTAAAACATCAATATTACAATACACCGCTTCTTCTCCCTGGAATTCAAGGTATTCTTCCACGTTTAGTTTCTTAACGCCTAAATGGTTTAAAACCTCCTTGGCTCCTCTGGCTACTTTACCTGTACCGGTCAACACTATCTTGATAGGTGGAATTTTAATTCTATCCAGTTCTGACAACATGGCATCAAGATCTGGCAGGGATTCTACTTTTGGAAGCTGGTATAATTTTTCTTTTAAACCAATCCCACGAAATCCATTATAAACCCCTACAAGTCCGGCATACCGTCCAAAACCAATAAGCCTGGTTCCATTACCTTTTACAATAGCCTCGTGGTCATATAATTCAATGTTAAGCTTAAGAATTTCCCTCAATAAATCACGATTATAAGGCTGTCTTTTAATAGTATGAGAAAAGAAAAAATACTTTTTATTTGGAATTAAGGCTGGCAAAGGCACTTCCTTAACACCAAGCAGTACATCACAATCTGAAACATCTTCCAAAACCTTAAAACCGGCATCCCGATATTCCTTATCGGTAAAAATTCTAATATCGGAGCTCTGTACTTTAAAATTTGCTTCAGGGAACCTCTTTACGAGTTCCTGGAGTTTATTGGGTGAAAAAACAACTCGCCTGTCTGGAGGCGTTTTTTGTTCTTTAATCAATGCAAATTTTATCATATTTGGTATGGGTTTTGTTTCTAAATTAACACCTACCAAAGATATAAATTTAAAATTGTATCTTTGCAAGCCTTAAGTTTAGTTATGCTTAAGTATCATTGAAAATTTGATGTTCTGTGAAATGTCCTAAATACTCGTTCAGAGCAAGTAGAGTTTCACATTTTCGGAAATGACAATGTTCTTTAATTTATGGGGTCGACTTGGTTTTGACAGCGAGTCTAATTGAGTTGTAAGCACGTCGAGCGCTGGGATATAGCTCGTAAATCTCATATTTCACACTTTTTTAAACGGCGAAGATAACTACGCCTTGGCTGCATAATCCGAATCACAGTAGGATTTGCTTAGTCCCTACAAGGTAGGGAGCCAAGATGTCTCGCGGGAGCCTTGATTTACGGCGCCCGCACATGAGGCACCGATAAAGTAACTCTAGGAACTACAGGGCCTTGATGTAGTTCTAAAATCTAATTGAGGATACGTGCAAAGTTGGTGGTTTTCGGCCGGCTTTGCATCGACAACCAAACGAAGACTAAGCGTGTAGAAGGCAATTTAATTGCTTGTTTGGACGAGGGTTCGAACCCCTCCGACTCCACTTTTTGAGTACCAAACTCAAACAAAAACCCCGGAATCCTAGGATTTACGGGGTTTTTTGTTTTTAAGGATATCAAATTATATCAAATAAATCGAGACCAATTCGGTGACCTATTTTAAAATTGAGAAATAGGTCTCGATTGACATATAAACCCCTATTTTACAAATCTTTAAGCAAAGTTAAAATTTTCTATCGAGACCCTTTTTTAGATATATTTATTACGAATCGAGACCTAAAAAATTCATTATTATGAGAACTGACTTTCACTTACATTTTCACCTATTAAATTCAAAGATCAATAAAAGAGGCTTAGCCCCTATATATCTTATGCTTACCGTAAATGGTAAGAGAAAATAATATAGTATCACACGAAGGATAGAGCCCGAAAAATGGAATTCAAAACAAGAGAAAGTGATGGGAAATAATCACATCTCTCAAGAGATCAATACCCATATCAACAATATTCGACACAGGTTAAATAAGATTCACCAGGTACTATCTGATAATGATGAAATGATCACTTCTTCCAGAATGATTAAAGAGTTGAAAGGTGAAACGAAACATAAATCTAAAATGACCTTAGAGGTGTTTAAAGAGCATAATGAAAATGGATCGCTTTTCCGGTAAAAGTATCTCTAAGAGCACCGCTAAGCGATATTGGACCTGTTATAACCACCTTGAGCAATTTCTAAAGGAGGTTTATAAAACCGAGGATTTCCGAATGAAAGATATAGACCACCAGTTTATTACAAGATTTGAATATTTTTTAAAAACTTCAAGAAAGTGTAATCATAACTCAGCCTTGAAATACGCAACAATTTTAAAAAATAGTTCGTATAGCACTAGCCAATCAATGGATGGACAGGGATCCTTTTTATAATTATAAGGTTCAATATGAAACCGTAGATCGGGAATTCCTAAATGAAGATGAAGTAAAAGCCCTGGTTGAAAAAGAACTTCATTTGACCTTTTAAAAATTGCGAGGGATATGTTCGTCTTGAGTTGTCATACCGGTTTGGCTTTTGGTGATTTAGAGAAACTCTCTGAAAAGGATATTGTTAAAGGTATAGATGATGGAAGATGGATAAGAACAAAAAGAAAGAAAACTAAATCTATAACCAGCGTCCCCTTACTTCCAATAACTGAAGAGATTATTGAACGCTATAAAGATTATCCAAGAGTAAAAGACGCGGACTTAGTTCTTCCCGTCCCCAAAAAATCAAAACTATAATGCTTTTTTAAAAGAGATTGCTGTGCTTTGTGGAATAAATAAGACACTTACCACGCACCTGGCCAGCCATACATTCGCGACTACTGTAACACTTTTCAATGGAGTGCCTATAGAGTCTGTAAGTAAAATGCTAGGCCATAAGGATCTGAGAACGACCCAACATTACGCAAAAATTGTGGATAGAAAAATTAGTGAGGATATGAAAGCGTTAAGGAAGAAGCTAGAAGAAAAAGCCGCTAAAGACTCAAAAAAAAACCAATTCTAAGAAGAAAAAATAGTCGGTCGTTTTTTATAATTCTAAGTGAAAAACTTTCACTATTAAATTTAGTCTACTCTTCGTTAAAAAGATCGTATACCTCCCTATCAAGGTCTGGAATATAATTACCCAGGGCCCGCAATGCTCTTTCCTGAATTTTACCGAAACTTTCTAATTCTAAATCTCCCCCGGCAATATCCCAATCTTCAAAGTAAAGAACCTGTGAGAGGTAAGTATCATCTTCACCATAATACATAATAGAAACACGAGTCCCACTAAAAGTTAATTGTAGAGAATAGAAAACGTTCTTAAAATAATCTGGAGTATGAACTTCAGGCAAATCCAGGGAAATCATATTTGTTTCCGGATCATATGAAAGCCACGTTGGTAAATAAACTTTTCCCAGTTCTAACATTAGAATTTAATTTACAGACCAGTTCTATAAAAGTAATATTTTTTAACATAAAAAATTGATTTTAAAGCAATAGTACTTTGTCAATACCTCAATTCTTGGAGCATCAATACTTAATCCACAAATGTTTCTTTTAGTACTTCTTTACATTTTCGAATCTCCGATTTGGTTAGAGAATCAAGGACTTTTACAATCCTTTGCTTGTCAATTGTACTAATTTGGTCAATTGCTACCATTACTTTTTTATTATTTATTTTTATCGTAATCCTGGTCGGGTATTTTTTGAGATCTGTAGTCATTGGAGCAACAACGATAGTTCCCAAATATTTATTCATTTCGTTTGGTGAAATAATCACACGAGGTCTGTTTTTCTTGATTTCACTTCCGATAGTTGGATCAAGATTTACCAGAATGATAGAATACTGCTTTTGTTCCATTCGTCAAAATTTTCATCCTCAAAAACATCATTCATCAAAGACGCATCGTCATTATTATTTGCCATTTCCCTGAATTTTTCTTCCCAGTCTTTTCGTGGAGATTCTATAGGTCGAATTATGATTTGCCCTTTTTCCAAGATCAGTTCCACTTTATCCTTAATGTGGTACTTTTCGAGAATTGTTTTGCTCAATCTTAGTCCTCTTGAATTTCCAATTTTAATAATTGAAGCTTCCATAACTTTATTTTTTGTAAATACAAGGTTATTACTTTTAATTGGTTTATGAAATTAAGTTCGTGTTTTGAGATTATTAATGCCAACGGTCTATATTATAGCAAATTGTCGGAACGTGGCTTTGTCGGATTAGACTTGGTTTATTGGTGAATTTAATGATTATCTTACTAACGGTGCCGTCTATTTGCGATGAATCGCTGGCTACAGTTATTTGTTAAATATTTTATTTCATTTCGATTGTTTCGTTTATTTCGTTTAATTTTGTATTAAATCAATCAACTGGAGCAATGGAAGAATTAAATAATATAAAAAGACCTTCTAAGGAAGAACAATCTACAGCATTTGAATCTTATAATGCATTGGAGGCAGTATTGAAGAATATCAAAGATAAATCTCCTGAAATTGAAATAGAAGAAACTAGAGAAAAAATTAGAATTCCTCTAAAAGCCTTAAAATTGTTGGCTAAAATTCTAAAAGCAATGGGTGATGGAAAACCAATTTCTATAGTCCCAATTGCTGCAGAAATGACAACTCAGGCAGCAGCAGAATTTCTAGGTTGTTCTAGACCTCATTTTGTGAAATTACTAGAGGAAGGAAAAATTCCATTTACGAAAATTGGTAAACATCGAAGAGTTAAGTTCGAGGATGTTTCTGATTATAAGGATCAAATGAAGAAAGAGCAGGAAGATCTAATTATTCAAATGATGAAATCAGACGAGGAATCCGGATTATATGATTCATAGTGTTCGCTTTATATGTGTCCTGGACACCAATGTAATTTATCCTCTATTAATTAGAGATTTAATGTTTTGGTTTGCTTATTACGAATTATTTACTCCCAAATGGAGTCAGCATATTTTTGACGAATGGGATAGTGTAATGGAGAGAAAAGGTATTCCAGAAAAGGAAAGACTTAAACGGATCAATGTTGCTAATAGAGCATTCCCAGATGCGATGGTTAATAATTATGAGCAACTAATAGAAAGTTTAGATTTACCTGATGAAAAAGATCGACACGTTTTGGCTGCAGCTATTAAAACCAATGCTAATATTGTTGTGACGGAAAATTTGAAAGATTTTCCTAAAGATTATTTAGCATCTTTTGGTTTAAGTGCCAAATCTAGTGATGTTTCTTAACTGATATAATTGATTTAAATCCTGAAAAAGCAGTTGAAGCTTTCAAAAAACTTGTTATGAATAGGACGAATCCTGACTTGGATGAATTTGAAATCCTTGATCGGTTAAGAGATCTTGGTTTAAAGGATACAGCAAATTATTTGCACGCTTGCCTATAACAACTGTAGCCAACAGTCACGCTAAGGGAAGTAGCGTGTAGGGATGAGCTAACAACTTGTGGTTAAACCGGTTTCAAATTAGAGTTCTAAATTATAAAATTTAAGCTAACCCTAAGCTATTTTCTCTAATCGATTTTAACTGTAGTATTTTATTCGAGTATTGGGTTTTCAGCCTCTTTTTTATAAAAAGCTTTCATTTTTGAAATTAGATCAAATATCTCGGGATGAGAAGTGGAACTCGGATTTCTTGCGGAAATGTGGTCATAATTAAGATCATTCGTTTTTAGAAAAATAACTACCCCATAGCCGTCCAAAATTATTCTTTTATCTGGGTTTGACTCCATATCATTTTTTATTCTGTTCCAATTTTGAACAAAGTCAGTGACCGTTTTTTCTAAAGAATTCTGAGATCCTATATTTAAAGTATCTCTCTTATATTCTTTATACTTTTCTGTAATTTGAATTACTTTTCTTAAAGCATCTTTTTTGTTTTCCGCAATTAATTGTTTCATTTTTTGGTAATCATCTTCACTGCTCGAAGAGATTGAGACAAGTCGGCTTACAATAATTCTTGATTCTTTTTCTGATTTCTGGTAGTCAATTTTATGATTTTCTATCATACCGGAAAACATTATTTTTAACTCATATGAATAGTCTTGTTGAGAATACCCACTTATGAAACTAAAGAGTATTACGTAAATGAATAAGTCTTTTATTTTCATATAACGCGTTTTTGTGAATATTAAAGCAACTCACTATATCACACCTAATATACTTTTATTTATTATGAGTAATATACTGCCTCTATAACAAATCAGTCTCCATTCAGTCTCCATTGCAATAAAATTATGAGTTGCACAGACTTCTCCTGGAGTTTTAAGGTTGTTGATGATTTTGAAATACAAATCTACATCTAGATATAAAGGAGTAGAATAAATAGTTATATCTATCAAGCCCGTTCAGCCCATTCCCACTACATTTCGCAAAAGCTTCATCCCGGGAAAAGCGCTTCTCTACAAAGTTCTTGGACACCATCGAAGAAATTGGGACCTCCATTACGCTAACCCGATGAAAAATCGGAGCGCTTCATTCCACTCGAAATTTTTCGATGAAGTCCGCCAGATTGAATTTCAGATCATAGTTTTTCTTTTCAAAGAAAATAGTGGTATCTCCTAAACCATATGCAAACATCATCCTTACACCCCTACCCTTTTTGAATGCAAATAAAATAGAAAATAATGCTGACCCATTTCCGATAATTACAGTTATCAATCAACCGGTTGAAATCGGTGGAAAATCCCGTAATCAGTTATATATAGAATTAATCTAAATAAATTTTGGTAACGTTTATTTTATGATGATATCTCTAATACTATTTTTTTATTGAAAAAGTGACTCCTTCTGAGCTTCCAGGTTGAACACAATTTTCTTTCTAAATGTAAAAGGAGTCCACTTAACTTAACCATATTATTATTTCAAGTTTTTAATGAAAAATCGTTCCAATTTCTCAAAAGGAATTACATCCATTTTGTCATATAAATCTACGTGGACTGCATCTGGAATAATTATTAATTCTTTAGGTTCTAATGCTGCTTTGTAAGCATCTTCACTAAAATATTTCGAGTGGGCATTCTCACCTGCAATAATTAGCATTGGTCTGGGAGATATTTCTTCAATATATGTCAAGAGCGGAATATTCATAAAAGACAAAGAATTTGTGGCTGTCCAGGCTGCATTTGAATTTATCGAACGAGGATGAAAACCTCTTTCTGTTTTATAATAATCGTAGTACTCTTTTACAAACTGTGGTGAATCTTCATTAGTCTGACCCAATCCATTTTCTGGATATTTTGGTGTTCCGTTCTTTGCATCTTCCCAACGTTGCAAGCTCATTTCTTTCAAGGTTTTGGTTCGTTGCTCTGAAGTCATAGAGCCGAAATATCCTTCTGCATTAACTCGTGACATATCGTACATACTGGTGGTTGCAACTGCCTTTACCCGTTTATCAACAGCAGTGGCGTTTAACGCAAAACCACCAAAGCCACAAATTCCAATGATACCAAGTTTATTTCGGTCTACATTTTCATGTAACCCAAGGAAGTCTATGGCAGCACTGAAGTCTTCGGTATTGATGTCTGGAGATGCCACATTTCTCGGTTCACCACTACTTTCACCTGTATAAGATGGATCGAATGCTAAAGCTACAAATCCACGTTCTGCCATTTGATTAGCGTACAATCCTGATGATTGCTCTTTTACTGCTCCAAATGGGCCGCTAATAGCTATAGCGGGTAAATTGTTTCCTCCATTTTTAGGAAAATACAAATCACCGGTTAGCTCAATTCCGTAACGGTTTTTGAAGGTTACTTTTTGACGGGTAACTTTTTCACTTAAATGAAAAGTGTATTCATCTTTATTTCTCATTTGTGAATTATTTTGTTCGTTTTGGCTTAATGCCTGTCCAAAAATGAACAGAGCAGCCATAATTATTATTGAATTTTTCATTGCTTATTATTTTTTATACTAATCATCGCTCAGCTGTTGCCAATCGACTTTCTTTTTAAGTGTGGAAACAATGGAAAGCTTTTGTTGCAGAGTACACCGCAGAGCTACCAAATATTTTATTAGCGGCTAATATTCCACCCGTGACTGTTGTAGTGCATCATAGCGATCACCTACGACACCTATTTTTGCGATTTTGCTTTCGATCTCGTCAATTTCGGGCTGCGTCAACGTAAAGTCAGCCGCTCTAAAATCTTCTTCTAAATGTGAAAGCTTGGTTGTGCCAGGAAGAGGGACAATAAAAGGATATTTTGACATCATCCACGCTATACATATTTGAGATGTGGTCATGCCTCTTGTCTTTCCAAACTCATTTAACGCCTCTACAATTCGGATATTCGATCTCAAGGCTGCGGGCTTAAACCGAGGCCATGAACCTCGAATGTCATTAGTGTTTAAATCGGAGTATTCGGTTAAATTTCCACTCAGCAAACCGCGGCAAAGCGGACTATAGGCTACGAAGCCTATCTCCAATTCCTGCAACGTTGAAAAGATGAACTCTTCGGGTAGCCTGGTCATAAAAGAATACTCACTTTGCACTGCCGTAACCGGACAAACAGCGTGTGCCCTTCTGATGGTTTGAGCGCCTGCTTCAGAAAGGCCAAAATGCAGCACCTTTCCTTCTTTAATTAGATCTTTTACAGTGCCTGCAACATCTTCAATGGGAACGTTGGGATCAACCCGGTGCTGAAGGAAAAGATCAATACGGTCGGTCTTGAGGCGCTTGAGTGATTGCTCTGCAACTTTGCGAATGTGCTCTGGCCGACTGTTCATAACATTTGGACCCTCAATATCAAAACCAAACTTTGTAGAAATGGCGACCTTGTTTCGTATAGGCGCTAGGGCTTCTCCAACTAATTCTTCGTTAACATAGGGGCCGTAAACTTCGGCAGTATCGAAGAAATCACAGCCACGATCTGCAGCCTGTCTTATCAGATTAACCATAGTCTGGTGATCTGGATGGATACCACGTCCATTAGTCATTCCCATACAGCCCAGCTGTATGGCAGAAACTTCAAGCGGATTTTTCTTTGAGCCTAATTTTCGCTTTTTGTTTAAAATGGTACCGATTCCTTTTTTATTTTCAGTCATCAAAGGATTGGATGCATAACTCATCATGGGGCCTCCAGCCATCGTTCCTAAACCCAATAAAGAGGCTGATTTTAAAAAACCTCTTCTACTGTTAGAATCTGCGTTTTTATTTTCCGGGTGGCTCTTAATATTCTTTTTCACGGTTGATTTTTTTAAGAAGTTTGTTTAAAATATAGCTTCTAATAACGCACGAAGCAATGGTAAGGCAACTACTTCGTTTTGTTATAATCTTCATCTGTTACCGGCTCCATCCATTCCACAATTCCCTTTTCCGTATTGGGTATAAAATATAGTTGCTGTAAACCAACATCAGGGCTTGCCCCGTGCCAGTGGCGCACATTCGGTGGACATTTTACCACATCTCCTTTCTTGATAACTTCAATTTCCTGACCTTCAATTTGGTGGTACCCAACTCCATCGGTAATGATTAGTATTTGCCCCGAGGGATGCGAATGCCAGTTGCTCCTGGCACCGGGTTCAAAATATACGTTACCGGCAAGTGTTGTATGTATGGAATCTGCTTCCACCAGACCAACAGGATAAGCATTCCCTGTAAAATATTCATCTGAACCTTTTTCGCCTTTAGGGAAAATTGCGTTCAATTCGTTATCCTCTGCATTCAAATTTTCCTGTTTCTCTCCTTTGTTCGTGTTGCAGGATTGTCCCAAAAACATTAAGACTGTAACTGTTACTATTCCTAATTTTTTCATATCTAAATTGTTCTATTTTATTTCAAATGTCACTTTAACCTTGCTCGAACTTAATTCTTCCGCCAAACCTTCGGGGTCATTGATCTTTCCAATTCTAGTGTAGCCATACGATGTTGAAAATGATTTATAAAAAAGTACCAATGTGTTGGAGCCGTACAGCATCAAATCCCCCTTTTGTATAGTGCCGGGATTAGAAGCATTCGCAGGTAAATTTTCTGGTAAATCAAAATACTTTTCGTTATTGTTCAAATCGGTCATAGTAACCGTCAAAGGCAAGCGTTCAATAAATGTTTTTGTTGTAGCATTATTTTCAAGTGTAGCTGAAAAGGAAGATGTTCCAATAAGAATTTTTATTTCCATTAACTCCGTATTTTCGGTTTCAATTTGGTTATTATCCGGCTGAAGGTTGTTTTCCTGTGTACAGGCAAACAACTGTAAACAGAAAAGACTCATTAATAGAAAAATCATTGTTTTCATGGTCCTGTTCATTACTAAATTTTTTTAATAATTTTTGCAGGTATGCCACCAACAATGGTGTTATCAGGTACATCTTTAGATACCACCGCCCCAGCTGCTATAACTGAATTTTCTCCAATGGTTACTCCTTGCAAAATCGTAGCGTTTGCACCAATCCAGGCATTCTTCTTAATATGGATTCTGCCAGCCGTAAGCGTTTGTCTGTCTTTGGCTGAAATTGGATGAGCTTCAGAAAGCAGACAGACTTTAGGTGCAAGCATTACATTATCTTCAATGGTGATTCCGCCCAAATCCAAGAAGGTGCAATCAAAATTGATGAATACATTTTTACCTATTTTAGTATTTTTTCCATAATTGATATGAAGCGGTGTGAAAACAGCAACACTTTCATCAATTTCACGCTCAGTAATTTGACTTAAAAAACCTCTGATTTCCGTTGGATCAGATGTATTATTCATCTGCAACAACAATTTTTTCGTATTGTAGGCAGCTTCCCGCATTTTATAAGCTTCAGGGTCGTTAGGTGAAATACCTTCTCCGTTCAATAATCTCTGAAATACCGTATCTGCTTCCATCCTGTTGATTTTCTTTTGATTAACAGTACAAAATTAGGAAATAGATTCACTACATTTGTAACACTATTTACCTGATTAATGTCAAATATTACTTATTTTGAAGAATGACTTTATAGAATCGAAAGCTGTTAATCCTCAGCGAATTATCCAGCTGAAAGTTTCAAACGAAAAAGATTTTCCAAAAGACTTTCACGTAAATTATCACACACATTTATTTTGTCATCGTGGGAGTATTACTTTTTTGTTCAACGAGGTGAAGATGAAATGCAAAAGCAATGAGTTTGTGTTTTGGTTTGCTAAAAGCAAATTGGCAGATATACAATTTTCAAAAGGTTTTATTGCGACAATTCTACTCGTAGAAAATCAATTTTTGACCAATAATATTCCTGACCAAAACTGGGGTATTGATGCAACCTTACATTCCCGTCAATACCCGGTTAAACAATTGAATAATAAGAATGATAGGCAACGCGTTTTATCTAATTTCCATTTATTGAACGATAAGTTTCAGGATATAGAACATCAATTCTATGAAGAAGCTCTGAAACTACAAATGAGACTTTTCGTTCTCGAAATGTGGCACACCTTTGCTAAGGAGTATGAACGCAGAAAACGCAGTCTACAAACCGGAACCTTGTATGAGAGATTCAGGAATCTGGTCCAGGATCATTGTATGAAAGAGCGTGAAGTCCAGTTTTATGCTAATGAGTTAAATATAACCCCGAAATATTTGAATGCCATTTCCAAACAGAATTCTGGAATTACCGCATCCGAATGGATTCAACGATTTGCTAAAGAACGTATTACCCTGCTTTTACAAAATGAGAATCTAAATATCGCAGAGATTTCTGATGAAATGGGATTTTCAAGTCGGTCATTTTTCACGCGATATGTAAAAAAAGTATTGGGTGTAACTCCGAGTGAATATCGCAATAGGTTGGGGTAAGAATCTCCTGTTTAATCAACCAAATTTATGTGAATTATTTTTCCTGAAATTAGGAGGTGAAATTTATCATTGTACTCGTATTCACGTATCCACCCCACCAACTGCATCTTGATTAGCAGACTTTCGACCGGTAGCTTTGCTGCTCTAAAATAATATTTATTATGAGCAAACAGGAAGAAATGTACACTTTAGTTAATGAATATCGTAATAGCGGCCTTTCGGCAAAAGCCTTTAGCAAAGAAAAAGGAATCAGTCCTTCCACCTTTTGTTACTGGATCCGCAAGAAGAAAGACGAAGATCAGCCCGGGGGATTTGTAGAGGTAACCAAAGGATCAAACTCCTCATCGGGGGAGCTGGAACTTATTTATCCCAACGGGGTTAAACTCCAAATGAATGCTGCGGACCTGGGACTTATTGCCCGGTTAGTTAAGTTGTATTAATGTTCTCCTTAGGTTCCTCCCATCTCCACTATATAGCCTTATAGCAGCAATGTTTACAGGCATTTTATTTAGCGTTGACAATTGGGTTGACAATTTTAAGTTTATTCAGTAAGAAATTCCCGGAGTATTTTTCTAAGGTTTTTTATTTCCTTTGACTTTAAGCTGCCAGCTTTATTTAACAAACGCAGCTTATTATTGATCGGGTTTAATCCAGGGCAATCTGCCCTTTTTTTCCGTTCAGGGAAACTTCCAATCGTATCGGGAAATTTTTAAAGGTTGATGTCAGGGGTGCTATAATCACCGTATTTAGAAACTTATTAGAATCGTCAGGGCTTATAACCACTCCGGGACGAGTTTTATTAATTTCGCTTCCTTTAGTTGGATCAAGACTCATCCAGTAAATATCGTATTGTTTTAACATCCATTCATCTAGTTCTTCGTCCGAAAAAACATCAGGAATGAGTTTCTCCCCAGTACCATTATTTTCAACCTTCGAAAATCTAAATATAAGCTCTCCAAATTTACGTACTGAAACGAAAGGTGACAGGGCACTTATCCAAAATACAAAATATCTTTATATAAATTTGACTTCATTTTTTCTGGCTCCAGTTTTGAATACAGAAAAACTGTGGAAAGTTTTTGTGAAAAATTAGCCTAAAGACACCTACCCTAAGAGCGTTTTTGTTGAACCGATTAATTAAATAAATTTATTAAACATCGGCTTTGCAAAACTTTTTTGAATTACCTTTCCTAGGAAAATCAAGGTTTTATTTAATCCATTGGGTAATGGACCAAAACACTCACCCCATATCTGTTAAGCCTCCCAAAAGAAATATTTGGAAAGCACTTTTAGAAGCAATTAAAGGCACCGAGGTCGATTATACCAAAATCAGCCTCAAACGAGCTATTTTTCTTTTAGCCGTTCCTATGATTCTTGAATTGGTAATGGAATCCACCTTTGCCCTTGTGGATATCTATTTTGTTGGTAAACTTGGCGCTTCAGCCGTAGCCACTGTAGGTCTTACTGAAACTTATTTATTTTTGTTGTATTCCATTGGCATGGGGCTCTCTATGGCAGTTACTGCCATCATTGCCCGACGTATCGGTGAAAAGAAGGGAGAAAATGCATCGGAATCTGCGGTGCAATCCATCATCCTGGCCATCTTATCGGCTATACCATTTTCGATAGCTGGAATTTTTTATGCTGAAGAACTATTAACCCTTATGGGTGCAGACTCCTGGACACTTACTTATGGCACTTCTTATTTGCAGTGGATGCTTGGGGGAAATGTGGTAATTATGTTGTTGTTTGTTATTAATGCGGTATTTCGCGGAGCGGGAGATGCCGCTATAGCGATGTGGGTTTTGGGAATCGCCAATGCGATCAATATTGTTTTGGACCCTTTGCTGATCTTTGGATGGGGTCCCTTTCCGTCCATGGGCATTGAAGGTGCTGCCATTGCTAGCAATATTGGACGCAGCGTCGGGGTCATTGTGCAGCTATGGATATTATTTCAAGGGGGCAAACATATACAGGTAAAATTTTCACAGTTGTACTGGAATACAAAGGCTATGCTCACTATTATAAAAACATCGATGGGCGGTATTGGACAAATGATTATCGGAATGACTTCCTGGATCTTTTTAATGCGAATCCTGGCCGATATAGGAAGCGAAGCTGTGGCAGGATCCACCATTGCACTTAGAATAATGCTTTTCTGTATGATGCCGGCCTGGGGTCTTTCCAATGCAGCCACTACCCTTGTGGGGCAAAACCTGGGCGCGAAAGATCCCCAACGCGCAGAATCGAGCATCTGGAAAATCGGCAAATATAATATGTTCTTTTTGCTCCTGGTTTCAGTAGTGTTCTACTTCTTTAATGAAACGCTTATTGGATATTTTTCAGATATCCCCGAAGTAATTAAAGTTGGAGGAAAATGGCTGGAGATCCTTTCCTATTCCTTTTTTATTTATGGATGGTGGATGGTTACTACCCAGGCATTTAATGGGTCAGGTGACACCACTACTCCAACAAAAATTAATTTTGTGTTTTTTTGGTTAATCCAGATACCATTGGCCTATTTCCTGGCCATTTATCAAGACTGGGGTTACTCGGGAGTATTTTGGGCAGTGTTTTTTTCAGAAACAAGCGCCGGTATCTTTACCTTATGGATTTTTACCCGGGGAAAATGTAGAACATTACTAATTTCCATTTAATGCAATAAAGAGTTTTTCCTAAAGGTGAATTTAATTTCACGTCAATTAAATTATTTATTCTTTTCCCGGTTTTTTCAGCACTTTCCAGAAGCAATTTAACATCACAGCAGTAACAAAAAGTTGGACCAACATCATTATTTTTAAAGGTTCTGTATTCATATTAAAAGATTTTTTTTTCTTTTTCTATAGGCGATATAAACCAAAAGGGTAATTACTATAAATAATAGTAGGGTTAATCTTTCCAAATTGGCAAAAAAGATTTCATCAGAAATAGTCTTAATTTCATCTATGTCCTTTACCCCCAATAAGTTTTTATTTTAACCCGGCATTATCCAATTGCATCACTAGGGAATTATGATATAAGGGCTCACCTCTTCAGTGGTTCCCTTTCGTTCGCTTTTATTCTTACCAGATAAACTCGTAGTTTACCTTTACCTAAACGCTCTGTACCATGGGTCTTTTCTACAGTTCCTTTAGGTGATTTGCAAGCCTAGCCTATACAGCGTTTTCGGTAGGTAGCCAGGAAAACTGCAGTCCATCATCACCAATACAGCATGCACTGATAATATGCCTTCATTGCTTCTCGGCATATATAAAAATTGTTCTGCTTACAGACAATGATTTCCCCAAGAAAATAATGCAAAGGAAATACACAAATTTCTATTTCCCCCTCTATTAAAAATAATAGCAGGATATTTTCCTTTTTTCTTTGGTTTTACCAACATTCCGTTAACTTTCAATTCGTTGCTTAAATAGGTAATGTCATAAATCTCGATACTATCTAAGTATTTAAAGTTCTCTGTCCATTTAACCTGAGCATTAACTTCTTCTGTTAGTCTGTTGTAAATTGGGTATTTAAATCAGAGATTAATTCTTGTTGGATAAAAAGTTTGGTTTCTTAGGATTGACAGTTTGTGAATACCAAGTTAAAAGCTAATAACTGAATGAAGTTTTTCAGTAAGGGCCAAATCTGCTCAGCAACAACAGGATTAGCAGAGTGGACTTTAAATTTCAAATTTTGTAAATGGAGTTCGCTCTCCTAGACTAACCACTTAGCAGCCGCATATCGATCTGCGGCCACCTCTCCAACTTCATTTAATACCATATCATTAGCGAAGCTGATAAAGTTCGGGAGGCCATTTTTCTGAATCTAGCTTAGCAACTCAGTATAAGTTCCAAGAACAACAAAACCTTCAGCTTCTTTAGAACTGTATACTATTTCCGGATTCCTGAGGTCATCTAGAAAGACTTTATTTATCTACAAATATTTAAATCCAACCGCATTCCAGCCTGGTTCTATATAATATTCCTCTTCAGTTATATTGAAATTTCAGGGTTATCTCTTCAGACGCATTAAACTATAAAACCTGCTGTTGAATCAAAGTTCTCGCTAACTACTTAGGTAATGGTTTAAATTTATAGTCTAATGCCTGCCAATTTCATAGGTTTTTCCACTAACCTAAAATTCATTAGACAAGATTGTTTTATTACATTCTGAATTGTACTTTTTTAAACCTCAGAACTCCACAGCCTTGATATATAGCCTTATGACTCATTTAAAGGATAACTACTTTTCATTTATTAGAACGTTATATCTCTGTTCTAAAATATTGATATAGGCTTCCTGCAAACCCCCACTCAAAAAAGATGATTCGATTAGGAACTTAGCATCGGTTTTTAATTCTTGAAAGCGTTTAAAGGCCCCCTCAATTTGCTTTTTAGATAAGCCTAAACCGACTCCAAATTCAAATAATAATTTTCGCGTTATTTTTCCTGTTTTGTGCATGGGGACACCCGAGCTTCTAAGATAGATTTCTATCTAAATCGAAGAGGTTTACTAAATCCTTTTGTTCTTCATTTTTGA
>NZ_SNWE01000019.1 GCF_004362395.1 Salegentibacter sp. 24
CACTGCACTTATACAATAAATTCCAACTAAAAAATAAACATAAAAACCTGTAATTTAAATCGTTATATAGGTGAAAATAGAAAATCAGCAGGCCCTACTTAACTGATAAAAATGAATATTCAAAATTTTTTGAGCCGTATCTATAGAAATTTCAATGAACCTCTTTTGCTAGAATGCTTACCCAAAGTGAAGATAAAATGGTAAGTGTTTTGGTATTGCTTTAATTCCGGACCTGAAAAAATTAATAATAGCGCTCAATATTAATTGTATCAATCATATAACCGCCTAATTCTTTATAGCTTTTTAGAAAGGTATTAAAATAGGCTTTAACTTCAGGGCTGGCCTCTGGATGAATGTGATCAAGAATTAATTCTTTTGTTTTTCCATCCTTTTCAATATAGATATAATAATCTACATCGGCCCAGCTTTGGACTAGAAGCTCATCTGATGTATCTTGGTTTAATAAGGTCGATGGCACTCTTAATAGACTCTCCGTATTAGTAAATTGGTTTTGATCAAGTTCCTCTTCAAAAGAAGTATTGGACCAATTCCCATATTCATCAGACAAATTATCGGCATCCTTATATAATTTTTGGTCATCTATAAGGTACAAATCTCTACAGTCTCCCCCACACATTCCATAAACTCCACCAAATATTATTTTATCTGCTTGTAAAATTTCCGGTTCAATCGACTCATTATTTTTAGAACAGGAGGTAATTAATAATCCACATATCAAAATAAAAAGAAATCTTTTCATAATACTTGTTTTTAAATAGATGCAAATAATACAAAAAGGTTGCGTCTATTATAAAGAATAATTACGTAACTGCATATGATTTAATTATGAAAGAGTATTTAAATTTTTGTTTATATAGTTTGCCAGATCCTCTCTGACATTAGCTAATTCTGCATAATTTTTCCAAGATTTGATGACAGTATTAATTTCATCTATAATCTTTGCTCCCTTTTTTATATTATTTTCCGCAGCAATTTTGAGAAGATCTTGTCTATTAATTTCCAGTCTTTTTCCATTCACACTTAATGTCTGTTGACTAACCCAAAAATTATGTGGATCAAAAGAAAAGCATAGATCATATGCAGGTGCTAATCTCCATCGGTCATTTCTTTTCATTATAAATGAGAAATTTTTTGTGTGATCATCGTAGTTAGTTGCTAAAACATTAAACACCATTCTCCTAAACATTTGCTCAGCTTCGGGATACTGGAGACGCAATATTCTCATAGTTTGAAAAACTTGCTCATAGCTGTAACTATTCATATCATTAAAATCGTAATGTTGAATACCGCAGAGGGATTGAATATGATGCTTTATATTATTTTCTCTATCAAAACGTTTAGTCATAAAATGGGCTCTACCGTTTTCTTCTAATAACTGGCATTCTGATATTTCAATCATACAGTCTATTGCCATGAGATAATAAGCATACTCTACTCGCCCCCAGCCAGAGCTTTCCCCAAATTGTTCTCCACTAACTCCATCTAACTTGAGTAGCCAATGTTGAAAATTTTTATGAATATTTCCTTGGCCGGAAATCACCTCCTTTGTTTTAGGATTAAATCCAATAACAGCTTTAGGTCTGGCTCCTCCAGCAGAAGTTCCAATTTTTAAAATTTCCATCATTGCTTTTTCTTCGTCCTCATTTAAATTTGTTAGAAATTGCTTTCTTTCAGTGAGTATTTTTTTCGCTACTTCAACTAAACTATCAAGTTCCAGCGAGAAACTTTTATTTCCAGTTTTTACTTGTGTAGGATGAAATTCTAAGGCTCCCATTCCCCTTGTACCTATAAATCCCAGTTTCTCAACAGGATTCATATCATTTTCGGGTCTTCCTTGTTTCGCTAACCACGCATTAATTAATTTATTTCCATACTTATCAGGTAATACATCAGATAGCATTCCTGGCAGACCCTTAAAAGTATCTTCTGTTTCATTTCGACCTTTTCTGAGTTCTGGAAAGCTATAAATAGTTGTTCCGTCGCTGATTGGCATTTTGATAGGCGATAAATCCCATCCTTTATCAATGAATTTAGAATCATATTGAAAAAATCCTAATTTTTGTGATTGATCCCATCGAACTGCACCTGCCAGTTGCCCCCATATTTTTACTTCTACTACATCTACCATCCTAAGTCTTCATTATCATTGTTTTTTATCTTTTTTGGAGCGGCATGTTTCCTTTTATTTTTCTTAAGTTTTGCATATTCAATTGGGCTTATCTGGTCCTGAACTTTAAATACATCCATTATATATAATAAGTCAAGCGCTCTCAAAACCTGAATAAAACTGTCTATTCTGACTTTTTCACCTCTTTCCAACAAACTTAAAGTAGACCGGCTTATACCAGCTGCAGTTGCAATTTGGTCCTGTGACTTATTTTGATTTAACCGATTTGTTTGGATGAAATTCCCGATTATTTCTAATAAGGATTTATCAGACATTTCTCGCCATTTAATGTATGGATTATCATTCATATTAGATGTTATAATTATATTTCGAATGAGATAACATACAAATATAATAAAATTTTATAAGTTAAAGGATATAGAAACTAGATTCCTAAAGAAGGTGGAGATTAACCAAAATTTTTGCTTAAACACAACAATTGGGCTTGATCCAATTTAAATAAATGCTATATCATTCAAAAAACAATAAATAGAGTTATAATGTATGATTTATCATTCAATATTAATAAAAATGAAGTTTAAGTTAAATAAAATCTTTTAAAATGAATAAAATTAATTTTGGTGCATTCAATATAAGATCTGTATTTGCTAACCCTTTTTAGTTCGTTGCTATATTGGAAATAACTGGAACCTTAATTACAAGTATATAGTTGCGATCAATATGTGCAGAAATATGTTATAAAGTGAGTCTAAATAAATAAAAACACTTAAGTTATTTATTTTAAATGATATATAGCGATTCATCTGAGTCTTGTTGTCCAGATTAACTACAATTCATCCCACCTTGCACCTACTTCTAAACAAGGTGATATTAAAAAATAAAACCCTCGATTTGCGAGGGTTTTATGCAGGAATTAAATCTTAAAGTGGGCGCGAAGGGATTCGAACCCCTGACCCCTTGGGTGTAAACCAAGTGCTCTGAACCAACTGAGCTACGCGCCCTAATTTTCAATAAATACAACTTTTTATTTAAGAGAGCAGCTGAACTCTCTAAGCTAAAAAAAGGCTTCCTTTTATAGAAGCCTTTTGAAATTCTGTGGGCGCGAAGGGATTCGAACCCCTGACCCCTTGGGTGTAAACCAAGTGCTCTGAACCAACTGAGCTACGCGCCCTATTGCTGAATGCGGATGCAAATATAGATTAGATTTTAATCTACACCAAGAAAAATTTCAAAAAAATTAAATTATTTCAGCTACCGTGAAAGTACTTCCTCCCACAAAGACAAGGTCTTCATCTAAGGCCGCGTCTTTAGCAGCATCGTAGGCTTCTGAAACAGAATTAAATACCCTTCCTTCCAACTTAAATTCAGATGCTTTTTTTTGTAAAATTTCAGAATCTAGCCCACGCGGAACCCCAGGTTTTGAAAAATAATAGATCGCTGATGTTGGAAATAATGGCAGTATCTTATCCAAATCCTTATCGTTTACCACGCCTAAAACAATATGCAATTGTTGAAATTTCTCTTTTTTAAGTTGTTTGAAGACCAGACTTAGCCCTTCTGTGTTATGCGCAGTATCACAAATCACTTTAGGTTTTTTTTGTAAAATATCCCATCGTCCCTGTAGGGAGGTATTCAATTTCACGCTATTGAGCCCGTTTTTTAGGCATTCCTCCGGAATTTTCCAGCCTTTTTCTCTTAAAACCTGTACTGTAACTATAACGCTCTTTATATTCTTATTCTGGTAATCTCCTTTAAGGTCGGTATGGTATTTCGGAATGTTTAAATCCTGGGCAAAGTATATTTGAGCATTATGTTTCTTAGCTTCCTCTGTAAAAACACCGGTGGTTTCTTTTTGTTTTTCACTGATAATCACAGGTACGGAATCCTTAATGATCCCGGCTTTTTCTCTTGCAATTTCCGGCAGGGTCGTTCCTAAAAATGCGGTGTGATCCAATCCTATATTGGTGATTACAGAAACTTCAGGAGTAATGATATTTGTAGAATCCAGGCGACCGCCCAAACCTACCTCTATAATAGCGATATCTACTTTAACTTTTGCGAAATGATCGAAAGCCATACCGACAGTCATTTCGAAAAAAGAGAGTTCATTTTCTATCAGGAATTCCTTGTGCTCTTTGATAAATCCAACTACCGATTTTTTCGGAATAATTTTACCACTGACCTTAATTCGTTCCCGAAAATCTTTTAAATGCGGAGAAGTATACAATCCCACCTTATAACCGGCCTGCTGCAATACCGAAGCCAGCATATGGCTGGTTGAGCCCTTTCCATTGGTACCGGCAATATGGACCGACCTAAAGTTCTTATGAGGATTTCCTAAATGATCGGCAAGCTTAATAGTGCGGGTAAGATCTTTTTTGAATGCCTGCGCCCCTACTCTTTGGAACATGGGCAACTGTTGGAACATCCATTCCACAGTTTTGGTATATGCCTCCACTTATTCAGATAGTTTAAAGTTATAAATTATAGTTCCTACCTGGCGGGAAGGTGCGTTGCTATCGCTATTGAAGCGTGTTGCCATCGCTGCTCTTTTAGCGGGATCTGTTAGGCAGGTGGCACTGTTTGTAGTTCCTTTTACCCCCGGGGTGGCGCTAATGACCTGCCCACTTTGGTTGACTTCTATGCGAACCACTACAATCCCGGATTCATTACAGTCCTGAATGAATTTTTCTTTATTTAAAGCACGTCTTCCCCCCAAACGATAATTACCATCACCATCTAATCCTGAGCCACTCCCATAGTAGGAACTGGCATTTGGATCTCCGTCAGGGTTTCCCTTATCGCCAGCCTGGCTGTCGTTTCCTTCCCCTCCATTATCGGAACCGGAACGCTCCGGGCCGTTTAAGATACTACTCATAGCGTCAGTAGTAGACTGGTCTGGTTTAGGCTCCGGTTTCTTAACCGGTGGTTTTTCTACAGGTTTTTCGGGCTTCTTTTCTACTACCGGCTTTGGTTTTTGCTTTTCCTGAATAACCGGTGCTTCTTCTATCTGCTGGGTGACTACCTCTTCCTCCACTACTGGTTCTGGCTGGGTTTGGGTCTCTGGAACAGTAGTCTTCTGGGGAGCAGATTTCACTGGCTCTTTAGGTTGCTCCTGCCCGGAACCAACTTCAGAAGTACCAAAATTAATAGCTATACCATTCTCGGGTGGTGGATCTAAATATTTAAAGCCTAACAGAAATAGTAATGCAATTAACACCACGTGCAAGATTAGCGTGATGGTAAAGGATTTCTTTTCGTGTTTGGTTTCTAACATAATCAGGTTATTCGGGTTTAACCGCCAGGACGATTTTATAACTATTTCGGTTGGCGATATCCATCACATTTACAGCCTTCTCAATTGGCACCCCTTCCTCTGCCCTTAGAATTATGGTAGGTGTCTCCACCCCTATTAGTTCAGTTCTTAAGGTGCTTTCCAATGCCGACTGTGTGATGCGCTGGTCGTTTACATAAAATTGTAAATCTTTAGTAATACTCACCGATACATTTTGCACACTGGTGGTTTTTCCTTTGGCCTTAGGAAGTATAAGATCTAAAGCCTCTGGAGTAATCACCGGCGAAGTAAGCATAAAGAATATCAACAACAGAAAAACGATATCTGTCATCGAACTCATACTGAAATCGGCGCTAACTTTATTTCTGCTTCTTAAATTCATATTAAGCGGGCTCGTTTAACAAGTCAAGGAAATCTACTGCGGTAGCCTCCATCTGGTGTACTACTTTATCGGTTTTCACCACCAGGTGGTTATAACCAATATATGCGATAATACCAACAATAAGTCCGGCAACGGTTGTGGTCATCGCTGTATAAATACCTTCAGCCAGGGCACCCATTTGGGCCTGGCCACTACTGGTTGCCAGTTCATGAAAGGCAATTACCATACCTATTACAGTTCCAAGGAAACCGATCATGGGTGCGGCACCAGCAATAGTTGCCAATATACTTACATTTTTTTCCAATTTATAAACCTCTAAACGACCTGCATTTTCAATGGCCGTGTTGATATCTTCAAGGGGACTACCTATTCGGGAAATTCCTTTTTCAGTTAATCTGGCTACCGGAGAATCACTTTGTGCACATCGCATTTTAGCCGATTCAATATTTCCATTGAGCACATTATCCTTGATTTGAAGCATAAAATTCTTATCTATCTGGCTCGCTGATTTTATGGCGAACAATCTTTCAAAATAAATATAGACTGCCGCAAACAACAGGATAAAGAGAATAATGATGATGATTTGGCCTCCAAGGCCACCACTAAGCATTAAATCGAATAAGGACAGGGTTTTTTCTTCTACTATTGGCTCTGCCTCCTGGGCGGCCTCGGCAACGCCGTCCTGCTGAAAAAAGTATAGCATAGGTTTTAATTAGGGTTTTTAATGTAACGTGATAAACCGGATTTAATTGTAAACCAAATTTAGTAAAATAATCAGCAGTGCAAACTGCTTTCTTCCAATTGGGAACTTTTTATTTCTCTTTAGCTTAGTTTCTTTAAGTTCTATCTAAAAAAATCCCGCTCGAGAGCGGGATCTTCAGGAATAATCTCAATCAACTAAAATTAAAAGATTAATCAAAAACTTATACCAACTGCTTCAAGGCAACCTCGAAAGCAGTTTTACTGATATTGGTGCGACTACTGTTATGATCGTAAGTATTTTGAATCGCATTCTTTATGGTCATCGATGTATCATTAAAGATCGACTCATCGGTCATCTGAACCCTTCTTTCCATAAAATAGGCAAAAACTCTCGCCATTCCACAGTTTGCAATGAAATCCGGGATAAGGCTTACTTTTTCATCGGTAGATTCCATAATGGATCCAAAGAATATTTCCTTGTCGGCAAATGGAACATTTGCTCCACTGGAAATCACTTCTAATTTTCTTTCGATCAAACTGTTAATCTGATCCTGGGTAATCAACCGGGAAGCGGCGCAAGGCGCAAAAATTTCCGCATCAATTTCCCAGATGCTTTTATTGATTTCTTCAAAAGGAATCAGGTTATCGTTTTTAATCGTATTTCCTTCCTTATTAAGGAAAAGCTCCTTGATCTCTTCAAAAGTAAAGCCCTCTTCATTTATTAGCCCCCCGACACGGTCTATGATTCCTACTATCTTTACCCCCATTTGCGAAAGGTAATAAGCTGCGGCGGACCCCACGTTTCCAAATCCCTGGATAATCGCTTTTTTCTGGGTTACATCACCCCCATAAATATGATAG
The DNA here is from genome assembly GCF_004362395.1 of Salegentibacter sp. 24. GTDB lineage: Bacteria > Bacteroidota > Bacteroidia > Flavobacteriales > Flavobacteriaceae > Salegentibacter. The sequence continues at coordinate 7,390 of NZ_SNWE01000019.1, forward strand.
TAATGTTTAACAGATTCGGCGACACCGTAACCGGTGATCATATCGGCAACAGTATATTTGCGGGTTACATCGGGAGAAAAACGGGTGTTTTCCAATACTTTAATTACACCCTGGCGCAACTGCCCGATCCGGTTAATTTTATCAGCTTCACTAGGTCGAAAGTGCCCGTTAAAAACACCCTCCTGAGGGTGCCATACTCCGCAATCCTCGGTAATCGGGATGACTTCATTTATCTCGTCCACATTCAGGTCGCCCCCGGTGCCATAATAACTTTTTAATAATGGAGAAACCGCTTTGTACCAACGTTCTAAAACTCCTTTTTTTCTTGGGTCTTTAGGATCGAAATTTATTCCTGATTTCGCTCCTCCAATCGGAGGCCCTGAAACCGTAAATTTAACTTCCATGGTTTTTGCCAGGGAAAGTACTTCGTTTTGATCCAGGCCTACACGCATTCTGGTACCCCCACCTGCAGCTCCTCCACGTAAGGAATTTATTACCGTCCAACCTTCAGCTTCCGTTTCAGCATCTTTCCAGGTAAAAACGATTTCAGGTTCTTTATTTTCGTATAATTTTAATAAATCCTTCATTTCTACTCTAATTTTTCACAAATATATAAACTAAGGGGTATACTTTTAATTTTTCAGCAAAAAGTTTAGATCTCATATACCACTCCGGAAGAATGGTCATTTTTTGCACCGGTTACTGACTTTAAAACATTTACCTCTTCCCGAAGCTTTAAAACCCCCAACAGACCAAAGATTAAAGCTTCTTTGTAATTGATGATCTCCTGGGAAGGGATGGTAAAATGACATTTAGAGCTTTCCCTTAAATGTTTAATAAGGAAGCTATTAAAAGTGCCGCCCCCGGTCAATAATACTTTTGAATCTGGTTGATTGTCAAGTGTTTTTGATATTTGTTCGGCAACATGCAGGCCGTAGGTGTGAAGCACATCCGGGAGGTTTCCTTTGTACTGTTCCAGGATCGGGAAAACTGCAGATTTCACCCATTCAATTCCTAAAGATTTAGGCGGTTTTTGATCATAAAAGGAGAGGTTATTCAGCTTTTTGAGCAGGTCTTTGTTCAGCTTACCTGCCCCTGCCAGCTTACCTCCTTCATCAAATTCTTTTCCTAATTGCTGTGCATAATAATTGATCACCGTATTTACCGCGCAAATATCATAAGCCAGGCGCTGGCCATTTTTTTCTGTGGAAATATTTGCGAATCCGCCCAAGTTCAAACAATACCGATACTCTGGGAAGAGCAATTGATCGCCCACGGGTACCAGCGGCGCACCCTGCCCGCCAAGGGCTACATCCTGCACCCTGAAATCGCAAATTACGGTCTGACCTGTGAGGTAAGCCAGCTCCGGTAAATTTCCGATCTGTAAGGTATACTTATTTTCCGGCTCGTGCTTTATGGTATGACCATGGCTGCTTACCGCATCTATATTCTTTATTTGGTGGGTCTCAATAAAACGAGAGATGATCCCCGCCAAAAAATTTGTATACTTCTTATTGAGCTCTTCTAAACCTTCTTCCGAATAATTGATGGCTGCGGCTAAAGTTTCCTGCCAATTTAAAGGATAAGGAACGGTTTCAGACCTTGTAATCTTATAACTCCAGGAGTCTTTAAAATCGAAATTAACATAGACCAGATCGATACCATCCAGGGAAGTCCCCGACATTACACCAATAATTTTGTAGTTAGCTTTTTTCATATTCGTAAAATTAATGAAACTAAATTGAAAATTACACACCAAAACTTTACCTTTGATGATCAAAATTAGATTTTCCTAAATTAAAATAATAATATGGATTTCAAACTTACAGAAGAACATATAATGATTCGCGATGCCGCGCGTGATTTTGCCAGAAACGAATTGTTGCCCGGTGTCATTGAAAGAGATGAGAAACAGGAATTTCCCGCAGCACAGGTTAAGAAGATGGGAGAGCTTGGTTTTCTTGGGATGATGGCCTCTCCAGAATATGGCGGTGGCGGAATGGATACCATTTCTTATATTCTGGCGATGGAGGAAATTTCAAAAATTGATGCTTCTGCTTCAGTTGTTATGTCGGTAAATAACTCATTGGTTTGCTGGGGGCTTGATACCTATGCTAATGAGGAGCAAAAAGAAAAATATCTTTCTAAACTTACTACCGGTGAAAAATTGGGGGCCTTTTGCCTCTCAGAACCCGAAGCCGGCAGTGACGCGACTTCACAACGAACCACCGCTATAGATAAAGGTGACCATTATTTATTAAACGGAACAAAGAACTGGATTACCAACGGAAGTTCAGCCGATTATTATATTGTTATTGCACAAACCGACAGGGAGAAAAAACATAAAGGGATCAATGCCTTTATCGTAGAAAAGAACGAGGAAGGATTTGAAATCGGGCCGAAAGAACAAAAAATGGGAATTCGCGGAAGCGATACTCATTCCTTAAATTTCAATGATGTGAAGGTTCCCAAAGAAAACAGAATTGGTGAGGATGGTTTCGGTTTTAAATTCGCGATGAAAACACTTTCTGGTGGCAGAATTGGTATTGCAGCCCAGGCGCTGGGAATTGCTTCAGGCGCTTACGAACTGGCTTTGGACTATTCAAAACAACGCAAGGCCTTTGGTACCGAGATTTGCAACCACCAGGCGATTGCTTTTAAACTGGCCGATATGTATACCTCCATTGAGGCTTCAAGACATTTGGTAATGAAGGCAGCCTGGGATAAAGACCAGGGCGGAAACTATGACCTTACCGGGGCCATGGCCAAAGTTTATGCCTCTAAAACCGCCATGGATGTTACCACGGAAGCGGTACAGGTGCACGGTGGTAACGGTTATGTAAAAGAATACCACGTAGAACGCCTGATGCGGGACGCTAAAATCACCCAGATCTACGAAGGCACTTCGGAAATTCAAAAAATTGTAATTTCCAGGGCAATTTTAAAGGATTAATTTTCCAATAGTTAAGCATATAAAAGTCCGATTTTTATAAAGTCGGGCTTTTTTTATGCCTAATACTCGGTTTATAAATTAAAGAATCAATAATAGATACGGGGTCAAATTATATAATTATCATTTATACCAATTTTAATTAATTTTAACGAATTTCTTCTTACTTTAAGTGATTAAGACTTCATAATATTTATCTAAATAGGTAATTTTGAAACAATAACTTAAGGACGAAAAGGACATGAAATTAAAAAAACAGGGGCTCTATTCACCCGAATTTGAGCATGATAATTGTGGGGCAGGTTTTATATGTAATCTCAAAGGCAAAAGAACGAATGATATAATTCATAAAGCCTTAGACATCCTCATTCGCCTGGAACACAGAGGTGCGGTAAGTGCAGATGGTAAAACAGGTGATGGTGCCGGTATTTTAATAGAAATTCCTCATGATTTCTTTAAAAAAACCTGTGAGTTTAAACTCCCAGATTTTAAGCAATATGCAGTTGGAATGGTCTTTCTTCCCCAATCTGAAAATCAGCGCAGAATTTGTCGCGAGATTTTTGAAGAAGAAATCATCGGCCAGGGCCTGAATCTCATTGGCTGGCGTGAAGTGCCGGTGAACAGATCCTGCCTGGGAAGCATCGCTTCACTTACTGAGCCGAATGTACAACAGGTTTTCATTGGAAAAGGAGATGATGTATCGGATGAAAGTTTTAACGCAAAGCTTTTTGCTGCCCGGAAAATCGCAGAACACAGAATTGAAAAATCAGAACTTTCTGAAGCTGAATATTTTTACCTGCCAAGTTTATCAACCAATACCATTATTTACAAAGGTTTATTGATGCCCCAGGATATCAATACCTATTATCGTGATCTTAACGAGCCCGATGTGGTAACCAAACTCGCTCTGGTACACCAGCGGTTCTCTACCAACACCTTTCCAACCTGGGATTTGGCACAACCCTTCCGATATATGTGTCATAACGGGGAGATCAACACCTTACGTGGAAATTTAAGCCGAATGAAAGCCAGGGAAGAGCTTTTTGAAAGCGAAAAATTCGGGGAAGATTTAAAAGAAGTTATTCCAATTGTCCCTGAAGGAAAATCAGATTCCGCCTCCATGGATATGGTACTGGAATTACTGCTTCAAACCGGAAGATCATTACCGGAAGCCATTATGATGATGGTTCCTGAAGCCTGGGAGAAAAACCCTACGATGGCTGACGATAAGAAAGCATTTTACGAATACAATGCCTGTATTATGGAACCCTGGGATGGACCGGCTTCTATTCCCTTTACAGATGGAAAATACATCGGTGCCTTACTGGACAGAAATGGTTTGCGCCCCTCCAGGTATACCCTGACCAAAGATGGTTATGTTATTATGTCTTCTGAAACCGGGGTGCTCGAGGTAAAACCAGAGAATGTCGAGCTACATGGCCGACTGGAACCCGGAAGAATGTTCCTTGTGGATATGCAGGAAGGCCGAATCATTGGTGATGAAGAGGTGAAACAAAAAATAATTTCCGAAAGACCCTACAGGAAATGGTTGGATGAAAACTTACTGAACCTTTCCCAGGTAGCTTATACCGGCAACAAAACCCCGGTTGAGAAAATTGACATCAATACCCGTCAAAAACTCTTCGGCTATACCCAGGAAGACATAAAAACCATTATTATGCCCATGGCCCTGCAGGGAAAAGAAGCCATTGGTTCGATGGGAGCGGATATTCCCTTAGCGGTTCTTTCAGATAAATCACAGCTCTTATTCAATTATTTCAAACAACTCTTTGCCCAGGTAACCAACCCGCCCCTGGACGGAATCAGGGAAGAAATTGTTACCGATATCAGCCTGGCTATCGGGGAGGACCGGAATTTATTTGATATCATACCAGAGCAGTCCAAAAAACTCAGGATTCAAAATCCAGTGATTTCCAACGAGGATTTGGATAAAATAAAATATATAGAACACCCAGACTTTAAAACCGCCTCTATCTCAATTTTATATGAGGCCAACAAAGGTCTTAACGGACTTGAAACAAGGCTGGATGAAATTATTTATGAAATTAATGACGCGGTAGATAAAGGTTGTAACGTAATTATTCTTACCGATCGAAATGCCGACCCCAGCCTGGCGCCTATTCCTTCCCTGCTTGCCTGTTCTTTTGTACACCACGGTGTGAAAAAACACAACAGACGATCTTCTTTCGGGATCGTGATAGAATCGGCAGAACCAAGGGAGCCTCATCATTTTGCACTCTTATTCGGATATGGTGCAAGCGCTATCAACCCTTATATGGTGAACGAAATTATTTACAGCCTGGTTGAGGAAAAAGAGATTGAAGTAGATGATCCCGAAGTTGCTGTGGAGAATTTTAACGTAGCTATTGGAAAAGGGATCGTGAAGATTATGAACAAAATCGGTATCTCTACCCTTCACTCCTATCGCGGCGCACAAATTTTTGAGATCCTTGGATTAAATCAGAAGTTTGTCGATAAATATTTCACCAATACCCCAACCCGAATCGAGGGAATTGGCTTGTATGAGGTGGAAAAAGAAATTCAAAAGCGTTTTGAAAATGCCTTTGCTCCCAAGAAAACAGATACCGACCTGGACCTGGAAATTGGAGGTGATTATCGTTGGAGAAGAACCGGGGAAAGACATATGTTCAACCCGGCCACCGTCGCAAAGCTTCAGCAGGCAGTAAAACAAAACAGCACAAAAGCATACCAGGAATATTCCAGTTTAATAAACGAACAAAGCGAGCGTTTAATGACGCTTCGTGGAATGTTTAAATTCCGGGATTTAAATCCCGTTCCCATTGAGGAAGTAGAGCCCTGGACAGAAATCGTAAAACGATTTAAAACCGGTGCCATGTCTTTTGGCTCGATAAGTAAAGAAGCCCACGAGAATCTTGCAGTGGCGATGAACCGTATGCAGGGAAAAAGCAACTCTGGCGAAGGGGGTGAAGATCCTCAACGATTTCACAAAGATCTTGATGGAAACTGGAGAAACTCTGCCATTAAGCAGGTCGCATCAGGAAGATTCGGGGTTTCGATAAACTACCTGAGTAATGCCAAAGAAATTCAGATTAAAATGGCCCAGGGTGCAAAACCTGGAGAAGGAGGGCAATTGCCGGGACCCAAAGTAAATCCCGATATTGCAAAAACCCGAAATTCCACGCCATATGTAGGATTAATTTCCCCTCCACCCCACCATGATATTTATTCCATTGAGGATCTGGCACAATTGATCTTTGACCTTAAAAACGCCAATCGCGAAGCGAGGATCAATGTGAAACTCGTCTCTAAGGTGGGCGTGGGAACCATTGCTGCTGGTGTGGCAAAAGCCAAAGCCGACGTAGTACTTATTTCCGGCTTTGATGGTGGTACGGGGGCATCCCCGCTTACTTCCTTGCGTCACGCAGGTTTGCCATGGGAACTTGGAATTGCCGAAGCCCAACAGACCCTACTGCTCAACAACCTAAGAAACAGGATCGTGGTAGAGTGTGATGGCCAGTTAAAAACCGGTCGTGATGTGGCCGTTGCTGCTTTGCTTGGTGCAGAAGAATTTGGTTTTTCAACAGCACCGCTGGTGGCTTCAGGTTGTATTATGATGCGGGCATGCCATTTAAACACCTGCCCTGTGGGTATCGCTACACAAAACCCGGAACTTCGTAAGAAGTTTAAGGGTACCCCGGAAGATGTGATCAATTTTATGTATTTCATTGCACAGGAACTACGCCAGATTATGGCCGATCTTGGGTTTAGAACAATCAACGAAATGGTTGGGCAAAGCCAGAAACTGGACATGAACCGGGCGATATCGCATTATAAAGCACAGGGATTAGACCTTTCCAATATCTTGTATAAGCCGAAAATCGACGAAGATATGCCGCTATACAATACGCAAACCCAGGACCACAATCTGGAAAACGTGCTGGATTTTGAAATATTAAAACAGGCCCATCCGGCCATTTACCGTAAGGAAAAAATGAGCTTGGATTTTCCAATAAGTAACATTAACCGAACAACGGGAGCCATTTTGAGTAATGAAATCTCAAAGATTCACGGTGCAAAAGGATTACCTGAAGGCACACTGACCTTAAATTTCACCGGTTCCGGAGGGCAAAGCTTTGGTGCTTTTTCTACCAAAGGATTAACGATGAATATCACCGGAAATTCTAATGATTACTTAGGAAAAGGGCTCTCTGGAGCAACGCTAAGTGTTAGAAAACCTAAAGAAGCAACTTTCAAATCCAATGAAAACGTCATCATCGGCAATGTGGCCCTGTATGGTGCCACAGACGGCGAGGCATATATCAATGGAATTGGCGGGGAGCGGTTCTGTGTAAGGAACTCAGGTGCAAAAGCGGTTATTGAAGGCATTGGCGACCACGGCTGTGAATACATGACCGGAGGAATTGCGGTTATTCTAGGAAAGATAGGAAGGAATTTCGCTGCCGGAATGAGCGGGGGAATCGCTTATATCTATAATGCCGATAATAACCTGGACAAACATAATTTTAATATGGAGATGATCGGTTTAGAGGATCCTTCCCCGGAAAACAAGTCAGAATTAAAAGAACTTATCGAAAACCACTATCGATATACCGAAAGCGATCTGGCCAGGGAAATTCTTGAAAACTGGAATGAAAATGCAGGTAAATTCATAAAAGTAATGCCTATAGAATTTAAAAAAGCATTACAGAGAATGGAAGAAGAAAAAATGAAAAAAGAACAAGTAGAACTCAAAACAGCATAATTATGGGTAAGATAGGAGGTTTTTTGGAATATGACCGTAAGGTGGAAGCGACAGAAGCTGTTGAGAAGCGAGTTAAAGATTATAAAGAATTCACCAAGGAAATGTCTCCCGAGGAACTCGGGGTACAGGGAGCCAGGTGTATGGATTGTGGAATTCCCTTTTGTCACAGTGGCTGCCCGGTTGGAAACTTGATCCCGGATTTCAATCACGCGGTTTACAAAAACGATTGGAAAAAGGCACTTAATATTTTACACGGCACAAATAATTTTCCTGAATTTACTGGAAGATTATGCCCCGCTCCTTGCGAATCTGCCTGTGTACTTGGAATTACAGATCCACCGGTGGCCATTGAGCTAATTGAGAAATATATAGTAGAACGCGGGTTTAAAGAAGGCTGGATCACCCCACAACCCCCGAGGGTCAGAACCGGCAAAACAGTAGCTGTTGTAGGATCTGGTCCTGCCGGACTTGCAGCTGCGCAACAACTTAATCGTGCCGGGCATCAGGTTACTGTCTTTGAGCGTGATAAAAAAATTGGTGGCCTACTGCGATACGGAATTCCAGATTTTAAAATGGAAAAACATGTCATAGATCGTCGGGTTAATGTTATGAAAGAAGAAGGAATAAAGTTTGAAACCGGGGTTCACGTAGGAGAAAACTATGAAGTCGAAAAACTTAAAGCCTTCGATTCTGTGGTACTTTGTGGGGGAGCGACCAAACGCAGGCACCTTCCTATTGAAGGCGCCGAAGGCGACGGGGTCATGCAGGCAATGGATTTTTTAAAGACCAACAACGAAGTGGTAGACGGATTGAAAGAACAAACCGAAAAATACTCGGCTGCAGGTAAAAATGTAATTGTTATTGGTGGTGGTGACACAGGTTCTGACTGTGTGGGAACTTCCAATCGCCACGGTGCAAAATCGGTTACGAATTTTGAGATCATGCCCATGCCGACAGCGCAAAGGGATAATGAAAACCCCTGGCCTTACTGGCCTTTTACCCTGAAAACCACTTCCTCCCATGAGGAAGGCGTTGAGCGTAACTGGAGCATAAATACCAAAGAATTTATTCGAGATAAAGAAGGAAATTTAAAGGCCTTAAAAACTATAAATATCGAATGGGTTAAAGGTAAAAACGGAAGACCGCAGTTACAAGAAGTGGAAGGTTCGGAGAAAGAATGGCCCTGTGAACTGGTACTTCTGGCCTTAGGTTTTACCGGACCGGAAACAAGCTTAAGTGAACAATTAGGCCTGGAACTGGATAGCCGAACCAATATCAAAGGAAATGAAGCTTACCAGACTAATGTCCCGCATATATTTACTGCCGGTGATATGCGCCGAGGACAATCCTTGATTGTCTGGGCGATTTCTGAAGGCCGTGAAGCGGCTTATCACGTGGATAAATACCTTATGGGAAAATCTATGCTGCCAAGAAAAGGGGAAGGCGATCTTCCTGCTGCTTAATTTTAGAATTTAAATAAATTGTGGGTTAAAATGGCTGTTTGAAAGGTTTTAATTGTGTCAGACTAAAGAAGTTTGAGAATAATTATTTACAAATCTACCAAACAGCCATTTATCTTTTTAAGGTAAAATTGCCTCCAAAATCACCACGGGTACCGTCCAGCATTTCAAACTCTATCCTAAACCAATAATCTTCCACCGGTAATGGGTGTCCGTTATAGGTCCCATCCCAACCCTGTCCGCCGGGAAATAACTCCTTGAGTAATTTACCGTAGCGATCAAAAATATAAAGTTTTAGTATTTGGATCTCAGGAGTATTCTCAATGGTCCAGGTGTCGTTATACCCGTCAGAATTTGGCGTGAAAAAGCGTGGATAACCTACTAAATAAAATTCTTCAGAAGTGGTTGTTCCGCAGCCATTGATTTCGCGGGCACTAATACGGTGATATCCGGGAGCCAGGTTTCTAAACACCGGGCTTTCCTGCCAGGGACCATCATCAGCGCGGTACTGGTATGTGGCGTCTTGAATTCCGGCCCCTGCTGTGGCCTCAGCGGTAATTATATAGCCACCGGTAAAATCACTGCCGGCAATTTCAATGGAAAGCATATCAGGTCTTGAAAAAACAGAAAGCCTGGTTTGAAATGCCCCGGTACACCCAGAGATCGTATTGGTGATGTTAAGGCTTAATTCATTAAAATCCGGGATCTGTGTAAAATTCAAAATTGCCTCGGTGCTAATGGTATCACCCTCTGCGATCCAGTGGTAGTCATAATCAGCCCCCAAATCTTCACCCAGGCCAGCTTGGTCTGGTACAGAGCCATCCGGATTAACACAAAGAATACTTTCCTGGGGCAGAAAATTCTCAGGGAGATATGCCGGTTCTATCTGAAATAAAATTTGCTGGGAAAGGCAGGCACTTTCTTCCCCCTCTACCTGTGCAATTATTTCACCGGACTGCTCAATGGGAAAGGCAGCGGCGTTTGTAATCCGATTTCCAGCTTCAAAATCCTGTAAGGAAGCATAAAAATTCACCCGGTAATTTTCTTCCCCACTATTGCCGCTTAGAATTTCAGGCGAAGCGGAAGTCAAATCTATGGTAGTTTGATTGGGATTACAGATGTAGAGATCTTCCGGGGTATTTGCCAGGGGCTTGCTATAAAAACTTATTTCAATTTCATCTTCATCGGGACGTTCGGTAACATTTTCATACACAATTACCTTGTAGCGGCCAGAATCCCTTACTGTCAGGGTTGCTTCTTCCTGGCCTGGAATAATCTCAAAACTATCCGCCGCTTCATTAAATCTATACCATTCATACCGTTCTACCCCACTTGTACTGGCATCTAAAATAGTCTCCTCTTTACCACAAATAACCCTATCAGGTCCAAGGACCTCATCCAGGATCCCACAATCCGTGGAACCGGAAGTAGCCTGGTCGGCATTGGTTTGTCTTAAACTTATAAATCCCGGTAGCTGGTCGTAATTTGTAATCAGGACGACATAGACCTGGCCCGCTTCAGCATTGGGAATATCCATTTGTTCTATAGCGGCAGGTTCGTAACTGCAATCTATAATATTTTGAGCTACCAGAGATTGGTCTGAACAATACTCGTCCGTTCGCTCAAAGGGTCCCCAAACGATAAAATCCACATCGTACTGGGACCCACTACCATCTTCATTTTGAAATTGAGAAATATTAAATCGCAGATTCCCGGTTTCTTCCACCTGCAAATAAAACCAGGCCGGGTAAGGCTGGGATAACAGGCAACCGTAATCCGGCCCTACTTCCCCATTTGCGATAGCACTATTATTGACATTAGAATTGGGAAAAACCAACTCCTCATCCCCGGCACAAAAAGGATCTAAATTTTCACAAGAGCTTCCCTGGCCGTAAACAATGCCCTGCCCTGTGTAAAGAATAAAAAAACAAAAAAGAAGAAGCAATCCTTGTTTCATAATAGGAAATAGAAGTTACAAAATAACAAATATCTATGTAAACCGCTGCTTATATCTTTATATAAAAACCTATTAAATATGTATCTTTGCAAGCCAAACAATCGGTTTACGACTATTATTGTAAAAACGGTATGAAAATAGACAAAATTTTGAATGAAATTGATGAGCAGGGAGATGCCCACGCTGGAAGCAGTGCTGAAAACCCTATTCGTGAAGATGCTTTTGAGCTGAGTGAGATTGAAAAAGTTGCGCTCATCAACAAGGATGTAAAACATATTATGGAAACTTTAGGTCTTGATCTTACCGATGACAGCCTTAAAGGAACTCCTCAAAGGGTAGCAAAAATGTTCGTAAATGAAATTTTTGCAGGATTGAACCCCGAGAGAAAACCCATTGCCTCTACTTTTGAGAACAAGTATAAATACGGCGAAATGCTGGTGGAAAAGAATATTACCGTGTATTCGACCTGCGAGCACCATTTGCTTCCTATCGTTGGTAAGGCCCACGTGGCCTATATTTCAAAAGGTCGGGTAATAGGACTATCTAAAATGAACCGGATTGTAGATTATTTCGCGAAAAGGCCTCAGGTACAGGAACGAATGACCATGCAGATTGTTCAGGAGTTACAAAAAGCACTGGGCACTCCAGATGTAGCCTGTGTGGTTGATGCCAAGCACCTGTGCGTGAACAGTCGTGGAATTAGAGATATAGACAGCAGTACCGTCACCAGTGAATTCGGCGGGGCCTTCAAAGAAAAATCCGTGAAACGGGAATTTCTTGACTATATAAAACTGGATACTTCCTTTTAAATATTTTCTTTTTTAATAACCAACACTAACTATCTATGGCGCTTTACCAGGAACAGAGCTTGAAAATATACAATTCTATGAGCGGGGAAAAGGAAATCTTTGAACCGATAAACGAAGGTAACGTTGGAATGTATGTTTGCGGCCCTACTGTATACAGTAATGTTCATTTAGGTAATTGCCGAACCTTTATCTCCTTTGACCTTGTATTTCGTTATTTGAAACACCTTGGATATAAAGTGAGATACGTCAGGAACATCACCGATGCCGGCCATTTGGAAAATGATGCCGACAGCGGGGAAGACAGGATTGCCAAGAAGGCGCGCCTGGAACAGATTGAACCCATGGAGGTCGTACAACGCTACACCATAGATTTCCATAACATCCTGCAAAAATTCAACAATTTACCGCCAAGTATTGAACCCACGGCAACCGGTCATATTGTGGAGCAAATAGAAATCGTAAAAACCATTATAGAAAAGGGATTCGCCTACCAGGTAAACGGTTCTGTTTATTTTGACGTAAAAAAATTCAATGAAACCAACCATTATGGCAAATTAAGCGGTAGGGATATTGAAAATATGATCGCTAATACCCGCGAACTTGCCGCGCAGAGCGATAAGAAAAATCCCCAGGATTTTGCGCTTTGGAAAAAAGCGGAACCCCAGCATATTATGCGCTGGCCGTCCCCCTGGAGTGATGGATTTCCCGGATGGCATTTAGAATGTACGGTGATGAGCACCAAATATCTAGGGGAAGAATTTGATATTCACGGCGGGGGAATGGATTTAAAATTCCCACACCATGAATGTGAAATTGCCCAGGGAGAGGCAGCTACTGGGAAAAACCCGGTTCATTACTGGCTGCACGCCAATATGCTCACCTTAAATGGTAAGAAAATGGCTAAAAGTACCGGGAACAATATTCTTCCGGAAGAAATTTTCTCCGGAAACAATGATATTTTAGAGAAGCCGTTTTCACCAAATGTGACCAGGTTTTTTATGCTTCAGGCGAATTACCGAAGCATCCTGGATTTTTCAGATGAAGCTTTAAAAGCTAGCGAAAAAGGCTTTAACCGGTTAATGGATGCCTATCATTTAATTGAAGAGCTCCCGGTTTCCGGGAAATCAAGCCTTGATATCAAGACCTGGAAACAATCTTGTTACGATGCGATGAATGATGATTTCAACAGCCCGATTTTAATTGCCCGGCTTTTCGATGCGGTTAAAATGATCAATAACATAAAGGAGGGGGCGGCAACCATTACTGCGGAAGATAAAGATGAACTTGAGAAAACCATGTCGGCTTTTATGTTTGATGTCCTGGGACTTTTAGATCAGGTTTCTGAAAATAATGACACCTCTGATAAGCTTTCCTCAACGATAGAATTACTGATAAAACTTCGCGCTGAAGCCAGGAATAATAAAGATTTCGCTTTAAGCGATCAAATAAGGGATCAACTACAGGAATTAGGAATTCAGCTTAAAGACGGAAAAGAGGGTACTACTTTTAGTATAAAATAATTTTCAAAGCAAAGGTGAAACGATGTTGGAACCTGTCTCAAATCAAAACTTAGAGATTGTGCTAGCTTAGCGGATTTTTCTGCGGACAATCATGTGCGTTCGTACATTTTTTATACAGGAGGCTGCGCGTAATGCAAAAAATCCGATTATGAAAGGAGAATTAGAGACTAATCGATTGAACTTAAAACTAATAACGATATCGGATTTAGAAAAAATACACGAATTGCTCTCATTACCCGAAACTGACAAATTCAATACTTTAGGGATTCCAACAAATATTAGGGAAACTGAAAAAATATTGGAGGAGTTGATAACTAAAAATAACAACGGAAAAGAAACAAATTTTACTTTTAAGGTTGAGCTCAAGGATGAAAAATCTTTTATTGGACTTCTTTCATTAAACTTGGGAAATCCAAAATTTAAGAGTGCCGAAGTTTGGTATAAATTTCACTCTCATTTTTGGAACAAAGGATATGCAACTGAATCGTTATACAGAATTCTTGAATTTGGATTCGAGGAACTCAAATTACATCGGATCGAAGCTGGTTGCGCTGTTGATAATATTGGAAGTATTCGGATTTTAGAAAAAGTTGGTATGACAAAGGAGGGTAGGAAAAGGAAAGTTTTGCCTCTTAAAGATGGTTGGTCTGACAATTTTGAATATGCGATTTTATCATCAGACCCAAAAAACACAGTACTCAACAAGATATAACAAAGATGCTTAAAAAATACCTGGCATATCCGTTTATTCTGTTGGTGAAATTTTACCAGAATTTTATTTCCCCACTTACCCCAGCCACCTGCAGGTACACACCCACCTGTTCCCAGTACAGTTTAACCGCTCTGCAGCGCTTTGGTGTTTTTAAAGGGGGATGGTTAAGCTTAAAACGTATTTTTAGTTGTAATCCCTGGGGAGGCAAGGGTTATGACCCGGTTCCCGAAAAAACAGAAACCAAAAGATAGGGCAACTACTTGCAAATATGTATCTTTACCCTACTAATCAATTTTAATTTATGCTTATTAACGCCATTACCTGGAGCCCTTCGGAAGGTTTAGACTTAGGTTTTTTTACCCTTCACTATTACAGTTTGATGTTTTTGATAGCCTTTGGACTTGGCTGGTATATTATGAAAAGTATTTTCATAAGGGAAAAAATCGCGATCGAAAAATTAGATTCTCTCTTTATTTATACCGTTCTGGCTACCCTTATTGGTGCAAGACTGGGACACGTGATTTTTTATGACTGGGATTATTTTCAGAACCATTTATTGGAAATCTTCTTACCGGTTCGTTTTGAACCGGAATTTGAATTTACAGGCTTCAGAGGGCTGGCTAGCCACGGTGCCGCCATTGGTATCATTATCTCGATGTACCTGTACCGAAAAAGAGTGCTTAATAAACCCGTGCTTTGGATACTAGACCGGATTGTGATCCCGGTAGCCAGTGGGGCCATTTTTGTCAGAATAGGCAATTTTTTAAACTCGGAGATTATAGGAAAACCCACCAACTCTGATTATGGGATCATTTTCGCTAATTTAGGCGAGACTTTCCCCAGGCATCCTGCACAGTTATATGAATCTTTCTGCTATTTACTTATCTTTATAATCCTGTGGTATTTATACTGGAAGACCGAAAAACGCCATAAAATAGGTTATATTTTCGGCTTGTTCCTGGTTTTATTATGGACGGTTAGGTTCTTTATTGAATTTATAAAAGAAGCTCAGGTTGAAGAGCGTACCACCTGGTTATTAAACACGGGCCAGTGGCTGAGTATACCATTTATAATTGCCGGGCTTTACTTTATGTACAGGCCGACCAAACCAAGAACCGTATGATACGTAAATCCATAATTTTATCTTCCATTTTGGTGGCTTCTATACTATCCTCCTGTAAGGACGACGGGGATCAGCAGGCACCTATTGAAACCGAAGAAATACGTTTTACAAAAGAAGGGGAGGCAACGCTGCTTAAGCCCAACGGGGATACCATAAAACAAATAGACATCGAAATTGCCGATAATTCATATGAACGCCAGACAGGTTTAATGTATCGCAAAAGTATGGAGGATCAGCAGGGGATGCTGTTTATTTATGAAGATGAGGCCCCCAGGGCATTTTATATGAAAAACACCAATATTCCCTTAGATATCATTTATTATGGTGCAGATAGTACGGCCGTGAGTTTTCAAAAGAATGCTCAGCCTAATGATGAAACCTCCTTACCCTCCGAATTACCAGCCCAGTATGTTCTCGAGTTAAATGCAGGACTTGCTGAGGATTGGAATATAGAAGTTGGTGATAAAATAGATTTTAAGCGAATCGATTAGTTTTATTGTAAACTCCATTTTCAACTAGCCTTTTCCTCAATTAGAAAAGAGAGACCCTTATAGGTACTTCTGCATTTAGCTGTCTCCCATATCAGGGACTAGGCTCCCTTCTGATTTCAAATACCATTTTAAGCAGCCTTATGATCAAATTCAAAAAGCCATTGATCATCTTTTCATAAAGCTATTAAAACAAAAAAGCGCTCCATTTCTGGAACGCAATTTTGATTATATACCTTTAAAGGAGAGCCTAAACAGTAGTTTCCTTAGCTTCTTCTTCAGTTTTCTTTTTCTTTTCAATCTTTGATTTGTCACTTACACTATCATACATCACAGGAGTCGCAATAAATAAAGATGAATAAGTACCTACGATCACCCCAATAATCAAGGCAAACATAAAGCCTCTGATGCTTTCTCCTCCAAAGATGAAGATGGCAAGCAATACAATCAAGGTCGTAAGCGAGGTGTTCAGGGTACGGCTAATGGTACTATCCAAAGCGGTATTTACCGTTCTGCCTAATGGCCAGCTGGTATGTTCATTAACAAACTCCCTGATCCTGTCAAATACAACTACCGTATCGTTCAATGAATAACCGATTACCGTTAGGATTGCTGCGATAAAGGCCTGGTTGATTTCCATGCTAAAGGGCATTACTTTGTAAAGCAATGAGAATATACCTAAAACGATGATAACATCGTGAGCAACAGCAACCACGGCACCAATACTAAACTGCCATTTCCTAAATCGCAATAGGATGTAAAGGAAAATAACTACCAGGGATCCCAGGATCGCCCAGAAAGAGTCATTTTTAATATCATCGGCAATAGTAGGCCCCACTTTCATGGATTGCATAATACCAACCTCTTTTGCAGCTCCTCCAGCGGTAAAATCTTCGAAACTAAGATCGGCCGGAAGATATGGTTGAAGGGCTTCAAACATGGTCTGCTGGATCTCCTTATCCACAGCGGTACTTTCTTCTTCAACCTTATACTTGGTAGTAATCTTTAACTGGTTATCCGGACCAAAGGTTTTTGCCTCGGCACTTCCGAATTCAGCAACCAGGGCACGTTCAACTTCTGTTGGATTCACATCCTGCTCAAAACGTACGGTATAGGTTCTACCTCCCACGAAATCAACCCCCGGGTTAAGGCCCTGTACCAACAGAGAACCAAGGCTGATAATGATTAATATCCCGGAGAAAATATAAGCTAGTTTACGTTTTTTCAACCAATCTACTTTTACATTTCTGAAAAGATTTTTAGTTGCTCCTGTAGCAAAATCAAGGGTTTTTCCTTTTTTACCATATCCGTCAATGAATAACCTGGTTATAAAAATTGCGGTAAACAAAGAAGTAGCAATACCTATTAATAAAGTAGTTGCAAAACCTTTGATCGGGCCGGTACCCAGAATCAATAAGATAAAGGCAGTTAAGCCGGTAGTAATGTTGGCATCAAGAATAGAGGAAAGCGCATTACTAAAACCGTCTTTAATGGCATCCTTTTGCATTTTGCCTTTGGCGAGTTCTTCCCGGATCCTTTCGAAAATAAGGACATTAGCATCCACCGAGATACCAATGGTTAAAACAATACCGGCAATTCCAGGTAAAGTTAATACGGCACCTAAACCGGCAAGGATTCCGAAGATAAACAGGATATTCAATACCAGGGCAACATCGGCGAAAAGGCCGGCCTTACCATAGTAAAAAACCATCCATAACAATACCAGAACCAGGGCGATCCCAAAGGACCACATCCCGCTGTTTATTGCTTCCTGACCTAAACTTGGTCCTATAATTTCACTTTGAATTATTTCTGCAGAAGCAGGAAGCTTACCTGCTCTTAGCACATTGGCCAGATCCTGACCTTCGGTTATGCTGAAGTCTCCAGAAATCTCACTTCTCCCACCTGAAATAGGCCCGGTAGAAACTCCGGGAGCAGAATAAACCGTGTTATCTAAAACAATGGCAATATTGCTTTGTTGTGATGAAGCCTGCCCGGTCATATCTTCCCAAATCTTGGCTCCAGTACCGTCCATTTGCATGGACACGGCAATACGGCCCATCTGGTCGTAAGTTTGTTGGGCATCAGTGATCACGTCCCCACTAAGTGGTGGCTCCATATCCCTATTCCCCTTTAATGCATAAAGCCCTACAACACCTTCATCCTGGGGAATACCCCAGGCAAATTTAGCGTAACGCTGGTCTGCCGGAAGTAAAGATCTTACCTGGGGCGTAGCAAGGTATTTATTTACCGTCGCAGTATCCTCCACGGCAAAATAGGCCAAAACAGGACCTCCCTGAAAGCCTGGGCTTTCAATGAGTTCAAATAAAGGATTGTTAGCCGTATTTACCTCGGTGGAATCTTCACTTTCCGCAAGTAAGGCATCAATATCGTTTGCTCCTTCAGTAGCCGTAGTGTCGGTTGGAGTGGTAGTTTCTTCACTCTTTTTATCTACAATATCCTTAAGTACATTATTAGCCTGGGCTAAAAAGTTACCTAAGGCAGTATTTTTATATACGTGCCAGAATTCAAGTTGCGCAGTACTCTGCAACAAACTTTGTACCCTGTTAATATCTTTAGCACCTGGTAATTCTACCAGGATTCTTCCTGAATTTCCTAAACGCTGAATATTGGGTTGGGTTACCCCAAATTTATCGATACGTTTTCTAAGTACTTCAAAAGCTGAAGTAATAGACTCATCGACCTTTCTCCTAATTACAGTTTCCACCTCTTCATTAGACATCTCGAAGTTGATCTCATCGCTTAATGTTTTATTTGCAAAAACATCAGGAGATGCAAGTCGGGCATCAGGGATATCGTTAAAAGCCTCGAAGAAAAGGTTTATATAATCTTCCTGGCTATCCTTTGAAGCTTCCTCTGCTTCATTTAAAGCCTGATTAAACGCAGGGTCGTCGGTATTATTAGCTAAGCCGGCCAGGATATCTTTTACCGAAATTTGAAGAATCACATTGATTCCCCCCTTCAGGTCAAGCCCCTTATTCAGCTCCTTGTCTTTGGCCTCACTATAGGTAATACCGGCAATAATCTCCTCATCCGCTATGGAATCGAGATAATTTTGCTCTTCAACATCTCTCAATGCTGAATAATCCTCTACATTTTCGCTAATTTCTTGCGTGGCAAAATCTTCAGCTTCACTTTCTACATCATTGGTAATAAAAGTAAAAGACAACTGGTATATACATACCAGTCCAAATAAAATTGCAAAAACCTTAATCAGTCCTTTGTTCTGCATTATTCCTTAAATTATAATTAATTAGGTCGATTTTAAAAACGGACAAATATAGGGTTTCAAAAATGAAATGCCAACAATTTTTTTTTGAATAATTTAACTTTTAAACATAAAAAAGACCGCGTAATTAGCGGCCTTTCTTGTTATATTTTAAAGCTTTATACGTGCTTAAAGTTCTAGAAGCGCATTGGTTTTCTTCACGCCTTCAGCACTTTCCTTAATTTTATTAGCCTCGGCATCATCCAGTTCAATCTCTACGATCTTCTCAAGCCCCTCTTTTCCTAGAATTGCAGGAACGCCAATACAAATATCATTCAGGCCATATTCCCCCTGTAGCATGGCCGAACAAGGGAACATTTTTTTCTGGTCACAGGCAATGGCCTGTACAAGGGCAGACACTGCTGCTCCAGGGGCATACCAGGCACTGGTTCCTAATAACTTGGTTAGGGTTGCACCCCCAACTTTAGTGTCTTCAGAAACCTGGTTTAAGCGGTCTTCAGATAAAAAGGCTGAAACCGGAACTGAATTTCTTGTAGCCAACCTTGTTAAAGGCACCATCCCGGTATCACTATGGCCTCCGATTACCATCCCATCCACATCTGATGGAGGACAATCTAAAGCTTCGCTCAGTCGATACTTGAAACGTGCACTGTCTAAAGCTCCACCCATTCCAATAATTTTATTTTTTGGAAGTCCTGTAGTTTTATGCACCAGGTAAGTCATCGTATCCATTGGATTGCTTACCACGATTAAGGTTACATTTGGAGAGTGCTTGATAAGGTTTGAAGAAACTTCTTTTACAATTCCCGCGTTTATTCCGATTAATTCCTCACGTGTCATTCCCGGTTTACGGGGAATACCACTGGTAATTACTGCCACATCACTGCCTGCAGTTTTAGAATAATCGTTTGTGGTCCCTGTAATTTTAGTATCAAATCCATTGAGGGTTGCGGTTTGCATCAAATCCATCGCTTTACCTTCGGCTACTCCATCTTTAATATCGAGTAAAACCACTTCCGAAGCAAAATCTTTAATGGCAACATATTCCGCACAACTTGCCCCAACGGCACCTGCTCCTACTATAGTAACTTTCATCTTATATTTTATTTAAATCGATTAATATTTGAACCCAAAAATACAAATATTGGTATAGTATTACTATAAGATATGGTTAAAACTATAGGTTTTATATTTTAAAATGCAGGCCGACATTCAGGTGAAAAAATTTACCTGCGGTTGCCATGGTGCTAATCTTAAAACGATCCATGTAAATATTAAAACCCAGATCGGCTTTAATCTGAGCCTGGGTTTGTTCTAGTCTACCAAGTGCTGAATTAATAGGCCCCAGGGCAAAACCACTCCCGCCCATCGCATAATTAAATTTAGAATTAGTTGCACCCAGCGCACCAAATACTTCAAAGCTGTCGCCATATTTCTTGGAACCAATTACCGAGGCCATCCAGAGATTGGAATTTACATTGACCAGGGTAAGGTTTCCAAAAGAACTTCCGTCCGTAGCTAAATCTACCGGTTCGATGAATTCATATTCTACATCAAACTTGTTATAGGCAATTATCGCTGCCGCCTGGAAATCATCTTCATTATTGAATCTGAAATACTGTGAAAAATTGTGTTTTATTGCCGCACCATAGGTGATGAAAGCTACCCCATCCACCATCAACTGTGGCAAGAATCTGGCTGAAAATTCTGTTTCATAAGGCAGTCCGACACTCGCCTGCACAAAGGGATAGGCAATGACGCTTTTATGAATACCCTCTATGGCCTGGAACCTAATCGGAACATTATTCCCCTGAAAATTAATATCCCCAACAAAATAAGTATCAGATTTTCCACCAAAGGCAGTAGGTATTACAGCATTACTGCTTTCTCCTTCAATACTTAATATAGGGACACCATTCTCGTGTACTCCGGCAAAATCATTATTGGAAATCGTAAAAGTTTGTCTGTTGGAAGGCACAAACAAGGCGTTGGCCTGAAAGGAGATCTCTACTTGCCATGGCTTTAGGGCCGTAGCCGATGTAAACCAGCCAGCACCAGCCTGGTAAGCAGCTCCTTCGGCCGCAGGGCCTGCAAATTCATCTGCGATAAAGAGCATTTCATTTGCGAATCTATCGACATCACTTTCCTGGGCGTAGGTGGACAATGAAAATAAAAAAATAAAAATGAAGGTTTGAGCTTGAAATTTCAAAATAAGTAGGTGTTAAGTTAGTGGGGTAAAAATAGCAAAAAAAAATTCTATTTATCAGTTCTGTAAAAAGCAAAAAACCCATAAGATATCTTACGGGTTTTTTGCTTTAAGGTTATTATGTACTATGCATCAATATTCGCATATTTAGCATTTTTCTCTATAAATTCACGTCTTGGCGGTACTTCATCCCCCATTAACATCGAGAATATTCTATCGGCTTCCCCGCTGTTATCAATATTGACCTGTCTCAATTTTCGTCTTTCCGGATCCATAGTGGTATCCCAAAGTTGTTCAGCATTCATTTCTCCAAGACCTTTATAACGCTGAATTTGTACGCCCCCACTGTAACTTTCTGCAATCTCATCTCGTTCCTGCTCACTCCAGGCATAGCGTTTTCTGCTTCCCTTTTTCACCAAATATAATGGTGGGGTTGCAATATAGATATGCCCTCCTTCTATTAGTTCCTTCATATACCTGTAGAAGAAAGTTAAGATCAGGGTTTCAATGTGACTACCATCTACATCGGCATCACACATAATCACCACTTTATGATATCTTAGTTTATCAGTATTCAAAGCTTTGCTATCCTCTTCGGTACCGATGGTTACCCCCAGGGCAGTGTAAATATTTTTTATCTCCTCGTTGTCAAAAACACGATGTGTCATCGCTTTTTCTACGTTGAGAATTTTACCTCTCAGTGGCAATATGGCCTGGAATCTACGATCCCGACCCTGCTTGGCGGTACCACCAGCAGAGTCTCCCTCAACAAGAAACACTTCACTTTGCACAGGATCCTGTTCAGAACAGTCGGATAATTTCCCGGGTAAGCCACCAATACTCATCGCGGTTTTACGCTGTACCATATCACGCGCTTTCTTAGCTGCGTTTCTGGCCTGGGCAGCAAGAATTACCTTCTGAATGATGGTTTTTGCATCATTGGGATTTTCTTCCAGGTAATTTTCAAGCATTTCTGAAACAGCTTGAGAAACAGCTGAAGTTACCTCCCTGTTCCCAAGTTTTGTCTTTGTCTGGCCTTCAAACTGGGGCTCAGCCACTTTAACAGAGATGATCGCAGTCAAACCTTCCCGGAAATCGTCTCCTACGATCTCAAATTTCAATTTATCCAACATCCCGGAAGCATCGGCATATTTTTTAAGGGTCGTGGTCAGTCCACGTCTAAAGCCGGATAAATGCGTTCCTCCTTCGTGGGTATTTATATTGTTTACATAAGAATGCAGGTTTTCACTAAAAGAAGTGTTGTAAACCATGGCCACCTCAACAGGAATATCATTCTTCTCCCCCTCCATCGCGATGACATCGGCGATAATTGGTTCCCGATTGCCGTCTAGGAATTTTATAAATTCTTTTAATCCCTCTTCAGAATGGAACCTTTCAGATAGGAATTCTCCCTTTTCATTAACCTCACGCTTATCGGTAAGTGTTATTTGAATTCCCTTATTCAAATAAGCAAGCTCCCGCATTCTGCTGGACAAAGTTTCGTAACTAAAATCTACGGTTTGCTGAAAAATACTGGGATCGGGCTTAAAAGTAATTACGGTCCCGTTTAAATCCGTCTCTCCAACAGGCTTTACTGGATAGAGCGGTTTTCCCAACTCATATTCCTGTTCCCATACCTGGCCGTCTCGGTAAACAGTAGCTTTTAATGCGGAGGAAAGCGCATTAACACAACTCACCCCAACCCCGTGCAGACCCCCGGAAACTTTATAAGAATCTTTATCGAATTTACCACCGGCACCAATCTTGGTCATCACAACCTGCAGGGCGGACACCCCTTCTTTTTTGTGAAGGTCGATCGGGATTCCCCGTCCGTTGTCCTCTGTTCTTACCGAACCGTCTTCATTAATAGTTACTTTGATGGTATCGCAATGACCTGCCATAGCCTCATCTATAGAGTTATCTACCACCTCATACACCAAATGGTGTAAACCTCTTATGCCGGTATCCCCAATATACATGGAAGGTCTAAGGCGCACGTGCTCCATTCCTTCTAAAGCCTGAATACTATCGGCCGAATAACTGTGTTTTTTGGGTTCTTCGCTCATATATTTTTGCTAATTAAATTCGTCTGTTTTGAATAACGAACAAATATAACAAAACGCATATTTTTAATGGGCCAGTAAGCTCTTCAAGCACTTTAAGTTATTAACAATTTGTGAAGAAAAAAGCCCATAACACAGTGATTTTTACACTGTATTACGGGCATAACAAACCACACGATTGTTTAACCTAAACTCTTGCTAATTCTTCCAGATCTTTCTTGGCATTTGTAGCTACGTGAGAGGTGTTCGCACGACCGCTTGGATCAAGGTCCTCCTGCCATTTCGGGATCCATCTTTTTACTGTTTTCGCAGCGCTTTCCTGTGGGAAGTGGCTGTGGAATATCTCTCTATAGAAATACGCTTCCTTAGTGGCTGGTGTATTGTATGGATACTTATCAGAAGCGCTTGCCATTTGCTCATCTGTAACCCTGGCTGAAGCGTACGCGATCAGCTCATCTATCCAACTATAACCTACCCCATCGCTGAATTGTTCTTTTTGCCTCCATAAAACCTCTTCAGGTAAAAATGGGTCTTCGGGAGTATCAAATGCTTTTCTTAGAATATATTTCTCTACACCATCGTATGTTTTTGGCAGTTTATGCACAGCTTCAGTCTCCATTGCTGTTTTTAAGAATGCCTTATCTAAAAACGGCACCCTGGCTTCAAGTCCGTGCGCCATGGTAGACTTATCGGCCCTCAGGCAGTCTGCAGTAGCAAGCCTTTGCACCCTTCTGATGGTTTCCTTTTGAAAATCTTCTGGCGATGGTGCGTTTTTAAAGTACAGGTATCCTCCGAAGATCTCGTCGGCTCCTTCCCCACTCAAGACTACTTTAACACCTTTTTCCTGTATTCCTTTTGATAGGAAGTACATCGGGG
Organism: Salegentibacter sp. 24; assembly: GCF_004362395.1. Taxonomy (GTDB): domain Bacteria; phylum Bacteroidota; class Bacteroidia; order Flavobacteriales; family Flavobacteriaceae; genus Salegentibacter. The sequence continues at coordinate 31,569 of NZ_SNWE01000019.1, forward strand.
TACTGGCCCTTATAGAGGTTACATCGTAAGTTTCTAAGTGCCATACCAGTTTTTTCAGGATATCAATACCTTCTTCGACGGTGAAGTAAAATTCGGAATGCTCGGTTCCCAGGAATTTAGCAACTTTTCTGGCTGCGATTAAATCTGGAGCTGTTTCATCTAAACCTATAGAGAAGGAATGCAACTTTTGTCCACTGTCCTTCATTAACCTTGCGGCAATGGATGATGTTAAAGAAGAATCTAAACCACCACTTAACAAAACACCCAGCGGGACATCAGCCATTAATCTCTTGCGAGTGGCCTCGATTAGACTTTCTCTTATCTTGGAAAGGTCTAAGGCTTGAGTCGCTTTTTTATAATCAAACCAATCCGGAGTGTAATATTCCACAAACCCGGTTTGTGGGGTATAATAATGTCCGGGAGGAAATGCAGCCAAACTACTACACTGATCTACTATAGTTTTCATTTCACTGGCAAACCAAATAGTACCTTCATCATCGGTTCCATAATACAGTGGTTTCACCCCAATTGGATCCCTGGCCGCTATAAAATCCTTACCATCAACCACCACGAAAGAAAATACCCCGTCTAGTTTATCCAAAAAATCAACGCCATATTCTTCATATAAATGAACAATCACTTCTGAATCCCCTGTAGTTCTAAAAGAATGATCTTTTAATTCATTATTTCGCAAAGCCTGGTGGTTATAAATCTCGCCGTTGTGAATCATCCAGGCAGTTGAAGTGCCCTGGATGGGTTGTTTTCCGGTTTCAAGATCTACAATTGATAATCTCTCGTGACTCAGTACATAACCTTCTTCGGTTACATGTACATCACTTTCGTCTGGACCGCGGTGCGACATTCTTTTTGACAACCCGCTGATCTTCTCTTCTGATAATCGTTTTCCGATTACTGCTAAAATTCCACACATAACATTTGCTTTAATAATTCCATACAAATATGCGCCACAGGTTACAGTTTACAAACACAGTATAGCTAATTGATATAATATGAAAATAAAAAAACTGAAATTAGAATTCATTTATAAGATAACAACCCCTGATTCACTAATAAATCTTACATCTGTAAATAATTAAAATTTTAACAGCTTCTAAATAAAGAATTAACACTCGGGCTCTTATTGGTATAGTATCTTTAAGCTGAATTTATTCACAAACATAATAAGCAATGAAGAAAACATTTTTAACTACGGTATTTTTAATAAGCATAGTTGCTTTTTCAAATCTCCAGGCACAAGAAACAGATACTACTAAGGGACCTAATTTCCCAAAATTAGATACCAGTCCAATGGATATGGTGCTGTACCGGGACCTGAGCGATGAAGAAGTTATGCGGGTAATTTACAGCAGACCGCAAAAAAGAGACAGGGAAATCTTCGGAAAATTAGTACCCTATGGCGAAGTATGGCGCACAGGGGCAAACGAAGCAACCGAAATCACCTTTTATAAGGATATGCAGATTTCCGGAAAAACCATTGAGGAAGGAACTTATACTTTATATACCATTCCGAAAGAAAATGAATGGACAATAATCTTAAACAATTCCACCCATAGCTGGGGCGCTTATGAATATAGCGAAAAAGAAGATTATGTACGAATTGATGTTCCCGTGAGGAATTCGGACTTTACTATTGAAAACTTCTCTATGGCTATGGAACGTGCCGAAGACGGAAGCGGAGTTAACCTATTGATGGGTTGGGCCGATAAATATGTTAAGGTACCCTTTTCACCCGTACAGTAAAAATTAGTTGAAATCAAAAATATAAACGGTTGTTTAATTTAAACAGCCGTTTTTTTTATGGGATATTCAGATATTTATGGGTTTGTAAAGAAACTTTCCATTTAGGATTTTTCATCACAAAATCCACGATAAGCGGCATCATCTTTTCCCTGTTACTCCATTCCGGTTGTAAATATAAAATGCAGTTTTTGCTAACTTTTGCAGCTTGTTCTTCAGCGAATTGAAAATCATGTTTATTAAAAATGATCACTTTAAGCTCGTGAGCCAAGGGATAAATTTCCTGGGTAGGTAATTTAATTTTCTTGGGAGATAAGCAGATCCAATCCCACTGCCCGGTAAGCTTATAGGCCCCGGAAGTTTCAATATGAATATCACAACCTTTGGATTTTAACGCACCGGTAAGCCTGGTCATATCCCAGGTTAATGGTTCGCCACCGGTTATTACAATGGTCTTACTACTTGCCACCGCCTTTTCCACGATCTTCCCAATATGGGTTGGGGGATGAATGGAGGGATCCCAGCTCTCTTTAACATCACACCAGTGGCATCCTACATCACAGCCACCAATTCTGATAAAATAAGCAGCCGTTCCTTTATGAAATCCTTCTCCCTGGATGGTATAAAATTCTTCCATTAACGGAAGCATAATCCCATCGTCTACAAGTGCCTTAGTCTCTTCTGTAATCATAGCCCGCAAAGATACGGAATCTCTTATTTTTAAGCTGTGCTTCGGGACGAAATCCTTTTTAATCTATAATAATCGCATTTTCTACCTGAAAGTCTTTTTTGAAGAGATCTACTAAAAACCCATTAATTACTGCATAATTCAATTTTCCGTCTTTTTCAAGAAAGAAATTAGGTTCAAGGTTTTCGGGAAGTTGAAAATCTTCTGCTACCAGGTTTATAGGTAGCTTGGTGAATTCTTGCCGGGGTAATTCTTTTAATCGAATATAGGCATAGCCTTGCTTTAATATTTCTGAAATATTTTCCTCTTCGAGTTGCCCGGAATTGGCAAAAGTCTCCGGGTAAACCTTTCCCTTTATTAGTTTATAACCTGTGGCGTCAAGCTCCTTATAGCCATAATAGGTAGAAAGATCACCTCGATCTGAAATATAGGAGTCATAAAAATAATCCAGGTTTTCATTTTGGATTTCCTCCTGGTTAATTCCTAAATCCAGGATATATTCCTCCCCGAGCAATTCATAGGAAAGCCCTTCGAGTTTTAAATCAAATAAATTTCTATCGTTATTGGGAATGGCTTCATAGCTGGAAATATCTGCGTTTTGATAATCTTCCTGGGCAATGGAGAACAGGGCAGCCAGAATGGAAACGAAATTCAGTTTTCTGATTTCCTGTTTTTCCGGATCATTGGGATAACCACCAGATTCGATTAAAATAGTACTTGTACCCCATTTTTGCATATTGTCTCCAAAAGCCCTTGGCTCAAAATCATCATTATAACGACCCACCTGTCCCGGTGCGTATTTTTGGATAATATCATTCATTTGCACAATGACCCGCATGGCATCCCCGCGCACCTTGTTTATGGATTTTTCATAATTATAGGCCGGGGCGAGATAAGAAATGCTTGCCGGTTTCGGGGTTCTTTCTGCATTGTAATAAGTGCTTTGATCGTGAAGGTTAAACCCGAAATCAGCCTCCAGGCTATCCCGTACTCTTTTGAGCGTTTTACTCTCCGGTGACTGCAAACGCAAAGCATCCCTGTTAATATCCACTCCCAGTAAATTTCTACGCTGAAATCTTTGCGCTCCATCGGGATTGACCATGGGTAAAAAGTGAAGTTTCACTTTTGCCAGCAGTTCGTTTTTTACCTCTGAAAATTCCCTGGAATCTAAAAAATTGAGAATATCAAAAATGGCCATGGTTGCGGTAGATTCGTCGCCGTGCATTTGAGACCATAGAAAAATGTCAAGTTCACCCTGACCTATCGAAATCAATTCAAGTGGCCTGCCCTGGATAGACTCCCCTACTTTGGTAACCTTAAAGTCCCGATTCTTTTTAAATTCCTCAATTAAAGGTTGAATTTTGGCCCGGGTAAATCGGCGTTTTTCAATAGATTCTTCCTTAAAATTCTCATAAGAACTATAAAGTTTAGCATATAGCGGTTTCTTTTGAGCTGAGCCGAGGCTTATAATTCCGAATAAAAATAATAGGCAACTTATATTTTTAAAGTTCATTTGGTCTCTTTTAAGGGTTTGGTTTAAAATTAATGTTTTTAGTTTCTCCTGCGAGTGTTTGTTTCCATTCTTTTCTTACGAAAGGCTTTCGGGACTTTTTTAAACCAAAATCTCCCGGGCTGGCCGGGAGATTAAAGAATGTTGCTTTTATAAAACTTTTATTCATCCCAGAAAATAGGATCTATCAAAGTCACATCGGGCACATTGGCTCCGTTTCTTCCAATTTCTGAATCCGGATACCCCAGCCTCTTAATGAACTGACCATTAAGATCCGGGTTAACATTGGCCGGAAGATCAAAATTTTCATAGTCATAATCATGCCTTCGGGCATCCACCCAGGCTTCCGGATGCAAGAACATAGCTACCCATTTTTCTTTAAAAATAAGGTCTAAGGTAAAGTCCTCCACGCCGACACTTACTTCCGGACTGTTGATATAGGCATCTATTTCTGCCGGCTCTACTCCCAACATCCTCATATGCGCTCTTATCCCTTCCAGATAAGCATTATAAGCACGGGTTTTATCGATTCCAAAGGCAGCTTCAGCTTCAATAAATTTTTGTTCTGCATAAGTTGCTATGAGGATCGGCGACTGTTCAGAAGAATAAAAATCCCCGGTCTCCAGGGTAGAACGCTCTCCCGAAGCAGCTGCTGTACCACGACCAGCTCCATTGGGAACGCCAATATATTCTCCGTCATCAGTAGCTCCAATCATATAAGGAATACGGGGATCTACTACCCCAAAAGTTGTTCCATCGGTAGCCTCCACAAATTGCTCTGAAATCCAGCCCCCAAGAATCAGATCTGCATTATTGATAGCCACATCAGCCCACGGATTGAATTCCTCTTCAAAATATTCTACCTGGGCGTTATCTGCATTACTTTCAAAACCGGCATCAACTGCAGCTAGTACTTCAGCAGGGTTATATTGATCGGTTTGGCTTAAATGATTTTTGTAACGTGCTTTAAGCATGTTTGCAAACTTGATCCATTTCTGCGCATCTCCATTGTAAATAAAATCATCTGACTCAATCGGCAGGTCTGTTTCCTGGGAAAGATTTGCAATTCCACTGTCCAGTAATTCAAAAATTCTACTGTACAACTCTGCGTCATCATCATAAGTAGGGGTAATGGTTTCGAAATTAAAACTTTCACTATAAGGAACATCACCGAAGGCATCCACGGTCATCGCCAGGTTTAAAGCCATCATTACCTGTCCGGCACCTTCGTAATGGGAAGCTCCAGTCTCATTGGCCTCGAGTATCATATCATTTAGATCCGTCATCACATCATACAGGGCAGACCAGGTCCCGCTAAAACTAAGGGGATCCATAACATCTGTAGCACTAGCCTGGTTAGGAGAAGCCAGATACTGGACATAATAAGATGTTGTGCTTCCAATCCTAAAGGTGTTCTGAGCGGTTTCAAATGTAGAATTCACCATTAAACCGGCTAAAGGTGCCGTTGTGGGGTTATTGGGATTCTCATTGATATCAAGATAATCATCGCAGGCCGAGAAGGTGAGAAATAGCCCTGCAATTGCTATATAATTATATGTTTGTCTTAAAATTTTCATATTCAATATTTTTTATAAACCTAAGTTAAGTGTAAAAAACAGGCTTTGCACACCCGGATATCCAAGTCCAGTAAACCCTGTGGCATTCCCACCGGCACCGGCACTAAATGATTCGGGATCAAAACCATCCCAGGGGGTATACAGGATAATGTTATTGGCTGCTACGGAAACCCTGGCTGTTTTAAGGAAGGAAAGCGAGTTCAACACCTTTTCTCCAAAGTTATAAGCAAGGGAAATATTACGCAGCTTAATGAACGAGGCATCGTGTACGAAGTTCTCACTAACAGAACGATACGTATTTCTGTAGAAACCTGCGCCATAATCCCTGCCATCAGGACCAACTCCCTGGCCTAACCAAACCTCCTGGGTGTTAGGGGATCCATCTGCAAGCACCCCATCAAAAACTCGAGTTTCATTTCTATTCAACGTATATTCTGCAATACCAAAGGCAGAAAAGAAATTATCGTACTGGCTATACTGCTCAACCCCGGTTCTGAAATCTATTAGGAAAGAAAAATCAAAATTCTTATAAGAGAAATCATTGGTTAAACCTCCAATCCACTTCGGAGTACTATTCCCTAGGATTAATTGTTCTCCATTTCTAACAGGAAAACCATCCTCCCCAATAACAATAGGCAGATCCTCGTTTAAGAACAGGCTACTCTCATCTGCACCAAAACGCTCATAACTGCTCCCGAAAATATTACCGTAAGCCTCTCCCTCAATAAGTTGCATCGTAACGGTACTCCCGGCATATCCGTATTGACTTCCTACCTGGATTTGTTCAATACCCTCTCGAATACTGACCACCTCATTTTGATTGTAGGCTGCATTTAAAGTAATGTTCCAGGTGAAATCTTCCGTCCTGACAGGATTTCCACGTATAATGAATTCTACCCCCTGGTTTTCGATTTCTCCCGCATTGGTAATAAAAGTAGAGAAGCCTGAAGATTCTGAAACGGGAACGGGAATAATTTGGTCCTTACTATTTGATTTATACCAGGTAAAATCAATGCCGAATCGGTTTTCAAAAAATCTAAGATCGGTACCTATTTCAATAGAAGTCGTTCTTTCTGGTTTTAAGCCCAGGTCTCCAAATTGACTAAACCTGGTAAAACCAACTTCTCCGCCAAGTGGGTAAATTGCTGGAGAGGTATAGGTTTGACCTATTCTGTAGGGGTCCGTATCTTTACCAACTTCCGCATAAGAAACTCTAAGTTTACCGTAAGTAAGTACTTCTGGCATTTCAAAAGCTTCGGTGAAAGCAAATCCTAAGTTAATCGATGGATAGAAGAAGGAATTATTGCCTTTTGGCAAGGTGGAAGTCCAGTCATTTCTCCCGGTGATATTGAGAAATAACATATCATCGTAATCCACCATAAGATCCCCATACAATCCTATCAACCTTTTTTTACGTTTATCCTGCGAGGTAGAGATCTGACTTGCGTAGCTAAGATCATAAAACTGAGGAATTACAAAATTTTCCCCGGTAGCCTCAACAAGTTCATAATCTCTTTCAAAAATATCATTCCCTACACGTAAGGTCGTATTCCATTTTTCATCCCATTGTTTTTTTAGGGTAATAAAAAGGTTGGAGTTAATATCCCTGCTTTCTATTCTGGTTTCTGTTATAAAACCTTCTGAACTTAAAGGAACTTCTCCCTCTATCCCTAATGGACCCGGAGTAATTTCAGTACGGGAATCCGTATAAAAATCCGTTCCGATTAAATAATTCACATCCAGCCAATCCGATGGGCTATAGGTGAATTTCATGTTCCCTATAATTCGGTTAACCTCATCTTCAAAGGTGCTAAAGCGGGCATCATAAATTGGATTGGTATTGGTTCCAATACTCTTCATGGTGCCGTCTTCATTGATGTAATCGTTAATATCCTGCATAGGCGTATTATAAATCATACGTTCCATAAACCTATCGTGGGGCACACGATTTCCCCCGGATATGGTATAGTTCATGTTTCCGGCAACCCTAAATTTATCATTAAATTTCAGGGTTCCGTTAAACCTGGCCGAGGTCCGCCCCCAGTTGCTAAATGGAATAATCCCTTCCTGGTCCAGGTTGTTAAGAGAAGCATAGAAAGTAGCCATCTCGTTCCCACCCGATATACTAAAGGAGTTATCAATTTGAACACCCGTTCTCATGGCATCTCTCCAAATGTCATTTATTTCAGCATCGGGATCGATTTCTCTAATTTCGTCTATTGAAGGACCCCAGTTTGGCCAAAAGGAATTAGGATCATAAACGCCACCGAATCCCTGTCCGTATACCTCCTGAATTTCAGGATACTGATTTACCTCTTCGAAACCAATGGTACTATTGATACTAATGCGCACATCTCCCGCCTTACCCTTTTTTGTGGTAATTATCACGGCCCCGTTGGCAGCTCGAACTCCATAAAGCGCTGTTGCTGCCGCACCTTTTAGAATGCTCATAGATTCTATATCGTTGGGGTTAATATCGGCAGCCCGGTTGGACAATCCACGAGGGGTACCACTACTTTCTATAGTGGAATTATCCACCGGCACCCCATCTATTACAAATAAAGGCTGGTTGTCGGCATTAGGATCCAGGGAGTTTACACCCCGAATAACAATCCTGGCACTTTGGCCCGGAGCACCTCCCGAATTTGTAATTTGAACACCTGCAGTTTGCCCCTGGAGTGCGTTTACAATATTGGGCTGATTGGTTTTGGTGATATCCTCGCCCTGGATTTCCTGCACGGCATAACCCAGTGCTTTTTTCTCCCTTTCGATACCAAGAGAAGTCACTACAACTTCATCAAGACCTTCAAGATCTTCACTCATCGTGACATTGATCACGCTGCGCCCATTTACCGGCACCTCCTGCTTTTGAAAGCCAATCGATGAAAATACCAGGACAGCATCTTCATCTACATCAATAGCGTAGTTACCCTCCATATCGGTAACAGTACCATTGTTGGTTCCTTTTACAAGCACGGTCACTCCCGGCAGGGTCATACCATCGCTTGCCCCGGTAACCGTACCGGTGACTTCTCTTTGCTGCGCGAACATTCCGGTAATCTGGAAAAATGCCAGCAAGGCCATAATTGAAATTTTGTTTTTCATTCCTTTTGTGTTAAAGTTTTCTGAATTATAAATTAAATATACCTAAAAGCACAAGACCTGAGCAAATTTGTTGATTTAAAAATTAAACTTTTATTAACTTCTTAAATATTAATTTAACTTTGTGCTAATTTTTTAAAAATCCGCAAACCTGTTTAAAATTATATAATGCCGAATATTTTATCTGCAATCAAAAGTTCCTTAAAAAGCATTAGCTTTTTTTTACTCATCATTTTACTTGGAGGCTGTTCCACAAGTCGAAAAATAAGTAAGCCTCTGGATGAAATTTTTAAGGAATCGCCGGTCTTTAGGCAGGGATTTGCTGGCTTTATAGTAATTGATCCCAAGGCAAACAAAACCCTTTATAGCCATAATGCAGACAAATATTTCACCCCAGCCTCCAATACCAAGTTATTTAGCTTTTTTACAGGCTTAAAAATTTTAGGAGATTCCATTGCTGCACTTCAATACCAGCTCCAAAACGATACGCTCTATTTTCAGGCTACCGGGGACCCATCTTTTTTAAATCAAAATTTACCCGATTCAAGGGTTTTTGAATTTCTAAAAAACAAGGGGGAACAGCTCGCTTATGTGACTCCCTCCTATACCGAAAAACACCAGGGACCCGGCTGGGCATGGGACGATTATAACGCCTATTATTCAGCGGAACGCACTGCTTTTCCCATTTATGGAAATATGGTAACTTTTGATTTTAAAGAAAATAAAGAAAGCCCTGTAGTTTCTCCTGAAATTTTTAAAGATTCCCTGGTAAATGAAAAGGACAGTTTAGGTTCATCAAGGATCAGGCGCGATATCGCTAAAAATAGCTTTAAATTCAGCAACCAGAACATGGAAGCAGATTTCCAACAGGCTGTACCCTTTAAATATTCCCCCGAGATGCTCGTCGAACTTTTAAAGGATACCCTTGAGAGGCCAGTGCATCTTGTTAAGCATTCGGAGATCAACCTGGACCTGGATCACACCTTATATAGTATACCAAGTGACAGCCTTTACAAGAGAATGCTCAAGGTGAGCGATAATTTTATAGCTGAACAAATTTTGCTGATGGCCGCAAATAAAATTGCGGATACCTTAAAATCTGATATCGCCATAGATTATATGAAAGAAAATTATTTAAAAGACCTACCCGATGAACCCATGTGGTATGATGGCTCCGGATTATCGCGCTACAATCTTTTTACACCCCGAAGTATGGTTAAACTGCTGCAGAAGATCAAAGCCGATGTGCCCCGGGAAAAATTACTGGATATGCTGCCTTCCGGGGGACATTCCGGGACTATAAAAAATTATTACAAAGCAGCTGAACCGTATGTTTTTGCCAAAACCGGGACTTTAAAAAACAATCACAGCCTGAGCGGATATTTAAAGACCAAAAGCGGAAAACTGCTTATTTTTAGTTTTATGAATAGTAATTACACCGTCCCTACCGCGGTTTTAAAGGCTGAAATGGAAAAAGTGCTCCTCCAGCTTCGTGATAATTACTAACTTTAATCTCTAAAATCACCTTAGATGCAACGTAGAAAATTCATTCAGAATATAGGAATAGGAAGCTTAGCTTTTCCCCTGGCAAACTTTACGGGAATTGATAAAATCACTCCTGGAAATAATGATGTTATTATTCCACAGGGATTAGAAAAGGGAGATACTATTGGGGTGGTTAGTCCTTCTAGCGCAATTTTTGAAACCCAGCCTTATGAAATTGCCAGGGAAAACCTGGAAGCGATGGGTTTAAAGGTGCAATTCGGGGAATTCGTAAAAAGTAGGTACGGCCACCTGGCAGGAACCGATAAGGAGCGTGCCCAGGAACTCAACAATATGTTTGGCAATGATGAGATCCAGGGAATTATGGCCCTTCGTGGAGGGTCCGGTGCTGCGAGGATTCTTGATAAACTAGATTATAAGATCATAAAAGAAAACCCCAAGATCTTTATAGGCTATAGCGATATCACCGCACTTCATTTAGCGATTTATGAAAAAACAGGGCTGGTAACATACCACGGGCCATTGGCGGTTTCCACCTGGAATTCTTTTAGTTTTGATCATTTTAGACGTTTGTTGTTCGAAAATGAAAAAATCACTTTTACCAATCCCAAGGATAAGGGCGATAACCTGGTGCAAATAGACAATAGGATAAGAACAATTCGTAGTGGTGAAGCTACCGGCAGGCTGGTTGGCGGAAATTTATCGGTACTAACTGGCATTATGGGCTCAGCATATTTCCCTTCAGATTGGGAAAATAACATCCTGTATCTAGAAGATGTGGGGGAACAAATCTATGCGGTAGACCGCATGATGAGTCAGTTGCAATTAGGCGGGGTGCTGGATAAAATCAAAGGATTTGTTTTTGGGAAATGCACCAGTTGTAATCCGGGGGGTTCAGGTTACGGCTCGTTAACGATGGAAGAAGTGATTGATCATTACATAAGGCCGTTAAATATCCCTGCATTTTCCGGAGCTATGATTGGCCATATTGATGATAATATTACCATTCCTAATGGGTTGAAAGCCAAGATAAACGCTACCAAAGGTAGTATCGAACTCCTGGAAAACCCTGTAAAATAATTCCCCTATCAGAAAGTAAACTGGCTAAAAACCGGTAATTATTCGCAACAATTCTTATTTTTAAGGAAATTTGAAGCGTGGATAGAACACAAGAATTTGTAGCATACATTCGGGACGCTTATCAGCCCAAGGGCGATTTCATTCATTTGGGAGCTGCAATGCTCCAGGGAGAAACCTTTGCGGATGCCGCTGTAAAAATTCCTTTAAAAACTATGAACCGCCACGGCCTAATTGCAGGGGCGACGGGAACAGGAAAATCTAAAACGCTGCAAATTTTAGCTGAAAACCTTTCTCAAAAAGGCGTGCCTGTGCTACTTATGGATGTAAAAGGAGATCTCAGTGGGATCGCAAAACCATCTTCCGGAGAAGCATTTTTACACCAGCGTCATAAAAAACTGGGTTTCCCTTTTCAATCTTCGAATGCACCCGTTGAATTTCTTAGTATTTCAAAACAAGACGGGGTTCGGTTAAGAGCCACTGTTAGTGAATTCGGTCCCATTCTATTATCGCGAATTTTAGAGCTCACCTCAACCCAGGAAGGAATCCTGGCCATTATTTTTAAATATTGTGACGATCATAAGTTACCACTGCTGGACCTAAGGGACCTTAAAAAGATGCTCCAGTATGTTACCGGTGAAGGTCAAAAAACTGTAGAAAAGGAATACGGAAGAATTTCCAGCGCCTCGACCGGGGCTATTTTAAGAAAAATTGTTGCCCTCGAGCAGCAGGGGGCAGATGGTTTTTTTGGCGAACGCTCTTTTGAGGTAACCGATCTTACCCGGAAAGCCAAAAACGGCCAGGCCTATGTAAACATTCTGCGGCTTACCGATATTCAGGATAAACCAAAGTTGTTTTCTACTTTTATGCTGAGTCTATTGGCAGAAATTTACACGACTTTCCCCGAAGAAGGTGATCTCGACAAACCTAAACTTGTGATCTTTATTGACGAAGCACACCTTATTTTTAAGGAAGCTTCTGATGCTTTGCTTGATCAAATTGAAAGTATTGTAAAATTAATTCGGTCTAAGGGCGTTGGCCTTTATTTTGTTACCCAAAACCCTACCGATGTTCCTCCCCAAGTACTAAGCCAACTGGGATTAAAGATTCAACACGCCTTAAGGGCATTTACTGCAAATGATCGAAAAGCGATCAAATTATCAGCCGAAAACTATCCTATTTCTAAATATTACGATACCAAAAACGAACTTACCTCGTTAGGTATCGGTGAAGCCCTGGTTTCGGCATTGGATGAAAAAGGAAGGCCTGCTGCCCTGGCCGCTACCTTGTTAAGAGCGCCTATGAGCAGGATGGATATTTTAACCGATGCCGAGCTGGAAGAAATCATTATAAATTCTCAATTAAGGCCAAAATATAACCAGGCAATCGATCGGGAAAGCGCCTATGAACTTCTGAATAAAAAAATAGACCAGGCACAGGCCAGGGAGGCTAAAGCAAAAGCAGAAGCAGAAGCGTTAGAAAGAAAAAAGGCAGTTTCCCATTCCGGCCGCAACCCTGGAAAAACTCAAGCTGCGATTATCAAAGTACTCACCAGCGCTACTTTTATTCGTGGGGTGATGGGAGTGCTCAATAAACTATTAAAATAATAACTCATCAATATTCAATCTAAAAAATGAAAAAATCTTTGCTACTTATTCTAGGCTTAACACTGGGACTAACCTCTTGTCAGAAAGACCAGGACAATCCGTTTTTAATTACGGCCAGCCAGGTAGGGCCTGTTAACAGGGATATAAAGATCAACCAGTTAGACTCCTTATTCGCTGAAGACTCTATCGTAAAACAAAAAAGTGGGGCACAGGAATTTCTAGCCACAAACGAGATTAAAGTTTTTGAAAAAGGAGGAAAACACCTGATGACACTAGAACCGCTCCAGGAATTCGATTCTACCAGTACAATTGGACATATAAGAATCATTGATCCCAGGTTTAAAACAAAAGATGGTCTAAGTACCGCAAGTACTTTTAAAGATATTGTAGAAAATTATAATATCTCAAGAATAGAAAATACCCTAAACGCGGCCGTGGTTTTTCTTGATGAGATAAATGCTTACATCACTATTGACAAAGAAGAATTACCTGCGGATTTAAGATATGATACGGTATCAAAAATAAGGGCCTCACAAATTCCCGATGACGCCAAGTTCAAGTATTTTATGATCTACTGGAATTAAAAATCTTATGTTTTAGTCGATAAAAATGCATAAAATAAATTCTACTTCTTTAATATATGTTAATCCGGCACCAGAATTGAAATCTTTGGCTACCTTTATTTTCCAAACTAAATAATTTAATTATGATTAAAATCTTAGGAATTACCCTAACCCTTGGCGGTGCCATAGCACTGGTAATTGGAATTCTGGGAATTTTTGGAAGTATCGCCCTTATGCTAAGCCCCTGGGCGCTGTCTATAATTGGTTTCATTTTTTTTATATCCGGAATATCCCTTATAAAGAGAAGAAAAGATACCGAGGATATTGTAGCAGAGAAAAAGCTTTAAATACATCACTTATAATACAAAAAAGGTGCCCATTGCGAGGCACCTTTTTTTATGAACAGTAATATAAAAAAGAAAAAGAGATTGGTATTAATTAATCTACATTATCGTGTAGAAAGGAATTGTTTCTTCTAAAATGAAGTTCATCATTGTCATCTTTCCCTAAGGTAGTTCGGGATAATTTCCCTGCTCCTTTTTCGCTTTTATCCAAATCTACGCCCTGCCTTTTATATGCAGGTTGCTTTTCAATCTCCTCAATTTGAGCAGCATTACTTCTAAACTTGTAATTAAATTCTTTCATTTTTGCTCTACGCTCTGCAGCGCGCTCTATTAAAACTTCAGAAATTGGATTGTTAAATGGATCTTCCTCCTGGCTATCTTCCTGCTTTTTTTCAGAATGATCAGGTTCTGGTTTTAGCGTTTTCTTTTCAAAAGCAATGGTTTCGTCCTTTGGTTCTTCTTTCTTCTTGGCCTGGGGTTTTGACCTATCCAGAGATTGTTCGAATTCCATATAATCGTCCAGGCTGTAACGTTTAACCCCCCTGGTAGAACTTTCGGTTACCGGAATGATCTCCACAGGTTCGTTTACTTCGATATCTTTAGACTCATCTTCTTCAAGCTGATGTCTGACCTGCTGCTTTTGCTCCTGCCTGGGTTGTTGAGCTCTGGGCTGTTCCTGCTTAGGTTTTTCCGCTTGAGGTTCTTCTTTTTTTTCCTGATTTATAGGAAAATCAAAAGTGAACATTATTTGTTCGTCATCATCATTTTGAACCTCTTTAGGCTCATTTACTTCCATAGATCTTATTTCTTCTGAAGTATCGTTGATAATGAAATCATCAGGATTGATTTCTTCAAAAGAAACTTCCATATCTCTGGCCGATTCAGGCGTTCTGTATAATTCGTCCTCCTTGACCTGAATATTTCCTACCTCATCGACTTCCTCGACGCTATCATCCAAAGTATGTACAATGGTATTGTCTGGTTCCTCTGATTTTGGTTCTTCTTCTTTGGGCTCTTCAACCTGCTGATTAATTTGTGGGTAAAACCCCGTTTTCTTGGGATTTAACTTTTGCTCTGCTTTTTGATCATCCTCCAGGGTGTGGATAATCTTTTTGGTTTCGGTATTTACAATTTCGTTCTGTTGCTCAACGTTAAACCCCGTAGCGATGATAGTAACCGAGATCGCATCATCTAAAGCTTCGTCCTCACCAACACCCATAATAATATTGGCACTGTGCCCGGCCTCTGCCTGGATGTGGTCGTTGATCTCCCCTATTTCATCAATAGTGATTTCCTCGCCACCCGATACGATTAGCAGTAATACGTTTTGGGCGCCGGTAATCTTATTATCGTTCAATAAAGGAGAATCCAAAGCTTTGCTAATAGCATCCTGAGCCCTGCTGGCACCAGTCGCCTGTGCAGATCCCATAATTGCTGTTCCACTGTTGCTTAAGACTGTTTTGGCATCCCTAAGGTCAATATTTTGGGTATAGTGATGTGTAATTACTTCCGCAATACCCCTGGAAGCGGTAGCCAAAACCTCATCGGCCTTAGAGAAACCGGCTTTAAAGCCCAGGTTCCCATAAACTTCACGAAGCTTATTATTGTTGATTACAATCAGGGAATCAACGTGACTTCTTAGTTTTTCCACCCCAAGTTGAGCTTGCTCGTTCCTCATCTTCCCTTCAAACTGAAAAGGAATAGTCACGATTCCCACGGTAAGAATATCCATGTCCTTGGCCTGCTTGGCAATCACGGGAGCCGCTCCTGTACCGGTACCGCCACCCATACCTGCTGTGATAAATACCATTTTGGTATTTACATCAAGCATTTGTTTAATTTCATCAAAACTTTCCACGGCGGCCTGCTCTCCAATAAGTGGGTTCGCTCCGGCTCCCAGACCTTCTGTTAGGCTTACCCCTAACTGTATTTTATTGGGAACAGGACTATTATCCAGGGCTTGTGCATCGGTATTGCAAACCACGAAATCTACTCCTTTTATCCCTAACTGGAACATGTGGTTTATAGCATTGCTGCCTCCTCCACCTACACCAATAACTTTGATGACGTTCGATTGATTCTTTGGTAAATCGAATGCAATGTTGTCGAATTCTGTACTGCTCATAAATTCTGTTTTACTGGTTCTCTCTTTTACTCTGCGTTATCTAAAAAATCTTTAAACTTCTCAGCCCATTTATCAAAAATGCTCTTTTTAGGCTGTCGTTTGGGAGCTTCGGAATCCTGTTCAAATTCATCACCTTCCGGTGGGTTTTGTTCAAAATCTTTTTGCAATTCCGCCTCTTCCTTTTCTCTTTCTTCTTTGCTTTTCAGCACTACTTCCTCCTGAAATTTCTTTTCTCCGTGCTCCAGGCTATTCATAACCAAACCTACTGCGGTTGCATAAACCGGACTGGTTGTTTCGCTATCATTATTCCCTGCCAGGTGTTCGTTTGGATACCCAATTCTGGTATCCATTCCGGTGATATATTCCGCGAGTTGCTTCAAATGCTTCAACTGCGCACCGCCTCCGGTTAAAACCATTCCGGCAATTAATTTTTTCTTTTGTTCTTCGTGTCCGTAGTTTTTAATTTCCAGGTACACCTGTTCAATAATTTCTACAACCCGGGCATGAATGATTTTTGAAAGGTTCTTCAAGGTGATCTCCTTAGGTTCCCTTCCTCTTAGGCCGGGGATCGAAACAATCTCGTTGTCCTTATTTTCCCCCGGCCAGGCAGAACCGAATTTAATTTTCAGCAGTTCGGCCTGTTTCTCTATTATGGAACATCCTTCTTTAATGTCCTCGGTAATCACATTTCCTCCAAAAGGAATGACCGCGGTATGTCTGATAATCCCATCTTTAAAAATTGCCAGGTCTGTAGTTCCCCCTCCAATATCTATAAGGGCTACTCCGGCTTCCTTTTCTTCCTGGCTAAGTACCGCATTTGCCGAAGCCAATGGTTCCAAAGTCACTGCGGAAAGTTCCAACCCGGCGCTCTTGACACATCGACCAATATTTCTAATGGAAGAAACCTGGCCAACTACTACGTGGAAGTTGGCTTCGAGTCTTCCGCCATACATCCCGATAGGTTCCTTTATTTCCGCCTGCCCGTCTACCTTAAATTCCTGTGGCAATACGTGAATAATTTCCTCGCCCGGTAACATCACTAGTTTGTGAACCTGGTTGCAAAGGCTATGAATATCATCGGCATCAATAACCTCCTCGGGGTTTGTCCTGGTAATGTAATCACTGTGTTGCAGGCTTCTTATATGCTGGCCGGCAATACCAACCACTACATCACGTATTTTTAATCCAGAATCTGCTTCTGCTTCCTGAATAGCCTGTTGTATGGATTGAATAGTTTGGGTAATATTATTTACCACCCCACGGTGAACACCAAGGCTTTTGGATTTTCCAATACCTACGATCTCCACCTTTCCATATTCATTCTTACGTCCGATCATGGCCACAATTTTTGTGGTTCCAATATCTAATCCTACGGCTATGTCGCTGTGTTCCATAATTTACTTTTTAGTGCAAACAACCTGATCTCCAAATTGTAAATTCACTTTTTTGTAGGTCCCTAATTTTTTATCTTGTAAAGCTTTTTTATAAAATGCTTTAAAATTATTGAACTTCAATGCTATGTTCTGGGCTTTGCCGAAATACACAGAAAAGTTTAGTTTTCTCATTTCCAATTCAAATTTATCGCCAGGCAAACGTTTAACGCCGGTTATATGCCTGGTCAGGAATCGATCCTTCTGAATATAATCTACCAGCGAATAGGCGGTATCCACATTGCTGGAATCTACTCCGACAATTAAAGGTACCCGAGCGGAATAATACGGGGAAAGTGGCATTACACGACCATTCCTGTCCAAATAAAAGGAAGAATTTCCCACTATCCTGCCAATGGGTTTACGCTGATTTATTTTAGTTTGGAGCTTGCCATCCAGACTTAAAAAAACTTCAGCATTTTCTATCATATCATGATCGTTCAACAGGTTCTCTACCCTATTCAAATCTAAAATTTCTTTATCTATACCCGAGGTGGTCACTCCATTTTGTATCAACAAGTTATTAACCGCTTCCTCAGTAACATAGAGATTCTCACCAACTATAAATTCCACCTTTACTTCATTAACTTTTCGAGCCTCATTGCGCTTTTTTGCAAACCCGAATAAAAAGCCCACCATAATGAGTAATAAAGGCAATTTTATGTAATTCAATTTAAGCTTCATCCTGCAGCGCGTTTTTTATAGATTCTACTTCTTCTCCTATACTACCGGCCCCCATAAGCACCACCACTTCAGGATTTGATCTTTTAATCTCCTCGATAATATTTTCTATTTGAATTAATTTCTTTGGGCTACTAGGGACTTTATCCAAAAGCCAACTGGAAGTAACGCCTTCCATCGGTAATTCCCGTGCCGGATAAATATCCAATAATAACAGCTCATCAAACAAAGCAAGGCTTTGTCCGAAATCATCAGCAAAGTCTCTGGTTCTGCTAAACAAATGTGGCTGAAAAACGGCCAGTACTTTCTTACCCGGGTGCATTTCCCGAATCGCCTGGTTCACTGCGGCAATCTCTGCCGGATGATGGGCATAATCGTCTATAAGCACGAGCTTTTCAGATCTTATTTTATATGAAAATCTTCGTTTAACACCCTTAAAACTATATAACGCCCTGGCCAGCTTGGGGATTGGGGATCCATATTGGATAGCCATCGCCAGGGCGGTTATAGCATTTAGCAAATTGTGTTTGCCGGGTAGATTAAACTTTAAATTTTCTATAACTCCCGCGGGGGTTATAAGATCAAAATGATAGCTACCATTTTCAATCTTTATATTTCGAGCCGAATAATCAGCTTGATCTTCTATTCCAAGGGTGATTCCCTCCAGGGCTAATCCATTTTTCACGAATAAAGTTCCATTTTCTGGTACCAGCCGGGCAAATTGCCTGAAGGTATGTTCCAACTCTTCCTTTTTACCATATATATCCAAATGGTCAGTATCCATCGAGGTGATCGCAGCAATATTTGGGGAAAGATGAAGAAAAGACCTATCAAATTCGTCAGCTTCAACTACAATGACCTCATCACCTTCCAGGATTAAATTGCTTTGGATATCTTCACTGATCCCCCCTAAAAATCCGGTAACTTTTGCGCCGGTTTCTTTAAGTAAATGGCCTAAAATTGCCGTGGTGGTGGTCTTGCCGTGAGTCCCTGCCACGGCCAGGGTGAATTTCCCCTTAGAGATCAACCCAAGTACTGCAGCTCTTTTCTTTAGCTCAAATTCTTGGGCTTTGAAATAAGCCAGTTGCTGGTGCTCCCCTGGGACTGCCGGAGTATAAACGACCAGTGTATGCTCCTTATCGGTAAATTTTGAAGGAACCGAGTTCATTTGCTCATCATAAACCACAACAATATCTTCGGCTTCCAGTGTCCTGGTAAGCGAAGTTGAAGTCTTATCGTAACCGGCCACATTTTTTCCCTGAAATTTAAAATAACGTGCCAGGGCACTCATTCCAATACCGCCAATGCCGATAAAATAAATGTTTTCTATATGGTTTAAATCCTGCATGTTATTTTCTGCTTCTGAATTTATTTTCAGAATAAATTTTATTTAATCAATTTCTCTACTTCGTCCACAATCCTGGATGTTGCATTTGGCAAAGCAAGTTTTTTAATATTTTCCCCTAGCTGTTTCTGTCTATGCTCAGAGGCCATTAAAGCGAAAAATTCGGTTTCAAATTTTTCTTCCAGCTCATTTTCTTTCAACATCATCGCCGCATTTCTCCTTACTACTGCCATCGCATTTTTGGCCTGGTGGTCTTCTGCTACATTTGGCGAAGGCACAAAAAGTACCGGTTTCCCTACAATACTTAATTCAGAAACCGTACCGGCACCTGCCCTGGATATAATCACATCGGCAGCGCCATAAGCCAGGTTCATTTCATTTAGAAATAAATGCGTTTGTACCAGGCCTGCATTGTATTTCTTATATTCTTCGTAATACAACTTACCTGTTTGCCAGATAAGCTGAATATCTTCTTTTATAAATCTTTCCAAATTGGCTTCTACCAATTGATTAATTCTTCTGGCTCCAAGGCTTCCCCCCAAAACTAGCACCACCTTCTTGTCCTTTTCAAGGCCGAAGTGCGCCAGAGCTTTTGTTTTATTTGCATCAATTTTCAATAAATCCTCTCGCACCGGGTTACCCGTAATCACCGTTCTTTCAGCAGGGAAAAATCGTTTGACTTCCTCGTAAGCGGCACAAATCTTATCGGCCTGCTTGGCCAGTAATTTGTTGGTAATTCCCGGAAAAGAATTCTGCTCCTGGATAAGGCTCGGAATTCCTTTAGAACTGGCCACTTTTAACAAAGCTCCGCTGGCAAAACCCCCGGTGCCAATAACCACATCAGGCTTGAATTCCCTGATTATTCTTCGGGATTTCGCCAAACTACTCAGTAGTTTAAAAGGAAACAAGAAATTACTCAGGCTTAACTTTCGCTGTATTCCGCTGATCCAAAGACCTTCTATTTTGTACCCTGCCTCTGGAACTTTCTCCATCTCCATCCTGTCACTGGCACCTACA
Organism: Salegentibacter sp. 24; assembly: GCF_004362395.1. Classification (GTDB taxonomy): domain Bacteria; phylum Bacteroidota; class Bacteroidia; order Flavobacteriales; family Flavobacteriaceae; genus Salegentibacter. The sequence continues at coordinate 51,896 of NZ_SNWE01000019.1, forward strand.
AACAATATTTTTGCTTCCGGATAACGCGCTTTTATCTCATTGGCAATAGCTATGGCCGGGTAAATATGCCCGCCGGTGCCACCTCCAGATAATATTACACGTAAATCCTTTTTCACTGGTTCTAAATTTTAATCTTAATCTTTTATTCATCCCAGGGATATCACATATCCCTTCTTTTAAATCGCTTCACTTAATATATCCAAGGGGTTTTCGTTATCCAACTCCTTTTCAGCTTCTTCGCGCTCCTTCATTTCCTCACGTTTGGCACTTACGCTTAAAATAATTCCAAGTGCCGCACAGGTCATCCAAATAGAGGTTCCCCCACTGCTTATCAAAGGCAAAGTTTGTCCGGTGACCGGAAACAACTCTACAGCTACACCCATATTGATCAAAGCCTGGAAGATTATCGGTAAACCAACTCCCATAACCAGCAGTTTTCCGAAAACCGTATTGGCTTTAGTGGCCACGATTACGATTCTAAATAACAGTAATAAATACGCTGCCATGACTCCAAAGGCTCCAATTAACCCCATTTCCTCAACAATAATCGCATAGATAAAATCCGATGAAGATTGCGGTAAGAAATTTCGCTGAACACTTTTACCAATTCCCGTTCCGGCAACACCCCCTGTGGCTATCGCAATTTTTGCCTTTTCAATCTGATAATCGGCCTCGGTATCTTCCTCATTGGAAAAACTCTCGATCCTACTTGCCCAGGTATCCACACGGTTGGGCAGAAGGCCTGGAAAGGCTTTGGCCGTTATGATAAACATCGTTAGCAAAAGCAATCCTGCAGCAACGATAATTCCGAGGTATTTCACGGGATATCCCCCTAAAAACATCAGCACCAGCACCATAGAAAATATAATGGCCGTTGTGGAGAAATTGGCCGGCAAAATTAATAATAATACTACTCCCACAGGCATCCAAAGCGGTAAAATTGACTCCTTAAATGTGAGGGTGTCATTGGTCTTTTTTGATAAGTAACGTGCTACATAAATCATCAGGACTACCGATGCCAGGGTAGATGACTGAAACGAAACCCCTAAGCCGGGAATCTGAATCCATCTACTGGCATAGGCACCGTCAATCATAGTGCCCTGGGCAACGGTATAAATTAACAATACGATGATAACCGGTAGAAATAAAATGGATAATCCCCTGAAATAGTGGTAGGGAATTTTATGGACAGCAAAGAGCAAACAAAAACCTAAAAGCAGATGGAAGAAATGCACCACCAAATACTGGAAGGTACTACCATCTCCATATAAATACGCAAGGTTACTACTGGCGCTATAGACTGGCAAAAATGAAAATATTGCCAACAACGCTGCCGTAGCCCAGATAACCTTATCGCCTTTAAGATTTGAAAAAATGCTGCTCATTTAATTATTAATAATATTTTCTGATTACTGGTATTTATAATCGCTAAGGCTCAATTTTAAAGATTTCGAATAGCATCTTTAAACTGGCGCCCCCTGTCTTCGTAATTTTCAAAAAGATCAAAACTCGCACAAGCCGGTGAAAGCAATACCGAGTCTCCTTTTTCCGCCAGGCTGTAGGCCATTCTTACCGCTTCCTTCATGGATTGTGTCTCTACAATAGTATCCACACAGTTCCCGAAGTTTTGTATCAACTTTTGGTTGTCTATTCCAAGGCAAATGATCACCTTTACTTTTTCGTTTACCAGTGGCAAAAGGTCGTCATAGACATTTCCCTTATCCACACCTCCAACGATCCAAACGGTTTCGCTTTTCATACTCTCCAGGGCATAAAAAGTAGCGTTCACATTGGTCGCCTTAGAATCGTTTATGTATTGGACATTATTGATCTTCAGCACCTTTTCCAGACGGTGTTCCACTCCCTGGAAACTCTCCATACTCTCCCGTATGGTTTCTTTTCTGATTCGTAATAGCTGAGAAACAGTGGCCGCAGCCATAGCATTTTTAGTATTGTGCTTACCCTGCAAACCTAGTTTTGTTGTTGGCATCTTAAATCGGTTGTTTTTTATATTAACAATAATATTCTCGTTTTCTATATAAGCACCGTTCTCCACTTTTTGCGCCAGGGAAAACGGTAATCTTTGCGCTTTAACAGGATTTTTCTCAATCCATTTGGTGATGATTTCATCGTCCAAATCATAAATGAAAAAATCCTCTTCAGTTTGATTTTCCGCAATTCTGAACTTTGAAAAAACGTAATTCTCAAGCTTGTGTTCATACCGGTCCAAATGATCGGGTGTGATATTGGTCAACACCGAGATATCCGGCCTAAAATCCTTTATTCCATCCAACTGGAAACTGCTTAATTCCAGGACAAACCAGTCGGGCTTGGTTTGGGCGACTTGTTTTGCAAAACTATCTCCTACATTCCCGGCCATTCCTACTTTTATGCCCGCATTCTTTAAAATGTGGTACACAAATTTGGTAGTGGTGGTTTTCCCGTTGCTCCCCGTTATTCCGATAATTTTTGCTGAAGTAAAACCCCAGGCAAATTCTATTTCTGAAATAACCGGAATCCCCTTTTCCTGAAGTTGCTTTACAATAGCCACGGATTCTGGAATCCCCGGACTTTTCATCACCACATCAGCCTCTAAAATTTTAGCCTGCGTATGGGTTTCTTCTTCCCAATCGATTTGCAATTGCTGGAAAACCGATTTGTATTTGTCCTTTATTTTTCCTTTATCTGAAACAAAAACCTCAAAACCTTCCTTTAGGCCCAAAATAGCAGCTCCTGCACCGCTTTCTCCGCCGCCAAGGATCACCAGTTTTCTACCGGAATTGTTGTTATTTTGAGCTTTAGTTTTCAATATTTTTTATCTTATTTTCAGCGTTATTATAGTGACAATGGCCAGGAAAATTCCTATGATCCAGAAACGCACTACTATTTTACTTTCGTGGTAACCTCTTTTCTGATAATGATGGTGTAAGGGAGACATCAGAAAAATCCTTCGGCCCTCCCCATATTTCCGCTTGGTGATTTTAAACCAACTCACCTGTAAGACCACCGATAGGTTCTCCATTAAAAAAATTCCACATAAAATAGGAATCAGTAATTCCTTTCGGGTAGCGATTGCGAGCACGGCGATAATTCCGCCAATAGTTAGACTTCCCGTATCCCCCATAAAAACCTGGGCGGGATAGGTATTATACCATAAGAATCCAACCAAAGCACCTGCAAAAGCCCCTATAAAAATCGTCATCTCCCCCGATCTTGGGATATACATAATATTGAGGTAGTCTGAAAAAATTATGTTCCCCGAAACCCAGGCAAAAATCCCCAGGGTAAGCACAATTATTGCCGAAGATCCTGCGGCAAGGCCATCTATTCCATCGGTTAAATTAGCTCCATTAGATACCGCGGTGACGATAAAAATCACTATTGGGATAAAAATAAGCCAGGCATAATCTTTTAAGCCAGGGTTTATCCAGCTGATCAAAACCGAATAATCGAATTCATTATTCTTTACAAAGGGAATGGTAGTGGTCGTGCTTTTGGTCTCAGGCCCCATTTCCCTTATTTTTTGAAAACTATCTACCAGCTCTTGCTGCGCAGGGGCTGGTTCATTAGTTTCCTCCTTTACGGTAACTCCCGGATGAAAAAACAAGGTCCCTCCTACAATAAGTCCCAGGCCCACCTGGCCTAAAACCTTAAATTTTCCTTTCAGGCCTTCTTTGTCCTTTTTAAAGGTTTTAATGTAATCGTCTATAAAACCAATAGCTCCCATCCATAGGGTAGTTACTATGAGCAATAGCACGTAAATATTTTCAAGTTTAGCGAAAAGCAAAACCGGAATTAAGGTGGCAAAAATGATGATGAGCCCTCCCATGGTCGGAGTTCCCGCTTTTTCACTTTGTCCTCTAAGGCCCAGGTCACGAACGCTTTCACCCACTTGTTGGCTTAGAAGGTAATTGATGATCCTTTTTCCGTAAATGGTGGAGATTGCAAGGGAAAGGATAATGGCCATAGCCGTTCTAAATGAGATATACTCAAATAACCGGGCCCCGGGCACCTGGTATTCTGCATCTAGATATTGAAATAAATAATATAGCATATTCTCTTGTTGCTCTCCCTTTAGATGAAACTTTTTTGCTTACTTATTTAATTGTGTCAAAAACTCGGTTACTATTTTTAGATCATCAAAATCATTGCGCTTACCATTGACTTCCTGGTAGGTCTCATGCCCTTTCCCGGCAATCAGGATAATATCCCTTTCACCTGCTATTTGACAGGCGGTTTTAATAGCCTGTTTCCTACTTGTTACGGCCATGATTTTTTTGAAATTCTGTGGCTGCACTCCTGCTTCAACCTCTTCTATAATCTTCTCCGGATCTTCGGTCCTGGGGTTATCGCTGGTAAAAATCACCTTGGTACTTAAAGCCGAAGCGATATGTCCCATTTTTGGTCTTTTGGTTTTATCGCGATCTCCCCCGCAACCTACCACTGTTATCAGTTCTTCATTTTTTGTACGAATGCTATTAATGGTCTCCAGGACATTCTTTAAGGCATCCGGAGTATGGGCGTAGTCAACAATAGCAGTAATCTTCTGCTTTTCTGAAATGATATACTGAAACCTTCCGCTCACTGAATTTAATTCACTGATGATTTTTAAACTTTCTATAGATTCCAGTCCTAAAAGTTCTGCCGTGGCATAAATAGCCAACACATTATAAGCATTGAAACTTCCAATCAGGCGTGTCCATAATTCCTGGTCGTTTACCTTTAGCAATAATCCGGTGAAAGAATTTTCAAGGATTTGCGCTTTATAATCGGCGTAGGATTTTAAAGCGTAGGTATATTTTTGTGCTTTTGTATTTTGAAGCATCACCTGCCCGTTCTTATCATCGATATTTGTAAGGGCAAAGGCTGAAGCCGGCAACTCGTCAAAAAATCGCTTTTTCACATCCCGGTATTGCGCAAAACTATCGTGATAATCTAAATGATCATGACTTAGATTTGTGAAAATTCCGCCAGCAAATTCCAAAGCTGTAGTCCTGTGCTGATCTATCCCATGAGAACTCACCTCCATAAAGCAAAATTCCACGCCCTCATCATTCATCTGCTTTAAATAATTATTGATCGTGATGGAATCTGGTGTAGTCCTTACCGCATCAAAAGAATTTTCTGCAACCATCACTTTCACCGTAGAAAGTAATCCGACTTTAAAGCCTGCTTTTGTAAATAAATGATATAAAAGTGTGGCTATCGTAGTTTTTCCGTTGGTGCCGGTAACCCCTATAAGCTTTAATTTTTCAGAGGGATTATCGTAATAGTTCGCAGCGATATAGGCTAAGGCCTGCTGGGTATTTCCAACTTTAATATAGGTGACCCCATTTACGATTTCCTGCGGGAATTCTTCACAAATAACCGCAAGCGCTCCTTGATTGATGGCCTGGTTTATAAACTCGTGACCATCTGATAGGCTTCCGCGAATAGCTACGAAAGCGTCGTTCAATTCCACTTTTCTTGAATCAAACTCAAGCTTATTGATAGTCACCGAAGTATTTCCTACGACGGCATCGATTTTTACTTTATACAATATGTCTTTTAAGACTCTCAACCTATATTTAATTTTACTTGTTGGTTTGTTGCTATTTTTTGTCCTGCCGATATGGATTGCCCACTCACTCTCCCTGTTCCGCTAAAGTTCACTTTAAGGCCAAGGTTCTCTAATAGAGAAACGGCATCCATTGCCGGCATCCCGGTTACATCTGGCATAATCAGCTTTTCGTTTTCTATTTTAGCATAATAAGTTTCAAAATCCTTAGCGATCTTATCATCGGTAATTTCCAGGGAAGGCAACGTATCCATTACCGGGGTATCGGTATAAATCTTTTGTGCAATTTTTTTAAAAACCGGTGCTGCAACAATATTCCCATAGTAGCCTTTGCTTTTATCCGGCTTGTGAATAATCACAATGCAGGAATATTTAGGATCTTCCGCAGGAAAGTAGCCTGCAAAAGAAGAAATATACCTTCCCGGTTCTATCCAGTATTCCACCTGGCAGGTACCGGTTTTACCGGCCATTGAAAAATTAGGCGTATAAATATTCGCCGCGGTGCCTCTCTCCACGGTATGCTGCATCATTGCTTGAAGCTTCTTAGCCGTCTCAGGAGAACAAATCCTTGGATTCATCACTTCCCGCTCCACTTTTAAAATGCTTTTATCCCACTCTTTAACCTCTTTTATAAACCTTGGCTTAACCATTTCTCCGTCGTTGGCAATAGCATTATAAAAATTCAGGGTTTGTAAAGGCGTTAATGAAACTCCATAACCAAAAGCCATCCAGGGAAGACTCAGACCACTCCAACGCTTATCTTTTGGATGCGGAATTTTGGGTTGCCCCTCACCTTTTATATCCAGCCCAATTTTTTGATTAAGGCCCATATCATATAGGCTATTCACAAACTTTGCAGGGTTATCCTTATAACCTTGTGTTATTATTTTGGTAAAAGCTGTATTTGAGGAAAGCTCAAAGGCACGTGCGGCGGAAATTTTACCATAACCTCCACGACGGGAATCCCTAACTGGTCTCCCATAAAATCTCACCACCCCGTTTTCCGTATCTATAACCGTACTGGTGTCTACTACATTATCTTCCAGGGCAGCGGTCATGGCCATCAGCTTAAATGTTGAGCCAGGCTCGTGCGATTCGTAAACCGCATAGTTTCTTTTTTCAAAATAAGTCCCGTCCGAGGTTCGGCCAAGATTAGACATTGCCTTGATTTCACCGGTTTTGGTCTCCATAACCACTACCGTCCCGTGATCGGCCTCAAAATATTCCAGTTGCTTTAGCAGTGCATGATGGGCGATGTCCTGAATATTGACATCTATGGTGGAAATCACATCGTAGCCATCTTTAGGCTCTACCTCGTTATTATCGCTAATAGGTTTCCACTGGCCCTTGGCGATTTTTTGTTTGAGCCTCCGACCATCGGTTCCGCGTAAATAGGAGCTAAAGGCCCCTTCCAGACCAACTCGGGTAAAATATCCATTTTCATCCTGGCGTTCGTAGCCAACCGTTCGCTCTCCCATCTTGCCAAGGGGATGCTCCCGAACTGTTCTCTGCTCTACGATCATCCCACCTCTGTAGGTTCCCAGGTTAAACATAGGAAAGCCCTTTACCTTCATATATTCAGAATAGCCAAGATTGTGAGCTATCGATAAGTAACGTTGTCCGTTCGCCCTTGCCTGCCTTAAACGCTGAGACCAATAGGCGGCTGATTTACCCAACATTTCAGAAAGATTGTTGGAAAGCGGCATTATATTTTCCTGAAAATCTTTATCAGAAACAGTAACTGCATCAAACCTGATATCGTACTTAGGAACTGAAGTTGCCAAGAGGTTCCCGTTAGCATCGTATAAATTACCACGGCTGGCGGGAATTTTAAAACTTCGCACCGTCCTCTCCTCTGCAAGATTTCTATAATAATCACCTTCGACAAACTGAATATCGAGAAGTTTCACCCCCACCCCAACAGCGAAAATGAACATACAGGCCGCAACCACGTATAATCTATTCAATATGCCTTTTTCAGATGTCGCCATTTATTCTTTTATCTTCACTTTTATTTTATAAGGTGGATTCTCGGAAGGAAGAATTCCCCTGCTTTTCATTTTTTGGGTGATCGTAGATTCCATTTTTAGCCTCATCAGTGCGGAACGCCTATCTACAAATTCACTTTTAAGCTCTCTTACTTCTTTATGAAGGCTCGCTATTTTATGCACTTTACGCTCAGCACTATGGGAACTTGCAATCATAATGATCGCCAGGAACGTGCAAAAAACTATAAATCGCCAGTTGTTTACCGCATCTCTGCTAATAAGAAAATTAGCCCGTAGTATGTTGTAAAAACCTTTCTTCATATCCCTTAAAAAACTATAATTTTTTAGCCACTCTTAATTTGGCACTTCTGGCCCGGTTATTAGCTTTGATCTCTTCTGCCGAGGGCACTATCAGCCCGCCTGCCTTTTTAAAAGGAACCGAGATATTTCCGTAGAAATCTTTTTCGGGCTCACCTTCAAACAAACCACTTCTTATATAACGCTTAACCAACCTGTCTTCCAAAGAGTGATAGGAAATAAGACTAATCCTCCCATTTTTCACCACCAGCTCCTGGGTTTGCATCAAAAATTCCTTTAAAGCTTCAATCTCCTGGTTCACTTCTATGCGAATCGCCTGGTAGATTTGCGCCAGGATTTTATTCTCTTTCCCTTTAAAGAGATGCGGCTTCAACAAATCGTTTAATTCCTCGCTGCTCTCTATAGGCTTTTCCTTCCTGGCCTCAACAATTAAGCTTGCCAGCTTTGGTGCATTCTTTAAATCGGCATAATCGTAAAACAACATTTTAAGCTGTTCTTCCCTATATTCATTGATCACCTCGTAAGCACTCAGTTTACTCCCCTGGTTCATTCTCATATCCAGACGCGCATCAAAACGGGTGGAAAATCCTCTCTCTGCTTCATTAAACTGATGTGAGGAAACACCAAAATCTCCTAAAATCCCGTCAACCTGCTTCACCCCGTAAAACCTCAAAAACCTTTTCAGAAACCTGAAGTTTTCATGGATTAGCGTAAATCTGGGATCCGTTATCGTGTTTTGCAAAGCATCTTTATCCTGGTCAAAAGCAAAGAGCCTTCCATCCGGCCCAAGCCTGCTTAAAATCTCACGGGAATGCCCCCCGCCACCAAAGGTGACATCTACATACACACCATCTTCCTTAACATTAAGGCCGTCAACTGATTCTTTTAATAATACCGGGTTATGATATTGCATCTAAATCATCGTTTCCCATTACTTCTTCAGCCAATTCCGCAAAATCATCTGAAGTCTCGTCTATGGTGTTTTCATATTTTTCCTTATCCCAGATCTCTATAATATTTACCGCGGAGGAAAGCACAACTTCTTTATTGATTCCGGCAAATCCCACAAGGTCCTTCGGGATTAAAAGCCTCCCATTGGAATCTACTTCCACCATTTTTACCCCGGCCTGAAACCGTCTGATGAAATCATTGTTCTTCTTTTTAAAGCGATTAAGGCCGTTAATTTTTTGCATCAAAACATTCCATTCCTGCATTGGATACAACTCCAAACAAGCTTGAAAAACCGAACGTTTTAATACAAAGCCCTCCTGCAACATAGGCGCAAGCTGCTTTTTTAATGCCGAAGGAACCATTAACCGGCCCTTGGCATCTGCTTTACATTCGTATGTTCCAATGAGATTTACCACTTCAATACTTTATAGAGTCAAATATATTGAAAAAATTACCACATTTTACCACTTTCTACCACTTTGTTGATAAGTTTCTCCCCTGTATTTAGCTGAAAGACTATCAAATAGCGCTATTTGTTTAGGTTTCAGAGGCTTGGTTTTTATTGTGCTTTTGGTGTTAAAAAATTTACAATTCCGGGAAGAAATGCATTTCTTAAATGGCTTTGCTATTTCTTAAAAATGATTATACTTGTATTGAAATCGCTATATTTGCGATTGCTAACCGCAAAGCCAATCAATGAAGAATAATTTAAGGCAAGAGGGAAAGTTTACATACCTGGAGCAAGGAGAAGGGACCCCGATAGTTATTTTACACGGACTTATGGGCGGTTTAAGTAATTTTGACGGGGTTATAGATTATTTTCCAAAGCATGGTTATAAAGTGGTGATTCCTGAACTCCCCCTTTATTCCATGTCACTTCTTAAAACAAGTGTGCAGACTTTTGCTAAATATTTAAAAGAATTTGTAGATTTTAAGGGTTACGATAAAGTGATTTTGTTAGGCAATTCGCTTGGCGGACATATTGCTTTACTGGCAACTAAATTATATCCTGAAATTATTCAGGGCCTGATAATTACTGGAAGCTCCGGACTTTATGAAAATTCCATGGGGGAGAGCTATCCTCGTCGCGGGGATTATGAATTTATCAAGAAAAAAGCCCAGGATGTTTTTTATGATCCCGAAATAGCCACCAAAGAAGTGGTTGACGAGGTTTATGAAACGGTAAGCGATCGTAACAAACTCGTAAAAACCCTGGCTATTGCCAAGAGCGCCATTAGACATAATATGGCCCAGGATCTACCAAAAATGAAGACGCCTACATGTATTATTTGGGGGAAAGACGATAATGTTACTCCTCCTGAGGTGGCTGAAGATTTTCAGCGTTTACTTCCCGATGCCGATCTTTATTGGGTAGACAAATGCGGGCATGCCGCGATGATGGAACATCCTCATATATTCAATGAGTTGCTTCACGACTGGCTGAAGAAAAGAAATTTTAAATAAACCCTCAGAAGGACCTCATCCAGTTCTGTTTCACAAATCAATTTTAAACTTAGTAGAATGAAAATCAAGTCGGCTGAATTCGTGGTGAGCAATACTCGGGTAGACCAATGCCCTGAAAGCAAGCTCCCTGAATATGCTTTTATAGGCCGCAGTAATGTTGGAAAATCCTCTTTAATCAATATGCTTACCGGCAGGAAAGCACTGGCAAAAACTTCCGCAAAACCTGGGAAAACCCAACTTATCAATCATTTTTTGATCAATAAGAACTGGCACCTGGTTGATCTTCCCGGTTATGGATATGCAAAAGTTTCGAAATCTACTAAAAGAACTTTTCAGAAATTTATCACCGCTTATTTTGAAAAGCGTAGGCAAATGGTTTGCGCCTTTGTACTTATAGACAGCCGGCACGAACTCCAACCTATAGATATGGAGTTTATGCAGTGGCTTGGAGAGAACAATGTTCCTTTTTGTATCATTTTTACCAAAGCCGATAAAATGAAACCAAAAGCCCTGGAGAGAAATATTAATTTTTACCAGGAGAAAATGCTTGAAAACTGGGAAGCAATGCCGGAATTCTTTATTAGCTCTGCAACCTCCAAATTGGGACAGGAGGAAATTCTGGATTATATTCAGGCTATTAATGTGGAATTGAATCAGGAATAGGGAATGAAATATTCTCCTGATTTTTATTCTGACTCTTCTCCCATTTTAATATTTAGAGCCAACCAGATGCAACCTGTAGTATGATTTACAGCGAAGCAATCTTCAAATCTAACGCCACTTATAAGCTTTATAACCTTTCTTCAATTTGCCTAATGAGGTCCTCAGCATTTTGTAAGGTTTCTAATTCTTCAGTAGCGATAAAAATACCCATTTCGCCTTCATCCTCCCACAAAACGATCGGGAAACTATATTTATATCCGAATTTGGAAGCATATTGTTTTTGAAATTCATCAATATGTAGAAACTCCATGGCAGTCTCCGAGGCCTGCCTGTATGCCTTCCACCGGGAATTTTCAGAAAAGACCCCGTGAGTAACCTTACAAATGCTACAGGCATAAGAGCTGGGTTTAATCAGTTTATGCAGTGCATCCAGGACCGTATGACGGGTCCCGGAATAGGCGTTATATACAAAAATAAGTTTTTCCAAAACCTACTTCTGAGTAATTTCAAGCTTCTCCGCAAAATAATCACAAAAATCTTTCATGGTCGCGGTCATTTTTTCATCCTGGGTAGCACGGTTAAAAGTATCACTCATAGAAACCAGGGTTTGATGAAAGAATTTCTTCATCTCATCTACCGGCATATCTTTTGTCCATAGGTCTATGCGAAGGGTTTCCTGAGTTTTACTGTCCCAAACCGAAAGCATTAAAGCCTTGGCGTCTTCTTTATGAACATTCCCATCCTGGGCACTCCAGGTGATTTCCTCGGGCACTCGATTTTCATCAGTGACCACTTCTATATTTATTTCTGATTTTTTAAATTCTGACATTACTTTCTTGGTTTAAAATTGGCTTTATTAAATATCGTTTCAGCATCTGTTTCTATCATTTCCTTTACTGAGGCATTTGTTTTCTCCATATAACTGCGAACGATCTGCCAACCGATGTATTGCCCCAGCTTGGCAGGCGATTCAGCATCCAGTTGCAGATAGAATTTAGAAAAAGGCGCAGGATATAGAAACCTGGAATAAAGTTCGGTATCGGTATCAAAAAACAATTCATTTTCCACAAAATACCGCCACATTTGCGCTTCATTTTTTTGCGCCCATATGAATTCTTTTTCTGTATAACCTATTTTTTCAAAATCAGCTACCCCTGGAATCAACTTATCCTTCAAATACAAGAGCTTCCCGTAATAGATCATATGTGAAAGAAAAGTTCTTGAGGTTGGCTCGGGTACGTATCTCTTCGCATAAGCATTGGCCACATCTGGAATAATTTGTTCTTTCTTAAAATTCTTCTTTAAAAATTCCTGAATTCCGGTATAGAAATGATGTTTTTCCCCTAAATAAGTATCCAGCGAAATGAATAAATATTCATCCTCAAGAATCACTTTATTCTTATAATCTACCTGGGAAGTTACCGTGAATACCTTCGGGACTTCAAATTTCGGGAAATAATATGCAATATGCTGGAAAAGGCTATGAAGTTCAGCCTTTTCATTCTCAAAATCAGGAAAGGCTTTTCCGACTTCCGAGTCTATTTCCTGCTGAATAGTATCGTTTATTTTCGCGATCCAAACACTATCCGCATACTGCTTTGGGAACAACATTGGATATTGTCCTTTCAATTGGTCCAGCGTAGCGGGAGTGGTCCTGGCAAATTCCCGGTCAAAACGAACCAATTCAAAATCAATAGGCACCTTGGCGATTTCCTTTTCGATTTCGGCCTGCTCATTACAGGAAACCAAAGCAATTGCACAAAGCAGAAAAATTATTTGTTTATACATAGGCATTCTTTATGAAGGCTTTAACGCCCTGCCCTTTTAATAATTATGTTTAAATAGTAGATTTGTGTGCAAAGGTATTATTTACAAACTTAATCACCCAAAATTATGCAAACTGAAAAAGTGGTAGATCACATAGTCAACTGGTTAAAAGAATACGCTACAAATGCCGGAATGAATGGCTTTGTGCTGGGTATAAGCGGAGGAATTGATTCCGCAGTGACCTCAACGCTTTGTGCTAAAACCGGTTTGCGTACCCTATGCCTGGAGATGCCCATTCATCAACATACCGCTCAGGTAACAAGGGCTCAGCAACATATCAACTGGCTAAAACAACATTATGCCAATGTGAGCAACCTGGAAGTTGATTTAACTCCAGTTTTTGAAGGTTTCAAAAAGTCGGTTCCCAAAGTCCAGGCTTCAGAAAATTTAGCACTCACCCTGGCCAATACCCGGGCGAGATTGAGAATGTCTACCTTATATTATTTTGCCGGCTTACATAGTTACCTTGTTGCAGGCACCGGAAATCAAGTTGAAGATTTTGGGGTTGGGTTTTATACCAAATATGGCGATGGCGGGGTAGACCTCAGCCCTATTGCCGACCTTATGAAAACCGAAGTTTATGAAATTGCAAAATTCCTCGGAATTACAGATGAAATCGTAAATGCTCAGCCTACCGACGGACTTTATGGAGATAGCCGTACCGATGAAGATCAAATAGGCGCCTCTTATCCTGAACTGGAATGGGCAATGACAGCTGCAGAAGAAGGGAAAACTGCGGAAGACTTTGAAGGGCGCCAACAAGAGGTATTCAAAATTTACAGAAGTCGACACAGCGCTAACCTTCACAAAATGAAACCGATACCCGTATGTGAGATTCCCGTTAATCTTAAAAAATAAGCATTTTATCGAATAACCTGCTCAAAAAATCAAAGGCTAGCTAAAATCAATTAATTTTAGTAGTATAAATGCGTTAGTCCTACCCCAACGTGTTTTCTCAACCAACCTATTATTATGAGCACAGTATTAATTGCAGATCACCACCCTGTGGTGCATCAAGGGATTCGGTACCTCCTTAAGGACAATCCGGCATTGGAAGTCGTGGGTAGCGTGCATAATGGGATCGAATTATATGCTTTTTTAAATCAACGCCAACCTGATGTTTTAGTCATTGAAATAGACCTTCCGGAAATAAACGGCATCAACGCACTACGCACCATAAAAACCGATTACAGTAAGGTGAAGATCCTGGTTTGCACCGGCCATCCTGAAGAAGTTTATGCTTTAAGCGCCATAAAAGCAGGTGCGGCAGGTTATATTTCAAAAATGGCCAGACCTGAAGAGCTCGAAAAAGCTATTTACCAGGTGGCCAGGGGAGGCATCTATCTCAATAAAAAAATTACCGAGAAACTTAATGCCGGAATATCACCCGGCAGGAACCTCATTGCTAAATTCAAAAAGCTTTCTACCAGGGAATCCGAGGTGCTAAATCTTATCTCTTCGGGAAAACGCAATAAAGATATCGCTGAGGCACTCTCCATAAATGAGAAAACGGTGAGCACCTATAAAACCAGGTTACTAAAGAAATTACAGGTAGATAATGTGGCTGATCTTATTACACGGTCTCGATTATTGCAGATAAGCACTACATAACGCGATTCAGCTTTTCAGAAAGAACTTTTTTTAAACTCAGGTAATCTCTTACATCCTCCAGGATATGCTGCGTCTGTTGCTCCTGCCCGGGTGATTTTATTTCTTCCGAAAGCTCGTTTATTTTCTGATTGATCAAAAACCTACGCAGGGAAAGAATTGTTTCGCTGACGTGCCTCGATATTGTTTCCGTTTTTGCTTTTACAAAAATATTCTGCCGATCCCATTCGTGTAATTTATACTGCTCTTCTTCCATCAAAATTGAAGTGATTTCAGAAGCCTGATCAGGATCTATTTCATTGATGAAATTTTTCACCTCAAATTTTTCATCACTATTTAAGCGCGTAATGAGTTCCGCATATATATCCCTGAACTTAGGATTGGTAAATGCAATTTCATCTTCCTGGAGATCCAGAAATATTTTTTCAAAGACCCTGGTTTTCTGCACCTCTTTTTCCAGCCCTAATTCGCCATCTTCCTTTTCCTTTAATACCAGATCCTCAAATTCTTCTTCCACAGTACCATACTGTAATAGAAGGCTGATAATCTTTTTTTCAAGTTCATATTGCTCATCTACCTTCGGTGTCTTTAGGTGCGGTTCTTCTTTAACCACATCAAAGGATTTTTTTTGTTGCTGCTTCGGGAGCGTTTTGCCGCTTTTGGCATTAAGTTGGGCCAGACTGGAAAATAAAACATTTTCAGAGATATCCATAATCCGGGAACATTCCTGCAAATAAACTTCCTGTTGAATGGTATCCGGGATCTTTGAAATACTATTGACAATATCCCTGATTAATTCAGCTTTTTTAACCGGGTCTTTCTTAGCCTCCTCCATAAGCAGGGAAGCTTTGTAACTTATAAAATCCTGGGCCTTATCTTCCAAATACTCGCCTAAGGCTTCATCTGAGTTATTCCTGGCAAAACTATCGGGATCTTCTCCCTCTGGAAAAGTACAAACCCGCACATTCATCCCCTGTTCCAGGATCAAATCTATTCCGCGTAACGACGCCCTGATTCCAGCTGCATCGCCATCAAATAGTACGGTGATATTTTTCGTTAGTCGATTGATGAGCCTTATCTGGTCAGGGGTTAAGGCTGTTCCTGAAGAAGACACCACATTTTCTATCCCACTTTGGTGAAATTGGATCACATCAGTGTAACCTTCCACAAGAAAGCAATTATCTTCCTTAGCGATGGCCTGTTTAGCAAAATTGATTCCATACAAAACCTTACTCTTGTGGTAAATCTCACTTTCGGGGGAATTCAGGTATTTGGCCGCCTTTTTTTCATTGGTTAGAATTCTGCCTCCAAACCCCAAAACCCTGCCGGACATGGAATGAATTGGAAACATCACTCTTCCTTTAAATCGGTCGAATTGCTGCTCACCCTTAACGATGGTGAGTCCGGTTTTTTCAAGGTATTCCAGTTTATAGGCTTCAGCAAGGGCTTCCTTGGTAAAATCATCCCACTGATCAAGCGAATACCCCAGCTCAAACTTTTTAATTGTCTCCAGGCTAAAGCCACGTTCTTTAAAGTAGCTTAAGCCAATAGCTTTTCCTGGCTCGGTTTTATGAAGATTTTTCTGAAAATGCTTACTGGCAAATTCTGAAACCAGGTACATACTTTCCCGCTCATCGGCCTGCAGTTTTTGTTCGTCGCTTTGCTGGGTTTCCTCAATCTCAATTCCATACTTTTTTGCCAGGTATTTAATGGCTTCCGGATAGGTGAAATGTTCGTGTTCCATAAGGAAAGCCACCACGTTTCCACCTTTGCCACTAGAGAAATCTTTCCAGATTTGTTTCACGGGGGAAACCATAAAACTTGGTGTACGTTCGTCACTAAAGGGACTTAAACCCTTAAAATTAGACCCTGACTTTTTAAGGTTCACAAAATCACCAATGACCTCCTCTACGCGGGCGGTTTCAAAAACATTGTCTATGGTAGATTTTGAGATCAAAAAAATAGGTTTAAACCTGCTAATCCCGAAATTTATTCGGGACTAGAGTGGCTATGAATTCAAGACAAAATTACAATTTAAAATTGGCTAATAGTAAAAATTAAAGGAAGGATGGTTATTTTAATCGACATCAAACCGAAGCCCTAAAGAAAAGTTGTGCAATTCCTTATTTGGGTCCTGGAATATTGGGTTTAGATCGTATTTGCCATAGAGTGTGGCACCGCCCCAACCCAGGTAGGCGCTTAGTCCATAGACCAAATCATTAGTATTATAATCGTTTTTCAATTTCTCTTTCACCTTATCTCCGTCAGCCTCATACTTTAATTTTTGACGCTCCCCAATATTGAATCCGGCATAACCTCCAAAGCCTATTTTAAGCATTTTATAGGTTGAAAAATGCAAGCGATCTTCAGTCTCGGTTCGCTTTGAGGGACCAATCTCAAAATGAACAGGCACAACCAGGTTATCCATTCTGAATTTAGATTTTTCAAGATCAATTGGGAACTTTTCCAGGTATGTTTCATTACCTTCTTCAACAAAAATACGGTTATCGGTAGGTTTTAATCCGTTAAACTGAAAAGAAAGACCGTAGCGAACACGCAACCAGTTTGTTTCTTGGAAGACCCGGGTTTTCCAGGCCCAGCCGATTTCAAAAAATCGGCTCCCGGCCAATTTGAAATCTGTATCATTTAGGGTTTGCCCCTTGGAAAGCGCATTGTTAAAACCGGCGGCGAGTACTAAATCAGTTGTAGTCCTCTTGTCGTATTTATCCTTTGTATTGATCTTGATATCCACGGCTTTTCCATGCCCCCCGATAGCGATATAATTTTCTGAATTATTGTCGTTCCTATCCCTTAGCTCCATTTCATTTTGAAGGATCACTATTTTATTCTCAATATTCTTGGCATGTTTTTCGGCAAATTCCTTCTTTTGTTTTTCTGCCTCCTGGTTAGTTAGCTCCCCTCTTTCCAGCCTGGCATTTATCCGCTCAATTTCGTATTTGAGCTTTTCTTTTTCTTTAGCTATAATTTTAGCTTTTTCCTTTTCAAAAAATTCTTTTGTTCGCTCTTCTTCTGAAATAAGCTCGGCCCCTTTATGATCACCTTCCTGGGCAGCAACTTCCTGCACTGAAAAACTGAATAACGAAAAAGTGATGTAAAAAATAATTGTTTTCATAATAATTGATTTTGATGTTTGATGAATGACCCGATTGTGGGTTTTTGAATACTATTAATAGTTTCTATTGGCAACCGCCGTTTTGGCCTTGAGGTACCCCTCTTTTAAAACCTCAAAAACCTTTGCTTTAAAGGACTGGTAAATCTCGTCTTCAACTTCGGCTAAAAGTGCATTTGCACTTATTTTGGTATTAGAATTATAAACTTGCGAATTTCGTTCTTTACTTAGTTCTAAAGCCGCCTGTGCCAGCAGCGCATCAACTTCATCACTGGAAATCTCCTTATTTTTAGCGGTTGCAGCGAGAACTTCCTCAAGTTTGGATTGAATTAGTTTTTCTTCTGAAATTGGTGGTTCCAGGCTAATGGTCTTCAAAACAATAGCTTCTTCATATTTATTTTCGTCTGAAATTGGTGTGTCCGAAACCTCTATTTTTTCTGAAGTTTCAGCCCTCGTGGCAATTTCGGTTTTTACCTTATTTTCAGCTGAATTATTCCCTGTATTCATAACTTCTTCAGAAGCGATTTGAGTATCGTTTTCCTTCAAAAACCTTTGTTTTTCCTCCGGCTTTTTGATCATTTGCTCTACCGGTTCCTCAACAATTTTCGGGGTCTCTGAAAAATGATCATTCCACATAAATGTTCCCGCTATTAGCAAGACGGCAATGGCCGCGGCGCTATACTTCCAGGTATTTCTGGAAGTGCTGTTTTCCTTGGCATTTAATTTTGCGTCTAGCTTATCCCAGGCCTCCGCCGAAGGCTTTATTCGCCTTTTTGCCAGATCCTCCCGGGCTTTTTCTTCGAATTTATTTAATTCCATAATCCGATGTGTTTTGTGTTTCTAGTTGCTGCTGCAACATTTTTCTCGCCTTGGACAACTGTGATTTTGAAGTACCTTCGGTGATTTTCAGCATTTTCGCAATTTCGGCGTGTTTATATCCTTCTACCGCATACATAACAAAAACCATCCTGTAGCCCTCGGGCAACTTGTCTATCAGGTTTTGAATATGTGTCACATTGAGCTCTGTATCCATCTCCGCAGAAAAATCATAGCTTGCAATTTCTTCGTCACTAAAGACGATCTTCTTTTGCGAGCGAAGAAAGGAAATGGATTCCCTTATCATAATTTTCCTTATCCAGCCTTCAAAACTTCCTTTAGATTCAAAATCTTCCAGATGGGTAAAAACTTTTAAAAATCCATTTAGCATGACTTCTTCTGCATGCTGCATATCCTTTATATACTGCCTGCAGACACTAAGCATTTTTCCGCAATGCACCTCATATAATTCACGCTGCGCCTTACGATCCTTTTTAGCCGCGCGCTTGATTAACTGAGTTTCGTTTTTAAAGAGTTGAATTACTTTCACCCGATTTTAAAATTAAAAAGACCTTCTATTTACATAGACGCAGGAAAGTTACAAAAGGTTGCCTGTACCCTGATTATTTTTCAAAAAATTAGTTTAGAGACGAATTCTTGTATCTTTGCAGTAGAAATATTTTTATGTCAGAACAAAGGCTTACCCGAATAAACAAATACCTAAGTGAAATTGGTTATTGCTCCCGCCGTGCCGCCGATAAACTCATTGACCAGGGCCGGGTAACCATTAACGGGCTTGTACCTGAGATGGGCACCAAGATAGCGCCCAGCGATATTGTAAAGGTTGACGGAAAGGCAGTTTCTGAAGCTGAAAAAGAAGAACCAAACGTGTACCTGGCTTTCAATAAACCTATAGGCATTGTTTGTACTACCGATACCCGTGTGGAAAAGGATAACATTATCGATTTTATAAACTATCCCAAACGAATCTTCCCTATCGGCAGACTCGACAAACCCAGCGAAGGACTTATTTTCCTTACCAATGACGGGGATATTGTTAATAAGATTTTACGCGCCAGAAACAATCACGAAAAAGAATATATTGTTTCGGTTAACAAACCCATTACTCCTGATTTTATTCGAAGGATGGGCAGCGGGGTACCTATCCTGGGCACAACTACCAAAAAATGCGAAGTAGAAAAATTAGGCAGGAACGATTTCAGGATTGTGCTTACCCAGGGGCTCAACCGCCAAATTCGTAGAATGTGTGAATTTTTAGGCTATGAGGTTACGGCCCTTAAACGCATTAGAATTATGAACGTCAGTCTGGATGTGCCCGTGGGACAATGGCGTGATCTTACTAAGGAGGAACTGGATACCATCAATAAGATGGTGGATGAGTCCAGTAAGACCGAAGAGGCCTCAAAACTTCAATCTTCCGCCATAAAAAGTCAACCTAAACCCAAATCAGGTTCCCGACCTGGCAGACACAAATCTTAACACATAATTAGCGGTATTCCTTGCAGGCATGTTAAGATTACTTGTTAATTTTAATAGCAGCTAATATTTTAAATTCTTTAAGATTTATGAAGGTACAACCCTTTCATCTGGCCATACCGGTTTCAGATTTACAAAAGGCCAGGAAATTCTATAAAGAAACCCTGGGCTGTGGTGAAGGCCGCAGCAGTGAGCATTGGGTGGATTTTAATTTTTTCGGTCATCAGCTGGTAATCCATTACAAACCAGCCAGTGAAACTGAAGATTCGCATAGCAATCCAGTAGACGGTAAAGAGGTACCGGTTCCCCATTTTGGTGTGGTATTGGAATGGGACGTATTCCAGGAATTCGCTAATCTGTTGCGCTCAAAAAATATTGAGTTTGAAATAGCACCTTACATTCGTTTTGAAGGAAAGGTCGGGGAACAGGCCACGATGTTCTTCAAGGATCCTTGCGGAAATGCCCTGGAATTTAAAGCCTTTAAGAACAAAGACCAACTATTTGCAAAATAACCAACCAATCACAAAAATATGGATAGATTAAAACCGGCATTGGTACGTCAGATTTTCGTACTCATGCTCATTCTTTTTTTAACGGTTTTAATTTTTAAGGAAATTATCCCTTACCTCTCGGGGGTCCTTGGGGCCATCACTTTGTATGTCCTTTTGCGCAACTGGATGCAGAAATTACTGGCCAGGGGTTGGAAACCTCCAGTAGCGGCAGCACTTTTAATGGCTGGTTCCTTTGTAGGAATCTTAGTGCCGGTCACCCTTATTGTACTGATGCTTACTTCTAAAATCAGTAAAGCGGTTGCGAATTCAGAAAGGGTGATAAAGGCCGTAAAAGAACAACTCAATGAAGCAGAGACTTACCTTGGTTACAGCATTAGTGATTCTATTGATACCGCGGCAGTCACCAACTGGGTATCAGGCAACCTGCAAAGTTTAGCTGGCGGTACTTTTAATGCCTTTATAGCTATTGGCATTATGTACTTTATGCTCTATTATATGCTTATAAAGCGAGATTCTATGAAGTCTTCGCTCATTTCTTATATCCCTTTAGGAAATGAAAACCTGAAAATAATAGGAAAAGAAAGTGATCAACTGGTAAAATCCAATGCTTTGGGCATTCCAATGGTTGCCATTTTTCAGGGAATAATAGCCCTGGTGGGTTACCTGATTTTAGGCGTGCCAGATCCTTTTTTCTGGTTCGTGATTACGGCCATAGGTTCTATGATTCCTTTTATTGGAACAGCAATAGGGGTTCTCCCGGTTGTCATTCTCTTATTTGCCCAGGGAGATAACTGGCAGGCCATTGCAATGCTTATTTACGGGCTTGTGGTCGTTGGCTCTACCGATAACCTGATAAGACTTTACATCTTAGAAAGACTTGCATCAGTACATCCACTAATCACCCTTTTCGGAGTGGTCGTGGGGGTGCCGCTATTCGGCTTTATAGGATTAATTTTCGGGCCCCTGCTTGTTTCCTTGTTTTTATTAATTCTAAAGATTTATAAAAAGGAATACGGCAATGCCCAAGATCGACTTTAAAATAACTACTAATCAAAAAATGAAGTATTATGGATATGTTCAGTAAGAAGAAACAGGAGATTGACGAAGAATACCTTAAAAAAGGGGTCTCGAAGGTGAAAGACGGGGATGTAGAAATTGCTGCAGAAAACCAGGAGGAAATTGAGGATAAAATTGTTAATGCAGGTGCTTTAAGAAAGTATACCGAACTTGGAAAGCTTATGTTTGGCATGCTGAAAGATTATCGCAGCGGGGTTTATAGCAATATTCCCTGGTTTACCATTGCCTCGGTAGTTTTTGCCCTGCTATATGTTCTGAATCCGCTGGACCTAATGCCGGATTTTATTCCAGGACTTGGTTATATAGATGATTTCGCAATTCTTACAGTAACCCTGAGGTTTATTGAAACTGATCTTCACAAATACCTGGATTGGAAACTCGAAGAGCAATAAGCACTTTATTGCTAATTGAGACAGAGATCAAAAGTCCTATCAACTCGCTATGACAAGATTGATAGGACTTTTGTATTTTATAAGTTTACTAAATTAAACCTTACTTTCCTCCTTTGCTCTTTTCTTATGACGTTCGGTCGCGAGCAACGTGTTTTTAAGCAGCATGGAAACAGTCATTGGCCCAACGCCACCGGGAACAGGGGTGATATAAGAGGCACGCTTGCTTACATTCTCAAAATCTACATCTCCTTTGATCACGTAACCTTTTTCAGCTGCCTCATCAGGAACCCTGGTGATTCCCACATCAATAATTACGGCGTCATCCTTGATCATTTCGGCCTTGAGAAAGTCCGGAATACCAACGGCGATAATGATGATATCGGCCTGTGAAGTGATCTGGGTTATATTCTTGGTGAACTCGTGGGTCAGTGTTACCGTGGAGTTTCCTGGAAAACCGCTTCTTCCCATTAAGATACTCATTGGTCTTCCCACGATATAACTTCTGCCAATGACCACGGTATGTTTTCCTTTGGTCGGAATATCGTAACGTTCCAATAACTCCAGGATACCAAATGGTGTAGCGGGAATAAAAGAGGTCATATCCAAAGCCATTTTCCCAAAATTGGTCGGATGAAATCCGTCCACGTCCTTATCGGGATCCACCGCATTTAATACTTTTTGCGTATCAATTTGCGGGGGCAAAGGAAGCTGAACAATAAACCCGTCAATATCATCATTCTGGTTGAGCTCCTCAATCTTATCGAGCAACTCCAGTTCGCTTACCGTGTTTGGTAATCGATATAGCGAAGATTCAAATCCAACGCGCTTACAGGATTTCACTTTTGCGTTTACATAGGTCAGGCTGGCACCATCGTTGCCGACAATAATCGCAGCCAAATGGGGTATTTTCTCACCCCTTTTCTTAATCTTCTCAACCTCAGCAGCAATTTCATTCTTAATATCATTGCTGGTTTTTTTTCCGTCTAATATGGTCATTTATAGCTGGTCTATAAGCCCCTCCCGACCTCAATTATGGGAGGAGAGTTGCGATTTTTATTTCAATAATTCTCCTTTTTGGGAGAGGAACTTTACTTCATTCCCTTCATCATCTGCATCATCTTCTGACCACCACCGCCTTGCATCATCTTCATCATTTTCCCCATCTGGTTGAATTGTTTCAGAAGCTGGTTTACCTCCTGTACCGTGGTCCCGGAACCTTTGCTGATTCGTTTCTTTCGGCTGGAGTTAATAATTTTTGGATTGCTTCTTTCATCAGGGGTCATCGAGTGGATAATTGCCTCAATTCCTTTAAAGGCGTCATCATCAATATCCACATCTTTGAGCATTTTCCCTGCGCCGGGAATCATTCCCATAAGGTCCTTCATAGAACCCATTTTCTTGATTTGCTGTAATTGCTTCAGGAAATCGTCAAAACCAAACTGGTTCTTGGCAATTTTTTTCTGAAGTTTTCTAGCTTCTTCTTCGTCGTACTGTTCCTGTGCACGTTCCACAAGGGAAACCACATCTCCCATGCCCAAAATCCTATCGGCCATTCGCTCGGGATAGAACACATCCAGGGCGTCCATCTTTTCCCCGGTACCAATAAATTTTATTGGTTTATTCACCACGGATTTAATGGAAATCGCCGCACCACCTCGAGTATCACCATCCAATTTGGTGAGGATTACCCCGTCAAAATTCAGTCTTTCATTAAATGTCTTTGCCGTATTTACAGCATCCTGACCCGTCATAGCATCTACCACAAACAAGGTCTCATGGGGTTGTATGGCCTGGTGGATGTTTGTGATCTCGGTCATCATCGCCTCATCTACGGCTAATCGACCCGCGGTATCAATAATGACAACATTATGCCCATTTTGTTTGGCGTGTGCAATGGCAGCCTTGGAAATAGCAACAGGGTCCTGGTTGCCTTCGTCTGAAAAGACCTCGACACCAACCTGCTCCCCAACCACATGCAACTGATTTATCGCCGCAGGACGGTAAACATCACAGGCAACCAAAAGTGGTTTTTTGGTTTTTTTTGTTTTTAAGAAATTTGCAAGTTTTCCGGAAAAAGTTGTTTTACCACTACCCTGCAAACCGGACATAAGAATGATAGAAGGATCGCCGGAGAGATTAATTCCTTCGGCTTCTCCCCCCATTAATTGGGTAAGTTCGTCC
This sequence comes from Salegentibacter sp. 24, assembly GCF_004362395.1. Classification (GTDB taxonomy): domain Bacteria; phylum Bacteroidota; class Bacteroidia; order Flavobacteriales; family Flavobacteriaceae; genus Salegentibacter. Next base: position 75,877 of record NZ_SNWE01000019.1, read on the forward strand.
TTGACCAGTTTTACCATCATTTGGCCAGGCTTCAAGGCAGTTAACACATCCTGTCCAAGGGCTTTTTCTTTTACAGTATTGGTAAATTCTTTGGCTATCTTATAGTTCACATCGGCATCAACCAAAGCACGTCTCACTTCCTTTAAAGTTTCAGCAACGTTCACCTCGGTAATTTGCCCGTGACCTTTTAAAACGTGTAAGGCATTATCTAACTTATCACTTAAACTATCAAACATAATTTTCCTGTGGTTTAATTTTCCCCTGAGGGTATCATTCTGCCGAGGTTCACCCCGATATTTTTAAAACTTTTTTAAATCAAAGCCTGGGATTTAACCCGTGGTTTTCATTTAGAATTTCTAACGAATTGCAAATTTAATGATTTGAGCCTGAAGTGAAAAGTTTTTATTTTACTCGGCCTTTATTATTTAGCTGCTCCATCTACATCCGCTCAGGGACCTTAATGCCCAGTAAGCCAAATGAGGATTTTATAACATTCCCCACACTATTGGCCAACTGAACCCTTAAGGTCTTTTTAGAAAAATCTTCTGTCCCTAAAATCGTTACGTTTTGATAGAATGAATTGAATTCCTTTACCAGCTCGTAGGTGTAGTTGGCAATAAGCGCCGGGCTATGATTTTCCGCCGCTAGCTGAATCGTCTCGGGATATAGCTGTAGCTGTTTGATTAATGAACGTTCCTTTGGATGGAAAGAATAATCCTGAACAGGTTTGTTAAAATCGAAATCGGCTTTTCTTATGATCGACTGGATTCTGGCATAGGTATACTGAATAAACGGCCCGGTGTTCCCCTGGAAATCTACTGATTCTTCGGGATTGAATAAGATCCGCTTTTTAGGATCTACTTTTAAAATGTAATACTTCAAAGCTCCCAAACCAATAATTCGATAGAGTTCCTCTTTTTCAAGATCAGTATAGCCTTCCAATTTCCCCAATTCTTCAGAAATGTTCCTGGCGGTCTCCGTCATTTCTGCAATGAGGTCGTCTGCATCGACCACGGTACCTTCACGACTTTTCATTTTTCCGCTAGGCAGGTCAACCATTCCATAACTTAGGTGATAAAGGTAGTCCGCCCAGTCAAACCCTAGTTTTTTCAGAATTAAAAATAAAACTTTAAAATGATAATCCTGTTCGTTACCCACGGTGTAGACCATCCCGTTAATTTCAAAATCCTTTACCCTCTGGATGGCGGTCCCTATGTCCTGGGTCATATAAACAGCCGTGCCATCGCTTCTGAGAACGATCTTCTCATCCAGGCCTTCATCGGTAAGGTCTATCCAAACACTGCCGTCCTGTTTTTTATAAAATACCCCTTTTTCAAGGCCCTGGTTCACCACATCCTTGCCCAACAAATAGGTGTCGCTTTCATAATAATTTTTATCAAAATCCACTCCCAGGGCATCGTAGGTCTTTTCAAATCCCTGGTAAACCCACTGATTCATTTTTTCCCATAGGGCAACCACCTTAGGATCGCCGGCCTCCCATTTCAGTAACATTTGCTTCGCTTCTACCAGAATTGGTGCTTCAGCTTTGGCAGCTTCCTCAGAAATTCCCTGGGTTTCCATTAATTCGGAAACCTGCTTTTTATACTCCTGGTCAAATTTTACATAATAATTCCCAACTAGTTTATCGCCTTTTAAACCAGTGGATTCGGGGGTCTCTCCCTTTCCGAAGCGTTCCCAGGCCAGCATTGATTTGCAAATATGAATACCGCGATCATTTATAATCTGGGTTTTGTAGGACTTATTTCCGGCTGCACTTAAGATTTCAGCTACAGAAAAGCCTAAAAGAATATTCCTGATATGACCTAAATGCAATGGTTTGTTGGTATTGGGTGAGGAATATTCCACCATGATTCCCTGCGCATCCTCAGCAGCGGGTACCATTCCGAAATCCTTCCTGCTTTTTACTTCATTGAAAAAATCAAGAAAATAGGCATCACTTAAAACGATATTTAAAAAACCTTTTACCACGTTGAATCCTGAAACCTCAGCAACATTTTCTTTTAAATAATTTCCGATTTCTTCTCCCAGCTTTACGGGATTTGTTTTTAGTACTCCAAGCATCGGGAAGGTCACCAGGGTTATATCTCCTTCAAAATCCCTACGGGTAGGCTGAAATTCCAGGTTTTCAATAGCTACATCATAATTTTTTTTCACGGCTTCCTTTACCTGGGCAGCGAGGGTACTTTGGATATTCATTTCTTACTTCTGTTTATAGTTTTAAGCCCTGCAAAGATAACAGAAAATAGGCTTTTGCCTATAATTTACCTATCTTTAAACAAAAACCTATGTTATTAAATATCTCCTATAACCGGGCAAAAACCAAAGCGAAAATTGATAAGGAAGTAGGCCAACCTTTTACCCTTTTGGCACGCATGAAATTAAACGGAACAGGTTCTCCAAAATTACAGATCACCGATACCAGTATTGATATTCATAATCTCCTGGTTTTGGATAACAACACCAACACCTGTAATGTTGAAATGCGACCCAAAGGAATTATTGTCATGTTCAGGGCCCTGCTCGAAACTTATGCCCTGGTGATCCCTTATTACAAACTTCATCTGTACAAGGGCAAAGCTGAAGAATATTCTATCTATAAGGATCATTCGAAAATTAAAGTTAAGGCGGATACTCCTGCTATTCATAAGTATTTTAAAAAAATCCTGGATTATAAAACCGATAACGCACTGACCCAGGTCGGCGATCTTTAACCATAGTTTTACAAACCCCAGGCCTTTTCTATTAGGAATGATAACCCAAGATTAATCTCCTCTTAATTTCTCATTGGCACTTCTGCTGCAATTTTGTCGAAAAAAGAAATGGAGTTATTTATTTATGTTTTCGCTGCTCTATTTTCGGTGATAAACCCCCTGGGAACTGTGCCAATCTTTGTAGGTTTGACCCGGCAATATAGTGCTTTGGAGCGCTCTAAAACCTCCCTGCTTACCGCTATTAATATTTTTGTAATCCTGGTCATTTCATTTTTTACCGGTAGATTCATTTTACATTTCTTCGGTATTAGTATCGAATCCCTAAGAATTGCAGGAGGACTAATAATTGTTACCTCAGGATTTGCTTTACTTACCGGTTCCTTTTCAAAACATAAAGGAATGGAAAAGGAAAGGGTAAGAGATGATGTTTTTCAAAGAGAGAGTGTTTCTCTTACACCCCTTGCCATACCTATGTTAGCCGGGCCAGGATCCATTTCACTTCTTATCGGGATGTATGAGGACTATAGCTTAATTTCTGAAAAGCTCATTACCATTTTTGCAATCCTTGGGGTCTGTTTAGCTACTTTCCTTGTTTTAAGAAGTGCTCACTATATTGTAAAAATGCTTGGCGCCTCAGGAATTAATGCTATTTCACGTATTATCGGCTTTATAGTAATTGCCATTGGTATTGAATATATAAGCTCTTCGGTAATCGCGGTTTTGAGCACCGGCTTAAATTAAAAATCAGCGTTTCCCAAATGCCAGCCCGCCTATGAGCGCTAAAATACCAAAACCTATCATGGCGTAGGATTGGGTATTATCACCGTGAGCTTCAAATTGAAGAGGTCCTGCGTCAAGGGCGAATTCGGGCGTGATCAGTCTGTATAATCCGTAAGCAATCATTCCGATTCCAACTACCAAAAGCACTATTTTAAGCACGTTACTCATATTATAAAGTTTTACTAATCTGGCTGAAAAGTACTAATTTAATTGGTATTTTAAGCTTAAAATCTTTCTATGAAAATTCTGCTAACGGGTGCCAATGGTTATATAGGAATGCGCTTACTGCCCGAACTTCTAGAACAGGGACACCAGGTGATCTGTGCGGTTCGAAATAAAAACCGGTTCACCTCCAGGGAAGACTTGTTGGAAAAAGTCGAGATTGTGGAACTGGATTTCCTGAAAGATGAGAAGGCTCCCGAAAAGATAATGGATATTGATGTGGCCTATTATCTTATCCATTCCATGAGCGGGTCTACTAAAGATTTTGATACCCAGGAGGCAATGGCCGCAAAGAATTTCAATAAAATCATGGCCGGCACCTCGGTAAAGCAGGTGATCTATCTAAGTGGGATCATCAACGAAGAAGAACTATCCAAGCACCTAAAGTCGCGAAAAAAAGTAGAGGAGATTCTATATGAAGGTGATTTTAACCTTAGCGTTTTACGAGCCGCTATTATTGTCGGTTCGGGAAGTTCATCTTTTGAAATCATAAGGGATTTATGTGAGAAACTCCCGGTTATGATTACCCCAAGCTGGGTCGAAACTAAATGCCAGCCTATTTCTATTCGGGATATCATTAAATTTCTGACCGGGGTTATAGGAAAGGAAGAATGTTATAATGAATCTTTTGATGTTGGGGGGCCGGATGTGCTTACCTATAAAGAAATGATGTTGAAATATGCGGAAGTACGCAAACTTAAATTATGGATTCTGAGCGTACCGGTAATGTCCCCAAAACTTTCGTCCTACTGGCTTTATTTTGTCACTTCAACTTCCTATAAACTCGCACAGAACCTGGTTGACAGCATGCGGGTTGAAGTAATTACCAATGATACACGCCTGCAGGAAATCCTTAACATTAAGCCCATTTCCTATACGGAAGCTATAGCACTTGCATTTTACAAGATCGAACAGAACCAGGTGATTTCCAGCTGGAAAGATTCCTTAAGCAGTGGCCGCTTTAGCAAGGAGCTAAACAAATACATTCAGGTGCCAAAATATGGGTGTCTTCAGGATAAGCAATCGGCCAAAGTGGAAAACCCAGAGCTGGTTCTGCAACGTATTTGGGCCATTGGCGGTCTAAATGGATGGTATTACGGGAACTGGTTATGGAAATTTCGAGGGTATATAGATAAACTTTTTGGCGGAGTCGGTTTACGCCGTGGAAGAACTCATCCTAATAAAATTGCCTCGGGAGATTCTTTAGATTTTTGGCGGGTTCTTTTAGCTGACAAAGAAGAAAGAAGGCTGTTATTATTTGCTGAAATGAAGGTTCCAGGGGAGGCCTGGTTAGAATTTTGTATCGATAAGGAAAATGTACTTCACCAGACGGCTACCTTTAGGCCCAAAGGAATCTGGGGCAGGTTATATTGGTATGCTATGTATCCCTTTCACTATTTTATTTTTGAAGGGATGCTCAATAAAATTGCTAATGGCGAGCCAAAAAAGCAGGTTGCATGATAAAGGCTGAATTGTTTACATTTGAAAAAAGCGCTTTCTGTCCAAACACCAACCGAAAAGCAATAAATTTTGATGCAAATATTTCAAGCTTTTCATAAAAATCCACTGCCATATATTGCATCGGGGATTTTATTTTTTATCGCGCTTTTCATCTTTTCCTTTACTGAATTTTTTTATGAATTCATCGAAAATGCTTCCATCTGGGTCAGGGAGCTTTTTGGCGGATTTTATTTATGGCTCGGTTTGCTATGCGTTTTCTTTCTCATCTTTATCGCACTTTCCAGGTTTGGAAAAATAAGACTGGGTAATTCGCCCCCTGAATTTGACCGGCTCTCCTGGATCGCGATGTTATACAGTGCAGGGATGGGTGCCGGTATTTTACTCCGGGCAGTACAGGAACCGGTTTTTATGTTTTTGAATCCTCCAATCCAAACAAATGCCTCACCGGAAGTAGTGGCCTTAGAATACACTTTCTACCAGTGGGGGTTTACGGCCTGGGCTTTTTACGGAATCTTTGCCTTAATTATTGCTTACTCCCTTTTTGTTAGAAAATCTGATATTCTTTTAGGGACCAGCTTACCAGCACTTAAAAAGTTAAAATATTTACCCCAAAGTATTGACCTGCTGACTATTCTCACCACCGTCTTTGGGCTTGTAGCGGCAATTGGCTTGGGTACTACGCAAATTGAAGGTGGGATTAGCCATCTGATTTCAAAACCAGCCGGTTCGCTATGGCTTAACCTTTTTTTGGTTTTTATAGTTTGCAGCCTGGCCTTTATCTCGGCCTTCTCGGGAATTCAGAAAGGCATAAAACGGATTTCAAACTGGAATATTTATATCACGGTAGCCCTATTGTTCTTTGTGTTTTTCCAGGTTGATATGTTGAAGGTCTTTAATCAGTTTTTTGACTCGCTTTATAACTATATCATACATTTTGTCCCGCTTAGCCTGGCACTTGGACCCTATGACCCCGGAAAAGAATTTCTCACCGACTGGACCTATTATTACTGGGCTTTCTGGCTTGCCTGGGCCCCATTCACAGGGATTTTTATAGCCAGAATTTCAAAAGGGAGAAGTATACGGGAAATGATTCTGGGAGTTTTGCTTATTCCCTCCCTGGGGAGTTTCTTTTGGTTTAGCGTTTTTGGCTCCGCTTCTTTTGATCTTGTGTCAAATATGGAAACCTACTCGGGGGAATTTGATAGTGTCTTTACTTCCCTGTTTCGTTTTTTCGAAGCCTTTCCACTCTCAGGGTTTACCAATATCATTACCATAATTCTGCTTATTAGTTTCCTTGTCACCTCTGTGGATTCCGCTATTTACGTTTTAAGCATGTTTAGTGACCGGGGAAAAGAACACCCGAAAAAGAAATTCAGGTTTATATGGGCGATTCTAATCCTGGTCTTTTCAGTGGCAATCGTGATCCTGGGTGCCATAAAACCCTATAGTAATGTGCTTTCCGCTATGCAAAAATTTTTGATTATCAGTTCGCTTCCTTTTGCCTTTCTTACCGCCGCAATTATGCTATTAACCTGAATTCGATCTAAGGATTTAATAGAACAGTGCAATTTGATTGGTTGTTTGAGTTTCAAATTTGATCGCTGGTTTTTTTTCCTGGAAAGA
>NZ_SNWE01000020.1 GCF_004362395.1 Salegentibacter sp. 24
TTTCTTTTCAATCTTGTTTAATTCTTCCTGTGTCATTTTAAATCTGTTTGAGTATTAATATAAAAATTCTCAGACAGACTTCAAATTACACCCTCCAATGGTAAGACATAAACATTCTTTTTTCACAAATCTATTTTTGCGGCCTATCATCACAACAATAGGGTTTCAATTGGAATTACCTTTTCTGGTAATTCCATCCAACACAAAATGATATCTGGATACTTTCAGTAGTTTTTATGATTAAAGAGAGATTAATAAGTAAAGACGTTAATTTCTAAAGAGAAAATTAAATCCGCAAATTCCTTATCTTTAGTAAATCAGGGTAAGAAAAAGTTATCACACCTTTAAATCCTGATAATGAATGATTAAAAATCGAAAAACATTTCCAGCACCTTAGAAAGCAAGCTTTAAATTATAAAACCCTTTACGTGCTCAAAAATTATCTTTTTGAAAGTTTTAAAATCATTTTCAAAGTCATCCATCCTCATTTTAAGTTTATGATGTTTTTTACGGTAATCAGAATCAGATAAGCCTTTTACTTCTTTCTGCAAATTCGACAATAATCCTTCGTGTTCTCTGATGCTATCTTCTAAATCTTCAAAGAGATCTCCATGGATTTTATCAAGGTTCACCAGAAGGCCATTATAACTTTGTTTACCAATATCTGAAGAAGTGTTTTTTCTAAGTAAATTTTCAAAAAACTGAACTTCGTCTTTCCAAAAATCAATTTTAGCAAGCCATTCCATACTTTCAAAATGTAGTACATCTAATCCTGCTCCAATAAGTAAGGTAGCTTTAGGATTTAAATTTTTAGTTTCCATAATTTTATATTTTTTAAATTTTTGAAGAATTTTATGTAGTAATTCAAAAGCTCTTTCATTTCCTTATTCTTCGATTAATAAGCTTAGAAAGGGTATTGAGTGTAAATAATAAAATTGAATTTTCTTGTAGACCTTAACGTTAACGTTACCTCCCATTTTAACCTTCGAAAATCTTCAGATAAAGGTGCTTAATAATTTCAAAAAAGTAAATGATATTGATCACGCTAAAAATTACATAATTAACTAAATTACCAATCCATAATATTAAACTATACCAAAACTCCCCGATATATGTCAATAAGTCTTATATTTCCAAATGGTATTTAGAAGTTAAAACATTTGAAAACACATCTCCCATTTCCTTTAATCTTTTGGGTACGGTCTTAATATTAAAATCCAAAGGAGAAAATTCACCTTCTTCAATTTCGTTCCAAGATAATGGTGTAGAAACTGGTGTTCCGGTATAGCCACGAAGACTATAAGGAGCTACAGTATTTCTGGAAATCACATTCTGCAAATAATCTATACTTATTTTACTGCTTTTATGAGTTGTACCCTGGACCCTTAGTGTGGTGATTAAATCTGGATGTAATTTTTCAAGTGCAATACCAATCTTTTTCACCCAATTCCTTACTTCAATGAATGTGTATTCTGGAAAAATAGGTACGTACACATGCATCCCTGTACCACCGGAGGTTTTAGGAAAACCTGAAATTCCCAATGATAAAAGAAATTCATTTAAATATTTTGTTGCCCTTATAATACGCTCATAGCAAGTATTTTTACTGGCATCTAGATCGAAAATGGCTATATCAGGCTTAGAGTAGTCCGGTATTTTTGAAGACCATAAATGAAATTCAAAGCCTCCCTTAGAAGCAAACCACAAGATCCCGGCTTGTGAATCTATTATTGGAACCTGGATGGTCTTATCCTGACTAACTTCTTTATAAAAAGCTGTTTTAAATTTTTTTTTGTTTTCAACCACATCACCAAAATCTCTTTTGTAAAATGAAGAATTTCCTATACCTCTTGGAAAATAATGAACGGTTGCAGGCCTATTTTTAAAATACGGTAACATAAATTCGGTCATTTCTTTGTAATATTCAAGAACTTTTAGTTTAGTGATGCCTTCCAAGGGCCAGTAAATTTTTTGTGGGTGAGAGATCTTCAAATCATAAGCACCTACCTTCCAATTAAGCTCTTCTTCCTTTTTTGAAGCCATTTTAATATTTCTATAAAACTAATATCTCAAAAGTCGACATTATTTCCAGCATATAGAATGATTTATATCATTGGACTGATTTAATTCCTAGAGTAAATTACTTTTCGAATTCCGAAGAATAAAATTATGGTAAACAAGGAGTTTATTAAAGATTTAAGGAAAACAACAATTAAAAATAACCTATTGCTGGAGGCTTTCAAAGAACTTCCTGAAAGCCTCTTCATGCCGCAGGTTAAACCTCCATTCCCCGTAAAAGATACCTATTTGGAGGAAAAGATTATGGCCATTAAACCAAGATCTTTGGTAATATTTAAAATGCTGGAAAGTTTAAATATTGAGAAAGGAGAAAGTATTTTATGTATAGGGATAGACTCACCTGCTGTATTAGCTGCACTTTCGAGAATCTATAAAAGAGTCTATCTTGTAGAATTAAATGATATTTATGCCGAATGGGCTTTAGAAGTATTGAGCAATACAGGGGTGGAAAATGTTTTTATTAAAAGCGGAGATCCTCGAATAGGATGGAAGGAAAAAGCACCTTTTGATAGAATATTAATAGCTACAGAATTTGAAAATATCCCTGATGCATTAAAGGCACAACTTAAAATAGCCGGCCGTTTACTGATTCCTATTGGCCCGGATTGGGCCCATATAATGTTTCAGGTTATCGAGCGTATTTCAGAAACAGAGTATAGAACAGAAAGATTAAGGGATAACTTTTTTATCCCAAACCCTAAATTATTGCCTGAAATTGAATCTGAAGATTTTTCTGAAGAAGAGATTATTTCTCAGATCACCTCTAATGCTATAGCTTTTAAAAGCACAGAGGATTTCCCGGTAAACGACCTTTTGAATAGAATTGGTGATGCCAGGGTAGTATTAATTGGAGAAGCCTCCCACGGAACTTCAGAATTTTACATGGCCCGGCAGAAGATCACCAGGGCTCTTATAGAAAAGAAAGGCTTTAATATTATCTGTGCCGAAGCAGATTGGAGCGATGCTGAACAAATTGACGGCTATGTAAGGAATAGGACACTTAAGCAAGAGTGGAATCCTTTTACCCGTTTTCCTCAATGGATGTGGAGAAACAAAGAGGTATTGGGATTTATAGAATGGTTAAAAAAGTACAATCTTAGCCACAAGAATAGCATTGGGTTTTATGGGTTAGATCTCTACGGTATGGAGAATTCCATAAATCTTGTGATCGATTATTTAGAGAAAAGAGACACCAGTTTAGCCAGCCTGGCAAAAGAAAGATATTCCTGCATCACCCCATATATGGCAGATCATGCTAATTACGGAAAAATGGTGTTAAATAAACAACTATTAAGTTGTGAACTGGATGTTTTAAAAATGTTGACAGATCTGCTCTGGAACAAAAATAAATTGAACCATTCGCCTGAATATTTTTACGCCTATCAAAATGCTAATGTTGTAGTGGATGCAGAAAGATATTACAAAGCCATGTACTATGGAAGTGCAGAATCATGGAATTTGCGTGATTTTCACATGTTCCAAACGCTTAAGTCCCTTCTCTCCTATTTTAAGCCAGGAGCGAAGGCGGTCATTTGGGCCCACAATTCACATATAGGTAATGCCCTGGCCACGGAAATGTATTCCCGGGGAGAAATTAATATCGGTCATTTATGCAAGGAGTATTTTGGGGGCAAGTCTTATCATATTGGGTTTGGTACTCACGAAGGCTCAGTTGCTGCAGCACATAATTGGGGAGGAAAAATGGAAGTTATGCAGGTAAACCCCTCGTTGAAAAATAGTTATGAAAATCTTTGTTATAAAACACTAATACCTTCCTTCACGCTTCCATTGAAAGAAATAGTTTCAGGAAATAAGTTAAGAAAACTTTTAAGCACTCCTAAACTGGAGCGTGCTATTGGGGTTATTTACAGGCCTGAAACAGAACGTTCAAGTCATTATTTTCGGGCTGTTTTACCTTCTCAATTCGATGAATATATTTGGTATAATACTACTAGCGCAGTTACTCCATTAACTACAGCTACACTGGACCAAAAATTACTGGAGAATCATCCGTTTAGTTTAATAGATGAATAACTGATGTGTACTGTAGCAAATTTCAAGAAGCTTTAGAAGCCTCTTGTAACAGCCGTTGTACTTCCTGGTCTGTCACCTGGTCAAAATTCTCGTAGAACTCCCCTACCGCCATAAAAGAATCTGGGACCAAGGGGCATATTACCTGATCTATAATCGGTGAACTTTCAAACTTCTTTATTGTAGAATGTGGAGCGACCGGAGCTGCCACAACAATTTTAGTTGGTTTTTCTTTGTACAGCATTTCGATAATTGAAAGCATCGTGTTCCCGGTAGCTATCCCATCGTCTACAACAATGAGTATCTTATCCTTGAGTGACAATGGTTCCCTATCACCATAATATTCCTTTTGTCTACTGGCAAGCTTTTCTCTTATTCTGCCCGTCTCTTTTTCAATATAGGAAGCAGGAATCTCTGCTGCAGCATTACTTAAAATCCTGCTTTTAAGGGTCACGGCCCCTATCGCGAATTCCTTATGCAAAGGATGCCCAATCTTTTTTGAGAGTACGATCTCCATTGGCAGGTTCAGTACTTTGCTAATGATGAAACCCAGCGGCACTCCACCTCTGGGTATGGCAAGAACAACAGCATTTTTACCTTTGTAATAATGCAGCTTCTTAGCCAATAATAAAGCCGCTTCTGTTCTATCTTTATACATTTATTTTAGATATTTTTTAAACCAGTTTGTAGACAAAACGGCAACTTCTTACAGTTTCCCGGGTTCTTCAAATAAATGAGTTGCGCCCTCGACGATTTCTATCTTTTTTATTCCTGGTAAAAACTCGTAAGCTTTCTTATTCAGTTCGAGTACCGGTTTATCATTCCCCCCCACTATAAAAAGAGTAGGCGCTTTAACTTCTTTAAGCACGGGCATTGCCATATCTGGTCTGCCTCCCCGGGAAACGATAGCCTCAATTTTTGTGGTTTTACTTGTTGCCGCCATGATAATAAGATCAATTTCTTGATCTGCAACTATATTTCTTGTAGCTTCAATAGGTGGTAAGTTCAATATAAAAGGAAGAAAGTATGCTTATCTGGATTAGAAAATTCCTCTATACCTGCCAGAAGCTTATTAAACTAATCTTGACTATTATTGTCACTCCAAATTTTCAGATTATGATATTCTAATTTCACCGAAAGCCCTTTCAAAACATTGGATTTTTAGCTTAAAAAATATTGATGCAATTTTTAATATTGGCTATGAGGAGGCTAAAATGGTATTACGAAAAAATAAACATTTACTTTCTCAAACTGAACTCAAGGTCTAAAGAATGCCTATTATCTCATTTTTAATTCAAGAAGAATCACCATTTATTTAGTGAACTTAATAGCTGGTATTAACTTCAATTCTTGATTCGTGCTTTTAACTAATTCTCAAAACCTTTCCTCCTCTTATTTTCTTATTCTTAAGTTCTAGTAAAGCTTTATTAGCTTCTTCTAATGGATATAGCTCAACTTCAGGCTTTATACCGCTTTTAGCAGCTAATTTCAGAAAGTTCTCTACATCCTTGCCAGTTACATTGGCTACACTTTTAATTTCTTTTTCCAGCCAAAGATGGCTCCTATAAGAAAGGGCTTTTAAGTATTCTTTGTCTGCATTTTCCTTCCTAATCGCATTGATAACCAATCTTCCCCCTTTCTCAAGATTATAAAGGGCATGCACAATAGGTTTCCAGGCTGGAGTAGTATCAATGATGCAATCCAGTTTATGTGGTGACACAGCTGTACTATTCCCTGTCCAGAAAGCGCCAAGTTCATTGGCGAAAGCCCGTTCCTTTTCTTTTCTGGCGAACACATAAACTTTAGTTTCAGGATAGCGATAATTCACCATTTTAAGAACGAGATGGGCCGATGCGCCAAAACCTGTAAGTCCCAAATTTTGTCCGTTTTTTAATTGTGCAAGTTTTAAGGAACGATAACCAATGGCTCCAGCACATAATAATGGTGCCGCTTCGGCATCAGTAAAAACGTCGGGGATTTTATAGGCATATTTTTCTGAAACACACATATACTCTGCGTAGCCACCATTCACATCCCTCCCCGTAGCAAGAAAATCATCACATAGGTTTTCATTTCCATCCAAACAAAACTTACACTTACCACAGGCAGAAAAGATCCAGGCCACCCCGACGCGTTCGTCAATTTTAAATTTGGAGGTTTCTCCTCCTAACTTTACTATAGTTCCCACAACCTGGTGCCCCAGAATTATAGGAAATTGAGCAGGAGCTGTTCTTCCTTCAATTTCATCCAATTCAGTATGGCAAACTCCACAAACTGAAATTTTTATTAATACTTCATCAGGTTTAGGCTCAGGAATGGGCATATCCACTAAAATCAGGGGTTGCCTGTTTTCCTCTAAAGAGACTATTTTATTAAGCACCATTGCTCTCATTCCTCTATAATTAAAATGATGATATTACCATTTATCAAGTTTAAAAACTTACCAATTCATTGTGGTAAGATTTTATCAACTTCAAATATTTTTTGGCTTCCACCAGTGCTTTCCTTTTAGACGATTTTTCAGAAGAACTGGACGCGCGAAGACTATTTACTTTAGCCCGAACATTAGCACGATAACTTTTATAATAGATAAAAAGCTGCTGTTCCGATATATTCCTCATAACTGGAAACAGAAAGTTGTAATGACTAACGAAAAGTGCGGAAAGGTCTTCTCTATTTGAAGCATCAAGGTCCATACAGAGAAACGCAACTTCATTGAGTACATCTATCTGTCGATAATTGTCATTGAATTCTATACAATCAAAAGGTTGTGGTGCCGGCAAAAAGAAAATATTTCCTGTATGTAAATCGCCGTGACAATCCCTGAAAAACCCTGATTTAAGACGTAGTTGAAGTAACTCATGATTTTTATTTAAAAAGTTATTGGATGTTTCAATACAAGTATCAATGAGTTTATCAATTCCTTTCCCCAGATTTTCAGTAAGAAATTCCTTTTGAGTTTCCAGTTCTGAAAACTCATTCTTTAGATCCAGTACATTTTTATCATAAATCAACTTTGTTTTCTTATGAAAGGAAACTATGCATACTGCTAGATTTTTTATATCCGTAGAATTCACCGTCTTTTCCGATAAAAGTATGTCCATTTGCTTATGAGGATCTAGTTTACGCATTTTGATAGCATAATCTACCACCCTGCAATTTCTCCCTCCTATCGCATAGTTCCCGTTTAAAAGAAATATTGGTAAGACTCCGAGATATATATTTTCAGAAAATCTTCGGTTCAATTCAATTTCTCGCTTACAATAATATTCCCTCAATTCAAGTGTAGAAAAATTTAGAAAGGGATAATGAACGGGCCTTTTAATCTTATAAACAAACTCATCGCATAATATTACCCAGGAAATATGAGTTTCAATTAATTCCTTTAGATGACTTCTCTCAGGGAAAGAACCATTGGAAAGCAGTTGCTTAATTTGTTGCTTTGTCATTTTTTAGGTAGTTTAAAGCCTTTTGCAGCATATCATCTATATTCATATTTGTGGATTTCAGTTTTAGATGTGGCTGTTCTAGGGGTTCCCATTGCTGCTTAATGATTTGATAAATATTAAAATCGGCTTCACTAAACGGCCTTGCTTTTTTTAATCTCTCTTTAATTACATTTTCATCTGCCCAAATTTCAATAATAGCTAGTCTTTCTTTGGTACTTTGAAAGAATGCCTGTTTTATCTTATTACTATAGAATGTAGCATCAACAACTACACCCTTCCCTTTCGATTGTAATTCCTGTACTTTATTTAAAAGAGCACTATAAACCTTTTGCCTTTCGGAATCTGAATATGTTCTTTTTGAGAACATTTCCTTCCTCAGTCTATCGCTATTCAAGTACTCGGCATTTAATTTCTTTGCTAGTCTACTACCAAAGTAACTTTTACCAGAGCCGGGCAAACCAATAACTAGAATTACCATATTAATTTTTAATTATTGAAATTTAATGAAGATAAATACTATTACGAATGACTTAAATCATAAACATAGTTTTTAAACTATTTTACCCACTTGAGATAAAATAAGAATACTCCAGTTGAATATTCTATTTCTATGCTGAGTGATCTTAATGCTGCAGCACTCAAATCAGAGTCTAGATCCCGCCAGCAGTAGCATAAGTAAGATATAAACTGTCTGATTGTATTGTGACCGATAAATTGATTAGTTCCCTCCACAGGATTTTGATTGGAAATATCAACATAGTCCATATAAAAAACAGCAAAAAGTATCTTTTTCCCTAATTAAATACGATAGCTTCAATTAAAACTAATATTAGCAGGTTTAACACGAGAAGTATTAGAATTACACCAAACTTTTTTTAGATAAAATGCCTGATATACATCATTTTATACAATAAATATAGGCTCTAAATTATCCGTAGTAATATTAAAAAATGAAACTCATAAAAACACTACTTGTTATTTTAGGAAGGTCGCTTCCCATATTGACTTTTGGACAGAGAACGGAAATAAAGGCCAGGTAACGGTCTCAGAAAGACAGGAAGATGATATTTACCATACTGGGGAAACAATTAAGGTCATAGCCCCAGTTTTTGGTGATGTGGTTCTGGCCGGCAGTGACATTATCTTAAAAGATACCATATATCAGGACCTATTAGTGGCTGGTGGCGAGATATTTGTATCAGGTTTTGTTGCTGATGATATTAGGGCTGCCGGTGGTAAACTTACTATCGATTCTGAAGTTAGAGACGATGTTATCGTAAGTGGAGGTCAGGTAATAATTACAGAAAATGACGTGATTCATGGAAATCTTATCAATTTTTCCGGAAATATAAATATGAATGGCGTAATAAAAGGTATGTTCAGATCTAATTCGGGTAACTTAACCATGAATGGAACTATAGAAGGGGATGCCCTTTTTAAAGGGTGGAAACCTTAAATTAAATGGAGAAGTAAAAGGTAAGTCCAAAATAATTTCAGAAAACCTTAAAATAAGTGATAATGCAGTATTCCACCGAAATGTTAATTATTGGAATGAAAAAGGAACAGTAGATTTTAAAAATTCACTCTTAGGCGCAACCGCTAAAATTGATGAATCCTTAATACAAGGCCAAGAAGAATTTTCCTGGCAGCATCTTGACTGGAATAGAAGCAATTTCCTCGGTATTTACATCATTCCGATACTTATAATTTGCATAAATCGTAACTTCAGATAATTCTTGAATTTGAGCAAATATTTGTGAAGAAAACACAAAAATTAAAGCTCCAATTAATAATTTTTTCATGATCTCTCAAGGTGCGTCAGGAGAATAAAGGATTATCTGAAGCCCAGGTTCAAGAGCGCAATCAAAAGCGTATACAATATTCCCGCATAAAAGGGGATATGTACCGGATCCAGGAATCAGTCACAAAATCGCGTACAGGAACAGCTTAACGTGGGAGATGGGATATCTGTAAGACCAGATGGAACATACCAGGTTCGTAACCAACAACAAATGCGTCTTCAAAATGGCGAATGTTTATCTATGTATGGTGGGAAACTCGCCAATATGTATCAGTTTCGTAAAAATATAGCGCAGAAAAATATGATCCAGAACAAGATGCAGAAGAACATTGAAAAAGACATTCCAAAGGGCGTCCAAAAACAGGTTCAGAAAACTCCCCAGAAAGGGAAAATCAATTAATCAGAAAGGCGGCAATCAAAATTGGTTGCAGGCTTTTTTAAAATCTTAAAAAGCTACTTCTATTCTTAATAATATTTCAGGGGCTTGGTTTATGGGCCCAGGCCGATAAAAACCTACGAGAAAAGAAAAGCAGTGCAGAGATATCTTTACTATTTGCAGACATGAGCTACTCCAGTGATGCGATTTTAATGGGACGAAGAGATTCAGTGACGGCTCCTTACATAATGCCGTCAGTGGGATATTATAATCGTTCCGGTTTTTATGCCGATGCTTCTCTCTCTTATTTGGTAAAAGATGAAAACAGGGTGGATATGGGTGTGCTAAGTGCCGGTTACCGTTTTGATGCCAACGGAATTTATGGGGGGATTGCAGCTACTAAATATTTCTTTAATGAAGAAAGCTACAACGTACAATCACAAACTTCCGGAAATGTGATGGCATTGTTGGGCTATGAATTTAATTTTTTGGAACTGAGCGTAATGGGAAGCGCTTATTTTTCAGAAGATGGAGATACAGATTTTTTTGCAGGAGTAATTTTGGATAACACTCTTAGTTTAATTGAAAACAAACTTATTTTTAATCCTTCTTTCCGGTTGAATGCCAGCTCCCAGTATTTCTATCAGGAATATTATCAAACCAGCCGTTTGGGAAACCGAAAGAGAAAAAACGTTATGCAACAGGTTCCGGTAGGGACTATAGAGTTAGAAGAAGCTTCAAACTTCAATATTCTATCAGTAGAATTGAGTCTTCCCGTTTCATATTATCATAACCAGTTCATTTTCTATTTTAAGCCCCATCTTGCATTTCCGGAGGGAGAGAGCAAAATCATTACCCAAGACGCCGTGTATGAAGAAACCTTAGATGATATTTTCTATTTTTCTGTGGGGATAGGTTATTGGCTTATTCCTTGAAAACGCTCTATTAAGAAATGTTTGGTCTTGCAAAGCAATAGAAAAAGAAATATTCAAAAAGAATTTTTGTGAATTCAAACCGCATTAATTATCTTCTTTACCAAATCCCGATTCGAGTGATTTTGAATAAAAAAATAACACCATATGGTACTTTTCTATTTGCAAGTTATCGCCTTTATAAATAACTACCTTTTATTGCCTCTTCCATTTTTACAGTAAATTTTTATTTTTTGATCAATAAAACAAATTGAAATTAATTTCAATCCTTTCTAAATCGTATATTTAAATTACTGATATTCAAGTTCAAAAAATATAAGCCTTTCTAAAAACTAAAAAATTTCATAAGTGTTACCTGGAAAATAAAAACTGTGTAATATCGGTTTTTTATAAAGACTTTATGATGAAAATAAGCGCTATAAGTAATAAAAATATTCCTAGAGGAGAAGCCGTAAAAGCTAAAGATATCAGGGATGGCATATTTAATTTAATTAAAACAGATTTTCCAAGCTTTGACAAGAATGCTTATATTTCTATTGCAGAACTGAATAAATATAGAAGACTTTATTTAAGCTCCCTAATACTTCTGGAGAAAGGAGAATTGGCGCTCCTTGATAAAGATGTGATCGATGCGATAAGAAACAACTCAATTCTTTCGGAAAAAATAGAGGACGAGATAGAAGCTGAACTCACATTGGGGCAAAAATTAGCCGACCAGGTAGCGGCCTTTGGGGGCAGCTGGACATTCATCATAACCTTTTTTATAGGTATAATAATCTGGGTGGCGATAAATGTTTGGTTTCTTAGCAAAGAACCGTTTGATCCCTATCCTTTTATCTTGCTAAACCTCATCCTTTCCTGTTTGGCAGCAATTCAGGCCCCTATCATAATGATGAGCCAAAATAGACAAGAACAAAAAGACAGGGAAAGAGGAGAACACGATTATAAAATAAATCTAAAAGCTGAACTTGAAATCAAATTATTAAGTGAAAAAATTGATCACTTAATGGTTAATCAGAACAGAAAACTTTTAGAGATTCAGGAAATACAAACTGACTATTTAGAAGATCTCATGAACGAACTTAAAAAAAAACAATAGAACCAAAATTGTCTTTTTAACTCTGGTTATCTTATACACACTTATTTTTTCCCGTTTTCCAGGAATATGATGCGACCGGCTTTTTTAACAAAATCTTCGTCGTAGGTAACTAGTAAAAGCGAAAGCCTCTTTTTAAGATTTTAGAATATTAAAAAGATTTAGAATTATAGCTATCTAGTTTCTCATCGTTTTAATTAAAGGCTCATTTATTAAATCACGTGTTTCAGGATTTATCACCGAATTTGCTTGTGATCACCTATCTCTGAGTTATGATGGAAGATTATCTGGCAGGGAAATCATAGGAAATATGCAAGTCCGACGGAACCACAGCATGAGTGATTAAATAGTAAAATAGCTAAAAGGTTGGGAGGGAATATATTTGAGTAATTGCTTTTCCTGGGGGGCTTTAAATCAAGAGTAACCTTATTATTCTTAATTTAAAGCCCCTCCAGAAAATTAAAAAATAGAGTAAGCTTAAGAAAATTATAACCCCACGTACTGCAAATCCCGGTAAGCTATGAACCTCCTTCTAGATCAGGAATATCCTTCATTTTACCATTTACAGATTTACCTAAAACAATAACCTCTTTACTTTCTTTATATTCTTCAATAGCAAGCATTAATTGCTTTTTGGTATCTCTTCTAATTTTGATGCCAGTTTTTTGGTTTTTATTTCTAACTTCAATATAGTACCCATCTCTCAGGTCTTTCGCTTTAGTGGAAGGTCTTCCCATAATTAATGTCTAAATTTAAAATAGTAGTTCAATCTTTTTAATAAATATTTCTTGGGCCTAAAATAAACATAAGAAATAAACCAATAAGGAAATAAGACAGTAATATCGAAATTATTCGAATATTTTGCCTTATTTCATCATAACCTTAAAACATTGTAAAAATTTATTTTTAATTATGCCCATCGTCCCATTACGGGTAATCAATTAGCATTAATCAACCTCTAATTTAATCAATTTTTTGATTCGTTCCTAGGGATAAAAAAGAAAGTTTGCAGATTGTCTTTGGTAAAACATCCAAAGTTCGACAATGCTACTATTTCCGAGTCTTAAGCCATAACTATTTCAAAGAGGCAAATCCTATTTTGACACTCCGGATAACCATATTCTTAACCGGTAAGAGAAACCCAGGTAGCTATTTATACTTTAAATAGGGACCACTGAATCTATTAGGAGCTATACCCAAATGAAATTTGCCATTTTAGCGCTTTTGTTTATCCCAATAAACATATAAAATAAAAAGTACTAAACTGATTAATGAACCCCATAACAAACCGGTTTTGAGTTGCTGTGTACTATCACCTATAACGGCGATAAAAAATGTAAGTGGTGCTATCCCTAATAAGGTAGCTCCAATAAACTTCCAGTAGCCAATTTTTAGAATCCCACCAACAAAACTAATCGCATCATTACTTAAAAATGGATTGATCCTGGTGACAATTACGGCCCAAAAACCATAGTCTTCAATAAAGTCGCTAATCTTATGTTCTGTTTTAACACCAAGTAACTTTTGCACGATTATAGGTCCAAAATAACGACCGATAAAATATCCTACGGAAGAGGCACAAAAAATAGCAGCAAAAACAATTAAGCTCCCTCCAAGTGGCCCATATGCTAATATGGAAACTATCATTAATGCTATTGATGGAATGACTAAAAGGAACATTTGTGCAATCATCGCAACAATTAAAACAAAGGGTCCTATCCACCCAAAATCTGAAACCCAGGCTTCTATTTTTTGTTTATCGTTACTGGTAAGTACCTTCCAGGCTTCATTAAAAAATTCATTCATTGCCGGGATAAAAAAATAACCTCCTACAAGAATAGCAATTACAATAAGTGAAAACACTAATGGAGCCTTGCTTTTTTTTACGTTGGTATGATCTTGTCTTTCTATCATTGATTTAATTAAAAACTACTTCCAGAATATTTGCCTTCCCTCCTTTTCCTTCATTGGATATAAATAATCGCCCATCTTCACTAAAAGTAAGTCCTTCAGCCTGCTCAAAATCATCTTCATCTAAAGCATAGCGTCGCTCTAATTTCATTTTACTATCGGCAATAAGGAGCTGGGGTGCTCTGCCATCGAGGATATAAAATTTATTATTTTCAGGGTGTATGCTCAACGCCGAAGGCTCTAGTTTTTTACTAAGCTTTGTATCTCTTCCAGCTAATATGCGATCTCCCATATTCAGGCGAAATTCAGGCTGTTTCTGTACTTCCCCAGATTCCAAAGAAAACTGGTAGATGCCTTTATAGGTTTTATCCTGAGGTTCGCGGTCTTTAATAGCAAGAAGTAAACGCTTATTATTTTTATCCAGGGCTAAACTTTCCAGGTTTTGTTCCTCGGTCAAAAAGTTACTGTGAGGAATGGTTTGAGAATTGGCGGACAAAAAGTTTCGGACCTCAAAGATTTCTCCATCACTTCTCAAAATATAGGCCGTGTCCCCAACAATCCGGATATCTTCATAATCCCCCGATTCTGCAAATGATACGCGCTTAACAATTTTTGAAGTTTTAAGATCGAAAATAAAAATGATACCATCTTCATCCTGTATACAAGCCATTTTATCGGCACCCATCCAGTCTATCCCTGAGATCTCATCAAGTTCTTCAGGTAGTTTCCAGGCCTTGATAATCCTATAGTCAACAGGTAGATCCTGAAGTTTATCTTTCGTTACAAATTCTGTGTAACCCAGCAATATCAGGCCCGCTAGGCTTAATACTCCAAAGACGATTAACGCCACTATTTTGTTCACCATTTTCATTATTTTATTTTTATTACCAGGTGGAAATCCTACTGGTTACCTGTCCTGATTCATCAAAAATTATTTTACTATCATTTGGTTCTTCATCAAATTCTACCTGATAATAGCTGGTTCCCAGAATTTCTATTACCTCCACCTCTTCAATTTTTGTCCTAACAAAACTCTTCATAATACCAGCCTGGACGCGCTGTGGAAGAGCCTTATAGGTGAAATCATACTTATATTTATCAAAAGTTCCGTCCGGATTTAAGAAAGCCTGGTATTCCACATTATTGACAGTAAACTCTGCCTCATACATATCAGCATTTTTATCCCATTCCAGGTCCTTGGCATTCGAAAATTGCTGGGTAAATCCGTTGATTACCACAGAAGGAATGTCCGTATTTCGCATATCATCATCGTCACAAGAACTAAGCCCGAGCCCAATAGCCAGGATCATAAAAAACGTCCTTTTCATCTTTTCTGCTTTTACATTTTAAGCAAAGTTGGGGTACAAAACTGGAATAAACCTGGAATCCAAGAATAAGAGAGTTTTTAGGAAAATTTTAAGAATCTACTTGGGGAAAGGAAAGCAGGAAGCTATGTTTTCCCTCATAGGTATAATTGAGTAGGATATTGTATTTTTCAGCAATGGTATGTGCAATGGCCAGTCCAATGCCATTTGATCCCTTGACCTGTGAATTCTTCTGAAAACGGGTAAATACCTTATCAGTATCTAGAGAACCCTGGTTAGAAATATTACTTATATTGAAGCTTTTTGATGAAATCCTGATATTAATTTCACTACTTCTTTCTCCATGCATAATGGCGTTCTTTAATAAATTAGAGAGTAAAATTCGTGCAAGCCCCTTATTCATCTTATATTCTAATTGGGAAAAATTTTCTACATTTATTTTCATTTCCTTGTGACTGGCCAGATCTTCAAAATCAAGCTTTAATTCATCTATCAAATCATTGAAAACAACTAATTCCTCTTCTGGAAATTGCTGATTTTCAATTTTAGAAAGTAAAAGCAAGGAATTGTTCATTCTGGTAAGACCTTCCAGGTTATTTAAAACAGAAGCTACCAGTTCGATTTGCTCACTATTAAGGTCTTCATTTTCTACCAGGAGCTCTAATTTGTTGATACTTATAGCCAGGGGAGTTTGTAACTCATGGGCCGCATTTTCTATAAATTGTTTTTGGCTATTGTAACTTGAGATAGATTTCCCCAACATTTGTTCTATGCGGGTATTAAGCAAGTTGAATTCCTCAATGGTCGAGGGAATCGTTTTAATTTGTTGATCTTTTTCCAACCTGAAATTTTTAAGCTGTTGTAACAGGCCATAGAAGGGATTCCATATTTTTTTTAGGATCAGATTATTCAACAAAACAATACTTAAAATTAACCCGATATAAAGAAGAATAAGAGAAAACAACAAGTCTTCTATTAGATCATCCTCCTCTACCATTGAGGTAATGATCTTTAGTTTATAGAAGTTATCTCCATTTTTAAACACGGTTTCCAGTAATCTAACGGGCTCATATTCTTTTTCATTCTGCATATACATGAGCGTATCGCGGTAAGAATCCCTAAAATTTATGGCTCGCTGATCACTAATTGGTCTGATGGTATAACTTCCATCTTCAAAATCTAAACGCTGTAAAATTTCGGGATTATTTTTGGCCTGTTTAATCACCAGCATCTTGTGATTATCCAAGCCATCATCCAGACTGTCATAAATTTCATCAAGCATTTCCAGGTAAAAAATAACAGCCCAAATCCCCAGAAGGAGAAACAATATAG
Organism: Salegentibacter sp. 24; assembly: GCF_004362395.1. Lineage (GTDB taxonomy): Bacteria > Bacteroidota > Bacteroidia > Flavobacteriales > Flavobacteriaceae > Salegentibacter. Next base: position 16,333 of record NZ_SNWE01000020.1, read on the forward strand.
CAGCGAAGTAGCTCGTAGTATAATTTAACAGTTTCATTCTTCCACCAATTTATAGCCAATTCCGTAAACCGCCTTTATTTCTATTCCGGCATCAGCAGTTTTAAGTTTCTTACGCAAATTTTTGATCTGGGAATAAATAAATTCAAAACTATCGGCCTGGTCAATATGATCACCCCAAACGTGTTCAGCTAAAGCCGATTTATTAACCAGCCGGTTTTGGTTTGAAACGAAAAATAATAGAATCTCAAATTCTTTTCGGTTTAAATTAAGGAGCTGCTCACCTATACTAGCCTCGTGTTCATCGAGATCTACACATAAATTACCAATCTTAATTTTGTTATTGCCCTTAAACTGTCGCCTCCTAAGTACCGCTTTAACCCGGGCATTTAACTCGGCCATATGAAAGGGTTTCGCCAAATAATCATCTGCCCCCAGATTCAATCCCTGTAGTCTATCGTCAAGGGAATTCCTGGCTGAAACAATTATAATTCCATCTTCTATTTCTTTTTTCTTGAGGTCTTCTAAAAGACTAAATCCGCTCCCGTCCTTTAAATTTATATCCAATAAAATGCAATCATAAGTATACACTCCTATTTTATTTCGGGCTTCAGATACGCTTTCTGCCGTCTCTACCACAAAATTTTCCTTTTCCAGAAAATCTTTCATATTCTGCAGCATATCCTGTTGGTCCTCTATAATTAGAATTTTCATAATCTTGACTATTATTTACCGGAAACTAAAAGATCCGAAGAAAACTTTACAACAAACAAAATTAAAAATCATCTCTTTAAGATAATCTGTTTATAATAGTACAAAGATGATAAACAAAACTGGAAAGAATTGGTAAATCGTAATCCGGATGCTGCAACTATATCCCTCTAGAATAGTTCTCTGTCCCAAAAAAAGGCGAAATTCCAACCAGCTTGATTAGAATGAAGGATGCTTTTTAGAAATATTTAGGATTTTCCCCGGGGCTATTCCTAATTCTTTCCAGTTTTAACGGCTTACTTCGCACAGAATTTAAAAAAACAATGATTATGAAAAAAGTAATTTTATCAGGAATTTTAGCAATTTCTTCCATCGGAGTCTTTGCACAAACAAGTACGAATAATTTACCAGCTACAGCTCAGGATTTTATCCAGCAGAATTTTTCATCCGTTTCAGTACAGGAAGTAGCCGAAAATAGTAACTGGAAATTATGGGCAGATGAGAAATATGAAGTAAGCCTTTCTAACGGGGTGGAACTGGATTTTGACAAGGACGGGAATATAATCGAAATCGACAGTAATAAAGATGAAACGATACCATTGTCGGCCTTACCTACTAATATTGTTTCCTATTTAAACCAAAATCATCCTAATGCCCAGGTTACTGGTTGGGAAAAACAAAATAAAGAACAGGAAGTTGAATTGACCGATGGAACGGAAATAGAATTTGATGGAAAAGGAAATTTCCGAAAAATAGATTAAGCCTCCTCAAGAAACAGTAGCATCTAACTATTGCCCCAGAAAAAAAAATCCTGGGGCATTTTAGTTAATGATAATAAAAAGGGGCGGTTTAAAACCACCCCAAACTAGTCAACCAAACACAGTCAATATAAAAACTAGTTGAAACTAAGTTTTAGAAATTTAAAAATCAGTATTTTAAGACCTCTAAAATCCTTGAAATGTTTACGAAGTGTGGTTTTAAAAACCAAATGGTCTTTTAAATAAAAATTCTCACACTGCACATCGTCGCATTCTTTTAAACCCTCCAGTTTATTTTTATAATCGAAGAAGGTGGTCAAATGAAACTCATTAGCTTTGTTTAATAGCTCAAGTTGCTTTATTAAATAACTAGCATCTTCTTTATTTATCTCAACTCTTACGGTTTCCTTTAAGCCTGAGTTTAAAATATTACTGAAGAAATTAATTTCCTCATTAATAAAAATCAGGTGCTCCTCCCAATCCTCAGATTCGGATTGGATACTTAAGATTTGTATTTCCTCATCATTATGATGTTCCTGAAACTTCTCCATCATCTTACTTTATTTTTGCATTTTTATTTCCTTTGCCATTTGTTCCACTTTTATAATATTTATGGAATTTTTACCGGTAGGGAATTCCCATTCCACCTTATCCCCCTGGGCATAGCCAAATAAAGCTAGCGCCATAGGAGCAAGAATAGAAATCTTATGATCCTTAATGTTGCTGTGATCGGGTGTCACTATCTGGTAAGTTCTGTTTACACCAAACGGAGTAGCGATTTCAACTTTTGAATTAAATCTAACCACATCCTCTGGCATCTTTTTTTCACTCACAATTTTTGCAAAATCGAGTTCGCTTCTTAACTTTTCTATAGATGCACGATAGGTACTATCTTTATAGTACTGCGCCATAGAAACGATCCGTTTTAAAAGTTCATATTCTAACTTCTCAATTATGATTACATCATATTTCATGTCTTTAAAAGAATTTATTAAGGAAATATACCTCGCTGGTTATATGCAGTCTCAATTCTAGAAATCGCCAGGATATAAGCCGCTGTTCGCCAGTCGGTATTTCGATCTTCAACTTCCTTTTCAACTTTTTTAAATACCTGGAGCAGTTTTTTCTCTAGTTTCCCCATCACCTCTTCCAGTTCCCATAATTCGCCATTTCTATTTTGCAGCCATTCAAAATAACTTCCAATTACGCCTCCAGAGTTACATAGGATATCAGGTATAATAGTGATCCCTTTTTCCAAAAGAATGGCTTCCCCTTCCTCGTTTGTGGGACCATTAGCACCTTCCGCGATTATAGATGCCTTTATCTGATAAGCATTATCCCCGGTTATCTGATTCCCAAGAGCTGCCGGAATTAAAATATCACATTCCAATCCAAAAAACTCATCAGAATCAATTTCCTTTGCATCTGCGAACCCCTGAATAGATCCTTTCCTTGGGCTTGAATGTTCAAATAAGCTTTCAACTGAAATCCCTTTCTCATTAAATAAAGTAGCGTGGGCATCCTGCACCGCAATAAGTTTAGCACCTTCGCCAATTAAAAATTTTGAAGCCCAATAGCCTACATTTCCAAATCCCTGCACGATAAAAGTTTTATCCTTTAATGATTCCCCGCGTGATTTTATAAGTTCTTTGGTAGTTAAATACACCCCAAATCCTGTGGCCCGGTCTCGACCTTCCAAACCACCAGAACCTACCGGTTTGCCGGTTACCACATGCTGGTTTTGTGAGCGCTCTGAAGTGGATATAGTAGACATATAGGTGTCTGCAATCCATGCCATGGTTTGCGCATTGGTATTTACATCCGGTGCAGGGATATCATGTTCCGGCCCTATATTTTCTCCCAAAGCATAGGTAAACCTACGGGTAATTCGTTCCAGTTCAGCGTCAGAATAATTCCTGGGATCCAGTTGGATTCCTCCTTTTGCTCCGCCATATGGTAAACCCGCTAATGAAGTTTTCCAGGTCATCCACATTGCCAGGGCTTTGGCTGCATCCACATCTACAGTTGGGTGGTATCGCAAGCCACCTTTATACGGTCCCAGGGCATTATTATGCTGTACCCTGTAGCCAGTGAAAATCTCCACTTTTCCGTTATCCATTTTTACCGGAAAGTGAACCACGATCTCATTATTAGTAATCTCCAGGATTTTCTTAATATTTGGATTTAAATCGATAATACCGGCCGTTTTATTAAACTGTTTAATAACCGTATCATACATACTTTGTTTCGGCGTATTCTTTGTCGTTATCATTTTTATCAAATTTTATTGAAAATGCTCGCAGAACATTTTTCTGTTGTCTTTCCAGGTGCAGTGGTGTCTTAAATCGCAATTGAAACAAAGCGTTTTAAAAAGTTCACTACCTGCTCGCTGTAGCTCCTTTTCACTTTCCTTCATTACTGCCGGGTTTTCCATTTCAGCTATATTCATAGAGTCTGTTTTTGGAAAGCATTAAAGCTAAAGACGTGCCCAAAAGATTAAAAAATGAGCTATTGATATTTAAACCGCTGAATTCCAGACACAATGAGGTTCAAACAAATTTATTCCAAAATTTTCTACTGGAAGGAAATTACCCGGTTGGGAGAAATTTACCCGGAAGCTTATTTGATTTTTTCCCGTAAGGTTTTACGGTCTATTTGCAAGATTTCTGCAGCCCTGGTTTTATTTTGATCTACTGCCGCAAGTACTTTTAGGATATGCCTTTTTTCCACCTCTTTTAATGCAGCTAATTCTTCCTCCACTTCTGGAATCTGGTATTTTACGGTAGCGGGCAGATCCTGCGGAAGAATTTCATCTTCACACATTATAATAGCGCGTTGAATGACATTTTCTAATTCCCGAATATTCCCCGGCCAATTGTAACGAGTTAAAATTTCAACAGTTTTTTTAGCTAATTTTAAATTGCTTTTTCCATACTCCCGTTGGTATTTATCTAGAAAGGTTTTGGCAAGGGGTAAAATATCTTCCTTTCGATCGCGCAAAGGTGGAGTAAGAATATCGACCACATTTAAACGGTAATAAAGATCTTCTCTAAAAGTTCCTTTTTCTACCATCTCCTGTAAATCACTGTTAGTAGCCGCGATAACCCGAAGCTGGATTTTATCTGAATTTCGGGCGCCAACTTTCCTGACTTCTTTTTCCTGAAGCACGCGCAATAATTTAACCTGAACAGCCAATGTAGCCGTACCGATTTCGTCTAAAAAGATGGTACCTCCGTTAGCTGCCTGGAAGTACCCTTCTCGGGTTTCAGAAGCACCGGTAAAGGCACCTTTAGTAGATCCGAATAATTCCGATTCTAATAAATTTTCCGGAATGGCACCACAGTTCACCGCGATAAACGGGTTTTGCGCAAAAGAACCTTTGTAATGAATGGCCCTGGCCACGAGTTCTTTTCCGGTGCCGCTCTCTCCTTTAATTAAAATAGTAGCACGGTTATTTTTCACCCTTTCTATAATATCCACTAGTTCTTCAAACTTTGCTGAAGAGCCAACCATCCCGGCATAATTGCTTTCTACCTGGGAACGCCTTATTGATTTGTGAATTAAAGGCAGGTTATTAAGAGACTTCTTAACAGAAAAAAGCAACTCGCTTTTTGTAAAAGGCTTTGGTAAATAATCTAAAGCACCTGATTTAATAGCGGTGAGTGCATTATCAATAGATGGATAACCGGTAATTACCAGTTTGGGTATTCCAGGATAATGATCATCCACATATTTTACTAATTCCATCCCATTCATCCCAGGCATTTGTAAGTCAGTTATTAATAGATCGATAGTGCTATGCTTTAATATATCTATCGCTTCAACCACAGAACCGGCTTTATAAGTATGATAATTTTCCTGGCTAAGGCTCCGGTCCAGAACCTCGAGCATATCAAAATCGTCATCAACTATTAACAAGTTTTCTTTCCTTAAAGCCATATCACAAGTTCAGGGGTAGTTTAATTTTAAAGATAGTTCCTTTTGGATGATTATCCGCAATACTAATTTCACCTCGATGGCTTTTAATGATACCGTGCACAACGCTTAAACCAAGACCAGAACCTTCTCCAAGGGGTTTGGTAGTATAGAAAGGTTCAAATATCCTATTCTTCAATTCAGGGGCAATTCCTTTTCCTTCATCGGCAATTTCAATACTATAAAAGTTCTCATTGTTATGAATATCAATAACAATTTGTGAATTTTCCGGAGAATAGTAAATGGCATTAATAACCAGATTAAAAAAGACCTGAGTTAATTGTATAGGGTCTACCTGTGCTTTTAAAGCAGGATCTTCAATATGGAGTTTAAATCTGATATGCGCCTTTTTAAAATTGGGTTTTAAAAGGGAAAGTGCTTGGGTAATCACCGGTTTTATTTCGATCTTTTTAAAATCCTGTGGCATATCACAAGAGAAAAACATCAGTTTTTTCACCACTTCCCTGGAATAAATGGCGGAGTTAAGAATCTTTTTAGCATCCCGCTTGGTTTGCAATTCCTTGGTTTTCTCTTCAATAAATTCAGCAAAACCCAAAATGTTACCAAGGGGAGTGTTTAGTTCATGTGCTATTCCCGCAGTGATTTCCCCCAAAATAGATAAGCGGTCGTTCCTCTGGGCAGTTTGCTTTAAAAGCTCCTCCTGCATTTTAATATTTTGACGCTCAAAAAATAAGGCAATTTCGTCGGCTACCTTGTCAAGCAGTCGTTGCTCCTCCACCAGGAAATGCGCTTTAGACAAATCTGAAGCTGGATAATGAACTTTTATAAAACCCATTTCCTTTTCGGAAATCTCAATAACACTTATTTGCGAATAGCTTTCTAATGGAATTAGGTTTGAACTTAGGTGATAAGTTTCACACTTTATCTCCACGCTAGCAAGCTCAGGAAACCGCCAGGCATTTTTGAGGATCTGGGTGACGGAATTCAAGGTCGCTTCATAAGAACCGTTAAACTCCCTAATAGCTGATGAAACCTGATAAAGACAGGAAAGCTCTTTTATTCGCTCTTGCAACTTTTCCTCAGTAGAAATATTCTCTGATGTCATAATTACCGGTTTATGTAGGCAAAGATATGTAGAAGTGGTAGTTTCTCTATTAGATCTGCCAAGAGAAAACATCATTTAAGAATGTTAAAGTCAGGTGGTACTATTAAAAAACCTGCTTGTATTCATGGAAGATTTTTGAATGTTTACAGAGCATAAAAAAATTCTCGGTAATACTATACAAGTTTCTATTTAATTTTTAGTCTACCTTATGAAATTAATTCCAAGAATTAAAATCTTAAGTTTCCGTAAACAGATTTTAAAAAAACTAAAAACTCTCGAAGCCATTTGAGTGCAACAGTGCGGTCCGCGATTAATGTTTAGCAAAAGAAAAAGCTCCAGGAGATCCGGAGCTTTTCTTTCGCCTTATTTCAACTTGGTTTAATTCACCATAAGGACTTAATTAATCAAACTGTAAATTTGACTCAGGTTCGATTTCAGAAACCGACTTCCTACCTCCTATTCGGTAAGAAATCCCTAGATTTATTAAATAATCAGCAAAAGCTGCATCACCATTACGAGGTTCCCCTGTGACAATTTGTGTTTCAAGATCTGTTACACTCTGCGGGCGCTGTCTCCTTAATGCAACGGGTACATTTAAATTGACAGAAAATTTATTATGCATAAAAGATACTCCAGGATCTATAGAAAGAACATTTCCGGGCCTTCTAAATCCATCGCTTCCACCAATCACATCTTCCACAGGCACTCCTTCAAAACGTGCACCAAGAGAAGCAGAGAAACTTTGGGATAAACTATAGCCAAGACCGGCGCGCAGCGCAAACTGGTCTGGCACTGACATAACAGATTCATTTTCAAGTATAGGACTCAAGGTTTCTCTGAAAGTTCTTATGCCGTTAGTTTCCCTTGGGTTAAAAAGATAAAATCCACCACCATAGATAAAAAATTCGTTGATTATCGTTCGATAAAACTGAAAATCAGCGGTAAGACCAAATCCTCCGTCTCCAGGCTGTATTGACTGATCAACCGGCCTAACTTGAGGTGAATTTTCAGGACCAACATTGTAAAAAATATCTGTAGCATTATAATTTCCAGTAGGAAGCTTTATACCCAAACCTAATGCCAAATTTCCATTTAGGTGAGTTGTAGGATTAAATAGCCAGTACCCCATTCCTATTCTTATATCTGCAAGACCCCGCGAAAAAGTTTTATGCCGCTCTTCACGTCCGTGTTCATATAAAGAAGAGCGTTCATTAAGGACAGTGGGGATGGTAATTCCTGCATACAATCTGTCGGTAATTCCATAATTCAGGCTAAAATCCCAGGAATGGGAATAATTTATTACTTCAGTATTATTTGAAACCCTATCGGGTTCTTCCTGAGTTCCTTTAAAATGTCTAAATGATTTAAAGTATCGATAGTTCATGCCAAGCTGAAAATCTCCCCTGCCAAGCAAATTGCTTTCTAATTCATTACCGACACTACAGGAAAAATGCCTAATAGCAACACAACCTTGTGCCTTGATCATTTGCGGAAGAATTAAAACTGATAATAGGAAAAGGAAAAGAACGTATTTTGTTTTCATAGGCCTATAATTGAACATTTTTACTTTGTCGTAGCACCAAAGTAGTTCTATTTTAAACAGGTATAGGCTAACAGAAAATCAAAAAGATTAAGCAAAGGTTAATTGAATTAATAAGGAATTAATTAAGTAGTAGATAGTTAATTTTTAGTAATATAGTTGCTGATTTGAAACGCAGAAAATTTTATATAGCCATCTTTATCATTTCGGTAGTAGGACTATTCGTTGTTCAGTACCAATATTTAAGAATTGGGCTCAATCTTGCTAAAATACAGTTTGAACAAAAAATTGAACGCGCCGGGAACGATTTAAAAAAAGACCTTTCCAAGGAGAATCAGCTTAGTTTTTTAATTGCGGAATCTCTGGAAGGCAGCAATTATTTCACCCTAAGCCAGGATAGTTTACAAGATGCTTCCAAACATTTTTTAAATGACTTTATAAGGGACAGGTTGGTGACAAACAAGATTAAAACTGATTTCTCATATAATTTATATTCCGAGGATAAAAGTATTGACTTTAAATCTCCATTGAGTTTTAAAAGCAAGGATGTTATTATAAAATATCCGGTAAAATTAGAAGGTTATCTCCCCGAAACCCTTGAAAAGGAGGTCACGCTTGAATTACATTTTAAAGACCTTAACTCCTATTTCTTTTCTCAACTTCAGGGACTGCTTATCCCGGGTTTGCTCTTCCTGGGTGTTATTATCTTTGTAGTGATCTGGATGCTTCGATTGTTTTACTGGCAAAGAAATTTAATTACCATCACCAACGATTTTATAAATAACCTCACTCATGAACTTAAAACCCCGGTGTTTTCCATCGGGGTAGCCACTAAAATCCTGGAGAAAGATTTAAACCAGACTCAAAAACCAATCGTATTCCATATTAGAAAACAAGTAGATCGCTTGAACAGGCATATACAACAAGTGCTGGAACTAGCTAGTTTAGAAACAAAAAAAAGATTTATAGAACTCGAAATGGTTGATTTAAGACCGGAACTTTTGCTGTGGTGTGAAGACTTTAAAATGCTATCTGAACTGGAAAATTTCATTTTTGAATTTGAACTGGAACCTGGAGAATATAAGGTAAAAATTGCCATATCACATTTTGAAAACGCTATTAATAACTTATTGGATAATGCTAAAAAGTATGCCGATCATCCACGAATAAAGCTAAAAGCATATACAGAAAAAATGAAGTTGCATATTTGCATTAGCGATAATGGAAAAGGAATTTCAGAAAAAGAAAAACAGCATATTTTTAAAAAATTCTACCGGGTTCCTGAAGGCAACTTACACAGCGTAAAAGGATACGGCCTGGGACTTAGCTATGTTCAGGAAGTTATAAAAAAGCATCAAGGTCAAATAAACTTAAACAGTGAATTACAAAAGGGTACACAAATCACCCTGATAATCCCTCTAAAAAATGCCAAATAAAAAGCATAAAATATTACTGGTTGAAGACGATGATTCCCTAGGCTATCTTCTTTCGGAATATCTGAAAATCAAAGGATTTGAAGTGTTTTGGGCCCAATCTGGAAAAAAGGCTTTGGAGCTTATTGAAGCAGATTCGTACGATTTAATAATTTTGGATGTGATGTTACCCGATATAGATGGGTTTAATCTAGCAAATAAATTAAAAATCCAATATCCAGAAACTCCCTTTATTTTTTTAACAGCCAGATCCCTAAAAATTGATGTCCTAAAAGGATTTTCTCTTGGTGCCGTTGATTATCTAAAAAAGCCAATTGATGAAGAAGAACTGGTAGCTAGAATTCAGGCACTTTTATCTAGAATTAGTCCCAATGAGAAGGTAATAGATGCAGAAGACTTTACGTATAAAATAGGTGAGTATAAATTTAATAATAAATACCAGGAGCTTATTTTTAATAAAGAAATTATTCAATTAACAGCAAGGGAAAGTGAATTACTGAATTTTTTGGTACAAAATAAAAATCAGCTTTGCAGCCACAAGGATATCCTGGTTCAGCTCTGGGGTAAAAACGACTATTTTAATCGAAAAAGCCTAAACGTTTTTGTTTCTCATCTTCGTAAATATTTAGAAAAGGATCCGAAAATTAAAATTGAAAACCGTCATAAAATGGGTTTTATTTTAAAAACTGAATAATTCATATCTTCTGCTTATTTTATCATAAACATCAAATTCGTAGACAACATTGATTTAAAATATACCGACTATTTTAGCTCCTTATCATAAGGTTTTTGTTAATTACCTTTTAATAATTAAGTATTTTCTGGATGCTACTTTTTTTTGTAATTACTCCTGCTATAGGAATAATGAAAAAGGCAGCAATATAGGCTATTCAATAATCCCAATTGATAATTCAGGGGAACCCCTTGTTACCCAATTTTCACAGAAGTCATCGTTAAAGAACCCGCTACAGCTTTATCATTAAAAAAAGTAAGGTTTTCATTTTTAGCCTTTAGTCCAAGGGTATAAAGCAATGGTATATAATGCTCAGGAGTTGGGATAGCCAGTTTCGCCTCCGCTCCAAGGTTTTTATAATTAATTAGCGGATTGAAATCTCCCTGAGAAATATACTTTTTCAATCTATCATTCATCTCCAGAGCCCAATCATAACCAAAACCTGGTTCTTCAATTTTATCCCAGGCTAGCATTCTTAAATTGTGTACCATATTACCGCTACCGATAATTAAAACACCTTTATTTCTAAGATCCCTTAGCTCTTTAGCAAGTTCAAAATGGTAGTTTTCGTCCTTACTATGGTCTATACTGAGTTGTAAAACCGGAATATCTGCTTCGGGATACATATGCCTGACTACAGTCCAGGCACCATGGTCTAAACCCCAATCGTGATCTTCTACAATAGCTGTAGATTTTACCAAGTTTCTGGTTTCTTGGGCTATTAAAGGACTTCCCGGTGCAGGGTACTGAACCTGAAATAATTCCTGAGGAAAACCTCCAAAATCGTGAATGGTTTTAGGAAATTCCATACTTGTAATTCTGGTGCCTTGAGTGAGCCAATGGGCCGAAACCACCAGTACAGCTTTTGGAGTAGGCATATCTAAAGCCATTGTCTTCCAACCGGTACTAAATTCATTATCCTGAATGCCATTCATAGGTGAGCCATGCCCAATAAACAAGACTGGCATGGGCTTCTCCTGCCTGGGCAGGTTGGCTGTGAACTTATTAAAATCTGAAAGGGCTGCCATTTTTTGAATTTTAGAGAGAGGAAGCTTTTGAAAGTTTTTAAGCAGACTTTTTCTCGTAAGCCTCCTCCTAATATTTATTGTTTAATGAACTCTCCGTCCACTTCAATTTTCACCTCATCACTAAGCATTGGCTCAGGGAAACCAGCACCTAAATTAAAGTCAGATCGTTTTATGGTTCCTGTAATTGCAAAACCGGAAGTCATATCTTTACTCTGCGGATTTTCTACTGTACCACGGTGCCAAACCTCTAAAGTAACCGGTTTTGTAACGCCATGGAAGGTCAGATCTCCGGTGACTTTATATTTGTCATCTCCAATTTTTTCTGAAGAATTACTTTTAAAACTCATCTTTGGGTGATTTTCAACATCAAAAAAATCGGCGCTTTTAAGGTGGTCATCCCTTCTTTCTACCCCCGTGTTAATAGAGGCTACATCTATTTCCATTTCGTATTGAGCATCACTAAAGTCGTCCTTAGATGCTGTAATGCTGCCTTGAAATTCTCCGAACTGACCTTCTATTTCAGCAATTCCGAGATGAACAATGTCAAAAGAAACCTGCGTATGAGCCGGATCGGCTTTCCAGGTTGTTTGCGCGAAAATGTTTGTACTTAAAAAAGCGATAAACAAAAAAGAAAATACTTGTTTCATAATATTTCGTTTAAGTTAATTAATAAAGTTTTCATTTTTAATAGGCCGCTGTAAAACGCTGATTGATATGTTTGGCATTCTCGGCCTCATCTACCAGTACCACTGCCATGTCCTGTACAGAAAGTTCACTTTTTCCTTCCTCATCAAACACAGCCTTTTCCAAGCCTTTTCTGTAAGTGTTTCGTCGCTCATGTGGTTTCCCGGGAGCCATACCTATTGCCGGACTAAAGAAAGTCCAATCGAGATCTTCTTCCCTTTTAATAATCTCGAGGTATTCACTCGCAGCGGTAGCACCGGGTTTAATTTCTTCGGGAAAATTAGGGTCATCTATCACCCTTGTTCTTTCGTTTAAAAACAGACTTCCGGCACCACCAACAACAATTAACCTTTTGACTCCCGATTCTTTGACAGCCTGCTGTATAGCTTGCGCCCCTTCTAAATATTCATTATAAATATTAGGATTAGACCACCCCGGATTAAATGCGCTTATCACGAGGTCATTACCCTTAACTGCCTCTGCTAGGTCGTCTGTGCTTTTTACATCGATATCTACTTTTTTGAGCAGTTCGTGTTCAGTTATTTTGTTTGTTTTTCTAGCAATTGCAGTCACCTCGTGCCCTCTATTTAATGCTTCTGATAATATGTGTGAACCCACAAATCCGGTTGCGCCTATAAGTGCTATTTTCATAATTTTATTTTTTAATCACAGTTGCCGTCAGGTGAACAGGAATCACCTTCAGAAATCTCCAGCTGACTTTGCTTTGGTTTAAATTCTTCCCATGCTTTCTCCAGGGTTTGTAAAAATGCAGCTGTAGGCTGCGCTCCTGAAATAGCGTATTTATCATCTATCACAAAAAAAGGAACCCCTCTAACTCCAATATTGCGTGCCTCCATTTCATCTTGTTTCACCTGGTAGGCAAAAGCATCAGATTCCAGCGTGTTTTTTACTTCTTCGGCTTCCATCCCAATCGAATTACCGATTTCCTGTAAAACTTCAGTATCATCAATATTCTTTGCTTCCTCAAAATGAGCTTTAAACAATGCTTCTTCAATTTTATTCCCCAGACCTTTTGATTTAGCCAGTTGAATAAGCCTGTGAGCCTTAAAGGAGTTAGCAGTGACCGAAGTTTCGAGATTAAATTTCAAGCCTACTTCAGCAGCCATATGGGTTGCCCAGCTAAACATTTCTTTTGCCTTGGCTTCGCTCACACCTTTAGCTTTAACAAAATACTCCAGGGTACTGAGATTAGGATCTGTCTTTAGGTTTGGATCAAGTTGATAACTTTTCCATTCAATATCTACTTCTTTTTCTTGGGGGAACTGTGAGAGAGCAGCTTCGAATTTCTTCTTACCGATATAACAAAATGGGCATCTTACGTCCGACCATATCTTTACTTTCATAATTTTTAAATTAAATGATTATTAGAATTACGCTTGTTTTATAAACTGAAGCTCTCCATTAATACGAACCTCGTCACTTACCATAACACCGCCGGCTTCTAAAATTGCATTCCAGTTAAGTCCCCAGTCTTTACGATTTATCTTGCCGGTAAAAGAGAATCCTGCTTTTTGATTGCCATAAGGATCTTTCATCATTCCACCATAATCTACATCCAGGTTAACCTCTTTTGCTGTCCCTTTTATGGTCAATAGCCCAGTTAGTTTGTAATTATCAGTATCCAATTTTTCAAAAGAAGTACCTACAAAAGAAATAGTTTTGTGTTTTTCAGTATCAAAGAAATCAGCACTTCTCAAATGGATATCCCTATCCTTATTATTGGTATAAACAGAATCCGATTTTACCGTAGCATTTAACTTTGCCTTATCGAAATCTTGTCTTATAGATTCAATCTCTCCATCAAATTCCTGAAATTCACCTTTCACATTACTGATCATAAGGTGTTTTACTTTAAAGTTGATTTCACTATGAGTTGGGTCTAAATTCCATGTGGTCGTTTCCATAATTTTACGTTTTAGTTATACTAAATTATTGTGATACAAAGATCGGGAGTAAGCTCGGTCAAATGATTCACCTATGTTAAGAAAACAGAGACCATTAGAGATTCTTACGAATCCTGCTTAGCGACTGGGGCTTAATTCCTAGGTAGGAAGCGATTAGATATTGGGGAATGCGTTGAATGAAATGGGGATAGCGTTTTGAAAAACCTTTATATCTATGATCGGCATCTTCACTTATAGTTTTGGCAATTCGGGTATGTAGGGAAGCCAATGCATTTTGGAGTAGAATTCTAAAAAACCTATCAAATAGCTGATGAGAAAAACAAAGTTTTTCAAAGTCTTTTTTATGAATCATTAGAGCTCTGGTTGGTTCCAGGGTCTCTATAGTGGAAACGGCAGCAGTTTCCCTAAAATAACTCGGAGCATCGGTGATCCAGTATTCTTCAATAGCCAATTGAATTACATTTTTATTTCCTTTTTCATTAAGATAATAGGAATAGCAAGCACCTTCAAGGATAAAAAATTGATAATTACATGCCTGGCCGGTTTCAACCAAATATTCTTTTTTATCATAGTTTTTCTCAAAGGAAAGCGCTTTTAGATCGGAAAGCATCTCTTCTGATATCTCTTCCCCCAAAGTTCTTTCCATATTTTTCCTGATGAGATCCTCCATTTTTAAATTCTTTTTCCTTTTTTTAGTTCCATCATTATGTTTAAAGATACAAAGAAGCGTATGGTATACTTTCAGGAAAAAATTAATTTTATAAAAATCAGATCATGGTATGAATGTCTTGTGCCAGAATTTGGGAATTTGGATTTTATTTCCGTTAAAATCTTGTAAAAAAATATTTTCGCTTTTATCAATTCTTAGCTTTAATTTCCACACTTAACTTAGACACAACATGAATATTGAGCAAATACTCGACAAAGTATATCCACTTTCCCACTCAACCAGACTTACACTCCAGGAGAATATCGTTAAAGTAAGTTTTCCCAAACATTACATCATTTTACAAGCAGATAGGATTGAAAAAAAAATCTATTTTATCAAAAAAGGAATTGCAAGAACTTTTTTCCTTATTGATGGCAATGAAATTACATTTTCATTTGGAAAAGAAGGGGATACAATTATTTCCATGGAAAGTTATGTTGCCCACAAAAAAGGTTATGAAAATATCGAACTGCTAGAAGACTGTGAACTCTACAAAATAAATATAGAAAACTTGCAAAAGCAATTTCGAGAGAATATAGAAATTGCAAACTGGGGCAGAAAATTCGCTGAATTACATCTTCTAAAAGCAGAAGAAAGACTTATTTCAAGACAATTCGGAACGGCAACAGAAAGGTATAAAGAGCTTTTAAAAAACTATCCGGACTTAATTCAAAGGGTTCAGCTAAAGCACATCGCTTCTTATTTAGGCATAACGCAAGTCAGTTTAAGTCGCATAAGAGCAAATATATAATACAACATATTTCTTATCATATGTAAAATATTTTCTGAAACCGGTTTCAGACCTTTGTCCAAAATCCGGAAAAATATGAATATAGAAATAAGAAAAACTTCAAAAAATCTTAGTAATCAAATTAAATGGACGCTTTCCTCCTTGCTACAAAAACAGTCCAAAATCACATAAAATTACTAGGGATCAAGGATATAAAAATTGATTAAATCATAAAAGAAACACAGAGAATAATAAAATGCAAACTATAATAATTAGAAAAGTAACTACAGAGCACATAAATGAATTACAAAATATCGGAAAGCTGACTTTTACTGAAACTTTCGCTTCAGAAAATAGTGGAGAAAATATGAAAAGCTATTTGGAGGAGGGTTTTTCACTCAAAAAACTAAAGGAAGAATTAATGGATGAAAATGCTGAATTTTATTTTGCCGAAATTAATCAAGAGGTAATTGGATATTTAAAAGTCAATATCGGACAATCCCAAACAGAAATTAAAGACCATAATTCACTTGAAATTGAACGGATATACGTGTTAAAAAAATTTCACGGTAAAAAAATTGGCCAACTACTATACGACAAGGCTATTGAATTGGCTAAAGAAAAAAATGTAGATTATGTCTGGTTGGGTGTATGGGAAAAAAACTTAAGAGCAATTCGATTTTATGAAAAGAATGGATTTGAAATATTTGACAAGCATATCTTTCAACTCGGAAATGATGCACAAACTGACATTCTGATGAGACTCGCACTTAACTAAAAAAGTCGAGTCGTTAAACTCGGCATCCCATTGGGCGAGAGAGAGAACTCGAACCTCCACACATTGCTGCACTAGATCATAAGTTGTTAAAATTATTTCAGAAAATACAGCATAACATCTTAAAATCAATTAATTACAGAATTTGAAGTGTCATTTAATATCAATTAGGTATATATATAAATGAAATCAACAACAAATGTTATAAATAATTAACTTAACTAGATGGACAATCAGATTGTTATGAATTCAGGCGCATCAATACCCCTTCAAAAAAACTAATAAAAAAAGGACACTACCTTTTACCAATCCGCACCTCACTTTCGAGTCATACCACGCCAGAAAATATTAATCTTTAATTTCTATCAAGTGCAAATAAATGGCTAAATTCTCGTTTGACTGAAGGGGCAATTAACGCTGGGATAACCATGCACCTTGCCCGACATTGCTTCGGAAATATTGCAGGCGATAAAATTCCGGGTCAAATGATCCAGCAATTATATAGATATAACTCTGTCACCACGACTATGTTGTGTTAATCCTATTTTATAAGCCAGGAAACCGATATAGCTCTCAATAATATTATTGATTTTTTAATAAACCCCTTCAATAAATTAAAACCTTGAAATTAATTCAAGTAGAAAAAACAGATTTTTAATTATAATAATCCCGAAAAATATTCGGGATTATTATGAAAGTTTTAAAAACTAATCTTTAATGCTTACAAGCTCATAGACACAAGGAATCACTACAAGATTCAAAACGGTTGCAGAAAGCAATCCACCAAGTATGACCACGGCCATCGGACTCTGGATTTCACTTCCCGGCTCCCCTCCTTTTAAGGCTAGCGGAATAAGTGCAAGGCCCGTTGTAAATGCCGTCATCAGGATAGGATTTAGTCTGTCGAGCGCTCCGGATTTGATGAGTTCATAACCTTTAAGTCCCTCTTTCCGAAGATCTTCATATCTCGATACCAGTAAAATTCCGTTTCGCGTAGCGATCCCAAACAAACTGATAAATCCTATTGTGGTAGCAATGCTAACAATCCCGGAAGTAAAGTACACGATTAGGATACCACCTATCAGCGCGAGTGGCAGGTTGATGAGTACGACAAAAGCTAGTTTCACATTATTAAATTCAAAATACAATAATAGGAAAATCACGAAGATCGCAATAATGGCAGAGATCAAAAGCATTTGTGAGGCTCTCGACTCGCTTTCAAACTGCCCGCCATATTGTATCCGGTAACCTTCAGGGATAGTAACAGAAGAATTCACGGTTTCACGAATTTCTTCCACCGCACTCCTTAGATCGCGTCCTTGAACATTGGCAGCAACAACAATCTTACGTTGTACATCTTCCCGGCTTATAGTATTAGGGCTACTTACAGAGGACACATTCGCCAACTGTTCAAGTGGAACTTGTGAACCATTTGGCAAACCTATCAAAGCGGTTTTGATCTTCTCAATGCTGTTTCTCACATCCTCCTTATATCGAACCACAAGATCAAAATACTTCTGACCTTCATAAATCTCACCTACCGCGTGGCCTGCAAAGGCCACATCAACCTGTTCCATTAACTGACCAACGCTCATTCCGTAGGCTGAAAGAATCTGGCGTTTTGGTGAAATCTTGATCTGCGGTACTTCAATCTGCTGATCAACAGCTACATCAACGAGTCCTTCGATTGGAGTAATATTCTGTTCCACACTTTTACCAATTTCATATAGTTGCTGAAGATCGGGTCCAAATATCTTAATTGCGATATTGGCCCTGGTTCCCGAGAGCATATGGTCAATACGGTGGGCAATGGGCTGCCCCAACGTTATATTAACTCCTGGAACTATACTTAGCTTTTCCCGTACATCTTCAAAAAATTCCTCTTTGGATTTATCTTCCAGAGAAAACGGTACATCTATCTCAGCGGCATTTACTCCCTGTGCATGCTCGTCCAATTCTGCCCTTCCTGTCCTTCTGGTTACCACCTCTACTTCGGGCATTTCAAGTAATAATTGCTCTACCTGCTTCCCTGTCTTATTGCTTTCTTCAAGCGACATAGCGGGAGGACCTACCACACTTATCACCATCGACCCCTCGTTGAATTCGGGAAGAAAACTTCTGCCTAATTGGGTAAATAAGGCGATGCTTAGAAAAAAGGCAACTACTGTTACCAGAATCACTGTTTTAGGAATTTTAAGAGCACGATTTAATGTGGCAGCATATCGTCGCTCCAACCATTTTTCTACCTTGGTTCCTTCAGCCTGCTTTTTTAACATTTTCTCCTTTTTCAAAAGATAGGTACATAATACCGGGGTAACCGTAACAGCTACAAACAATGAGGTTAATACGGAAGTTATAAAAGCAATCCCGAGAGGTTTTAGTAGACGACCTTCCATCCCTCCAAGAAAAAAAAGCGGTATAAAAGAGACGATTATAATAAGGGTTGCTATAATGATAGAACTTCTAATTTCAACCGAAGCTTCCCGTACCACAGTTATCACTGACTGTCTTTCAGCTTTAGGTTTTCGAATATTCTCGCGCAGTCGCTTATAAACGTTTTCCACATCAATGATGGCATCATCCACCAGGGCTCCGATTGCAATAGCCATTCCACCTAAACTCATTGTATTGATCGTGTAACCCAGCATATTCAGGACGATAATCGATACTAATAATGAGATTGGGATTGCCAGAAGTGAGATTAGAGTGGTACGCCAATTCATCAGAAAAATGAATAATACAATAGCCACAAAAAAAGCTCCTTCAAGCAGGGTCATATTCAGGTTACTGATCGAGGCGTCAATAAAATCTGCCTGGCGGAAGATTTGACTCTTTATTTCCACGCTTTCCGGAAGACTTGTTTCCATTTCGGCAATGGCTACATCCAATCTTTCAGTTAGTTCCAGGGTATTTACATCGGGTTGCTTGGAAATGGTAAGAATAACTGCCGGCTTCGCGTTCAGGGAGGCATCTCCAATCTTATCTGCAGCTCCTATTTTTACTTCCGCTACATCCTTTATCTTAATGCTCTGTCCGTTCACTTGTTTTACTACGGCTTCCTCCAAGTCTTCTATCGAGTAAGCCCTACCATCTCCGTTAATGATATATTGATTCCCATACTGGTTAAGAAAACCGCCAGGAGCATTGATATTTGCCTCTTTAACCTTCTCAGTTAATTCCTCCAGGCTTACATCATAATATTTCATTTTTTCGGGATCAGCCAAAACCTGGTATTGCTTATAATCTCCGCCGATTACCACCACATTGGCAATCCCTCCGATGGCTTTGATCCGGGGACGAATTTGCCAATCAGATAAGGTTCTCAACTCCATTGGGCTTAGACTGTCTGAGGTTATTCCCAATAACATTACTTCTCCCATAATGGAGGAGATAGGTGCCATGGTAGGAGCTCCTATTCCGGAGGGAAGGTTTTCACGAACCATCGGAATACGCTCACTCACGATCTGTCGTGCCTTATATATATCGGTACCCCAGTCGAATTCAACCCACACAATTGAAATTCCTGCGGCTGAAGAAGAACGAATCCTTCTTACATTTGGCGAACCGTTCATAGCAGTTTCAAGCTGGTAGGTCACCAGTTTCTCTACCTCCTCGCTCTCCATTCCGTGAGCTTCTGTTAATATAGTCACTGTAGGTGCGGTTAGGTCGGGGAATACATCAACGTTCATATTACGTGCAAGGTAAAACCCAGTAACGCTTAGCACTACTGCTGCCAGAAGAACTAAAATCCGATTTTGAAGCGAAATTGACAATATTTTATTTAACATCTAATAGAATTTAGTGTTGGTGACCATGCCCTGGTGTTTGTTCCGACATCGAAGCCATCTTCACCTGGTAGTTACCTGTAGTTACTACAATTTCTCCAGCCTCAAGGCCGCTAAGCACCTGTACATTTTTTCCGTTTCGTTTCCCAATCTTTACCGTTCTTTTTTCGAAACTTTCTCCACCAGTTTGTACGATCACAGAAAAATTACCGTAATCTTCAAGTAGTGCGGCTTCTGGCACCACAATTCCAGTTTCAGCTTTCCCAAGAGCGATCTGCACTTCGGTAAAACTACCTTCAGGCATTTCAACCACTTGGTTTACATTGATATATACAGGAATCATTGGTTTATGGTCTTCCACTTCCTTGCCTACGGAAACAATAGACCCATCTTCAATTTCATTCCAACTTTCTTGGTCCCCTTTATACCAGATATTAGCGATGGATTCCTTGCTCGGGTTATGAGATGCACTTAATTGTGTTTTCAGTAGCTTTGATCTATCCGTTCCTATAGTGATAAGATTCGCTCCCTGTTCAACATAATCCCCATTAGAGGTGTTGATGGATTTAATAAAGCCTTCAAAAGGGGCACGGATCTGCTTACCGCCTGCTCCGTAATTAGAAGCAAGTGCCCGGTAATTTGATTCAGCTACACGAAAGTCACTTTCTACCTTTTCAAATTCTGACTTTGGAACGATCTTATCCTTATAGAGTTCCTTCTTTCGTTCGTACTCAGCTTTCGCCTGCTCGTACCTGGCTTTAGCCTGCGTGATCTCCGCCTGAATATTATTGGAAGAAAGTCCTTCACTGCTTAAATTCATCAGCAATTGACCTTTTTTTACTTCACTACCTTCCGTTAAATTTTCTGAAACGAAATTCACCATTCCGTTGGCTCCTGCGGCAAGGGTTTTGTAGGTTCCCGGTGCCGCCTGCCAGACTCCCGAAGTATGAACGATGTTATAGACTTCACCTTTAGTCACAGGTTCGGTTTGAAAATCGATCTGCCAGGCCTGCTCCTTCAAAAAACTGATATCGCCATCTTTAGCTTCCACTACATTTTCTGAAGCTTCCGCAGCCGAGCCATACACTTGCACGTCTTCAATCACAATTCTGTCCGAATACTTAGGAGTTTTGAGGTCAAAAACTAGGTCGTATGTACCCGACTCCTTCGGTTGTAAGGCGGGAGAAAAAATTCCGGGCGAAGAAGGTGCTTCCACTGTATGGCGGATTCCGCTTTTTCCTTTAATGAGACTCACCGTAACCGATCCATTTCTAACTGGCTGGTGCTCATCCAGAATAGTGAAATGAGCAGCAAATTCGCTAGTTTCACCTTCCACTAAAGCTGGAAACTCTACAAAAAGTTCTGTCTGGTTTGACCAGATGGTCTTGCTTATTACCGGAACTCCCGAGTCAAGGTGGTTTCCTTCTGCATCGTGCGGGTGATCTTCCTCTGCATTATTTGCGCAGGAAAAAAGCAAAACCGAGATGCATACTATAAAAATATATCTCATATCTGATTTCAAATTTTAGTGAGCTTCGTGCTCAGTGCCGTCATCATGTGTATGTTGATCCGATTCCTTTTGGATATCAAGTGAATCCTCACCAACCTTAAACTCTTCCTGTTCCATATGATCTTCGTTTATATGACTGCCGTCTTGATTATGCGGATGTCCATGCTCTTCTTCCTCATGAGCGTGAGCATCTGCGCCTTCTTTATGTTCGTGTCCGTGGTCTTCATTAGCCGTATCGCGACAAGCCGAAAAACCAAATACTATTATTGATGCGATAAATAAATTCTTGAAATTCATAATATTTAAATTTAGATTATAATTGATGTTTTAAAAGTTCTGCTTTTAGCTGAAGAAGTTCTTTTTCCATCTCCAGCATATTGTTATAGGCCTGCCGGTAAAATTCAACTTCCCGGTAATAATCCATAAATGAGAATTCACCCAGCTCGTAGGCTTTAAACAAAAGTTCTTCGGAATTCAGTTCCCTAAAGGTCTCCCGGTATTCCTCGTATTTTCTCTTTAACAACTGATATTGCTGATAGTTTTCCTGAAACCTGGTATAAAGCTCGGCAGTTTCAGCCCCCGTTTTAGCCTGGGCAAATTCCAAATTAGCTTTGGCCGCTTTCACCTTATTCTTACTATTCCAAAGCGGGATTGAAAGACCGCCTAAAAAGCCGGAATAATTACTGGAATTCACTCCCTGATAATTATAACCAATGCTTAGGTCCGGAAGGATCTTACTTTTTTCCAGTTTCACCTGCTGCAGGGCAAGATTCTCTCGAGCTTTGAATTGCTGAATTTCGGCATCATGCGAAAGTTTCTCTTCCCACAGAATTTGCATTTCGGCCAGTTCAGAATCTACGAAAAATTGGCCCTGATCTGCCTCAATTACATTTCCACCGTTCAATTTCTGAAGTTCCAGCAATGTGTTGCTGATCCTGATGTTGATCCGGTCCAACTCGAACTGCTCCTGTAACCAGGCCACTTTGGCTTTATGCAATTCCAGGATGCCGATTTGTTCTTCATCGAATAAACGCTGTATCTGATCATATACCTGTTTGGCCTGCTCTACTCTTTTTTTTTCTAGTTTCTTTCGTTTCTGTAAAATTTGTAATTCCAGAAGCTGTTTCTTGGCATTCAGTAATACTTTCTGACGTACCATTTCATACTCCAGTTCTAACAATTCTTTCTGCTTTTCTATTCGTTTACTTCGGGCTCCGTAAACCGTGGGAAATTCAAATCGCTGAGAGATCTGATATTCATAATAATCATCGGTCTGGTGCTCTCCGAAAGGAAGATAGAAGGCAGATACCTGTGGATCTTGAAGGTTATTCTCGGTTTTATTACCTAGATTCTGACTAGCTATATAGGATTGATAAGCCTTAAGCTCTCTGTTATTCTGGCTTATCTGCTGCAAAATATCATTTATCCCTGTAGCTTGAGCAAATGAACCTATAGAGATAAGTATCCCGCATAAAGCAGAAACTATATATCTGTACATAGTTTTTGATTTTAGTTTAATCTATTTAATAAAGGTAGGCCCGCTAATTCTTAGCAGCCTGGCTAGATATAATTAAACTAATTCTGGAGGTCCCCGAAGTGACTGTAAGAATAAATATGAGTTAAAATATTCATTGGGAGGCTGATAAATTCCAGATTTTTTTGAATCCTTATCTGCTAAAACCAAATTCTCCAAATAGAATTTATTTAAAAAGTTCTTTTTGGTTTCTTTGTTTTCAACTCTGAAATCTTCGGTAGATTCCTTTATAACAGGAATTTCATTGGAAGTACCCGTATGAGAATGAATGGCCAGCAGATAAGACAAGAATCCATTCTGTTTATCTTCCTGCTTCCTTTCGTGGTGATGATCTTCACCGGAATGTTGATGTGCAATTTTTTTGCTTTCCTTTTGATGCTCATGATGCGCATGAGGTATGATCTGATGAAACGACATCAGAATAAAGATCCCTAGAAGGAAAAAAGCTTTTATTTGAGATTTAACTCGCACCTTTCAAAGGTAAAAATAAATACCTAGTTTTTTAACTATTTAAACAATATATGATATCCTAAAAATGATATTAAAAAATTTAAGTGAAAATAAATAAGCCGACTCGTTAAAGTCGGCTTATCCCTTTGTGCGGGCGAGAGGACTCGAACCTCTATCTAGTATTTGAAAAATCACCAGCTGCAAGTTGAATACGATGGATTAGAAATAAAAATTTTGTAGGTTCATCGCAAAAGATATTGCCGAAGTAGTACAATTTTTCAATAAATGATTTTTCTTTGACAACCTATATTAGAAAAACCTCATTATATTTTTTAGTAATTATTCGAGAAATGTAGCAAAAATCACTATATTTCTCGAAATTTTACTAAAGGTGAGTTTAAGCGAATTTATAAAAGAGCGATTATCCTATGAGGAATATGCTTTTACGTGGAATGAACTAGTTGAAGGAACGTCTGGTAAATCCGAATCCTTGATACGTAATGATCTTTATTATGCTGTGGGTAATGGTGATGTTGTTTCCCTCCGGCATAAATTCTATTTAATTATTCCGCCTAGATATTCTCATTCCGGCAAACTACCAATTGAGCTATATATCGATAAACTGTTTAGTTTCCTAAATAGGAATTATTATTTAGGATTGTATTCGGCCGCGAGGTATTATGGAGCAAGCCATCAACAAATTCAAAAGGAGTATATACTTCACGATAAAACTCCATTGCTTTCAGTCTCCAAAGGAGCTGTTAAACTCGACTTTTTTACCGTTTCCAACTGGCCAGAAAAAAATATCATAAATCGTAAAGGAGATGCTGGAATATTTAAAATATCCAGTCCAGCATTAACAGCAGTCGATTTACTACACCATCAATCCAAAATTGGTGGGTTGAACAGAACACTTTCCATTTTAGAAGAGTTGTTCGAGGAAGTAGAAGTTTCGGATGTAAATGATCTGCTCTCTTGGTATTCCCAAAGAAGCGTATTGCAACGTTTTGGTTTTTTGCTAAATGAATACAATTCCAATTCTGAACCAGCCGAATTAATTTATAGTCATTTGAAGCTTCAAAAGTTTTATCCTGTTTTATTAAGTCCTAAATCGAATCAAAAAGCAGGTGCCGTCAACAATCGTTGGAAAGTGGATGTTAATATTAAAATGGAAAGTGATTTATGATACCAAGACCAGATATAGCGAAATGGCAGGTGAATGCCCCCTGGAAAGAGTTTATGCAAGTCGAGCAAGATTTGGTGATCAGTAGGACGTTAGTGGAGTTATTTTCCGATGATTTTTTGAGGGAAAATTTAGCTTTTCGTGGAGGAACCGCACTACATAAACTTTACTTAAATCCTGCTCCAAGATATTCGGAAGATATTGACCTGGTGCAAATAAAACCGGGACCAATTAAACCAATTATGAAACGGATAGGTGAAGTCCTTACTTTCTTTGAAGAAGAAAGGCGTACTCAAGTTAAAGGACACGGAGCAAAAGCACTATATCGATTCAATTCAGAATATGAGAATATCAGACTAAGGCTAAAAAACACAACAATTGGGCTTGATCCAAATGTTGTACCTATGTTGTACCAAAATAAAAAAGCCGACTCGTTAAAGTCGGCTTATTCCTTGGTGCGGGCGAGAGGACTCGAACCTCCACACATTGCTGCACTAGATCCTAAGTCTAGCGTGTCTACCAATTCCACCACGCCCGCATTCAATATATTTGCTTGTTGTAAGCGGATGCAAATATACATAAATGTTTTAATTCACAAATAGTCTGGAAATATTTTTTTTACCTTTATCTCAGTTAAAAAATAAAATATGACGGATATTAAAAAATACGTTGAAGAAAATAAAGAACGATTTCTTAACGAACTCATTGAATTACTGAAAATTCCTTCAATAAGCGCTGACTCCAACTACAAAGACGCTATGCTGAAAACGGCAGAAGCTGTGAAGAAAAATTTATTGGCCGCCGGTTGTGATTCTGCCGAAATTTGTAATACTCCAGGCCATCCAGTGGTTTATGGAGAAAGAATAATAAATTTAAACCTTCCTACGGTTTTAGTTTATGGACATTATGATGTACAACCTCCGGATCCTTTAAATCTCTGGAATTCCCCACCGTTCCAGCCTGTTATCAAAAAAACAGAAATTCATCCAGAAGGAGCAATTTTCGCCCGTGGAGCCTGTGATGATAAAGGTCAGATGTTTATGCACGTAAAAGCACTGGAATATATGACCACAAACGACCAGTTGCCTTGCAATGTAAAATTTATGATTGAAGGTGAGGAAGAGGTAGGCAGTGAACACTTGGGCTGGTTCATTGAAAAAAACAAGGAAAAACTGGCCAACGATGTAATCCTTATTTCAGATACCGGGATGATCGGCAAAAATACTCCCTCTATCACTACCGGGCTTCGTGGACTCTCTTATATTGAGGTCGAAGTTACCGGTCCAAACCGAGATTTACATTCGGGGTTATATGGGGGGGCTGTAGCAAATCCAATCAATGTTTTAACTAAAATGATTGCTTCTCTAACCGATGAAAACAATCATATCACAATTCCAGGATTTTATGATAAGGTTGAAGAGTTAAGCAAAGAAGAACGTGCTAAAATGGCCGAAGCACCTTATAGCGAAGAAGCTTATAAGAAAAAAATAGATATAAAAGATGTTTACGGGGAGGCCGGTTACTCAACTTTAGAAAGAGCTTCGATACGCCCTACTTTAGATGTGAATGGAATATGGGGCGGGTATATTGGCGAAGGCGCGAAAACAGTACTGCCGGGAAAGGCTTTTGCCAAAATTTCTATGAGACTCGTCCCAAATCAGGACTGGCAGGAGATCACTCAACTATTCAAAAAATATTTTGAAAGTATAGCTCCTGAGGCGGTAAAAGTTGAAGTAAAGCCTCACCACGGTGGGCAGGCATATGTTACGCCTATAGACAATATTGGGTACAAGGCGGCTAGTAAAGCCTATGAAGAATCTTTTGGAAAAACACCAGTTCCCCAGCGAAGTGGAGGAAGCATCCCTATTGTTACCTTATTTGAAAAAGAGCTAAAAAGTAAAATCATTTTAATGGGCTTCGGTTTTGATACAGATGCCATCCACTCCCCTAACGAACATTTTGGAATTTGGAATTATCTAAAAGGCATAGAAACCATTCCGTGGTTTTATAAATATTTTACAGAAATGAGCCAGGAATAATCTTGGCCAGAAAATTCATTGGTATAAGGAAGACTAGATATAACTCACTATTATTAACCCGCCCATAAATTCAGGCGGGTTTTAAATGTAGCTACTATCTAACCTGGTATTAAAATTAGGGATATAAATTTCTCAATTAATAAAAAGATTTCACAGATAGTTGTCTGGGAAAATATCATTTTTATATTACAGGTTTCCATAAAATCATTTTTCAACAGGTAAATAGAAATTTCGGGAACTTAGTTTTACTATATTTACAAAGTTTGCTTATAAATTCATTTTAATCTCATGGAAAAGAAAATTCTTATTCCTACTAATTTCACAAAACACGCCTGGAGTACTCTGGTGTATGCTTTGAATCTTTATAAGAATATTCCCTGTACTTTTTTTATTCTCAATGCTTATGAAGTTCCCGTTAGAATTTCTCTTAGCAGAAATCACAGTGCAGAAATAGAATCTGCAAGGGCTGAGTCCGAAAAGGGATTGCAGAAAATTCTGCAGGGTTTAAATTTCAGAAAAGAAAACCAGAAACATCAGTTCGAAACAATTTCCCGAAATAAAGATCTTGCCGATGCTATACAGGAAAGTATAGATACACATAACATAGATTTGATCTTAATGGTTTCCCGAGGCGAAAATGTTTCGATAAACTCTGCCTTTGAGAATGAAATTTCAGAGGTAACAGAGAAGGTAGAAGACTGTCCTTTTTTAATTCTTCCGGAGCAAATGCAGGAACTTCCGGAGTCCAATAGAGAAATTGTTTTCCCCACAAATTTTAAATTTCCTTTTAAAAACAAAGAAATAGCTGCACTGATAGATATGGCCGTTAATCTAAATGCCAGTATCAGGATTCTGTATATTGATAGCGATGGCCGGCCTCTGTCCAAAGAACAGGAAACCAATAAAGAAACGCTAAAAACCTATTTTGCCGAGGTGAATTTTAGTTTCCATAAACTCACCCAAACCACCGTAACCACCGGAATACATCTGTTTATTGAAAGCCGGGAAAGTAATTTCCTGGCACTTTACAAACGAAAACAGGGGTTTTTCAGTAAGCTTTTCTCCCAGCGATTTAAAGAGGATATTGATTTTAATCCCAAGGTTCCGGTGCTCATTTTAAAAGAATTGGATTAGAATTATAAGTTTGTAGGGAGATGTTGATAATTTATCCGATGCTGAAAGCATCCTTTAGAAACAAAATAAATTATTAAATCTAAGGTGTAAAACTAATTAAAATGAGAAAGTAAGATGAAAACCCTTTCTAAAGAGCAGGAAGAAGGTATAATCCACCACCTAAAAGCGCGTTTTGAAGACTACGGACATCATTATAAACAATTGGAATGGGCCGGAATTGAAAAAAAATTAAAGGGAAACCCAAAAACACTTTGGTCTTTACATCTTATGGAAGAGACCGGGGGAGCACCGAGTATTCTTGATTACAATTCCAAAAAAGAAGAATATACCTTTTGTGATTTTTCAAAAGAAAGCCCCAATGGTAGAAGAAGCCTGTGTTACGATAGAGATGCACTGGAATCCAGGAAAAAATTCAAACCTAAAAGTAGTGCCCTGGATATAGCTACTGAAATGGGCATTGAGCTGTTAACCGAAGACCTATATCGGCAACTCCAGGAGTTTGGAAGTTTTGATACCAAAACCTCAAGTTGGTTAAAAACTCCCTCTGATATAAGAGAGTTGGGCGGGGCCATTTTCGGAGATTTTAGATATGGAAAAGTCTTTATTTACCATAACGGAGCTGAATCATATTATGGGGCCAGAGGTTTCAGGGGATATTTAAAGGTGTAAAACTCCCATGAAATGACTTTAAGGTAACTACCTAAAGATACCGGCGAAAAGAATATAATAAGGAATATTTCCAATATTTAGTATTTTTTCCTTTTAAACTTTCAGAAATAATTATAATTTGGCCGCATGAAAGATGTGAAATTTGCCATAACCGATATTGAAACCACAGGCGGCGGGATCAAGGGGAATAAAATCACCGAAATTTGTGTTCTGGTCGTACAAAACGCAAAAGTTATAGCCCAATATAGCTCTTTAGTGAATCCAGGCACGGAAATCCCGTTATACATTGAAACCCTTACCAACATCAATGATAAAATGGTTGCCAATGCGCCAAAATTTTCTGAGATCGCTTCAGAAATTGATAAAATTACCAAGGATTGCGTGTTCGTGGCCCACAATGTGAATTTTGATTATAATATTATTAAAGCTGAGTTTAGCTATCTGGATCTTGTCTTCCAAAGAAAGCGCCTGTGTACTGTTAGACTAGCTAAAAAACTTATCCCGGGACTTTTTTCTTATAGCCTTGGCAACATTTGTACCTCAATAAATATTCCTCACACCGATAGACACAGGGCTTTCGGGGATTGCGAGGCTACAGTTACGCTCTTTCAACGTTGCCTTGATTTGGATCCCGACTACGAAGTCTTCAACAATCTTCTAAACCAAAGAACTGCGGCCTCCTACCTTCCCCCGAATTTTAAAAATTCGGATCTTGACAAATTACCCGCCTCGACCGGAGTTTATTTCTTCAAGGATAAGAACGGTGTTCCTCTTTATATTGGCAAGGCCAAGAATATTAAGAGCCGGGTAAAATCTCATTTTCAGGAAAAATCAAACCGGAAATATAAATTGATGCAAGCTACTTTTAGTATAGATTATGAGCTTACCGGGAGTGAATTGCTAGCCCTTTTGCGAGAATCAGCGCTAATATTAAAATATTTTCCCGAATTTAACAAGGCGCAAAAAAAAGTTAGTCGGCCCTATACTCTCACCTCCTATCACAATCAAAAAGGTATCGAGCAGTTTGTGATTCATAAAAACAAGGTGTCACCTGTAAGCTGGATGAAATTTTATACCCGCGAAGAAGCGATAAAATTTTTAGAATTTATTTGCCAGGAATTTGATCTTTGCCCAAGGTATTGTGGTTTACAAACCGGCGTTTCCCATTGCAATCATTATAAGGTTACCAGCTGCAGCGGAATGTGTAAGGATGAAATCCATAAAGACCAGTATAACCATCGGGTGTCCAAGGCTATAGATTATATAAACCAGTATGAAAACTCCTGTCTGCTTGTGGAAAAAGGAAGAACGAAAGTGGAAAAATCATTTATTTACCTTAAAAAAGGTCGTTATGCGGGTTATGGTTTTATAGAAGAGTCGGAGGATATTAAGGGCTTAGAACAATTTGAGGACTATTTAATTCCACAGACAAATTCAAGTTATGCGGATAGGATTATAAATAGGTACTTTAATACTAACAAGAACATTACCCGTTTAAACCTAAACACCAGTGAAGAAGTTCCGGACAGACAGCCGGAAGAATGGTTCGGTTAATAGCTTGGGAATCGCAGAATATATTTATATATTTATAAGACTTTAAGGGTCATCCCTGGAAAAAAAAACGGCCTCAAAGAAGCCGTTTTTTAGTTTATCCAAATTTAGTTTCTATTGCACAGGCTGGAAGGTAAATCGCTGTCCTCCAACGGAAACACCTGCCATAGCACCGGCTTTAGGCATTGTAACTATAGCAACCCCCTCTTCAAAATTAATTGAACTGGAGACTCCTTCTTCCAGTACTACTGCTGAGGCATTTGCGGAAAGTTCATAATCATTTTCTTTAAATTCTTCCAGATCTGCCTCTGTTTCAAAAAATAGAACTTCTACAAAAGCTTTCCCCCCAGCTTGGAGTCCAACATCTAATTGTTTGAGATCTGAATAACCTATAACAGCATCGTTTTTATAAACAACCCCATCTCCGGAAGCAGCTCCTATAATATACGCTCCTTTTCCAACATTGGGAAAAATTGCATATCCTGCGGAATTCTCGAAAAATTCAGCGGCATTTGGGTAGGTTTGCTTCATTTCTTCTCTTGCCTCCCTGGCATCTTTTACAAGATCATCTTCAGTGTTCTGCATACTTCCACAACTTGACATTATCAACATAGTTAATACAAATAATGGTTTGTAAAAGTGATTTGTTAGTAATTTCATCTTTATTTTATTTTTTTGGTTCTTTTTCAAATTAAGTTTTATTCCAGACAATCGGTGTTAATCGATTGTTATTTCACTTTATCTTAGCGTTTTAGTTAAATGTTAAATCTTTAAACATGTTTCCTTAAAATATAATCAGCTCATAGAGATACGTGCGATCCGGACCTGAACCCCGATAGCCAGTATCCACAAATTAAAATTTGACTTATGACCAGACTCATAAAATAGCGGAAGGACAAGGCTGATATTTGTAAAGAAATATTGTTCAACTTAAAGCTAATATTATGAATACTGAAACTGTTAAAACCGTAGCCGATTATGTAACAGAAAACATTAAAAACGCACACTTGTTTAAAAAACATGGAATCGATTTTTGCTGTGGCGGCGGCGTTAGTCTGGCCCAGGCAGCGGAAAAAGCCAATGTGAGCCTTGAGATACTAGAAAAGGAATTACAACAAACCGAGATGGTAAGCAGCCCGGGTTACGATTACAAAAACTGGAAGCTGGATTTTCTAACTGATCATATCATAAATGTGCATCATCATTACGTGGAAGAAAATATTCCGCTGCTTATTCAGTATTCAGCCCGAGTGGCCAAAGTTCACGGACGCCAAAGACCCGAACTCATAAAAATCCAGCAGTTATTTACCAAGGTAGCCCAGGAATTAAGCGCTCACCTAAGAAAAGAGGAACTTATACTATTCCCCTTTATAAAAAAATTAGTAAAAGCCCAGGAAGAAGCAACGCCAGTTGCACAACCACAATTCGGGAAAATTGATAACCCCATAAAAATGATGGAAACCGAACACGATGAAGCTGGAGCCATTTTTAAAGAAATTGCTGATTTAAGCGATAATTACACCTGTCCTGAGTGGGCCTGCAATACCTATAAGGCATTGTATTCCAAACTTGAAGAGTTTGAAAACGATCTTCACCACCATGTACATCTGGAAAACAATATACTTTTTCCAAAGGCAATCCAACTTGAACGCAGCTTAACCAACTAAAAGTTCCACTGGAAGTGCCCCCAACACCGATATGAAATTTAACTATTTATTTTAGTAAGTTGTTTTAATTGTGTTGAAGATACCCCGTCACAGGAATGTCACGGGGTTAACACCTTCTTAGCTGTGATTTTATTATGATAATCCTGCACTGCTAAAGGTTTATGTAAATCTCTGTAGGCTTTTAAGACATAGATCATTTCAACTGGTTTGCGAAGAGTTCAGTGTTTTCTTTTTAAGCTAATTTCTTTTTAGTATCTTTTTCCTTATGCCCCGTTTAAATTTAAAAGCACACCACCACATTGCATTGGCTTATTTCTTCTTGGCTGCGCTGCTGGGAATATTATTACGATTGTTTTATATAATCCCGGTTGCCGGAAATTACAGGTATATTCTCCACGCCCACTCCCATACTGCTTTATTAGGTTGGGTTTATCTGGCTTTAACCGGAATCATTTATCGTTTGTTTTTTCACAGAACAATACTTTTAAAAAAATACTGCTACCTATTCCTGGCTACCAATATCAGTTTATTAGGGATGTTGTTTAGTTTTCCTTTTCAGGGTTATGCTATGATTTCTATTATCTTTTCCACGCTTTTTCTTTTTTGCTCCTATTTTTATACCGCTTTTGTGTTTAAAAATGTTCCTGAAATCTTCCGTAAAACCCAAAGTTTTAAACTAATAAAGGCAGCCTTGTGGTATATGGTTTTTTCCAGTATTGGCCCCTGGGCTTTAGGAGTTATTATGAGTACGCTGGGAAAAACATCCCTTTGGTATAAACTCTCTGTATATTTTTATCTTCACTTTCAATATAATGCATGGTTTTTACTGGCCATACTGGGTATTCTATTCTTTCTCTTTCAAAAATTAGAATTAGATTTTGAAGCAAGTAAATTCAAGCGCTTTTTCTTCCTGCTGAATTCAGGTGTGATCTTAAGCTTTTTTCTTTCCACCTACTGGACAAAGCCTCCATTAATATTTTACTTTCTTGGCGGTCTCGGAGCAATACTGGTATTACTTGCTTTCTTACAACTTTTCGCATTTCTACTTCAAAATAAGAAACTTCTGAAATCCGGATTAAGATCAATGGAATATCGGATTTTAAAGATTTCAGGCCTGTTACTGGCTGGCAAAATTTTAATGCAAAGTCTAACGGCAATCCCATACTTTGCTGATCTGGCTTTTCATAACCTGGATTTTGTTATTGGATACTTGCACTGGGTCTTTCTTGGTTTTGTGTCCCTGGCATTATTCGCTTTTTTAAACTGGTTAAAAATAATCCAAGTTCCCAGGAATGCATTTTACTTTTACCTGGCCGGATTTATAATTTCTGAAAGCCTTATTTTTTATAAAGGCCTGGTGCTGTGGTTAGGACTTCCATTTATCAGCAATTATTTCCTCATACTGGTGTTGGTAAGTGCGTTTATTCCTGTTGCTGTGGGATGGATTTTATGCGCTAATCTTTCAAAAAAATAATTGGTGTATTCCCAGGCCTCCGAAATATGACCATCCTCATTGATAGTCATTTAGTTTTTCACCAAGTTTGTTTTGATTAAACAAGAGAGAAATGATAGCGGAAAGTATTTTACTGGAGTTTGGAGCTTCAAAAGAAACTTACCATAAAGCTGACCAGCTTTTTAGTGAAGGAGAAATTGCACTTAATTTTTTTCAGATTATATCTGGGGAAATCAAGATGAATAATTACAATGCCGATGGTAAGGAATTTATCCAGGGAATATTTGTAGACGGCCAGAGTTTCGGGGAACCGCCCCTACTGGCCGATGTAAAATACCCGGCCAATGCTGAGGCCATAAAAACTTCAGAGGTTTTAAAACTGCCCAAGCTCAACTTCCTGGAGCTGCTTACCCAACATCCCAAGACCCACCTGAAACTTACCCGTACCCTGGCCAAAAGGCTTTTTTACAAAGCCATTATGGTTTCTGAAATTTCCAGCCAGGACCCCGAACATAGAATTATCAGGATCCTTGATTATCTCAAACGCTACGTGCATCATATTGAAGGCCCCTTTAATTTTAAAGTTAACTTAACCCGCCAGCAAATCGCCGATTTAACCGGACTGCGTGTAGAAACCGTAATCAGGGCTATGAAAGGTCTGGAAAAAAAAGGTGAACTAAAAATTAAAAGTGGAAAAGTCTATCGCTAATTCGGTTTAAAAATCTTTTTTCCCCGCCAGTCTTAGCATTCCCCAAACCGGAATGAACACCCAGGCTAACAAAACAATAAAACTTATTAGGCTTCCTTTAGTTGTACCGAAGAATTCTTTAAATACCGCACCAGTATATCCGAGCAAGGCCGAAATATCCAACTTCAATAAAATCAAAGTACGACTTAGATCTATGGGATTGAGCACGCTGGCAACCAAAGCAAAATCTTCTAAAGGATATTCCTGAAAATACATTAAAAGCAGTAGGAATAAGCCGTCGTATATAATGGCCAGGAATAGCCACATTACAATGGCCATACCAAAACCCTTAATCTTATTTTCAAATTTTAGGGCAATTCCGAAAGAAAGTGCAGTAAAAATAAAGGTCAAAAAAGCACCTACTACCAATAAAGAAAAGAAATCCCAGATGGCGGAAGATTCAAAAAGTCCATAAATAATAAAAGGAATTCCCAGTCCCAGCACCAGGCTCAATGCAAGTGAAATAGCCACCCCTAAATACTGACCTAAAAAAATATGCCTTCGGGCAATAGGCTGGGCCAAAAGCAATTCGGTAAACTCCCGGGAATTATAGAAATACATTATACCAAAAATGGTCCCAATAAGGGGGACCAAAACAATAACGACATTCATCAATGTAATAATGGCATTGGAAAGGTCATTATTCAAAAACAATAAAACTAACCCCAGTAAGAGGTAAAAAAAGAAATAAACGAAACTCCAGCGACTTCTGAAAAGATCAAAAAAACTGTATTTTAGAATTTTATACATGGGTGGGTGAGGTTAAGATTTGGGCTATAGCGTGTTCAAGGTCATCCTGCCTGGTTGCAGCTTTTAGTTCACTTACGCTACCATTAAAATAAATTACACCTTCCAAAATAAATAAAATCCGATCGGCAGTTTCTTCCACAAAATTCATAATATGGGAGGTGATAATTATAGTCTTCCCCGCTGCCTTTTCTCTTCCCAGGAGTTCCCTGAGTTTGATCAAAGAAGCAGGATCCAGACCTGAGGTAGGCTCATCTAAAATAATAAGCGGACTGTCAAACATAAAACAAAGCACGATATTCACCTTTTGACGGGTACCACCCGAGAGCTGGCTTAATTTTTTATCCAAGAAGCTTTGAATGCCGAAAAAAGCAATCAATTCTTCGTCCCGTGCAGGTTTTCCTCTTAAGTCTTTAATCATTCCAATTAGTTCTTTTACCTTAAGGTTTCCGGGGAAATTAGCGATCTGGGGGAGGTAATCAATTTCTTTACGATAATCACTTTGACCTCGAATTTCCTTTCCATTTACAGCTATTCCCCCTTTTTGGGGAATAACCATACCTAATAAACTTTTTATAAGCGTAGTTTTTCCTGAACCGTTTGGCCCCAGTACCGCTATTATACCCGGGATATTTGTTTCCAGGTTTAGGCCGTTTAACACCTGTTGCGAGCCAAAACGTTTATAAAGATTCGTTACCGTTACCATTGTATTTTTTTTATAAAAGGTTGACTATCCAGGACATCGGCCGGGGTAAATATGGGAGAAACTTTTTCTGAAAATTCAATTAGATCAATAAACAAACTTCTAAGCATTACGATACTCTCTGGGGTTTTGTTTACTAAATAAGAAAACAAGCTCACCGGACGATATGGTATATCGCCAAAACTGTCCTTATCCAGATCATAGCCAGAATAATTACTCCAAAAATTTCCGTTGAAGCTATTTTCGTTACTGTGGCCGTGATAGGTGAGGTCAAATGAATTATATAAAAAGTTATTTCGCTTAAAGACATTCCTATAACATCCACCTCTAATTTTTACCGCATAGCCGTTACTCTTAAAATTGTTTTCGATGTAATTAATACGGCTGGTATTATCGGCGCTAATCCCTACGGTATTTTCTTCAAAAGTATTTTGTATTAATTCTGAATCAGTAATTTCTTTTAACAACAACCCATAAGAAGCACTCCCCCAGTTATTTTTAAAGGTATTGCGATACATTTTTATATTTTTAGAATACATCACCGCTACTCCGGCACCATTGTTTTCAAAAAGATTCCCGGAATAAATATTTCCATCAGAAAACATAAAATGAAGCCCGTATCTTAAATTGTTTTTACAAACATTATTTTTGATCTCAGCATTATCGCTAAACTCCAGGTAAATTCCGTCACGAACACCCTCCACCTGGTTATCCTCAATATGCATTTCTGAAGTTTTCCAAAGATGAATCGCGTTCCCGGAATGTGCCTGGCTTTTAGCATTGCCACTGAATTTATTCCCGATAATCCTTCCGTTTTTCGAGCGCTCTATTAATATTCCGAAGAAAATTTTATCAAAACGATTGTTTTTTATTTCAAAATTGGCTGAATTACTGATCAAAATGGCAGCAAAATCACTGGTATGACTCCTTCCAATATTGATGATTTTAAAACCTTCAATTCTAAATGCTTGAGCACTTACAATAATTGCATACCCCTGCATTTGAGCATCAATGACCGGAAAATCTTCCCCGATCAGCACCAGGGATTTATCTTTTATACTGATATTATTCTCCTTGTAAAGACCGGATTTCACTCTAATTGTGTCTCCCATTTCGGCCATTTCAACTGCATCTTTTACCGAACTGATCTCACAACTTTTACATACCGTAATTTCCCCGCCGTAAAAGTTGAATCCGATAAAAATTAGGAATATAAGGAGCAAAGCTTTCATACCTGATTAATTCAATTGGTTTTTTAATTCTTCCCAGGCCTGGAGATTCCCTCCTTTACGGCTTTGCTTTTTCACTGCAGCAAGATTTGCTCCCATGGGACTTCTTAAACTGTCATGTTGAACAAATCCTGCTTCAGTAACGGGGAGCATATTACCTGGCTTATCATAATTGGCAACCAAAATGAAGGAGGTTTGGTAATCCTTCTGAAATATATCATGAACCATACATTCGATGGCATCATATTTATACTGCTTCCCTTTATCGGTTACCAATTGGGCCGCGAAGGCCTGATCTACAATAGTCATTTGACAAAAATGACAATTGTCTACACCATAATTTATGGGTTCAGGTTGAAAACTACAGGCCGAACATAAGAATATCAGGCCTATTATTGCAAGAGAGAATTTCATCATCTGTGATTTTTGAATGCCTTTTTTCTTATCCACCAGGCGATTAATGTTAGAAACATACCCACAAACATTAGATAAGCACCGATTCTTGGATAGGAATGGGCCGTAAAATTTAATATGTCCTGAGTACCCAGTAAAGGAGGTTTATAGTTGATCGGATTACCTTCCTTATCCGTTAATTTTATAATAGCTTTCGGGTCTAAATCGGTGCCATAATCTAACAACCAATTATTAAAATCATACATTCCCAGCGTTCCCAGAATGATCATTAAAATAAACCAACCCAAAAACCAGGAAGGATGAATTTTCTTAAAAAAGCCTAGTAAACCAACTAAAACTCCTAAAGCGGCCATCACGGCTATTACCATTGGGAATACCTGAAACTCCCACATTTCTTCTGGTTTTGGAATTTTCTTCATCCCTATATAATGGTTTACCCCGTCTATATTTTGAATATCAAATTCTTCTTCCCCTACAATCCCGCTAATGAATATGTCCATCCCCATTGGATCGGGATATTGCGGCGCGGCAAGTCGTATATTCCAAAGAGGGAAATAAAACAGGCCTAACAATAAGAGCGAGCCGATAATCATTAAAATTGCCGAGCGTTTCATAAGCTTAGGTATTGTTTATTAAATCTGGAGTTATAAAAAGTCATGGTTTTGTGGAACTTTTAAAATAAAGGAGGGCGCAATCTATTTTAGGTCAACCCTCCTTTATAAAAAAACCACCTTCAACTATTAACTTTTATATTCGTCGTCCAAGCCCCATTTCATCGGGGTGTTGCTTCCTTTAGGAGAAACCCGTATATAACCCTGCATTTCCTGGTGCAGCGCCGAGCAGAAATCGGTACAATAGAATGGCCATATCCCTGGTTTTTTAGGTTCCCAGGTAATCGTTTTTGTTTGCCCGGGCATAATTAATAATTCAGAAGTATTGGCACCAATGACTGAGAAACCATGGGGTACATCAAAATCCTGTTCCAAATTGGTAACGTGGAAATATACCTTATCGCCCACGTGAATACCTTCCAGGTTATCAGGAGCAAAATGGCTTCGTACCGTGGTCATAGAAACATGTACTTCATTTCCATCCCGGACCATTTTGGTTTCGCTTTCATTAAGTGCTGCATACTTATGTTTATTTTCATCAAGTCGATAAATCTTTTTGGAATTTTCTTTGATTTTATCGGCCTTAATAGCAGCTGCATAATGCGGTTCGCCATGAGTTGGGAAATCCAACAGTAATTCCATTTTATCCCCTGAAATATCAAACAATTGTGCTGAATGCTCTAATTCAGGACCGGTAGGTAAATAGCGATCTTTGGTAATCTTATTCAAGGTTATCATATATTTCCCTTCAGGTTTCCTTGAATTCCCTCCGGGAATCATAAGGTGCCCAACAGAATAATAACTTGGCTCTCTATCCAGAACTTCCCAGGTGCCTAATTTCCATTTCACTGCTTCGGAGGAAATAAAAAATGTAGTATAAGCATTCCCTTTGTCATCAAATTCCGTATGCAAGGGGCCTAAACCTGCATTTTTTACAATGCCGGCCAATGTAGATTCAAAACTCAGGATTGGAATTCCGTAGGCCTCACCATCAAATTCCTTATTTTCAATAGCCTTTAGCATCTTGCTAAATGAATGCACCGTAAGGTCACTGGAGAGTTTTCCGTTACCGATAATATATTCCCCCGATGGATCTACATCACAACCGTGAGGAGACTTAGGTGTTGGCATAAAAAATACTGCTCCAGGGACCTGGCGAGGGTCTACTCTAAGCACTTCGTTTTTAGTTGTTGAGACCGTTGTTTGCGTACTGTGATCAAACACATTATGAACATACTCTGCTTCCATTTTCTGGCCGCCACCATTTTCCACATATTCACTTATTTTTTTCCAATTTACCGCAGCGATAAAATCCTTATCATTTTGTGAGGCATTTACTTCCTGCATCGTATGTGCTTCCTCCGTGTTATAGGTAGTAAAGAAAAACCAACCATGAGAATCTCCACGACCCGGATGGGAAAGGTCATAATTAAATCCGGGCATATCCAGTTGAAAATCAATTTCCATATGGCCTTTATCATCTACTGCAATAAAAGTCAGGGGACCTTTGAAATTACCCTTCATCTCATTTATAGGCATATCCTTTTGCGGATAAGGAACTGAAAATCGGGTTCCGGCCACCACATATTCAGTATTTTCAGTAACATAAGAAGAAGAGTGGTTCCCTGCACTGTGAGGAATTTCAATGATTTCCTCTGTTTCAAAGGTTTCCAGGCTTATCCTGGCTATTCTTGGCGTATTATTTTCGTTGATAAAAATCCAGCGACCGTCTAATTCTCCATTGGTTTGAGAAATATCAGGGTGGTGAGCATCACCCCAGGGTACCATTCCAAACGAGGTCTTTAACATATCCTTGGTTTCTTCAGAATAACCGTAACCATTGGTCGGGAATTGAGAAAATACAGGAATTTCTTTTAACATTCTTCCAGATGGAAGTCCGTATACGGTAATATTGCCACTATACCCGCCCGATAAAAAGGCGTAATATTCGTCGTGTTCTCCCGGACTTACATACACCTTTTCAGCCGCGCTGGAAGCCATCGCACCCGATTTTTCGCCTTCTTTATTTTGATTACACGAAGTAAAGCTCGCCATAAGTACAAGAGCGGCTATGATATTTTTAATTGGTTTCATACGATTGGTTTTTATATTCAAAATTGAGATTCAGGTAACATTAGTTTTCAGCATCATACTGTCTAAAATATTCCACAATTGATCTGGCTTCATCTTCCTTTAGGCCCTGGTCAGCCATTATGGCCATATTGGATTCCACCATTAACCTTTTTGCGATAGGGTCTTTTTTAATCATTTCTTCAGGGTTAAGGATCATATTCATGATCCATTCAGGGGAGCGCCTCTGGGTTACCCCAACCAGTGCAGGACCGACAAATTTCTTATCCATCTTATGACAGGCAGAGCACATATTTTTGAAGATAACCGCTCCCTGATTTGCCATTTCTGAATCAATACCTTCAGGAAAATCCAAAGATTTTACAGGTCCGATACCCTTATTGGACAAATCGTCCCCAGCCTTATCTGGAGTACTAATGACTTCAGTTTCTTTTTCTTGAGTTTCTGATGAATAATCATCTAAACTAATATTCTCTTTCTCGTCTTTCTCAGAATTACCGCAGGCCATAAACGAAAACACTAAAGTTAAAGTCAGGCCTATTTTTACAATTAATTTCATAATGATTGATTTTGATTTCAATGGTAAAGTTACCGGAGAAGTCAACCCTATTTTATGACCCCAGTCATATCGAAAAATAAAACTTGGTAAATGACTATTTATTAACCGGCCGGTACCATTAATCAGCCCACTATAGAAAAAATTATACCGCTAAAATGTCAAAAAAGAAAGAATCAAAATTTCATTTACAGATGAATAACCAAAAATCTTACATTATCTTTATAGTAATTAAATCACTGAAAAACAACAAGCCACCAATGCGAATAGCCCTTGCCATATTGATTGGATTACACGGGGTCATCCATCTTTTTGGATTTTTAAAGGCATTTGGAATTATAGAATTCAACGCAATTGCTCAGCCAATTTCCAAAAGCTTTGGCATGTTATGGTTAGTAGCTTTCATCTTATTGAGCGTGACCCTGAGCCTATTGATAATCAATTTTCGTTATTGGTGGATCATAGGAATTGCTGGCGTGATGCTATCCCAGTTTTTAATTTTTAATTATTGGAACGAAGCCAAATTCGGAACCATCTTAAACCTGATAATTCTTGCATGCGCCTTAATAGCATTTTCAACATTAAATTTTCAAAGAAAAATAACTGCTGAAATAGATCAATTGCTAACCCAATCTCAACAACCAGAGAAAATACTCGTCACAGAGCAAATGATTTCAACGCTGCCTGAAGCTGTTCAAAAATGGCTTCTAAGTTCTGGAATTGTTGGCCAGGAACTAATTCAAAATATATATCTGGAGCAGAATATTAAAATGCTGATGAAACCAGAGCAAAGAAAATGGACCACAGCCAGGGCTAAACAATATTTTACCGTTGACCCTCCGGGTTTTATTTGGTCCGTCAAACTAAACATCAGACCAGGCATTTCCATTGTAGGGCGTGATAAATTTGTAGCCGGCAAAGGAGAAATGATTATAAAACTATTCTCTATTTTTCCAATTGCAAAAGCTCAAGGCAGCCCGAAAATAGATCA
Organism: Salegentibacter sp. 24; assembly: GCF_004362395.1. GTDB lineage: Bacteria > Bacteroidota > Bacteroidia > Flavobacteriales > Flavobacteriaceae > Salegentibacter. Next base: position 57,462 of record NZ_SNWE01000020.1, read on the forward strand.
GTCTACATTACAAAGGTATTTAGCTGAAATCGTTTGGTTTCCATCTGCAGCTACAAGCTCTTATATAACATGGGAAGCGATCGATGAATTCTCCGCCAGGGCCACGATGAACTATAAAGGAACAAAGGCTTCTGGTGTGTTTTATTTTGACAACCATGGAAATTTTAAAAAATTTATAGCGATGCGCTACAAAGAAGCCAGCGATCTAAAGCCCACTAAATGGATCGTTAGCGCAACTAAAATAGAAAAACGCAATGGTATTAGTATACCCGTAGCATCCAAAGTTTCCTGGAAGTTAGACAGTGGAGACTGGACCTGGTTAAAGCTGGAAATATCAGAATTAAAATACAATTGTATTAAGTGAGGCCTGAGAAAAAGATGCAGGAAAGCTGGATTGCTATTATATATATTGATGGTGGAGCTAATCCCTCCCTAGGCTCCATGTTTTTATTTTCGCTATGCTTTTGGCGTTTCTACTTTTCGTTTAACAGTCCGGCCTTCTTTAATAAGCAGGCTGATATCTTCTAAAATTAAATAAAGACAGGGAACAATAACCAGGATAATGGAAGTTGCAAAAACAATCCCGAAGCCTAATGAAATAGCCATGGGAATAAGATATTCTGCCTGGCTTGAAGTTTCCAGTATAATAGGAGTCAGCCCTCCAAAAGTAGTCAGCGTGGTAAGCATAATTGGCCGGAAACGACGGAGACCGGCTTCATGGATGGCCTGGTAGACTGAGGAACTTTCGCGTTGCTTATTAGCGAAATCTATCATAATTAAAGAGTCATTTACCACCACGCCAGAGAGGGCAATTACTCCCATCAGGCTTACCACCGAAAGATCGTATCCAAGTAAAATATGTCCAATCACAGCTCCGACGATTCCAAAGGGAATGGCAGAAAGTACTATAAGAGGTTGCGTATAACTACTAAAGGCAATGGCCAGTAAGGCATATATGATTAACATCGCCATTGCAAAACCACCCCAAAGCGACTGGGTGGATTCCCTCATATCTGCCTGACCTCCTTCAAAACTCCAGGTCAGGCCCGGGTAATCCGCTCTGAGTTGAGGGAGAACCTGGTTTTGAACTGCTTCCAGCACCTGGCTAACGGTATTGGCAGGTTCTACATCCATTCCGACATTTACCACCCTGCGACCATCACGGCGGTTTATACTGGTAAAAGCTTCCCGTTGTTCCACTTCTACCACGTCAAGCAGTGGAACTTCGACTCCTGAAGGGCTACGAACCAGGAAGTTTTCTAAATTATCGATATCCTGTCTTTCTTCCAGCGGCAATTTCACCCGCACTTCAATTTCATTGGTGTTTCTTAATTGTCTCATCGCAAGGGCTCCGAAAAAGGCATTTCTTACCTGGCGGCCTATTTCATTGGAAGTAAACCCCAGGTTCCTTCCTTCTGGTAAAAGTTTAAAATCATACTGTACTTTTCCTTTGTTAAAATTGTCATTCAGATCCCGGGTATTATCAAAGGTTTTCATTTCCTCAAGGAATTTAGCACTCGCCTGTTCCAATACTTCAATATCGGTATGACTAAGGTCCACGCTAATATCCTGTTGATAACCTCCCGGGCCACGTTCTGCTTCGAAAGTTATTTGGTCCACTCCTGCAATGTCGCCAATATTATCACGCCATATCGCTATAAGTTCCTTGGCTGACATCTCTCTTTCATCCGGGGGAAGCATGACAATTTCCACATCAATAAAGTTCTGACCACGCACGTTAGTTTTCACCCCTTCTGCTACTTTATAAAGATCCTTTTCTTCAAACATGCTCAGGGTAGATTCGGTTATTTCTTCTGCAACCCTGGCAGCCTGTTCAGGAGTCGTGCTTACAGGAAGTCTTACTCCTGCTTCGATCTCATCAGCCGCAACTTCAGGCATCATGATCATTCCCATATGATCACTGTATCCATAACCTCCAATGATAAGCAGCAGCGCCATTGCTGCAGTCAGGGTAATGTACCGGTATTTAAGACATACATCAAGAACGGGACGGTAATATTTATCAATGATCCGGTTGTAGCCCTGAGCAAAAGATTCCTGCATTTTTTCAAGTCGAGCTGCCCATCCCTTTGTTTTTTTAGCTTTAAGATGACCAAGGTGGGAAGGCAATATAAATAATGCTTCCAATAAAGAAACTGCAAGAATGACAATAACCACTGCGGGCAAAGGCCACCAGAATTTACCAGTTTCCCCTGGCATAAAAAGCAATGGTACAAAAGCTATGATGGTGGTAAGGATGCTAAAAACCACTGGCTTGGAAACATCTTTTGTCCCGGCAATAGCCGCATCAATTGCACTTAATCCTTTTTGCCTGTATTGGTGAACATTCTCTCCTACCACAATAGCATCATCCACAACAATACCCAGCACCACCAGGAAACCGAACATCGAGATCATATTAATACTAAGTCCGAAAAGGGGCAGGAAGATAATCCCTCCGATAAAAGAAATGGCCATTCCCATCATCACCCAGAAAGCCAGCCTGTACTCCAGGAACAAAGCCAGGATCACCAATACGATCACAATGGCCATAATTCCATTTTCGGTGAGCAGGGATAGGCGCTCCCTGTAATCTTCAGCAGTATTGCTATCGATGCGAAATTTTACTCCCGGGGGTAACTGGAAATCCTCGATGATCTCCAGTACGGTTTCTTCAATTTCGAGCGGAGACTGATTTCCAATACGAAAAATACTAAGGTCTACGGAAGGTTTTTGGTTAAATTGACCGTGAAACCCTGTTTCCTCAAATCCGTCGGTAATCATTGCGATATCCTTAAGGAGGACCCTTGCCCCTGAAGAAGAGGAAACAATTGTAATATTCCCGAATTCTTCTGCCCATTGCTTGCGTTCCTTCATTCGAAGTAAAATTTCTCCGGAATGTGTTTCAACTGCACCCGCAGGTACGTCCTCACTGGACTCAGCTATGATATTGGCTACCTGCCCAAGCGTTAGGTTATATTGCCTTAAGTTATGCCTGGGGATCTCAATATGGGTCACATAATCAGGTACATTGCCTATCTCTACCTGCGTAATTTGTGGATTGCTCAATAGGCGGTTTCGAAGCCGTTCCGCTAGAATCCTTAGCGTCCAGATGTCTGATTCGCCATAAATGGCAATTTCCATCACATTGCGCTGGCGGGACTGAAGGTTTACCTGTGGCCGTTCAATATCGTCGGGAAAGGTCTGAATTCGACGCACTCCCTGATCTATATCCTGAAAAGCCTGCATCCGGTTGGTACCGGCTACCAGTTCAATAAGAATATTACCGGAGCCTTCATTGGCAGTAGAAGTAATCTCTTTAATTCCTTGAATTCCTCGAATGGCTTCCTCTACCGGGAGTAAAATTCCCTGTTCCACCTCAGCAGGGGCAGCCCCGGGATATGCCACATTCACTTCGACATAATCCAGCTGGAATTGTGGAAAGACTTCCTTCTGAATATTGAACATCGTCCAAATTCCACCACCTATTAGGATGATCATAAGCAGATTGGCGGCAATAGAATTCCTGGCCATAAATGCTATAGCGCCTTCCTTTCTTACTTTTTTATCTTTCCCTTTGCCCATAACTGTTACTGCTCTAGGTTTTTCTGCTGCTCGGCATTGTTTCCAGGGGTTGATTCGGATGCTTCGGTCCTAAGTTTGACCCCCTCGGAAACCACACTTAGATTTGTGGTAACCACTTCCTCTCCCTGGCTGAGCCCATGACTTATGTAAGCATATTTAGAATCTGTAAGAATGACCTCTACCTCTCTAATGGATAATTCCCCATCCTGGTTGACCCATACCGTCTGGTTTGTTCTCAAATAATCGCGGTTTAAACGAACTACCTCTTCGATTTCCCGACCCTGGACAGCTGCCTTGACAAAACCGCCTATAATGAGTTCTCGCTGGGTATTGGTCGTATCTTCTCTGGCCAAGGGATCCTCAACGCTAACGAGGACTCGGGCAAGACGGGTCTGATCGTCAAGAGCCCCTATCTGTTGATCCAGATAACCTACACGAGAAATTCCCTCCGGCCAACCGGTATCTCGTATCTCTACTGTTGATCCTTTTTTCTCTTCAGATTTAGGAAAAGATAACCATTGTAGTTTATCCACCGGAACGCTAAGGATGATCCAATACTTTTCGCTGCCTACCAATCGGCCCAGAACCTCACCCGGGCTAACCTGTGATCCCACCGTTACGTTCTGGCTCAAAATATGAGCATCAAAAGGAGCTTTAATCGTTGCCCGTGATAATTCCAGTTCGGCCTGTGCTACGGCCGCATTGGCTGCCTTTACCTGTGCTTTTATAGCATTTAACTGAGGTGTTCTAAGAACCAGGGCTCTTTGATTTTCAGAAAGAGAATCCACTCCTGCAAGTTCCAAATCCTGCTCCGCCACTTCCTGTCGTCCCATTTCCATTTTTAGGTTGGTTTGGGCCTGGAGTAAATCACTTTTTCTTAATTCCAAAGTATTTCGGAAATCTGAGGGATCAATCCGTAAGAGTACAGTTCCCTTTTGAACAAAGCCTCCGGGAACAAATTCATCTGACCTGTATATAATCTGACCACTCACCTGCGAACTTAACATCACATCTTCTACCGGCCGTACCATGCCGGTAGCCTGAATAACGGGTTGAAAATCTCCCTCTTCTGCTTCCACTACATCTATCAGCATTGGTGTTTGCTTTGTGGCACCTTCAGAACTTGCAGTAGGTTCAGTTGAAAAAATGAGAAAAGTAACAACTACCGCAAGGAGCAGGATGCCCAAACAGATGATCAATATTTTTTTAGTGCTCATATAAGCTTTCTCTTTATTAGAATTCCTGGGAATCAATTCGTTCTGGTTCAAACCCACCTGCCAATGCGCGATATAAAGTGATCCTGTACTCAAGAAGGGTTTGCCGGGCTTCAAGAATATCCCTTTGTAGCTGTTGTTCCTGATCCAAAGAAAGCAGCACGTCCAGGTATTCAGTAAGTCCGTTAAGATATTCTACTCTTAATTGTTTATTTGTTTTTTGTACAAGCTGCAGTCGCCGCTCCAGCACCTCTATTCTTTCCTTTTGTTTTTGTTCCTGTATTAGTGCATTTTCAACTTCTCTAAAGGCATCTAATACCGTTTGTCCATATAAATAAAGCTGCTGGTTCTTTAGAGCTTCCGTGCGATCAACCTCAGCACGAAGCCGTCCACCGTACAACAGGGGAGCAACCAAATTACCAGCCAGGGTATACGCCCAGTTCTGGAAAAGATTTCCATAATTATTTGCCCTGGACTGAGCACTCAAATCAAAGGATAGCCGCGGATATTTGCTTCTTATGGCCTGGGCCATTTCCCGGTCAGAAGCCAAAACTAAATGGTATGCCTGCTTGACATCGGGACGTCGTCTTATAAGTTCTAATGGAAGCCCCGTTTGGGGAAGAGGGGGTAATTCAGGCAGCCCATTTTCCGGTATTTTATATTGATTTTGAGGTGGACGACCCAAAAGCACAGCCAACTGGTTTTTTAGCAGGGCCAGTTGAGTTTCATAAAATATCTTCTGGTTCCGGGTACTTTCCAGTAATTGTTGCTGGCGCAGGATATCTACTGCCCTTATTTGCCCACCTGTAAATCTTGCCAGAAAAAGTCGTATGATATTTTCATTGGTTTCAATTTGCCTATTTGTTAATTCCAATTGTTTTTTCAAGGTGAGCAGTTGAAACCAGGTTGCACCTATTTCTGCTGAAAGGGTCATAGCCGCAGCCTGATAATCATAAAAGGATGCCTGTGCTCTAAATTTTTCCGCCTGAATTCCAGCGCGAATCCTTCCCCACAGGTCAATCTCATATCCGGCAGCAAGTCCTGCCTGAAAGTTTTCACCTCCTACAAAATCGGGTTCCGGACGACTTATTCCACTGCGGGCAGTAAATTCAATATCGGGCCATAAAAATGATTTTTCTCTTCTCACAATGGCCTGGACTGCCATAAACTGCTGCCAGGTCGCGGAAAGATTGAGATTTTCTGAAAGAGCGCTGTCAATAAGCTTATTTAGAACAGGATCATCAAATGAAGTCCACCATTTTTCCGGAATGACTTCTGTCCCGGTATAAGAAAACTCCTGAGCTTCTTCAATGGGGGCTTCTATATTTTCAAGTTTTGGGGAGCAGCTTAACGTACAAAGGCATATCAGTGGTAGCCATATACCAAATGGCAGCTTTACAGCGGATAAACCGGCTTTAGTCTGAAATAGTTTATGAGGTAAAATAATATCAACTTCAATAGAAACTCCTGCTACTATGATGCGTAATTGCATCTATGGCTGCTTCCGTTTCAGGTTCCTAATTCTTTATACATAGCATCTTGTAAGTTACTATTTTTTTGGAAGTTGACAACAGCTGCTTTATTTTAGAGAAAAAAGATTATTTAACTGTTGAAAAAACCTTTGTTTTTTGCCTTTTCTCTTAGCTCATCATGGGTTTAGATGAGGCTTATTTAAAGTCATAAAGAATTCAACCTCAATGGCTCTTTTTGAACAAAATGAAACGATATTTGTTACTAGTTTACTTATTCATTTTATCTTACCCTTGTTATAGATATTTAAAATACCTATTTTAATAGTTTCTGAATCAATAGCTCACAATTAGTAAATTCGATTTAATGAGGCATGCCATATGTTATATAAGTAATAAGGAAGAATCCCTAAGCTTTTCACTAGTACTTGAATTATTGGAATTCTCTCGCGAACAAAATTCAATACACGACATAAAAGGGGTTTTACTTTATTCTGAAGGAAATTTTTTCCAAATTTTAGAAGGTGATAAAAAAACAGTATTAGCATTGTTTGAAAAAATAAAAAATGACCCGCGTCATTATGGAATTATTCAGATAATTGGTCAAGACATAGAACAAGGTGCTATTGATGGCTTCAAGGTGGACGTAATTAAAGATGAGGAAAAAGTCACCCATGAATTACCTCCTGAATATACCGAGGCTTTAGTGGGTATACCACCTCAGACTAAAAGTTCCATGGAAAATATGCTCAGGACTTTTATCGCTACTCGTTAATCCTTACTAAAGGCATGAACTTCGTATTCTTTTCCTTGAAGGTCAAGTCGCCTTTGATCAAAATTGAGAAGGTTCGCAGTCTTGTATTTTAATATTCTCCTGTAGCACTTAAATTTCAGCTTCCTTAATGGAAGTCAACAGTGAAATGAGAATGTTTTTATCCTACTCCCCTTTTTGCTAAATTTCATAACTTCCTTCTAAGCTTTCTTTAAGTTTCTGTGCCATCGGAGTAAAGGAAGTATAGCAAACACCACCAGAAATGATACCGCCAATAAAAGGAATAGCTTTACTTATACCTTGAGAAAGGATTTTCTTTGTAAGCTTTAAGCCAACCCACCTGGCTATATTCTGCTTTAGTACGTAAAACGTTGTTTCATTTAATGTTATCTGAGGTACCCTCGAAAGAGTTTCAGCATTCAAGGCTTGTGAGACATTGACAACCGCTTGGTTTGAGTCTTTGACCCCATACATAACTCCTATAAATAAAGTGAGGTGAGAAACCAGGTCCTTATCACCCCGTAACTGTGGATAGCCGTATAAATATGCCAATTTTTGCGCTAAGACAATCACATGGTAGTAATATTGTGTTAAATCTGCTGGTATTGTCGCAAGCATAGCAAGGCCTCCTGGCATTCCTGATAATGTGGATATACCTGTAACTTTTAATGTATGACTTTTTATAATGTTTTTTGCAATCTTTTCACGTACCTCACTCGATATTCCCGCATGTCTTACTGAAGTAGTCATAGCTTTTTCAATCTGACCAATAGTACAATAGCCCCTGAGATTCCTCTCCAAAAAATCAAGCCGGTTAATCCTTGCGCCTGGAATTTCCAAGGACTTCTCTAAAATTTTATAATAGGCTTTATTGACGTCTTTCATATATTGTTTTTTAAAATAAACTGGAACTAAGAAACAGTTCTCTAACCCATAGGTTAGCTACATCCTCAAGCTATGCATGGTCGATAGAAAATATTCCTTTTCAAAAAAGATACATTAAAATGTCTGGAAAAACTGAGGTAATTAAAAGCTTATGAATTGATTATGATAATTTAAGAAATTTTATACCTGTAGTCACAAAAGTGGCTCAGGTTAAAAAACTAATTGTAGAAAACCTACTGCAAATTCTTATAGCTACCAGGCCGGATCCTGAAAAATTCAGATGGATAAAATTTTAAATATTAAAAAAAACCAATTTAAATCCTGAGGAATTAAAATATAGAAGAGAGATTGGGAAGATTTAGATAACAGTTGCTTTTTTTACCAAAAACAGGAAGGTTATCGCTCGTTAAGAAATACAAAGAAGCCTTTCTGGATAGATTTTGAGAAAAATTAGTTATATTTTTCTTTTCTTCTTTTTAGTAAAAAATTACTGGTGAACTCGATTATAAAAAATAGCACCGCTAAGCTTATGCCCCCAAAAATGAAATATCCATAATAAAGAAAATTAGGGATAAACAGACAAAGGAATACCATAAGGTAACAGATTCCCATTAATATGAGAACAAGATGACGCCAATATCGAATAATTATCATAACAAATATACTATTACCTCTCTTCTTACAATTATTATACCTTTCCAGTCTCAGCGATAAAATCTTATTTTTAGTAAAAAAAAGGACGGATTAGCTAATTAATTAAAAAAACATCATACAGGTCACCAATAGATCCCTTATTAAAAATCCCTTAGAATTCGAAACCTTATATGGTGAATAGATTTATCAATGCTTATTTGACAAGCCAACCAGCTGCGGTCTGTTTTGTTTCTGCAATATTTCCCATAAGTTATTCAGTATATATTGACATTTAAAATTTCGGTGAAAATGCCAAATAGGTCATTCCACATCCATCTACCAAAAAAACATCTATGTTCAACGCGTTCAAAGATTAAAAAACCAGAAAAAGCCAAGTATGAGTGAAATCATATTTCTTCTCCTTTTATAACTGTTCCTTTGAAGATACTTAAAAGAAATAAAAAAATGAAAAAAGCATCTTTAACCGAAAACATCACCTACAGCGAGAACCGACCAGCTGTGGAGGTCCTAATGGAAACGGAAACCAACAAAGAAATCCGAATAGTTTTTAAAACTGGTCAAGTCCTCAAAGAACATAAGACACCCTTCCCCATTGTCGTAGAAATATTTGAAGGGGCTATTGATTTTGGTATTAATGGTGAGAAACAATTATTGAATAAAGGAAGTTTAATTGCCCTGGAAGGAAATGTGCCACACGATCTTAGCGCGAAAGAGGATAGCATTGTAAGATTAAGTCTCACCAAAGCTGATTCCGCTAAACGAGTAGAAGAGGTTGCAGAAAGTTCAAAATGAACAAAAACAATCACCCTTAACACGGGCATTAGATTCTTGCTAAAATGAGTAAAAGGTCCTGAAAAAATTTGGGCTATTACAATCCATTGAGGCATAAAAATAACACCAAAGAATTCCATGGCCGACTTTGCCCTGGAATGAGGTGTACCGCTTCAATTACACAAAATAAAAGTTCTCAATCCTATACTCATAGATCTTCCATTTTTTGAGCCATCCGACGAATCTCCTGATCGAGTTCCATTACCGAATCTTTGAAAATTTTAAATAATTCATCATTCTTCCAAAAATAAAGATCTGGGTCATCTAATGAATTTAATATCCCTTGCATCCTTACAATAGGTGCTCGTACTAAATGGGATTGAGACCAAGAAATATCCTTTAAAATCTCATTTTTAGTTCTAATTTCTTCGATCATGCTTTTCGTTTCTGTCACATCCAGAACTGCTCCAACTATTCTTTTTGGTTTACCGGAGGGAAAACGTAGAATAAAACATCTATCTGTAACATAAATTTTTTCATTATTAATTAGAAACGCATAATCCTGCTTCCAAATTTGAACCTTTTTATTCTCCAAAGCTTCAAAAAAAGAAGTCTTAATTCTTTCCCTGTCATTTTCATGAATTTTACAAAACCATTGATCTAAACTGCCTTGATCGTTTTTCTTTCCGTATATCTTTTGAAAAGAAGCACTTCTTGTTACTTCATTTTTTTGAACTTGCCAGTCATAGATCATCTCATTACTGGCTTTCATAGCTAGGGAGAATCTTTCATTAGCTACCTCTAATTCACTTTCTTTCTCTACCAGGTCACTAATATCGCTAACTCCTCCCACAATACGAATGGGTATGCCCTCCTTATCTCTTATTATATAACCTTTATCCTGTACAAATGCATACTCCCCATTTAACTTTTTAAAGCGATATCGACAGGTTACAGCATTAGCTGTTTTATTATCGAGTTGTAATTTTAATGTAGTTGTAGCTTTTGTGAAATCCTCGGGATGAATTAATTTATTCCAAAATAAACCTTTATTAAATTTACTAGAGGAATAGCCCCAAATTTTGTTATTTCCCCTTTTAAAACGAATCACTTTTTTTTCTATTAAATCCCAGTCATATATAAGGATTTCAGAGGCAATTGCAGCTAATTCGAAACGCTTCTGAATATCCGTAGCTATTGTAGAAAGGCATTCTGATCTCTTTTGAAGCAATTTCTTATAATTATTACTGTGGAAATAATCTTTTAGGCGACTAAGAATAAAATTAAAAATGACCCTCTCCTCCTCCTGAAGCTTAGCTGGTGTCTTATCGGAATAAATAAGCAATGCGCCTTCAAGATTTTTACGCAAAAAAAGAGGAACTATGATTAAAAGATCCGCTTTACAATGATCAAAAAATTCGCTTAAAGCTGGGGTATCCAATTTTCGAAAATAGCCCGGTGAATCTTCGAATTTGTAATTTTCAAGTAAGCAGTTTATAACTCCTATTTGCCTCTTGCTGTAACTCCTTGAAGCAGATAAATTACTGCAGATTTGATAATTAAACTTGGAAAATTGAACAAAGTCAATACATTGGTAACCTAATTCCTTTTCTAAAATTACAAATATTTTTTTCCAGGAACCTAAATCATTTATAGATGTTTTGCTTAAATATTTTAAAAGCAGGAAACTTATCTCAGCGACTGTTTTTTGGGGCTGACACATACACACTATGCCGTAGCTTCAGCCAAGATTTTAAGTATCATTATTAAAAACATATATAACATAAAAACACTCCTTTGAAATTAAACATTTGTTAATATCAACTAAGTACGAAAGTAATTATAAATTTGTTATCGGTTAATTTTTTAAAACGTATTTTTTACTTTTATCCAGCTTATTTGCCTTTAATCGATTTATCTTAAGAGATTATATTGTATTCATAATTCGCAGTCTTCGATGAAGGAACTAGCATTTATGACTAAAGGAATTGGAAAGTCATTGACAAGTAGGAAAATGGTATATTAACTGTCAAAAAATTAAGAGCTATCGGTTTGCATAAATTTCAAACACTGTTACCCATGTGGGTAAAGCCAATTCCTTTATCTACAAAGTTTTTCTTTGATTCTATAAAATCAGATTTCACAAATATGAAGGCAAAACGAGTAATTGAGGTGCTTACTAAAAACCTCATTTAGTATAATAAGGATGCTTAACATATTAAAACTGAAATGCATACCGTACTTTTAAACCATAGGCCAAGGTCTTGAGTTCGCCCATATCTTGACTGAGCCCCTCATCCGGTAAGGATGATAACACACTAGCAATGGTAAATTCTGTTGGATCCTGAGGATTATAATTGATCAGTTTTGCCCGGGATATTTCAGGTTGGATATCATTAAGTCCATAATCAAGGAAAAGGCCCAGATAGATGGATTGTTCGTTTGCCAGCATTAACTTCAGTCCACTCTCAAAGTGACCTATAAAATTGGTTTTCAGCCCGAGGTCAGTCTTTGAACTTTCTCCCGGGCCAAACTCGCCAAAACCGGCAAATTCCGGGTCGGTGAGTTCCACATTATATTGAGGGTAATATCCACTGGTCATCAATGAGGTATACAGAGTTTCATACTCTGATTTTAACACCACACCTACTTTAATACCACTGGCGGCATAAAATCGAATTTTACCTGGTGTTTCGTATTGGACTTGCAAGGGAATATTCATAAAATAGACATCCTGATTTTCAGAAATATCCTCAAGGGTGTAGCGAAACTCAAAGTCCTCTCCTTCTGAATCCTGGGTGGTATAAGCTCCGTCTATTTGAGCCAGGTAAAGGGAAGCTTTCATATACTGTAACTCCACGCCAGTACCGATACTCCAATTTGGAGATAAATAATAAGCATAGCTTGCCCCGATACCAAAACCATTTTCCATATCACTCTTCTGATTGAATACTTCATAATCCAGCTTGGAAAAAGCACCCTGAAGGTAGAGTGAAACTTCATTTTTTGATTGTGCAAAAGATTGACTGGTCACATTTAACAGAGCAAGCAGTATTAAAAGCTTGCATAGGGATGTTTTATCAAATATTATTCTAATAGCTCTGTACATAGGTATAGTTTAATTTTTAAAATCTAATGCATATTATTTTACAATAAACTTCAGGGTTTTATGGATGTTTTGCGTATCTATTCTCAATAGATATATTCCTATCTGAAGATTGTTAGGCAAAGAGATATTTGTGAATTCACTTTTAGATTTCAAGGTTTTCAAAAGCACTCCGTTCAGGTTATGTATGGAAATTTCCATCGTTTCAAGTTCCTCCTTAGGGAAATCAACAAAAAGCTCCATGGTTCCACCAGATCTTACTGGGTTAGGTGCTAAAGTTACCTGGAAAGAACTTCTTAATTGAACGTTAGAGACACAAGTCCTTAAAACCTCCCCCTCTTCAGTTTCGACGACCACATAATAATTACTCTCTGGATCCAATGCATCATTGATATCATCTCCAACGGAATAATATTGACCATTACCCACCACGGAACCATTCCTATACCAACGATAACTCACAAATGAATAGCCGCCATTGGTTTCTGAATTATTATTTACCAGTAAAACATTATTGAATTTTTGTATAACGATATCTCTAAAATTGAAATTCTTCTCGATAATGATAGTGTAAGTTTTGGTGGAAGTCCCATCTTCGGAGGTTACCGTCACTGTCTTCTGATAAATACCTGGTGAGGATATGGTCATTGTAAGGTTAGCCTCCTGGTCAAGAGTAGCACCCTGATTGGGCTCAAACTGGATTTGGATCTGACTTACATTGTCCTCACAATCTATAAGGTAATAGATCTCTTCCTGGGGATTGGAGTACATCCTCCCGTTTATGGAAACCCTATTTAATTTCGCCTCATTTCCGATAATTGTGAGTGTCCTTACCACCGGATCTGCAGCTTCATAATTTTGATTTCCTTGCTGCTTGGCAGTAATGGTGATGGTTCCCGGGCTTAATATTCTCACAAAACCTCGTGAACCAACAGTTGCAGCTGGATCCTCTGATTCATAAGAATAAGAATAAACAACAGGCAAACCTGAACTTGATAAAGCATCCAGTTGGAAATAACCATCTCTTTGATAACGGTTTTCAAGGGCATCAAAACGGATTTCCTGGGGAGCCTTAGTAATGACAAGCTGTGCACTTAATACCTTATCCAAAGAATTAGCTGAGCTTATAGTCGCAACAACGGTATAATTCCCTGCATTAGTTTTCCCGTTGTTATCATAGCTAACACTTGCCCCCTGGGGTAGCCCGCTAACTGTGATGCTTTTTGTACTACCGTCATAAATAAAACTTTCATTCTCAAAGACCACCCCTTCAATTTCTGAATATTCAATAGACAAAGTCACTTCTTTTGAAGCAGCTAAATAATTATTGGTTTCTTTTGATGATACAGTAACGTCGAACGTTCCTGCCTCGCTATACCCCTGTTGTGGGCTATAAATCAATTCTGTTTCTGAGTGATTCAATTGTGCCTTTACGAGTTTCAATTCCCCATCATAGGTGAAGCTTTGCTGTGCATCGGTCGTAATTAGGGCCTGGGCTTTTTCTATTATCAAGTTTGCCGCTAATTCCAGATCGTTATAGTTCTCCTGACTGATCTTCGCAATGACCTTATGGATACCCGCCTGGGTCTGTCCGTTATTCACATAGGTTACTTGGGCCTCTTCTGGTAGGTGATCAACAAATATACTGTGCTGGCTGCCATCATAGGTATAGGTAGCATCTCCAAAAGTAACCTCTGTAATGGATGCAGGAGTGATAGTGATATCAGCTGTCAAGATCAAAGGAATATAGTTGGGTCCGGTAATAGTTGTCGTAACCTCTTGACGACCAACATTTACCCTTTCATTGTTCGTGTATAAAACTTTTGTTCCGCTCGGTATTTCTCCTTGTATTTCAAGAGATTTAGGAGTTCCATCATATATAAAGTTTGCATCTTCAAAGATGATTCCATCAATAGTTGCGGGCTTGATCTCAAAGGTAGTTCCTTCAAAATCAATCATATAATTTTTGGTTGCATTTAAGCTACCTAATTGGATCGCATAGGTTCCAACATTTTCTCCTTCAGCCCTACTCAAAATTCCTGTTAAGACGTTTTGATCATCTCCTCTTTTAAAACCTGTTGCAATATAGGTGAAGAGCGGATCTGATTCTCCATAGATCTTACTCTGTCCGACATTAGCAATGATCTGCAAGCTTGCTTTCGTAATTTCAAAATCTGAACTATTGAAACTAATTGAATAATTGTTTCCTGCTTTTAGACTTCCTTTACCGATAGCATACGTTCCAATATCCTCTCCTGGCTCTCTGTCTAAAGTACCAGAAAGCACAGGTAAAGAATCTCCATTTTCAAAACCGCTGACTGTATAAGAGAAAACTGGATCCGCATCACCGTAGACCTTGCTTTGATTGTCATCCACCGTAATGCTAAGTGTCTTTTTCAAAATTGAAAACTCCGTTCCCTTATAGTCAATGATATAGTTCCTACCTGCATCAAGAGTTCCTAAGGTAATGGAATATTTGCCCACGTGTTCTCCCTCTTGTCGACTCAGGGATCCGCTTAAAATACTTTCATCATCACCGTTTCCAAAATTGGTTGCGCTATAAGTTAGTACAGGATCATTTTCTCCATACATCTTAGCCTGGTTGGAATCAGCAATAACAGTTAAGCTTCTTGGAGTAATTGTAAAGTCTGTGCCCGAATAATTTAGCCTATAGTTGACCCCAGCATCAAGGGTTCCCTGAGTGATCATATAACTCCCTACGTTTTCCCCTGCTGTTCTGGTAAGTGCACCACTTAGGATGGTTTCATTATCTCCGCGTTCAAAACCGGTGGCTGTGTAGGAGATAACTCCATCTGCTTCACCGTAGATCTTACTTTGATTAATTTCTGGAGTGACATTTAAACTAGCAGGAGTGATCGTAAAGTCTGCTACTTCAAAATTGATCGTGTAGTTATCACCTGCACCTAGTGTTCCCAGATTGATAGGGTAAGTACCTACGTTTTCTCCCAATGCTCTTTGCAGTTCTCCTGTTAAAATTGAAACATCATCCCCATTATCTAGTCCCGTAGCAGTATAGGTTAAAACTGGATCCCCTTCTCCATAAACTTTGTTTTGATCCTCGGTTACTGTGATGGTCAGGGTCTTTTCTGAGATTGTAAAATCTGATCCCTTATAATCGATATTATAGTTCACACCAGCAGATAGGTCACCTAAGTTAATAGGATAGCTGCCTACGGTTTCACCCGATCGTCTACTCAAAGCTCCGGTTAAGATGCTCTCATCGTCCCCATTTCCGAAGTTGGAAACTTGATAGGTGAAAGTTGGATCAGTAGCTCCATAAACCTTGCTTTGATCCTGGTCAGCGATCACCCTCAGTGTTCTTGCCGTGATTTCAAAGTCAGCTCCAAAGTAGTCAATAATATAATTGTCCGTTGCTACCAGGCTTCCCAGGTTGATGGGATAAGTTCCAACATTTTCCCCTGCTTCCCTTTCGAGTTCTCCCGATAAAATAGACGGACCTTGAGTGAATCGAAAACCACTAACTGTATAACTAAGATTTGGATCTTCTTCACCATAGACTTTATTTTGACCTGCACTTGCGGTCACGGTCAGGGTGGCCGGGTTAATTTCAAAGTCAGCGCCCAGGTAATCTATGATGTAATTATCCCCAGCACTTAGACTCCCCTGGTTGATTGCATAAGTCCCAACATTCTCTCCAGCTTGCCTTTGGAGTTCTCCTGTTAAAATAGATGGCCCTTCACTAAATTGAAAACCGCTAGCTGTATAGCTAAGCTTTGGATCTTCCATACCATAGACCTTGTTTTGACCTGCACTGGCGCTCAGAGTAAGTGTTGCTGGTTTTATTTGAAAGCCGGTCCCGATAAAACTGATCGTGTAGTTATCACCTGCACTGAGCGTACCAAGATTGATAGGATAAGTACCAACATTCTCTCCCGCTTCTCTTAATAGATCACCACTTAGAATGGACTGATCGTCCCCATTTTCAAAACCGGTAGCAGTATAGGTTAAAACTGGATCTGCTTCTCCATAAACTTTGTTCTGGTCCTCGGTTACTGTGATGGTCAGGGTCTTTTCTGAGATTGTAAAATCTGATCCCGTATAATCGATCTTATAGTTCACACCAGCAGATAGGTCTCCTAAGTTAATAGGATAGCTGCCTACGGTTTCACCCGACAGTCTACTCAAAGCTCCGGTTAAGATGCTCTCATCGTCCCCATTTCCAAAGTTGGAAACTTGATAAGTGAAAGTTGGGTCAGCATCTCCAAAAATTTTGCTTTGATTCGGGTTGGCCATCACGGCTAATTCTCTTTGTTTAATTTCAAAATCCGATCCAATGTAGGTAATCGTATAATTTGTCCCGGCATTAAGTGTTCCCAGGCTAATGGGATAAGTACCCACGTTCTCCCCAGGCATTCTTGACAACTCGCCCGTTAGGATATTTTCATTATCACCATTTTTAAATCCAATCGCAGTATAGGTTAAAGTCGGATCATTTTCACCGTAGATCTTTTGATCATCGGCATCTGCAGACACCTTTAATGTAGCTGGAGTGATGGTGAAATTGACAGGAACAATGCTTATAAAGTAATTTGCTCCAGCATCCAGACTTCCTTTTTTCAGAGCATAGGTACCTACAGTCTCGCCTGTAATTCTGGTTAACTTCCCGGAAATAATACTTTCATCGTCTCCAAGATTAAAGCCTGTGGCAGTATAGGTGAAAACTGGATCACTCTCCCCGTAAACCTTACTTTGATTTAATGTCGGAGTAATTACCAGTTCTGAAGGGACATCATTGTCTGTGATGGTGATCATAGCTTTTTCGGAAGTGCCTATGGATACCTGTAGATTGTCTGTTTCCACCAGGCTAATAATAACCGTTTCATTCCCTTCCACATCCAGGTCATTCAGGACATCCAGCGGAATACGTACAGATTTGGTATTAGCGGGGAATATAAACGAAGTTCCGATATTTCCATAATCTGTCCCTTGAGTAGCTGTACCTGTTATCGCTATGTTTACTGTGGTATTGCTGGCAAATAAGTTGTCTGTGGTCACCTCGAACCCTCCATCAATATCATCTTCCTCTGCCTGATTTAAAGCGGTAATACTCAGCCTGGCTGACAAATCCTTGGTTACTATATCAGAAGCATTTGAACCTACATTTCCGGCAGCATCCTTCAAGGTCAACTCCAGTGTTATTTCGCCATCGGGCAAGCTGCTTAGGTCAATTCCTGAAATTCGCTGATTCGATAAACTCACCGTTCCAGAACCACTTATAATTGTACTACCGGCCTCACTGCTAAAGCTGTAATTAAAAGTAGTTCCCAATTCTGCTCCTGAGAGCGTAAAACTAACCTCCTCATCATTTACTCCATTGATAATATCCTGATCTATATTCACCGAATAGCCGGTAGGTTCAATCGCATCCACAAAAAGAAAGGCCGTAGAACCCACAGCATTGAGGGTTAGAATCGCATCATTACCGGAATCATCCACTATGGTGCTTCCATTGGAATTAAGTTTTCCTAAACTGATTCCATCCGTATCCAAATCCCCATTTTGAATTGTATATCTGAAGACTATCGCACTAGTACCAGAGCCAGAAAGGTAGCCGGCCTGTCTTGTTTGAGAACCAATGGTAATTGCAAGTTGAGGCGCTCCCCCTGTTGTATTGATCGTAACCTTTTCATTGAAGTTTATCGTAAAATCCAAATTCTGACCTGAAGTATAAGTTCCGTTAACTGGAGTTGATACGCTAGCCACTGCAGGCGCTGTTGCATCCACTAAAATACCGTTAGTAGTACCTATTGAATTTAAAAGAAGATTGGCATTATTACCTGCTGCATCTTGGATACTTCCTCCATTGGTAGCTAGTGCTCCAACTTGAATTCCGTCTAAATCTAAATCTCCTGGCGCAATGGTATATCTAAATACGATAGCACTGCTTCCTGAACCGGACATGTAATCAGCCGAGACATTTTCTTCTCCAATAATCAATACAATTGATGGAATACCAGTATCGGTCTTCACGTTTACAACTTCTGCAAAATTAACTGTAAAATCCAAATTTTGCCCCCCTTTGAAGGTCCCATCTGAAGGAGTATTTACGGAACTTACCACTGGAATCACTGCATCTACCAGCACTCCCGAAGTCGTTCCCATATTACTTAAATTCAAATCAGCTGCAGTTCCATCAGGGCTTTCCATGGTTCCATCATTAGTGGTCAAATTACCTATTGTTATGCCGTCTTGATCTTCTTCACCATTTTGAACAGTGTACCTGAAGACTAAAGAACTACTACCTGAGCCAGAAAGATATACAGCTGCTCTTGCTGAAGCACCAACTGTCAATGAAAGCTCAGGCATACCGTCAGCAGTATTTACTACCACATCACTTGAAAAATTAACTGTAAAATCCAGGTTTTTTCCCTCCACATAGCGATCGTTTGCCGGAACAATGACCGAAGTAACTCTTGGCAAAGCCAAAATTTCCAGCTTTGCCAAATAATCTTCACCGCTGCTGAGGGTTCCGTCACTTACTTCAAACTGGAAGGAAGTATTGATCGTTCCATGTTGGATATACTGTAAATTGCCCGTATCCAAAACATTCTTTGGGATTCGTTCACTTACAGACACCTCTTCTGCCTCATCATAAGAATTATCGCCATCAGCGTCAACATATAAGATTCCCTCTGCAGGAATTGACTCTATCTTCAAATCCACCAATGGTTCTCCATCTAAATCCTTGTAACCGAAATTTGCTGCAGAGAAAATATAAACCTGTCCCTCAAGCGGATTTACTGTGAAATTTATGGCAGTTGGAAGGTCGTTTACTGGGATGATATCTATTTCAATAGTAGCGATCAAAATATCATTTCCTCCTCCAAGGCCAATATTCCCATTATCATTAATTCTCACCTCTACAGAGGCGGAAGCATCACCGGTAAGATTGGCATCAGGACGGAAATTTATATTTGTTGGCTGACTGATGTAATTGGTTAAATTAGTCAAATTACCGGTTAAGGTTAACTCACCTGTCAAATGTCCAGAAAGGGTAATTCCTGTTCCGGCAGCTATATCAAAAATTCCTCCTGTAGCTGATAGTTTCAATGTCACCTCCCCGCTTCCAGCATCAACATCACTGATAGTTGCTGATGATATATCAAATGGATTATCAGAAGCATCTTCCTCCACAGCAATTGAATTCGGCAATCCGGTCAGTTTAGGATCATCATTAATAGCTTCAATGTCAAAACTCACCGAAGCGACATTGGAATCTACCTCTGCGTCATTGCTGAAAAATGAAATGGTTCCGCCATTGGTCCCATTTAAATCAGGATTTGGAGTAAAAGTAGCCGCTGTTAGTGCTGCATTAATATTGGCAAGGGAACCTGAAGCGGTAAAGCTAGTTGAACCATTTCCATCTCCGTTAAAAGTAATTCCTGTAGTACCCAGGCTTATAGTCCCTCCGGTAACTGTAAAGCTGACAGTTTGATCATCTCCATCTACATCAGCTACTGCAAAAGCATCCGAAATAGGAACGTCTACATCATCTTCCTGGACAACGGGAGCAGCTGGAGGTGTTGCCACTGGAGGCGAATTACTTACCTTACTTTTGTTATCCGTGGCTGGATTCCCAACATTACCTGATAAATCTGTTAAAGTTACTGAAAGGGTCACCGTTCCTACATTCAAGCTACCTAAGTCAATTCCCGTAACTTGTTGATTTACGGAACTGATCGTTCCTGAACCAGATATAGGGGTTCCGCCCCCTGAACTTGTAAAAGTATAATTATAGGTGGCATTTAGTTCCGCATCAGTAAAAGTGAAACTGACATCATTTTCAGTTGCATCTGCAATAGGATCCTGATCTATATTAACCGAATAAGCATTAGGGGCCTCATCATCGGTGCAGAAGCCGAAATTATCTACATTCAAATACTGGAATGCTCCTCCTATGGAAATTTCAAGTTGATCTACGGGAATTATAGAATTGTCCACTCCTCCTTCTGTAGAAAAATCCAAAATGGTATAACCACTATTTGTCGTCCCATCAGTTTCAAAACCAGAGTTCTTGGTAATTGTATAAACAGTGCTTCCACCTTGCTTACCTACCAAGGTAAGTGTTCCGTTTCCAGTTGGATTGGTTCCATCTGCTAAGGAGGAAAGATAAATAGCCATGCTATTAAGAAGGACAACACCATTATTAGAAGAAATGGTGTAGTTACCGGTTCCTGTATTTATTAGGGTATACCTTGAACCATCAATGCCGATTGTGGGAGTTTCAGTGCGCACCTCCATATTTCCGGTAATGCTAAAATTATTACTACCAATAGAAAAGGCTTTACTTCCATTGGTCTCATCTTCTAATGTCTCTATCAGACAAGGGCTCACATAATGAGTTTGTCCCGAGGTGAAGCCGGCAGTACCATTATTTCCGTTGCTGTTAGTAATATTGGTTCCTTCTTTAAGATCCAAACGTAAACTTCCTTCCCCTATAATATTATTTACTGTAACTGTATAGGAAGAACCTGAACCTGATACAGAACCAATAGAACCGTTTGCAGTACCCGTTCTATTTAAGTCGAAATCATCGCTGCTAACATTTAAAGCTGCTTTACTAAAATTAACTGCAAAAGTTATCGAAGAAACATTGGAAAGAGGTGCTCCTGTTAAGGAAATGGAAGTTATCTCAGCAGGAATCTCCGTTTCATCCACGAAGACAGGACCATAAGTAAAGTGGTCCAAATGGAAATTAATATCTACGGCTTGAATTCTTATTTCATCTACATCATAAAAATCTGGATCCCCAGCAAAGTCCTTCAATCCTGCGGTGCCGGAATTAAAATTAATAGATTTTGCTGGACCAACAGCTGATCCATTTTTAAAACCCTGAATGGTTCCTGAGGGGCTGGCAAAACCAGCATCTTGTAAGAATATACTCCTGAATTGAAATTCACTGCCATCATTTTTTTTAATAGTCCACCGGGTCAATGCTCCAATGTTGGTGTTAGTATCATAAAGACTAATTGAACCCTGAAAACCTGATCCGGATCTAGTCACAATTCCAGCACCATTTGCCAAATTTATTGAAAAGGTAAACCCACCGGTTGAATAGGACTGAGCCAAATATTGGTTTTCTGAAAGACCATTAAAATCAACGGTAGTAATTTGTGCAAAAGCTGTTTGCAGAAAGAAGGTAAAAAACAGAAAAATTAGAAGTAGTTTTTTTTTCATAATAGAAGGACGTAAAGAATTGAAGCAAGCGTAAAAAGTCCTTTGGAAAAAGTTGATTCCAAAGGACTATAAGAATTAGTTTCTACTTGGAAAAATACCAACTAGTGCTATAACATAATTAACTCCTAAATAAGGATTTCGATTGTTAAAAGGCATATTACCTCCTGAACTACCTATAGCTGGTGAAGCCATCGATGAATTAGCTGTGTTACCATAAGAATTAACAGAAACTACCGGACTTTGTCTATCTTCTTGAAACTTTGAAACAGCCGGATAATTTCCAACTGGACTAGATGCGGTCCCTGCCTCATTACTTGCTTGGAGGTTGTGAGAATGAGAAGGCATATTATTAGTGTTTAAGGTGATTTGTTCAGCTCCTGCTTTTTCTCCGATGTTGATTGGTGAAAGTCCAGGTCCTTCCCCTAATCCCACAGCGCTTCTTCCTCTTAGATCTGGCAAGGCAAAGTTAGTGCGACCATCTCCGCCATACATTGTTCCCAAAAGAGAAAATAAAGCTTCATTTCCTGAAATCGATAATAAACGACCGTCACAAAATGCCCAACCTCGTGGTTCGAAGTTGAATCCTACCATCATAATTTGTCCAATAAAAGGTTCCATAATAATTTGTTTTGAATTGTTGATTATTTAATTAATTGATATTTAAAAAATTAGAATATTTGAAAAGTTCAAAATGTTGTTTCATCTTGTCTGACATATCTCTGTTGAAGAATTAAGACCTTGAACCTTTGAAATGATCCATCCGCCGCTTTAATCATATCGTAATTTATTTCCTCTTCCCAATTTTTCATTTTGCCCTTAACCTCCCATACTTCCTAAATCTATAGAATGACATAAAAACCTCCTGCCTGATATAATCAGTTGTAGTTTTTCAAAGATTTTTGGAAGAGATTTTTGATACGGTATAGGCATCGGATTTTTTATCCGGCCCAAATAGTCCGGGCTTATTTTAGCATTTCCACTAGCTGCATCATTCTTTCCACCTACCGAGACGCTAGGCTTAGCGTCCACACT
The DNA here is from genome assembly GCF_004362395.1 of Salegentibacter sp. 24. GTDB lineage: Bacteria > Bacteroidota > Bacteroidia > Flavobacteriales > Flavobacteriaceae > Salegentibacter. The sequence goes on from NZ_SNWE01000020.1 coordinate 80,169, forward strand.
TAAGGTTTGGGTATAAGAAAATGTTTTGCAGAAAAAATAAGATTGGGAATAATTGGCTTGTAATTTTGAAGTAAGCCTCTTTTCGGTTCCATAGCTAACTAGCTCCGAATCAAATGCAGATTGTCCATCTCTACCGGATAATTTAATCTGTAAAAAAGAATCATCACTGTATTCTTCCCCTATGCCTGCCTTTATTAAATTTTCTGACAGCACATCTATATAAAATAGATCAACATATTTGGAATAATAATCAAGTATATCTTTTCCGTACCTATTCTCGATGATCATGTTTTCTAAGTTATAATTGGCAATAAATTTAGTATTTGGTTGCACTAATTGACCAACAAACTTAATAACAAAACATTAATGATATATGTAAGAATTTACATATAAATAAGGGAAAAACCCCCTTGATTGTTAATTTTTTATAAAACCTAAGAAGTGTTTTACGTTAAAAAAAGTTAAACTACCAGTAGGAGAAATTTTTAAAAATCATTTCCAAAGTCCCATCACGAAATTTTTCGAAATTCTTTGGTGGACCCCCAGTAAATAGTATGAAATCTTTTTTTAAATGTGAATAATCGTAATAATCCCAATTCTTTATTATTTCCGAGATGGTCTTTTTTTCTAATAAGAATTCTCTTAGTAAATTATTGAATTGTATTAATTTGATAAAAAATTTAGGGGATACCCCTATTTGCTTATAAAAGTAGGTATTTAAAGTACTTCTGGAAAATGGATATTTATTTAAAATATCTTTTATAGCCACCCTGCCCTGGCTTTTAAAAATATCCTCTATAATCTCATCTATCGGGGTAATTTTAGTCCATTGGGGATAAAAACTATCGAAGTAGTTATCTATTTTTTCTAAGGCTTTATCCGGACAGTTTACCTGTTCAAGTTCTTGGTATAATAAATTTAGTAAAGCACCAGATACCGCCATGGACATATCAAAATGGGAGTTACGAGCATTTTTCGCATCCTCTTTGGTTATATTATTCCAATGAAATGGCTTTATAGCAAGTGTAATTAATTTTGCACCTTTCTCAGCTTGTAATGAAAAATAATTCTCCACGGGCTGAAGTTGAATCCTACCCAATTCTGGTCTTGTCCCATCGGAGTTGATCTTTTGAATACTCCCATAAATAAAATTTAAATAAACCTTACCTGAACCGATTAAATTATAACTAGTAATCTCACTATCATAATTTATAATTGTGATACTTAAAAACAAAGGGTGATTTTGCAGGACCCGATTTAGAGAGAGTAAGGAGGTCATAAGTAAAACTCAGTACTTGAAATATTTTCAAAGCTTAAATATAGAAATTTTTAATTTTTCTTTAAACCTTCAATAATAAGGAGTGGTTTAGAAAGCATAAATCTTTAAACTGGAAAAATTTGTGACTGCTGATGATCCTGATCGAAATAAATCATTTAAGAATTACCAAATTATTTACTCTTCCCTGATGATTGGGAGTGTAATCTGAACTCTGTCCTTTGCTTCACTCCTTCGGGGGTACCCCCGAAGGAGTGGTTGCCAAATCGAGCCTAATGCGGTCTTCAAATC
>NZ_SNWE01000021.1 GCF_004362395.1 Salegentibacter sp. 24
GGGTAAACTAAGGAACCGCCGTATACGAGAACCGTACGTACGCGTGGTGTGAGAGGACAGATAGGGAATTAATCCCTATCTTCCTACTCTATTTACATTTTATTCTCACTTGATATTTTTCAAATAGTAATTAGAAGGTTGAGAAGCTTTATACTCCAACTTTGTTACATTACATTGGATTACTTCTTTTTCTGCTGCTCAATCTCTTCATTTTTCTTGCGCATTGCTTCGCCAATCTGATTTGAAGCGGTAAATGATGCCACCATATTATTGAGCATATCGCTTCCTGCCTGGGGGGAATTTGGCAATAAGATAAGGTTACTATTGGTTTCTTCACCGATGGCCTGCAAAGTATCATAATGTTGTGTAACAACAATTAAAGCTGAAGCTTCCTGCGAATTAATCCCAACATTATTCAAAACATCTACGCTTTCTTCAAGGCCTCTAGCAATTTCTCTTCTTTGATCTGCGATACCCTGACCTTGGAGACGTTTACTTTCAGCCTCAGCTCGTGCCTTAGCTACAATACGTATTCTTTCAGCTTCACCTTCGTATTCAGCAGCCACTTTCTCACGTTCTGCTGAATTTATTCTGTTCATAGCATGTTTTACCTGCTCATCCGGATCAATGTCCGTTACAAGCGTTTTAATGATGTCGTATCCGTAATCCTGCATAGATTCATTGAGCTCACGGTTTACAGCGATGGCAATATCGTCTTTTCTTTCAAAAACATCATCTAATATCATTTTAGGAACTTCAGCTCTTACCACATCGAAAACATACGAAGTTATTTGATCTGACGGACTTTCAAGTTTATAAAATGCATCGTAAATATTAGTTCTTATAACCTGGAACTGGACAGAAATTTTCAACTTAACAAATACGTTGTCCTTGGTTTTGGTTTCTACTAGAACATCTAGTTGTTGGACTTTTAAATTGATCCTTCCTGCTATTTGATCGATTATAGGGATCTTTAAATGTAATCCGGAATTTTTGATACTTTTAAATTTCCCGAACCTCTCAAGAATCGCTGCTTTTTGTTGGCGAACCGTGAAAATTCCACTGAAGAGTATAACAAAAGATAATACTATTAAAATAGATATAATAACGTAGCTAAGCATATTTTATCGAATATGAGTTGATTGTATACCAAGATAGTGAAACTTTGCTTAGCGCTCTGCTTTACATAAAACAAAAAAGGCTATTTGAAGAGATAATTTCAACCCTTATTGAGGCTAAGAAACAATATCTGTATCAGACTGCTGCCTTGCCGGTGTAAGCCTACTTCCAAATTAAAAATAACCTGCTTTTATCAGTATAGGTCCAACAAATTAGCCTAAAGTATTTATCGCATTTTGTAGTCGGGAAATGGTTTCTTCCTTTCCAATCATTGCGGCAATTACATAAAGATCGGGACCCTGCATAGCACCCACCAGGGCTAATCTAAAAGGCTGCATAACTTTTCCAAAACCAATTCCTTTTTCCTCTATCCAGGTTTTAACTCTAACCTGCAATGCTTCGGCTTCAAAATCTTGCTGTTCCTTTAAAAGATCTATTAATTCCTGCATTATTTCGGAAGTTCCTTCTTTCCAGGATTTTTTAGCATTTTTTGGATCGTATGAAGTAGGGGCAACGAAAAAGAAATAACCCTGTTCCCAAATATCGTTTACAAAAACAGCACGCTCTTTCATTAATTTCACTACTTCTAAAACGTAGGCTGAAGAGGCTTTTATTTCTTTTTTCTGAAGAATATATTCCAGTTTTTCAGCGACTGGTTTTTCATCAGCTTCGTGCATATAATGCTGTTGGAACCACTTGGTTTTCTCAGGATCAAATTTTGCTCCACCTTTATGTACACGGCTTATTTCAAAAGCTTTAACCAGTTCGTCCAGCTTAAAAAATTCCTGTTCCGTACCAGGGTTCCAACCCAAAAAAGCAAGCATATTGATAACGGCTTCAGGAAAATATCCATCTTCCCTATATCCAGTAGAAATTTCTCCGGAACTGGGATCTTTCCATTCTAAGGGAAATACCGGAAATCCTAGTTTATCACCATCGCGTTTGCTTAATTTTCCTTTTCCCTGTGGTTTTAAAATTAGTGGCAAATGAGCAAATTTAGGAGCATCCCAACCAAAACCACGATATAACATAAAATGAAGTGCCAGTGAAGGCAACCATTCTTCTCCACGAATAACATGGGATATTTGCATTAAGTGATCGTCCACAATATTAGCCAAGTGATAGGTAGGCATTCCGTCACTTTTAAACAAAACTTTATCATCTAAGGTGCTGGTGTCAATTTCCATATCCCCGCGAATTTCATCTTTAATATGAAGCTTTTCGTCCTTAGGTGATTTAAACCTGATAACGTAATTTTCATCAGCATCTAATTTTTCTCTTACTTCATCCTCAGATAACGAAAGAGAATTTTGAAGTTTTTCCCGGTTATGCCAATTATAAATAAAGGTCTTGCCTCTTTCTTCGTGGTCTTTTCTATGGGCATCTAATTCATCAGCAGTATCAAAGGCGTAATAGGCGTGGTCAGATTTAATAAGTTGTTCGGCATATTTCCGGTACATATCTTTACGTTCACTTTGCCGGTATGGGCCATAATCTCCTTCTTTGCCGGGACCTTCATCAAAAGCGATTCCACACCATTCAAGGGATTCAATGATATAATTTTCGGCACCTTCTACATAACGGTTTTGATCCGTATCCTCTATACGCAATACAAAATCACCCTTGTGTTTCTTGGCAAACAAATAATTATATAAAGCTGTTCTTACTCCGCCAATATGCAATGGGCCTGTTGGACTTGGAGCAAAACGTACGCGAACTTTAGCAGACATATCTAATTTTATTTTTAGTGGCAAAGATACAACCTTATTAAACGAAACCTAATGTGTAGATTACCAATCCCGCAATAAATTACTCCGGTAAAATTATTGTATTTTTAATCCTCAATTATGGATAATTACCTACAGATTAAAAAACGACTGGAAGCTTTTATCAGGAAATTTCACCTGAATAAATTGCTTAAAGGGCTTGTTTTATTTTTAACCATTGGCCTTCTTTATTTGTTGGCAGTTTTGGCCATTGAATACTTTTTATGGTTGGATCCTTGGAGCCGTACTTTTCTATTCTGGATGTTTATTGGGGTAGAGGTGATGCTTTTGATATACTTTATCCTGTTCCCAATAGCCAAGCTTTTTAAAATGTCTAAGGGAATTAATGAGGAAGAGGCTTCAAAAATTATCGGTTCTCACTTTCCCGAAGTAAAAGATAAATTATTGAATATCCTTCAGCTCAAAAAGGATGGCCCAAATTCTGAATTATTACTGGCTAGTATTGAACAAAAATCGGCCGAATTAAATAATATTCCTTTTACCCGAGCGGTAGATTATAGAGAGAGCGGTAAATTTTTAAAATATGCTTTATTTCCCATAATGTTAATTTTAGGACTCTTAGTTACCGGTAAAATTAATCTGGTGGCCGCGCCCTTGGAACGTCTGACCAAATACAACATCGCTTTTGAAGCTCCGGCACCTTTTAGTTTTGTAATTATGAATGATTCTCTGAAAGCTACGGAGAATTCCGCCTTTAAAATTTTGGTGAAAACCGAAGGTAAATTAACTCCCGAGAAGGCTGAAATTTCTTATAACGGACAAACTTATTTTTTGAAAGAGATTGCTCCAGGTAATTTCGAATATGATTTTAAACGACTTCGAAATGATGTCAAATTTAACCTTGGAGCTAACGGAGTTTCTTCAAAAACATATATCCTGGAAACACTGAAAATCCCCAAGCTTTTAAACTTTACTATGGTGTTTGATTATCCTGATTATATTGGAAAAACATCCGATAGTTTGAGCGGAACTGGTAATGTGAATCTCCCGGAGGGCACAGAAATTACCTGGCGTTTTAATACCAGGAATACTGATATTATTAATTTTTCGACCAGTAATTCATCGGTAGATATTCCTGCTGAAAGCTTCGGTTCCCAGTATTCCCAGGCAGTCAATTCTCGTTTCAATTATCGTGTGAGTACTTCTAATAATACATTTAAGGATTTTGAGGCTCTTAATTATTCGGTTAGTATGATTAAAGACGAGTATCCACAAATGGAAGTTCAACAGAAACTGGATACCATAGATAATAGTACCCAATATTTCTACGGTAAAATTTCTGATGATTACGGCCTAAAGCGGTTAAACTTAGTTTATTACATTGATAGTAAACAAGATAGCATCAATAAAAAGCAAATTTCAATTACCAATGAAACTTTTGATGAGTTTCATTATACGTTTCCAGGGGATTTGAATTTAATCCCTGGAAAAACCTATAATTTCTATTTTGAGCTATGGGATAATGATGCCGTAAACGGTTCAAAAAATACTAAAAGTGTAGTTTTTAGTTTCAAAAAGAAAACTGCCGAAGATATTGAGGAAGAAAAGCTGGAAGAACAAAAGCGATCCATTGATAAATTAGGGGAAAGTTTAAGTAATATTAAATCCTCTCAAGAGGAATTGAATGAATTAAACCGCATACAAAAAGAAAACAAAAACTTCGATTATAATGAGCGCAGAAAGCTGGAGAATTACATAGACAGACAAAGGCAGCAAACTGAAATGATGCGTGAATATTCGGAAAAATTAAGAAAAACCCTTGAAAGTAAAAAAGAGTTTGATTCAAATCCTAAAGATAAGGAGCAATTGAAGATACGTTTAGAAAGAACAGAAGAACGCTTAAAAAAAGATGAGCTTTTACTGGAGGAATTACAAAAAATGGCAGAAAAGATTAAGCGGGAGGAATTAGGACAGAGGCTCGAAGAATTATCAAAAAGGAATCAAACTGAGGAGCGTAACCTGGAACAGCTTTTAGAATTGACTAAGCGTTATTATATTGAAGAAAAACTACAAAAATTAGCTGAAAATCTTAAAGGGCTGGCTGATAAGCAATTGAAATTGTCAGAATTTTCTGATAATAAATCTTTAAAGGAGCAGAAGGAGATCTCAAAGGAATTTGAGCACCTTCGAAAAGAATTGAGAATGCTTGAAAAGGAAAATGGAGAGTTGAAAAAACCTACTGAATTTCCTGTAGATAATGTAGCAGAAGAATTTATTCGAAAACAATTGGATGAAGCTGAAAAGAATCTAGAACGAGGGGACGAAAGAAGAGCAAATGAGAACCAGAAAGACGCTTCAAAGCAAATGGAAGAACTCAGTGCAAAAATGCAAAAGCGTTCAAACCAGCAAAGCCTTGAATTGTTAAAGGCTAATATTGAAAGTCTACGACAAATACTTGATAATTTAATTACATTTTCCTTCCAACAGGAAGAACTCCTTAAAGATTTTAATGAGATAGAAATCAATAATCCACGGTATGCGGTCAAACTCATTCGACAGAATGATTTGCGTAGCAATTTCAGACATATCGATGATAGTTTGTATACTCTTGCTTTAAGTAATCCAATGATTACAGAGGATATTACCAAAAGCTTAACGAACATTGAATTTAATATTGAAAAATCACTGGAGCGTCTTGCTCAAAACGAACTTCCTCAAGGTACGGCCAGCCAACAATATGTGGTAACCGGTGCCAATGATCTTGCATATATGTTGAGTAGGATTTTAACCATGATGGAACGACAGGCTAATCCAAAAATGGGAAGAGGTAAGGGGCAAAAGTCGGAATTTCAACTGCAGGATATTATAAAAGAGCAGCAGAGTATCATTAAGGAATTTCAAAAAAGAAGTAAAGAAGAACGTGTTAATCCTACTCAAGGAAAAAAACCTGGTGAAGGAATGGGAGAGGAGGAAATGAAAAATCTTTTTGAGATTTATAAAAATCAACAACAAATAAGGCAACGTTTACAAGAGTTAAATATGAAAAATTCTTCACAGGAAGATAGACAACTTGAAGAACAAATTAAAAAAGTAGAAGATCAGATGCTAAATAAAGGGTTTGATCGTTCTGTCCTTAAACAATTACACCAACTCGAACAGGAGTTGTTGGAATTTGAGAAAGCTCGTAATATGCAGGGAAAAAATAATAAACGGAATTCGAAAACCAATTATGAAATCTTTGATAACCCAGCTAAAGCTCAAAGTATTAAGGCTAAAGAATATTTCAATTCTATTGAAATTTTAAATAGACATAGCTTACCTTTGCGCGAAATTTATAAACAGAAAGTTAAATCTTATTTTGAGCGAACAAATAATTAATTTTTATTCCGAAAATGATTTTGAATTAGAAGATGAAAATTCTTTTTACAAATGGATCCTGAAAATAATTGCCTCTGAAGGGAAACACCTTGGTGAGCTGAATTATATATTTTGTGATGATCATTATTTGTACAAGATTAATTTAAAATTTCTTGAACACGATACTTATACTGATATAATTTCTTTTGATAATTCGGATGGAGATGAACTGTCTGGTGACATTTTTATTAGTATAGATCGTGTTAAGGAGAATGCTATGGATTATAATGTAGATTTTTCTGACGAACTTAAACGGGTTATGAGTCACGGAATTCTGCATTTGTGTGGATATGGTGATAAAACTGAAAGTGAAGCCAAAGAAATGCGACAGAAGGAAGAAGAAAAGATTGCATTGTTCCACGTGGAACAATAAATTAAGAAAGAAGGTTTTTATGTTCGAAAGTGAATACGATGTTATTGTAGTGGGAGCCGGTCACGCTGGTAGTGAGGCCGCTGCCGCAGCTGCAAATTTAGGTTCTAAAACCTTATTGGTAACTATGAATCTTCAAAATATTGCGCAAATGAGTTGTAATCCCGCGATGGGAGGAATTGCCAAAGGCCAGATTTTGCGTGAAATTGATGCCTTGGGGGGATATAGTGGTTTGGTAAGTGATACCAGTGCTATTCAATTTAAAATGCTTAATAAATCAAAAGGGCCGGCAATGTGGAGTCCTAGAGTTCAGAGTGATCGAATGATGTTTGCCGAGCATTGGAGGCTTAGATTGGAACAAACTCCAAATCTTGATTTCTATCAGGAAATGGTAGCAGGACTTATTATGGATGGTGACAGAATTACGGGTGTTAAAACTTCATTAGGATTAGAAATCCGAGCTAAATCCGTTATACTTACCAATGGAACTTTTTTGAATGGCTTAATTCATATTGGAGATAAAAATTTTGGAGGTGGTAGGGCAGGAGAAAGAGCTGCAACCGGAATTACCAAGGACCTAGTCGACTTAGGATTTGAGTCTGGAAGAATGAAAACAGGTACACCGCCAAGGGTTGATGGTAGGTCATTAGACTATTCTAAAATGACGGAACAACCAGGCGATGAGGAGCCATCTAAGTTTTCCTTTTTGGACCAAACCCAGGCTTTGAAGAAACAAAGGTCTTGTTATATGACCTATACATCTCCAGTGGTACATGAAATTCTGAAAGATGGGTTTGAAAGATCACCGATGTTTAATGGTAGAATCAAAAGTATTGGACCACGTTATTGTCCGAGTATTGAAGATAAAATAAATCGATTTGCCGATAAAGATCGCCATCAACTTTTTGTAGAACCAGAAGGTTGGAATACCGTTGAGGTTTATGTAAATGGTTTTTCTACCTCCTTGCCTGAAGATATTCAATTTAAAGCTTTGCGCTCAGTTTCCGGATTTGAAGGGGTTAAATTTTTCAGACCCGGCTATGCTATAGAATATGATTATTTTCCACCTACACAACTAAAGCATACTTTGGAAACCAAGTTAATTGACAATTTATATTTTGCCGGACAAATAAATGGTACAACCGGATATGAGGAAGCTGCATGCCAGGGAATAATGGCTGGAATAAATGCGGCATTAAAGGTGCAAGAGAAGGAAGAGTTTATTATAAAGCGGAATGAAGCTTATATTGGGGTGTTGATTGACGATCTTATCACTAAAGGAACGGAAGAGCCTTATAGGATGTTTACATCCCGTGCTGAGTACCGAACTTTGTTGCGCCAGGATAATGCGGATTTTAGGCTTACTGAACGTTCCTATAGAATAGGCCTGGCTGGTGAGGATCGTATGCAGAAAATGTCGGAGAAAAAAGACAAATCATCTAATTTTGTCGAATATCTACGAAATAAAAGTGTTTCTCATAAGGATTCCAATCCGGTTTTGGAAGCGAATAATTCCGCGCTGATGAAACAAAGTGATAAAATTTTTAAAATATTTTCACGTCCTAATATTTCTATGAAGGATATTAGAAAATTTCCTGGGGTGGAGGAGTATATTCAAGAGAATAATTTAAATACTGAGATTTTGGAGCAAACGGAAATTCAAATAAAATATTCGGGATATATTGAAAAGGAAAAGAATAATGCTGATAAACTCAATAGACTAGAAGATGTCAAAATACCGAAGGATTTTGATTATTCAAGAATCAAGTCCATGTCCTTTGAAGCACGTGAGAAACTGAATAAGATTCAACCCACTTCTATCTCACAGGCTTCTAGAATTAGCGGGGTAAGCCCAAATGATATTTCTGTTTTGTTAGTATATATGGGGCGATAAAATTGCAACGTTCCACGTGGAACAAAACGGTTCTATATCGCGATTTTGAATTTATTTTTTAAAATAAAACCCTACGGGTTTAGAGAAAAGATCATCTTGTGTGAAAAATTTTGACTTGTTAAAAAGCATTTCTGTGGCCTTTTAAATATGGTAATTGTGAATTCTAACAATTCATTGCCTCCACATAAATCCAACTTTTCAGTTAAAGTATGCAATCAAGTTGAATAGGTAATATATATTGATTTAATCCTTCTCAAAAATTCATCTATGCCTGATAAAGAATTTTATTTAAATTGTAAAGATCATTTGGTGTCGGGTGAGGAATTTCGTTTAGTAATGCGAAGCGATTTTGAAATTTTACAAACACTTCCGGTGCCCAAAGACCTATCAATTTACTATGATAGTGAAAACTATATTTCCCATACCGATTCCAAAAAATCTTTTACCGATAAAATATATCGAGGGGTAAAAAGGTATATGCTCGCTGAAAAGTTAAAATGGATTTCTCAAGTTTCAAGCGGAAAAAAAATTTTAGATATTGGAGCTGGGACTGGAGATTTTTTAATTGCTGCAAGGAATAAAAATTTTAAAATTTCTGGAATAGAACCAAATGCTGGTGCAAGGAAGTTGGCGTTAGAAAAAGGTATAAAATTGCAGCCAGATTTATCATTCTTTAAAGGAAATAGTTTTAATGTCATTTCTATGTGGCATGTTTTAGAACATATTCCCGATTTAGATTTTCAATTAAACGAATTATATCGGTTACTGGAACCAAATGGGATTGTGGTAATTGCCGTTCCAAATTTTAAAAGTTTTGATGCAAAATATTATAAAGAAAATTGGGCAGCTTATGATGTTCCAAGACATCTTTGGCATTTTTCCCAAAATGGTATTTCAGAATTATTTATGAAATATAATTTCAGGAAGCTTCAAACCAAACCACTTTTTTTCGATTCTTTTTACGTGAGTTTGCTTTCAGAAAAAAATAAAAATGGAAATGCTAGCCTTATAAAGGCTTTTAATATTGGTTTAAAATCAAATATAAAAGCTCGAAATACCTCAGAGTATTCTTCGCTAGTTTATTTTTTTCAAAAATGCTAAAAAACGCATTTTAAGGATATTTAAGGGAATTTCATTAGTAATATTAGCTGTTGGACTGTTCAATCTGAGAAGTGGTAGGAGAGACCTTCTAATTAAGTCAAAAATTATTGCTAAAACTTATTGAAAATTAATTTAGTATAGAATAGCGCTATTTCTGTTTTTTATTAAATTTTGCTTTACCTCGAAAATTTAACTTTCTTACATTTGTGATAAACAAACTCTAATTATGATGAAAAAACTTTTAATGATTTTTATGGTGGCTTTATTTTTAACTTCCTGCGACCAAGAAAAAACGGCTTATGTAGATACTTCTAAATTGATTCAGGAATACAAGGAAATGGAGGAGGTAGAGGCTGAGTTTTCTGCAAAATCTGATTCCGTAAAGCAACAACTGGATTCTGTAGCACGTGCTTTCCAGCAGGAAGTTCAGGCTTACCAGCAAGAAATGAATAGCCTGTCTCAGGCAGAACGCCAGGAAAAAGAACAGGCATTAATGCAACAACAACAGAGAATCCAACAGCAACAGCAAATGCAGGGTAATATGCTCAGAAAGCAAAGTGATGCTGTAATTGATTCTATTGTGAAAAAAGTAAAAGATTATGTTGCTGAATACGGTCAGGAGAAGGGTTATACCTATATTTTTGGATCCAATGAATCAGCAAATATTATGTACGCAAAAGATGGGAAGGATATTACCCAGGAAATCCTTGACAATTTAAATGAAACCTACAAGCAGAACTAATTGCATTTTATTTTCTGTTTCAAAATAAGCTTTTTCAAAATCGATTTGAAAAAGCTTATCTTTTTTTAGGACATTAAATAAACACCAAAAATTACCACAATAAAATATCCGGTTAATGTAAAAGCTCCCGCGTAATCTTTGGCAATTCTTTGCCCGAATAATAACATTAGAAGCGTCACAGCTGCCAAAATGCAAGTATAGAGTGCCATTGTCGGATCATTATAACCAAGTAACCAGATTATTCCTAGAATTGCTCCAATTCCTGTTATTATTTCAATTATCATGATAATACCAACCATTAAGGGCACTTGCCCTGCAAGAATGGTTTGTGAAAAATGATCTTTTAACCAGCCAATATTTCCTTTCCAATCCCCGGCTTTGTCTATTCCAGATTGTAAAAAAGTGATAAGAATAAAAAGCAAGATTAAGATTTCAGTAATATTTGCGTAGAGGTTTTCCATAATTTTATGCGGCTTTTTTATGTAAATATCGGGTTAATCTAATGGAAAGATCGGTAAGAATTATTTTCGCATTTCCATTTCGTTCAATATGGTAAATAGCTTCTTCAAGTGCATTAATAATATCCTGAATATTATTCCCGTGAACAAAGGGCGCGAATTTTTCCAGCTTAAATCCCGGCGTTACTGGTTCAAGATATACCAGGTTTTCTGCCTTATAATTGAGCATTAAAGCCTGCCTGAAAAACTCAATACAATACAATAAAAAGCTTTTTTGAGTTTCTCGTCCCATGGCGGCTATTTCCTCACTCCAGGAAATAAGCTTCAGAACCGTAGCTCGATTCCCTTTTGCCTTAAATGCTGTACGCACCCAGTTAATAAACCATGTTTCAAATTGTTGGTCTCCACTATCTTTTTGTAATAAATGCAAAGCGCGAGTATAACTTCCGTTCGCTTGGTGGGCAATTTTTAAAGCTTCTGACTGACTACAATTTTGATTTTTTTCTAAAAATGCTGCAATTTCATCTTCCGGTAGAGGTGGAAAATGGAGTTTCTGACAACGTGATCTAATGGTTTGTATAATTTGCTCTTCATCTTCGGTTATGAGAAGAAACAGCGTATTATTAGGTGGTTCCTCTATTAATTTTAATAGTTTATTGGCGGCGGCGGTGTTCATTTTCTCAGCCATCCAGATAATCATAATTTTAAAACCACCTTCATACGATTTCAAAGAGAGAGATTTCACCACTTCCTGCGCTTCATCCACTCCAATTTGACCTTGTTTATTTTCGATTCCCAATTTTTGGTACCATTCAAATAAACTTCCGTAGGGCGTGTTTTTTATAAATTGTCGCCATTCTTCTAAAAAGTGAGAAGAAACTGGGTGTTTTTTAATTTTCTGATTTGCAGCCACCGGGAAAGCAAAATGAAGGTCGGGATGTGCCAGTTTTTTAAATCGTTCATTACAATTTTTGTTTTCAGCTATATTCTCTCCCTGCTTGTTTTTACAAAGTACGTATTGCGCATAAGCGATTGCAAGTGGCAAAGTGCCACTACCGCTTTTCCCGATAAATAACTGTGCATGTGGCACTCGACCATTGTCGGCAGTAGTTATTAGGTGTTTCTTTAAATGCTGTAATCCTATTATTTCTTCAAAAAGCATAAGCAAATATAAAATTTATATACATCTTAATGTCTTCGGAAAAATTTATATTTGTAAATAGCGTATACTTAATAAACGCCGATAGAGCTTAAACTTAACCAACTAAACCAGATTTTGGTTTTAAAAAATGAAATGAAAATGAAGACTTTAAACGATTTTAATTTTAAAGACAAGCAGGCATTAATAAGAGTTGATTTTAATGTGCCTTTGGATAAGGACTTAAAGGTGACAGATGCCAGTAGAATTGAAGCTGCCAAACCAACAATAATCAAAATACTGGAAGACGGTGGGAGTGTAGTGTTAATGTCTCACCTTGGAAGACCCGAAGGTAGCGAAGATAAATACTCTTTAAAAAATATAGTAAAGAAAGTTTCAGAAGTTATTGGGGTAGAGCCGAAATTTGTGAATGATTGCGTTGGGGAAGAAGTTAAAAACGCAGCTGATAATTTAAAACCCGGGGAAATATTATTGTTGGAAAACCTTAGATTTCATAAGGAAGAAAAAGCGGGCGATGAAGATTTTGCAAAACAACTTTCGGAACTTGGCGACATTTATGTAAATGATGCGTTTGGTACTGCTCATCGCGCCCATGCTTCTACCACTATAGTAGCCAATTATTTTGAGAATAAATGTTTCGGATACTTATTGGAAAAAGAAATTAAAAACCTTGATAAAGTTCTTCATAGTAAAGAAAAACCTGTGACCGCGGTTTTAGGAGGTGCTAAGGTTTCATCTAAAATTACAGTAATTGAAAATATTCTGGATAAGGTAGATCACTTAATTATTGGTGGTGGAATGGCTTATACTTTTATACTTGCTAAAGGCGGAAAAATAGGAACTTCCATCGTAGAAGAAGATAAACAGGAATTAGCTTTAGAAATTCTTAAACAAGCTAAAGTTAAAAATGTAGAGGTACACCTGCCAGTGGATTCTATCATTGCAGATAGCTTTTCCGAGGAAGCTACTACCGATACTACTAAAATAACCGAAATTCCTGATGGTTGGATGGGACTTGATGCAGGCCCAGAAAGCATCAAAAATTTTGATGCGGTGATACAGAAATCAAAAATTATACTTTGGAATGGACCATTGGGAGTTTTTGAAATGGATAAATTTTCTAAAGGAACTATTGCTTTAGGAAATTCTATTGCTAAAGCAACTAGCAATGGCGCCTTTTCCTTAGTTGGCGGAGGAGATTCTGTGGCAGCCGTTAAGAAATTCGGTTTTGAAAATAAAGTAAGCTATGTTTCTACCGGTGGAGGTGCCATGCTGGAAATGTTAGAAGGAAAATCATTGCCGGGGATTGATGCCATCGGTAAATAAAACGTACTAAAATCTTAGATTATACGTTCTTTTTTAAATCTTGAATATTATGGGTAGGTATATAATTTTATCGCTGGTTTTTCTTTTTGGAATAAACCTTCATGCGCAGAAAGACACTGAGGAGAAGCAGGTCGAAAAGGCTAATTTTAGAGTTCAGATCTTCCAAAAGGTAGACAGTAGTGAAATTATTCTTACTCATCCAGATCCAGAATTTAAAGACAAATTACCAATTTCGGCTGTGATTAGGGATTCTGCCGCTGTCTCGTTGCAGGATATGCCTCGTGCAGCCGAAATTGATTCAGTTTGGAGAGCACAGCTTACCGATTCTGATCTTTTTGAGACGATGTATAAAAGTATCAGGGAGCAAGATTACAAGGAGGAAGTTTATAAAGAACTTCCTACAGATACATTAAAAGCGCGACTGGCTAAATTAAACGCCAGAACTCCATTTAATGTAGAATACCACCCGATACTTGAAAAGGTAATCAATTCCTACCTAAATAGAAATAAGAAGGCAATGGAGCGCCTTATGGCAATAAGTGAATATTATTTTCCGATGTTTGAACAGCAGTTGGATCGTTATGATATTCCTTTAGAAATAAAATATCTTGCTATTGTAGAATCGGCTTTAAATCCTCGTGCCAAATCCTGGGTGGGTGCTACCGGGCTCTGGCAGTTTATGTATAGAACTGGAAAAGCACACGGACTTGATGTAAGCAGTTATGTCGACGAGCGTATGGATCCACAAATGTCTACCGAGGCTGCCGCGAAATATTTGGCCACCCTATATCGGACTTTTGAAGACTGGGATTTGGTGTTAGCTTCCTATAACTCGGGCCCCGGTAATGTTTCTAAGGCAATTCGCCGGAGCGGCGGCTCTCACAATTACTGGGAATTAAGAAGATTTTTACCCAGGGAAACTGCAGGTTATGTTCCTGCATTCCTGGCGACACTTTATCTTTTTGAGTATGCCGAGGAACACAACTTTCAGCCACAACGGCCCGAAATCGCATTTTTCGAAACCGATACTATTAAAGTTAAACAGTTGATTACTTTCGAACAAATTTCTGAAGTAACCGGTGTAGAAAAGGAAATGCTTCAATTTTTAAATCCCAGTTATAAACTAGATGTAATTCCTTTTATAGAAGATGAGAATTATATGATTAGGCTTCCTACCACCGTTAGTGGGGCTTTTGTAAGTAATGAGGATGCTATATATAATTTTGCTGAGAAGGATATTCAAAAGGAAGAAAAGGCCTTCCCCGAATTTGTGAAAGCTGAAGAGAAATTACGATATAGGGTAAGAAGTGGTGATTATTTGGGAAGGATAGCCCAGCGTTATGGCGTTGGAGTTAGCAGCATTAAACGTTGGAATAATCTTAGGAGTAATAATTTGCGCATAGGCCAGTATCTAACTATTTATCCTAGAAAACCCGGTGTAGTTGCACAAAATAAAAAAGATACAAGTGAAGAAATTAGTAGTACAAAAACCTATACGGTAAAGAAGGGAGATTCGCTTTGGAGTATTTCCCGAAAGTTTCCCGGAATTACGGTACAAAATTTGAGGTCTTGGAATGATATGGGCAGTAACAGCCTTAAACCCGGTATGGAACTTAAACTTTTCAAGGGTTAATTATTGCAAACCAAACTAAAAACAATGAAAAAAACTTTAATTCTAATCTTCAGTGTATTTTTTCTGATCTCCTGTAATGAAAATGGCGATAAAAAAGCGGAACGTATCCTTTCTGATTCTTCAGGAAATATTAATCAAATTACCGTTGTTATGGAGAACAACCTATGGGAAGGCGCTGTGGGGGAAGCCGTAAGAAATAATTTTGCTGAAGCGGTAAAAGGACTTCCGCAGGAAGAACCTATGTTTTCTTTAAGTCAGATTCCACCTGAAACATTTAGCGGATTTGTACGTAGAAATCGTTCTTTTATCTCGGTTCAAGAAGGTAAAGAGGCTGATGCGCGCATCATCAAAGATCTTTATGCAAGACCCCAAACTGGTGTGATAATTTCTGGTGAAGATCCAGAGGATTTAATTAGGGTAATAAATGAGAGTTCTGAAAAATTAATTTCTGCTTTTAAAGAAACCGAAATGAAGGAGAAACAACGCCGAATGAGAAAATCGCTGAAGAGTGATGAAAAGTTAGAGGAGAAATTTGGCTTGTCTCTTGATTTTCCTACGGCTTATAGATACGCACTAGAAAAGGAAGATTTCATGTGGATAAGGAAAGAAATTCCAAAAGGGAATATGGAAATTCTTATTTATGAGGTACCAATTAGTCAGATTGAATCTGATACCAATACTATAGGGAACATAATTAAGATGCGTGATTCAATAGGAAAAGCTCATATACCTGGACCAACAGAAGGTAGTTATATGATTACTGAGGAAGCCTATGCACCATATCTGTTTGAAACCGAAATTGATGGTTTTCCGGCTTATGAGACGCGCGGGACCTGGGAAGTGAAAAATGCTTTCATGGCGGGACCTTTTGTAAACTACGCCATCAAAGATGAAGCAAATGAACGTTTTTTAGTTTTAGAAGGCTTTGTTTTTTCGCCATCCAAAAGTAAACGAGACAATATTTTTGAGTTAGATGCAATACTGCAAACGGCAGAAATTCAATAAGACTTAATTCAAATAAAAAAGCCCAAACTTTTAAGTTCGGGCTCTTTTATTATAGGTAGCTATCTTTTCTATTTCTTTTCCTCAGAGAAATTCTTATCATCAGAAGGAACTGTCTTTTCGCCATTCTCATCCTTAGAGGCATCTTTAAATTCTTTAATTCCACTACCTAAACCTCTCATCAATTCCGGAATTTTGCGACCTCCAAATAATAGCAATATTACCACAACAATTAATATAATTTGTGGAGCACCAATGGCTAATGGTAAAATAAATGCGTTCATAATGTATGTTTTAATATTACAAACTTAACAAGAATAAAGTAATTACAACGTTAATATAGCTTAAATTTAAGTTATACTTAAGGGATTTTTTGATTCCTGATAAGCCTTATTTATTTAAAAGTTTTGCTTGTTTTTCCGACGACCCAAGTAAGAACTAAGTTTGAGAACTTAAATATCAAGCTAAAATTTTAATTTATCTTTGTAACCGAATTATGGCTGAAAATAAAAAAGACAAAAAAAAATTCACCAAAAAGCTACTTCATAAATACCGTATGGTAGTTTTAAATGAAGATACCTTTGAGGAAAAACTTTCTTTTAAATTAACCCGGCTTAATGTATTTGTTACCCTCACCTTAAGCGTAATAATTCTTATCGCAGCCACAACATATATAATCGCTTTTACGCCGCTTAAGGAATATATTCCTGGCTATTCTTCAGCCCAATTGAAGCAAAAGGCTTCCCAACTGGCTTATAAAACTGATTCGTTACAACAGGTTTTAAAGCTTAATAATCAGTATTTGGGGGCTATTAAAAATGTATTGACTGGCAAGGCCGATACTGCTATGCTACATAGGGATTCTTTAATTGAGGATCCAGTAATGGGGCAAGAAATTGAACCCATAGAGCCTTCCCGGGCCGATTCCCTGTTGCGGGAAGAAGTTGCTCAGGAGGATAAATACAATGTATTGCCATCGGCTACGGATAATATAGATTTTTCTTTATTCCCACCGGTAAAAGGATCTATATCAGCAGGTTATGATGCCAAGGAAAAGCATTATGCTGTAGATATTGTGGTTCCTAAAAATACTCCGGTTAAATCGGTTGCAGATGGCCGCGTGATTTTCTCAGAATGGACTACGGAAACCGGTTATGTCATTATTGTTAAGCATAATTATGGTTTATTATCAGTTTACAAACATAATGCTTCCCTTGCCAAAGAACAGGGGGAAAATGTTAGAAGGGGAGAGGTTATTGCCACGGCTGGTTCTACCGGAGAGTATAGTACCGGCCCACATGTTCATTTTGAACTTTGGAACGAGGCCGTCCCGGTAGACCCTACAGATTATATTGATTTTGACTAATAAATCACGACCTTTACAGCCTTAAAGGTTATGCTGAAGTCAATAGTTAGCCTTATAATTTCAAATAAGATTATGTCTTTAAAGTCGTTTGGAGCAAAAATTTTTGCTAAGAATATTCGTAGAAAAATAGATACTTGGGCTTCTAAACCTGAAGCTACACAAAAAAAGGTCTTCCAGGAGCTTATAGAAAAGGCCAAAGACACAAAATTTGGAAGGGACCATGGTTTTAAGAATATTAGATCTCATACCCAATTTGTTGAAAGGGTACCTGTGCGTGATTATGAAGAACTTCGTTTTTATGTAGATAAAATGGTCGCCGGGGAGACCGATGTTTTATGGCCGGGAAAACCTTTGTATTATGCAAAAACTTCCGGAACCACCAGTGGCGCCAAATATATTCCACTTACTAAGGATTCTATGCCATCTCATATAAATGCGGCAAGAAACGCTATTCTATGTTATATCGCCGAAACTGGTAATGCCAGATTTGTTGACGGGAAAATGATCTTTCTACAGGGTAGTCCTGAAATGGAAGAAATGAACGGTGTAAAAATGGGTCGTTTATCCGGTATCGTAGCACATTATGTACCTTCTTACCTTCAAAAAAATAGAATGCCTAGCTGGGAGACAAATTGCATTGAAGACTGGGAAACCAAAGTTGATGCAATCGTTCAAGAAACCCGAAATGAGAATATGAGCGTAATTAGCGGTATTCCTTCCTGGGTTCAAATGTATTTTGAGAGGCTTCAACAGAAATCCGGAATGAAAATCGGTGAGCTTTTTCCAAACTTCGATTTGTTTATTTATGGCGGCGTAAATTATGAGCCGTACCGTAAAAAGTTTGAAAACCTAATCGGCAGAAAAGTTGATAGTATTGAACTTTATCCAGCTTCAGAAGGTTTTTTCGCTTTTCAGGATAAACAAACTGAAAAAGGAATGTTACTCCAACTGGATTCAGGAATGTTTTACGAGTTTATAAAGGCCGATGAATTTGGTGAGGAGAACTCAAAGCGTCTTACGATCGGCCAGGTAGAAACTGGTGTGAATTATGTGATGCTTGTTTCTTCTAATGCAGGACTTTGGGCTTATAATATTGGGGATACGATTCAATTTACCAGTACAAAACCTTACCGTGTTATAGTTTCAGGTAGAATTAAACATTTTATTTCTGCTTTCGGAGAGCACGTGATTGCCAAGGAAGTGGAAGAGGCGATTCAGCAAGCAACTTCAGCTACTAATGCGCGTATAAGTGAGTTTACCGTGGCTCCGCAAATAACTACTGTAAATGCAGAATTACCATATCACGAATGGTTTATAGAGTTTGAAAAGGAGCCTGATGATTTAAAGAAATTCGGAGCATTACTCGATAAAAGTCTTCGGGAGCAAAATTCTTATTATTTTGACCTTATTGAAGGCAAAATTCTCCAACCCTTAAAAATTTCGAAAGTTCCGGTAAATGGTTTTCAGGAATATATGAAATCAATAGGTAAATTAGGTGGACAAAACAAGCTACCGCGTCTTTCTAACGACCGGAAAATAGCCGAAGTTCTGGAAAAAATTATAAAAGCATAGCAAAAAATGATAAATCTAAAATTACTCGGTCGTACCCGTGCTCAAGAAAGTACCCACGCTATAGAACGCATGTATATAACGATGCGTCATCTTTTTAACCGTGGATTTTATAAACCTATGGGGGTTTCGGGAGAAACGCTTCGAGAAGCATTATTAATTCTTCGCCCCGAAATCTACGGTTCAATTGCCGATGATAAGGCAGAATTAAGTGGGTTACTCTACGTGGTAGATCGATTACCAAAAGGAATTGAAGAATGTCGGTTTATTAATCTTACCAGCGATGAAGGTTATGGAAATTCACATTTTAAGCCCATTGTTCCGCCCAAACGTCGTCGTAATTGCTACAGGATTGACAATGAACAAATGAATAT
Source organism: Salegentibacter sp. 24 (assembly GCF_004362395.1). Classification (GTDB taxonomy): domain Bacteria; phylum Bacteroidota; class Bacteroidia; order Flavobacteriales; family Flavobacteriaceae; genus Salegentibacter. The sequence goes on from NZ_SNWE01000021.1 coordinate 19,258, forward strand.
CGAAATCACGCGTGGCCGTTCTGAGATCTATGATATTCTTACCCATCTTACATTTTTATTTGTAGAATCACATAAAATAATGCGTCGGGTTATAATAGATGAAGAAGGTAGTGTGACCCGTGACTGGCAGAAACTGGAAAAAGCTGTGTTGCAGGAGGAACCTCTAGACCAGGCGCAAAGGGAAATCGCTTTAACCCATACAGCCAATATTTTAGGCCGGACGTTTTATGAGGTTCAGGATATCTATCCAAAATTTTCTTTACCTGGGAATCCAGAACGCTTTTTAAATATAATTTACTGGTTAGGAAAACTTGCCATTGCAGAAACAGTTGAGAATAATAAAAGGATTATCACTTTTAGTCCGGTTCTACGTGAACGTTTGGGTCACCATATTCACGGTGAGATCTGGGCCGATAATATTAAGCAACATCTCATTAAAGAAAATTTAATGCACCGCCCGCTGCATATTATTAGTGCGAACATGCATAGTGTAATGAATACCCTTTATACTCCTTTAGCCTTAAAGGCCGATCTTAAAAAGAAGAAACCGCTGGAGATTTACGAAACCCTTAGTAATAGTGTTAACGGAGATTTACGAAGTAAAGTAATGAAGTCGGCTTTGGATAACGGGATGACGTTTTTGGAAGACAAAAGTGGTACCAATATAGATGTCCAAATTTTTGATACTGCTAAATTAAACGGTAAATATGGCACATGGGATATTAAAACCGAAGAAAAAGCACCCGTAATTATCGTGATGGATTATGCATTTGGAGAACAGGCTTACGAAACCATGGATGAGCTGCTAAAGCCATACAATTTTGAAGGTAATGAGATTAAGATGAACGTGGAATCGATTTCCATTATGGGAAAAGCGGGTATTCTGGAAGGAGGGAAAGGCGATATTATGATCCCCTCTGCTCATTTGTTTGAAGGGACTGCAGATAACTATCCATTTAAAAATGAACTTAGCCGTGCCGATCTGGAAGGTAGTGGAATTGATATTGTAGACGGTGCCATGATCACTGTGTTGGGAACCTCACTTCAAAACCGCGATATTCTTAAATTTTTTCACGATTCTACCTGGAATGTTAGCGGACTTGAAATGGAAGGTGCGCATTATCAGAAAGCCATCCAGGCCGCTTCCAAATTAAGGGGTAGTATTAATAGCGAGGTAAAAGTGAGGTATGCTTATTACGCCTCTGATAATCCGCTAGAAACCGGTAGTACACTGGCCTCTGGCGGTTTGGGAACTACTGGTGTAAAGCCTACTTATTTAATTACCGAAAAAATTCTTGAACAAATTTTTAAATCTTAGTTTATGCACATTGAAGAATCTCCTCTACAAGACTGTTTTATTATTAAACCCGATATTTTTAGGGATAAACGCGGTCTTTTCCTGGAGAGCTATCACAAGAAGAAATTTATTGAATTGACAGGAATCGAAAAAGAATTTGTCCAGGATAATCAGTCAATTTCAAAACGTGGGGTTATACGCGGGTTGCATTATCAAATAGGAGAATTGGCACAAACAAAACTGGTGCGTGCAATTTATGGAAAAGTGCTGGATGTGGTTGTAGACCTGCGACCTGAATCCCCCTCTTTTAAGCAAAGTTTTAAGATAATTTTGGACGATGAGAATCTATATCAACTTTATATTCCTAAGGGTTTTGGCCACGGTTTTGTAACCCTTTCAGAAACTTCTGTTTTCGCCTATAAGTGTGACCAGTATTATTACCCAGGTTCTGAAGCTGGAATTCTTTACAACGATCCTGATTTGGCGATCGACTGGGAGTTTCCGGAGGAAGAAATGATAATTTCTGATAAAGATTTAAAACAACCTCGACTAAAAGAAGTTTTTGGATGAAGAATATTCTAGTTACCGGTGCTAAAGGACAGTTGGGAACTTGTTTTAAAATGGGTTCCGGGAATTATCCTGATTTCAATTTTGACTTTAAGTCTTCATCGGAAGCCGATATTACCAATAAGCCTCAGTTGAAAGAACTTTTTTCCGAAATAAAATACGATTGGGTAATTAACTGCGCAGCATACACAAATGTAGATAAAGCCGAATCTGATAGAGAAAAAGCTTTTGAAATAAATACAAAAGGCGCTAAAAATATTGCCGAGGTATGTAATGAAAACAAAGCAAAATTAGTGCATTTTTCCACCGATTATGTGTTTGATGGAAAAGCTGAGGAGCCTTATAAAGAAAGTGACCCTACAAATCCTATTAATGTCTATGGTTTATCAAAATTTAAAGGAGAGCAAGCTATCACTGAAGTTTTAAAAGGGCATTATATCTTCAGAACCTCCTGGTTGTATTCAGAATTCGGACATAATTTTTACAAAACTATACTTAGAAAAATAAGTGAAAAAGCGGATTTAAACATTATTACTTCACAAGTTGGAACACCAACTAATGCTAATGATCTCACAGATTTAGTTTTGAAAATAATCGCATCGGGAAAGAAAGATTTCGGACTATATCATTTTAGCAATCTTGGAGCAGCTACTTGGTACGATTTTGCTAAAGCAATACTGGAATTTTCAAGGAATTTACATACAACTCAATTACACAAAAGCAATGATTTTAGAAGCATTGCCAATCGGCCAGCATACAGCGTGCTGGACAAAACTAAAGTTCAACAAATATTCTCAACACCAATATTGCATTGGAAAGAGAGCCTAAAAGGATTGATAAATACTTAATTCTGTAAGAATTTTATTAATTTCAGATCAAACTTACCCAATGGCAAAAAGAATACTTATTACCGGTGCAGCTGGATTTCTGGGCTCCCATTTATGTGATCGATTTATTAAAGATGGTTACGATGTTATTGCCATGGACAACCTGATTACCGGCGATGTAAAAAATATTCAGCATCTGTTTAAACTTGATAATTTTGAATTTTTTCATCATGATATCACTAAATTTATTCATGTCCCCGGTCAATTAGATTATATTTTACATTTTGCTTCTCCTGCCAGCCCGATAGATTATTTAAAGATTCCTATTCAAACCTTAAAAGTTGGTTCAGTAGGGACTTTACATTGTTTAGGTTTGGCTAAAGAAAAGAATGCCAGAATTTTAATTGCTTCCACTTCTGAAGTTTATGGGGATCCCCAGGTACATCCACAAAGTGAAGAGTATTACGGAAATGTGAACACTATTGGTCCGCGTGGGGTGTATGATGAAGCCAAGCGTTTTCAGGAGTCTATTACGATGGCATATCATCGTTTTCATGGTTTGGAAACCAGAATTGCACGTATTTTTAATACCTATGGTCCCAGAATGCGTTTAAATGATGGACGAGTGATCCCCGCATTTATTGGTCAGGCGCTCCGTGGAGAGGATCTTACCATTTTTGGAGATGGTTTGCAAACACGTTCCTTCTGTTTTGTAGACGATCAAATTGAAGGAATTCACCGTTTGTTGTTGAGCGATTATTCCGATCCTGTGAATATTGGTAATCCAGATGAAATTACCATCAAAGATTTTGCACAAGAAATCCTGATGCTCACAGGAACCAACCAAAAGATTGTTTACCAAAGACTTCCGGAAGACGATCCGCTAAAAAGACAGCCTGATATTAGCCGGGCAAAAAAAGTTTTGGGATGGGAACCCAAAATTTCACGAAGTCAGGGCATGAAAATCACCTACGATTATTTTAAAAACCTGAGTCCTGAAGAACTGGAGAAAAGCGAGCACAAAGATTTTTCAAATCATATTAGGCGTTAAACTGAGTTTATGGAAAAACCATTGGTTTCAGTAATAATGCCTGCTTATAATGCGGAAAAATTTATTGAGGTTGCTGTAAATTCTATTATTGCACAAACATATTCCAACTGGGAATTGTTTATAATTGATGATTCTTCTTCGGATTCCACCCTTTACAAAGCGAAAAATCTGGCAAAACTAGATTCACGAATTAAAATAATTCAGAATATAAGTAATTTAGGCGCGGGGATAAGCCGGAATAAGGCCATTAAAGAAGCGCAGGGCGATTTTATTGCATTTTTGGATGCAGATGACCAATGGAAGCCAAAAAAGCTGGAAATTCATCTTGAAGTAATGCTAGGGCAAGGTTATGCAGTTTCTTTTTCCAGTTATTTGCAAATAGATGAAAACGGCAATTCTCGTAAAGAAATCATAGAAGCTTTACCCATTTTATCCTACCATAAATTGTTGAAATCAAATTATCTGGGCAACTTAACTGGTATTTATAATGCTAAGAAACTGGGGAAAATTTATGCTCCGGAACTCAGAAAGCGCCAAGATTGGGGCCTTTGGCTGAAAGCTTTAAAAAAGGGAGGGCCGGCCATAGGAATTCAGAGATGTTTGGCGAAATACCGGGTCAGAAAAGGATCGATTTCAGGAAATAAGTTTGAAATGATAAAATACAATTTCCAAGTCTATCATAAGGTTCTAGACTTTAGTGTATTCAAAAGTACTTGTTTTATGCTTATTTTTCTAAAAGAACAATTTTTCGTGAAGTCAAAACAGGTAAAAAGAATTTGAAAAATTCTTCAAAGTATTACCCAAGCCTTTCACAGTAGTTTGGGAAATTTTCCATCTTATTTGCACACTTCAGTGATTAAAGATTATTTAGAATTATTAAAGAATTGGAATAATTCCTATATATCTGAAGTAAACTGCTTTAATTTTCCGCTTTTACTTCGTATAAGCCGGTCTTTTCTTTGAAACACAACTGTTAAGTTTTTACCCACATAGGTTTCAATGGCGCGCAATATTTTCTGTTGCTGGTTTTCGGAAAATTTCTTTTGGCTCACATATTCAATTTTAAAAGAATCGGGAGCGGTTTGATTTATAATAAACTCTTTAATACTTCCGGTGTCTTCAATAATGCTTTTCGTTACATAATAAAATGTAAGGCCGGGGACTACTTTTCCACCGGGAAGTATAGCCACATCATTAGCACGTCCAATTAATTTTTTCAAAACTGGCTTTTTGGCAGTACTTTGTTCTGAAAGAATTCCGGTATCGCCAATATCGTAGCGAATCATTGGATGAGCCTTGTTATAAAGTGAAGTAATTACGATTCGGCCTTCAGTACCGTTTGGGACGCAATTACAATTTTCGTCAAGAATTTCTACCAAGAGATCCTCGGCATTAACGATCCATTCATTTTTTAAGTTTTCGAAAGCGATAAGTCCGACTTCACTGGCGCCATATTCGTTCACTACAGTAACACCGAAAACCGCTTCCATCAAGCTTTTGTCCTCTTCAAACAATCTTTCAGAAGTAACAATACAGAGTTGCAAGCTGGGACAGACCTCTTTCAAAATTAAATTCCTATAGTCCAGAAATTTCGCAAAAAGTAAAACCGCGCTGGTATATCCATTAATATAACTGAAATTAGAATTTTGAAAACGTTTCAGAAAATTCTCCATTTTCTGTTCGCTAAGGTCAAAAATGGGAAACCTGCGACGTAGACTAATTCGGTCTTTTATTCTTTCCTGCATGTTTCCGTAGAAATCCAGGGGGATACCATAGAACCTGGCTTGCAAAGATTTGTTAAGATCAATACCGTGCCAGTGGTAGCGATCCTGAAACCCAGCCCAACTCATCGCATGAGCAAATTTATCTTTGGCAAAAACAAATGGTGTACCACTACTGCCAGAAGTCTTTCCTATATAAGCGTTGGATTTTGAAAAACCTTTGCTTAGACGATTCTGAAGTTTTTGTTGTAAATCGGTTTTGCTCATCAGAGGCACCTCACTCCAATTGGTGAATTCCTTTTTTCCAAAGTAGTTTTTATAAAATTGATTATTATGTATGTGAAATTCAACAATGTTCTTCCGCTTTTCGAAGATGTAATCCTTATAATTTTCTTCAGGGATTTCCTGTATTACCTTTAATGTTTTTTGCGCCCTGGTTATGGGAAATTTGTTAAGTTGCAACGAGAGTTTAAACCAGTCCAAGGGCAAAAAAGCTTTTTTATCAGAAATAATTGGTGCTTCAATTTACAAACAATTATTTTTGGTGCATAACTAAAATAACTTCAGGATGAAAATTTTAATTCTTGGTGCCGGTGGACGCGAACATACTTTTGCCTATAAACTTGGCCAGAGCCCAAAATGTTCTCAACTTTTTGTTGCGCCAGGTAACGCTGGAACTGCACAAATTGCAGAAAATATCGATCTTAAAGTCACTGATTTTAAATCTATTAAAGATTTTGTACTGAAAGAAGAAATTGAAATGCTGGTAGTAGGTCCTGAAGATCCACTGGTAGATGGGATTACTGATTATTTTAATGAAGATGAGGCTTTAAAGCAAGTAAAAGTGATTGGTCCTTCAAAACGCGGAGCACTTTTAGAAGGAAGTAAAGAAAGGGCCAAAGAGTTTATGGCTATGCACAAAATTCCTACCGCGGCTTACGAGAGTTTTACCGAGAAAAGCCTGGAGGCTGGAAAAAAATTCCTGGAAACCCTAAAACCGCCATATGTTTTAAAGGCCGATGGACTAGCTGCCGGCAAGGGTGTTTTAATTTTAAACGATCTTGAAGAGGCAAAACACGAACTTCAAAATATGCTAGCCGAAAAGAAATTTGGTGCGGCCAGCGCTAAAGTCGTAATCGAAGAATTTTTAAACGGTATTGAACTTAGTGTTTTTGTATTAACTGATGGGAAGAATTATAAAATTTTACCCACGGCAAAGGATTACAAGCGAATTGGTGAGGGCGATACCGGTTTGAATACTGGCGGAATGGGTGCGATTTCACCAGTCCCATTCACCGACGAAATATTGATGCGAAAGATTGAAGAACGTATTGTGAAACCTACGGTTAATGGTCTACAGGAGGAGAATATAGATTATAAGGGATTTATTTTTATAGGTCTTATTATGGTAAATAACGAACCCTATGTGATAGAATATAATGTACGAATGGGTGATCCAGAAACTGAAGTTGTGCTACCAAGAATTAAATCAGATCTGGTTGAAGTCTTCGAAAAAGTTGCACACGGAAAATTAGACGAAATAACTTTAGAAATCGATGAGCGTGCGGCGACAACTGTAATGCTTGTATCGGGAGGTTATCCTGAAGCGTATGAGAAATATAAGGAAATTACCGGATTTGATAAGGTCGAAGACGCCATTATATTTCATGCAGGAACAATAAAAGAAGGAGATAAAATTGTGACCAATGGAGGCCGCGTAATTGCGGTAACTTCCTTAGGAACTGATTATAAAGAGGCACTAAAAAAATCTTATCAAAATGCCAAAAAAATACATTTTGATAAGATGTATTATAGAAAAGATCTCGGGTTCGATTTATCCTAAAAACGAATGCGCGGTAGGGTCGCGATCTTCATCGTTGAGTTCGTTGTATTGCTTGAGTTGCTTCATCCAGTAGGCAAAGGCAGCCATACCGACTAAAACAAAAATGAAGTTGAGGGCATTTGCCGCCCACCAAGAATCTAATTCTAATTCCCTTAGAAGATCTAATGGATAGAAAAGTATCTCTTCAAATAAATAGGCGATACCTTCAAATATATCTCTTAACATTTTTAATGAATTTAAGTTCAAATTATTTAAAGCTAGAGTAAAATACCTTTTCAGGTGTACATTAACTAACTTTGTTATTTCAGATTACAAAAATATAAAAAACCATAATGCTAACAAGCTTTTTTAGCAAATCAAAACCGGTTAACGGTGTTTTGATTACCGTTTACTTGATCGTTTTTTTTATAATCGCTAATTTTAGGGAATGGTTTATTGTTTTTAATCCATTATATTTCTTGGAGAAATTAGCGGTTTTACTATGTCTTGTTCTAAGTGTTTTCACTCTTAACTTTATCGCTAAGAAGAATGAACTTACCTACCGCAGTGCCTATAAAATATTACTATTCGTAGTTTTTTCAGCTTCATTTTTTAGCCTTTTAAAAAATCATCAGGTTATATTTGCCAACTTATGTGTGCTTTTTGCCTTTAGAAGAATCATTAGTTTAAAATCAAAAAAAGTGATGCAGAAGAAGGTTTTTGATGCTACTTTCTGGATTTGTATCGCATCCCTATTTTATTTTTGGTCTATTTTATTCCTGATTGTGGTTTATGCCGGAATTCTATATTATTTACCCAAAGGTAAAAACTGGTTAATCCCGCCAATTGCAGCTTTAACGGTAGCTGCCTTAACGCTTAGTTTTCATATTTTAGTTTACGATCAATTTTATTTTTTTTCACAATGGTTTGAGGGGAATAATTTTGACTATTCAAACTATCAAAACCTTAAAATACTCATTCCAGTGAGTATTATTTTAACCTTAACTCTCTGGACGCTCGTAAGGTTTCTTGCCGTAATTAATAAAGCCAGCGTTTCCCTGAAACCCTCCCTAAACTTAGTTTTACTCAGCTTGGTTACTGCAGTGTCTGTGGCTATTTTGGCCCCAACCAAAGATGGTAGTGAACTAATTTTCTTTTTTGTGCCCCTTAGTATTATTACCTCCATCTATTTTGATCAAAAGCAGGATAAAGTCTTTAGAGAAGTCTTGCTCATATTGCTTATCTTAATGCCTATATGTTTACCAATGATTTTCTAGAAAATGCCTTCCTTCCTTTTTGATTTATTCTACTTTCGTTGGCTCAAAAACGTTAACAAAAAGAAACTAAAAGCCGGATTTTTTTTTTGAAGGACTCAATTGAAAAATATGTTGCTATTTTTGATATGATCAATTAAAAAAATCAGTTTAAGCAGTTCAAAATGAATGTGGTTTGAAATGATCTCGCGGATATAATGAATTATATAGGTTCCAAACATAAGCTTGGCGATTTTATAAAGTCTACGGTAAAAGGTGTGGTTAGCGAAGATCTATCTCAGATGGTTTTTTGCGATCTTTTTGCAGGCACTGGCAGGGTAGGCAGGAATTTTAAAACTTCTGTAAAATCCGTTATCGCAAATGATGTAGAATATTACAGCTATGTTTTGCTTAAAAATTATATTGAAAATTATCAACAACTAGATATCGAATATTTTCTTTCAGAATTAAATAAGCTGAAAGGTGAACCAGGTTTTATTTCCGAACAATACAGTGAAAACGGTAAGGGTAACCGATTATATTTTTCTGAAGGAAACGGAAGGAAAATAGACGCGATTCGGCGAAAAATAGAGAGTTGGAGGTTGAGTGAGCAAATATTGGAAGACCAATATTTTTATCTTTTAGCTTCTTTACTTGAAAGCGCTGATAAAGTTGCTAATACTGCATCCGTGTATGGTGCGTTTCTCAAAAAGGTGAAACTTTCGGCAAGAAAAGAATTAAAACTCAAACCGGCAAAATTTGAATTTACTGAAAATTCACACAAGGTTTTTCAACAAGACGCTAACCTTTTAATAAAGGAGATCAAAGGCGATATTTTATATTTAGATCCCCCATACAATGCTCGACAGTATGGGGCTAATTACCATATTTTAAATACTATCGCAAAATATGATACCTTTGCACCACAGGGCAAAACCGGTCTTCGTGATTATTATCGTTCTAATTACTGCAAGCGAGGGGGAGTTGTAAATTCATTTAAGGATTTACTCGAGAATGCAAATTTCAGGTATATATTTTTCAGTTATAACAACGAGGGTTTATTGCCTAGTGAAGAAATAAAAAAAATAATGAGCTGTTTTGGAAAATACGATTTAGTCACAAAAAATTATCAGCGCTTCAAAGCGGATAAATCTAAAAATCGTAACCATACAGCCAATAAAACCATAGAATACCTTCATATTTTAGAAAAAATATAATTTATGTTTTCAGATAAAGCGAATAAAATCTTTCAGGAAGTAATACAAAAATACCACGAAAAGGACACGGTTGATCAGCCGTTTTTAAACCCTTATAATAGCGAAAATGAATTGATTGAACATCTGTTGTATCGAAAATGTTGGATAGATACGGTACAATGGCATTATGAAGATATAATTCGTGATAAACACATAAATCCTGTAGATGCGTTAGCACTAAAACGCCAAATAGATGCTTCAAACCAGGACCGCACAGATACCGTGGAATATATTGATAGTTATTTTTTGGACAAATTTAAAAATATTGAGCCTGATGCCAACGCAACAATTAATTCTGAGAGCCCGGCCTGGGCTGTCGATCGGCTTTCAATCCTGGCCTTAAAGATCTATCATATGCATCAAGAGGCCAACCGCAAAGATGCTTCAAAGGAACATCAGATGAAGTGTAATGCGAAACTTGATGTTTTGCTAGAACAACGTGTAGATCTTTCTCTTGCAATAAATCAATTGTTAGAAGATATCGCTGCTGGGATAAAATACATGAAGGTCTACAGACAAATGAAAATGTATAACGATGATGAACTGAACCCGGTTTTACGTAAAAATAACCCTTAAAATATGAATCAAACCAGTCAAAATACGAGCGATCTTTCTGTATCTGAAAAGAATGAGAAATCTCATATTTTGATTATTCGATTTTCAGCAATGGGCGATGTTGCCATGACGGTTCCAGTAGTAAGGGTTTTAACAGCTACCTACCCCGATTTAAAAGTAACCGTTTTAACCCGTGGTTTTTTTGAACCCTTGTTCAATGGAATTCCAAGGGTTTCGGTTTACAAGGCCGATGTTAATGGAGTACATAGCGGTGTAATAGGACTTTGCCGGTTAGCAAAAGATTTAAGGGATCTTGGCATTGATAAAGTAGCAGATCTCCACGATGTTTTGCGTACCAATATATTGAATTCGGTGTTCTATATGTTTGGAATAACGGTGAAGCAAATTGATAAAGGCAGAAGCGAAAAGAAGGCGCTTACTCGAAAAAACAATAAAATTTATAAGCAGTTAAAAACTACTGTACAGCGCTATGCTGATGTTTTGGATGCTTTAGGTTATCCTTTAGCGATTGACACACATAGATTCCCTCCTAAAGCTAAACTTTCAGATAAAACAAGGATTCTGGTAGGTGCTGAGCCTAAAAAATGGCTGGGAATAGCCCCTTTTGCGCAGCATAATTCTAAAGTTTATCCAACAGATTTAATGGAAACTGTTTTACAGGAATTAAGCAACAACCCAAACATTAAAATCTTACTTTTCGGCGGTGGGAAAGAGGAAAAACAACAACTGGAAATCTGGGCGGCGAAATTTAAAAATACTATTAGTATCGCGGGAAAACTGAACTTCTCGGAAGAACTTGTTTTGATTTCAAATCTTGATGCCATGCTTTCTATGGATAGCGGAAATGGTCATATTGCGGCTTTGTATGGAGTTCCTGTTATTAGTATCTGGGGTGTTACACATCCTTATGCTGGATTTAGACCGTTTAACCAACCCGATGAAAACAGTTTAATTCCTGATCTTACCCGATTTCCCAATATACCAACTTCCGTTTACGGAAATAAATTTCCCGACGGCTATCAGAATGCCATTAGAAGTATTTCTCCAAAAATGGTTTTAAATAAGATTCAGGAGGTTTTATTTTAAAGCTCTAGAATCATTGATGTTGATAAAATAAGAAGTTTTAATAAACTTTATGCTGCAATTTGAATCTACTTTAAGATATGCTAATTGAAGCTAAATCAGTTACGGATTGTCTGTAACATTGGACCGTACATAAATCCTCATCTCAAATAGTTTGTGTTTTTATAAATACTTTTTATGCAAGTGGTACAGTACTTTTAAATCATAAGAATTAAAAGGCTGGTTTAAATTTTCCTGTATAAAATGTAGTTTAAAAGCAGCTTTAGCCGCTTGAAGATCCGAGGTGTTGTAACCTATTATTCTCAGTGCTTTTTCAACATTAAAACCTGCCGGTATTACTTCGGGGAATACTAATTTATCAATAAAGGGGATTCGAGTGTTGAGCCTAGAATTAAGATCAATAATTAAAGGGTTTGGTTTAAAGAATTCAGCTTCAAGCTTTAATTTCTCAATTTCAGATTCATCATACCATAATCCAAAACCTTCTTGGGCTAAATGTTCCCAGGGGAAATTAGCGTTAGGATCAACTTTTCGGGCGGGTGCAATATCAGAATGACCAATAAAATTTTCGGCAGGAATATTATATTTTTCTTTAATTTCCTTTAGCAGTTCAATTAAACTTAAAATCTGAACCTCGGTAAATTCTTCTTTACCATTGTTGTCAATTTCAATTCCAAGAGAAGAAGAATTTAAATCAGTATTATTCCCCCATTTTCCTACTCCACCGTGCCATGCACGATAATAATCGTTCAACATATGATATATTTCTCCGTTTTTGGAAATTACATAATGTGAACTGACCTGTGTTTTTGGCAAGGTAAACGTGTTTAAAGTTTGCCGAACTGAATCTTGGGCGGTATGATGAATTATAACATAGTTAGGCTTGCGAAGGTTAAAATTAGTAGTTCCCACCCAGTAATCACCATAGTCGAGTGCGGATTCTTTCTGGTTTTCCGGGGTGGGTAACTGCTGCAATTCTTTACTATAAGCTTTTGCCTGTTTTTTATACATTTTGTTGGTCTTCGCATATGGATTACTCCCACATGAGAAAATAAAAAATGTCATTGCTAAGTAGAAAAAAGGTATTATTTTTTTTGCTGAAATCATCAGGTTGATAATTTTAATCAAATTTCCATTTAACAAAAGCTTCCATAGCTTCATAGTTTGCCAAACCTAATGAATGGTAACTCTCCGCGGTTTCACGATTTCTTTCTTCGGCCCTAACCCAGAACTCACGTTCATCATCTCCTGGGAAGACGGGATGGTCCTTTTGGGATTGGTGCTGGAATATCGCTTGTCTTTTGCGTTGAACCTCTTGTGGGGAAAGAGGAACAGCCATCTCTATTTCATGAATATCAAATTCCTGCCAGGCGCCACGGTACATCCATAACCAGCAATCTTTAATCCAGGTTTCAGTTTTTCTGAGCCTTTTCATCGCTTCAAGAATAATTCTGAAACAAACGATATGCGTCCCGTGAGGATCGGCAAAATCTCCAGCAGCAAATACCTGGTGCGGTTTAATTTTTTTCAGTAATTCCATGGTAAGTTCTACATCTTTATCGGTCACCGGATTTTTTATTTTTTTTCCGGTTTCATAAAATGGAAGTGCCATAAAATGGATGTTATTATCTTTTAATCCAGCAAAACGCGCACCAGCGATGGCTTCTGATTTTCTAATAAACGCTTTTACATCTCTAATTTCATCAAGATCAATGTCATTTGGCTCTTTCTTATCAATAAAAGCACGCATTTTTTCATATGTAGCCTCTAGCTTTTGTGTGTCTTCACCTATGCTTTTTTTAAAATCTATGGCAAATTCTACATAACGTAAAACATCGGTGTCCCAAACCGCGGTATTTCCTGAAGTTTGATAAGCCACATGAACCTGGTGACCTTGATCAACAAGCCTAATGAAAGTTCCCCCCATGGAAATCACATCATCATCGGGATGTGGCGAGAAAATTAAAGATCGCTTTTTAGCCGGATTCTTGCGCTCTGGTCGTTGTGAATCGTCCGCATTTGGTTTCCCACCTGGCCAACCGGTAATACTGTGCTGCAACTGGTTAAAAACATCTATATTAATATCGTATGCTGGGCCTTGCTCGGTTGCGAGTTGAGCCATACCGTTGTTATTGTAATCCTCATCGGTAAGTTTTAGGATTGGTTTTGTTACCTGGGAAGAAAGCCAGATAACGGCCTTTTTAATAAGGTTTTTATTCCAACTACAATCTTTTACCAGCCAGGGCGTATCGAACCTTGTCAACTCTGAAGCAGCATCTTCATCCAAAATAAATTCAACACTATCTGAGAGCTGAAGGTAGGTGGCCGGCACGTTTCCAGACATGGCACCTTCAACCGCTTTCTTGATAATCGGAGCTTTTTTCTTACTCCAGGCCATCAAGATAATTTCACGTGCTTTAAAAATGGTGCCAATTCCCATTGTAATGGCTTTGGTAGGCACATTCTCCTTTCCTCCAAAATCTCGTGAGGCATCCCGGCGGGTCAAATCATCTAAGGTTACCAGGCGTGTACCTGAATTGGGAGCAGATCCAGGTTCGTTAAAGCCGATGTGCCCTGTTCTTCCAATTCCCAGCAGTTGCAGGTCTAATCCGCCAACCGCACCTATTTTGTTTTCGTACGACAGGCAGTAATCAGTTATATCTTCTTTGGCAAGTGTACCATCAGGAATATGAATATTGTCTCTTTTTATATCAATATGATTAAAAAGATTTTCATCCATAAATTTAACATAACTCTGCTTTGCATCAGGCTGCATGGGGTAATATTCATCCAGATTAAAAGTCACTACGTTTTTAAAACTCAAACCTTCTTTTTTATGCAGTCGAATTAACTCTTCATAAACACCTACAGGAGTGGCCCCGGTAGCAAGACCTAACACGGCGTTTTCGTGGTTTTCTTGCTTGCGTTTAATCAAGTCAGCGATTCGTTTTGCTACTTTTTTTGAGGCTATTTGTTCATTTTCATAAACTTTAACTGGCAGCTTTTCAAAGCGTGTTTCTTCTAAAAGGTTTAATCTGGCCATAATTTCTTTAGCTGATTTCTAAATTTTTATTTAACTGATATACGATTTAACCAGGCTTACCTGATCTTTAAATATATCGTCCATTACTGCAATGGTGCCTCCGTATAGGCTGGAATTGGACCCAAGGGTAGAAAGTTGGATTTTTGTACGTTCTTTAAGTTGCATCATACAATAAGTATTCATTGATTGCTGAATTGGCGTTGTAATAAATTGTTTTGCTTGAGCAATCTTGCCTTCCAGAATCACCAATTCTGGATTAAATATTTGAATAAGAATTGCGATTCCTTTCCCTAGATTAATGCCTATTTCAGATAAAACATTTATCGCAAACTGGTCGCCCTTGTTGGCAGCATCAATAATGGTTTCTGGTTCGAGTTTTTCTAGTTCTTCCTTTGTGAGGTTGTTTAAAACTGAAGTTTGCCCGTCTTCTAAACCTTCTTTGGCTTTCCTGACCAGGGCAAGGCCGGAAGCTTCTGTTTCTAGGCAACCGCGTTTTCCGCAGTGACAAAGTAATCCGTCTTCTGTCATTGGAATATGGCCGAATTCTCCCGCAAATCCAGATTCTCCCGAATGCATTCTGCCGCCCATAATAATTCCAAGACCAATACCCCAGTCCATAGAAATGACCAGCACATTGCTTTTATTTTTTGCTGATCCAAAACGGAATTCAGCCAAACATGCACTCTTTGCATCGTTTAAAATAGCGACGGGCTTCTTGAATTTTTTCTCAAATTTTATTTTAAGGGATTCAGGTTCCTGTTCGCTTAAATAATAAGTAAAGTTTTTCCCGGCTTCAGCCGAAACCAGTCCGGGCATACTAATGCCTACACCCATAACCTGGTCTAACTTAATATTGGATTCTTTCAGTATTTCCATGCTCCACTCAAATAAAATGTCCACAATATTAGAGCCTGAAGAAATTTCTGCAGGCCAGGCTCTTTCGTGAAGTATTGTATGATTGTTATCGATTATCGCCAACTTAATACTATAGCGTTCTATATGTATGCTTATTACGAAAAAAGAATTTTCTTCAAGCCCATAAAGATCAGGTTTGCGACCACCTTCAGATTTCCCCCGGCCTTTTTTTACTACTATACCTTCTTCAACAAGCTGATTTAGCAGAGACATAGAGGTTGGAAGACTTACATTAAATCGCTGGCAGACTTCCGCATTAGAGGTCTCGCCATTGAGAAAAAGGTGCTTGATGATCTTTAGTTTTTGTAGATATTTTTTTCGCTCTACATTATTGACCTTAGCTAGTTTTTTTTCATCTATAAAAAAGTCATGGAGATCTGAGGGCATGGTTTGAGATGTCATAGTTTATGATAAAAGCATTAAGATTGGTTTTAAGCTTTTGAAAAAAAGAATTTATTTTGAATTTAAAAGTATATAAAAAAATTATTTTTAAAAATACTTTCTCTATTTTTTTATAAAAGATTAATTATTTAATCGAAATTTATATTTTTATGTGTAAGTTATATATTTGAATTTTCAAAGGTAAAATCTGATCCTATGCTGATGTTAAGGAAAATTATTCTTCGTTAACAAGCCGGACTTTAACCCTGGCTTTGTGAAAACTTATATCTTAGCTTGCCAAATAAGTTATATCGCTTCGTTGCTTGTTGCTATTTTTGTATCCACAAAGGTTGCTGGATGGCAATTCGTTATCGAAAAAAATAACCATATTAAAGTTTAAACCAAAATTTATAAAATGAGGAATAAAATTTTATTCTTATTCACAGTCACTTTTTTTAGTCTTTCACTCCAGGCTCAGAAGGACACTGTAAAGGCTCCGGAATTTCTCCGATTCACCAATAGTAAATGGGTTGATTCTATAATGAAAAAGCTTACGCCGAAAGAAAGAATCGCACAGTTAATCATGGTGGCGGCATATTCGAACCGGGATAAGGAGCATAAGGAAGAGATCCTGAAATTAATCAAGGAACAAAAAATTGGGGGATTGATCTTTTTCCAGGGTGACCCTGAGTCCCAGTTAAGGTTGATCAACGATTACCAGTTAGCTTCTGAAGTTCCATTGTTGGGAGCTATAGATGCGGAATGGGGACTGGGAATGCGACTGGATAATACGATAAGTTACCCCTTTCAGATGGCTCTTGGAGCTATTCGCGATGATAGTTTGATTTATGATCTTGGAAAGGAAGTTGCCCGACAAATAAAGCGCACTGGGCTTCATCTGAATTTTGCCCCGGTAGTAGATGTAAATAATAACCCAAATAACCCCGTAATTAATTATCGCTCTTTTGGAGAAAATAAAAAGAACGTTTCCCTGAAAGGGATTGCCTATATGCAGGGAATGCAGGACGCGAATTTGCTTACTACGGCTAAACATTTTCCTGGTCATGGCGATACCGATACGGATTCTCATTATGCACTTCCGCAAATAAATCATCCTTTTGAAAGGTTGGATTCCCTGGAAATGTATCCTTTTAAGGAATTGATAAAATCCGGGATTGGAGGCGTAATGGTCGCTCATTTAAATATTCCTGCTTTAGATTCAACCGGTGTCCCTTCAACTTTATCAAAACCAATTATAACTGGAATTCTTAAAGATAGTTTAGGTTTTGAAGGTTTGATTGTGACCGATGCTATGAATATGAAAGGCGTTACCAAAGGTAATGAACCCGGTATTGTAGATAAGGATGCAATTTTAGCCGGGAATGATCTTTTAGAGTTTACCGAGGATGTTCCTAAGGCTATTGATGAAATTAGTAAAGCAGTTCAACAGGGTTTAATTACTCAAAAACAGCTAGATGATAGAGTAAGAAAGATCCTGGCGGTTAAGCAATGGGTGGGGTTAAATAAATATAAAAGCCAAAGTCCTAAAAATATCCTCAAGGAAATTAATACCGCTGAAGCTAAATTTCTTAACAGAAAACTAGTAGAAGCCTCGCTTACCGTCCTGAAAAACGAAAACAGTATTTTACCATTAAGAAGGCTGGACACTTTAAAGATTGCCTCCATTTCTTTTGGGGCTTCAAAACAAACCGAATTTCAGAAAACCCTAAATTTATACACTGAAGTAAGAAACTTTCAGTTAAAACCAGATGCAAAGTCTTCAGAAATTGAAAAGCTCAAAGAAAAACTTTCAGAATTTAACGTGGTAATCGGGGGAATTCATGATGACAGCCGATTTCCACGAAATACAATGAAATTTTCTGAATCTGTTCGGAATTTTATAGCATATCTTGCCGAGAAAGAGCATACTGTTTTCAGCTATTTTAAAAATCCTTATTCGATTAATAAACTCAATAAAATTGAAAATGCTGCCGGGTTAATATTAACTTATCAAGATAGCGAAACCACACAAAATATGGCAGGGCAACTTATTTTTGGCGGGGTGGGAGCAAATGGGCGACTGCCTGTGAGTATTGGTGATAAATTCAAATCGGGACAGGGATTGGATGTGAAAGGAAAGATAAGGTTTAAATATACCCTGCCCGAGGATGCTGGGATGAATTCCGAAGTACTTTTTGATGGTGTGGATTCTTTAATGCAGGAAGCTATTAAAAAAAAAGCGATACCAGGAGGGCAGATTTTAGTCGCCAGGAATGGGAAAATCGTTTTACATAAAGCTTACGGATATCATCAATACAGTGATACTGTAAAAGTGAAAAAAACCGATTTGTACGATTTGGCTTCGGTAACTAAAATTTCATCGGCCTTACCAGCCTTAATGAAGTTGCAGGACCAGAATAAATTCAGTTTAAATGCTTCCATAGACGATTACTTACCTTATTTTAAAAACTCGAATAAGGAGGGAATTCCTTTTAAGGAGATTCTTACACACCAGGCACGTTTTAAGCCTTGGATTCCTTACTGGAAGAACACACTTCGCAAAAATGGAAGTTTTAAATGGTTCACCTTCAAGAAAGATTCCTCTGCTAGATTTCCCACCAAAGTCACTGAAGATTTGTGGTTACATCGTAATTATCAAAAGAAAATTTTTAGAGCCATTAAAAAATCGGAATTAGAAAAGGATGCTAAATATAAATATTCGGGGTTAGCTTTTTATCTCCTTCCTGCAATTGTAGAGAAAATTTCTGGACAAGATTTTAGAAAGTATATTAATGAGAATTTTTACGATAAACTTGGATCAACAACCTTAGGTTATAAACCCTTGGAGCGCTTTGAAAAAAGTCGTATTGTGCCTACGGAACACGATTATTTGTTTCGTGAAAAACCGATTCACGGCATGGTGCACGACGAAGGTGCGGTAATGATGGGGGGCGTTTCGGCCAATGCTGGACTTTTTTCTACAGCAAACGATTTGGCAAAACTAATGCAGATGTACCTGAATATGGGTGAATATGCCGGAGAACGTTACATTGAGGAAGAAACTCTTAAAAATTGGAGTAGCACGCAGTTTTCCGAAAACGATAACCATCGCGCAATCGGATTTGATAAACCTTATTTAATCTATAAAGGTGAAAGTAGTAATACAGCTAAAGACGCGAGTAGGGCGAGTTTTGGTCACACGGGTTTTACAGGAATTTACGCCTGGGTAGATCCTGAAGAAGATTTGCTTTATCTGTTCCTTTCTAATCGTGTTTTGCCGAGTCGAAGCAATACAAGATTATATCAATTAAACACCAGGACTAATATTCAACAGGTTTTATATGACGCTATAGAAGAATGAAAGAGATAGACTTTCGCAGTATTGTTTAAAATTATTCTGAAATAAAGAATAGATTCCCTAAATATTTTACCGCTTATTTAAGAAAGTATATATTTGTTTGATTTTTCCATAAAAAGCCATCCGAAATATATGACCAGAAATTACAATCCAATTCTGATTACCCTACTATTATTAATTTCTAATTTTCTATTTGCACAACATTCTTTAAAGGGGAAATTGGTAACCGAATCCAGTGAGCCTGTTGCTTTTGCAAACGTTATTTTATTAAATGCAGAAGATTCTACATCGGTTTATAAAGGAGCTATTTCTGAGGACAATGGTGAGTTTTTGCTAAAGGATATTTCTTCAAATAATTATTTGCTAAAAGTGAGTTTTGTAGGTTATGAAGAATATCTTCAAAAAATCACAGTTAATTCAAATGAAAAAATAGGAAAAATAACTTTAAAAGAAGGTTCTTCAAATTTAGATGAAGTTACGATCCACGCCCGCAAACCAAAAATTACACGAAGCATAGACCGAATAACTTTTGATGTTGAAAATTCTACGCTATCCAGTGGAAGCAGTTGGGATATTTTAAGACAAACACCTGGTGTAATAATGGCACAAGGCCAATTACAGGTTAGAAATTCTGGAGTAACGGTTTATATTAATGACCGTAAAGTGCAACTTAGCAATGATGAATTACAGGCGCTTTTGAAAAGTTATTCTGCAGAAAATATCAAATCGGTTGAAGTTATCACGAATCCTCCTGCGAAGTATGACGCTGAAGGAGGCGCAATTTTAAATATTAACACTAATGCTGCAATATCACCTGGTTATAAAGGAAGTGTTGAAGGCACATATACTCAGGGAATTGTTCCTAAGTATCGGTTAGGAACAAGTCACTTTTGGAAAGGAAACAAACTTAATATTTTTACAAATTATTCTTTCAGCCCGCGCAAAGAGATAAAGCGGGACAATAGTTACATCAATTTCAATCCTAATTCAGATTTATCCCAGCTGTGGCAAAGCAACTTTGAACGGATAACCCGTTCTCAGCTGCATAATGCGAATTTTATTCTAGATTACGAATTTGATAAAAAAAACAAACTTAGTTTTTCTTCAAACCTGTTTTTTTCACCCGATAAAACTTTTGATAATTCGGTACGAACGGATATTTTAACTATGGCGAGTAATCCATTTTCACGCTTTATTACTGATAGTGATGTAAATACTGATGATAGCAATATTGCAGTGGATCTGAGTTATACCCATGATTTTGAAAATGGAGGAAATATTTCTGCCGGTGCGCATTATACTAAATTTGACCAGGAACGTCACCAAAGGGTTAACACCGATTATTTTTCTGGAAATGGGGAAGCTGTGAATAATATTGCCTTTGGTACCGAGGCTGTTCAAGATATAAATATTCTTACAGCTCAAATAGACTTAACTTCAAGCCTGGGAAAAACCTCTTTTGAAAGCGGATTAAAATTATCCAGTATAGATTCTGAAAGTGGCATCGATTTTTTTGATGCAGAAAGCCTTCAAAACTTGTATGACAACCTATCTGATGAATTTCATTATGATGAAAAGGTTTATGCTATTTATGCCAGCGCATCCAGAGATTGGGAAAAGTGGAGTGCAAAAGCTGGATTAAGAGGGGAATATACAGATCTTTTAGGAATGTCATTTTCAACAAATCAATTGAATAGTCAAGAATATTTTGAAATTTTTCCAACTGTTTATCTACAATATAGAGCTACAGATAACCATAGTTTTACTGTGGATTACAGCCGAAGAATTGAACGCCCGAGATATGAAAGCCTGAACCCATTTAGATACTTCTTAAATGAAAATGATTTTAATGCCGGAAACCCGAATTTAAGAGCGGCAATTAGTAATAATTTCAACTTAAATTATACGCTTATGGGAAAATATTTTTTCGATGTATATTATCGTGATAATGGGAGATCATCGGCAAGTTTGGCATTTCAGGATAATCAAAATTTTACCATTAGAAGGTTACAGGCCAATTTATTGGAAAGTAAAGGTTATGGATTGGATATTTTGCACGGTCGTTCGATAAGCGGATGGTGGTATGCCCAATTGTACGCTTCACTTTTTCACGAAGAAAATACTTTTTTAGCGGTAGAAAGCGATAATGTAGAAGTTACCAATGAAATTGATGCTGTATTTGCTCAATTGTATAATTCTTTTACACTTTCAGAAGATGGCACTTTTTCCGGAAATCTTAGTTTCACTTATGTTTCAGATTACATCTCTGGTTCTTATAATTTTGATCCTTTTTCAACTTTGAGCCTTGGTTTCAGGAAAACACTTTGGAATAATCGAGCTGAAGTTAGCCTTAATTTCAACGATATTTTTAACCAAACCAATACGAGACTGACTTCGAAGTATCTCAATCAGGATAATTCATTTTTCGCTCGGGAAGAAATGCGATATGTGCGGGTGGGTTTTAAATATAACTTCGGGAACTTTAGGCTGGAAGATAACCAACGCAGCATTGAAGCCTCTGAAAGAGACAGAATTTAAAAACCAATATACCTTTATTTTCTCAAAATACCTTCTTTGGGGGTTTGGGGGCTTTTTGTACTTTTGCACTCCAAAATAATCCGAAGTGGCCAGAATAGGAAATATAGATGTAGGAGACTTCCCGTTGCTTTTAGCACCGATGGAAGATGTGAGCGATCCGCCATTCCGGGCGCTTTGCAAAGAGCAGGGTGCAGATGTGGTTTACACTGAATTTATCTCTTCCGAAGGACTTATTCGCGACGCTGCGAAAAGTACCATGAAACTTGATATTTACGAAAAAGAAAGACCAGTAGGCATTCAAATTTTTGGAGCTGAACTGGATTCTATGCTAAAATCGATAGAAATTGTAGAGAAATCAAATCCGGATATTATTGACATTAATTTTGGTTGCCCAGTTAAAAAAGTGGTTTCAAAAGGAGCAGGAGCAGGAATTTTAAAGGATATCGATTTGATGGTTTCTTTAACGGAAGCAATGGTTAAACATACCAACTTACCTATCACTGTAAAAACCCGTTTAGGCTGGGATAATGATTCCATAAGAATTGTTGAGGTGGCAGAAAGACTTCAGGATGTCGGATGCAAAGCCATCTCCATTCACGGGAGAACCCGTGTTCAGATGTATAAGGGTGAAGCAAATTGGGCACCAATTGCTGAGGTAAAAAACAATCCAAGAATGCATATTCCGGTTTTTGGGAATGGTGATGTAGACACTCCTGAAAAGGCTGTTGAGATGCGTGATGATTACGGACTTGATGGTGCGATGATTGGTCGCGCCAGTATTGGTTATCCTTGGTTTTTCAGGGAAGTAAAACATTATTTTGAAACCGGTCACCACTTAGCGCCTCCGACAATGTTGGAGCGACTTGATGCTGCAAGACGTCATTTACAAATGGCGATTGACTGGAAAGGGGAGAAATTGGGTGTTTTTGAAACCCGTCGCCATTATACAAATTACTTCAAGGGAATCCCTCATTTTAAGGAATACCGAATGAAAATGGTAACCAGCGATGATGCTGCGGATGTTTTCGTCGCTTTTGATGAAGTAGAACGTGATTTTTCTGATTTTCAGTTCGCTTAGTTTATAAGGCTAGGTCACCTATCTTTTTATCAATCCTATTATTCTCCGAACATATTTCCATTGAAGAATCATAGTTCTGTAGGCCTCAAATACTTGTTGAAAACATATGAAATCAAAGGGTGATTAATTATAGAGCCCAGGGTTTAAATTGCTTTTAATGCTTGTCTGCTGCTTCCAGCTGCGATAAAAGAAGCAATAAGACCGAGAATTCCTATTGTAAAGATTACAATAAGAATGTTGTCAATAGTAATAGCTACCGGATAGGGTAAGCTCGGGGTTATCATTACAAGATCAAATTGCAGTTGCATGTAAACCAGTAAAATTGCGGCTGATAATCCTATAGCGCCCCCAATAATGGTCATAAGCATTCCCTGGGTAAAGAATATTTTTTTTATTTGCCTTTCTGAAGCACCTAAACTAAATAAAGTTTTGATATTATTCCGTTTATCAAGAATTACCATAATAATAGAACCAGCTACATTGAATAAGGCGATAATTAATACCAGGGTAAAAATAAGGTAGACCGCTAGGTTTTCCGTATTAAGCATTTTATATAGCACTTCGTTAAGCTGGGCTCTGTTTTTTATAATAACCTCGTTTCCAAAAAGTTTTTCGATTTCGGTCGTAACTGCATCCGCATCCGCGTTGGGTGTTATTTTAATTTCTATACTCGAATATGTGTTTTCATCTAATTCTAAAAGATTTTGAGCGAAATTCAGATTCGAAAAAACATATTTATCATCCAATTCTTCATTTATACTGTATATTCCGCTAACAATTACTTTCTCCTGGTTAAAAGCCTGTCCTGGATTTAAACCAGTAATTTGACCTTTTCCGGGGCGTGGAACCATCACGTTAAGTAAACTTTGATAGTTAAAAATACTAAGTCCTAATTTTCGAGAAATCGTATTTCCCACCACCACTTGTGCTTCACTATTGGTTAACCACGAACCGGAAACCGCACTGTCTATTTGGTTAACCTGTCGGTAATTCTTGTCCACGCCTTTTATAAAAGCAGTATGATTTTTATTACGGAAATCAAGAAAAATACGTTCTTCAATAATTTTACTAAACTCTGAAACTCCTTCAATGTCGGACAGTTTTTCTGCTTTGTTTTCGGGAAATTGAAAAGTTTTACCACTTATTGGAAGTATTTTTAAATCAGGATCAAATTTATTGGAAAATGATAGACTAAAATCTTTTAAACCAGCAAATCCCGAGAGTACAATAAATAACGAAAAAGCTCCTGCAAAAACTCCAATAGCCGCAATAATGGTGATAATATTTATTGCATTATTACTGCTTTTGCTAAAAAGATAGCGACTGGCGATGTAGAAGGGAAATTTCAAATTATGACTTTTTCCGGCGTTCCAGTAAGTCGGGATCGGCTATGGGATTTTCTTCGCCTTTAATTGATTTTTCAATATTCTCTATATATTCCAACGAATCATCGAGATAGTAATTAATTTCGGGCATTTTTCTAAGTTGATTTTTTGTTCGTTGAGCCATTTCATGCTTTATTTTAGACTTGCCCAGGTTTATTTCCTCTATTACTTCTTGTGCATGTTTCTGTGGAAAAATACTAATATATGCCTTAGCAATAGAAAGATCTGTAGTCACTTTTACTTTAGAGACTGAAATGATTACTCCTGTTCTTCCTGCATCTTTAAGGTTTTTTTGCAGAATATCAGCAAGATCACGCTGTAAAACCCCTCCTATTTTCTTTTGTCTGTTTGTCTCTTCCATACGGCAAAAATACTATAATAAATTTGTTATGTACCTAAGATGTGAAATCGATGCTAGAATCTGGTTTATTTTGTTTATATAAAAATAGAAGTTTACTTTGCCGAAAACAAGAAGTGAGATGAAGAAAATTGAACATATTGGTATTGCAGTAAAAGATCTGGATGTGGCCAATGCCACCTACCAAGCAGTTTTAGGTAGTGAAAATTATAAAACCGAAACTGTAGAAAGTGAAGGAGTAAGAACTTCTTTTTTTAAAATTGGCGACAGTAAAATTGAATTATTAGCAGCTACAAATCCTGACAGTCCAATAGCCAAATTTATTGATAAACGGGGCGAGGGAATTCATCACCTAGCGTTTGCTGTAGATGATATTAGAGCTGAAATCGCCCGCCTGGAAAATGAGGGTTTTAAGATGATAAATGCCGAGCCTAAAAAAGGTGCCGATAACAAGTTGATAGCTTTTATGCATCCAAAAAGTGTAAACGGCGTTTTGGTAGAATTATGCCAGGAAAGAGCTCCGATTACAAACAGTTCGGATTCGTAGTGAGAAGTGATTAAGGAAAATCACGTTTAGTCTTGCAGAGCTTGAAAATATGTACTAATATTGCACACCTAAAATTCAGGTATTAATCAAATGCTTGAATTGGTCCTATAGCTCAGCTGGTTAGAGCACTTGACTCATAATCAAGGGGTCCCTGGTTCGAGCCCAGGTGGGACCACCAATAAAATCAAGCCTTACAGAGATGTAAGGCTTTTTTGTTTCTTCTTGGGTACAACATATGTACAACATTTGGAGGATCAATCGCAATTGTTGTATTTAGGTAAAAAAATTGTGATTAATCTATACAAGTAGGGTTCTATTTTTTTTGACTCCTCTAAACTTCGCTGGAACTACCCTTAAACCCTACTGGTATTTTACAATTCACGCTTTTTAAAAAAATCTTAAATTTTCTTTGTCCCGTTGATTCTTGCTTTTATATTTGCCTTTATTTTTAATAAATCTAAATAATAATAATGAGATATTTTACGTTAATGGCATTGTTTCTTTTTAGCCTAACTCTGTATTCCCAATCTGGTTTAAAAGGGGAAATTAAAAATGAATTAAATACACCTATTGCAGGAGCTACTATTTACCTGGAGGAATTAGGAAAAGGAACCACTACAAATTTTGATGGTTTTTATAATTTAAAAGCCATTCCTGAAGGCACCTATACAGTAACTATAAGAATGTTAGGCTATCAAACCAAAATAGAAAAAATAGCATTTACTTCTAATACTATAGAAATATATAATACAGCCTTAAAAGAGGATTACGGCAGTTTGGATGAGGTAGTAATTTCTGCCAGCAGAAATCCGGAATACCTTTCTGAAATTCCAGCTTCTGTTACCGTTGTAAATTCAGCCAAACTAAAAGAATTTACAAAATTAACCTCTAACGTAAATGAAATCTTAGCCTTCACCGTTCCCGGTCTTGCGGTAAGCACAGGTACTTTTTCCAATTGGGGACAAACCTTAAGGGGACGATCTTTATTGGTAATGGTAGATGGAGTTCCTCAATCTACCCCTTTGCGAAATGGGCAATTGGGAATTAAAAGCGTTAATCCTCAAGATATACAAAGGGTTGAGGTTATAAAAGGAGCTACTTCCATTTTTGGTAATGGAGGAAATGGTGGCTTTATCAATTATATTACTAAACAACCCAACACAAAAGGAAAAATAACCGGAACTACCGAGATCTGGGGTACTACTCAGCTATCTGATACAGAAGATGCACAGGGATATGGTGTTTATCAATCTTTTACCGGGCAGTTAGACAAATTTAATTATTACGTTAGTGGAAGTTTAGAACAAACTGGAAATAAATATGATGCGAATGGCGATCCCCTTCTTCCCACCTATGGTTTTGACAATACGAACATTTATAGCATGTATGGTAAACTGGAATATTTACTTTCAGAAAATCAGAAATTAACACTTAATGGAAACCTTTATAAATCGCTTCAAGACTCCCCTTTTATTCCAGTCTTTGCAGATATACAGGTATTGAATGAGGAAGGAGATTACTCCTTAGAACCAGGATATGGCATCCAGGGTTCAGTTCCTGGACAACAACCTACCGGTTCCCAACTGATAAATGGAAGATTAAAATATAATTTGAACAGTATTTTTTCTGAAACTACTGATTTTGAAACTGACTTATATTATTCGAAAGCCAAGAGCATTTTCTTTTATTCTGATAAATTCGAAAATGGTGGACAATCTGTGATCAATTCAGAAAAATATGGCTTACGTCCAAATTTTAATACGCATATTAATCAGTATCGTGATATAGACATCTCACTGATCTATGGGTTGGATCTATTAAAGGATAAAACCAATCAGGGTCTGTTAGACGGAAGACTATGGGTGCCCAATATTGAATTAATGAGCATCGCACCTTATTTACAAACCACCGTGAAACTGCACCAAAAGTGGGCATTCAAAGCAGGATTGCGGTATGATGACTTAAAAATGGATATTGCTGATTATAATACTCTCCCCTATTCCCCTAAAGGAGATGATAACTTTAACCCTTCCATAGCTGTTCAGGGGGGAGAGCTTGCATTCGATAACCTTGCATTCAATTTAGGATTAAGATATATTGAGCATCAGGAATTTATTCCATACATCAGTTATTCTCAAGGATTTTCCATTGCCGATTTAGGATCTATTTTAAGATCTGCAAGAGCTGAGAGCATAGATAATATTCAATTAGAACCAGCTGTCACCAATAATTATGAATTCGGATTTATTTCAAAATTCAACAATTTCCGATTGGAAGCAGTAGGATATTATAGCACCTCAAATTTGGGCACCGGAGTTGTATTTAGTGACGAGCTAAATTCATTTATACCTTCTGAGCAACCGCAAAAAATATTTGGTGGGGAGTTGGTATTGGATTACGCCTTTTCTAATAAAAAAGTATTTCTGGGAGCATCTTATTCCTATGTAGAAGGACTTAAACACCCTAAAGACAATGAAAATAATTTAAGTTATGTAGGAAGTGATGTTATTTCCGCTCCAAAATTAACAGCTCATGTTACCTGGAAACCAACAGAAAAGATAAGTACCTCATTGAAGGTGCTAAATTTGGGAGATCGAAAGCGGTTTAACACGTTTCAGGATGCGGAAGGTAATTTTGCTTACAGACATACTGAGTTTCCTGTAAATGGATATACATTGGTCAATTTATCTGCGACTTACAAAATAGAACCTAATCTTGGTATTTCCTTAGGTATTAATAACCTTATGAATGAATACTATTTACCCGCGAGATCTCAGTGGGCAGCACCATTAAGGTCTTTTACTGTAGCGGGAGAAGGAGCTAATGCACGTCTTGGGGTAACTTATAATTTTTAAATATTGGTCGCCGTTGCTTATAAATTATAAGTAGCGGCACCTCTCAATTACTAAAACATATTACTTGAAACCATTTTTAAAAATAGTTAAGAAAGTACATCTTTATTTAGGACTGTCTTGTGGTATATTAGCATCCATTTCTGGGCTCACCGGTTCTATGTATGTATGGCAACCAGAAATAACTGCGGCCTTAAATCCATCATTACTCCAGGTAGAGACCATTAATAATACTTCGGAAGAAACCCTTTTAAGAACCTCCCGGTCTCTTTATGAAAAACATAAGGATACCGTTTCTAAAATTTTCCTTCCATACCGGGAGCAACAAACGATTTCTATTGCTTATACTAACGGTGAAACACTTTATTATCATCCAGATAATGGAATGCTTCTAGGACAAAAATCAACTTCTATATCATTTTTTGAGGAGTTGTTGAAGATTCATCGCAGCCTTGGGATTCCAGAATTTGGTAAATTTATTGTAGGTGGAAGTGCCGTTTTGTTTTTTCTTTTTCTCTTAACATCCGGGTTCTTATTATGGTGGAAGAAATATAAGTTCAATTTTAAAAAAGGGATTAAAATTAAATGGAAACGAAATAGAAAAAGGTTTAACTACGATGTTCATAAATCATTAGGATTGTTTTTTCTTCTTCCTTTGCTTTTAATAGCTTTTTCGGGAGGGTATTTTACTTATAATATCTATTACAAAGAGGCCTTTAAGTTGGTTGATAACTTTACTGAAAACTCCAAACCTGAGAAAAAGATAAATCCAGGTACTTCATTGGATATACTGAACATATTACAGGCTCCAGATGAAACATATTCCCTCCGTGCAATTTACTTTCCTAAAAATCCAAATGAAGTATATCAATTTAGATATATAAAGGACCGATTTATTGTTCCCGGATTTAGAAAAACAAAAGAATTAAAAGTAAATCAAAATGGTAAAATCATGAATACTACCTCCTTTGAAAGTGATCGTCTTAGTGAAAAAATAGCAGCACAAATGTATCCAATTCATATTGGAGAAATAGCGGGGTTTTTAGGAAGGATTTTAGTTTTTATCTCAGGCTTTATTCCTGTAATTCTATTTATTACCGGCCTCAGGTTTTATTATTTTAGAACAGTAAGATGATCAACAATATTAAGGTTTATTATCTTAGTTAAATTGTCTCATGGCAAGACCACGCGGCATTAAATGCAACAATTTTTAGATTTCGAGGCAAACCTCGGAGCATTAAATCTCGAATATCGAGTAAATTGCCATCTCCGTAAATAGGTTAAATATCTTTTCTATATTATTAATGGTTACTCTTATAGAATTTATACTAAATTACCACAAAGGGGATATAGCCCTAATTGTAATAAGTATTTATAAGCATAGGTTAAAGCTAAAAAATATAAAAATGCCAATAGAAAACATTCCTGAAATTTATATTCAAAATAAAAAAACTCCTCAAGATATATTTGTATATGACTTTAGGATGACTAGTGATGTTGTAAAAAGTAAAGTTAATTTAAGCATGAATATGTTTAGTTTTTTACAAGTTGGTAAAAAGCAAGTACATTTTGCCGGCACATCGGTTGCGGTAAATAAAGCTCAATCTTTATTGCTTAAAAAAGGAAATTGGCTTTGGACTGAATTATTAGATACTGAAGCTATTTATTACTGCAAGCTTTTTTTCTTTTCTGAAAAAAAACTAACTGATTTCTTAAGTAAGTATACTAACAATGTTAAACCTTACCAAGAGGAGGTGCCCTATTTTGTAATTGAAAACGATGATTATATTGCTACATTTATCAACTCTTTATCATCTGGCACCTTTACAAGTCATAGGTATAGCGATGCTTTATTGGTTTTAAAGTTTGAAGAAATAATGTTGTATCTGCTCAATAAATATGGTAATAAGTTTGAATATTACTTACACTCATTAATATCAAAAGAAATTTCTCCATTTAAAAACGTAATAGATAGCAATGTGTATTCAAATTTAAAACTAGAAGAAATTGCCTTTCTCTGTAATATGAGTTTATCTACCTTCAAACGGCATTTTATAAATGAATACAATGAACCACCTGGAAAATGGTTACAAGACAGGCGTCTTCAAAAAGCAAAAGAATTATTGCAGAGTAGCGAATTGAAAGCATCTGATATTTATTTGGAAATTGGCTATAATAACCTGTCTAACTTTAGTATAGCTTTTAAAAACAAGTTTGGAATTAGTCCAACAGATATTTCTAATTTAAAATAAATTGCTTAATTATCTGTTTTTAAGACGTTTGCATTTAAAGTAAATTGTACGCATATATTAAATGTTTTACATTGACCTTTTTTCATAAGTTAATGAACTGTATCAATAAATAAGAAACTAAGAACCCAACATATATTTGCCCTGTAATTACACGATGCTTGTTTTGGCAAGCATAATTAAAGTTTTAAAATTAAATATATAATTATGGCAAATGTAACTAAACCTGTATTTAAAGAAAGATACGGGAACTTTATTGGCGGTAAATTCGTAGCTCCTGTAAAAGGTGAGTATTTCGACAATGTATCTCCAGTAGACGGTAAAGTATTTACGCAAGCGGCGCGTTCAACTCAAGAAGATATTGATTTGGCTCTTGATGCTGCTCACCAAGCGTTCCCAGCTTGGAGCACCTCTTCAGCTACAGAACGCAGTAATGCGTTATTAAAAATTGCTCAAGTAATGGAAGACAACTTCGAATACTTAGCAACTTTAGAAACTATTGACAATGGGAAACCAATCCGTGAGTCACGTGCAGCAGATATCCCTTACTGTATTGATCATTTTCGTTATTTCGCAGGTGTTATTCGTGCAGACGAAGGAAGTATTTCTGAACATGACAAAGACACTGTTAGTATCGTTTTAAACGAACCTATTGGTGTTGTAGGTGAAATTATCCCTTGGAACTTCCCAATGTTAATGCTAGCTTGGAAAATAGCTCCGGCTTTAGCAGCAGGATGTACAGCGGTTGTTAAACCAGCTGAACAAACCCCTACTAGTGTCATGGCATTAATGGAACTTATTGGTGACATTCTTCCTGAAGGTGTATTGAACATCGTAAGCGGTTTTGGTGCTGAAGCTGGTGCTGCATTAGCTACCTCTAAGCGCATTGCCAAACTTTCTTTTACGGGTTCTACCGAAACAGGTCGTAAAGTATTGCATAACGCAGCTGAAAATATTATTCCTGTAACTATGGAACTAGGCGGTAAGTCTCCAAACATTTTCTTCCCGTCGGTGGCAGATCAAGACGATGAATTCTATAGCAAAGCTATTGAAGGTGCGTTAATGTTCGCTCTTAATCAGGGAGAAATTTGTACAGCGCCAACACGTATTTTAGTGCACAAAGATATCGCTGATGATTTTATCGTAAAAATGCAAGAACGTTTAAGAGGTATCAAAACAGGAAATCCGTTAGATCCTGAAACAATGATTGGCTCTCAAGTTTCTAAAGCGCAATACGAAAAAATCTTGGGATACATCAATATTGGTAAAGAAGAAGGTGCTGAAGTATTAGCCGGTGGTGACGCTGGTAATTACGAAGGTGAACTTTCAGAAGGATATTACATCCAACCTACAGTATTAAAAGGTGATAACAACATGCGTGTTTTCCAAGAAGAAATTTTTGGCCCAGTTGTAGCTTTAACAACTTTCAGTTCTACTGAAGAAGCTATCAAAATTGCCAACGATACTCCGTATGGATTAGGTGCTGGTGTTTGGTCTCGTGACGCTCACGAATTATTCCAGGTTCCTCGTGCTATACAGGCTGGTAGAGTTTGGGTAAACCAATATCATACTTATCCTGCACACGCTCCTTTTGGTGGAGTTAAAGAATCAGGTTTTGGTCGTGAAAACCACAAAATGGCTTTAGATCATTACCGTGTAGTAAAAAACATGTTGATCTCTTACGATAAGAAACCAATGGGCTTATTCTAATTGATTAATTGGGATTAAAATTCAAGTAAATTACCTCGAGGCATTAAAAGAAAAATTTTTGGATTTCCAGGCAAGCCTCGGTGCATTAAATCTCGATTATCCAGTAAATCCCCAGAATATTCTGGGGATTTACTTTTTTAGCCCTATATTAAAAACTTTTAAAGATTTAGGATTATGAAAAAAACCTTCTACCTATTCCGGCATATAAGCTGGATTGCCATTGTTTGTTCACTTCTGGGATCGCTACTACTTTTTATTGTTGGTGCGTTAAAAACTATTAATGCCTTTAGAGTTGTTATCTTTAATTATATCCCAGAAGACAAAGCACATTTACATAAGGCAGATATAGCTACAACATATCTCATAAAATCTTTAGATACCTTTTTAATTGCTTTGGTACTCTTCATATTTGCACATGGTGTCTTTACGCTATTTATTTCTAATAAAAAATATGATGATGGAAAAAACGTCTTAAAATGGATTAGAACACCAAACATTGGTCATTTAAAAAATGTGCTTGCCGAAGTTATTGTTATAATCCTTTTTGTAAAATTTCTTGAAGTCGTTTTTGTGAATATTGATAACCTTAAATGGGAAATAATCATTCTTCCTATTTCTATTCTTTTACTAGCTGTTGGTTTAAAATTTTTAAGCCTAAATAAAGAAGAAACTGATAGTTCAAAATGAAATACGCTTTGATGTCTTTGATAACACTAAAAACCGTAAATGAAATAAAATTTTTTATATCCGTTTAGTGTCCTATTGATGTAATGCTTGCTATCACTAACCTGTTAAATATTTTGTTCTCCAATATATCGTCTATTTAACTTGTAAACGAACTCATTAAGATATAATTGCAGGTATTTTTTCTGGATTTTATGGTAGGTTCCAGCGAAATTCCGTTTTGCATTACTAATGGTAATGTGTACCCACTTAAGTATTTCTTTAGTGGTTGTCTCATTGGATTTCTCAGTGATATGTAGTAAACATTAGAAACCCTACAGACACTACGTTTGTAGGTTTTTTTATTGTGTGTCGTGCGTGACGTATAACTCGACGGTGAATTTTTTCAACACATTACGGAAAACCATAAGGAGACACCTTTTAAAGATCTTAGCTTTGCTAAAATTTTTAAAACCTCATTTATGAAATTTAAATTACTTTACATTCTTACCCTGGTATTTGTTTTGACCTCTTGCAGTAGTACCTACTATCAGGTTTATAAAGCCGAAACAGGCGAAAATATTAAGAATACTAGCAATGGTTTAATTTATGAAGATGACAATTGCCGTATTAGCTATGATTTTTGGAAAAATGGCGGATCAGCTGACTTTATGATTGAAAATAAAACGGAAAAGGATTTACATCTACATCTTGAAGAAAGTTATTTTATTCTAAATGGTATTGCCTACGATTATTTCCAGGACCGCATTTTTATGAGCTCTAAGGGAACTGCTGCTTCGCGGGTAAAGCGGTCAAGCAATAAAACCTCTCTAAGCGGGATGAATATTTTCAATATTTGGCAAACAAATAGTAAAACTTTAGAGGATGGGGCCGAAGTGGCAATATCGTCAGGTGCCGGTGTAAGTTATCGTGAAAAGGAAATAGTTACTATTCCAGCAGGAACCGCCAAGATTTTTAATGAGTTTCAAATAAATAATCAGCTTTTTAGAGATTGTGATCTTTATAAATATCCAAATAAAAGACAAATAAATACTAAGAACTATTCAGAAGCCAAAAGTCCTTTTGTTTTTGGTAATCTTTTAGCTTATTCTGTAGGAGAAGAAGAGGCCCTAAGGCAAATTGAAAATCAATTTTATGTCTCGGCCATTACCAACTATCCAGAAAAAGAATTTGTTGAGGCCGAAAGAGAAGAATTCTGTGGAGATAAGGGAAGCAGTGAAGTGAAGTACTTCAAGAAATCCTCTGCCGATGCATTTTATATAAAATATACTAAGAAGGATAGAGATCCTTTTCAGCATTAGTTATCGCATTAAACATACAAAATAAAGCCCTGTAAATGCCACGTTTGTGGGGCTTTTTTCATCACTGTGTAAATATTAGAGGCCTGGATTTCCAAGCAAGATTAAAAAATTTAGGGGTTTGCAAACCCCTAAATTTTCTTATATTTTATAGTTTTAAAGTTCCTTGGATTGTCCCTTTTTGTAAATTTATTTTAGCTAAAAAGGGCTAAATATTTCTTGAAAGCATAAATCTTTCCCCTTTTACTTCCAGTTACTTCTGTTAAAATTTCTAGCTCTTCTAAATCGCTTATTAAATTGTAAGCTGTTCTATTGGATACACCGGCAACCTCTTCAACCTTTTTAGGATCAATCACAGGTCTTGTTAATAAGTACTGTAAGATTTTTTGAGCATTATTTGCTCTCGATCCAAGGGTTTGAATTTTTAATTCAGATTGCTGTTTTAATTTTAGTATTTCGTCAAAAGTATCAACACCCTTTTTCGCTGTTTCGATAATCCCTACTAGGAAGAATTTAAGCCATTGTTTTAGATCATTATTAGACCTTACGCGCATTAAATTATCGTAGTATAAATTTTTATTTCTTTCAAAAAAGTCTGATAAATATAAAATAGGCTTTTTAAGAATTTCCTTATCAACTAAATAAAGGGTTATTAATAATCTCCCTACTCGACCATTTCCATCTAAAAAAGGGTGAATTGTTTCAAACTGATAATGAATAATTCCTATTTTCAAAAGATCTGGAAAAAATAGGTCTTGATTGTGGGTAAACTTTTCTAAATCACTCATTAGTCCCCCCAATGTTGTGTGAACTGGAGGAATAAAAGTAGCATCATTAATTGAAGCTCCTCCGATCCAATTTTGACTTTTTCTAAATTCACCAGGTTGTTTATGTTCACCCCTTACTCCTTGTAATAAAATTTTGTGAGTCTCTTTAATAAGCCTACTAGAAAAGGGAATCTCATTCAACATATCAATAGCTCTACTCATAGCGGAAATATAGTTTTGTACTTCTTCCCAGTCATCTCTCTTCTCATTACTTACGTCTTCTTTGTCTAGTAAAGCTTCTTCCATATTAGTTTGTGTACCTTCTATTTTACTACTTTGTGTAGCTTCTTTCAGTACGTGCATGCTAATAAAAAGATCTATGTCGGGAATATGTTCGCTATACATATCAAGTCTGCCTAATTGCCTATCCGCCTTAGATAACAAACTTAGAATTTCCATATCTTCAAGTAACCATTCTTTATTTATAGGATTAGGTTGAAAGCTTTTATAATGTCCTTGATTTATATACTTGCCCGATTTGAAATTTTGCATAAAAAAGATAAGAATTACAATTTGAAAAACACTATTGCAAAATATGCATTTTTATTGCAATAAGATATACGCTATTGTAAAAAAGCGTGTTTTTTTACAATAACAAAATTGTAATTGCAGATACTGCCTTTATAATTCATCAATTACACTTACCCTTACATATACTACTCTTTTCCTTTATTAAGATTTTTGTGAAAAATGTTAGAAGAGTTAGATGCATGAATCTATTATTTTTCTTTTAGCTATATTTAATAGCCTGAAGCGTTATTAATTATGGAAAAATTTATTCTTGAATCTGGAAAAGCACTGGCTAGATTAAGATCTGGAATAAATGATTTCATTGAGGACAAAATAGAGGGAAATGTCACCAACCTAATTCTTTTTATCCTGTCTTTTTTTATTCTCTTCGTCACCAGCTTCAGTTTAATTTTTGGTGTCAAAACCATAATAGATGGTTATGTCTATTTTCTAATACTTCTTATAGTGCTGGCGGTAGTTTTGGTTTGGCTGGCCATATTCTATGAATCAGATAAACACCTGGAGACCGACCGACATAATTTTAAGGTGGAGCCAATTAATAAATACCGGATAAGGTTTGAATACATCAACCTTGATAAAAACGCTAAAGAGCAGTTCTTTAGATTGCTTAAAGGCCGAAAGGTTCAGGAGAAGATCAATTTCACCGTTGGGAATAAAAGCGGAGACTCCGCAAACCACAGAATTTTGTTTGTTTTATTTGATGAATTGTTAGTTGGTGGAATTCAAGATTGCTCCGGAGAAAGGAAACGTGACTTTTTCCAGTTGCTGATGAATTCCTTTTTGATGAACAACGAACCGCTCAAAGAAAACACTTTAAAAACCAGTTTTTCCGCCTGGAAAAACGAACAGGAAAAAATTAATTCCCGAAACCAGCGCAAATTCATCCGACAGATGTTGAATAAAGAATAATTATAGCATAATTCCCTTCTTGTTTGAATTACTCTATTGATTTATAGGTATTTGCTTTCCTAAGTTTGTCCTGTACAAAATCGTAAAAGGCCTTTTACTCATTTCTAATTTTAACCATATAGTTATGAATGAGCAGGAACAAGTAGTGGGTTTATTGGAGGATATTAAAGTGCTTCTTTCCCACACCAAGAAAGTAATGAACGTGGAAGACCTGGCACAATATACGGGTCTCTCCAAAAGTAAGATCTATAAGCTTACCCATTTAAAGCTTATCCCAATGGGGAATAATCCGAACATCCGTCAGAAGTTTTTCGACAAGGAAAAAATCGATGCCTGGCTCCTGGGAGAACCGGACCTATCCGATGCCTACCTTGAGGATCAGTTCAACAAGAACCTATTGAAGAACCGCAAGTAATCACTTGCTATTTACTCAACCTTAAAAAAACATTATGATGAAAAATTCATCTTATATCCGTGTGGGTACGAGTTACTATAAAATAGTAGTAATGCCCACAATTGCCGGGAACTTCAACGAAGTTTTGATTCCCTGGAATATCGAGACCTTACGACAGGACCACGGTAAAGGCTTTGTTGGAAGTATTAAAAAATATGAAGGCTTTACCTGTATCCCGAGCCACCTGGATTTTAAACAGGTACATCACGGTTTTTATAATACTTACGCTCCCTTATCTACTTTGCCCAGTAGCGGTAAAGTAGATTATTCACTGCTGTTCGTTAAGCACATTTTCGGCAACCAATTCGAATTAGGCCTTGATTATTTGCAACTCTTGTATACAAAGCCCATTCAGATGTTACCCATACTATGCCTGGTTTCTAAAGAACGGGTGACTGGAAAAACTACTTTTCTTAAATGGCTCAAAGCTATCTTCGAAAATAACCTGACTTATCTCACCAATGATAGTTTCAGCAGTCAGTTTAATACTGATTGGACGCATAAACTCCTTATCTGTATTGACGAGGTTTTATTTAATAGGGAGGAACTCACCGAACGAATTAAATACCTCAGTACTACCGATTTTAATAAACTGGAGGCTAAAGGTAAAGATAAGCGGGAAGTTGAGTTTTTCGGAAAGTTTATCCTCTGTAGTAATAATGAAGATAACTTCATTAAGATCGATAGCGAAGAAACCCGCTTTTGGGTTTTGAAAGTTCCATCCCTACAAAAGGAGGAAACTCATTTTTTAGACCATCTGAAGGCAGAAATCCCCGCTTTTTTATATTACCTCCAGCAGCGGGAATTAGCTACAACTCATAAAACCAGAATGTGGTTTGCTCCAGTGCAGATAAGAACCAATGCACTAGAGAACCTGATGCAAAACAACCGGAATCGGGTGGAAAAAGAATTAGCAAACATGATGCTGGATGCTATGGAAAATTTTGATCTTGAGGAAGTTGAAATTTGTCCTTTAGATGCTTTGCAGATTTTAAATAGAACCCGGGTTAAAACCGATTTAACCCAACTACGGCAGATATTAAAGAAGGACTGGAAATTAAATAACCAGGATAATTCCCTAAAATATCGAAAGCTATATATGTGGCAGGAGGGTGGCCTCGGACTTATCGATGGGAAGGGACGCTATTACACGGTTAAAAAATCGTTTTTATTACAGAATTTCAGGGAAGATATAAAGTGATGAATTGATGCGTAAATGATGATACCGAAAAGCTGCTAATTCAGGGGTTTTAGGAGTGATTAGCCCTGAATTTAGTGAGAACAGTAAACAAACCCTCTAGGAATATACTTTTATTATTTATTCTTTTTTTGATGAATGATGACAGATAGTAAAATAGCCCAGTGATAGCAATGGTTTTGCCCAGCATCGTTTTGTCATCACTTTGTCATCAAAAATAAAACGATACTGAAATTTGAATGGATTTGATGGAATTTGAAACGAAAACAGCAAAAAAATGGAAAACATAGAAACATCAAAAAGCTGGGAAAAAGCTCGTAATATTTGCATCGTAAAAACGCTTGCAAAATTAGGGCACTTTCCCAGCAGGAAAACGGAAAAAGAAGCTTGGTTTCTGAGTCCCCTGCGGTCAGAAACGCAAGCCTCTTTTAGCGTCTCTCTACACAAGAACCTATGGTATGACTTCGGAATGGGCAAAGGTGGTTCCATCATTGACCTTATTATGGAAATGAAATCCTGCACTATAAATGAAGCGCTGGAATACTTGATGAACGATAGGACTGCATTTTCCTTCAGACCACTAAAAACTGAAGGTC
This sequence comes from Salegentibacter sp. 24, assembly GCF_004362395.1. Classification (GTDB taxonomy): domain Bacteria; phylum Bacteroidota; class Bacteroidia; order Flavobacteriales; family Flavobacteriaceae; genus Salegentibacter. Next base: position 57,622 of record NZ_SNWE01000021.1, read on the forward strand.
GTTGGAAGCAAGCAGAAATTCGAATTCTGGATGTAGAAGATATCTACCTGCAGGGACTAATTGATTATCTAAAATCTCGGAATATACCTCTGGAGGTTGGCAATAATTACTGCAAACAGATTTGGTATAACTGTAAAGGGAAGCGGTTTTTTGCGATCGGGCTTCAAAACCATCTAGGAGGCTGGGAACTTCGAAATAAATATTTTAAAAACTCCAGTAGCCCTAAAACCTTTTCCCTCATTGAAAACGATTCCAAACAGCTACTCATCACGGAAGGGATGTTTGATATGCTATCACTGGCTACCATTGATGAAGATTTAGTACAAAGTTCAGATAGTATCATTTTAAATTCCCTGGCTTTTATAAAGCGGATCGAATCTTTGATTCCAAAATATAAGCGGGTTTTACTCTTCCTGGATAATGATCCCGCTGGTAAAAAAGCAACGGCTTCGCTTTTAAACCAATATAACCATATCACCGATCACAGTGATTCTTATAAAGATTATGTAGATCTCAATGAAAAATTAAAAGATGAAAAAGCCTGGAAAAAATAAGGATCAAGTAGGAGGTAAAAGTAAAATAAGCTGGGAAGAAGCTTTGGCTAATACCAAGAGACAACACGATAAAATGTATGGCAGAATAGATCAAAAAGCTGAGTTGGAAAAGAAGGAGCTTAAACTATCTGTACCGACTTTGGAAGGGAATGCAAGATGTGTGCCTGTGGGCACAATCTTGATTGCTCCCGGTGGTCGCAATGAAAAAAAAGAGAGGTTTAAGGGGAAAAGTGAATGGATAAAATTCAGATGTTCTATATACGAAAAGAAGATGCTCAGGATCAAAGCGAAACAAAGCGGACTTACTTTAAGTGAGTTTTGCAGAAAGGCTGTTTATGAAAAAGAGATCAAAGAACGGCTTTCTGATGATCATATCGAGATCTATAAAACCCTCCATAAATTTCATAATAACTTTAAATCTATCGGGAATATGTACCGGAAGAAAAATCCTAAACTGACCAGGGAAGTTTATGGACTGGCCAATTTGATCAAAGCTCATCTTGAAAAGTTGAGAGGATGATCGGGAAAGGAAAAGCGATATCGCATACCCAGGCTTCGATGGCCTATGGCTGGAACCAGGAGAAAGATGCCGAGGTAGTCTATTCGCAAAATATTACCGGGGACACGCCTAAGGAAGTAACGGCAGAATTTAGGATTACCCAGGAACTTAATGAAAACTGTGAAAAGAACACCCTCTCTTTTGTACTAAGTCCAACTATAGATGATGGGAAATATTTGGAGAAGAAAGAGCTATCCAGGATCTGTGAGCAATTTATGAAACAGATGAATTTGAAAGACCGGCAGGCCATTGCCTTTGTTCACCGGGATAAAGCGCATAAGCATATTCATCTTTATGTGAACCGGATTGATTTTAAAGGGGTAGCCTACAATGATAGCTTTATTGGAAAACGAAGTCAACTGGCTGCAGAGAAAGTAGCTGAGAAAATGCAGCTGACTACCGTAAAACAGGTGCAGTGGGAAAAGCAGCATAATCTTTCTGCTATTCGTTCTGAAATCAAAAGGCGTCACGATCTCACGATGCAGCAGTTTAAACCAAGAACGTTCCAGGATTATATAAAGGGAATGGAAACGAATGGCGTGAAGGTGATTCCCTCGATCAATAAAGCGAATAAGCTGCAGGGCTTTCGGTTTGAATTTGATAAATATAATTTAAAAGGAAGCGAAGTGCACCGCTCAATGACCGGAGGCAATATTGGAAAATCCCTGGCTTCAGAAAAAAGTATGTCTAGCTTCCTAAAGGAAAATACCCAGCTAAAACTTGCCGGCAAAACGGTAGAGCTTTCTACCGGGATGACCAAAGCAATTGCAAAACATGTAATTAAGAAAATAATCTCTAAAGGTATGGATGCCGGGATGGGATTCTAAAAATTCGTATTATGGCAAAATTAGAACAACTTAGTGAACTGCTGGTTTCAGAAATCAGCCAGTTTGAAAAAACATTACAAAGGTTGGAAAGAATCCAGAAGGAGAAGATCGGAATTGATACTGCTGATTTTGAAATGGTGCTCTTGAAACACCAGGAAAAGATGGAAAAAGATTTTAATCAATATTCATTAGAAATGAAATCGCTTGGGGTGAAACTAAGAGAGGCTAAAGCCTATCCGGTGTGGGCTTTGACCTTGTTTACGGTTTCTCTAATGACTAACGTAGTTTTGATCTTTCTATTAATTTCTTAAACCTTTATTGGGCATAAGCGTATTCGGAGATAATAATATCAGCTGTAATACTCAATTCGTAATTATATTATAGTGCGGATTAACGTGTATTTCTTGGTACCAATCCCAATATTACCATCAAATCCAGGATCTCGAATTATTTGAACTGCTTTCCATTAAAAATAGGTTTTCTAATTAAAGTGCCCATACATAAATAAGTTTTGCTTGGAAAGAATTGGAAAAATTGGGATTCTAGAAGTTCATACATGCGGTACAATCAGGTTCCCCGGTGAGTTGGCCGTTTTCATCAATTTTATATTTACAGCATTCATTAAATCGTTGTTTTAAATAGTCTTTTGTTCTCCTAATCCGCGCTTTTACATTAGGCAGACTAATATTTAATTCACGGGCGGTTTCGGTTTGGGTTTTACCTTTGAAGTAAACCAGATCAATTACCGCCTTATAATGGGAAGGCAATTCTTCAATAAAACGATCGAAACAACAAATATCCTGGTATTCTTCAGCCACGGCTGTTTTTTCGCTTTCTAAATGGACTACGTATTTATTTTCTCTTTTGAAATAATCATTAAGCTCATTTCGTACAATTTGAAATATCCAGGCCCTTACTTTTCCGGGACTCTCTAATTGATGCAGATTCTTATGAGCTTTAAAAAAGGTATTCTGAAAAATATCTTTCGCGGCCGTTTTATTCTTAGCCTTTTTAAGGATAAAAAAATAAACTTCCTCACGATGCTTTCTCCATATTTCCTGCGTATCCATACTCAAATATAAAGATTTAGTAAGCTACTTCGGGCGAGCTCACGAAGCATTTAGAATTAATTTTTGATTTCGAGGTATCCCGGATGCTTCAATACGGGTATTTATCCCGAAACTTCGCAACGATATCCTAAGAAGGCTGCCCATTAAGACAGCCTTTTATTTAGTTACAGCAACTACATTTATTGCAATCACAGGTTTCGCAAGGACAGGTATTTTCTTTGCAGCTTACACAATTACAGTTTGTACAGTCACAATTGGTGCATTTACAAGTATTCATAATTTCACAGATTTATGATTTATAAGGTAGACTGGAAATAACGAAAAAGGATACTCTTATTATTAAAAAATAATAAATAGATGTTTCTGAAAAGGTGCGCTAGCAAATATTTAAAACAAGCTATTCTAATGGGGAAGCTTATAGTTAGTAATTAATGGCGAGATATAAGATTGACTATTACCTTGATCATCATTTCTTTATCGCCTGGGTGGCTTTCAGCAATTAATAAGGTCAATGCCACCAAAGCATTGTCCGGGATTACTTTATTCCCGGTTTGGGTATAAAGTATTTGATTTCGGTCTAGAAACCAGACAAATAAAAATGCGGCAATTCGTTTGTTTCCATCGGAAAATGAATGATTTTTGACCACAAAATACAGCAAGTGAGCTGCTTTTTCTTCGGTTGTGGGATAGAGATCCTCCCCTCCAAAAGTTTGATATATATTCTCCAGGGAGCCCTTAAAGGAATCGTCCTTCTCACGGCCAAAAAGTCCTTCAAATTTTGTTTGTCTTCCTAGTTCATCTATTGCTTTTCGCGCTTCATTGTAGGTGATTTGAAAAACTTCGCGACTTCCTTCCTCAGGTACCTCCAGCCGCTGGTGGTCATAATCATCCAATAAATCCAGGGCGCGAGAATACTGGGCAATAATTTTTATTAGTCCGACTGATTCATCAGTATTAAGATCGTGTTCAGAAATAACTTTTTCCTGCAAACGAACTACGTTTTTTAGTTCGTCGAGCTGGCGGGTTTTTTCTCGAAGTATTTTTTCATTGATGGAATATCCCTGTAGTAAGAATTCCTTTAGAACTTTATTAGCCCATTGTCTAAATAGAATACCGCGTTTAGAGTTAACCCGATAACCCACAGATATTACTACATCTAAATTATAGTGCATTCTATCTCTGGCTACTTCTCTCTTTCCTTCCCGTTGAACCGTTCGGAATTTCCGAACAGTTGAATTATCATCTAACTCACCAGATGAGAATATGTGCTTAATGTGTTCACTAATATTAGCCTTACTTGATTCAAATAATGCGATCATTTGAGCTTGGGTAAGCCAAACCGTTTCTTCTTCAAGTCTTACATCAATTTGAGTTTGCCCGGTCTCTGTTTTATAAATCAGTATTTGATCCTGTTGCGATTCCATAATCCTTTCAGAATATAAATTATTAGTAGCTTCTTGATTTCGAATTGAATATAAACATTTTAATTATAGGGTAGTTTTAGGGGGAGTAACAACTTAAGGCAAAATTTTCTCCATATGAATATTACTGATTTGCTATGCAGGAATATTTAATTTCCTTTTAGAATTTCCCCTTAACTAGATTATTTAAGTGAGTGAGATTTCACCCCCACCAGTACAAGCTCATAATTTAATCAAATAAGTACCGACCTTGTATTTTATTTTGGTTATCAGTTCATAACCTTTGTTCCTTAAAACCTAAAAGGTTAATAGGGGAAGGCCTTTGTTGTATATGCTGTGTGCATTTAGTGAGTGCTATTAGGGACCTCACCTTACGGGTGTACAAGTACCCTCATATTCGAATTTTATCTACTATAGGTTCAATTCCGGTTTTGTCGAGCGTCATTTATTTTGGTTATCAGTCCATAATAATTCCAGTTCCTTTGTTCATTTAAACTTAAAAGGTTAATAGGGAAGGCTTTGTTGTATATGCTGCCTGCATTTAGTGAGTGCTATTAAAGACCTCACCTTTCGGGTGTACAAGCACCCTCATAAATTAATTTAATCCACTATAAGTTCAATACCAGCTTTTTCGGCCTTGTATTTTATTTTGGTCATCAATTCGTAATAATTCCAGTTCCTTAAAATAAATCCGTCTTCTTTTTTGGCAATTTCCATTTTATCTTCCTGGTTTAATAAAATGAGTGTCCCCGCTTGTTGTTTAATACAAAAATCAATGAGCTTCCGGCTATATACATGCAAGCGATTACCTACATAGTTTTTTTCCTTTTCGTGGAATCTATCCACTGCTTTTGTTTTGCGTTTACGACCCTTTCCCGATCTGCAATAAGTAGCACCGTTTTGTGCCCTTTTTAGAGAAGACTGTATGGCAAGCCTTCTAAATAGAAATTCTTCTCGACTGCCAATACTAAGTTTTTCTTTACCGGATTTGACTATAATAGGATACTCCATAGATAAAGAAGCTTCTGCAATTATTTCCGGTTTCAGTTTATGCTTCTCTTTCTCAACCTCAAAAACGGCTAACCAATAAATTTTTTGATTTTTAAGTTGAAGTTTAGAGGCGCAAAGTTTGATTTGGCCGGCCACTACCTGTTCCAGTAGGCTTCGTTTATCGGTATAATCTTTTCCTAAATAAGCTTTCAAGGGAACGGAGAATAATCGAAAACAGAAGGTCTTTTTTTCTTCTTTATAACATAAGCGCTGAATACCTCTCGTTCCAAAAGGAAAAGCGATATCCCTCCTAAAATTAGCCAGGGAGCGTTCCCCACTCCTATAAGACGATAGGTCATTCCTAAAGCTGCTCATTATATTATTATTCAGGTTGGATAGAATATTGGTAGGGATTTCCCCTTTAAAACGATCGGATACCACCCGGTAGGTGCAGTTGGTTTTTGAAAAATTGAGTATGCCGTCTTCAGCTTTTTTTTCATCCGCTAACCTATATTTTATTCTTTCCGATAAATAAAAGAATTCCTTGATCATTTCCTGTACGTAGAGATGTGCAACAATGAGATTAGCCGCCCTGTAGCTTCGGTTCTGCCAGCGGTACAGGGTCTCAAGAGCCTCCCTTTTTTCTTCTTTGGTGGGGGCATCCACCTGCAGCTGGATTTTCCGGGTGAGTTTTATCGTTTCTTTTCCCATGATTAAGCCGATTGTTGTTGTTCGTGTTTGAGCTGCATTAGTTTATAGGCCGCCATAAATTCCTTGTGAACTTCCTTTTGAGTAAGGTTCAGCTCCCGGGCAATATCCGCAAAGGAATATTGCTTTTCCGTACGCAGCTGTAGCACCTTTTGCTGTTCTCGGGTCATGGTAGTCTGAATCTTTACCGCCAACATCGGTCTTGGTTTAGCTTCAAGCGAACTCCCTTTATTAACAATATTCTTAATATCCTCAATAGCACTTTTTATTTCGGTACTGGTTTTGTTGATACTGGTTCCCATCGCCTGGGCAATGGCCTTATACTGAAAACCGTGTTTTAAACAGAGTTCAATAAGTCGCCTTCTTTCACTGCTAAGCAGAGGAAGGATACGCTGAATTCGCTCAAAAGCTTTCTGTTCCGCTTCCTGGTCCAGTAAATGCCTATCTTTTTCCTCCGGATCATAACCGTGCATATAATCCTGGTAGTCCTTGTAATATTCTAACCTATTAATATTCCTGTGAAATTTATTCTTAGGTCGAGAGTAGTAGTATATACACTCAGTTTTCATCACATAACGAAGGAAAAAGTATATATGTTCCGGTTCTTCTATCCTATCCCTTTTCTTCCATAAAATGAGGAAAGTATCCTGAAGGATGTTTTCTATGACGAATTCATCCTTTATAGTTTTCTTGCCCAACCAAAAGAGCCTGCGGTGATACCTGGCATAAATAAACTCCAAAGCATCAGGATGTCCCTGTTGTAATAATTCAAAAATACGCTGTAACATAAGCAGTCGCTTTTAGGTGGAGGCAAAAACCCCCAGAATTAAAATGGATTTAGCTTAAGCGAATTCTTATAAGATATAAAGAGAAGATAGCTTTGAAAACAATTGAGAAGAATGCCTGTTTCCTACAAACAAAAAAGGCGTGGATACTCAACTTATAGCATCAAGGTACTGGTATACCGCACGACAATAAGTAAGCCCACGCCCGGGTCGTGAGCATTTACACTCATCATCTCGTCGCTAAAAATTACCAGTTTTTGATGCGAGAATCAAAGCGAATGCTTCTAATATTTTACTTAAAGAAGTTTCGCAAATATATTAATATGAGATAAATATAATAAAAATATTTTAATCTCGTCCGATCGAACGAGATTCTTTTAAAAGTATACAATTTCTTTGTTAGTATGGCAAAGGAAATCAATAAAGCTATTTGTGAGTTTATAACTGAAGAATGGATAAATCCATTTTTAGCCAAAGGAGGAACACAGGTAGGATTTGCCGACAATCATAACATTTTAGAAAGTACCGTACGTAAAATTAAGAACACCCCCAACTATCGAATTCCTGTAGAAACACTCTTCAAAATATGTCAAGAAAGACGAATAAGTGTTTCAGATTTCTTTAAACAACTTGAAAAAAAGTTTCCTGATTTGAAGATTGAAGAGTAAAGTTATTGAAGTTTACTCTGCCACATCGAACTTTTTAAGCACTTCTTTTTAACTCTCCTTCCGGTTTTCCGTAATCTACTTTTATTTGAATGTATTTAGTGAAACTGGGTTTATTCTGTAATATTTCTTTTAAAAATAATAAATTGTGCTATATATAACAAATGAACTGCAATCATCAAAGAATCATAAATGTTCACTAAAAAAGTGAATTTTATGTTTTTAAATCTTACATTTGTCAAATGAAATAAACTGTAATGAAGATTATTTTCGAGAAGGATCACCTACAACAATTATATGAGGAGGGAAAAGCAAAAAGTAAAAAATATAGATATCAAAAAACCATCATCAGAAAATATAAACAGACTATCGACAAATTAAGAGTTGCAGAAAAAGTCGAAGATCTGTATCCATTTAAAAGTCTCAACTATGAAAAATTAAAAGGTGATAAAAAAGGAATTGAATCCGTTAGAGTAGACCAAAAGTATCGGATTGAATTTACTAGTAGCGTGGAAAAAGATAGTGAGAGTACGATTACAATTTGCTCTATTATCGAATTAAGTAATCACTACCAATAGAACAAAGAAAAGAGAAGATGGAAACTAAAAACAACCTTATACCATTTGAAGCAACTCATCCTGGTATATTAATCAAAGATGAAATTGAAGCCCGCCCTGAGTTGACTCAAAAAGAGCTGGCAAAAGAATTAGATGTAAAACCTTCCTTCCTTAATGAGATAATCAAAGGAAAAAGATCGCTGACTGCAGACATTGCAATTTTATTAGAGAAAACCTTAGAAATCCCTGCAGATTATTGGATGAAATTTCAATCCCAATATGAGATTGATAAAGCAAGGATAAAAGAAAAGAATATTGAAAAGCTAAGAAATATTGAGCTTTATAGTATTATAAAAGAATATGTCCCAGTAAAATATTTCAAGAAGTATGGGTATTTAAAAAATGAAATAGTTTATGACATAGAAAAAGTAAAAGAAATTTATGCAGTAAATAGCATAGATGAATTGGTCGGTAATTTTGCTCAGAGAAAACTTTCATTTTTTAGAAAATCAGAGAAACTAAAAGTTGATGAAAAAAATATGGTTGCGTGGAGTGCCTTAGCACAATTTAAAGCCCAAAACCAGAAAATTAATACTTTCAATTTCGAAAATATTCCACATTTAATTAAGGAATTAAATGAAGTGTTTTATGAGAATATCAACACTTTAGAAGAAGTAGAGTCTTTATTATCTCAATTTGGTATAAAATTTATTCTAATTGAAAAATTTGAGAAAACCCCTATTGATGGATTTTCATTTTGGTCTGAGGACAATCCAGCTGTTGCAATGACCTTAAGACACAAAAGAGTCGATAATTTTGCCTTTACATTATTACACGAAATTGGGCATATTGACCTTCATCTTAAAAACAATAGAGAAAAAGAATTTATTGATTTATCAAAAAATAAGCGAATCGATAAATTTGAGAAGGAGGCTGATAAGTTTGCGCAAGAAAATTTGATAGCACCGAACATATGGAAAGATATTTTAGAAAATCATATTCCTTTATCAGAAGAAAAAATTAATTCGCTAAGCGAACAACATCGTATAAATCCTGCAATATTGTTAGGAAGAGCCTGTTACGAAATGGATTTTTATGCCATAAAAACTCGGATTAACAAGAGTATTGGGTAACTGCAGCTAAGTCGGGTCCTAAGAAATAAGTGGATATTTTCGTAAAAATGTAGTTTTAGAAAAATGAAGTTGGTAAGTCTCTTCAGAATTTTTATAAAAATATCATATTAGATAAATATCCAGATTTAAAACTATGGAATTTAAAGATTTACCAATCAAAGAAGAGTCAAAAAGATTCAAAGAACATTTACTCCTCGAAAATAATAATAGGACAATTCTTTCGGGAATTTTCGGGATTGGAAAAACTTATTTTATAGATAAATTTTTCAAAATTAATAAAAATGAATTTATTGAAATAAAATTAAATCCCGTAAACTATTCCGTATCTCAAAATGAAGATATTTTTGAATTAATCAAATTTGATATTGGATTTCAACTCTTCAAGGAAAATCCGAATTTTGAAAAAGTTGAGATTGATAGTCTATTAGCTACAGAGTTTTTCTTTCGCCAGAATTTTGAAGAATTAATAGAATCATTGGCAAACAATCTATCCAAACTGGATCACAGGCTCAATACCATTGTAAGACCAATTTTAAATTTAAAAAATAAAGTCCAAGAGTTTCAAATGGCAAATGAGGTTGACGAAGAAAAAGATTTAATAAACTTCCTTAGAGAATTTAAATTCAAAAAAGGGACTTTCCGCGAGGAAAACTCAATAACTGAATTAATCAATATTCTACTTCAGACCTTAAAAGAAAATTTTCCGGATAAAAAGACAGTATTGGTAATTGATGATTTAGACAGAATAGATCCTGAGCATATTTTTAGAATTTTAAATATTTTTTCAGCACATTTCGACTATTATGATCTCAAAGGTGAAAACAAGTTTGGATTTGATAAAGTGGTTTTAATCTGTGACATTGATAATATCAGAGGTATATTTCATAACCAATACGGAACAGATATTGATTTTTCAGGGTATATAGATAAATTTTACTCTTTGGAAGTTTTTGAGTATGATTTTTCCAGTACAATAAATTCTAGCCTTGAGAAATTTTTTAGAAGTATACACTCCAGCGATAATAAAATTGTTGCACATATAATTAATCATAGTAATAACTATTACACTAAGGAGCTTACTTTTCTAATTAGTCATTTTGTTCATTCAAGCGCACTTAGTATGAGGTCTTTAGTGAATTTTTTAAAAATTGATTATCGCCCTCGGGATTATACCATAAGCACAAATTATTCTCATAAAATTTATACTCGCGATACTCCAATATTCTTAATATTTGATATACTAATAAAGTTATTCGGTGGTCTCGATAATTTAGAGTTTGCAGTAGAGAAAACTATTAAAAAATTTCCAATAATTGAGTTGACAACATACAACGATTACTGGCATAATAGATTAGGAAATTTAATTATGCTTTTAGAACACAATAAAACTAACCTAGATCCGCGTTCTGAAACTATTAAATTTTCGGAATTTGAAATTGGAATAAAAGTAAATTATGAAATAGTTCCATTGGATTATGGAATAATGGGTAAGGCTAAACAAATTGGTGAATACGGTCCGGATTCAGAATTTTTGGATATTCAAAGCCCTATAAATTTTAAAATACAATATTTTCAAATTTTGAAAAGAGCAATCAGAGTTTATAAACGTCTTCCTAAACAAGTTGTGTAAAAGAAAGATTTCCTATTTGCTGATAGAGACTAAAAATGGAAAAAGGTACAGAGATTCATAATATGTTTATCTGTTCACGAATTACTAAAGGATAATTCTCCTCCATTTCCCTTATATTTGTCATATTCCCCACCCTACAGGAATATTTAATTGCAGCCAAATCATTATATTCAGGCTGTTTAAGTAAACTAAAAGACCCAACCAACCTACATGGCAAAAGCAGATATTGATTTTGAAAAGGAACTCTGGGACGCGGCCAACGAACTTAGAGGTGCCGTTTCAGAAAACAATTATAAAAACTACATTCTTCCCCTGGTATTCCTTAAACACCTTAGCGAACGCTACGAGGTGATTCGGGAGGAATTAAAGGATCTAATAAACGACCCTTCATCAGATTATCATACTACCGATACCGAGGAAATAAATTACGTGCTGGAAGACCGGGACGAATACCGTTCCCGCAACACTTTTAAAATTCCGGAAAAAGCTTCCTGGCAGTATTTAAAAGACAATGCCGAGCAGGATGATATCAAGGTAAAAATAGATGATGCTTTTGATGAAATCCAGGGATTGCTTACCGAGTACAATCCGCAGCTTCAAAATTTATTGCCGCGAATTTTTGTGCGCAGTGAATTGTCGCCCAAGCAAACCGGTGGAATCATAAACCTCCTCTCCCACCCTAAATTTTCTGAAAAGGAAAATCCTGAAAGTGATATTTTAGGCCGTATTTATGAATATTATATCGGTCGATTTGCGATGGCAGAAGGTTCGGGCGCAGGACAGTTCTTTACGCCGGGTAGTATTGTGCGTTTGTTGGTAGAACTTTTGGAACCCTATAAAGGAAGGATCTTTGATCCTGCCTGCGGAAGCGGAGGAATGTTTGTGCAGAGTTTAAAATTCCTTCAGGAACACGGCGGAAATAAAAGCGATATCGCCATCTACGGACAGGAAATGACTGCACAAACTTTACGATTATGCCTGATGAACCTGATGCTCCGAAATCTTTCTTTCGACATTAAACTCGGAAATTCCCTTTTAGATGATAAATTCCCGGAACTAAAAGCCGATTATATTATTGCCAATCCGCCATTTAATGTGAGCAACTGGCATCCGGAAGATCTGCCGGAGGGCGATCCCCGATTATTTGGCCCCAGGGAAGAATTCACCACCGATGGTAGCGCCAATTATATGTGGATGCAAACTTTTTGGCATCATTTGAGCGAAACCGGGACCGCCGGAATCATAATGGCCAACGGGGCGATGACTTCCAATAACAAAGGAGAAAAAAATGTACGCCAATATATGGTAGATCATTCTATGGTTGATGCCATTGTACGTTTACCCGATAAACTTTTCCTTACCACCGGAATCCCGGCCTGTCTTTTTATTTTAAGTAAAAACCGAGACGGCAACGACGGCACCCATCGCGAGCGAAACGATGAAATTCTTTTTATCGATGCTTCAAAAATGGGTAAAATGGCCAGTAGAAAACTCCGGGTTTTTGACGATGAGGATATCCAAAAAATATCTGAAACCTATCATAAATGGCGTAACGTCACCTCGAGCGCAGTCGAAGATTATTCGGACGTGGAAGGCTTCTGCAAAGCAGCCACAATAGAAGAGGTAATAAAACAAGATTACAAACTCACCCCCGGAATTTACGTTGGCACCGAAGCCGAAGAAGATGACGGGATTCCTTTTGAAGAAAAAATGGAGGGTCTAAAGGCACAATTGCTGGAACAGTTTGAAAAAGGGGAAGAGTTAAACGAAAAGATTAAGGCGAATTTTGATAGAATACTTTAAAATTAAAAAGTAACCTAATAATGGAGAAGTAAGAGCCATTGTAAATAAACCAGAAAAGAAATAATAATAGATAAGAACATTGTCAATAGACAGTTAAAAACCGAAATGGAATTTTTTAAAATTAATAATAGTAATTGGAAACAATATCAAACAATTTCTAATAAGTCTTTTTCTTGTGGATTTTGTGGAGAAAGAGTTGCTTCTGATAGAGGATATAAAATAGGTCGTGGACGAGACGGTTCTGGTGACCAAATTGGTGGAATTTATATTTGCCCAAACTGTCAAGGCCCTAATTTTATAGACCTAAATGACATATGGCATCCTGGACAGTTATTTGGTAGATCTGTTAAAAATGTACCAGATGAATTAAATGAACTTTATGAAGAAGCAAGAAAATGTCATAAAGAAAATTGTTTCACTGCATCAGTTCTATTATGTCGAAAAATGTTAATGAACATTGCAGTGGATCAAGGTGCCAAGCAGAATCTAAGCTTTATTAAGTACGTAAATTATTTGTCTGACCAAGGGTTTATACCACCCAATGGTAGGAATTGGGTAGATCATATTCGCAAAAAAGGAAATGAGGCAACACACGAAATCAAAATGATGGAGGAAACTGATTCTAAAGACTTACTAACTTTTACAGAAATGATGCTAATGTTTTTATTCGAATTCCCATCAATGGTTGAAATACATAAACCCTCTGAATAGGAAAAGTCTAACATATAATACGCTTTAATCTATCTAAAGAATTATGTCCGTACTCACTTGCAATACCTCATTGTCTTTGAAAAATTACGCTCGCACGTTCAGACTGTTTTTATACTGAACGCTCAATTTAATTTAATAATCGAAACGCAATAATAAACAATCTAAAAAAAACAATATGGCAAGATGCACAGCACCATCAAGAGGACATCGAACAGCTAGCGGAGCAGCCGCCTGCCCTGCCTGTGGAGGCCGTTCCCGTGGATATAGTTCATACTCAAATTATATTTCGCCTTACCCTACATATAGCGAAAGTAGAAATTCTGGTGGTTCATCTGGAAGAAGTGGGAATTATAATAGCAGTAAAGGAAGAACAAAAAAACCAAGTTGGTCAAATTCAAATTCTTCAATTTATTATACTCCAACAGAAATCAAGACACTAACTCCTGCAAGAAAAATTGTAGAAGAGAGGACAAAAAAGCCTGATTTAAGGGATATTTTTCTTTGTCACGCTTGGGATGACAGAAAACATAGTGCAAAAGAATTATATGATTTCCTCGTATCTAAAAGCATTTCAGTTTGGTTTAGCGAAAAAGATGTACCCTTAGGAACCTCTCTTCTACGTGAAATTGACAAAGGACTTGCAAAATCTAAAATTGGCATCGTATTAGTAACTCCGAAATTTTTAGAAAGAATTGAGAATTCTGGAATTGCTGATAAAGAACTTTCCGCTCTACTTGCTACCGACCAACTTGTTCCAATTGTTCACGAGACTACTTATGAAGAATTAAGGGATGTTAGTCCTCTATTGGCTTCTAGAAGTGGATTAGATACCTCAGAAGAAACTATAGAAATTATTTCCGACAAACTTGCCGAACTAGTTGCTGTAGAATTAGTAAGTTAATTCTAAAATTAATGAACGAACAGATGCCGGAAAACTGGAAAACATATAAACTTGGAGAAATTGCTACACTAAGGAAACAGACGGTTCGGCCAAAAGATTTCAACGGTGAAAAGTATATTGGACTTGAGCATATAGGCCAGGGTGATTTTCTTTTAAATGGAATTGGAATATCAAGCGATGTTACCAGTAATAAATTCAAATTTAAAAGCGGAGATATTTTATATGGAAAAATCCGACCGTATTTTAAAAAGGTTTATAAACCGACCTTTTCAGGAATTTGTTCTACAGATATTTTAATAATTAAATCATCTTCCGAAGATGCTGTAATCCAGGAATATTTATATCAATTAATAAAAACTCAGGCATTTACAGATAAAGCGGTAGAAACAAGTTCAGGAACTAAAATGCCAAGAGCAGATTGGAACAGTTTAGAGCAAGCTGAATTTATCTTTCCTCCTTTATCAGAACAAAAATCCATCGCCTCCATCCTTTCTGCTTTAGACGATAAGATCGAGCTCAACCTCCAAATGAACAAAACCCTGGAAGAAATGGCTATGGCTTTATACAAACACTGGTTTGTAGATTTTGGGCCGTTTCAGGATGGAGAATTTTTAGATTCTGAATTGGGGAAAATTCCGAAGGGATGGGAGGTAAAGAGATTAGACGAATTTGCACTTAAAAAATCTGAGTCTTTTAATTTTAAAAATAAAGAAGATGTAGTATTTGTAAATACTGGTGATGTGCAAGAGGGAAGGTTTCTTCACTCCAACCGTCTGCCTAAAAAAGGACTTCCCGGTCAGGCAAAAAAGGCCATAGAAAAAGGAGATATTTTATACAGTGAGATTCGTCCTAAAAATAAAAGATTCGCATATGTGAATTTTGATTCAGAGGATTATGTTGTTTCCACAAAATTTATGATAATCAATCCTAAAAGTAATATTCTATCAAAATTACTTTACCGCATTTTAACAATGCAATCTACGGTGGATAATCTGAATTCAATTGCTGAAGGAAGGTCTGGGACTTTTCCACAGATAACTTTTGATGCAATAAGTGATTTAAAATTTATTTTACCTCCATTGGATGTTCAGGAACAATTCCAAGCAATCGTTGGTCCTATGGAATTGAAGCAGGATGAGCTTTATATTGAAAACCAAACCCTCACTCAACTCCGCGACACCTTACTTCCAAAACTCATCAGTGGGGAAGTCCGGGTAAAAGATGCTAAAAAAACTTTATCTGAAGTCTTATGATAGAAATTACGGTTCAAAATGCGGCAATTGAATATCTAAAAGACCTGGGCTACCAGCACCGGGAGGGAAATTCCCTAAACCGTGACCTTAAAAAGGTTGTGCTGGAAAAGGAGTTGAGGGATTTCCTGCTTTCCACCTATCCCGATGTTCCGGCTACCGCCATCAATGAAGCCCTGGCGGGTTTTACCCAACATTCCGGGATGGATTTAGACCACCGCAACCGTGATTTTCACCGTAAACTCACCCAGGGCATTTCGGTTTCCTGGAAAGATAAAAACGGCAAAGAACTGGCCAAACATATCTACCCCATCAATTACCGCGAACCGGAGCAAAACCAGTTTATCTGTGCAGATGAAGTAAAAGTAATCGGTAAAAACAGTCGGCGCGCCGATTTGGTGATCTTTATCAACGGCCTTCCGCTCATCGTTTTTGAATTCAAAAATATGTTTGATGCCGAAGTTGGCGTAGATAACGCCCACCGGCAAATTGGTCATTACCTGCAGGATATTCCGCAACTATTCGATTTTAACGCTATCACCATCGTTTCAGACGGGATGCAAACTTTGCACGGGATGTATAACTCCTCTTTAAAATGGTTTGCCCCCTGGAAAAGTTTAAAGGGCGATGATATAAAACAGGAAACCGAGCTTCAGTTGGAAACTTTACTCAACGGCCTTTTCCCAAAAGCTACTCTTTTAAATTATATTCAGAATTTTATTTTCCACGAAGACCATAATGGAAAGATCATCAAAAAAGGAGCTAAATACCACCAGTATTGGGGTATTCAAAAAGCAGTTGAAAGTGCGGTAGAAAATATTAAACCAAAAGGTGATGGTCGGCTGGGAGTAATCTGGCATACCCAGGGATCGGGAAAAAGTATTTCAATGGCCATCCTTACCGGGATCCTACGGCAAATGCCGGAAATGAAAAATCCAACGATAGTGATCCAGGTAGACCGTTCCGATCTCGACCAGCAGTTATATGAAAATTTTGTCCTGGCCAAAGATTTGGTAGGCGATGTACAGCACGCTGATACTACGGAAGAATTAAGGAATCTGTTACATTCAGATGGGGGCGGGGTAATTTTTACCACCATTGAGAAATTCCGTTTAAAAGACCTGGAAACAGGAAAAGAAACCCGGCACCCGGTACTTTCAGAAAGATACAACCTAATTATTATGGCCGATGAAGCCCACCGTACCCAATACGGGTTTCACGATGGCGGCTTCGCACAAAACCTTCGAAGGGCTTTGCCCAATGCTTCCTTTATCGGGTTTACCGGTACGCCGGTAGACAGCAAAGACGCTGATACACAAATGGTGTTTGGACCTACCCTTCACAGCTATGATATAGAACAGGCGGTTAAAGATGGCGCCACGGTGCCTATTTATTACGAGCCTAAAATGGTTCCTTTAAACATAAAAGCCGCCTATAGCGCGCAGCTCGATGAAATTGAAGACGATGAAGATAATCCTTCCAATGCTGTTTGGGCGGCCATAGAAGATGCCGCAGGAGCACAGAGCCGGGTAGAAAAAGTGGCCGGGGATATCCTGGAGCATTTTCTGGCAAGAACGGCTACGTTGGAAGGAAAGGCGATGGTGGTTTGTATGAGCAGGCGTAATTGTGTAAAGATGTATGATGCCTTAACTGCTTTGGATGGCTGCCCTGAAATTGCGGTGATTATGACCGGAAATATCAGTAAAGATCCACCAGAATGGAATAAGCATATACGAACCAAAGATGCTATGGAAGCGATTAAAAAACGTTTCCGAAATCCTGCTGACCCTTTAAAGATGGTGATTGTACGGGATATGTGGCTTACCGGATTTGATGCGCCTATTATCCATACGATGTATGTAGATAAGATTATGAAAGGTCATAACCTTATGCAGGCCATCGCCCGGGTGAATCGGGTGTTTGAAGACAAACCCAGCGGCCTGGTGGTAGATTTTATAGGAATTTCGGGTTACCTGGCTGAAGCTACTAAAAAATATACTTCAGGTGGAGGGAGAGGAAAACCCGCAGTAGATATAGAAATGGCCGTCAACTTATGTTTTGAGCAGCTGGAAACGGTAAAGGAATTGATGGGTGGTTTTAGTATGGAAGAAATCGACCAGATGGATGATCGCGAAAAACTGCGTTGGTCTAAGAAAGTGATAAACGATCTACTGCAAACCGATCCTATAACCGATAACTTTCTACGGGAAGAAAGAAAATTGTCGGAGTTGGTGTCGATGACCAGCTCAGATAAGCGCATTTGGGAAATTCAGGATGATGTGGCCATTATTCAGAAAATAAGAAAGACAATCAGGAAGATTAAATTTCCGCCGGGCCCGCAGCGAGAGAAAAACGAGCGGATTAAAGATCTTATAAGCAAATCTTTGGAATCCCAGGAGATTGTAGACCTGGCAAAGATGTATGACCTGGACAAAATTGATATCTCCATTATAGATGATCGCTTTCAGGCTACAGTAAAAGAAAAAGGAGATGAGAATGTAAAAATTGAATTGCTGCGGCGCATTATCAATGATGAGTTGCGGGTACGAATGCCCAAGAATATTAAAAAAGCCAGAAGACTCCGCGATGAGCTTGAAAAGATTTTGAGCAACTATCATAAAAACAGTCTGGATTCCATAGCAGCGATTAAGCATTTGCTTGATATAGCCGATGAGTTTCAGCA
Source organism: Salegentibacter sp. 24 (assembly GCF_004362395.1). Taxonomy (GTDB): domain Bacteria; phylum Bacteroidota; class Bacteroidia; order Flavobacteriales; family Flavobacteriaceae; genus Salegentibacter. Next base: position 75,869 of record NZ_SNWE01000021.1, read on the forward strand.
GGATGATATTAGAACCAAACAACTCGGTTTAACCGAAGATGAACTGGCATTTTATGATCTGCTTTCTGCCAACGAAAAAATATTGAATAAAGCAGGGCCTATTCAGGATTTGGTGCATAAAGTAGTGGATTCGGTAAAGAAAAACCTTCAGCTAGATTGGACTAAAAAAGAAGATGCCAGGGCAGCTATTCGCCTGGCCGTAAAAAAAGAACTCCGCGGAAAAGTACCATTTTCAGAGCTGGATAATTTACTCAAGGAAGTGATTGAACAGGCAGAGGGGCAGTATAGGGATTGGCCGGTGGAGGCTTAGGTGGTAATAGTGCGTAAAAAGGCTATTAGAGGCATAATTTGTAAGCTGAAAAGTGGAATAAATGTTTTAACACTAAATTAATTAGGATTTTTTAGAGTTGTCATTATATTTGCAACCTAAAAAGTTTAGCTATAACTAAACAATGTAAGCTTCCCCTAATTAGAACTGCTTGATTGTCCAAAAATATTATTTTTCATTCTCCTGGCGGTACCGCCAGGAGAATGAATTTTAGCGAATGCTACCGGTGCCATTTTTCCCAGTGCATTATGGGGTCTTACGTTATTGTAATCTTCCATCCAGGTCTCAGTTTGTTCCCTTACTTGATTGAGATCTTCAAAAATGTATTTATTGAGAACGCCTCTTCGATAGGTTCCATTGAATCGTTCTATAAAAGCATTCTGGGTTGGTTTTCCGGGTTGAATATACTGGAAATCGATTTCATGCATCTGGCTCCATTCTGAAGCTATTTTAGCAATAAATTCAGGACCATTATCCATTCTTATCTTTTGGGGTTTTCCTCTGCGATTAATCAAATGGTTTAGTACCCAGACGACACGTTTGCTGGGCAGTGAAAAATCAATTTCTATATGCAATGCTTCCCGGTTGTAATCATCGATTACCGTCAAGCCACGGAAGCGCCTTTTATTTTCTAAAACATCGGTCACAAAATCAATACTCCAACTACAATTAGGAGCTATGGGAGCCTCCAGGGGTTCTTTAACCCTGGCAGGTAAACGCTTTTTCACCTTTCTTCTCAAACTTAAGCCAAGCTTTTTATAAACCCGGTACACTCGTTTGTGGTTCCAGGACTTACCTTCATTCCTTAATCGATCGTAAGCCATCCAGAAGCCTTCCTCGCTATGTTCTTTAGCTTTTTGTCGTAAGGCCTTCTCTATAGCAGTATCGTCCTTTGGGATTGGCTTGTAATAAAAAACGCTTTTGCTCATATTTAAAACCCGGCACGCCCTGCTGATACCGTAATGAACAAGTTCTTTGGCTATGGCTCTTTTACGGCAGGGCTTTAAAGCTTTTTTTCAATGATTTCTTTGGCCATTTGATGATCCAGGGATAGATTGGCATACATCTGTTTCAGTCTTCGATTTTCCTCTTCCAGATCTTTTAGGCGCTTCAGCTCTTTGCCGTTCATACCGCCATAGCGTTCCCGCCACTTGTAAAATGCCGCTGTACTAATGCCATATTCACGGCTGATCTCTGCGGCCGTTTTTCCGTTATCAAATTCCTTTAAAATCTTTGCGATTTGCTGTGGTGAATATCTACTCTTCTTCATAATTACTGTTTAAAGTTATAAAATATATTATACTTTTAAACAGTTCGTTTTTAAGGGAAGCTTACAACAAAGTGAGTGAATATTCAATAGAATTGTCTAACTTAGTCAGTCCGAATACGGAGATATCAGTATATGAACTGTGTAAGAATGGGGAAAGTTTGATAGCTCAATTTGCAAGGACTATAGAAACGGATAAGAAATTATTTAACCAATTTTCGGGAGCTATTTCTATTGTAGAAAGAAGTTCGAGTTTTTCCCGACCATTACCAAAAACTAAATTTAGGCAAATTGAAGGTCATAACTTAGCTTGCAAAGTTTATGAGGCTAAAAAAGGGAGCATCAGGATTTATCTTTTTCACCAGGAAAAAACCGGTAGAGTTATAGTTACGGGAGGTAAAAAAGGTAACCAGAAAAAAGATATAAAAGCAGTAGCTAAAATTATCAAAGAATTTCAAGAAAACACCTAGAGCGATGAGAGACAAAATAATTAGCCAGCCCGGTTATTGGGTGGAGCAAATTAACGGGATATTATATGATGCAATAATGGATTATATGGAAACCCATAATATGAAAAGAAAAGATCTAGCTAAGCATCTTGGTATCAGTAAAGGTAGAGTTTCTCAAATTATTAATGACGGAGAAATTAATTTCCGCTTAGAAAAGATTATCGAGATTTCCCTAAAGTTAGGGATGGTTCCGCATTTTAGTCTGGAAGAAAAAGCTGAATTTCTAGCAAAAGAGGAAATACATCTTATTAAAAAGGAAATAAACGATATGGCCGATTTTTTTGAAAGTGACAGGGATGATACTAAAGTTGTACAATTATACGCTAGTACTAAATCTAATACAATTGTGGAGTCGTCTGGAATGAATGTAGAAGAACCTTTAGCCCAAACTTGTTAGAAATGAGTAAAGAGATTAAAATTGGTTATAGAATTTTAAAAATCCATACTAAAAGTTTTTCTGTTAACGATATTCCAGAAGAACAGTTCAATTCTTTATTTAACAATGGAAATTCCATACTGAATATTGGAAGCAATATAAATTTTGATAAGGATAAATCTACGATCACTATAGATATTCAAACCTCATTAACGAAAAAGGGCGGAAACAAACAGATTGTATCTCATAGTGGGCGCACCGTATTTTTAATAAATGAATTGAAAAAACTATTTAATTCGAAAGAGAATTCTTATGATCTTCCGAATAATTTTCTCTTGCAACTTTTAGGAATTTCCTTTTCTCATAGTAGAGCACTACTATCTACGGAATTGCAATCAACTGCCTACGCTGATAAATTTATATTGCCGGTAGTTAACCCTAGTATCTTGCTTCCCAAGAATCTTCAGCAGCCTAAAAGAGAAAAATAATTATACTCTTTTTTAAGGATATGTAATTACGTGACAGGGATGTGACTAAAGCATATAATTGCTTTCTGAAAGTCCCTGTTTCTAGGCTTTAAAATAGGTTACAGGATGTGATAAAAGATGATTAAGTTTTTAATCTCTTCGATTATTGGCTAAGTGAGAGTTATGGAGTAATATTTTAAAGTCTGTTTTGAATGGGCTCATTACGGGCTCATTTAATAGAGTAGGAGAAATATAAAAGACTATAAGACCTGTGATCTCAATAGGTTTCAGCGATTGAATAAGGGCTCATTGAGTTCTCAATAAAAAAACTCCTGCTTCGAAAAACAGGAGCTCTATGAAATATTAAAATTAATTTTACCATTCTAAATATACAAAAAAAACCTAACAAGTCTGATGCTTAACCTTGCTTTCATAGCTTCAGAGAATAAAAGGAAGGATTATAAGCTTCCCTAAAAGAAAATAGTTTGATTTGGAATACCTTTATTTTATATTGAATTAAGTTAAGATGCTTTGCATTTACTGCAACAATAATTCACTGGCTTCATCCAGTATGGCAGTATCCAGCTCTTTTAAATAAGCTTTGGTGGTTTTTACATCCTGATGGCCTAAAGATTCACTTATTATATCGGTTCCTGCCCCTTTTTGTTTTAAGCAGTTGGCGAAGCTATGTCTGGCAACATAACTAGTAAGGGGTTTATCAATTCCGGCAAGAATTGCTAATTCCTTTAAATCCTTATTAAACTTGCTCAGGGTTTTTCTTTTTCTATCATTTAATTGAGTGGGGGTGAGGTTTTCCCTAAGGAGTATTGGAAAAATATATGGTCTTTTATTTTTACGGTAATAGTCAAGTATTTCTTTTACCGGGGGCATAATTTTTATGATGAAATTTCCTTTGGTTTTGGATCGCGTGTAATGAATTCTGTCGCCGGAAACATTACTCCACTTGAGTCTCATCATATCGGCGAAATTCATTCCTCTGGTATAAAAGCTAAAAATAAAATAATTTCTACTGTTGATTAAATGAGGTTTATCACTCAAATCTAGATTTTGAAGGTTATGAACTTCTTCAATGTTTAGAGCTTTTTTAATTGCTTTGCCTTTTAGTTTCGAAATTTTATAGTGTTTAAAAGGGTAAAGTTTTTCGTCTATTATACCTCTTTTTATTGCCACGTTGAAAATAGCCCGTATAGCCCTCATTTTAACCCCAATACCTCCTCCGGTTCCGCCTTTATTGCGAAGGTGTACTTCATATTTATCTAAAAAGGTAGGGGTCACTTCGTAGAAATGTAAAGATTTTTGTTTCACGAATCTTTGTACCGAATTTTTAGTGTGGTGATAAATGGCTGCATTGCTCATTCTCCCTGCTTCTTTAAATTCATCAATTTGCTCTTGCCAAAATGCGAATATATTTGAAGCTTCAGGATTTGATTGTGTTCTAAATTTTCTTTCAAAATCATTTAGGCTATAGAAATCCTGGTTCATTTCCAGTTCACTTATGACTTCTAAAGCACGATCTTCAAATTTTCCTATTAATCGATTAGACTTAATTTGTTGGGTAAATTTCTTATTAAAGCGTCCTAATTTAGAATCCCATTCATTTAAATTAGCTTCGAATGGAGTACTGAAGAATTTAGATTTACGATCTTTGGTAACCCTTAAAAGAACTGGGTATTTTCCATTTTTTAGTGCAGTTTTACGGAGGGTAGTTTTTATGGAAGCCATAGTTTTATTTTTAGATTTCCGCAAATTTTATGTACAACATATGTACAACAAATTGACAAATAAAGGTAATTTAAAGAAACTAAAATAAAAATTATATTTCATAAAACATTGAAAATCAGTTAAATGAAAACAAATGAAAGTTACGGGTAGGCTATTTCCGACTTCTCATAATCAAGGGGTCCCTGGTTCGAGCCCAGGTGGGACCACCGATAAACAAAGGCTTCACGAGGTTTTACCTGTGAAGCCTTTTTTCATTGTGTGCCGTGCATGGCGTATAACTCGACGGTGAAAGTCCGTTATGAGGGTTTATAGCTACCTATCATTAGCTAAGAGCAAGGGTGTCCACCG
>NZ_SNWE01000022.1 GCF_004362395.1 Salegentibacter sp. 24
CTCTTAAAAAAAGCTGGGACACCCTGTGCAAAACATAAACTCCAGTATTTACAAGGGGTTAGAGGTGATGAAGGAAGGAGCCGCACAAAACAGGAGCATAAAAGCTTTTCGATCAACCATTTTTTTATTTTCAAGTAAAAAAGATTTTAAGTAATTTAAAATTCCAATTTTTTTAATTCCTTATAGTTTTTATTCAGTCGGCGTAACAAAATTCCGTAAACAACTCGGTAAAATAACCAAATAATTCCAAGGAAGACCGCTAAGCCACCTATCATAATTCCGGAAAACATAAGCCATTGTAGCGGAGTAAAACTGTACTTTTCTATATCATCAACCGCGGTGGTAGTGGCATGATAATTCATAAAAAAATAGGTATAGATAAGTGAAATTAAAGCTGTTGAAATTAAAACGTAACCAATATAGTATTTTACGGTCTTTCTGGTACGTAATATGTTCTTCATTAATTTTGTGGCATTATCTGTAGAGGATATCTTTCTATAATTTTTATAGAAACAAAATATAAAGAAAAAAGTTATGGCATAATTGATTACGTAAATAATTACTGTAAATTCTTTTAAATGTATACGTTCCATTTCGGCCCAATATTCGTGGTCAGCCATAAAAATATTAATGAGTGCCCAAAATAGAAATTCAAGAATACTAATTACAAAAATCCATTTTACTATGGAAGATGACCGCTTCCATAGCATTTTGTAAATTTGATCATAGGAAAGTTGGGGGATGTTGCCTTCCCGCTTTTTCCAGTCTTTTTTTAATAAATCCAATCCATCCATTATTCGCTAAGGATTTAAAATGTTTTTTAATTTCGTTTTTACTCTGTTCATCTTCACTCGTGCATTAACCTCGCTTATACCGAGGGTTTCGGAAATATCTCTATAATTTTTATCTTCGAGATATAGAAAAACAAGTGCCTTTTCAATATCATTTAATTCCTGAATTGCAGCATACATCACTTTTAACTGCTGCTCGGTTTCATTGTCATATTCTTCGGCTTTGATCTTGAAATCTACCGTATCAAAATCCTGAGTTGGTATACTTCTTTTATTCTTTCTGTATAAAGTAATCGCGGTATTTAGGGCCACCCGGTACATCCAGGTACTAAATTTTGCTTCACCTCTGAATTTAGGATAAGCTTTCCATAACTGAATAGTGATTTCCTGAAACAGATCGTTGTGTGCATCCTGATTATTGGTATAGATACGGCAAATTTTATGTGCAATGTTCTGGTGCTTTTCCAGATTTGTTACAAACTGATGTTCTAATTCCTTATTCACAATAGTTGGTTAGCTCTTATATGTAGTGCAAGTGCCTGCAATGTTACAAAAAAGTATAAAGTATAGTTAATGATGCCTTATTTTTTCAGGCAAAGCAGGAGAAAACTTAAATTTGAGTGATTCCCTCTATAAAGGAAATTGAAGAAATAGGATATTACTTTAGTCTTATAGGGAAGTATTTTAAATCTCACTTAGTGAGTAAAAACAAGCTTTATGAATATTCCAAGAACAAATTTACCCAGGGTTGTTATTATTGGTGGCGGCTTTGCGGGAATGGCAATGGTCCGTAAATTAATAGGTGAAGAGGTACAAACCGTGATCTTAGATCGACACAATTATCATACTTTTCAGCCTTTGCTCTATCAGGTTTCCACCTCGGGTTTAGAACCGGATTCTATTGCCTACCCTATGCGAAAAATCACTAGAAATAGTAAGAAATGTATTTTTCGAATGGCGGAAGTAAAGTCTATCAATACCGAAAAAAGTTATATTGAAACCACCATTGGAGATTTAATCTACGATTATTTGGTTATTGCAACGGGATCTAAAACCAATTTTTTTGGAAACAAAAGTATAGAGAAGAATGGGATGTGGATGAAAACGGTTCCACAGGCATTGAATATTCGGAGTTTGATTTTGGAAAATTTAGAACAGGCGGTAATTACTGATGATCCGGAACTAAGAAAAGCATTGCTCAATTTCGTGCTGGTAGGTGCGGGCCCAACCGGAGTGGAACTTAGTGGTGCCATTGCCGAATTGAAGAACCATATTGTGCCAAATGATTATCCAGATATTAATCCCAATGAGATGAATATTCATCTTCTGGAAGGCCTGGATAGGGTTCTGCCACCGATGAGTGAGAAATCCTCAAGAAAGGCCCACGCATTTCTGGAGGAATTAGGGGTAAAAGTTCATCTCAATACTATGGTAAAAGAATATGACGGGCATTTGGTAACTACCAATACCGATCTTTCACTAAAGACCGAAACCTTCATTTGGGCTGCCGGGGTAACCGGTGCACCCGTAAAAGGACTCAGTGCTACGGCATTAGTAGAAAAAGCTAATAGATATGAGGTGAATGCTTTCAATCAAATAACCGGTTATGATAATATTTTCGCAATTGGTGATATCGCATTAATGCAGACCGAAGCTTTTCCAAAAGGACATCCAATGGTTGCTCAACCGGCAATCCAGCAGGGAAAACATTTGGCCAAAAATATTATGAATATCCTGGAAGATAAAAGACTGGAACCTTTTCAGTATAAAGATAAAGGTACTATGGCCACAGTAGGACGAAACCGCGCTGTTGTGGATTTGGAACAAGGCTCTTTTAGTGGTTTTTTTGCATGGTTTATCTGGATGTTCGTACATCTTTGGTTCCTTATTGGGTTTAGAAACCGTCTGGTAACCTTCTTTAACTGGCTCTATAACTACTGGAATTATGATAAAGCCGCCAGGTTAATCATAAGACCATTTAAAGGTTATGAAAATCAAATGAAAGTTGACAAAGAGGAGATATAGGAAAAATAAAAGGTCCAATTAAACTTAAATTAAAAGCAGTTAAGAGATTTATATCTTTAACTGCTTTTTGGCAGTCATCTGCGATTTTGTTTAAATAATTCCCAGAAGAGTAACACCACTTAAGGATGTTAAGTTTAGCATTGTAAAATTACCTCATTTTCTTTATTTCCTTATTATAATCTTCCGCCAGACTTGTTTTTTGTTTATCGGTTAAGACTTTGCCGGCCATTTGAAAGACTTCCTGTTCTTCTTCATCTAAATGATGAATTACCTTATGTTCTAATTCTTTGGCAATTTTCAGCCAGTTTGAAGCATCCATTTCCGTGTCTTCCAACTCCTCAATGAGTTCATCCATCTCGTGATGTTCTGCTACACTGTGCCGGGCTTTTTCTTGGGTTAGATCCTTCTTCATTATTGGAATATAAAAATGTCTTTCTTCGGCATCCGCATGAATCTTTAACTCATGTTTTAACTGTTCAAAGATCTTTTTTCTTTCCTGGGTATCACCATGGGTTTCCACTAGTTTGGCTACCAGGTGGCGCTGTATTTCGTGTTCCTGGCGTAATGCTTCAAAAATATTCATAATTTAGGTATTGGTTAAGTATCGAAATTATTGATTTATATGTTAAGGAAAATTTAAACCCTGGTTTTTCCAATAGTTTAAATCGGTTCTAAAGAAAGGAACGATTCAGTTGGGAATTTCTACAGTTCAGAAATTTTAATTAGAATAACAAAGTACTTTCCTGCATCTTAGCTTTTTAAATGAAATAAAATGAATTTCTTACTGAAAATATTAAAAATAAGTCTTTCTATTACTGCACTGATCATTGGTCTTGAGATCCTTTTCGAGGGGTTACAGTTTGAAGAATTTCTGAAATTTGAAACCTGGCTTATTTATTTTTTCTACAGTTTTATCCTTACCCTTATAAACGGTAGCTATTTCTGGTGGTTTGGAGCAAAAATAAGGTGGGAAAACGCTAATTTAAGAAAGGTGCTTTTAGGTGCTTTTGGTTCTGTTGTACTAACATTAATCGGTTACTTCTTCTGTCGTTTGCTACATTATGTAGTATACGAAGCTATGCCATTTCAGGAATTCATAGCCAGGGAAAAGATGGTCTTCTATCTTTTTCCCTTGCTTTTTACCACTATTATTTCCCTATTTTTTCATCTGATTTATTTCTATAAAGCACTACAGGAAAAGAAAGTAAAAGAACAAAAGATAATCGCTGGCACGGCCTCAGCTAAATTCGACGCGCTAAAAAATCAACTAGACCCCCATTTTTTATTCAATAGTTTGAATGTTCTAAGTGCTTTAATCGAAGAAAGCCCTGAAAAGGCACAAAAATTTACTAGCGCGCTCTCTAAGGTTTATCGATATGTCCTGGAACAGAAGAACAAAGAACTGGTTGATCTTGAGGAGGAATTAAAATTCGCTAAAACTTATATGGATTTGCTAAAAATGCGTTTCGAAGACGCTATTGTATTTAATTTACCTTCGGTATTAAAGAATCCAGGATCCAAAATAGTGCCGCTTTCACTTCAGCTATTATTAGAAAATACTATAAAACACAATAAAGTGAATTCTGAAAACCCTTTAGAGATCAGTATTGTGGAAGAGGACAGAAAACTGGTTGTGAAAAATAATCTTCAGCCAAAGGGAATTCTCAGAAGGGGAAGTGGGGTTGGACTTTCTAATATTAAACAGCGCTATTTTTTGCTGACCGACAGGATGGTAGAGATCGATAATGCGAACAATATATTTAGTGTTAAACTGCCGCTATTAACTAAAATTGTAACCATGGAAAAACAGGAACCAGTATATGTGCAACAGGAAGCTTACTTACGAGCAAGGAAACAGGTTAAGGCAGAGCGAGAATTCTATGGGAATTTAACTTCATATTTAATAGTTATTCCTGTATTAGGATTATTTAATTATCTGAGCTATAGTGAATTTATGTGGGTGGTGTTCCCGGCCATAGGGTGGGGAATAGGCGTATTTTTTCACGGACTATCAGTTTTCAATCATAACCTTTTACTCGGCAAAAACTGGGAAGAACGAAAGATAAAGGAATTAATGCAAAAAGATAAAAACAACTAATTATGGAAACTTCAGAGGACAAGTATTTAAAAGCCCGGGAGCGGGTTAAAGAATTAAGAGAGTTCTACAATCATTTATTCTCCTATATTTTGGTAAATTTATTCCTGGCAGGAATAAATTACTATACCAATCAGTGGGCTTATCCCTGGTTCTTATGGGTTGTCGGGGGATGGGGAATCGGTCTGGCCTTTGATGCTTTAAAAGCCTTTAGGTTAAACCCTATGTTCGATAAGCGATGGGAAGAACGAAAGATCCAGGAGTATATGGAAAAAGAAGATAAACAGCGTTGGGAATAATGGAAATAATAATTGTTGAAGATGAAAAACCGGCTGCCCGGCGTTTGCAAAGAATGCTTACAAAACTGAATTTAGAGGCAAATACATTGCTGCATTCGGTAAGTCAGGGGATTAGCTGGTTTAGGGAGAATCCTGAACCCGATCTTGTCTTTCTTGATATTCAACTCAGTGATGGTATTTCTTTTGAGATTTTTGAAGAAGTGAAAATTAACAGTGCGATTATTTTCACCACCGCTTACGATGAATATGCGCTCAAGGCTTTTAAATTGAATAGTGTTGACTATTTGCTAAAACCCATAGACGAAGATGACCTGGAAAATGCCGTAAAGAAGTTCCAGGAAAATTACCGGAACAATTCCCCACAAATAGATATCAATACTTTTAGAAAAATTCTTGAAACCGGTAGCAAACCAGCTTATAAAACCCGTTTTAGTATACAGGTCGGGCAGCATATAAAGATCGTTTCCACAAACGAAGTTTGTTGTTTTTATTCAGAAAATAAAGCCACCTACCTTACGACTACTTTCGGGAGAAATTATCTACTGGACATTTCATTAGAGAATTTAGAAAAAGAGATAAATCCTGGAAACTTCTTCAGAATCAACAGAAAATCTATAGTAAATATTGATTTTATAGAAGATATTATTAGCTATACCAATAACCGATTAGAAGTTAAATTAAATCCTTCTTCTGAGTTTCAACTTGTGGTCAGTCGCGAAAGAGTTAAGGATTTCAAGAAGTGGATTTCAGAAGCTTAAAATGTTAAAATTTAAAATAATAAAACTTTTATGAGCATTTCTTCGTAAATATTCATGAAAGTTTGGAAATTAAAAACAGCTTTGTTTTTATTAGCCCCCGGTTTTTTGAATTTTATTTTTTTGGTTGGTTATGTGGAGGTTTGCCCTTAGAATGTGTGGTGAACCTTCATTTTTTTATTTAAGGTGCAGCGACGGTACCCAAAACATATAGTTGATCCATGCTAGGGGTTTTACTACCTCCTTCAGGTTCTAAAGTAATTCCGAATGCTTCAGATTGGTTTGGATTTTCAAGACTGAAAATCTTATTATTGTCTGCTTCAAAATCTTCTAGTAAACCTATACTAGTTGGAGAAAGTGGTTGCATAGTAAGAGACCAAACCTGGTAGACTTTTCCGCGTGGTGGCTCCGGTAGTTCTTGAGCATCTATATAAGCAGTGTTTTCCTGTTTGTTCCAGTAAACCGACGCAAAAGCTTCAGGTGCTACTTTTTGCCCTTTTAAAGGTATTCTTTTGACGTTTTTGTCCCTTATGACCGCAAGCAGGTCATTAGCTTTTTCTGCGTTTTGACGTGCATTTGCAATTTGTTGTTCCATTTGAGCATTTCGGGCCTTGGCAGCCATAAGCTCTTCTCTTAATTCATTGGTCCGATTAAAGAAAACAAAAAGCCCAATAAGTAATAACAGACTCGCTGCCCACCCAGAATAGGTGATCCAGTTGATTTTTCTAACCGGGGTCCTTCCAGTTTTAGTTGCTGCTCCTGAGTTACTGAGTTTTTCCTTGATAGAAGTAATTAAATGTTCCGCATTATTTGGAGCCGCAGCCGATGAAAGCGTGAACAGCGCTTTTTCGATTTCCTCAACTTCGGTTTTAACTTCAGGATATTTTTTTAGAATAAGACTCACCTGGCGACTTTCTTTTTCAGAAAGGGCACCGTAAACGTAAAGTTCCAGTATTCCGGATGATATGTACTTCTGAATATCCATTATTTAATAACCATTGCTCTTAATTTATCTATACAAGCCCTGTTACGGGTTTTAACGGTTCCCAGGGGCATATCTAATTCTTCTGAAGTTTCTTTTTGTGTATAGCCTTTAAAAAACAGGTAATCAATTAATTTTTTACAAACAGGCTTTAAAGCCTCAATATATTTTTTAAGCCCTATAGAATCTACAGCTTCATTAAAATTTGTTTTTGCCTCTAATATATCTACGAAGTTATCGGCCTTAAGGTTTTGTTGATCGTTTTTAAAACTCTTGGATCTAATTTTATCTATAGAAGCGTTCCGCGCAATATTAAGAATCCAGGTAAAAAATCGGCCCTTATCAGAGTTATAGCTGGGAGCTTTGTCCCAAATTTTTAAAAATACGTCCTGGAGTAGTTCTTCAGCGATCTTTTCATCTCGAACTATACTATAAATAATTCCGTAGGTACTTTCAGAATACAGATGATAAATACGTTCAAAGGCACGTTCGTTACCATTTTGGAGTTCTAAAATTAAGGCGTCTTGTTGCATAAATATTAGTGGCTTGCTCAGTAAAAGTAGATAAAACTCCCTCTTGAAAAAAATAAAAAGCGGCATTATACCGCTTTTTATTAAATTTTATGTGAAATGGGTTACATTTTTATAACACCACATCCAACTCTTGTGCCTGCAGCTCCAGAGGGCTGAGAAGTGTAATCATCCACACCATCGTGAACGATAATGGCCTTTCCTAAAATATTTTTATTTTCATCCTCACAACCTATACACCACTGATCGGTGGTCATAGAAATCGTTCCTACACCATCGGCACCAACTTCAAAGTTTCCAATATCGCCTTTGTGGTAACCTTCAGGATCACCCCATTTGCCATGCTTTTCGTTGGTTGGATTCCAGTGGCCTCCGGCAGAAGAACCATCTTCAGCAGAGCAATCTGCTTCCTGATGAATATGGATAGCGTGTTTACCTTCAGCCAAACCAGTTATGGTAGCCTCCATCGTAACTTCGCCGTTTTCTTCGGTGAAAATCACTTCCCCATCTAATTGGCTTCCGCTTTTTGACTCTAAGGGAACAACAACCTTTTTTATTTCTTCTTTCTGTTCTTCCATTTCAGATTCCATTTCTGTTTCTGTAATGGTTTCAGTCTCATTTTCCTTGTTCTCGTTTTTGCAACCTATTATAAGTAATGAGGCGCAAAATACTAGTGATAAACTTATTCTTTTCATAATACTTTGATCGGTTATTAGATTAAACACTACTAAATTAAACCTATCCCACAGGTTAGCCAAAGATTTAAGGATAGGTTAACAAACTCGGTTTTAACTTTTATATCAGTTTTGTTTTTATAATGGTCTCCGTGGTTAAACTTTTATGAACGGGGCAGCGATCTGCAATTTCCAGTAATCGCTGTTTTTGTTGTTCATCTAAATCTCCTATAAGTTTTATCTCTCTTTTGAAGGTGTCTATTTTTGAATCATTTTTTTCGCAATTTTCACAATCTAATTCATGTTCTCGCGCATAATATACATGGGTTTCTACATCTTCTAACGGCCATTTTTTTCGTTTGGCATACATTTGAAGTGTCATAGAGGTACAGGCAGCTAAACCAGAAGACAAAAATTGATATGGAGTTGGGCCGTAATCCTTTCCACCGGCGCTTACTGGTTCGTCTGCCAGGAAGGTATGATTTCCTGCTTTCATACTTGTGGTAAAAGCATCCTCTTTTTCTAAGCCGGCTACAACATCTGCATTAGATTCAGGAATTTCTATTTTGGGAATTTCTAAATAACGCGAAGCCCAGGAAGCAATAACATTTCCAGCATATGTGGCGTCAGTTTCACAAGCAAGTAAATGCTCTGCCCCGTCAAGGGAGATAAAACTCTTTGGATGTCTTGCAGCTAAATATAATTCTTCGGCATTCTTAATACTTACAATATTATCCTGTGGGGAATGCATAATGAGAAGCGATTTTTTAAGATCTCTGAGGTAGGCTTTCAATTTATGTTTTTTAATATCTTCAAGAAATTGTTTTTTGATTTTGAAAGAGCGGCCACCTATATTTACCTGGGCTTCTCCGTGTTTCTCAATCTCCTCTACATTATTTTCTATTAAATGCTGTACATGGGCTGTTGTAGAGGGTGCTGCGATGGTGGTAACAGCCTTAACCGATACCATTTCTTTTGCGGCGAATAATACCGCCGCGCCTCCAAGGGAGTGACCGATTAAAAGGCCTGGTGCTTTATGTTCCTGTTCTAAATAAGATGCAGCAGCCAGCAGATCCTGTATGTTTCCTGAAAAATTACTGTCTGAAAAGTCCCCCTGGCTTTCTCCTAATCCGGTAAAATCGAATCGTAAAACACCATACCCATTTTTGGCCAAGGTGCGACTGATATTTTTTGCAGCAAAGAAATTTTTATTGCAGGTAAAACAGTGCGCAAATAGCACGAAATTATGCGGGTCCTGATTAAAGGGGAGCTCCAGGTAACCTGATAGATCATCACCATTATTATTCTTAAAATTTACTTTTTCGGTTTTCATAGCCCAATTTATTTTTCAATTTACAAATTGTTTGATTGATCTACAGCAAAAAAAAACTGATTAAAAATCTAAAACAGGTTTGATTCTGTCTATGACTTTTAATCAGTTTGTTTATTAATTCCGGAAGTAGTATTATTCCAGCTCTTTTATTTTAATGTTCCTGAACCAAACTTTATTACCGTGGTCCTGCAGGGCTATATGACCTTCCCTGTTCTTCCCAAAATCTTCCCAATCTTTAAATTTTGAATTTTCCACCAATTTACGCCATTCTTCGCCGTGAACAGGGAATTCATTGATTAAAGTTCCGTTTAGACGAACTGAGCCTTTGTTGGTTTTATGGTTAATTCTAATCACTGTTTCATTCCACTCTCCAGCGTTTCTGGTTTTGTCTTCGCTTGGGGGCATCATATCGTATAGTGCACCAGCCTGTCTATCTTCACCATTTTTTGCATCTGGATGTAATTTATTATCCAGTATTTGAATCTCAGGACCGGTTAAGTAGGGCTCAGAGAATTCTTCACCTTCCTTAACACCCCACATAATTCCACTATTTCCGCCCTCTGAAATTTTCCATTCCAGGGAAAGTTCAAAATTTGAATAGGTGTTTTCTGTAATGAGGTTTTCAGAACCCTCACGCTCGCCTTGGGCAGGGGTGAAGGCAAGAACGCCGTCTTTTACCTGCCACTGGTCTGAAATTGAATCCGCGTTAAAGGCTTTCCAGTCCTCCAGGTTATCTCCATCTAACAGGTGTTTCCATTGATCTTCATTACTGGCTGTAGCAGTAGTATCATTGCTCATATCAGCTTGTGTTGCATCTTTTTCTTTTTTATCAGATTTACAGGCCGTGGCCATTACTGCGGCAATTACTAAAATTAAAGAGGTTTTTTTCATTTGTATATATTTAATTAAGTCCTAAAATTTGTTTTAATTTTTGTTCGTCGATTTCACTACCAGCAAAATCATCAAATTTCTTTTCGGTAGCTTCAATAATATGGCTTTGAATAAATGGAGCTCCTTCACGAGCGCCCTGGTCCGGTGATTTTATGCAACATTCCCATTCAAGAACCGCCCAGACATCACAACCATATTCGGTTAATTTAGAAAATATGGTTTTAAAATCTACCTGCCCATCTCCTGGATGCCTATAGCGTCCGGCGCGGTCTATCCAATCTCCATAGCCACCAAAGGAACCTTTTTTTCCTGTAGGATTAAATTCGGCATCTTTTACATGGAACATTTTTATGAATTCATGGTAATGATCTATGTAGGAAATATAGTCTAACTGTTGCAGCACAAAATGGCTGGGATCGTACAATAAATTTACCCGTTTATGATTATGAGTCGCCTCAAGGAAACGTTCAAAAGTAACGCCGTCGTGAAGGTCTTCTCCCGGATGAATTTCATAACAAAGATCTACGCCCTGCTCATCAAATTCATTTAATATGGGGGTCCAGCGTTTTGCAAGTTCCTGAAACCCCATTTCTACCAGGCCTTCCGGTCTTTGGGGCCAGGGATGGGCAGTATGCCAAAGCAAAGATCCACTAAAGGTCCCGTGAACATCTAAACCAAAATGCCTGCTGGCTCGGGCTGCGCTTTTCATTTGATCAACAGCCCATTGAGTTCTGGCTTTTGGATTGCCTTTGACCTTATCGGGTGCAAAATTATCGAACATGGTATCGTAGGCTGAATGTACCGCTACAAGCTGCCCCTGTAGATGGGTACAAAGTTCGGTGACTTCCAGTCCGTAAGATTCTACTTTTCCTTTAATTTCCTGGCAATAATCCTTACTTTGTCCGGCTTTTTTTAAATCGATCAAAGCTGATTCCCAGGTCGGGATTTGAATTCCCTTATATCCTAAATCTGCAGCCCATTTGCAAAGGCCATCCAAACTGTTGAATGGCGCTTTATTATCCATAAATTGAGCTAAATAAACCGCAGGTCCTTTTACTGTTTTCATTTTTATTAAATTTTATGCTTCTAATTGCACCCAAACATTCCCTTTGGCGTGAGAATCTACTACTTTTTCTATAAAATTCATTCCTCGTATTCCGTCTTTCATAGTAGGAAATTCTCCCGGATGATATTTTTCGCCATTAATGGCCCTGGCAACTCCTTTGTAGATATTACCCATAGAATCAAAAATACCTTCCGGGTGCCCCGGAGGTAATTTACTGCCATCTAATGCTAAAGCCGAATTATACTGGTGCCCGGGTTTTAATACTTTAATCGGTTGCCCGTCTTCTAACTTATAAAGGTAATTAGGGTTTTCCTGTTCCCATTTTAAACCCGCCTTTTTTCCGTAAATCTTAACGGCAAAATTATTTTCTTCTCCCGTAGCAATCTGGCTGGATCTTAGCACTCCCTTTACATAGTCTGAAAAACGTAACAGCACAGTACCATCTACATCCATTTTATTATCAGAGTAAACGTAGTTTAGATCGGCTAATAGTTCTTTAACTTCCAGGCCTGAAACATACTCTATCATATCAAAGGCGTGTGTTCCAATGTCTCCAATACAGCAGCTAATACCTCCTTTTTCTGGATCAAGACGCCAAATGCTATTTCTTTCCTCTTTATTGTGAATAATTGGGTTGATCCAACCCTGATAATACTGCACGTCGATCTTCTGGATTTCACCAATCTCTCCCGCGGCTATCATTTCTTTCATCTGGCGAATCATGGGGTAACCGGTATAGGTGTAAGTTACCGCAAATACAGTTTTCGATTTGTTGAGGGTATCTTCAAGGATTTTAGCTTCTTTATAAGTAGTGGTCATTGGTTTTTCACAGATCACGTGGAAACCATTTTCCAATAATTGTTTAGCCATTGGGAAGTGAAGAAAGTTTGGCGTTAGAATAGAGACTGCCTTTATGCGTTCTTCCTCTGGTAATTTAGCTTCTTCACTAATTAAATGGTCTAAATCTTTATAAACCCGATCAGTTCCAATGCCCAATTCCTGGGCAAATTTTTTGCTTTCTTCCAATTCGGGATTAAAAACCCCACCTACGAATTCAAATTTATCATACATCGTAGAAGCGACACGGTGCAAGATCCCGATAAGGGAATCGCCGCCACCGCCCAATACTCCTAATTTTATTTTTTTACTCATATTTTTATAATCTTTTTGCTTGGTTAAATTTCAATATCTTTTTTCTCGATTTTTTCATTTTTGAAGAAAATAGCAAATAATATCATAACTACAAAGGCAAAACCTGCCGGAACTATCCAAATTTGTTCCCAGTCATGGGTGCCATCCGCGTAGAGATAAAGGTCACTAATTTTTCCTGCTACCCAGAAACCAACTAGCATTCCTACGCCATAAGTAGCCAGGGTGATTAAACCTTGTGCTGCACTTTTAATTTTTGGTCCTGCTTTAGAATCGGTATAGATCTGGCCGGATACAAAGAAAAAGTCATAGCAAATTCCATGGAGCGCAATTCCTATTATTAGCATATAAACCAATTCGCCTGCATTCCCGTAGGCAAAAAGTAAATAACGAAGTACCCAGGCAAACATCCCAGCCAATAACGTAATTTTAAAACCAAATTTTTTAAAAAAGAAAGGCAGTAATAAGAGAAATAAGGCTTCAGAAATTTGGCCTATAGACATCATAAAAGTGGGATCTTCCATCCCTACTTCAGAAAGAAAAGGGTTGGCGTTTTGATAATAAAAAGCCAGTGGAATACAAATCAATACTGATGAGATAAAAAACATTAAAAAGTTTCTTCCTTTAAGAAGCGCCAATGCTTCCAGTCCTAAAATATCAGACAAAGTCACTTTCTCACCTTTGCTGCTTGGAGGCGTCTTAGGTAAGGTAAAACTAAAAAATCCTAAAATTGCAGATGCAATCGCAGACATTAAAAAGGTATATTTAAGCATTCCATCTTCCCGGGCTATTTCTGCATCCCAGCCAAATACCAAGCTAATTACCACACCGGAAACAATCCAGCCAATAGTTCCAAAGACTCTAATACTTGAAAATTGTTTAGAAGGATCTGTCATCTGATAGAAAGAAATCGAATTTACCAAAGCCAGGGTTGGCATATAAATAATCATATATCCCAAAACAAAGGGATAAAAAACGGTAAATTCATCTGCCTGGAACATCATATAGAGCAAAACTGCTCCTACTAAATGAAGGAATCCCAGGATGCGCTCGGCATTAAAAAAGCGATCGGCAATAAGACCAATTATAAAGGGAGCAATAATGGCTCCCCAGGATTGTGTAGAAAACGCCATCCCTGTTTGGGCACCGGTAGCGCTTAAATTGAGGCCTAAAAACGTTCCTAAAGTTACAAACCATCCACCCCAAATAAAAAACTGGAGGAACATCATGGTTGATAGTTGAAATCTGGTTAAACTTTTCATTATCTTTTTTAGCTTCTCTTAATTGTTATTACTGTTTAATTTGCTTCCAACTTCCATTAAAAGTTCTTTGGTGGCTAGGATACCTTCTTCTGCCGAGAGATCTTCACCTTCATATTCTACGCCGACATAACCTGTGTAACCAGCATCCTGGACTATTTTCAGAATCCTTTCATAATCAAGGGTGGTTTCTTCACCTTCTTCGTTGAATTTGTAAGACTTGGCGCTTACGGACTTTGCATAAGGCATCATCTCTTTTATTCCCTGGTATTTTGGATATTCTTCAATGCATTTTGCTTCCCATCGCTCGCCGCCTTCTCGTTTTAGACAGAAATTACCAAAATCGGGTAGTGTTCCGGCATTTTCCATATTCACTCCTTCCATTACTTCTACTAAAAGTTCAGCATTTGAAGAAAGGTAACCGTGATTTTCAACCAAAACATTTACATTTTTCTTTGCAGCATATTCGCTAAGCGCTTTTAAGCCTTTTATAGCTGAATCTTTCCATACCTGGGGATCTTCACTTCCGAACAGATTTACCCTAATTGAGTGGGCTCCCAGAAAGCTGGCGGCATCTACCCATTTTTTATGATTTTCTACTGCTTTTTGACGTTCTGCTGGATCCGGGCTTGCTAATTCTCCCTCACCATCTACCATAATTAAAACATTATCGACATTAAATTTTTCACTTTTAGCTTTTAAAGTATCCAAAACTTTTTGCATTGCTTCTTCAGGGTTTTCTGCCTCGGCAATTTGAGGAGCATAAAAAGAGCTAACATATTCAATACCTTTAAAACCCAATTCGTTTGCTTTTTCAGCGAAATCCATAGGATCCAATTCCCCAGCAAAAATGGGTTTATTAAGTGACCATTGCGCCAAGGAAATGTCGAAAAATGGTTCAGCATTTTGTTCGGTTTGTACTTGAGTGGTTTCTATACTTTCATTTTCTGATTTTTGATCCTTACAGGAATAAATTCCCAGGGATAAAAAAAGAATCAATAAATAGGATAAAATTTTGGTTGGTGTAATTTTCATGGAATGAATTTAAAAGTTACTAGGATTTGATTTTACTGATATTTTTTGGATCTTAAAAGTATACTTTTTTTTAAAGAAGCAAAATTATAACCTTAAATTTATATATTTGGAAGGATTCGATGAACTAAATTATTAATAAACTACAAGACAGTGAGCAATTTTTATGAAAATGACACTTATGATGCTATCGTCGTAGGTACAGGAATTAGCGGTGGTTGGGCCGCAAAAGAACTCAGTGAAAAAGGATTTAAAACTCTCGTTCTTGAACGTGGACGTATGGTCAAACATATTGAAGATTATCCTACAATGAACGATGATCCCTGGGATTATAAATTTAAAGGTCAGTTAACCCGAGAGGAAGAAAAACGACAACAGAAACAATCCCGTACGGGCTATACCACTAATAAAGCAAGTGCACACTGGTTTGTTGATGATATTAAGCATCCGTATAATGAAGTTAAAAGGTTTGACTGGATGCGGGGTTATCACGTTGGCGGAAGGTCTATTATGTGGGGACGTCACAGTTACCGATTGAGCAATATAGACTTCACAGCCAATAAAAATGATGGTCACGGTGTGGATTGGCCAATTAGATATAATGATATCGCCCCCTGGTATGATTATGTTGAATCTTATATAGGAGTAAGTGGAGAAAATCTGGGCTTAAAACAGTTGCCAGATGGTAAATTTCTTCCACAAATGCCACTAAACTGTGTAGAAGATCATCTTAAAAAAAGTATGGCCGAAAATTTTGACGATGGTCGGGTATTAACTGCAGGCCGGGTTGCCCATATTACCGGTGACAAGGAATTTGAAGGCCGTTCCAATTGTCAGTATAGAAACCGTTGTATTAGAGGTTGTCCTTATGGAGGGTATTTTAGCAGTAACTCCTCGACCTTACCTGCCGCTGAGCGTACAGGAAATATGACCTTAAGACCAAATTCTGTGGTTCACGAGGTCGTTTACGATCCAGAAACCAAATTGGCTACGGGGGTAAAGATTATAGATGCGGAAACTAAAGAAGAAATTGAATTTAAAGCGAATGTGATTTTCCTTTGTGCATCAGCAATAGCCTCCACAAGTATTCTTATGCAATCAAAATCTGATAGATTTGAGAACGGCATGGGGAATGATAGTGGAGAATTAGGTCACAATGTAATGGATCATCATTTTCGCGCTGGAGCTTCGGCTAAGTACGATGGATTTGAAGATAAATATTATAAGGGACGCAAACCTAATGGAATCTATTTACCTCGATTTAGAAATATAAACGGAAACGATAAACTTAATTTCGTGCGTGGTTACGGTTACCAGGGTGGTGCTGGCCGTGGAGACTGGAGCGATACTATTGCGGAAGCTTCATACGGAAAGGAACTAAAAGAGGCTATTGTAAAACCCGGAGGCTGGACAATGGGATTAATGGGCTTTGGTGAAACTTTGCCATATCACGAGAATAAAATGACCCTTGATTATGAAAAGACCGATCAGTGGGGCTTGCCAACTGTTACTTTTGATGCTGAGTTTAAAGAAAATGAACTTAAAATGAGAGAGGATATGGTAGAACAAGCAGTGGTTATGCTAGAAAAAGGTGGTTTTAAGGATATCGAGCCCTATGATTATTTAGGAGCACCTGGATTAGGTATACACGAAATGGGAACTGCCAGAATGGGTAGAGATCCAAAAACCTCAGTGTTAAATGGAAATAATCAGGTACATGCTGTTCCAAATGTATATGTTACTGATGGCTCTTTTATGACCTCTGCAGGTTGCCAGAATCCTTCGCTAACTTATATGGCCATGACTGCAAGAGCAGCAGATCACGCTTCTAAGAATTTTAAAAAATCTAAAGCTTAAAAATCACCGTTATGAATAGAAGACAGGCATTAAGAAACATAGGACTCGGAACCGGTGCCATAATTGTTGGACCGGCAACTTTAAACCTTTTACAAAGTTGTAAAAGTGAACCTACATATGATTGGCAGCCTACCTTTTTAAGTGCTTCCAATGGTTTTGCATTAAAACAGATTTTGGAGGTAATCCTTCCTAAAACCGAAACTCCCGGCGCAGATGAATTGAACATTGCTGAATTTATTGATTCTTATATGGAGCAGGTAGCTCACCCCGAAAGACAGGAGAAATTCAAGCAATCTGCCGATGCATTTTCAAGAGCTTTTAAGAAGGAATTTGACAAAGAAGAAGCTGAAGGCAGCTCGGAAGAATATGAACAAATTATAGCGAAATATTTGAAAGCCACTCCTTCTGAAAGAGGTGAGATTGCAAAACGAACGACAGAAACCCAAGATCCTCAGGATCGAGATCAAAGAATAAGTTTAGATGCTGATGCAGGTTCTCTGGCTTATCTGGAAGAAGTTCGGGATATGGGAATTTGGGCTTATAAAACAAGTGAAGAGATCGGTGAGAATGTAATGTGGTACGATCCAATTCCTGGCCAATATATACCATGTGGTCCGGTAGATGAACTCGGCGGAGGTAAAGCTATGTCGCTTTAATACTGCAAGAAAATTTTATGTAAAAAGCCTCACGATTTTAATACCGTGAGGCTTTTCTCTGACATACTATTGCTTTAGGATCACATAGGTTATTCTAATAAAGGCAGGTATATCTCAGCTTTCCATTGCTGGGGATCAGTACCTAATTGTGGGTTAGTTTGAAAAACCTCCAGGATATTCCCGGCTTCGACTTTGATATTGTTTTTTTCGGCATAATCAAGTAAATGAAACCAGGCATAATGGGAAAACATATAATTTCCGTAAAAACTGGCTTTTAAGGATTTTTTTGAAGAAATTTCTTTTATGTCAATTAGCATGTTCGTTGGATAATTTTTCCTTTTAGCGATGGGAAAGCAAAACTTAAAATCAATTTTTTTTGTGATTTTATTCCAGGATTCAATGAGTATTCTTGGCCTTCCCTTAGTTTTTAATTTATGGTCCAGAATAAAGTTGGTAAGGATGTCTATGGTTCTCATCATCTCAAAAGCTTTTTCATCTGTTTTACCCGTTGCGCTGATGCAGGCACAAGTACTTGCAGGTGAAACAGCCTTTTCTTCAATTTTAACGGTATATAATTTGAGACTCGCAGAAAGAGCTTCTTTAAAAAATTGAATTTCATTTTTCATTTCCTTTTGTAAATCATTTTGCCCCAGCAGCAATAATAAACGATCATTAAAAGAATTTTTTGTATTTATAATCCCAACTTCTACTGTGTTAACCGAATCATTTTTGGGCGAAATATGCCATTGAAGATCATAAGTTTCTTTCCTTAATTTTACCTGCTGGATGATATTGGAAAAATTAGAATTGATTTTCGTGTCATAGGCTTCCATCTTTTCAAAAATGGGGCTATCCAGCCTGTATGCTATTTCACCGGGAAGTGCTTTGGTTTCAAATGTAATGGTGTAATCGTATTTTTTTATGGGAAAATACCATAACAGAAAGAGAATAGGTACTCCAGTTAAAAAAATTAGCCAGTTTTTTTTCGACATTAATTAATAGCTGAGGGGTTGCAGGTTTAGGTTTCGAACCACATGATTTCCGATATTTTTTCCCTGTACCAAACCATTCTCCACTGCAGAACGGTAATGAATTCCACCATATAATCTGCTTACAGCGGCTTCGCTGGCTGCGTGAGAAAAAGAATTGAATGTTCTAATGGGTAAACCATATTTAACTTCCGTATCATCTTTAAAGCTAAAATTATTGCCGAATAGTTTTGTAAGTACAATAGAAGCTGCACCAGATACCACAGAATGGCCACTGGAATATTCCGGAAAAGGTGGAGTTTGTAAAACAGGTTTCCAGTTGTCGTCTACATATTTGTTAATTAATGTTTCTGGTCTCACAAGATTACTACTGTACTTTTCTTCCCAACAACTAATAAATCCATCGGCCAGGGCAATAGCGGTAGCAGTATAGGCATAGGAACTTTGCGAAAAGTTTAGATCAGCTTTTTTAGCTGCAATTTTACAAATGCCCATCCAATGACCACCCGGGGTGATTTTCTTGGTAGCGAACATCAGATGACCGCGTTGGGTAGAAACATAAGGGTTACAATCCCAGAATTGGGCAATTTTAACTTCTTCGGCCTTATCACCGGTTTCCTCCATCTGTTTTTTTATTTCATACACCTCCATTAATTCATTATGAAATGTGGTTCCTTCTGTAAGTGAAAATTCAGGATGAGGTGCTGGTTTAAATTGTGATGCAGAATCAAGAGTAAATGGCCTTATTTTTTCCCAATGTGGTTCGATCCCATCCATATAAGAAGGTGGTGTGGGTTGCCAGCGACCAGGATCGTCACTATACACGGTGTATTTAGGCATAGTCCGCGTTTCTTTATAATTATCTTTATCCATCCATTTAGACAAGTGACGCGCGACCTCCAGGCCATATTTTTTTGAGGAAACAAATTCTTCCTGGTTAATTTTTTTCCAGCTAGCATAAAGGCTATCCCGGTAGGAAGTAAGCATATCTTCAGAAAAGATCAATTTCTTTCCAATTTCCATCTGTGCAACCAGCGCTGCAACCTTAAAATTGATGTGCCTTGTAGAATCCGCTTTTGGAATTGGTTCCAGTTTTTCAAATTCAGCACTGAAATCTACTAGCTCCTTATTTTCCTGTCTCATAATTTGATAAGCAGCAAGGTTGGAATAAGCGTATATACGACTGGCAACAGGGGGTGAAAAAATATCGTGTACCATAATATCGGTAATCTTATCTACCGTTTGGTGATAATTTTTTGCTGAAACCTCAATAGGTTTTTGGTCTCCGCGACAGGAACTTAATAGAACCGAACAAATAAATAGGGTGACAAAAACTCTCATTTAATTCTTTATTTTATAAAATTCAGGTTTGCCATTATTTAGGCTTACCATAAGGTAATTAATTCCATTAAAATCGATAATATCAAGGCTTCTTATACTTTTTTGGGTAAGATTTAGTCCAAGATCAACGCCTTTAAGGATACTACCATTGTTGGTAATGATATTCCCAGCAAGTGCATCGAACCTTCCGTGGTATGGGGTAACACCAAAATAATTCCCTGCAACTAATACTTCATCCTCATTATCCTTATTAAAATCTGCCTTTAAAAATGCTAAAATAGGAGCAACCTGCAAAGAATTTTTAAAAGGCTTAAATATAAACTTACCATCCTGATTTAACAAATATCCCGAAGCCAATGTATGCACTTCCAGTAGTTTGGCATCCTCTAAAGCCTTGGTTCCGAAAATTTCCTCTACTGATTTTCCCGCGAAATCCTTATACTCTGGAAACTTCTTTCTTAAATAGGAAAGTTGTCCTACTAATTCATCCAGACCATGAACAGTATAATATTTTTTATTTTTCGCGTAGGCTACAATGGTCTCCGTACTGCTGTTTTTATCGAAATCTGAATAATACATTTTTAATGGAAATTCTTGCGAAGCCTGAAATTTACTGTTCAAACCCCAGTTGCCAAGTAAATAATCCATTTTTCCATCATTATTTATATCATAAGGGATGATACTTTGCCAAAGCCCGTTCAGCTTCTTTCCCAGTAATGTCTCTGAAATATTATTTAAATTTCCGTTATTATTAATAAAGAATTTTGGAGCCATCCATTCCCCAATTACAATAAGATCTTCCTGACCATCTGCATTAAAATCGGTCCAAACCGCATCGGTGACCATACCCACCTTATCAAGTTCGGAATTTTCCTTGATCCGGAATTTTCCATTTTCATTTAGGAGTAAGTAGGAGGAAGGGATTTTTCCAAAATCATTGGAAACTGCAGCACCTCCTACAAAAATATCCAGGTCACCATCGCCGTCAATATCGCCTGGTTTGGCTACCGAGGTGTTTTCAAAATATTTCGGTAATGCTTTAGCATTTAATTGACCATTTTCAAAAACATACATCCTGTCTAGTAAAGCATCAGCTTGTCCAAAAAATTCACCCCCTCCCGAGCTAACAAATAGTTCATTTTTAGGAGAATTATCCAAATTTGCGATAAAGGCGGAAGTATTCTCTGTTTTTTTATCTTTCTTAAGAAGTTCTAAATCTTGCGGTTTAAAATTATTTTTTTGTTGAAAAAAGATTTCTGCAGGTTGAAATTTTGAGCCTCCAAAGTAGATATCATCCAGGTCATCAGCATTTAAATCCCCCACCGCAACTGCTGGTCCACGATCTGAAATTTGATAAGGAATCAGTTTTTGACGATTAAAATCTGTATACCTGTTCTCCAGATGTCTGTAAGTAATTCCAGGTAAGGAATCAGTTTTTTCAAACCAAACCTCTGGGACTGGATAAAGCCTTTTATAGTTAATACTATCCCGGCTACTCTTTGGTCTTATCACTAAATGTTGATTTAATTCGAGTTCCGTATATTTTTGATAGGTATTATCCGGCCAGATGATCAGTAGGGAATCTAATTTTTTCTGTTTTGGAAAACCAAAATGAACAATCGCTTCAGAAGAAGACTGGAAACCTTTAGAGGTATAAAGCTGGCGGGTTTGCATTTTTCCGTCCTGCCAGGCAATGCTTTTGGTACCAATTCCAAAGGTATTCCCAGTATCTAACTCGAAAGATAATTTCAAATAGGCTGAAGTAGAATCCGACTGGTTTTCATAAATAAACGAGTTTTCATTGATATTGTTACTCACAATATCCAAATCGCCATCCATGTCTAAATCACCATATGCGATTCCAGTAGATATCACAGAATCTCTCTCGATCCATTTCCCTGATTGGTCCTTAAAATCGAGATTTTCTGCGCCTTTAAAAATATAATTGTGCACCTTTCCAGAAGGCATCATATCTAGGGCCTCATTATCTACCAAACGGGTATTGTTTATTTTTTTCTGAATCTGATTGCTGGAAACGTATTTAATATAATCCAAATCATTAGGGCGTTTAGGAATACCCGTGGCAATAAACAAATCTTGATAGCCATCCTGATTAAAATCTGCGAATAGGGGAGCCCAGCTCCAATCTGTAGCGGCTACACCACTTAAGAGACCTGCTTCCTGGAAATATTGCCCATGCTGATTTATTTGCAACATATTGCGGGTATACTGGTAATGGTATCCTAGCTGATCAGTCTTCAACTTGTCTAAATCCCTGGGATCATCACCTACAGAGGCTTTTAAAACTTTTTCATCCTGTGGGAGCATATCCAGGGTCATAATATCTATAAACCCATCGTTATTTACATCAGCGGCATCATTGCCCATAGAGAACCTGCTTACATGACCAAATTTAGATTTTAAGCTTTCGGTAAAAGTGCCGTCTCCTTTGTTTAAGTAGTAATAATCATCTTCGTGAAAATCGTTACTGACATAAATATCGGTAAATCCATCATTGTTAAAATCGGCTGTGGCAAGGCCGAGTCCATAACCATTGGCACCTCCATAAATTCCTGCTTGCTCACTGACATCAACAAAATTACCGTTATCATTTCTTAACAGTTTATCACCACTCTCTGCAACTCGATTATTTCTTATATCTGCGGGGCCATAGGTGTTGACCGTATGCACTGCGTGATTTAGAAGGTACATATCCAAATCTCCATCGTTATCAAAATCGAAAAACGCTGCTGTGGAAGAATAATTTTGGAAGTCTAATCCGAATTCTTTAGCCTTTTCCGAAAATGTACCATCCCCATTGTTGATAAATAGTTCGTTTTTGCCATTGAGTCCGTTGATTCCCACAACGGCACATATATAAATATCTAAAAAACCATCTGCGTTAACATCGGCCATAACTACACCGGTATTCCAATCTGATGTACCTGAAACTCCTGCATTTTCGGTGATATCTTCAAACCTCATGTTTCCTTTATTGAGAAAAAGTTTGTTTTCCACCTGGTTCCCCGTAAGGTAAATATCGGGTAAAGTGTCATTATTTATATCACCAACGGCAACGCCCCCACCATTGTAGTAATACAGGTAATCTAAAATATTTAAAGCTTTGGTTTCTCTAAGTTCGTTGCTAAAATTTAATCCAGTAGTTTCGGCGGGAAGTTGTTCAAAAAGATAATCTTTCCCAGTGTTTTCTTTCTCACAGGAGAACAAAAAAAGCAATAAAAGCAGTAAACTAAAGTGCTTTTTCATCAAACTTAAAGATTTTTGGTTCCTCATTATTGATCGCGACTAGAATATATATCTCCCCATTTTTATTTCTTATTTTCCGAATATACTTTACTTCTCCTTCAACAGAAAATCCGGTTTGTGCTGTAGGAAGAATTTCCATCGTTCCATTTTTCTCTACCTTTAAAACAAGTCCTTTACTTGCATCGAGACGAGAGAATTGCGGTTTTAAATTAAAATCATTTCCGGCAAGTAAAAAATAATTGCTTCCATTTTTTGTAGCTAAATGAGCAATGGCATGTATACTGGAAAGTTGTGCTTCTGCCGGGAGCTCTTTAAACTTATAATTCCCATTGGAATCGCTCAAAGCAATAAGGCTTTTAAAGTTTGTTATTTCTTTTACGATGGAATTATCAATAATTTTTTTAGAAAAAAGTTCATGTATGGATTTTGTGGCATATTCTGAAAAGCGAAGATTTTGCTTTTTAATGGCTGAAATTTGCCCGGCCAGTTCCCGTCGTAAATGAATTGGCACATCTTGACCATCTATACTTCGTGTGAAAATTTGTTCTATGGTGCCGTTATTATCAAAATCGTTAATATAAACCTTAACAGGATTATCCGCCGTAGTTTGATAAAATGAATTAGTGCCTCTATTTCCTAATATAAAATCTGGATAATCATCTTCGTTTATATTTGAAACTAATAAACTTGTCCAAGATCCAGAAATTTCATCCAGGTTACTTTTTACTAATTCAAAGGAATTCCCGTTGTTTTGCAGAATTTTTGGGGCCATCCAATCTCCCGATAAAATCAGATCCTTTGTTTTGTCGCCACTGATCGTACTCCAGGCAGCATCAGTTACCATTCCCAGGTCGTTCAGAATATATGCTTTTGCCTGGGTAACATCTTCAAAATTTCCTTTTCCATCGTTTTCCAACAATTGATGGTTCGGATTTATGCCGAAGATCCCGGGAACACTTCTGCTACCTATAAACAAATCATTATCTCCATCACTATCAAAATCATAAGGAGCAATTACTGATGTATTATGCCCCGAATTGGGTAAGGTCGTATTGGAGATCTTGAACTGACCCCTTCCTTGATTCAGATAAATTCTATTGCGAAAGGCTTCTTTATCCAGGTTCGCCTGGTTACCAGCAGAACCAACAATTAAATCTGGATCTTGATCACCATTTACATCAGCAAAAACAGCAAAAGTATCTTCAAAATGTGCATCCCTGTTAAAGATATCGAGCTTTTTTTCGGTGAATTTTCCTGAATTGCTTTGGAGATAAAGAACACCGGCCTGGCCTTTTGCGCCGCCTAAATAGAAATCTTCATTTCCATCCCCATTTATGTCGGCTATGGCCAATGCCGGACCTTCCTGAGATAACATTTTTGGAACTAGACCTTCATAATCATAATCGATGTAGTTGTTTTCTTTATGTGATCTAAAGTCCGCATTGTGCTCATAAAATATGGGCTGAATTTGTTTCTGTTGTGGATTATAGCTTTCGCTAGCCTGCGCCTGGTCGAATGCTAAAGTGGTATTGACCTCAGGGTTTTTAACAAGTTGGGTGGAACTATCGGGCCATATGATTCGAAGGGAATCTACTTTTTTGGCTTTTCCAAGGCCGAAAGTAAGCTTGTAATCTATAGAAGATTGGAAACCTCGGGTGGGAATTAATTCCTGAGCCATCACTTGATTTCCGAAATACAGAAGCGCTTTGCTACCGATGGCAAAAGTATTTTTTCCTTGGCCTTTAAAAGATAATTTTAAATAGTTGTGATCTAATTTTTCCGATGTTTTGTTTTTATATATAAAAACTTCTTGATTTACATTATTTACCACCAGGTCTAAATCTCCATCATTATCTAAATCGGCATAAGCCGATCCATTAGAAAAACTTGGTTCATCTAAGCCCCATTCTGTGGTTTTATTATCAAAGGTTAGATCCCCATTGTTTTTAAAGGCGTAATTTGGAATGGGATTACTTGGCATTTTATTTAAAATCGAATCAAATTCCTTTTTCTTTCCCGTAAGTACCATTTCCTGGAGTATTTCATTGGCAAAGAAATCCATAAAATCCTGGTTGGTTAGATCGTGGTAGATGCCATTGCTTACATAAATATCTTTGAATCCATCATTATCCATATCAAAGATAAGAGCTCCCCAACTCCAATCTGTTTGTGCCACCCCACTGTGAAATGCAATCTCAGAAAACTTATTGTTTCCCCTATTGAGCTGCAGGGTGTTTTGCATAAACTGATGATAGAAATCCCTGCTTTCTTTTAACTTATAAATGTCGAATCGTTCGAAACTGGTTGTTTCCTTAAGACGTTTATCACTTTCAGGGAGCATATCGGTTACAAAAATCTCGGGCTTGGCATCGTTATTAATATCAGCCATATCAGCACCCATAGAAGAAAGGCTTAAATGTGAAAGCCGGTTCTTAATATCTTCCTTAAAAGTACCATCCCCGTTATTAATATAAAGATAATCCCGTTCGTAGAAATCGTTGGATATGTATAGATCAGGTAACTGGTCGTTATTAACATCGCCTACGGTAACTCCTAGCCCGAAGCCTATGAGACTTCCATAGATTCCGGCTTCCTGGCTAACATCGATAAATTTTCCATTGTCGTTGCGCAATAATTTATCACCTCCACCTTTGAAAATTTCAGGCAAGTCCCAATCCTTACCCCTGAGATCCCTTTTGTTTTCAAAACTCAGACTGGAAACCGGAATAAAACTGTTGTTAAGGATATAGGCGTCGAGATCGCCATCAATATCATAATCAAAGAAAGCAGCATGGGTGGTGAACCCATTTTCATCTAAATTATAAGCAGCGGCGTTTTGTGTAAATGTTAGATCCCCATTATTGATAAAAAGTTCATTTCTTCTATCTGCTCCTTCTATATTTCCGGCATTGCTCACATAAATGTCCAAATAACCATCGTGGTTGATATCTACCAGGCTAACACCAGTACTCCAATTTTTGGTTCCTGCCGTGCCAGAACTTTTAGTGATGTCTTCAAATTTGAAGTTTCCTTTATTGAGGTAGAGTTTATTTCTCCCTAGATTGGAAGTTAAATAAATATCGGGCAGACCATCATTATTAATGTCACCGATACCTACTCCGGCACCATTATAAAAATTCCGGTATTTAAAAATGTTGAATTTTTTAGTATTGGAAATGGTGTTTTCAAAGTCGATTCCTGTTTGATTGGAAGACATTTTGGAAAACAAGGCATTTTCATTTTGAATTTCTTCCTGAATCCTATCCTCCTTTTTGTCATTTGTACATGAGATAAATAATAACTTGAAAAGGATTAAACTGAAAACGAGTTGGTAAGGGTAGGGCTTATTGATTTTCATCGAGGAAAAACAGGATTTAATATTGGAATATATGCTTAGCAATTTAAGCAAAAATTAAGAAGCGTCTAAGTTTAGAAATAGAAAAGAGACTAAAAATACTATACATTTTTAGTCTCTTTTTTAAAATCAATTCAGTTACTAATACCCTTCGTTTTGAACTAAATTAGGGTTAGAAGTTAAGGCTGTGGCTGGAATTGGGAACAATACTCTAAAAGCTTCGGTATTATCCTTAAAAGCCCAGGTTCCAGTATAGGTACCAAATCTTATTTGATCCTGACGTCTTGTAAATTCAATATAGAGTTCTCTTCCTCGCTCATCTAAAAGATCCTGATCGGTTAAACCATCTAATGGAGTTGCGCCTCTTATTTCACGCAAATCGTTCACCAGGCCTAAAGCAGTTTCGCTTGATGTCCCTCCTCTATGAATAGCTTCTGCTTTCATTAAAAGAGCATCTGCATATCTAAATACCACTAGGTTTGGAGGAAAGGCACCATCGGAAGGATGGTATTTTAAAACTCTTATTCCTGTTCTCTCATTATTACCCACCAAACCAGGTAATTCCTTTGTAAAGATTAATGGGTTACCGGTTCTATCGGTCAATTCAGATCCATCCATAGCGTATTGCTGGTTTATTAGAAAACCATAACCTATATAGGAACCATCTTCCATTCCATCTTC
Organism: Salegentibacter sp. 24; assembly: GCF_004362395.1. Classification (GTDB taxonomy): domain Bacteria; phylum Bacteroidota; class Bacteroidia; order Flavobacteriales; family Flavobacteriaceae; genus Salegentibacter. The sequence goes on from NZ_SNWE01000022.1 coordinate 27,028, forward strand.
ATCGGCATCAAGTTCTCCTGCACTGGCGGTATTCCCTGAAAGAGGCACAAAACCTCTGCGCTCCTCCTGGCCTGATCCCGGCACATTGATTTGAGGATCTCCTTCAAAAAGATCATAAAATTCAGCTAGAGTAGAAAAACCATTCCATCCCCCGGCTGTATTGCCCGGCGTACCCTGGTTATAATGTAATGTACTCCACATACGAGTATCAGCTCCATAATTTGTTCTAAAAATAATTTCGGTATCAGATACATCTACTGAGGGTTCAAAGATCTCAAAGAAACCGCTTTGTAAAGCAAAACCATCTTCAGCAATTGCATCGACGTGATTTACTACTTGGGTCATATCTTCTGGTGCAGCAGTGCCAGTACCTGTGAAAATATGTTTGTTGAGGTACATTTTTGCTAGTAAGAAGTGAGCCAAAGCTTTTGAAGCCCTATCGGTATCTGCACCCGGCCCTGAGGTAGGAAGATCTGGTAAAGCTTCCTGAAGATCAGTCAAAGCGAAGTTGAAGGCCTCTGTTCTATTCATTACACTAGGACTCACACTAGGTCCTTCATCTACTCCCCTAAAGGGTACCTGGCCGAAAAGGTCAATAATCCAGAACATACTAAAGGCTCGTAAAGTTTTAGCTTCAGCAATTTGTTGTGGCGTGGCCGAGGGGGTTTCGATAATTTCTGTCAGTGAGTATACGCTGGAATTAAAATTATTCCAAGTGTTTAACACAAAACGGTGAGTTGCATCCCAGGTGTGCTGGTGCAAGGTTCTCCAGACTCCATTATCACCCCAGTCCGTTCCCCTGGTGGGAACAACAAGTTCATCTGATGTAACTTCCTGCAGGGCATATAAATTTTCCTGCGTTTGTAAATGTGATTGTATCGCGTTATATGCGTTGTCAAGTGAGCTTTCTACATTGCTTACACCGGTAAATTCTCCTGAACCGGCCTCTCTAGATACCGAATCAGTATCTTCCAGTTCCAAATCGGTACAGGCAACGATACTGAGAATTCCCAGGCTGGCTAACGTTAATCTAAAAATATTTCTTTTCATAATTCTCTTTTAAAATGATGCATTTAAACCAAAGGTAATTGTGGTTGGTCGTGGATATGCAGTATAATCTATACCTGCAGAAGGAACATTATTTAAGGATTTATTGGTATTAACTTCTGGATCCAGACCAGAGTAATCTGTAATAACAAATAGATTTTGCCCTGTAACGGATAATCTTAAGGTATTAAAGAAGTTCTCTTGTTCTAGATCAAAATTATATCCAACGGTTAAGTTCTGCATTCTAAGGAAGTCTCCTTTCTCCAAAAATCTGGTAGATACATCCGGAGCATTTAAATTTGATTCTCCGTTTCCGATAACATCCTGGATTACATTTCTACCATTTCCAATAGCACCTGCTGTAAAATAAGCATTTTCGGTGTTATTATAGATATAATGACCAAACTGGCCAGATAGAAAAGCAGAAAAATCCCAGTTCATATATTCGACGCTGGTGGTAATACCCAGGTTAGTGGTGGGTAATGCACTTTTTCCAACGAATTGCTGTACATCACCATTTGGATATATAGACTGGCCTTCCTCATCAAATCCAGCAAACTCTCTTAAAAAGTAGGAAAAGAGGGGCTGACCACCAACCAAACGTTGTGCAAAAGCACCTGTTAAGCCCTGGCCACTAATGGCACCAGTATCAATAACCCCGTCAAAATCTTCAACCATATTATGGTTATATGCTATGTTAAATCCGAAATTCCAGAAAAAATCATCTTTCTGAAAAATATCATAATCTACTGCGAATTCAACTCCTTTGTTAATAACATTGGCATCCAGATTTTGGAATACAAAAGGCTGGGGGGAAGGTTGGGCAGAAAATACCTGGATTAAAAGATCGGTTGTGTTCTTGTAATAAAAATCTAATGAACCACTCAATCTGTCATTCATAAAACCATAATCAATACCAATGTTAGTCTGGCTTGTTTCTTCCCATTGCAGGTCAGGATTCGCAAAAGATACCAAAGTGGTACCCGGTGCATCTATTCCCCCCCCATTGTTAATTCCAAATCCAGCCCATCGCTCTCTTTGCTCGTACTGGTTATATGGAATTTCCTGGTTACCAGTAATTCCATATCCCAGTCTTAATTTTAAAGTTGAAAAAGCTTCCGGGATAAAATCTTCATCACCCATTTGCCAGGCAAAAGCCCCTGAGGGGAAATACCCATATTTATTATTACCTCCGAAACGAGTAGAACCATCAGCTCTTAGAGTGGCGGTAAATAGATACTTCCCTGCCAGGTCGTAATTAACCCTTGTAAAGAACGATTGCAATTCATCTGTAATATCAAATGTATCACCAGCAATAGCAGCCGTAGCAATACCCCCTGGTGCGGCAATATTATCAGTTTCAATTTCAGGGAAAAGACGATTGATAAAAATTTCTTCTCCCGTGTAACCGTATTGCTGGTAAGATCCATCTATAGCATCTTCAATAGCATCTCTTCCGGCCTGGAGTTCATCAATCATAGCATCCATATCACCAGTAGTAAAGCCGAAACCGGAAATATTTGAGCCGGAACGACTAAAATCCTGGAAGGAATAACCAATCAATGCGGAAAAGTTAGAATTTTCAAATTCTTTTTCATAATTCGCAGTAATTTCCATCAGCCTATTGGTCGCATTTATTTCATTGATACTGGCCCTACCATTTCCAGGTACACCAGCACCTACACCGGTAATATCACCTGAAAGTGCAGCGCCCCGGTAAGAATTAGACTCGTCATAACCTAAAGAGACCTTTGCGCTTAACTCGGGTAGGATCTCATAGTCAGCAGAAAAGTTTAAAAGCACCCTATCAGTTTCGGTAAGGTCCTGATTATATTTTAACAAAGCCAAAGGATTGATAAAATCTCCTCCTGGAGAAAACTCAGGATCTGCGGGATATGTTGGATTTGCAAAATATGCTGTCCCAAGTAAATCACCCTGGGCACCGGCATTGTCTGAAATCGGCGCACGTTCGTCATTTATTCTGGAGATCGTGGACTGAAGATTAAGTCTTAATTTATCTTCAAATAGTCTGTGTGTTATATTTAGTCTTCCGGTTAGCCTTTGCATCGAAGAGTTTTCAACGATACCATTTTGATCGGTATAATTACCAGAAACCCTGTAATTACCACTTTGGTAGGAGTTTGAATAAGACAGGTTATGGGTCTGTGATAGCACAGTACGAGTGATTTCATCCTGCCAGTCCGTGTTTCCTCCAAAATCAAGATCTTCTCTATTCCCGCCATAACTTTCTATAGCGTCTAGAAATTCTTCACGATTTAAAAGGTCATATTCATTGGCAGGGTAGGCTACCCCAATGTTGGTGCTATAGTTTAAGCGACTTTCTGCTCCTCTACCATCTTTAGTAGTAATAATCACCACTCCATTTGCACCCCTTGATCCGTAAATAGCAGTGGCAGATGCATCTTTAAGTACACTTATACTCTCGATATCCGAAGGATTAATAAAATTTAGCGGGTTTTTCGCGGAAGATGTTCCAAAACCAACATCCGATCCTCCTGCAGAAATTTCATCTCCAGCTAAGGGAACTCCATCAACTACAAAAAGCGGATCATTTCCACCTCTTACAGAAGTTGTCCCTCTAATTCTAATATTAACACCAGCGCCTGGTTCACCACTTGAAGAGGTTACCTGAAGACCAGCGGTCTTACCTTGAATAAGTTCTTCCGGTGAGGAAATTACCCCCTGGTTAAACTCATCAGCGGAAACCGTTGATACGGCCCCGGTTGCATCACGTTTTTGAACGTTACCATAACCAATAACCACTACTTCACTTAAGGCAGCGGCATCTTCTTCCATAGTGACATTCAATGTTGTCCTTCCATTAAGTGGAATTTCCTGTTGGGAATAGCCTACAAAGCTAAAAACCAAAACCGCGTCAGAAGAAACATTATCTAAGGAAAAATTTCCATCAAAATCTGTTACGGTACCATTGGAGGTTCCTTTAACAAAAATGTTCACTCCCGGTAAGGGCATTTCCCCATCGGTTACTGTTCCTGTTACTGTTTCCTGAGCTTGAGTAAATGCAAAGCTGAAAATAGCAAATAGAAACATACCAATTTTGAGTAATCTTTGTTTCATAAATTTAATTTTACAGTTGATTAATTAAACCATTAAGTTGAAGCTCTAATTTAGTAAAAATTTATGCTAAATTTCACAAGGCTAATAGACGCAAACGTTTTCGTATTTTCTAATCGATCGATTATTGTTGTTAAAAATGAAGATATCTTTAACGAAATATTTTATTGAGAATTGTTCAAAGGGTAATAAATAGCTTTAAATCAGTGGATTACATTTTAAACGTAAATTTTACATATAAATATCTCAATATTTTGAGTATTTTGTTGATAAATAATGAGTTTTATCTATTTAAAGTGTCATTATTAGTAGTTTTTTAGGGGAGATTTTGACAGAAATTTCTTCTTTTTCTCCGATATATTCTCCATCAATTTGAAAAGCCACCGGTTTTTTGCAAAAAACCTGGACTTCTTTAACAGGAATGATCTCTACAAATTCTGAATTTACGTCTGTTTCATTTCGTAAAGTTTTTAAAATTTCCAGTATGTCAAAATTCTTAAATAAGAGGATTTCAAAAACACCGTCATTGATTTTTCCTTTGGGATTTACATTGGCTCCGGTACCGTATTTTTTAGCATTTGCAAAAGCAAGGAGGATCCCTTTTTTAGTTAAACTTCTATCTTCAAGTTTAATTTCAAATTCAAATGGGTATTTACTTTCCCAAAGTGTAGGAACTGACTGGAGCAAATAGCCAACTTTACCCCTAATATTGGAATTATGATAATTTTTGATCAATTCGGCATTTAATCCAAGATCACCGATGTGTAAGCACAATTCGCCGTTCACATCCAAGGTGTCCATTTGAGTCATATTATGACCGAAGGCTATTTTTATTTGTTCCTTTAAATTATTGGGAATGCCTAAATTAAGAGCAAGCCCATTTGCGGAACCAGCAGATATAATTGCAATTGGAATTTCGGTTTCTTTTAATCCTTCTGCCACTTGTTTTATGGTTCCGTCACCTCCAACAATTAGAACGCGATCAAAATTACTTTCTTCAACCAGTTTCTGAATTTTTTCCTGGTCGTTTTCTCCTGTAGTTCTGTAGGTTTTTAGTTCGGCATTAATTTTTTTAACTTCAACAGCAACCCGCTCAATAATATTTTCTTTATTACGATCTCCCGAGATGGGATTGACAATAAGTAAAACCTTTTTTATTTCTTCCATATAGCTTCCAAAATATGTTTAAATTTAATTCTTTTGGAATAAGAAAAATTCAATAAAAATCTAAAATTTTGAAATTAGACCTTAAACTTTATCGCGGTTACGTCAATGACCAGGAACTTAATGTATACGGACATTTATTTAAATCCTGGGCACCAGATAAATACAGGATCGATAGGAGAGGGTTAAAACATGCTGTAGCTATTATTCACATGTTTCGCATCAGCCCATTAAAAAACCGTGAAATTACTCTGAAATTTAAAAATATAGAGGTTACAACCAAAACATTAGATGATGGTTATTTTAGATTTTCAATTCCCTTTTCAGAGGAATTAACAAGTGGCTGGCATCAGTATGAAGTAAGCTGTAGCATTAAAAAAATAGGGATGATAGAGAAAGGGGAAATTTTGAAGCCCCATCCTTCTAAATATGGAATTATTTCTGATATTGATGATACCTTTTTAATTTCTCACAGCAATAGTGTTTTTAAAAAGTTGTATGTCATGCTTTCCAAAAACGTTAATAAGCGAAAGATTTTTGACGATGTTGTAGAGCACTACCACGAACTGAGCAGGTCGGGACAGGATTCTGAAGAGGCTTCAAATTCCTTCTTTTATGTATCCAGTAGCGAATGGAATTTATATGAATTCATTAATGAATTCGCTAAAATTCATAAGCTGCCCAAAGCGGTAATAAAACTTAAAAAGATTAAAACAGGAATTTCAGATTTTCTATTTACCGGTAGAGGAAGCCATGATCATAAATTTGAGAAAATAAAAGATATCATTTCCTTTTATCCCAGGATTTCATATGTTCTTTTAGGGGACGATTCCCAAAAAGACCCTAATATTTATGAGCGCATATGTAAAATTTTCCCTAAGAGTTTGAAGGCGGTTTATATTCGCCAGACCGGTAGTAAAAAGAAACAAGCAGTGGAGAAAATTGTAAAAAATATAGAAAGTATGGGAGTGAGTGTCTGTTATTTTAAACATAGCCATAAGGCCATAAAACATTCCCGTAGAGAAGGGATTATATGAAGGCGTGGGATGTTATATTTGTTGAAATTCTCTATGCAGAAATTAAAGTTAAAGAAATTATTTACTTAATCTCAAATCCTACTCATTGAACCTTCAGAACTATATACAATCCAGAACACAATTATCTAGAAAAAGTGTTCAAAACACAATCGCGCTGTTAGAAGCTGATGCTACAATTCCATTTATTTCCCGTTACAGAAAAGAAGCAACCGGGAATTTGGACGAAGTTGCTGTTGAAAAAATTGCGGGCTTGTTAAATGCCTTTAATGAACTCGAAAAACGAAAAGCGACTATAATTAAGGTCCTAACTGCACAGAATGATTTATCGGAGATCTTAGCGGATAAAATTGAGCAAGCCACTTCCATAACTGAAGTAGAAGATCTTTATTTACCTTATAAAAAGAAAAGAAAAACAAAAGCCGATACAGCAAGAGAGGCGGGTTTGGAGTCTCTTGCTAAAATTTTAATGGCTCAAAACACTTCAAATATTGGTCAGTCTGCAGATCAATTTCTTTCTGAAAAAGTCAAAAACAGGGAAGAGGCCTTCAAAGGTGCAGGTTATATTATTGCTGAATGGATTAATGAAAATATCTATGTTAGAAATTCGGTTAGGAGATTGTATGCACGAAAAGCAGCGCTTCATACAAAATGGGTGAAAACGGAAACCGAACACCCGGAACCTGGAAAATTTATTCAATTTAAAAAATGGCAGGAACCGCTTAAAAAAATTCCATCACACAGATTTTTAGCCATACATCGAGCAGAAAAATTGGGAATTATCAAGATTAAAATTGAAATTGAAAAAGCGGAAGCACTGAAGCTCATTGAAAGCGCAATTATTAAAAACCCCAGTTTTTCAGGAATAGAATATTTAAGAACATCTATTGAAGATTCTTTTACCCGATTGCTAAAAAAATCATTTGCTACAGAGTTTTTAAATAAAGCCAAGGAAAAGGCTGATGAGGATGCTATTTCTGTGTTTGCTTCAAATCTTGAGCAACTCTTAATGGAGGCCCCATTGGGAAGCAAACGTATTCTCGCTTTAGATCCTGGTTTTAAATCAGGTTGTAAATTAGTTTGTTTAGACCAGCAAGGTAATTTATTACATAACCAGGCCATATTTCCTCATCCTCCCCAAATGAAAACTGACGCAGCCTCGGCAACAATTAAAAATTTAGTAAATGCCTATAAAATAGAATCCATAGCAATTGGTAATGGTACCGCTGCCAGGGAAACGGTGGACTTCATTAAAAATGTCTATTTACCAAAAGAGGTATCTGTCTTTATGGTAAATGAGGCAGGTGCTTCCGTATATTCTGCTTCGAAAATAGCCCGGGAGGAATTTCCTAATTATGATGTAACTGTTCGAGGAGCTGTTTCTATTGGTAGAAGGTTAAGCGATCCGCTAGCCGAATTGGTTAAGATCGATCCGAAATCAATAGGAGTGGGCCAGTATCAACACGAGGTAGATCAGACCAAATTGAAGGAAAAGCTGGATGTTGTAGTAATGCGATGCGTAAATAAAATAGGCGTGAACCTGAATACCTCAAGTAAGGAATTACTTTCGTATGTTTCGGGTATCGGACCTGGACTGGCGGAAAATATTTTGGCCTATAGAAAGAAAAATCAAGGTTTTAAAAGCCGAAATGAATTGCTGAAAGTTTCAAGGCTGGGAGAAAAGGCATTTGAGCAATCTGCTGGATTTTTACGAATTAGAAATGCTGAAAATCCACTGGATAATTCTGCGGTACACCCGGAAAGTTATCTTGTAGTGGAAAAAATGGCTAAGGATCAAGGATTACTGCCTGGGGAACTGATCGGGAATAAACAAATTCTTGAAAAAATAAAACCTGAAGATTATATTTCTGGCAATCTGGGCTTACCTAGTTTAAAAGATATTTTAGATGAATTACAAAAGCCGGGGGCAGATCCCAGGGCAAGGAAAAAACCTTTTAGTTTCGATTCTACTGTAAAAACCATTGCTGATCTAAGTCCAGGTATGAGCCTCCCGGGTATAGTAAATAATATTACCAATTTTGGCTGTTTTGTAGATATTGGGATCAAAGAAAGCGGACTTATACATATCTCTAAACTTGCCAATGAGTTTGTGAATGATGTAAATTCCATCGTTAAACTTAACCAGGAACTTGAAGTAACTATAGTCTCTATCGATTTAGAGCAAAGACGTATTCAACTTTCTTTAATCGATTAGCTATTTAAAAAAACAAGGGAAACGTTTTTCGTTTCCCTTGTGATAATTCATCTTCTTTTTCGATCATTGTTATCATCGAATTCCTTCTTGTTATAGAAGTCTTTTTCATCATTTTTTTCTGAGTCTCTTCCAGAGGTTGTGTCTTTTTTTGAGTGCGAATTTCCGAGTTCGGTATCATCGCTGTTTTCTCCCGGGATACTTTTTCTTTTGGTTTCAGTCGAATCTGGATGGTCACTGATTTTATTTCTTCCACTTTCAGAAATGGAGCCAGAGTGAGAAACATTGGTTTTTTTCAGGTCTGATCCCTGGCTCCCATGGGTTTCAGTGGCAGCGTCTTTTGTTAGTTCTTGTTGTTTGTCACTATCACTGAGGTGATCTCTTTTATATGCATTAGGCTCTTTATTGGAAACAGCCGAGGTAGTATTCCTGTGTTTTGAAGTTTGCTCGCGATTCCCGGAATTATTGTCCCGATCATAAGATGCCAATACAGCTTTTTCATAATCCCTGGTAACTATAAAGCCTTTTTTCACTCTTTTAGTCTCTGCAAAAGTTTTGTGATTAATTTTGTCAGTAAAGACAAACTTATCATCATTATTTAATTTCACAAGACCGATAGGGATGATCAGATGATCTTCACCATCTTTATTCAAAAATTCGTGGATTTCTTCCCCGGTAGAGGATTGGTATGGTTCATGCGCTGCTTCTATTATGCTGTGATGAACTTCTACATCCAGATAAACGACGCGCTCGGTATGCTTATTTACCAGTAGATTGTCAACTTTTCCTATTACGCGTTGGTCAACATCTTTTACTTCCCAACCTCGAACATCTGGATCATCACTTGATACTTTATAATCGGATAGTTCATTTAGATAAAACAAATGTTTATCTCTATTTCTCTTATTATCATCATTAGTTGCCATAATTTTTTGTTTTTTTAGCTCATTTTCATTTTCTGTAATACATCACCAGCCTCTTTGTAGAAGGAATTCACTGCATTTTTTTGATCAAGAGTAGGGGTGGAGGGTTCAATATTTTGTAATGCTGTTTCCACCTGCTGAACATCCTCTGAGATATCTGAAAATTTTTCCTGCTGCATTTTGTTCATCAGACTCACTATTTTTCTCCCCACGCTGTTAATCGTATTTGCATGGGAGAGATCTTGTGGATCCTCTTTTATCTCTGATACGTTGTTTTTTAATTCCTGTATTTCAAACTCGGTATTAATATCAGCTTCTTCTGCCCTGTTTTCGAGGGCATTGATAAGATATATTAATGCCTGATTACTATATTGATGGTCAATTCCCATTTTTTCTTTGTCATCAATATGTGTTAAGTACTTAGAGACGCTTTCCTCTCCGGAAAGATTATCCTCTTTCCAGGTGTTGGGTTCAACTTCTTCATTATCCTCCATAGGAGTTACCACCTGTTCGGTATTATTCTCTTCTATAAGTTCATCTTCATCGTCATTGGCCATGACAAAGTATATTATTACTGCGAGAATAATTAATCCCAGGATTACCCAAGGCCAAATAGGTTTTTTCTTTTCAATTTTAATTTCTGCCATAATTTCTTTATAGTTTGGTTGATCTTTTAAAGGTAGCCAATGTCATCGCTTATAATTATTAAGGTTGCTATAAACAATTGTTAATTAGTTCACAATCAAAAAAGAGCATCCCAGTGGAATGCTCTTTAGAAAAGATTATTATATAAAATGATTTAATCGGAAGAGTGCCCTGGGCTTTGCCCGGGCATTTACACTTTTTGAAATTAAGTTGATGAAGACTTCATATAAAAAGCCTTGCTTTTTTATACCTGGATTTTTTTGAGTCTTTACACGGTTTTTCCTTGTTTGCACTTTGCATTCAGTGCAGGGGATTTCGTGAAGCTTCTTAGCGAAAAACTCCCGAAGGAAAAACTACCACACTTTCATGCCCATTTTTTCCTACAGCTGCAACACCAAAAAAGTAATTGTCAATCACGATCCCATCAAGTGTAAATTCATTTATATCACCTACAAAGCGAGAATATTTCCACTGAGGTGCGGTAGTTTCTCTCCAATAAATTTTATAACCGGCAATCTCACCTTCTACCTTATCCCATTTTAATTTTACTGAAGGTTCTACAATTCCCCCAATTTTTACATTTTCAGGAGCCGGTGGCGCCCAGGCAAGGCTAGCCATACTTATTGCGTTAACCGCAGTAAGTTTTTTTGCATAATTGAAATTCACCCCTTCTACAACATCACCATATGCAATACCATTTTCAGTCCGAATATCCTGATGCTGACGGTTGTAATTTTCATGAGCTTCCATAATCCTTATTCCTGCAAAGCCAAGATCATTAAATGGACGGTGATGGCCTCCACGACCAAATCGGTCTAAGCGATAAATCATCATGGGGTTCATCTCAGGCATATAAGTTTCTGTCATTTTGTGTACATATCGAGCGAGTTGACGTGAAATTCCATCAACTTCACCACCGTAGAATCTTCGCATAGTCCTTTCTTGCTCGGTTTCGTTAGGAGGAACTGGCTCAGAAAATATCCTAAAAGTTCGATTATCAATAACGCCATCTACACCTTCAATATTCCCAATCATATCGTTATTTAAGACACCAATAATTTCCCAGTTATTTTTTTTAGCATACTGGGCAAGACCTTTTCCTCCAAACAAACCCTGTTCTTCACCTGAAAGGCCAACATATACGATACTACTTTCAAAATCATACTTGGATAAAACCCTTGCAGCTTCTATAGCACCGGCCATTCCGCTCGCATTATCGTTAGCTCCTGGGGCGTCGATTTTGAAATCCATGGCATCACTGGCACGTGAATCAATATCGCCACTCATAATAATGTAACGATTAGGAAATTTAGTTCCTTTTTGAATGGCTACTACATTTACAATCCAGGCAGCGTGTGGAATGCGCTCCCCATCTTCTGGGGTTACAAAATCTTTCTGATAAAAAACATCAAGGCAGCCCTCACAGTTTTCTGAAATTTCCTCAAATTCCGATTTTATCCATCTTCGGGCAGCACCAATTCCGCGGGTATCGGAAACCGTGTCGCTAAATGTGTTCCTAGTTCCAAAACCCGCAAGTTTCCTGATATCAGCTTCTATCCTGTCCGCTGAAACACTATCGATAATTTTATAAATCCTTTGATCGGTTTGGGCACTTGTTTGTTGAAAAATTAGTCCTGAAAAAAGTAGCAGAACAGCAGAGGTTATATTCTTGATCATATAAAATGTGGTTTAAGCCCCTAAAATACCCAAAGTTTATGGAATATCACAATTAAACACTTTCCATCAAGGGTGTAAAAAATAAAATCCCGGCCAGAGGGCCGGGATTTTAAAACGTATTCTAAAATTTAGAATTTAGCTTGCTTTCATATTATGAATTTCAGCTTTGGCTTCGTGTGCTTTTTCATCAACTTTAGAGCTTGAAAGGCTAGCTTTAGTTTTATTCTTTAAAGCATCAACTTTATGGCTTAGGGAATCAGAAAATTCATTGAACTTTCCTTTTGTTCCCGCTATTGCTTCGTTGCTAGAATCTGAAATCGCCTTTCTAGTATCTGCACCTTTTTTAGGAGCAAATAGTAACCCTAAGGCTGCACCAGCAGCTGCACCTGATATTAATCCTAATAACATTTTTCCTGATTTCATAGATCTAAGTTTTAAGTTTTGGTTCGTATTATTGTTCGCTGTAAAATTAGATCAAAAACCTCCGGTGACCATATTTTTGAAGTTAAGTTATGCATAAACTTTATTTGAAAATGTCAAGGATTTTAACAGTTTTAAAACCTATGAATTTTCAGCGAATCTTTTTAAAATATCCCTAACCTTAGAGGTATCCTCAATATAGAAACGCGCACTGGTTTTTTTCATCCCAACTTTAACCGTAATGGAATCTTCAGGCAGTTCTTCAAACATATATTCATCGGTCCAGTCGTCACCAATGGCAAAAATAAAGTCGTATTCTTTACCTACTAGTTTTTTATTTGAGGCTTTTCCTTTATTCACGCCACTGCTTTTTATCTCCAAAACCTTATTGCCTTCTAAAACGCTAAGGCCGCGATTGGAGATCAATTCCTTTAAAACATTCGAAAGCTCATTGGCTCTAATTTCGCCAAGCTCCGGATCGGCTTTTCTGTAATGCCAGGCAAGAGAGTAGTTTTTATCTTCTATAAAAGTACCAGGGGTACGATCTACGAAAGTTTCAATAACCGGTCGCACCGCGCTCATCCAATCATTATTTACGTTCTCTGAAAGTTCCCACTCGCTGTCTTTTTGGCGCATCCAAACGCCATGTTCAGCAATAAGTTCTACCGGTATTTTTTTCCACCACGAACCCAGTGTGTCTTTATCTCGACCACTAATTAGTACAACATCGGTATTTTTGGATTGATTTAGGTGATCCACAAGTTCTGTTAATTCCTGGTCTGGTTTCGCTTTTTCAGGTTTATCTGTGAAGTTTACAAGGGTACCGTCGTAATCTAAGAACAAAATCCTGTTCTTAGCATTTTTAAATTTCTCCATTATTTCATCTGAAACTTTAGATGAAACTCTAGTCGCTTTAAAAGCATCACGATCCTGGCTGGTGTTTTGGAGGGCTTGCATAAAATCGCTGGCCCATTTTTCAACACTATAGCGTTTTAATCTTTTTTGCAGCGTTTTGTTCCGTTGTTGCTGTTCTTCTACCGGCATTTCTATGGCCTGAATTAAAGTTTCTGAAATTTGTTCAAAATTGTTAGGGTTGATTATTAGCGCTTCGTTCATCTCGTGTGCTGCACCGGCCATTTCGCTCAAAATAAGTACGCCTTTTTGATCTATTCTAGTTGCTACGAACTCCTTGGCTACCAGATTCATACCATCTCTAATTGGCGTTAATAAGGCGATATCGCAACTTGTATAAAGATCAATTAGATTTTCAAAAGGCATCGAACGATAGAAGTACCAAATAGGTGTCCAACTTACAGTAGAGAATTTTCCGTTAATTCTCCCAACGAGTTCGTCTATTTCCCGTTTCAAGCGTTTATATTGAGGGACATTGGATCTTGAAGGGACGGCCAGCATTACTAATCTTACTTTTTCAATGAATTCAGGGTGCCTGTCAAGGAAATATTCAAAGGCACGAATTCTGTTGGCTATACCTTTAGTGTAATCTAAACGGTCTATACTTAATATAAGTTTGGCTTCTGGCGTTTCATTAGCGTGGTGGTCTAATCTTCGCTGCAATTCCGTACGTTGTTCTTCCGTGTTTTTGAAGTGATTGAGCGCGGCGTCTTCAAATTTGTTATAATCTATTCCCATGGGGAAAGAATCTACTTTTACAATTCGCTCTGGCAGTGTAATTTCATTAAAATTTACCTGGTGTCGTAAAATACGACTTACCGAACTTAAGAAATGTCTTTCATAATCGTAGGTATGAAACCCAATTAAATCGGCACCAAGCACTCCTTTTAATACTTCATCGCGCCAGGGAAGGGTTCTAAAAACTTCGTAAGAAGGAAATGGAATATGATTGAAGAAACCAATAATTGCTTCGGGTTGTTGTTCTCTAATCATATTAGGCACTAAAAGCAATTGATAATCGTGCACCCAGATATGATCTCCATCCTTGTAATGCTTCAAAACCTCCTGGGCATATTTTTTATTTACGTTTTTATAGGTTTCCCAGTGATCTTTATCGGCTTCAGTGTATTCCATAAAATAATGGAAAAGTGGCCATATCGTGCGATTGCTAAATCCATAATAAAAACCCTCAATTTCTTCTTCACTTAAATTTACAGCAACACAATCCTCTTTTCGGGCTTGTTCTTTAACTTCCTCTAAAAGATTTTCCGGGATTTCTTCTTCTGTCAGTCCGCTCCAACCAATCCAGATACTGTCACCATCCTTATGGAATGATTTTAAGCCGGTTGCAAGTCCGCCAACACTTGGTGTGACCTCCAGATTGTTATTTTCTAAACTAATTTGTAGTGGTAATCGGTTGGAAATTATTATAGTCTTACTCATAATTATATGTGAATGCTGTTGTTGCGAAAATGATTTTTATTAAATTTCCGAAAATCATTTAACACGACAAGCCTTTTTAAAGAATTTTAAGATTATATGGAGAATTTAGATTACGGAATTATTGGGAATTGCAAAAGCGCTGCCTTAATATCAAAAACAGGTTCGCTGGAATGGTGTTGTTTACCAAACTTTGCATCGGCAGCGGTTTTTGCAAAACTTCTGGATGAAAAGCGCGGTGGAAGTTTTGAAATAATTGTCGATGATTCTTATGAAATCACCCAGCAATATCTATGGGAAACCAATATTTTAAATACCGAATTTACCGACGGTAAAAATTCTTTTCAGATCATTGACTTTATGCCACGTTATCAAAGGGATGACGGTACTTATTATGCTCCGCCAGATGTTATTAGGTTTATAAGATTGATAAGCGGGAAGCCCAAATTCAAGGTGAAATACGATCCTCGGTTAGATTTTGCCAAAGAAAAAACATATAATGACTTTAAAGGGAATTATATAAAGAGTTTTACCAAAGAAGGAAAATACGATTCTCTTTTTCTTTACTCCAATTTGGACCTGAATGACGTATTAGAGCAGAATGAAATTGAATTAACTGGAAATGCCTATTTTTTACTGGGTTATCATGAAAAACTTATCACTCAATCTCTAGATCGTTCTTATTTAAAATTTCAACGCACCAAGACGTACTGGATGAATTGGAGTGCGAAAACCACAAGGTACACCCATTATGAGAAGGAGATCATGCGTAGCGCCCTGGTTTTAAAATGCCTCAGTTATAAAAAATCGGGTGCTGTTTTAGCAGCAGCAACGACTTCATTACCTGAAACTATTGGAGAAGAACGTAACTGGGATTATCGTTTTTGCTGGATCCGTGATGCTTCTATGGTAATTAAAGTAATGGCAGGTCTGGGTCATATCAAATCAGCTAAGGATTTCCTTCAGTTTATCATTGATATTATTCCTGACAAGGATGAGAAAATTCAGATTATGTACGGTATTAACGGAGAAAAAGAGCTTACCGAACATATTTTGGACCATCTATCGGGTTATAAAGGTTCTCATCCAGTAAGGACTGGAAACGCTGCCTATATTCAAAAGCAAAACGATATCTATGGTATTTTGATGGAAGTGATCTATCAGCAATTCAACCAGTTTGAGACTTCACTGGAAAATTCAGAAGAACTTTGGACCGTGGTTCGAGGTATAGTTAAAATCGTAGAAGAAAATTGGGAAAAACCAGATAAAGGAATTTGGGAATTACGTACAGAAGACCGACATTTTGTATTTTCGAAACTGCTTTGCTGGGTAGCCATTGACCGTGCCATTAAAATTGGTGAAGTTCTGAGAATGGGCATCAATGATACCCAATGGAAATCATTACGTGCAGAGATATACAATGATATTTATAAGAATGGCTGGAATGAAGAAGTGCAAGCCTATACGCAGTATTACGGTTCTAAAGATCTGGATGCTTCTACTTTACTGATGGAACAATATGGATTTATAGATGCTAAAGACCCTCGTTTTGTAAGTACGGTATACGCTACCGAAAGGGAATTGTGTAAAGACGGCTTGATGTATCGATATAAAAATAAAGATGATTTTGGAGAACCAACCTCCTCTTTTACAATTTGTACTTTTTGGTTAATAGATAGTCTTTTTAAAATAGGAGAGAAGAAGAAAGCCAAACAAATGTTTGATCAGTTGCTTTCTTACAGTAATCATCTAGGTTTATTTAGTGAAGATATTGATTTTGAAACTAAAAGATTACTAGGTAATTTCCCTCAGGCTTATTCTCATTTAGCTTTGATAGAAACCGCTGCTAATTTTAGCCTGGGAACAACCTCAGAGGAGAGCTGGCTTAGTGAATTTTAAACCTGAGCTTGCTTTTGATCTTCATTTTTGATTTGAACGCGACTTTTAGGGAGACTCTCCGGATAATTCTTCCTTAGAAAATCTATGAGTTTCTCCCTTATAAATACACGTAAGTCAAAAGCGGTTGGAGAATCTTTGGCACTCACTAAAATCCTTATTTCCATGGATCTGTCAGTTGCATCGGTTACCTGCACTACTTTGGTTTGTTTATCCCAAAGGGGAGTAGTCTCCAGTAGTTTATCCAGTTCATCTCTTATCTTATCTACCGGTACGGTATAATCCGTATAAAGAAATACCGTCCCTAAAAGATCGGCAGAGTTTTTTGTCCAATTTTGAAAAGGAGTATCAATGAAATAGGTGCAAGGTACTACCAATCTTCTTTTGTCCCAGACTTTGATCACTACATAGGTTAGGGTGATTTCTTCAACCCAACCCCATTCCCCTTCCACTATAACGGCGTCCTGTAATCGAATAGGCTGGGTGAATGCAATCTGAATTCCCGCAAGTAAAGTTCCAATAGCTTTTTGTGCCGAAAACCCTATGATGATTCCAGCAATTCCCGCCGAAGTTAAGACACTAACCCCAACGGTGCGGATGCTATCGAAACTCATTAAAGCAATTCCAATGGCAAGAATTATGATGATAAAAATGACAATATTTTCCAGGATATTAAACTGCGTATAAATTTTCCTTGCCTTAAGGTTATCAGAAGTATTTACATCATATCTTTTGAGCATTCGGTTTTTAAGAATTTTAAGGGTCAGGATAATAAGCCAGGTGGCACTTAGAATTATTCCCAGAGTACTGATGGGTTGAAGGAGCTCATAAGTATATTGATATCTGAATAGCTTACTTAACAACGCAATCTTTAGTATTAGCCCAGCCAGAAAAATTAATAATGGGACCCAAACCTTGTGTGCAAAATTCACAGGAAGTATATTTCTTGGGTCTTTTCCAATTTTCTTCAGAATGGTAAATGCTATAAAAAAGCATATAAGAAGTATAATTAAAACCGTAAGAATTTTTCTGAATAACAATGGATCTGAGAACATAAGAATTTTATTTATCTGACGGTAGAGAATCTTTTGAATTAAAATGGGGGTCGTTTAATTCTACTCTTGAGCGGGTAAAATAAAGGCCTTCCTCCAGTTCTTTTATATAGGCCACCATTTGTTCTCTTAATTTACAATGAAGGTCCCAGGCTATGATTCCAGTACTGGCACTACAAATAGCTCTTATTTTTAAAGATTTTTCTGTCATTTCTGTAACCTGTAAAATAGCGGGATGTTCTTCATCCCATTCTTCAGCATTTTCAAGCAGTTCTTTAAATTTTTCTCTCAATTTATCGACATCAATTCTATAATCTACATAGAGTTCAATTTCATTGATAGAGTGCGGGCTGGTAATTGAAAGATTTTCAAAGGTTTCAGAAATCACGGTTTTTAAAGGAACGATAAGCCTTCTTAGATCCCATGTCCTTACAATCATATACGTAAACCTTATATCTTCAACATAACCCCAGCGATCTTCAATAATAACTGTATCGCCAATTCTTGCTGGTTTGGTGAGGGCAATTTGAACTCCGGCGATGATATTGCCCAAGGTACTTTGTGCCGCTATACCAATTATTATTGTAGCCAGTCCTGCAGAAGCCATCATGGAAATACCTAGTTTTTCCAGGGATTGGAATTGGGAAAGGATAATAGAGGTACCTACTATAACCACTGTAAAGGTTAATATTCTTCTGGCAACCGAGAGATAGGTAAACAGCTGCCTGGCTTCGTGGCTATTTTCTGAAGTTACATCGCCCACCTTATTTTCTGCAACGTAACGCATTGCAAAATCTAAAATCCGCATAAAAAACCAGGTAATTGAAGCAATAACAATGGCCAGTAATAAAGCATAAATTGTGCTAGAGTACGCTCCGGAATAGGAAATAAGGTCGTTAAGACTTACGTAAAAAAATAAAACTCCAGAGGCCAGGGCTGCAGGCATACCCAGGCGTTTGGATAAAGCTATAATCAGTGGTTTGTTAAAGGACTTGGCAATTCTTCTAATTAAAAGGATGACAACTTTGCCGAGTAAATAAGCTACAATTAGCAACAAGAAAGTTAAAACCGGTTTCCACAAGGGGACAGTTCCGATTTTTGCCTGGGACCAGGTGGGCATATACCGGTCTAGAAATGTTGGACCGTATACCTGATACAGTTCTTCTATATTTTCGACTGTATTGGAGGAAATTAACCAAAAAGCGCCGTAGTCATCATATTTCACTCTTTGTAGCCTGAAGATTATATCCCGATTTTCTATCTGAGTTTGTCCAAATACGACACTTCTCCGTGGCACTCCGGCTACCGCTTGATTGGTGCTGGTTCTAATATCGACCTGTCCATCAGGCCGGTCAGACAAAGCATCCCAGTTGATGGCTACGCGTTGATCCATCACAAAATAAAGTTTCTGTGCCAGATCGATTGCTTCTTTCTCCGTTAAATCGTCAGGCATCAGGTTAAAATTTAATGTATAAGCTGCTTTTTTAAAATCTTTATTTCTAGAACTAATCACAAAATGCTCCAGTGCAGCTTGAGGTGTTTGTAAATTAAATTTATTCGGAGGGAATCCCAGGGGATTATTTAATCGGGTTAATTCATAATAAGCTTTATTATAGTCTTCTAAACTATTGGGTAGGTAATTGCTTTGTTTAGTATCCGCTATTTTTCCACGGGAGGGTAATGTCTTTTTTTTATCCGCAGAATCCTGCTGGAAAGCAAAAGCAGAAATTTGCAGTAAATATATACTGAAGCTTAAAAATAGCAGGCGTAGGCGGGTTTTCATACCTTAATATTAGAATCTATTTAAAATATATTAGATGGAATAACTTTAAAATTAAGCAATAAAAAAAGACCGTCTAAATTTGACGGCCTTTTTAAAATAGATTTATAAAAAATTGTTAGAAACAATACTTATTTTCTAAAGTTAGTTTTTCAGCGATAATGTTTCTCAATGCTACAACGTTTGGCATTCTATCATATTTAGTGAAACGTTTAAGTCCCATCAGCATCATGCGTTGCTCATCACCTTCAGCAAAAGAGGCAATTCCTTCTTTAGCTTTCTGGTTAACCTTGTCTACGGCGTGGTATAAATATAATTTTGCCATTGCGATTTGCTCCTTTTGAGCATCTTCGCCAAAACGTTCAGCATTCTTTTCGGCTCTTAAAATTCCGGATTCAGCCATGTAAGCTTCGATTAGAATATCAGAAGCTGCCAAAAGCAATTGTTGATGTTCTTCCAGATCCTGACCAAATTTTTGAACGGCACTTCCGGCTACCATCAAAAAAACTTTTTTCAGTTTTTTGATCATATCTTTTTCTTCAGCGAATAATTCATTAAAATCAGGTTTGTCCATAGAAGGAATGCCGGTAAGTTCTTCTCCAACTGCCTGAGCAGGCCCTAAAAGATCTACATGGCCTTTCATTGCTTTTTTTATTAACATTCCAACAGCTAACATTCGGTTGATTTCGTTGGTTCCTTCATAAATCCTGGCAATTCTGGCATCTCTCCAGGCAGATTCCATAGGAGTATCGGCAGAGAAGCCCATACCACCTAAGACCTGGATGCCTTCATCACTACAATTTTGAACATCTTCAGAGCAGGCAACTTTCAAAATAGAACATTCGATGGCATATTCTTCAAAAGTCTTTAATTCGGCATCTGAATGCGATTCTCCGGCTTCCAGGCGTAAATTTATGCGGTCTTCAATATTCTTCGCGGCGCGGTAACTTGCTGCTTCACCAACCCAGGCTGAGGTAGCCATCTCTGCAAGTTTCAATTTAATTGCACCAAACTTTGCAATAGGTGTTTTAAACTGAACTCTGTCATTAGCATACTTTACCGCCACATCGGTCACTCTACGCTGGGCTTCCAAGGAAGCAGCGGCAAGTTTAATTCGACCTACATTTAGAGCATTCATCGCGATTTTAAAACCATTCCCTCTTTCTGAAAGCATATTTTTGGCAGGCACCAGGGTATCATTAAAAAATACCTGTCGGGTAGAGGAGGCGTGTATTCCCAGTTTTTTTTCTTCTTCACCAAAGGTAATTCCATTTGGGTTTTCCTTATCGTATTCTACGATGAACCCGGTAATATTTTTATCATCCTCAATACGAGCAAAAACGATAAAAACACTCGCAAATCCCGCATTTGAAATCCACATTTTTTGTCCGTTTATCTTGTAATTTTTACCGTCCTGGGTAAGTTCTGCTTTGGTTTTACCCGAATTAGCATCGCTTCCTGCTCCAGGTTCGGTAAGGCAATATGCGCCAAACCATTCACCAGTTGCTAACTTTGGAATATATTTTTTGCGTTGTTCCTCATTGCCATAAAGCAGAATTGGTAAAGTTCCAATTCCGGTATGCGCTCCAAAAGCCGTAGCGATAGAGCCCGTTGCTCCTGATATATAATCACAAACCAACATTGTTGAAACAAAGCCCATTCCGAGCCCTTCGTATGCTTCCGGTACGGCGACCCCAAGAAATCCAAGTTCGCCGGCTTTGCCCATTACCTCCTCAGTTAGGGCATAATTTTTCTTTTCGAATTCTTCTTTTTTTGGCCAGATTTCACGATCTACAAATTCTTTAACCGAGTCACGCATCATTTTTTGCTCTTCAGTAAAATCTTCCGGTGTAAATATGTCTTCCGCTTTGGTTTCCTTTACCAGGAATTGCCCTCCGCGAAGTAGTTCTTTTTTATTTGCTGTTGTTTCCATTACCTTATGTTGTTATTTATTTTAAAATTCTCTATTACAATAGAGAGAAGGGAAAAAAGAAAATAGAACGGAGAGACCATTTCGAAAACCAATGGGCTTTTTTTTTGTTCTTCTACGCTATCCTCTAAGATTTTTAACTGCCTATTGCAAAAATTCTTATTAAGCCTCTATCTGGGGCTACTTTTAACTTATTCTTTTGCTATGCTATAGTTATGAGAGGAACTCATAAACTCCTGCTGCTCCCTGTCCAGTTCCAACACACATAGTAACCATTGCGTATTTATCTTTAAGTTTGCGTTTGCGCATTTCATCGAATATTTGCACTGAAAGTTTTGCTCCGGTGCAACCTAAAGGGTGGCCCATAGAAATAGCCCCCCCGTTTGGGTTTAAGGTTTCAGGGTTTAAACCGAGTTCTCTTATTACTGCCAGTGATTGTGAAGCAAAAGCTTCATTCAATTCAATAAGTTGCATATCGTCCTGTTTTAATCCTGCTTGTTTTAAAGCTTTCGGAATAGCGTGAACCGGACCTATCCCCATGATTCTAGGATCTACTCCTACCGGAGCATAACTAACCATTCTGGCGATTGGTTCAAGATTTAATTCCTTGACCATTTGCTCACTCATTACCATAACAAATGCGGCACCATCACTTGTTTGGGAAGAATTCCCTGCAGTAACACTTCCGCCTTCAGCAAAAACAGGTCTTAGTTTTGCTAAAGCTTCTTTGGAAGTATCTGCACGCGGACCTTCATCTTTTTTGACCGTATAGGTTTTGGTTTGTTTTTTGCCATCTTTTCCTATAAAAATTTCTTCTACATCAATTGGGACAATCTGATCCTGAAACCGATTCTCTTGTTGTGCTTTCAATGCTTTTTGATGAGAGTTAAAGGCGAATTCATCCTGATCTTCTCGTGAAACTTTGTATTTCTCAGCTACTGCTTCCGCGGTAAGTCCCATTCCCCAATAATAGTCTTCATGGCCCTCTTTAGCCGTTTTGTAATTAGGTACAGGTTTGTAACCGCCCATTGGGATATAACTCATACTTTCCGCTCCGCCTGCAATAATACAGTCGGCCATTCCACTTTGAATTTTAGCTGAGGCAATAGCGATGGTTTCCAGTCCGGAGGCACAATAGCGATTCACTGTCATCCCAGGAACTTTATCTGTTTTAAGCCCCATTAAGGAAATTAAACGTCCTACATTTAAGCCTTGCTCGGCTTCAGGCATTGCGTTTCCTACAATTACATCATCGATTCTGGTTTTATCAAAATCTGGTAATTGTTCCATCATATATTCTATGGTTTCTGCGGCCAAATCATCGGGTCTT
This sequence comes from Salegentibacter sp. 24, assembly GCF_004362395.1. Classification (GTDB taxonomy): domain Bacteria; phylum Bacteroidota; class Bacteroidia; order Flavobacteriales; family Flavobacteriaceae; genus Salegentibacter. Next base: position 49,586 of record NZ_SNWE01000022.1, read on the forward strand.
TTAAACCTGAAGACTCCACGGGAAGCTTTACCCACGGCTGTTCTATATGCTTTTACTATGTATGCTGTCTTGTTCATTTTATATTGTATTTTGTATAATCTATTTTAAAATTAATAGCAATAATGCGGTTTGTAGGTTGATAATCACAAGTGAAGTTTCGAATTTGAATACCGATTCAAAACACCCGGTAAAACCCATAACTCCTTTTTAATTTTTTTTTCGAAATATTTCATTTGGTTTTCAGATCTCTCCATACAATCCACATTTTACATCATACCATTAGTTACGTAGGGGTTTCCCTTTCTTTAACATATGCTGGAGTCGTTCTAAGGTTTTTCGTTCCCCGGTCAGGGAAAGAAACGCCTCCCTTTCCAAATCCAACAGGTATTGTTCGCTTACCATTTGTGGTTCTGAAAGATCACCACCGGCCATAACATAGGCCAGTTTGTTGGCGATTTTCTTATCGTGATCACTAATGTATTTGCCGGCATTCATCTGGTCAGTTCCTACCAGGAATGCACCTAATGCCTGTTTTCCTAAAACTTTTATGTCGGTACGCTGAATTGGTTTAGTATAGCCATTTTCAGCCATTAACAATGCGTGTTTTTTAGCAATGGTAAGTTGAAGTTCCTGATTGACCACGACAATATCTTTACCTTTCTGAAGAATATTCAGATCATAAGCTTCATGGGCTGAGGTAGAAACCTTTGCCATTCCTATGGTCAGGAAATGCTCTCTTAACCGGTTTAATTCAACATCATCTTTTTCATAAGTGTCAGCTGCTCTCACGGTCATTTCTTTAGAGCCTCCACCACCGGGAATTACTCCTACGCCAAATTCAACTAAACCAATATAGGTTTCGGCTGCTGCTACAACTTTATCGGCATGAAGAGAAAGTTCACATCCTCCTCCAAGAGTCATTGAGTGCGGAGCGGCTACGGTAGGGATAGAGGAGTAGCGCATACGCATCATCGTGTCCTGAAAATATTTTATTGCCATATTCAGTTCTTCATATTCCTGCTCGACGGCCATCATAAAAATCATCCCAATATTGGCGCCTACAGAGAAATTTTTGCCGTTATTGGCAACCACTAATCCCTGGTAATCTTTTTCTGCCATATCTATGGCTTTATTGATTCCATCCAGTACGTCTCCACCAATTGCGTTCATTTTACTTCGGAATTCCACGTTAAGAATACCATCCCCAATATTTTCAACAACAACACCGCTATTGCTGAATACCTCTTTGGACTTGCGAATATTATCTAAAATGATAAATGAATCCTGTCCGGGAATTTTTGTATAATCCTTTTTTTGAAGGTCATAATAATAGGTATTCCCATCCTTTACTGTATAGAAAGAATCTATGCCATTCTCGAGCATTTCATTTACCCAGGCCGCAGGTTTTTTGTCTTCGACTTTCATCATTTCAACAGCTTTCTTTACTCCAATAGCATCCCAAATTTGGAATGGCCCATGCTCCCATCCAAATCCAGCTTTTACACCGTCATCAATTTTATAAAGCTCATCGGAGATTTCAGGAATTCTATTTGACACATAAGCAAAAAGTGCGGAAAAATTCTTTCGATAAAATTCTCCAGCTTTGTCTTTTCCATTAATTAGAACTTCAAAACGATCAGCTACATTATCAATGCTCTTTGTTTGCTCCAGGGTAGCAAAAGAAGCTTTTTGCTGGTCACGATATTCCATCGTTTCCAGATCCAGTGATTTAATGGTACTAGAGCCATCTTCATTTTTAATTTTTTTGTAAAAACCCTGTCCACTTTTACTACCATACCACTTGTTATCCATCATGGTTTGAATAAAATCCGGAAGAGCGAAAAGGTCGTGCGCTTCGTCGTTTGGTACGCCCTTATGAAGACCATTAGCCACGTGAACCAAAGTATCCAGTCCCACCACATCGACGGTACGAAAGGTAGCCGATTTTTGGCGTCCTATTACCGGGCCTGTAAGTTTATCCACTTCTTCTATGGACATATCCATATCTTTAACCATATGAAAAAGGCTCATGATGCTGAAAATACCGATTCGGTTCCCGATAAATGCAGGAGTATCTTTAGCTACTACAGTTTTCTTTCCAAGGAATTTTTCGCCGTATTTTTGAAGGAATTCCAATACCTCTTTTTTTGTATCGGGACCCGGAATAATTTCAAATAACTTCAGATAACGCGGGGGATTAAAAAAGTGGGTTCCACAGAAATGTTGCTTGAAATCATCACTTCTTCCTTCGTTCATTTGCTGAATAGGTATACCCGAAGTATTAGAAGTGATTAGGGTTCCCTTTTTACGGTATTTTTCAAGTTTTTCAAATACCTGTTGTTTAATATCTAAACGTTCCACAACCACCTCTATAATCCAATCAACTTCTGAAACACGAGAAATATCGTCATCCATGTTGCCGGTGGTTATCCGGTTGGCAAAATCTTTATGATAAATAGGAGAGGGCTTTGACTTTAAAGCTGTTTGTAAGGATTCGTTTACCAGGCGGTTTCTTACTTCTTTATCTTCTAATGTGAGACCTTTTTTCAATTCTTTTTCGTTGAGTTCCCGCGGGATGATGTCCAGCAAAAGAACTTCAACGCCAATATTGGCGAAGTGACAGGCAATACCACTTCCCATAATTCCGGAGCCGATTACCGCTACTTTATTAATTCTTCTCTTCATAATTTTTTTGGTTTTACTATAAGATTTTCTAATCCAAAGTCACAGTTACATAAACTGTATGATTTGATATATTTATTCTAATTTTATCGCTTCTTTATATATTTTCTTTTCAGAAATAAGGTCCAGTATAGTGTTTGCTACTTCTGTAAAAGTTTTGAGATCTTCTTCAGAAACATTTTCTTTAACGGCTTCATCAAAGCGGAGTACTACTTTTTTGGAATACTCCCTCATTTCCTGGCCGAACTTGGTGAGATAAATAAGAACACTACGTCCGTCTTTGGGGTTTTTCTTCCGAATAATAAGCCCTTTCTCTTCCATAGTTTTGAGGATCCTGGACAAACTGGTGGCTTCCATTCCCATTTTGGGACCAAGGGAAGTAGAGGGAGTGCCATTTTCCGGATCAATACTTAAAAGGGCAAAACCAGTAGACATTGTACTGCCGGCCTTACCAGCTTCTTCATTATACATTTTTGAGACCGCCATCCAGGTGGCCCGTAATACATAATCAATTGTTTTTTCCTTCATTATTGAATGTTGATTCTCAAAGTTAAGAAAAATATATTATGCACGCATAATAAAATTGAATAAATAATTAGCTTTGGATATTCGTTGGAAAAATACCGGAGGAAAGTATAAAAAAACCCTTCACAGGGAAGGGCTCTAACTTTAGTTTAAAAATATGAAATCATGAAGGTCTGTATATTTTCTCATAAAGTTTTATGTAGCGATCTTTTATATTTCTACGTTTCAATTTCATAGTAGGAGTGAGATGACCTTCTTCAATTCCCCATACTTCCGGTGTTAGTTCTATAACTTTTATACGTTCCCATTTTCCGAACTTTTCGTTATAGAAATCTACTTCCTCCTGAATACGATCTTTAACCTGGGGGTTTTCAGCAATAGCTTTCTCTGATCCATCGGAAAGATCAATATTTTTGCGTTTTGCCCATTCCTGGATAAATTCAAAGTTAGGTTGTATTAAAGCAGCCGGCATTTTTTCTCCATCCCCAATTACCATAATCTGCTCTATAAAGCGAGATTGCTTCATTGTATTTTCAAGGATCTGGGGAGCTACATATTTGCCTCCCGAAGTTTTAAACATTTCTTTTTTGCGATCAGTGATTTTGAGAAAACCATCCTTATCTAGTTCACCAATATCCCCAGTATGGAAAAAATGATCTCCATTTAATACCTCCTGGGTTTTTTGGGGTTCCTTATAATAGCCAAGCATTACATTGGGTCCCTTTACTAATATTTCACCGTCTTCGGCTATTTTTACCTCTACATTATCTATGGGTTTGCCAACGGTTCCAATTTTGAAGTTATAATTTCGCTGGTCGTTTACTGCGATTACAGGAGAAGTTTCGGTTAAACCGTATCCTTCCATCACTGGAATATTAGCAGCTGCAAATACACGAGCCAGACGTGGTTGTAGCGCTGCAGAACCAGAAACAATCAATTCAATATTTCCGCCTAAACCTTCTTTCCATTTAGAGAAAATAAGTTTTCGGGCCAGTTTAAGACGGGTTTCGTACCACCAGCCATTTGCACCATAGGGCTCGTATTCTAAACCTAATTCTACGGCCCAGAAAAATAGTTTCTGTTTGATTCCGCCAACAGTGGAACCTTTGGCGATAATTTTATCGTAAACCTTCTCTAAAAGCCGGGGTACTGCCGTAATTACGTGGGGTTTAACTTCCTTAAGATTATCACTGATTTTCTCTATAGATTCAGCAAAATAAATAGAAACCGAATAATACTGATACAAATAAAGGATCATTCGTTCAAAAATATGACAAACTGGTAAAAAACTAAGAGCGGTGTAAGTCCCGAATTCAAAGGGAACTCTGGGTGCGCTATTTAGCACATCACTAACTATATTTTTATGCGAAAGCATTACTCCTTTTGGTTTACCTGTAGTTCCAGAAGTATAGATAAGAGTGGCAAGGTCATCTTCCTTAACGGTATTTTTGAGTTTTTCAACCTCATCCTGGTTTGTTTTATCTTTTCCTAAGGCTAAAACTTCCTTCCAGTTTTTACAACCCGATATTTCGTCAAAACAGTAAACTTCTTTGAGGTGGGTTCGGGTCTTTATAGCGTTCACTTTTTCTAATACTTCTGTATCGGAGACAAAACAATAAATCGCTTCGCTATGATTAATTACATATTCGTAATCTTCTTCAGAAATTGTTGGGTAAATTGGTACGGTTTGAGCACCGGTTTGTAAAACACCGATATCTATAATATTCCATTCAGTTCGGTTACTGGTAGATATTATAGCGATTTTATCGCCTGGTTTTACTCCAAGCTTAAGAAGCCCTCTACTTATCATATTTGCTTTATCCAAATATTGCTGAGTGGTTAAAGATTCCCACTTCCCATCATATTTAGTAGCCAGGGCTACTTCCAGGGGGTGATTTTCCAATTGATAATAAGGAAAATCAAAAAGGCGTTTTATCTCGATCATGTGGTTGTGTTAAAAGATATTGTTTGCAAAATACTAAAATGCCAGCCTATATCAAATCTATTTAAAAACAAATAAGTAATTGGTAATATTTAAAAATTTTAAGACTGTATACTGTTTTTCCTTATTTTATGTCCATTTTGGTTTGGGAGTTACTGATAAAATTTAAAAGAGAATCTTAAAATTAGTTCTTAGGAAGACTACAGTACTAAACCTTTATTAAATTATTGGCGTGTTCGTTAAATGGATTGTAAATCCCTTTAAATATGCTACTTACCGCTGGTTTTTCAGTAAATTTGAAGAACTAATTAAAAAAACAAAAAGTTATGAAAGCGATTAAGACTATTTTATTTTTCTCAACTTTAATGCTTGTATTTAGTTGCGGTCCTACGGTAAGAACTGTAAACCCGGAAGCAACCAATGTGAATAACTATGATACTTTTGCTTATTTACCAAATACCAATGCAGACCTTGATGAAAAAGAGTATAATGACGAAACTATTAATAAAGGTATAGTGGAAGCTGTAAAAAATAACCTCCAACAGGAAGGTTTTGAACTTTATAGGGATAATCCAGACCTGCTTGTATTGATAAGAACTGCTAGAGACACGGAAATTGCGACAACAACAGATCCTGTATATGCTACTTATCCATATACCACAGGAGTAACAGCTATTAATCCATACTATAATCCATACTATTATTATGGTTATAATGATGTGGTTGGATATGATTTAGATACCTATGCATATAAAGAAGGAACCCTTGTAATTAACCTTATTGATCGTCAAACGAAAAACACGGTTTGGAAAGGAGTTGCAAATAATACTATATATGATCAAACCTCTTCAGATGCTATTGAGAGAATGATAAATGACATTTTCGAGAGCTTCCCAGAAGGCTAGAATTTAAATTATCCGATTGAAATGAAAAAGCCGAAGATGTAGTTCTTCGGCTTTTTTTTATTACTTTCTTTCTTCAAGCCAATTCCTGGCATTTACAAAAGCCTCAAGCCAGGGGCTTACTTTATCATCTTTTCTATCTTTTGGGTAATGTGCCCAGTTCCACGGAAATGTAGAACGTTCCAAATGCGGCATCATCACTAAATGTCTCCCGGTGTCGTCGGTTAGGATTGCAGTGTTATGATTAGAGCCATTAGGGTTGGCAGGATATTGATCATAACCGTATTCTCCTACAATGTTATAATGTTCTTTTTTATACGGGAAACTGAATTTACCTTCCCCGTGTGCAGCCCAAATCCCCAATTTACTTCCTGAAAGACTGGAAAGCATTACAGAATTATTTTCTTTAATTTCCACGGAAGTAAAATTACATTCAAATTTATGCGAGGCGTTATGCAGCATTTTTGGTTTTTGTTCGTGGTCAGGATTTATTAATCCCAGCTCTACAAAAAGTTGGCAGCCATTACATACACCAAGAGATAAAGTATCTTCTTTTTTGAAGAAATTATCAAGTGCGATTTTGGCTTTTTCATTATATAAAAAAGCACCGGCCCAACCTTTGGCACTCCCTAATACATCTGAGTTTGAAAATCCGCCAACCGCTGCGATAAACCTGATGTCTTCCAGGGTCTCCCTCCCTGAAATCAAATCCGTCATATGTACGTCTTTTACGTCAAATCCTGCTAAGTACATCGCGCGAGCCATTTCACGTTCGGAATTAGAACCCTTCTCACGAATAATCGCAGCTTTTATGGGTTCACCTGACTTCTTTATTGAATCAGATGGAAAAGGAAGCTGACCGGTGAAACCAAATGGAAATTTAAATTCTAGCGGCTGATTTTTATAGTTATTAAATCGTTCAGTAGCTTTATCTACTCCACTTTGTTTTTGGTCCAATAGGTATGAAGTTTTATACCAGGTATCACGTAATTCCGGAATATTGAAATTCAAATCTTCCGATCCATTTTTGATTTTTAGTTCGGTTCCATTGGTTACTTTACCAATTTTGAAAAATTCAATTTTATTATCGCTAAGCACTTTCTCGGCTGTTTCATCTTTTGCCTGGAAAACAATACCGCAATTTTCATTAAATAAAAGTTTTACGCTGTCTTTTTCATTTAATGCAGAAAGATCCAAAGTGGCGCCCAATTCGTTATCAGCAAAACACATTTCCAGTAGGGTGGTGATTAAACCGCCCGAAGCCACATCGTGCCCGGCCAGGATTAAATCCTTTTTAATCAATCCCTGAATGTTATAAAACGCATCCGCGAATTTTTTATCGTCTTTTATTGTAGGCACTTCCTTCCCCACTTTATTAAGAATCTGAGCAAAAGAAGTACCACCAAGTTTAAATTTATCCTGTGACAAATTGATATAATAAATGTCGCCGCCATTCCTTTGTAAGACCGGCTCTACTACTTTCGTAATATCATTACAATGTCCGGCAGCCGAAATAATTACGGTTCCTGGTGATAATACGTCTTTGTCTTTATAGCGTTGCTTCATAGAAAGCGAATCTTTTCCTGTAGGAACATTTATTCCCAGGGAAATCGCGAAATCTGAAACACCTTCAACGGCCTGGTAAAGCCTGGCATCTTCACCTTCATTATTACATGGCCACATCCAGTTTGCAGAAAGAGAAATCGACTTCAGGCCTTTTTCCAGGGGAGCCCAAATAATATTGGAAAGCGCTTCTGCTATGGAATTCCTAGAACCGGCTACGGGATCTACCAAAGCTGAAATCGGCGAATGACCAATGGAAGTGGCCACTCCTTCTTTTCCGTTGTAATCCAATGCCATTACGCCACAATTATTCAGTGGAAGTTGTAAAGGTCCTGCGGTTTGTTGTTTGGCAACGCGACCCCCTACACAGCGGTCTACTTTATTAGTTAACCAGTCTTTACAAGCCACAGCTTCCAATTGAAGTACTTGCCTTAAATAATCTTTTATATTTTCTGAAGAATAAACGAGCCCGTCATAAATTCGGTTTACCGAATTATCTTTCATAATGGTTTTAGGTGAACTTCCGAACATATCGGAAAGCTCCAAATCCATAGGCTTCCGACCAGATTTTGATCCTTCAAAGGTAAACCGGTGATTACCGGTAACATCACCTACCTGATAAATAGGTGAGCGTTCCCTTTCTGAAACTCTTCTAAGGATTTCATAATTCTCTCCGCCGATAACCAATCCCATTCGTTCCTGAGATTCGTTCCCGATAATTTCTTTTGCTGAAAGAGTGGGATCGCCTATGGGAAGTTTGTCTAAATCAATTTTTCCCCCGGTTTCTTCTACCAGTTCACTAAGACAATTTAAATGTCCTCCCGCCCCGTGATCGTGGATAGAAATTATAGGATTTTCTTCACTTTCTACCATTGCGCGAACCGCGTTGGAGGCTCGTTTTTGCATTTCGGGGTTAGCTCTTTGGATCGCATTTAATTCTATCCCACTTCCTAAATGGCCAGTATCTGCAGAGGAAACCGCCGCGCCTCCCATTCCAATCCGGTAATTTTCACCCCCAAGAATTACTATTTTATCGCCTTTTTTGGGAATATCTTTTTGTGACTGGCTTGCTTTTGCGTAGCCAATCCCGCCTGCAAGCATAATTACTTTATCGTAACCTAAACTTCTTTGATGCTCTGTATGCTCAAAAGTAAGCACCGAGCCGGAAATTAAAGGTTGCCCAAATTTATTTCCAAAATCGGAAGCTCCGTTAGACGCTTTTATTAATATATCCATCGGCCTTTGGTACAACCAGTCACGTTCTTTCATTGCGTTTTCCCATTTTCGATCTTTTTCAAGTCTTGAATAGGAAGTCATATATACCGAGGTGCCAGCCAGTGGCAAAGAACCTTTTCCTCCTGCGAGCCGGTCGCGAATTTCACCCCCGCTTCCGGTAGCTGCACCATTGAAAGGTTCCACAGTGGTCGGGAAATTATGGGTTTCTGCTTTTATTGAAATAACAGAATCAAACTCTCTATTTTCATAAAACTCAGGAATATCAGGAAGTTTTGGCGAAAACTGCTGCACTCGCGGCCCATTAATAAAAGCCACATTATCTTTATATGCCGATACAATTTCGTTCGGATTGATCTCTGAAGTTTTTCTGATGAGTTTGAAAAGCGAACTCTGTTTTTCTTTTCCGTCAATTATAAAAGTGCCATTAAAAATCTTATGGCGACAATGTTCGGAATTTACCTGGGAGAATCCGAAAACTTCTGAATCAGTTAGCTTTCGACCTAATTTATTAGCCAAGCCCTGTAGGTAAGCCACCTCTTCCTCATTGAGCGCTAAGCCTTCCTGTTGGTTATAAGTGGCAATATCGTCAATGTCAATAATAGGTTCGGGACTAATGTGAATATCAAAAATATCCTGGTCTAAGCCATTGTATTTCTGGGAAAGCATCGGATCAAAATCGTGGAAATTCTTATCTATGCGTAAAAATTCTTCAATTCTTATAATAGCGTGAATGCCCATATTCTGGGTGATTTCAACGGCATTAGTGCTCCAGGGGGTGATCATTGCGGCACGAGGACCAACAAAAAAATCTGCCAGAGCAGATTTATTGATTTGTTGTGTATTTCCAAAAAGCCAGTTTAATTTTGTGATGTCTAGCGCCGTAAGATTAGTATGCGTTTCTACCGCAAAAACCTTAGTGGTTTGGTCTCCAAAGAAAAGGATCATTCTATGTTGTTTTGTGTTGTTCGCGAAAACACAAATTTAGGTTTTTCGGCAGAATAATTTCGATAGTTGGGAAAGAAAAAACTTTAAGCTGTAATTCCCTAATTGAGTTGGTTTAGCGAAAATTTAAAATTTTCAAATATCCTTTCTGCCAATGAATAGGAAGATTGGTTAAAGATTGCCTTCTATCAAGGTTGATCTCTTGCAAAGTTAAACAGGTTATTAAATTAGTCCAGGGTGGCTATTTAATTCCAGCTTTATAAAAGTTCAGCTCAATTCTTAGTAATAATTTCAAGTGGTATTGCGGTCTGAAGTGTTTTCAAAAAGTTCATTAATGCGAAAGATGCTTCGAGGACAAAACTTTTTGTAAGGTTAATTCTCTCATCGATTCTCCAATCTGTTTTAAGCAAATAAGCTTATCCTTTCAAATCTTAGAAGATCATCAGATGTCATCATAACAAGATGATTAAAAAGAAGCATCAATAATTTTTTTCAGGAAAATCTATGAATTTTGGCTGAAATTGATTTCAACTCAAAACCCGCCAAGATAACCTTTAAGCTTTTTTCTCCACCAGAGCCATATAGAAACCGTCAAAACCGGTTTCTGAAGAAAGAATCTTTTTATCCTTAAGCAATCTGAACTTTTTTCCTTCTTCAGTATTTTTCAGAAAGTTTTCTACTTGTTTTTCGTTCTCTGAAGGTAAAATAGAGCAGGTAGCATACACCATTTTTCCGCCGGGTTTAACGATACGGGAATAGGTTTCAATAATTTCAGCCTGGGTCCTTAAAAGATTGTCTATGAATTCCGGTTGCAGTTTCCATTTTGCATCTGGGTTTCTACTTAAAACACCCAGCCCACTACAAGGAGAATCTATCAAAACACGATCTGCAGTTCCGTAGAGTTTCTTGATTACTTTAGTTGAATCTATCGCCCTGGGATCTATATTATGAGCCCCGGCGCGTTTGGCTCTTCGTTTAAGTTCTTTAAGTTTATTTCCGTAAATATCGGTAGCGATAATTTGACCTTTGTTTTCCATTAATCCGGCAAGGTGAAGGGTTTTGCCACCCGCACCAGCACAGGTGTCAACCACACGCATTCCAGGCTCCACTTCCAGAAATTCTGCGACCAATTGAGAAGAAGCATCCTGAACTTCAAAAAAACCGTCCTTAAATGCCTGAGTTCTAAAAACATTACCACGTTCTTCCAGTTTTAAAGCATCTTTATAACCTTTAATAGGTTCCGAATTTATTTCTTCATCCCGGAGAACTTTACGAAGATGATCCTTTGTTGTCTTAAGTGTATTGGTCCTTAGTATAACGGGTGCCTGAGTATTAAGTGCTGCTATTTCCTTTTCCCAAACTTTTTCTCCCAGTTCTTTTACACCAAGCTCATCCAACCAGTCTGGAATAGATTCACGGTATTTTCTAATTTTACTCAAACTGTCAAACTTTCCTTTGATTCTTCGGGTAGGAGTATTTTCAAATTGTGGCCAATCCGGCAAGGCAATTCCTCGTAAAGTAGCCCATACGGTAAATAAACGGAACAGATTCTCGCGATCAAAGGGCTCCTTAACTTCAGCAATTTCTGCATAAAGTCTTTTCCATCGAACAATATCGTAAACGGTTTCGGCAATAAAACTACGATCTCTTGAGCCCCAACGCTTATCGCGTTTTAAGGTTTGCTCAATGACCTTATCTGCATACTTACCATTATTAAAGATTTCATTTAAGGCATCCATGGTTGCAAAAACCAAATTCCTGTGTAACCGCATAACTAAATTTTGAATTTGCAAAGGTAAGTTTTTTACTTTGGAAAAATTTACCTTTGAAGGGATTTACAAAACGATTTAGACCGACCTATGAACAGACTTATGTTTTTTTGCCTGCTAATCTTATTTAGTGCTTGTAAAAATGAAAAGGAAACTGAAGGTGATACTCAACAAAATGTTGAAATTAATTATTCTTCGGTAACAATAGAACCCATTCTGGAAAGTGATTCTCTAAGTATTCGTGCAATTGAGATTATTGGAAATAACCTGGCCTTCGCAGCCAACAAGGCTACTTTCGGTATGTACAGTTTTAATTCTAAAACCTGGCGGACCAATACCCAGAAATATGATACACTAGTACCAGAGTATAGAGCTGTGGCTGCTACCGACTCCGATTTCTTTATGCTAAGTGTGGGGAGTCCGGCTTTATTATATAAAACAGGAGATTCCGGAGCCATGGAATTGGTATACAAGGAAGAACACAGCGAAGTTTTTTATGATGCCATGGTATTTTGGAATAATCAGGAAGGTATCGCAATGGGGGATCCAACCCAGGATTGCATTTCTATTATTATAACTCGGGATGGTGGAAAAAACTGGAAAAAGTTGAGTTGTGATGTACTTCCAGAAATAGTAGATGGGGAAGCGGCTTTTGCCGCAAGTAATTCTAATATTGCTGTTGAAGGAGATAAAACCTGGATCTTAACTGGGGGAGTAAGATCCCGAATTTATTTCTCACCGGATAAGGGAAAAACCTGGGAAGTATATGATACCCCTCTAATTCAGGGTAAACCAACAACGGGTGGTTACAGTATGGATTTTTATGATGAAAATTTCGGGATTATTATTGGGGGAGATTATACCCAACCTAAGGAAAATACCGGTAATAAAGCCATTACTAAAGACGGAGGCAAAAACTGGGAGCTGATCGCGCAAGGGGAGGAGCCAGGTTATAAAAGTAGTGTAAGGTTTGTGCCCAATAGTGAAGGAGAAAAGATAATTGCTACCGGCTTCAGCGGGATTTCATATTCTAAGGACGCAGGCAAAACCTGGAAAGAAATTTCCGATGAAGGTTTTTATACCTTAAGGTTTAAAAATGACTCGGTAGCTTTTGCTGCTGGTAAAGGCCGTATTGCAAAACTCACGTTTAGATAAAAAGAATCCCGGGAAGCCTAAACTAACCGGGATACTAACTACTAACTAACCAAAAAACTAAATCTGAAACCCACTAACGGTGGTTTAATTCTTCCTGTTTCTTGTGCTCTTAGAAGCAGTCTTCTTATTTTTATTGGTTTTTACGAGCACGGTATTCTTTAATTAATTTTTTATGAAATTCATCTTCGAGTTTATGAAGTTTAATAATTTCCTGTGCGGTCATTATTTCCTTTAAATCATCAAAAAGCTTTTGCTTCAACAGGTAATCTTGTTTTTCTATAGCAACATATTCCTCTAGCATATCTTTGGCATCCTCTTCACTTATACATTCTAAATTAGGAAGGTCTCTGTGCTCTCGCTTTCTTAAGTCGTGCAGACTGGATTCATAGTCATTATAAATCGGCCAAAATTGCTGTGCTTTTTTCTTATCGAGATTTAATTCTTGAGTAAAAAATGCAGTTTTTAATTCTTTGATTTTTTCCCGATGCGATTCATTGCGATCTTGGGCTTGCATTTGCCATAAACCCAAAAACATCAATATAATAAATAGGTTCTTCATATTAATCTTCATCTAACATGTAAAGGGGCTCATCAATATTCTCTTCGAGATAATTCTTCATCGTTTCAGCATCTACCTGGTTTAGATTGGTGTCATCTACAACGAAACCCTGTTCAAAAAAATACTGAGACATTTCTCCTGTTGAAAATCCCATATCATTATTATCTATATAATTTTCCATTGCAGAGAGCTCAACGGTTTTCCAACTGGTCTGTGCTTGAGGATTTATATAGAAAGTACTGGCAAAAGCAATTACGATAGCTGCAATACTTGCGGCGTAAAAGAAAACCTCTTTGCTAAAGAGTGTTCTAATCTTTGGTTCCTTCTTGATTGCTTTCTCCAAAAACTCATCTTCCAAACCATCAAAATATCCGACAGGAACCCTAAAGCCAGTAGATTTTTTATCCTCCAGAGATTCTGAAAGTTTTACCATATCCACTAGTTCATCCTGCAATCCCTCAAAATAACTTGATGGAATTGTAAAACCTGTTTTAGGATGATATGGTAATTTTTTTTTCTTCATTTGTTTCTTTGACTATAAAAAGTACAAAAGGTTTAATTAGTTTTTAAGTATTCTTCAATTTTTTTGACCGCATGGTGGTAGGAGGCCTTAAGGGCTCCTTCACTGGTTTCCAGTATTTCTGAAATCTCGCGGTATTTTAAATCCTGAAAATATTTCATGTTAAATACCTGCTGTTGTTTAGAAGGGAGACTGGCGATTGCTTTTTGTAATTTTAGTTGGATTTGATCACCCTCAAAATATACATCGCTCTCTAAATTTGAGATCAGCTGGTGTTGCAGCTCCTCCGAGGTGATATGATTTCGTTTTGCTCGTTGATTTAAAAAGCTAATAGCTTCGTTGGTAGCTATACGATACATCCAGGAAAACAATTTACTTTCTCCTTTAAAATTATTGATATTCCTAAAAATTTTCATGAAAGTATTTTGAAGTACATCATGAGCATCTTCATGGTCTTTTACCATGTTTCGTATGTGCCAGTATAAACGCTCTTTATATAAAGATACCAGTTCCTTAAAAGCTTCTGTAGAAGTCTTTTTTTCCTGTAAACGTTTAATAAGAAGATTTTCGGACGTTTTCAATGGGATGCTCGTCTTATTTTTTAGGTGAATCCCGTCTAACGGTAACCAAAGGTAGTTAAAACTTTATTCTCCTTGAAGTCAGGATCTAAAAGAATTACGGTATAAAGTACATTTAAATTAAATTTGACGGTTTATCGACAAAATGCAATAAAAACAGATAAAAAACACTTTTTCTTTGGTAAATAGGTTTTTCTAATCTACATTTACAATATCAAAATGATTTAATCTTTTTTTGCCCCAAACGAAAACGAATTAAATCCCTTATTCTTATTTGCCCCAAAATGAGAATAAAATCAAGAAAAGGATGGAGTTTACTTCATCCTTTTTTTATGCCTAAATTCCAAATAGTGAAAATTTTCTTAAAATAGACTAAAATTTGTGAATCAGTAAAAATGCTTGTATATTTTTGTCAAATAAAAGATTTTACTATGAAAAATATATTGATAATTCCTATAATGCTAATATTCACTTTTCAGATGGAGGCACAAAGCCAAACACAATCAGTTAAGGTTGGAGATGTTTTGGTCATCAATCAGCCAGAAAATCAGTCCTTTGAATCCCTAAAACTGCCAAGAGCTAATTTCATTATTAAAAAAGGTGGTATTGCAAATTATAAAAGTCTCATCGGGAATAGAGTTAAAGTAACTGAAATTCAAACAAATGCTGCTGGTGGGGTTGAAGTGGTGCTAAAACGAGAAGATGGAAGAAAATTCTTCAGAACCCATACGGTAATTAGCGCTAAAATTGATGAAGCTCTTGAGAATGGAGAGCTAGTAATGTTGTAAATTACTGTAATTATTGAATAAAATAAGCTGTCTCAGAGTATATGGGACAGCTTTTTTTTAACACTTACTCAAAAGATTGCATTTCTACCAGTTTTTGGTAATTTCCTTTTCGAGCCAGAAGTTCAAGGTGTTTGCCCTGTTCTACAATTTCCCCTCTGTGTAAGACTATGATTTTATCGGCATTCTGGATGGTGGAAAGGCGGTGGGCAATGACTATAGAGGTTCTGTTTTTCATCATGTTCTCCAGGGCTTTTTGTACCAGTTTTTCACTTTCAGTGTCCAGGGCGGAAGTCGCTTCATCAAGAATCATAATCGGTGGGTTTTTAAGAACCGCTCGTGCAATAGAGAGACGCTGTTTTTGACCTCCACTTAATTTATTCCCACTATCACCAATATTAGTTTCAAGCCCTTTGGGCAGTTCTTTTACAAACTCCCAGGCGTTGGCAATTTTTAAGGCTTCTATAATTTCTTCTTCAGTGGCATTATCTTTTCCCAGGGCGATATTGTTCTTTACGGTATCATTGAAAAGTATGGAGTCCTGGGTTACGAGTCCCATTAAATTCCGGAGCGATTTTTTTGTGATACCTTTAATATTGTGGCCATCAAGTTTAATCACCCCTTCATTGACATCATAAAAACGCGTTATAAGATTCGCTATGGTAGATTTTCCACTACCTGATTGGCCTACAAGAGCAACCATTTTTCCTTTTTCTACCTGCATAGAAAAATTCTTCAATACATTTTCTTTTTCATACCTGAAATTGATATTCTCTACTTCAATATTATGATCAAAAGAATCCTTCTTCACCGCATTTTTATCATCCTGAATGTTAGATTCGGTTTCTAGAATTTCTAAAATACGCTCTGCACTGGCATTTCCTTTTTGAATAGAATAGGTAGCTTTTGAAATCGCTTTGGCAGGAGTAAGAATGTTATAAGTTAATACCAGAAAGCCTATAAAGGTTTCCGGCTCCAGCGTGTTATCAATCAACACCATTCTACCACCAAACCATAAGACTATAGTAATTACAACAACACCCAAAAACTCACTCATGGGTGAAGCTAAATTTTGGCGGTGCAGCAGTGTATTCAAAATTTGGTTTAATCGTAAGGTACTACTGTAGAATTTCTTTTTAAATTTTTCTTCAGCATTAAAACCTTTAATGATTTTTAGACTCGATAAAGATTCTTCTACTATAGTTAGAAAATTAGCATTTTCCTGCTGTGCCTGGGTAGATTGTGATTTTAGTTTTTTTCCGATGGTAGAAATTATCAACCCAGCTAATGGCAGAAAAACTAAAACGAAAAGCGTTAACTTCGGACTAATGGCGATCATAGCTACCAAAGTAAAAATTAAGGTAAGCGGTTCTTTCACAAAAAGCTCCAGCATACTTAAAAATGAAGTTTGAATTTCCTGCACATCACTGGTAATCCTTGAAATAAAATCTCCTTTTCGTTTTTCAGAAAAATAGGAAACTGGCAATTCTACAATTTTATCATAGATACGATTTCGAATATCCTTAAGCATTCCATTTCTTAGGTTGGCAATAAAATATAGGGCCAAATAATTGAAGAGATTTTTTAGAAAGAAAAGCACAATTACCGTAATACATATACTTACCAATGCTGCAAGCTGCCCGAATTCTTCAACTTGTTGATTTAAGAAGTAATTGGAATAATCGTTTGCAAAATCCTTTAAACCTTTAAAATCACCATTCCAAACAGGCTCTATGGTTACTGGTTTTTCCTGGCCAAAAAGCACTCTAAGCATAGGTATAAATGCGATAAAGGCCAGGGTGCTAAAAAAAGCATAGAATATGTTACTAATAATATTGAGGATTGCAAAACGTTTGTAGGGTTTTGCAAACAGAAGGATCTTCTTTAAATAAGTCATAAATATGAGCGCTTAGCCCAGTTGGAGTTCATTTTTAATACGCTTGATCTTGTCGGCCAATTCAGCATTTTTTGTATCAAAATTCTCTATTTTATCGAGTTCTGAATTCACACTGATATAGAACTTGATCTTTGGTTCGGTACCACTTGGCCTTGCGGCAATCTTTGTCCCGTTTTCAGTATAGTAAATTAATACGTTTGACTTGGGAATACTAATTTCTTCTTCAATTTTATCCTGAAGGTTTTTGGCTTTAGAGGTATGATAATCTTCAATTAACACCACTTTTTCTCCATCAATTTCCTTCCAGGGATTTTCTCTTAGATCCACCAGCATTTGTTTAATTTCTGCTTCCCCCTCAATGCCTTTTTTTACCAGAGAAATGAGCTCCTCGCGGTAGAGACCATACTCGGTGTAAAGTTCTAAAAGTTGCTTATAGAAAGAACTTCCATTAGCTTTCATTTGCGCCGCGATCTCACAAGCAAGTAAGGTAGCGGTAACAGCGTCCTTATCCCTTACAAAATCTCCGACCATATATCCGAAGCTTTCTTCGCCACCCCCAACAAAATCGAGATCCGGGTTGTCTTTTATAAGTTTTGCGATCCATTTAAAACCGGTTAAAACCTCGTGATATTGTGCACCGTAAGCTTCGGTAATATTCTTAAGCATGGGTGTGGAAACAATAGTGGAAGCAACGAAAGAGTTATTAGTTAACTTGCCTTGTTTTTTTCGCTGCTCCAGTAAGAACCAGGTCATAATCAACATGGTCTGATTTCCGTTTAGCAGAATCATTTCTCCATTTAAATCCCGTACAGCAACACCTAAGCGGTCACCATCGGGATCGGTACCAATTACGATGTCGGCATTTTTTTCCTCAGCAAGACTTAAGGCCATTTTTAATGCTTCCGGTTCTTCAGGGTTTGGTGATTTTACCGTAGGAAACTCCCCATCGGGTTTTTCTTGTTCTTTTACGAGAAATACATTTTTATATCCCGCCTTTTTTAGCACCTGGGGGTTGGTGGTGGAGGCAGTCCCGTGCAGTGAAGTAAAAACTATTTTTAAATCGTCCTTAGCTGGTGCCGGGGTATCGAAGCTTCCATTGTCGACTGAGGCTTTTAGAAAAGCCTTATCAACTTCTTTATCAATGCTGTGAATTAACTCTGGCTTTGCTTTAAATTTAACTTCATCATATTCCAGGTTATTGATAATCTCTACAAGTTTAGTGTCTTGTGGAGGAACCAATTGTCCGCCATCTTTCCAGTACACTTTGTACCCGTTATATTCGGGTGGATTGTGGCTTGCTGTGAGTACGATCCCTGCGTGGCAGTCCAGGTATTTTACCGCGAAAGAAAGTTCAGGGGTTGGTCTTAATTCTGAAAAAAGAAAAACTTCAATGCCATTGGCAGAAAATACTTCAGCTACCATTTGTGCCAATTCCTTGGAGTTATTTCTACAATCATAAGCAATTGCTACTTTCAGCTTTTCTCCCTTAAATTCAGCTTTTAATAAATTTGAAAGTCCCTGGGTGTTTTTTCCCAGGGTATATCTATTGATTCGGTTCGTGCCAACCCCCATAATTCCGCGCATCCCACCGGTTCCAAATGCGGCGTTTTTGTAAAAGGATTCTTCAAGTTCTTTTGGATCGTTTTCAATAAGATTATTAATCTTTTTTTGGGTGTCTATATCGAATATATCGGTAAGCCAGGCTTTAGCCTTAGCCAGGATTTCTGGTTTGTTATCAGCCATAATTATAAGTTTAGAAAACAAAAATAAGGATTAATGCCTTAATGACATTATAAATTTGGCGTGGTTTTATTGATCAGGTAACGATCTTTCTCCCGTTTAGAGCGTAAAATGAGCTCCCCAAGAAAACCGGCAAGGAAAAGTTGCGAACCAATGATCATCACCGCCAGGGCTATATAAAACCATGGATTCGAGGTGACCAATACATTGGGTAAACCATTATAGAGTTTATAAAGTTTAGAGATGCCAATCCAGCCGGCAGACAGAAAACCAAAAATAAACATTAATACCCCTAGAGCCCCAAATAGGTGCATTGGTCTTCGGCCGAACTTGGAAAGAAACCAAATGCTGATAAGGTCTAAAAACCCATTGATAAATCTTTCGGCACCAAATTTTGTTTTCCCGTATTTACGTGCTTGATGCTGAACTTCTTTTTCGGTGATTTTAGTAAAACCTGAGTTTTTTGCCAATACTGGAATATAACGGTGCATCTCTCCATAAACATCAATATTTTTTACTACGGCCTTTCGATATGCTTTTAAACCACAATTAAAGTCGTGCAATTTTACACCAGATGTTTTTCTCGCTGCAGCATTGAAAATTTTTGAAGGTATATTTTTAGAGACTACAGAATCATAACGTTTCTTTTTCCAGCCGGAAACCAGGTCATAACCTTCTTGGGTAATCATCTTGTATAGACCGGGTATTTCTTCAGGATTATCCTGGAGATCGGCATCCATTGTAATGATTACATCACCTTGAGCTCTAAGGAAACCGGCGTGTAGTGCCTGGGATTTCCCATAATTTCTATTGAATTTAATACCTTTAACCGCCTTGTCATTTTCCTCTAGGGCTTCTATTGTTCGCCAGGAATTGTCGGTACTGCCATCGTCAATAAAAATGATCTCATGTGAAAAGGAATTGGACCGCATTACTTTTGCGATCCAATTGTACAATTCTGTTAAAGATTGCTCTTCATTTAAAAGGGGAATGACGACGGAAATCTGCATTTATTATTTCTATTGGTGTGCCGGATTCTCTCTTTTTAGAATTAACCCTGTTATTAATGATATTATAAACCCGAAAAATAAGCTTCCTACAAGGGCCATGGTTGCAAAAAACCAGGCGCTACTGAACATTTTTGTCATTTCTAGCGCTTGGGATTGCTGAGATTCAGGTACGCCCTGTTCTGTCATTTTTAAAACTGCTTCATCATATACTTTTTCTGAAAACTCAGGATATACAAAGCTATAATGAATGTATGAATAAATTGCAGCGATTACCCCACTTATTACTGCTACAGCCAGGCCTACTTTTAAGGCTTCTTTGAGACTTAAAAAACCATTGTTATTTTCCTTAAATTTTTTAATAGCCAGGACGAAAATAGCTATTGAGACAAGCGTGTTTATGACTCCCACGATCCAGTTATCCTGTGCTACATTAAAAACATAAATGAGTACAAGAACTAAAATGGAGTAAATAGCGAGAACTATCCCGTAAGGATAGGCAACCGATTTTACTGAGGTAGAATTTTCCATAATTTAAGAGTGTTTAGTTATAACCGGTTAGTAAGCAAATATAAGAAAACGTTACATTGCACCTGAATTAAAAAATAATTTTGTCTATCCATTGTTTTTATAATTGAATTACTTAAATTTGCACCTCGAAAATTAAAAGAACTAAAAGCGATGAAGCAGGGAATCCATCCGGAAAATTATAGATTGGTAGCATTTAAAGATATGTCTAACGAAGATGTATTCATTACCAAATCTACCGCGAACACTAAAGAAACTATTGAAGTAGAAGGTACAGAGTATCCACTTATAAAATTGGAAATCTCCAGAACTTCACACCCATATTACACCGGCCAAACCAAATTGGTGGATAGTGCTGGTCGTATCGACAAGTTTAAAAACAAGTACAAGAAATTTAAGAAATAAGTTTTTTGTTATATATAATTTCTGAAAGTCGTCTTTATTAAGACGACTTTTTTTTTACCCAAGTTTTAGATATTATCAATTGTTGGTCTTTTTAGCATTATTTTCCTTCTAAAACAGCCTTCGATTTCACAACTTAAAACCAGGTAAACTTGCCTTAAGGCAGTTTATTTGTATTTTTGAACCTTAAATTTGTGCGGATGAATTATATATTATTTGACGGTTCTGCCCGGGACCGCTTACTCCCTTTTACTTTCACGCGACCTGTTGCTGATATTAGAATAGGGATACTTAGCATAAGAGAAAAATGGGAATTGCTCTTAAGGTCTACTACTTCAACAATTACTGAGGACTATTTGGCTGAAAAATGGCCTATGGTAGAACTAGAGGAAAATGTAATGATCAATGCTTCCTTTCTACCTAGTCCTGAATATTTAGAACAATTAAAAAACCTGAAACCTAATCAGGCCATTTTTCACCAAGAAGATATTGTTGCTTTCCATGCTTATAAGGAGCAGGAAGTGGTATTAGACGAGTATGATCAGATTGAACTATGTGAAGGGGTAATTCAATTAAATAATTCCTGGGATATTTTCTCAAAAAACGCAGAGGCTATAGAAGCCGATTTTCAACTATTGACCAAAAACAGAAAATCTGAACCCATTCACGAATCTAACTATGTTAAAAATCCTGAACGTATTTTCCTGGAAGAAGGCGCTGAAGTAGAAAACTGTTCCTTAAATGCTTCCACCGGCCCAATTTATGTAGGAAAGAACGCTAAAATCCTGGAAGGAAGCCTTATAAAAGGTGCTCTGGCTGTTTGTGAAGGCGCACTGGTGAAAATGGGTGCTAAAATTTACGGACCTACCACTTTAGGTCCTGGAAGTCGTGCTGGTGGGGAAATAAACAACGCTGTACTTTTTGCGAATTCCAATAAAGGCCACGACGGATATTTAGGAAATTCAGTTATTGGGGAATGGTGTAATCTTGGGGCTGATACTAATAATTCTAACTTGAAAAACAATTATGCTGAAATCCGTATCTGGGATTATCAGACGGAGGGTTTTGCGAAAACCGGACTGCAGTTTTGTGGATTAATGATGGGAGATCACAGTAAATGCGGAATAAACACGATGTTTAATACGGGTACGGTAGTTGGCGTAAGTGCGAATATCTTTGGCGCTGGATTTCCAAGGAATTTTGTACCCAGTTTCAGTTGGGGCGGTAGTGCGGGCATGACAACTTACAAAACCCAAAAAGCTTTTGAAGTAGCTGAAATTGTTATGAAACGACGAAATATGGAATTTGCAGAAGTGGATAAAAAAATACTGGAACACGTTTTTGAGGAAACAGGCAAGTGGAGGAGGGCTTAGGAAGCAGGATTGATTGCTAAAACATTACTTTCCAGAAAATTATTAAAACCATCAGCATAATAACAGCGGAGAATATTATTATTTTCCGCTGTCTTTTTTTTTGTTCTCTAGATTTATTTTTTTTTCTAATTCTCAGGATTTCCATCGGATTTGTTTCGGTGGTTTTAATCCCCCGGATTCCTGAACCGGTAATTTTTTGAAAATATTTTGTTTTTGATTTTTTATCTCGCCGATTTTTTTTAAAAATCACATTGGCACCACCTGTACTTCCTCCAAAACCCATACTATTAAAATTAGAGCTTTATAATATATACATATTCATTTCACCTTAAGATGCTTTTCTAAAAAAGCTTGCTTGGTAAGTATTACTATTTCCAACATTATCAGTCACAATTACCTTTAATAGGTTTTCGGTGTCCGTTACCACCCCATCGTCGAAATCGTGAGTTAATGTATTATTTTTATACTCATACTCCATAAGAATAAATTTTCCGTTTACCGTAGCCCTGTAATTTTTAATTCCGGAGAGATCATCACTGATTTTTAACTGCAAAGTATTATTATTTGAAATCCATTGTCCATCCTTTAAATTAACCGGCCAAATTTTTGGCGGGGTAACATCGGAAGCTAATGTATATTTTCCAAAAGTTCTTGTGCTCGTTGTAAAGCGATTTTTATCCTTATAAGTTGACGAATAAGATGGTTGATCTCTATAACCTAATTCGGCAATAAAAAGCTTTTCTTTTTCCTCCGGAGAAAATTCACTGACGTCAAAACCAATCGTTATATTCTTATGAAGTGGAGTGTGCTCATTGTGGACTTTCACTATGTTTTCCCCAAATTCCAGATCAAGGTAAGTATCTTGATAAAGACTTCCTTCTGGAATATAAACATCTATTCCATTAGCTTCTGCATTAAAAGGCTGATTCGCCTGGGCCAAATAATCTGTTTTCTCCACTTCTTTAGGCGCAATGCCAGTTCGCTGCATACCCTGAATAGGAATTCTGATTACTCGCTTGTTACCAGCAAAATCACTTACGGTTATTGTGTAATTATATTGAAGACTATCCTGAATATGAAGTTCTCCTTTGTTTATCACATCTTCATAAAGGCTTAGCGGATTGCCGTTTTCAATAAAGAGTTTTTGAATTCGTTTGTTGTTCTTACTGTAATATTCGTAATCGATAAGTTGATTGAGGTGGCGGGTTTCAGAAAAGGAAAATCGATTAAAGGGTAAGCTGAAAACGCGATCTCCATTTAGTTCAGCTGCGATTTTATAGACGCCATTACGGTTAGGCGCTCCATTTTGTTGATCCACTGTGGAAACCCCGAAACCGATGTTTCCGCAAGCTTCAATTTCCCTGGCTATATAACTGCCATCTTCCAGTGGGGTTAGGTTGATTTTTTGGCGTTCTAGAGAGCCATTTATATGTGCCTCTTCGTCCAGAGGATAGGCGAACAATCCATCTATAATTGGCGCACGATTATCTTCTATTTTTATTCCAAACATTTTCGGGTTCATTGGCCGCTGGCTTCCATCTCGAATTTCAAAATGCAAATGGGGACCACCGCTACCTCCTGTGTTACCGCTAAAAGCAATAAGTTCATTTTTTTCTACCGGTAATTCACCGGTTTCAGGGAAAAGTTCTATTTCATAAGTTTCATTCTCATATTGCCGTTTTTTAATATAAGCTTCAATTTCAGGGGAAAATTCTTTTAAATGTCCATACACCGTTGTGTACCCATTAGGATGCTGAATGTATAGAGCTTTCCCGTAACCGTAATGCTGAATTTTAATTCGACTTACCTGTCCTTTTGCGGAAGCTACTACATTTAAACCCTGTCTTTGTTGAGTTTTAATATCCAACCCGCTATGAAAATGATTAGAGCGCAATTCTCCAAAAGTACCTGATAACACTAGCGGCACCTCGAGGGGGTCTTCAAAATAATCCTTTGGAATATTTGATTGTGCAATGATTGAAGTATTAATAAACAAGAGGAGAACAACTAGAATTGATTTCATATAAATTTTTAATTTGGGGTCTATCCAGGCGGTAAAGTTAATTAAAGTTTAAGCAAATATTAAAGCCTTAACGCATAGAAACTTAGCAATAGTCTTGCCTATTTTTGAAAATAGACCAAAAAACAATTGGCATATTAGAGCGCGAATGTTAACTTTGTGTGGACAAGCATTACATTTGGCTTTTATGAGTGAATTGACAGAAATCGTTGATAGCCTTGAAAATAGGATTAGCAAACTACTTCATAAATACGAAAATTTAAAGCAGGTTTATAATTCTTTAGAGGAAGAAATGATTGCTGTTAAAGAGGAAAACCAAATATTGGTTCAAAAACTTGAAGGTTCTAATCAGGAAGTACAGAACCTAAAAGCCGCCAATGCAATGCTGGGCAGTACCGAATTCAAAAAAGAGACTAAGCTTAAATTAAATAGCTTAATTAGGGAAATTGATCAATGTATTGTTCAATTATCTGAATAATAAATATGGCCGATAAACTAAAAATAAAACTTTCTATCGCAGATCGTGTGTATCCTTTAACCATTAATCCACAACAGGAAGAAGGTTTGCGCAAGGCAGCTAAGAAAATTGAAGCCATGATTAAGCAATTTGAGCAAAGTTATGCCGTAAGGGATAAGCAGGATGTGTTGGCCATGTGCGCTTTACAATTTGCAGCCCAAACCGAGCAAAAGGATATAGATAGATCTACCGATACACTTAAAGCAGAAGATAAACTTAAATCGCTTAATGATTTACTGCAGAAACATTTGGTATCATAAACGTTCTTTAAATAAATAAAGGTTACTGCCTGTATTAGTGATATTTTGATAAACTCAACAGAGATTCTTTAAAGAGGGTGAGTCTAAGTTGTAAAAGCGCGCCGCCATTGAGCGGATTCTTGATCAGCTTGTTAGCCCTAAACTTGTTTTTAAGGAGTTTAATCCAAAAAACCATCTAATACAGGCTTTTTTTATACATAAATTTTAAATATGGAAATATTATTAAATATAATTATCGGGGTTGTTGGAGCAGCAATTGGATTTGCCATTGCCAAGCAGTTGGAGCGTAAAAGGGCTTCACAAACCATCAAGAATGCCAAAAAAACGGCTGCAAATATTCTAAAGGAAGCAAAATCGGAAGGAGAAAGTATCAAGAAAGATAAGATTCTTCAAGCCAAAGAGAAGTTTATCGAATTGAAATCTGAGCACGAGAAAGTGATTTTGAATCGTGATAAGAAGATGAATGATGCCGAAAAACGCATCAGGGATAAAGAATCTCAGGTATCCGGAGAGCTTTCTAAAAACAAAAAACTCAATAAAGAATTCGAGGAAAAGTTAGCTGATTATAATCATCGCGTAGAATATCTTGAAAAGAAACAAGAAGAAATTGATAAATTACACAATAGCCAGATCCAGCAATTGGAAGTGATCTCCGGCCTTTCTGCCGATGAGGCAAAAGCACAACTCTCAGAGGCTCTTAAAGACAGTGCCAGAACAGATGCAATGGCCTTGATTCAGGACACCATAGAGGAAGCTAAATTAACTGCGCAGCAGGAAGCCAAAAAAATTATCATCAATACTATTCAGCGAATAGGAACTGAAGAGGCTATTGAGAATTGTGTATCGGTTTTTAACCTTGAAAGCGATGATGTAAAAGGAAGGATTATTGGTCGTGAAGGTAGAAATATTAGGGCGATTGAAGCTGCCACAGGGGTGGAGATCATTGTAGATGATACTCCTGAGGCAATTATACTCTCTTGTTTTGATTCTGTTAGAAGGGAAGTTGCCCGCTTATCTTTACACAAACTGGTAACTGATGGGAGAATTCACCCTGCCAGAATTGAGGAAATCGTTAAAAAAACCCGCAAGCAGATTGATGAGGAAATAATTGATATTGGAAAGCGAACGGTAATAGATCTTGGAATTCATGGTCTAAACCCTGAATTGATCAAATTGGTGGGCCGAATGAAATATCGTTCTTCTTATGGGCAGAACTTACTACAACATTCAAGAGAAGTTGCAAAACTTTGTGGGGTGATGGCATCGGAGCTAGGTATCAACCCGAAGTTGGCCAAGCGGGCTGGACTGTTACATGATATTGGTAAGGTACCTGAAACCGAAACAGAAGTTCCCCACGCAATTTTAGGAATGCAATGGGCCGAGAAACACGGGGAGAAGCCAGAAGTATGTAACGCTATTGGAGCTCACCACGACGAAATCGAAATGAATTCTCTTCTCTCACCAATTGTACAGGTTTGTGATGCTATTAGCGGCGCGAGACCTGGCGCTAGAAGGCAGGTGTTGGATTCTTATATTCAGCGTCTAAAGGATCTTGAAGAAATCGCCTTTGGTTTTGGGGGAGTGAAAAAAGCTTATGCAATTCAGGCGGGTCGAGAACTCCGAGTAATTGTAGAAAGCGAGAAAGTAAATGACGAAAAAGCTTCAAATCTTTCTTTTGAAATTTCTCAAAAAATCCAAACTGATATGACTTATCCTGGTCAGGTTAAAGTAACTGTAATACGTGAAACAAGAGCGGTAAATATTGCTAAGTAGGAAATAATTTGATTTTTATTAAAAAGGGTGTTTGGAATTATTTCCCAAACACCCTTTTCTAATTGTGTGCCGTGCATGGCGTATAACTCGACGGTGAAAGTCCGTTATGAGGGTTTATAGCTACCTATCATTAGCTAAGAGCAAGGGTGTCCACCG
>NZ_SNWE01000023.1 GCF_004362395.1 Salegentibacter sp. 24
ACTTATACAGTGACTGCAACGATAAGCCAGGAAAATTACAATGATAAAATTCTTACTGCTGATCTTGTTATCGAAAAAGCAGTAGCGATAATCACTGCGGAAGCTCCTCAGACGTTTACTTATGATGGAACAGTTAAGAACGTTGTAGCTACACTAAACCACTCAGAAACTGAATTGGCCTATTCTCCTACACAAGGATATATCGATGCAGGAACTTATCCTGTTACGATTTCTTCCGAAGAAACCGACAATTATTTGTCGGCTTCAAAAGATGTATCACTGGTAATCGAAAATGCAGAGATCACAGGAGTTGCTTTTGAAGATGATACCTTCATTTATAATGGAACCTCACACAGCTTAGCTGTAACCGGACTTCCAGAAGTGGCTAAAGTAGAATATGACAACAACGGACAAATCAATGCGGACACTTATACAGTGACTGCAACGATAAGCCAGGAAAATTACAATGATAAAATTCTTACTGCTGATCTTGTTATCGAAAAAGCAGTAGCGATAATCACTGCGGAAGCTACTCAGACGTTTACTTATGATGGAACAGTTAAGAACGTTGCAGCTACGCTAAACCATTCAGAAACTGTGTTGGCTTATGCTTCTCAACAAGCTTATAAAAATGCAGGAACCTATGATGTGACTATCTCTGCCGAAGAAACCGATAATTATCTGGCTGCTTCAAAAGAAGTATCCCTGGTAATCGAAAATGCAGAAATTACAGGAGTGGCTTTTGAAGATGATACGTTTACTTATGATGGAACCCCACACAGCTTAGCTGTAATCGGGCTTCCAGAGAGAGCTACAATGAAATTTGACAACAACGGACAAATCAATGCGGGAATCTATAAAGTAACTGCCATTGTAAGCCAGGAAAATTATAATGATAAAGTCCTGACTGCCAATCTTGTGATCAACAAAGCTGAAGCGTTAATCACTGCCGATGCTACTCAGACCTTTACCTACGATAATAATGTTAAGACTGTTGCTGCAAGTCTGAACCATTCTGAAACTGAATTGACCTATACTCCAGAGCAAGGATATACCAATGTCGGTACATATTCTGTTACTATTGTTTCAGCTGAAACCGAAAATTATCTTTCGGCTTCAGAAGAAGTGTCTTTGGTAATCAAAAAGGCAGAAATCACAGGAGTTGCTTTTGAGGATGATACCTTCATTTATGATGGCAGCGAACATAGTATTTATGTGAGTGGATTGCCTGACGGGGCTGAAGTAAGTTATGAAAATAACGGAAAAACGAATGCCGGAAATTTCACAGTAAGTGCAACAATAAACCAGGAGAATTATAATGATTTAGTATTGTCTGCTCAGCTTGATATTAAAAAAGCATCACAAACTATCACTTTTGATGAAATTGAAGATCGAAATCAACTGGCAGATGATAATTTCCAACTGGAAGCTAAAGCAAGCTCAGGCTTACCGGTAATATATTCCTATGAATATGAGACAGAAAATCCTGCTGCTACAGTTGGTCCTCGAGGATTTGTAAGAATTCTAGGTGGTGGTCAAGTTGTTATTACCGCCACTCAAGAAGGAAACCAAAACTACGAAGCGGCAAATCCGGTTGTGAGAACTCTTTCTGTAAATGGTAGTGAAGCTCGTTTAAATACGGTTGTAATTAATGGAGTTTCATATACTAATCCCAGTGGGGAGATCTATTATTTAATTGGTTGTGGAAATTCTGAGAATGAGGTTCAAATTCAACTTGAACAAAACCTGGGTTCAACCATCGATCAGGATAATAGCTTAACATTAAGTACTCCGGCGCCTGGAATTTACCGGGAAACCGTTACCGTGACTTCGGAAGATGGAAATTCATCTCAAACATATAATATAACAGTAGAGAAGAATTTCAATTTCGAGGATATCGTCATTCAGAAGTTTAATAATGTATTGTTGGTTAATAACAATCCTGAAACCAATGGCGGCTACAAATTTGTGAGTTACCGCTGGTATAAAAATGGTTCAGTAATCGGAAATGGTCAATACTTTTCTGCAGGTAAAAATGCGGATGACCTATTGGATACAGACAGCTCTTATTACGTAGTATTGGAGACCGAGGACGGAGAAATTTTAAGAACCTGCACTTCTGCTATCCAGTTAAGGAGTTCTTTAAATGTTTCTTTAGCGCCAAACCCTGTAAGTTCAGGAGGTACAATGGAACTTCTTGCAGATTTCCCTAAAGAAGAACTTGAAACCATGCAGCTTTCGATACACAACCTTAACGGGATGCTCCTCAGGCAAATGAAATCGAATAGAAAAGTTACAAGCATAAGCTTGCCTTACAACCTTCAAATGGGAGTGTATATTCTTAAGATTGAAACTGAGAATATCAGTAGATCACTCAAGTTTATTATAAGATAAAGAAGCTTAGTACTTTTTGATAAATATTTTAAAGATTAAACATATATGAAAACTAATAATATAAAAGTGGCCAGTAAAAGCGCCGTTTGGAGACTTGCGATCGTACTTGTACTAATAAGTGTAAGTACCCAGGCCTTGGCTCAATCTAGTAATGAAGTTTCGTTTTACATGCAGGGTTCGTTTTCCCAATTAAGCTATGAAGCACTTGGAAATAATAGCGAAATGGGAAACGGTTTTGGCGTTGGAGCTAAGTATGCCTATTATCTTTCAGATAATTGGAGCCTTGGGACTGGTGCAGAATTCCAGTATATGGAAGGATCCATATTTCTACCCAATGTTCAAGGTGCTTACATGACCCAGGATTCGGAAGCTGAGGAGTTTGAATTTAGGTACCAGGCTGATAATTTATCGGAAAACCAGGAAGTATATTTCTTTAATATTCCCCTCCATATACAATATGAGTCTCTTGGAATGACCCGGTTTTATGCAGCAGCTGGTATTAAAGCAGGCTTAGTTTTAGATTCAAAATACACATCCAGGACTACTTCTTTAGAAACTAGCGGTTATTACCCGCAATACGATGTTGAACTTACCGACCCAGAATTTGCAGGCTTTGGTGAATTCGGAGCTGTAATTAATTCTGAGTCGGAACTTAACCTAAAAACAAATTTTATAGCACACCTAGAAAGCGGGATCAAACTGATGTTGGAGAACAGCCAGTCCCTTTATATGGGGCTTTTCCTTGATTATGGACTTCATGATATAAAAACTGATGTTTCACAGGATAGGTTTATTGATTATAATAATCAAAATCCAACAGCTTTTGCATTCGGTAGTCTATTATCCTCCCGGAGAGATATGAATTCAGAACAATATGTACATGAAGTGAGAACCCTGGCTTTTGGTCTAAAAATTCAATATGCATTTCAATTTTAGAGCTGTACCTTTTTTAGGACGCATAAGGGTATCTCTGTCCTGGGATTACGCTTAATCCCAAAGCGGAGGACAGATGACAGTTTCATTCATTGCAGGAGTTTAAGGAGCAGGGAGAGTACACAAGAGAATATTATTCATTATCGAGGATAAGTGTCTCTAAAATTGAACAATGAAAAAGTACACCTAATATCTCTAAAACTAAATTTTCTGGATACACCATCGATTGATATAAAAAAGAGGCAGAGTTTATATTGACCCCATGAGTATTTAAAAGATGAAAACTCTTAAGCAACCGGCGGTCAGGCTAGACAAAAGGAAGCTGCAACTAATTCAGCAAAAGCTTGGATGAGCTACTTTCAACCTAAAAAAACCGGGGTATAGCTATTTACTCCATCTTTTTCTAAAATCAAAGGTATAAATTAAGATACCGACTATACGAGAACCTAGAGGGTTGTAGTACTAGAGAACAGATAGAGAATAATAGTCTAAATTGATAATCCCTATCGTCATACTCGATTTTATAGCTTTCCAATGTTTTCAGCCAGGGTATTGATGAATTTTTTCAATGGAGATTTAACCATCATGGCCATCATGGTATTGAATTCACCATTAAATTCCATCTGTACTTCACTTTGATTTTCAGCCAAGGCCGCGATATGCGCTTGTAAAGTAAAATCCAATTTATCGGAAGTGGAACCCAGCACAACCAATTCCGGTTCTCTGGTTTGTTGAATTTGTAATTTTATGATAGGCATGCCCTTTAGTCCGAAAATGAAAGTTTTTTCGTCTTTAACTTCAAATTTTTCTATACTCTCGGGCATTAATTGTTCGTAATTTTCAATGCTGGTCAAAAAATTGAACATTTCCTGCTGACTTTTGTCAGCGGTAACTTTTTGGCTTTCTAAATTCATTTTTTATTTTTTCCAGTTTGCCGGATCCTTCCGCCAGTCTCTTAATAGATCGGCTTCGGTGGCGTTTATGTAGTTAGTTCTTTGGGCAGTTTCCAAAAGATAATCATAATCGCTAAGGGTATGCAACTCTATTGCTGCCTTTTCGAAATTTTCGTCGGCAGTTTGAAAACCGTATGTAAAAATGGCGAGCATTCCTTTTACATTTGCTTTTGCTTCCTTTAATGCTTTTACGGCATTAAGACTGCTGTTTCCGGTGCTAATTAAATCTTCTATTACCACTACGGTTTGGCCCTCAGATAAATTTCCTTCAATCTTGTTTTTTCGCCCGTGACTTTTTGCCTCAGGACGAACATAAATAAATGGAAGGCTTAAAATTTCGGCTACCAACATCCCGATGCCAATGGCTCCTGTTGCTACTCCCGCAATAATATCGGGTTTACCATATAGCTCTTCAATTTGGCGCGCAAACTGTTCCCGTAAGTGGTTTCTAATTGGAGGATAGGAGAGTACTATCCTGTTATCGCAGTATATTGGCGATTTCCAACCGCTGGCCCAGGTAAAAGGTTCTTGTGCATCTAATTTTATTGCTTTAATTTGCAATAACAATTCAGCAGTTGTTCTGGCTGTTTCTTTATTTAAAATCATACTGCAAATGTATAAAGTTTTTGTAAATGATATTCCCTTAATTCTCTCTACAAAGAAAGATTTTGGTGAAAATTATGTATCGCTTCCAATTAAGAAAGTGAGAATTAAGCGAATCATTAGGAAAATAAATGCCGGCGAACTGTCTTATGTGAATCTTTATCACGACAAGGAAGAAAAATTGCTGAAACATCTTTTTAAAAAATTGCGAGTAGTTACTGCTGCTGGCGGGATGGTGTTGAACGAGAAGGATGAAATTCTATTCATTTATCGAAAAAAACGTTGGGATCTTCCTAAGGGAAAAACCGAAAAAAACGAGTCTATTGAAGCTTCGGCAATTCGGGAGGTAGAGGAGGAAACCGGGGTAGAAGGTCTTAAAGTCACCAAATTCCTGGATAAGACCTACCATGTATTTAAACGAAAAGGCCGTTACCGACTAAAAGTCACACACTGGTATGAAATGCGCACCTCCTACCAGGGGGAATTGCGTCCTGAAACCAAAGAAGGAATTGAAAAAGCGAAATGGAAAGATTTAAAGAAAAGCCAGAAGGCGCTGCAAAAATCTTACGCGAATATTAAACTTCTTTTTTCTGAAAAATACTTAACGCGGGATTCTAAAGATAGGATAGCGTAGGTGTGCCGCTTCATAATGCCTGGATTGCTTGTGCAGCCAATCCAGTTGCTCATACCAGTTGTTAGAAAAATCGGCATCATTCCGTTTCTTTTCTTCAAATTCCACTTTTAAATCAGGATTTTTATCGAGCATTTCTTTGGCAACATCTTCAAAAACATAGGGGGAGAATCCTTCCTTTTGCTGAAGTACGGTATCAAAGAAATTCCAGTTGAAAAAGGAATCCGATGCTTCGGGTTCTAAAGTTTCAATTAAATACCGAACACCTTCCTGGAAGGTTTTTACCATATAATCTCCTTTTCGGAACTTCACCGAATCCATTTTTTTTGTAACGATGCTCTCACTATGTTTATAATGACCTTCGTAAGCCTGGTCAAGGGTTTTGTAATCTTTAATTCTGTAAACTTCGACAAATAGGGTAGTATCCTGTTCGAGAGGTTCCATTTTTATTTCATTGAGCTCTAAAAGGTCAATGGCTTGCCACCAACCCTGTGGGATAACATAGGCCCGGGGGATTTCAATGGTATCCTCCGCGATAAAATTATTATAATAATCTATTTCTTTTGTAAACGGTTGATCCCTGTTGTATTTTAATCGTTCTCCTCCGGTAACCTCACTTTCCACCATTTCCGCCTCATAACCTTTAAAATTTCTTTTACTGGGATTTTCCATATCTGGTTTAAAATTGATAGGGTACCACCTTTCCGTAAGGTATTTTCGGGAAGCTCTTTTGCGAATATCTTTTATTGTCAGCCTTTCTTTTTCAGCTATTCCAATTAGACTTCGCATCAGTTCGTAAGTCCCTTTTACACGTTTAGGATAAGGTTTTAGCATATGGGTCTCCACCATCAAACCCAGGGTGTTCCACAAAGCAGCATAGCCCGTGGAATATCTCGGGTGATCATTGAACTGGGTGAAACCTTCCTGGGGAACCTCATTAAAAACATTGACATAAGGGGTAATATCCCAATCTTTTTTAGCAAGAGAATCTTCAAGTGCCGGCATGATTTGCTCATCTAAATAGGCCCCCAATTCTCCGCCAAGTTTATCGTGCTGGGTAAAAAGATGGGTTAGGGTGTATTGATAATCCGCCCCGTTACTTACGTGATTATCTATAAAGATATCGGGTTTTACGTGATGAAAAATTTCGTAAAAGCTACGTGTATTCCGGGTGTCAGCCTTAATAAAATCACGATTAAGGTCGTAATTTCTGGCATTTCCTCTAAAGCCGTATTCCTCTGGTCCGTTTTGATTGGTTCTGCTGGTGGAATTTCGATTCAAAGCGCCTCCAACATTATATACGGGAATTGTAGCAAGCACGGTATTTTTCGGTGCTTTAATAGAGTCTCCTGCCAAATCCCTGAACAGCATCATCGTAGCATCTATACCATCGCTTTCTCCGGGGTGAATTCCGTTATTTATCAGGATGATGCTATTATCTTTACGTAATTGCTCGAAATCAAAATTTTCATCAGGGCTAAAGATGGCCAGGTGAAGGGGTTTCCCACTGTCAGTTTTTCCGAATTCCTGAAGGCTAACTTTTCCAGAACTTTCTGCAAGTTCCTTGTAAAAATCAATAACTTCGGCATATGTCCCTGTTTGTGTCCCCTTACTTTTTTCAAAACGGGTCTCCAGATCATATTCGGTAACCAGTTGATATTTTTCTAAATCGCAGGAAATCAGCGAAAGTAAACCCAAACTCAATAAGAGAAATTTTTTCATAGTATCCTTAGCAATTGATGGTATAAACTTAACTAAAACCCCAATAGCCACCAAAAAACTCAGGCTAATTGGCACATGTTAAAGTAAACCTAATCTGCTTTAAAAACTTTTCAGGCGAATTATTAAGGCCTAATTTTAGGCTAAAATATTCGGCTAGCTTAATTTTGCCCCCTACTGTAAAGGCTTACCGCTATTTGGCCAAAGCCGGATAAAACAAACCTAGGTTGGAAAAAAAAATATTGGCGCTATTGTGTCTTCTCTATGCGGGGAACCTGTTTTCTCAGGTAAACCAGTTCAAAATACTTAATACCAGTACCGCTGAACCAGTGGAAGGTGCAAGCATCTCCAATGCTACGGGCCTAATTGGTATTTCAAATGAAAAGGGAATCTTTAGCATCACTTCAGAAAATTTACCCGGGAATTATAAAATTTCCGCACTGGGATTTGAAACATTGGACATTGAGCTGAAAAAATCAGCAGGACTCGCAAAGATTTATCTTAGTCCAAGGCTCGAAGGTCTTTCAGAAGTGGTGGTGCGTAGTACGATGATCCCAAAACCCCTTATAAAAGTGCCGGCAGCCATTAGTCTAATTACAGCAACCGATTTTAAACGAACCGATGCTACCAATGTCCTGGAAACTTTCAATAATGTGCCTGGGGTTTATGTGAACCAGGGCGCTTTAAATACCAATAAGATCACTATCCGTGGTATTGGGGCTCGTTCTCAATATAGCACCAATAGAATTCAGGCCTATTTTGATGGGATTCCTTTAACCACGGCAGAAGGTGAACTGACCTTGGATGATTTTGATCAGGAGAGCCTGGAGAGGATTGAAGTGATTAAAGGACCAACTTCCAGTATCTATGGTGCAGGTCTGGGTGGTGCTATAAATTTGTACTCCACACAACCCGGTAAAACACAAGCGCGATTGGGCTTAAAAACACAGTTTGGAAGTTTTAATACCCAAAAGCAGGTTTACCAGGCTTCAAATACCACTGTTAATTCCTCTCTTTTTGCAGTCTTTACGAACTTAACCAGTGATGGGTACCGTGAAAATGGAAACTATGATCGCAAATCGGCTCTTTTAAATGGAACTTTAAAAACCAGTGAAGATGGAAGTCTATCGTACCTGGCCAATTTCACCAGGTTGAAAGCCTTTATTCCGAGTTCACTAAATGAAGATGACTTTTTAAACAATCCGAAAACTGCCGCTTTTTCCTGGGCTCAGTCAAAGGGGTATGAATCCTATGATCGTGGTATGCTTGGGGGTTCTTATACGCATGCACTGGTTGATGAATTAAGCAATACCACCAGTATTTTTATTAATTTCAGGAATGCTTACGAGCCGAGGCCATTTAATATTTTAAAGGAAGAAAGGGTTTCAGCCGGGGTTCGCACCAAGTTTAAGTTAGACGCCCGAGTTTTTAAAATTCCTTCTGAAATAAGCCTTGGAGCAGAATATTATAATGAATGGTATGAAATCGGCACTTTCCAAAACTTATATGAAGATTTTCCTGGAACAGGCAGTGTGCTGGGTAATCGTTTAAGCAATAATGAGCAGCGTCGGGATTATGCTAATTTCTTTGGACAGATCAGCCTGGAATTTAATGAAAAATGGAACCTGGAGGCTGGTTTTAACCTGAATACCACAAATTATAGCCTAAAGGATCTGTATGCACGGGATCAAGTGAATCAAACCGGTGACTATGGTTTTGCACCTGTTTTTTCGCCCAGAATAGGTACAAGTTACGAAATAGGGGAAGGAAAAAATGTTTATGTTTCCATAAGTCATGGGTTTTCAACACCTAGCGTTGCTGAAACGCTAACTCCACAGGGTCAGATAAACACCAATTTAGCGCCCGAAACAGGTATTAATTATGAAGCTGGTTTTAAAGGGAATTGGCTTGAAAATAAGTGGTATACTGAAATTTCTGTTTTTTCCATTCAAATAAAAAATTTACTGGTAGCCCAGCGCATAGGCCCTGATCAATATGTAGGAATAAATGCAGGAAAGACCAATCATAATGGGATAGAGTTCCTTACCAACTACCGGTTCTTAATGGGCTCAAAACTACAGGTTAAACCTTATATCAATGGAGCTCTAAACTTTTTTAAGTTTGATAGGTTCATAAACGATAATGTAGATTTTTCAGGTAATGAGCTTCCGGGAGTTCCTAAATACACGGTCAATTTCGGTGTAGATGTTCAAAGTGATTCAGGTTTTGAATTCTTCTCAAATTATAGAAGCGTAGGGAAAATACCTTTAAATGATGAGAACTCCAATTACACCGATGGTTACAATCTTTTGAATTTTAAGACGGGTTATAGTTTTAAAATTATTGACGATATACTTTTAAATGTATACGCGGGAATCAATAATGCTTTGGATGAGCATTATGCCGCAAGTGTGGTTACCAATGCTGTAGGCTTTGGAGGCGCTGCCCCACGTTACTATTATCCAGGAAATCCCAGGAATTATTATGGAGGCCTCCAGCTCAATTATGTTTTTTAAAAAATATCCGAGCCATTAGCTCCGGGGTTTACAGCAATCATTTTGCCTTCTATCTTTTTTTCCAATAGATTTAAGCTGAGCGTATAAATTTCTTTTCAGCCTTGAGCTCTTTATTTTCTTACCACTTTGGGGACCATAAACTCATAGTTTCCATGGTTACGAATCACATCACGAACCACCGTGGAAGAAATATGACTTTTCCCAGAAGAGGTAATAAAAAACAAGGTGTCTATACCACTCATTTTATAATTGGTCTGGCCAATGGCTTTTTCAAATTCAAGATCTTGTGCATTGCGCAATCCGCGTAGCAGGAAACCGGCGTTTTGCTCTTTGCAGAAATTTACCGTAAGACCTTTATAGGTAGTCACTTTTATTTTGGGTTCTTTATTAAAAGTTTCCTTTAAAAAGTGAAGTCGTTCTTCGAGGGTGAACATATATCTTTTATCGGAATTCGTGCCAATGGCCAGAATTATTTCATCAAAAAGTGGAAGTGCTCTTTCAATGATATCGGTATGTCCTAAAGTAATGGGGTCAAAGGATCCCGGAAATACTGCTTTTCTCATCTTGTTTGTTTAAAGTTGGCTGCCCCTGAATTCATCGGAAAAACTGTGGCAGGAAATCGCATTGGGTTTAGTTGATATTTTCTCGATCTAAAAAATTAAAAAAATGCGATGAACTTCTAATTTAGTCATTTTAAGATTAATCAAAAGGCTTGTCTACAGGAAGATCTCTTACTAATTTTGACCATCATCTAAAAATTGATTCATTATTCTTATTTCAACCAGAGCCCTTTATATAATACCTGATCACTGCCTTTTGAGATTAGGTAAATTTTAAGGCCGTTTCAATGGCGCTTCCATAAAGATCGGTTAAAGTAATATTAGCCGCTCTGGCTTGTTGAGGTAAAATACTGGCCTGGCTCAGGCCAGGAGTGGTGTTCATTTCAATAAAATGAGGCTCCCCATTGTGGAAAATAAATTCTGAACGTGTAAATCCACGCATGTGGAGTTTCCTGTATATTAACTTTGCGATTTCCTGTACCTGTTTGGTTTTTTCTTCAGAAATAGTTGCCGGGGTTATTTCCTTAGATTTTCCTAAATATTTTGCTTCATAATCAAAGAATTCATTTTCAGAAATAATTTCGGTCACAGGCAGTGCCTTTACCTTTCCCTTATAGGTAATAACGCCCACTGAAACTTCGGTACCATCAAGGAAGGATTCAATAATTACCTGGTCATCTTCTTTAAAGGAGGTTTTTGTGGCTGGAATCAATTCCTCTTCAGTTTTTACCTTAGTGATTCCAAAACTACTACCGGCGCGATTGGCCTTGACAAAACATGGCAGACCAACTTTAGCAA
The DNA here is from genome assembly GCF_004362395.1 of Salegentibacter sp. 24. GTDB lineage: Bacteria > Bacteroidota > Bacteroidia > Flavobacteriales > Flavobacteriaceae > Salegentibacter. Next base: position 11,108 of record NZ_SNWE01000023.1, read on the forward strand.
TAATCTCCTTAGAATTTACTTTATCCTCTTTGTCAAGGAAATAGTTTACTGCTGTTTTTATCCCATAAGGTTTTAAAACGCTTATCAGGTCACGTTTATTAAAGGTTAAGGCCGCCTGGTAATAACCGCAGGTGGTTTGCGGAATTCCTACTAATTCCAAATAAGCCTGTAAAAGTCCGTTTTCTCCCGGGGTACCATGAATGGTATTAAATACACAATCGAATGAAATTGTTTTCCCCTCTATTTTTACCGTAAAATCATTCTTATTAATCGGATATGGAGTGTCATCATCGGCCACTACAAACCATTCTTTTTGTAATATATGCACCCGGTAAGGTTCATATAAGTCACGGTTTAAGTGCTTATAAACCATGTTTCCGCTATTGATTGAAATTCTGTATTCACTGGAAAATCCGCCCATGGCGATGGCAATTTTTTTCTTCATCCGAGTTTGGTGTTTTTAGTTCGTTGTTTCAATGATATCAACTTAGATTAAAAAAGCTTCTTGTTAAATGAAAAATATTTTAACCGAATTATTCGTTATACCTTATATGCTAGGTTAGCCCTAAATTAAACCAGGATGAAATAAATAATATCCAGTTTAAAAGTGTCCCTTGTATTATTTATAAGCCAGCACATAGCAAAAAATCAGATATAGTAAAGCTTAATCAATAAACCGGCAAAGCCGAAACAACAAATCTACAAACAATCTGCCACCAAAAGCAGGGGTTTTATATCTTTGCTGCCTAGAAACAAATGTATGGGATTCTTTAAATTTATTTTCAGCAAAACTTTTTTAATTCAATTAGTGATTGCTGCAATTTTAGTAATAGTTATCGCTTTTTTAGCGTTAAGATGGTTGGATTATTCTACTAATCAGGATCAGCGTATAGCAGTTCCGGACCTATCTAGACAATCCCTGGACGTGGTAGATGATAAACTGGCCGAGCTTGATTTGAGATTTGAAATCCTGGATTCGGCGAATTTTAATCCCGATTTTCCTCGATACTCAGTTATGGAACAGGTACCGGAACCGGGCAAGTTTGTAAAAGAAAACAGAAAAATTTACCTGACCTTAAATCCCTCTGGTTACCGAAAAGTAATGATCCCAGATCTAATTAGAAGGACCCGGCGGCAGGCTGAGCCTACCCTTAGGTCTTTAGGCTTTGAAATTGGCGATATCAGCTACAAGCCAGACATTGCCAAGGATGCGGTTTTAGAGTTAAGACATAAAGGTCAATTAATCGAACCAGGAGACCAGCTGATGAAAACCTCTACTATAGATTTAGTACTGGGAGATGGTTCTGGCCGCTACAAAATGGAAGGTGAGGAAGGACAGGATAGTATAATTCCTGAAGAGGAAGAAATTGAATTTTAATGAAAGAAGAGCAACAAAATGAAGTTGAAGAACAGGACGAAACTTTATACGAACATCATAAATTTGAGGCTGGAGAAGGACAGAAACCTCTAAGGGTAGATAAATTCCTTATGAATTTTATTGAAAATGCTACCCGGAATAAAATTCAGAAAGCCGCAAAAACCGGGAATATCTACGTTAACGAAGAACAGGTTAAACAAAATTATAAGGTCAAAGCGGGGGATGTGGTACAGGTAATGTTCGAGCATCCGCCCTATGAGTTTTTACTTACCCCTGAGAATATTCCATTGGATATCGTCTACGAGGACGATACTTTGCTGGTGGTGAACAAACCTGCGGGTATGGTGGTACATCCCGGACATGGCAATTACAGCGGCACCCTTATTAATGCATTGGTTTTTCATTTTGAAAACCTTCCCAATAATTCCAGTGATCGACCGGGATTGGTACATAGGATAGACAAAGATACCAGCGGACTACTTGTAGTTGCCAAAACAGAGCAGGCCATGACCTATCTTTCCAAACAGTTTTTTGACAAAACCAGCGAACGTGAGTATGTAGCATTGGTCTGGGGAAATGTGGAAGAGGACCAAGGCAGGGTGGAAGGCAATATTGGCCGCCATCCCAAAAACCGCTTACAAAATACAGTTTACGAAGGTCAGGATGCTGACCAAAAAGGAAAACCGGCCGTAACCCACTATAGGGTATTAGAACGATTTGGATATGTGACCCTGGTTTCCTGTAAGCTGGAAACGGGAAGAACCCACCAGATTCGGGTACATATGAAGCATATAGGTCACACCCTTTTTAATGACGAACGCTATGGGGGAGAAAGGATTCTAAAAGGGACAAGCTTTAGCAAGTACAAACAATTTGTAGATAATTGTTTCAAAATATTACCGCGTCAGGCACTACACGCAAAAACTCTTGGTTTCATTCATCCTAAAACTGGAAAGGCCATGAGCTTTAATAGCGAGATCCCTGACGATATACAGGCCTGTATTGAGAAATGGCGACACTACGCCAAGAATCAAAAGGAGGTTTTATAACATCATCATTATAAACTCGTCTTGGGGCCTAATCCCCTATGTAAAGTCTCTGGTTAAAGAAAAAACCACCCCTGCTTATTTTTAAGATGAGGTGGTTTTTCTATATGACCTTGAGGGTTTGGGGGTATAAGAATTAACTCTTCCCCGTAGGTTTTATAAGTAATTCATTCACATTTACACTATCAGGTTGTGTAGTTGCATAAAGCACGGCATCAGCGATATTCTTAGGTTCAAGTTTTGGTTCGCCGTTACCATAGTCTTTATCATCCAGTAATTCCTGGTCGCTGATATCTTCTCTCAGATCGGTTTCCACAGTGCCAGGTTCGATGGAAGTGACCCGAATATTAAAGTCTGGGGAAAGTTCCATGCGCATCGCTCTGGAAAGTTCTATAACCGCGGCTTTAGAGGCACCGTATACCGCACCACCTTCAAAGATTTCTTTTCCGTCTACAGAGGCGATATTGATAATATGACCGCTATGTTGTTTTTTCATCATTGGAAGTACGGCGTGAATACATCGCAGCGTCCCTTTTACATTTACTTCTATAGTTTGCAGCCAGTCTTCCAGCTTTCTGTTTTTAAGATAAGTAAGGGGCATCACTCCAGCGGAGTTCACCAGGATGTCAATGCTTCCGAAATGATCCTGGATCTTCTCAAAGGCTGTGGTAACACTTTCATTGCTTGTTACGTCCATTTCCACTTCAAAACTCTGGCTTAAACCTTTACCTATATCTTTTAATTTATCCAGACTCCGGCTGGCTAAAGCTACTTTACATCCTTTTTTGGAAAGTTCTTGGGCAATCGATTTTCCTATTCCACTACTTGCACCGGTTACTACGGCAACTTTATCATTTAAATCCATAATATTTTTTTAATCGTTGACTTGCAAGTTGCGAGGATTTAAGCGCTCGGGACGTTAAAGAAGTTTGAAATAACAACAATTTAACTAGTGAGTTTTTATGCCCTCTCCCTTTGGGCAGTGCATAGCCTGCTATGACTAATAGGTGATATTCGATACCAGGGAAAGTTCAGGATAAGAGCAATAGTCATACAGGGAATTAATTAAAACTGGTATAACAGGTTTTACTTACTACAGGATGAGTCTAAAGGTAAACGGCATACTATTGAACGAAAGCAAAAATCAGTTCAGGGAACAATCTACCATGGTCATCATTTTCCAATCGCAGTTAAACCCGGGTAGTTTTTTAGCGGACCTTAGTTTTTTCTTAAACCTGATCTTAATAAATTTCCCACCGGTAGTCTTATACCGGTAATTCGCTGAACTGAGTAATCGACCATTATAATCTATTATGATTCCTCCGGAATTTCTCCAAAGAAAACTGCCGCTAAAGGCCTTTACAAGCTTGGGATGTTTAGAGGAACCTTCCATATTTTGAGTTTTTGGTAGTATAAGGTAAGAAAAAGATGTCTTAATCTGAAGTTGGGGACTTAAATTAATTGATTTTTAAATATTTAAGAACTTCAATACTTCTTTTTTGAAATGTGATTGCCCGTGATCTGTCGTTGCGCCGAAGATTTAAACCTGGAAACCTGGTTATTCCTTAGTTTAAGGTGTTTGGTTTTTCTACCCTGAACCCTAGCTCGCCATTTTCTCCAGTTGCGAGGGTGCATTTGCTCCTGCATAAATTTTATCACGTCTTTTTCAGCAAGACCGAACTGGTATTCAATAGCTTCAAATGGCGTGCGATCTTCCCAGGCCATGGCAATGACACGGTCTTGCTGAGGTTCATCTAATTCAAATTTTTTAGCGATTTTCATTTTTTATCCTAAATCTAAATAAATTAGGAATTGCTACGGATTGAACATTAGTGAAGGTTTTTATAAATAAGAAGGCATCCTTACTAATTACGGTGCTTCCTCCTCTTAAGGGGCTAAGATTCGAACTTTAAATTCTTTTATAGTAAAAATCACCTTTAACAATAAAAGGAGTTTTTATAAAATGCTTATCAGATAATGCTGAATTTTTTGGCCTGTAATTATGGGTTAATTCTAACATTTTATCCAGAACGCTCCAAATGCTTACCATAATGCTGTAGATCTTTTAAGCTATAATAACTCCTAACTATTTCTCTATAAAAAACTACTAATGGGTAGTTTTCCCGTTTACCAAGCTTTCACTTATCTTTGAATTTAAAATAACCTACTATGAAAATTGTTGTTTCCCCGGCCAAAAGCCTGGATTACGAATCAAAATTACCTACTACTCGCGGCACCCAACCTGCCTTTTTGGAAACCACAGCTAAACTCAATAGGAAAATGTCCAGGATGACCAAAAAGGAAATTTCCAACCTGATGAGTATCAGCGATAAGTTAGCCGATCTTAATTATACCCGTTATCAGGAATTTCAGGAAGAGCACACTAAAAAGAATTCTCGCCCGGCCATGTATGCTTTTGCCGGTGATGTTTACACCGGACTGGATGCTTATACCATTTCTATGGATAAAATAGACCGTTTGCAGGATAGTTTACGAATTCTTTCCGGACTCTATGGTGTGCTTAAGCCGCTGGATCTGATGCAGCCTTATCGCCTGGAAATGGGCACTTCGGTAGGCATTGAACGTAAGCAGAACCTATATGAGGTTTGGCAAAATAAAGTCACCAAGCTGTTAAACCAGGAGATGGTGGAAGGGGAGCTTTTTATAAATCTTGCCAGTAATGAATATTTTAAGGTCGTAGATACTAAAAAACTGGCAGCCGAAGTGATCTCGCCCGTTTTTAAAGATTTTAAGAACGGAAAATTAAAGATCATTAGTTTTTTCGCGAAAAAAGCACGTGGTGCGATGGTACGTTATATTATTGACAAAGATGTAAAAACCCTGGAGGATCTGAGAGGCTTCGATTATATGGATTACCGATTTAGCCAGGAACATACCAAAAAGGAAAACGAGCCGGTTTTTATAAGGTAGTTTTCAGCTTTTTGGTTTTATGGTTTGCAGTTTTTTCTTACCTCGACTCCCTTTAAGAACGCTGTATAGTGGTCCTTTATAAGAAATAACTACTTCAGTAAGTTGTCTAAGTAAGAATAAAATGCCAGAGTCTCCTATCTTAGTGCTGATGAGTTAGCGCTGTCATTTTTGGCATTTAAAAAAAGCGTCGGTATTGAGAAGCGGCGTGGGTTTGTTCTGCAGTAGTTCTCTTTTGGTTTTTTTCGAATAAGAACAACATCAGAAGTCTCAGCTCTAAACAACAAACCACGACCTATAAAGAGAATGAGAAAAACTTTTATATAAAATTTAGCATATCAAATCACTGCTACTTCTGAATGTTTTAATAGTTTACGGTAATAACTAACTATTGCTAATTATCTAAACCAAAAACATGAAAATTCAAAAAGTACTGGTGGCCAATCGTGGGGAGATTGCAATCCGAATTTTTAGGGCGTGCACTGAAATAGGAATTAGAACCGTAGGAATTTTCACTTTCGAAGATCGATACTCCCTTCACCGTTACAAAGCAGATGAATCTTACCAAATCGGGCCTGATAAGGAGCCTTTAAAACCTTATTTGGACATAGATGCGATTATTAATCTCGCCAAACAGGTAGGTGCAGATGCAATTCATCCGGGTTACGGATTTCTTTCAGAAAACGCCAGGTTTGCCCAGGCATGTAAGGACAACGATATTATTTTTATCGGTCCCGAGGTTTCGGTTTTAAAAAGTTTAGGCGATAAAGTTACCGCAAAAACTGTAGCGGTTAAAAATAATGTTCCGGTCATTGAGAGCAATGAAAAAAAACTGGAAAGCCTTGAAATAGCCATAGAAGAGGCAAAGCGAATAGGCTATCCCATTATGCTGAAAGCTGCTAGTGGTGGCGGTGGAAGAGGCATGCGAGTACTACGGAAGGAATCTGAATTAAAAAAAGCTTTTTCAGAATCCAAACGGGAGGCTCTTAATGCCTTTGGGGATGATACCGTCTTTATCGAAAAATTCATTGAAAATCCCAAACATATAGAAATACAGATTGTAGGGGATAATCACGGGAATATGGTGCATCTTTTTGAACGAGACTGTTCTGTGCAGCGTCGTTATCAAAAAGTAATCGAGTTTGCACCTTCTTATAACCTAGATCAAACTACCAAAGAGAAACTCTATGAATATGCCGTCAATATTTGTAAGGCGGTTAATTATAATAATATTGGTACGGTAGAATTCCTGGTAGACCATGATGGCAGTATTTACTTTATAGAAGTAAACCCAAGGATTCAGGTGGAACATACTGTTACCGAAGTGGTAACCGGGATAGACCTGGTAAAAACTCAGCTATTTGTTGCCGGGGGATATAAATTAAGCGACCAGCAAATTAAAATTAAGGACCAGGCTTCCCTGCACACTAACGGGTTTGCGCTTCAATGTAGAATCACAACCGAAGATCCCGGGAACGATTTCCAACCCGATTATGGTACGATCACTACCTACAGAAGTGCATCTGGATTTGGAATTAGGTTGGATGCCGGGAGTTTGTACCAGGGTGTGACCATTTCTCCATTTTTCGACTCCATGCTTGTCAAAGTTTCCGCAAGCGGCAGGACCCTGGACGGTGCCTGTCGCAAAATGCGCCGTGCTCTGGCGGAATTTAGAATTCGAGGGGTAAAAACCAATATTCCGTTTTTAGATAACATTCTTCAGCATGAGAAATTCAGGGATGGTAGTGTGACCGTAAATTTTATCGCTAATAATCCAGAACTTTTTAAGCTAAAGCAAACCCGTAACCGCGCTACCCGAATGGTGGAATTCTTAGGTGATGTGGTAGTTAATGGTAATGCTGATGTCAAGGATATAACCGAAAAACCAAAACTTATAAAAGCCGAGGTTCCCGCCTTTGATCCGCACTCGGTCTATCCAAAAGGGACAAAAGACCTACTGAGCGAACTCGGCCCGGAAAAATTTGCTCAGTGGTTGAAAGAGGAGAAGAAAATTCATTTTACCGATACTACTTTTCGGGATGCACATCAAAGTTTGCTGGCCACCAGGATGCGCAGTATAGATATGTTGAAGGTAGCCCAGGGTTACGCTAAAAACAATCCTGAAATCTTTAGTATGGAAGTATGGGGTGGGGCCACTTTTGATGTGTGTCTTAGGTTTTTAAAGGAGAACCCGTGGGAACGTCTTCAATTGCTTAGGAAAGCCATGCCCAATATTTTATTGCAGATGCTAATGCGCGGTTCTAACGGGGTAGGGTATACAGCCTATCCCGATAATTTGATCGAAAAATTTGTTGCCCAAGCCTGGGAAAATGGGGTAGATGTTTTCAGAATTTTTGATTCTTTAAACTGGATGAAATCTATCGCGCCCTGTATTGAATATGTACGCAAAAATACTGCTGGTCTGGCCGAAGCTTCCATTTGCTATACCGGCGATTTACTGGATAAAAACAGCAAATATAATTTAGAATATTATCTTCAGTTGGCCAAGGAGATCGAAAATGCCGGGGCGCATATTTTAGCGATAAAAGATATGGCCGGTCTATTAAAACCTTATGCTGCCAGTGAGTTGATCTCAGCATTAAAGGCCGAGATCAATATTCCTGTACATTTACATACCCACGATACTTCTTCAATACAATCGGCAACCTATTTAAAAGCTATTGAAGCCGGGGTCGATGTGGTTGATGTAGCCCTGGGAGGTCTTTCCGGACTTACCTCACAACCTAATTTCAATTCTCTGGTGGAAATGACTAACTCCGGCCAGCGGAAAGCTGATTTCAATATGGAAAAGCTGAACCAGTATTCGCATTATTGGGAAGCAGTAAGAAAATATTACTTTCCCTTTGAAAGTGGACTTAAAGCGGGAACTGCCGATGTATACCAGCACGAGATCCCCGGCGGCCAGTATTCTAATCTAAAACCCCAGGCAGAGTCTTTAGGCTTGGCCTCCAGATTTCACGAAATCACCACCATGTATTCAAAGGTGAATCAACTTTTTGGTGATATTATAAAAGTGACACCAAGTAGTAAGGTAGTGGGGGATATGGCCCAATACCTGGTGAGCAATAACCTGAGTATAGAAGATGTGATGGAAAAAGGTGAAAACCTATCTTTTCCCCAGTCGGTCGTGAATTTCTTTAAAGGTGATCTTGGGCAGCCCCACGGTGGTTTTCCACCGCAGGTCCAGCAGATCATTTTAAAAGGACAAAAACCCTATACCGATAGGCCTAATGCTCATTTGGAGCCTATAGATTTTGAAAAGGAATTTAAAGAATTCTGCGATATTTTTAGTGAAGGAATGGGACGAAAACTGGAAATGACCGATTTTCTTTCTTATAAATTATATCCAAAAGTTTTTACAGAATATTTTAATCATTACAGGAAGTTTGGGGAGGTAATGAATATACCGACTCCTAATTTTTTCTACGGTATGCATCCCGGAGAGGAGATCACAGTGGAAATGGATAAAGGTAAAACCCTGCTTATTGAATTCTTATCGGTTGGAACCCCAGATGAAGATGGACTTGTAGATGCATTCTTTAAAGTAAACGGACAAACCAGAACCGTAAAAATTCAGGATAAGTCGATTAAGGTAGATAAGGTGGTTCATCAAAAGATCGATAAATCTAACGAAAAGCAAGTCGGAGCGCCTATCCAGGGTTCTATTTCTTCAATTTTAGTCGAAAAAGGTCAGAAAATTAAAAAGAACGAACCATTATTTGTGATTGAAGCTATGAAAATGGAAACCACGATAACCGCCAATAAAGACGGAGAAATTGATGAAATAATTCATAATGAAAACACCATGGTTTTCGCCAATGACCTAGTTATAAAACTCAAATAACCTCAATAGACTAATTAGAAATAAGAAGCAGAAACATGTTCCACCACACGCATCCCTATGAACCATATATTCCGGAAAATGCTACAAAATTAATCGTGGGTACCCTTCCGCCCCCGCGATTTACCAAAGGCCAGTTCAAGGAAGGCGATGTAGATTTTTGCTACGGAAGCCGGGACGGACTTTTATGGATAGTACTGGACACTATCTTTGAGCTGGACCTCAAATTTGAAACCAGCCAGGAGGCCATCAGGCAGCGTAAAAATTTTCTTAAGCAACGGGGGATAGGTATCTGCGATATGGTAGAAAGCAGCAGACGCGAAAAAGTAGATGCTTCAGATCTTGGAATGCAGGAAGTGGAGCTGCGAAATATGATTGGAATTTTAAAAGAAAATCCGAAAATTGAAACCCTGCTTTTTACCGGTGGAAATTCTAAAAATGGACCTGAATATTTCTTTAGGAGACACTTAAAAAAGATAGGTAGTGATATTCGCTTGAAAGTGATTTCTAATGAAGTGCCCAGGGTACATCAGTTTATCCTGGATGGTCGACTTATAAAAACGGTTTCTTTAACCGCTCCCTCCGGCTCTGCTAACCGGGCCATTGGGAGTATGGAGCTCTACAAGCAGCTTAAACAAAAGGATAAAGCTTTTAATACCATCGATTTCAGGGTGATGCAGTATAAGGAGTGGTTTTGATTTTTTTATAGCACCCCTGCGTAATCAGCTGCTACTAGTAATTCAGCAAATTCGCCGTACGGGGCGCCATAAAGTCGATCTTTACTTTCCACATTCAAAGCATTTTATCAATGCCGGGCTGATTTCGAGGTCTTCGGAACCTTTTAGAGGTTCGCTTAGCTTTTCTTTTTCTGTGATAATGCGATGGAATTCTTTTGCATACGCTACTAAATCTTCTCTTCGGGAGCTTATTTTTTTAGCGATTTCTTCTCCGTGTAAATCTTTGATTTCTTTTGGCCATACTTCTAATGCATCGGTAATAGCTTCATCGCTCATTAATTCCTGTAGCTTTTTTGCCTCCTTAATAAATAGTTCAACCGAAGTATCATTAAGGAAATAAACATCGTTAGGATAAACCAGGCCTGGCATATAATCGATGTCCTTCTCAAAAGACCTTACTTTAGGCTGGATATTCTTATTCGAGATTATCCCCGGAATTATTCCCTCTAAATTAAAGAAGGCATTATCGCGATCACCTGCCACGGGAATAGCCTTCAACTTATCACCCTTTTTTTGAAGCACCCAGCCCCACTGCTTGGCGTGGCGGTCCCAGTCACCAATAAGCATATCAAATAATCTCGCTCTTATGAAGGCACCCTTATCTATAGAGATCTTTTTAGGGTGTTCTTGCTTTGCTTTCTGCAGGTTTTTGGTATCAACGATCTCTTTTACTTTTTCATAGTGAGACCAGTTTTTTTTACCTTCGGTTTCATATTCCAGCAGAAATAAGCGATTGCCATATTTTTCGTTGTATTGCGCTCCAAGAACATCCTGTTTTGGGATAAAAACAACTTTAGGATTTGTATGCAGGATGCCGGCTTTTTCTGAAAGAGAAGCAGCAAGAAGAGCGCCGTAAGGATGCGAAGCTGAAATGGCGTCTATAACAATGTTTTCCAGACCAAGGCTTTGGGCAATTTCAGGTACGTGGGTAGAAGGATCCTTATTAACACTGCGCAGGGAGTATAAAAAGCCCGCTTTATCCTTTAACCGCAGGGAGTGGGTTTGTGTACCCCCGCCTTCTTCAACGATCTCCATCCCCCCGTATAGGGAATCCAGAAATAGCACTGGGACGTTCACCGGTGTAGTCCAGGCTGCCCGGTAATTTTCTCCCTGCATAAGGTTTTTAAGGCCATTGGATTCATATAAGTTACTGGCTTTTACCACAACCGAGTCCTGTTCCCTGAAATTTATGTCTTCCAGATCTTTAAAACCCTGGATACTTGCGGTATCAAACTCTTTATCGGTCGAGGAAACGGAAATATAGGTAAGGCCGATAAAGACGATGATAAAAATTAAAATAAGCCAAAACAGCTTTTTCATATGCTATGATTTTATTTCGGTTTAAAAATACATTTTTAGAAATACATCCGGGAAGAAAAATTGATTTTGCCTGTGTAAGGTTTAACCTGAAATTAATTTAGATTCAACCCAGTCTTCTTTATGGAGATCCCGGGAAATGGCTATGATCTCAAGTCCCTCGATCTTATATCGTCGAAATAGTTCTTTTAGTTCTTTGTTTTGCAATTTGCTAGGATTGCAGGTAGTGGCCCAAAATTGCAGGAGGGTAGCTTTTCCCAAAGGTTCGGAAAATTTGACCTGTTTTCCGTTAGGTGCAGTCGGTGTATTTTTCTCCTTTCTGGGGATGTCCTACTTATTTGAAAATTTAAGGATGCGTTTATCTAAAGAACTTTCCTGGATTTCTTTTGAGCCCCCAGAAAGCTTATAAAGCATCCGGATATTTTTCTATAAACCTTTCTTGCTGCTGTCTGAGTTTTTCCTCGTTGATTTTTTCAATATTCTCATAAATGGCTTTTACTTCATCTACCAATTCCTGGGAGATGGCACCGGAAATTTCTGCTTTTTCAAAAACACTATGGTTCCCATTTAAATACATAGGTCTATTCTGCAATCATAATTCTTCGGTCCTGGTATTCAGCAAAACCAAAAGCCGTGAGTCAGCAAAACTGTTTTCAAACTGGGTGGAATCCAGCGTAGTGCCGTTTACCAAACCGTGTAAATTACAATTTAAAATCCCAACCCATAAATACATCTTTACCTATTTAGAGGTTTTATTTAAACAAAATAGGAATTAAGAAATAGGAGGTAGGCTGAAGTTTTAATTTTAGAGAGAAACCTGTAAAAACAAATAATATGAATTCCCAGAAATTAACCTGTATAGAATTTTTTTATCCCTTGTCAAAACTTAAATCGGCCAGTGAGCACACAAGGGACTTACCGGCGAGAAGTCCGGATAGGAAATCTATCTCGCCGAGTTTAGAAATTAAAACTCAATTCTAAAGCGGTAATAAAAGCCAACATCTAGTAATCGGACCAGCATCATCTTTATAGGCTGTTCGTCCAGGCCTCTAATGCAGCTTTAAGGGCGAAATCAAGCAAAATTACCAACATTAGCGAAGTGAATATAATTCCTATTAATTTTAAAATATTTATCTGATCTTTCATGGTTAAATTTTTTGGAGTATAAAAGCACATTGAAAATTGCTTCCCGGATGAAATCTGTGTGATTTATAGAAGCGCCTAATGTTAAAGAAATTAGGAGTTTTATACTCGATTCTAATAAAACTAACTGTAAATATAAGGAATTTTATTGTTTTTTGCCAAATATAACCGTAAATGAAATGTTTTTAGGAGGAAATTGCTTAAAAGATGATAAGCCTTTTAAATTTTTGACAACCCCATTTCTGAAAATTTAAACAGGATTTTTTCGATGGATAACATTGTATAAGTTATGTTGGTATATGCTTGTGCTTTTGTTTTTTCTATAATATTTAAATATTAATAGAATCAAAATGGCCTGAAAGACAAGAGAGAAAATAGAGGCTTCAAACCCAAATTTCCCGCCATTAAAAATATTTTCCTGTTCAATTCTAAATTCTATGATCGAATAAAACTGCCTGCCACTTACGTTAAATCCAAAATAGGTTTGGAATAAGTTCCAGCTAAAGTGAAGGGCAATAGGAAACCATAAGTTCCTGGTGTAAATATAGGAGAGTCCAAGTAAAATTCCTGCAAAGAATAAACCGGTAAGAGCTATCCAGTTAAGATTCGGATTAAAACCGTGGGCCAGGGCAAAGATTACAGACGAAATGAAAAGGGCTACGTAATTATTGAAACTATACATTAAGTTGCGTTGTATATACCCTCTAAATAGGATTTCTTCTCCTAAACTGACAGCGAGAAATACACCTATGGACAAAAGAATTTCATTCCATTTTAAGTTTAGGTTTTGAAAATTGATTTCATCCAGGATAATTAATGAAAAATAACCGATGCTCATTACCATCAGACCAATCGCAGTGCCCAAAATTATATCTGGACCCCGCTTTTTGAGCTCCAGACCAAGTTCCATAAAGGGTCTTTTATCAACAAATCTCATAAAAAGATAAAGGATAAGTAGGGTTGCCGATAGGGTAGCCATGGCTACCAGAAATGACTGTAAACTGGTTTTCTGTATTTCTTCTTCAAAAGGTATTCCCGCCAGGGCATGGGCCGCAATTTGAAAAACACCCCCTACAATTAAATAGGGAATGATAAGAAGCAATACTCTTATCCAACCCATTAGTTTATCGTTTTTTTCCATTGTTTATAATTTGTATTACTCAGGTTTGTCCATATTTTATTTCAAATGCGTATAGCCGCTCGGTAAGTCTGTATAAGGAATCATTTTCGATTAAATCTTTGACAATCTTAATTTTTCTGTGGTTAGGTTCAAGGATACAACTGCTTTTAAACTTCCGGATTGCCTTAAGTTCCCTAAGCTTTAGACTCCTAGGAAAAAGGGATTTTTTTGTGATGGTATACTTATTAATAACCAGGTATTGATAGTTATTTTTGTAATACCAGGAGGAAATTTGGAGTAAGCCAAATAAAATCCAGATATAGTAAATTACGGAAGTAGGATCTAAACGTGCAATAACAATTCCCATTGCCAGTATTGATATACCTGAAATTAACTGGTATTTAAGCTTTCTTTTTTGGTAATAAATGATCACGTTAGTGGTTCTGTTCATTTGAATTGCGAATGATAGAAAACTCCTCTACCATGACCAGCAAATCCCAGGATTCGGTTTCTGCAGTTTTCAAAGACTTGTTTCTTGGCTTAAAGCATTTTGATCAGGTAATCCGGAAAACCAAATGGATTAAGGATGTGCATATAAATCCAGGAAATTTTAAAAATAATTTTAAGGTTGCAGGTAGCTATTAGATGCCTAATAGTCCTTGCTTAAAATGTTCCCAATCAGATAGAATGTTCCCCAGGATTACAAAGGTTATCACTAAAATAAAAAGAGTAGTTTTTGAGATACCTTGAGTTTTCTGTTGTTTCATAACCAGTTTTCAAAATAAGTGTGAAAGATAGGAAACTCTTGCATAAATCTTTTAAAATAATAATATGCATTCTGAAAATCAATTAAATTTGAATTCTAGATGGCGGTGCCAGAGTTTACCGTCGTGCTTGAAAAGGACAAGCTCATTGGCGTAGAAAGCAGCTTTAAATTCTCGCTTTTTAAAATCCTCCCAGGCCCCCGGGAATTCTTTATAGGAAAGGTCTCTACTGGCCAGGGTAATATGGGGATGAATTTTAGAAAAGCTTTCGTGTTTTTTTAAATTGAAATTTTTATTTAAAATTGCTTGTAACTCAGCGTGCAGCTCAGTAATTTCATTATGGCGTAGAATATTTACAAAAATCACCTTATGTGTAAACCTGCCAAAATCTTTTAATTCCACCTGGAAGCTTTCCTGCTTTTTCGCAAAATTATTTAATACTTCAATTATTCTTTCTTCTTGGTTTTGGGAAAGTTTAAAAGGGATTTGAAGCGTAATATGCGCCGGAAGTTTCAATGCATGTTTGGCTTCATACTTTTGGGCAATTTCCAGTTTTAACAATTTTATCTGCTCACAAATTTCTTGTGACGGGATTATCGCAAGAAAATAAAGTGGCATTTAGCAATGATTTAAAATTGTTCAGTTTTCTAAAAATAACAGTATAGCCAGAAAAAGCCTTTAAAAATGCTTAGCTTTTACTCTAAGGTGACCTGCTGGAAATCTATAACTTTCTGATGTCTGAGTAAATCTTCAAAAGTTTCGCGTTCCCTAATTAAATGTGCCTTCCCATTATAATATAAAACTTCCGCGGGCCGGTAGCGAGAATTAAAATTGCTGGCCATAGAAAAAGAATAGGCTCCGGCATTGCTAAAGGCCAGGATATCCCCTTCGGTAATTTCGGCAATCCTGCGGTTGTTGGCAAAAGTATCGGTTTCGCAAATATAGCCGACCACTGAGTAAAACCTGAATTTTCCTTCTGGGTTGGAAACATTCTTTATATCGTGATGAGACCCGTAAAACATCGGGCGAATCAAATGGTTAAATCCCGTATCAATCCCGGCGAAAACCGTAGAGGTCGTTTGTTTGATCACGTTGACTTTAGCCAGGAATTTACCGGCTTCGCTTACCAGGAATTTTCCTGGTTCAAAAACAAGGGTGAGTTCGCGACCGTATTCTTTGCAGAAAACCTTGAATCGTTCGGTTAGTTTTTCACCCAGTTCTTCTATATCAGTTTCAATATCATTTTCACGATAAGGTACTTTAAATCCACTACCGAAATCCAGAAATTCCAGGTTTTTAAAATTCTTAGCAGCATCAAATAGAATTTCGGATGCCCGCAGGAAAACTTCAATATCAAGAATATCGCTTCCGGTATGCATATGGATGCCGTTTATATTCATTCCGGTATTTTCAACAATGCGCAGTAAAAGAGGCATCTGGTGAATGGAAATTCCAAATTTTGAATCTACATGGCCCACTGAGATTTTAGAATTTCCTCCAGCCAGGATATGCGGATTGATACGAATACAAACCGGAACATCAGGATGCTTGGCGCCAAACTGCTCCAAAATAGAAAGATTGTCAATATTGATCTGGACGCCCAAACGTACCACTTGCTCGATTTCCTCTAAAGAAACGCCGTTGGGAGTATAAATAATATCCTTTGGCGGGACTCCGGCTTCCAGAGAAAGTTTTACCTCCTGAACTGATACGGTGTCCATTCCACTACCTAAAGAATTCAAATATTTCAGGATAGAAATGTTTGAAAGTGCTTTTACCGCGTAGTGAATACGCAGATCTTTAACCTGGGAAAATGCCTTTTTTAGTCGGTTAAATTGGAAAGCTATCTTATCGGCATCATAAACATATACAGGGCTGCCAAATTCTTTGGCAATGTCAAGCAGATCTTGATTGGTCATAACAGATGAAAAATTTAAGTGGCAAAAAACAGGAGAAATTTCTACTCCCACAAGTGCAAGTCTCAAAAATAACGAATTCCTGGATATTGTTAATATTAAAGAAGATACTTTAACTAGCGGTTGCCAGGGCAGTTTCTTTTCGTTTTCTTATAAGAATAATTGCCAGGGCAATAAATACCCCTAAGCCTGCCATAACGGCTCCTACTAAAGAGGCCGATGTAAAGCTATAGCCAAAAGCAATAGGTAATCCCGCAAAATATGCCCCTGAGGCATTCCCCATATTAAAGGCGCTTTGATTCATCGATGAACCCAGGCTTTCTGAGCCTTTCGCTGAATTGATCATCACCATTTGAATTGGGGTGGAGAGACAAAAAGCTATCGTTGCAATTAAAAAGGTCATAATCAGGATCGCAATTTGATTTTCGGCTACATAGGCATTGGTAATTAAGGCAAAAACCATAAGGATCATACTCATAATTACAGCATAGATAGGAGAGAATTTTTCGGCCAGTTTAGCACCGATAAGATTACCGATGACCATCCCTATGCCAGCAAGAATCATAACATAACTCACAAAGCTTTCCGGGTGACCAGCAACTTTGGTAATTAATGGTGCTATATAGCTATACCATGCAAAAAATCCAGCGGTACCAATGGTGGTTAGCAAGACAACCATCCAAAGTTCCCCGCGTTTTAGGACGTTAAGATCTTTCCTGATTCCTTCAGAAGAAGATTTTGGCAGTTCCGGCATCCAGAATTTTATGCTGGCCATGGCCAGTAATCCTATTACACCAACTAGCATAAAAGAAACGTTCCAACTATAATTATGCCCTAAATAGGTTCCCAGGGGTACTCCAAAAACATTGGCCAGGGTAAGTCCAGTAAACATAATGGCAATGGCCTGGGCGGATTTCCCTGGTTTGGCTAGTTGGCCAGCAACCACAGCGCCAATTCCGAAGAAAGCTCCGTGGGGTAAACCTGATAAAAAACGAGATACCAGTAATAACTCATAAGAATTGGCAAAGGCTGAAAGCGAATTAAAAACCGTAAACCAAACCATTAGTAGAAGCAGGGTTTTATGAGCGGGCCATTTTCCTCCAAAAGCGGTAAGCAAGGGTGCACCAACTACGACCCCTAAGGCATAGGCCGAAATAAAATGTCCCGCCTGGGGGATGCTGATATCCAAAGCTGAGGCAACATCTGGAAGAATACCCATAATTACGAATTCGGTCATTCCGATTCCAAAACCTCCAATGGCCAGTGCGATAAGTGCTTTATTCATTTTTTAAGTGCATTTTTACCCAGGGGGTAAAATTAAAGGGGATAATTCTAATAATACAGTTTTTGGTTAAAAATCTACGATAAGCTTATAGTAATGAAATCGCAGTAATAGCGGGGATTTTAAAAATTTGTAATCCTTAATAAAATGCTAAAATTTTTTGTGGCTTAAGATTATAGCAGGGCTGGGGATATCCTAAAAAAGATTGGTACAATAGCTATACATTTGTTACTTTTGCTATCCTTAATAAATACTGAAGAAATAGCTGATTATGAACATACACGAATATCAAGGAAAAGAGATTTTAAGCAGTTTTGGCGTACGCATTCAACGCGGATTAGTTGCGCATAATGCAAAAGAGGCCGTAGATGCTGCCAAAGAACTAACCGAACAAACAGGTACCGGATGGCACGTAATTAAGGCCCAGGTTCACGCAGGTGGACGTGGAAAAGGTGGCGGTGTTAAGCTGGCTAAAAATTTAAAGGAGGTAGAAGAGGTTGCAGGAAATATTATCGGGATGAACCTGGTAACTCCACAAACTTCCGCCGAAGGTAAGAAAGTCCACCAGGTATTGATAGCCGAAGATGTTTATTATCCAGGCGATAACGAGCCTGAAGAGTACTATATGTCTGTATTGCTAAACCGTGCAACCGGACGTAATATGATCATGTATTCTACTGAAGGAGGTATGGATATTGAAAGCGTGGCTGAAGAAACTCCGCATTTAATCTTTACAGAAGAAATTGACCCTGCAACGGGAATCATGCCGTTCCAGGCCAGAAGAATAGCTTTCAATCTGAAACTTAGCGGGACTGCCTTTAAAGAAATGACAAAATTTGTAATGTCGCTGTATAAGGCTTTCGAAAAATCTGATTCTTCACTTTTCGAGATCAACCCGGTTTTAAAAACCAGTGATGATAAAATACTTGCGGTAGATGCCAAAGTAACCCTTGACGACAATGCACTTTTCCGTCATAAAGACTACGCTGAAATGCGTGATATTCGTGAAGAAAATCAAACTGAAGTTGAAGCCAGAGAAGTTGGACTAAACTATGTTGACCTGGACGGAAACGTAGGTTGTATGGTAAATGGAGCAGGACTTGCTATGGCAACAATGGACCTTATTAAGCAAGCAGGGGGTGAACCGGCTAACTTCCTTGATGTTGGTGGTACCGCCGATGCAAAACGAGTAGAAGAAGCTTTCCGCTTGATTTTAAAAGATGAAAATGTAGAAGCAATACTGGTAAATATTTTTGGTGGAATTGTTCGTTGTGACCGTGTGGCCCAGGGAATTGTGGATGCCTACAAGAATCTTGGAGACGCTATAAACGTTCCAATTATTGTCCGTCTACAGGGAACCAATGCGGATATCGCTAAACAATTAATAGACGATAGCGGATTTAAAATTCATTCAGCAGTTCAGTTCCAGGAAGCTGCAGATAAAGTACAGGAAGTACTTAAAAAATAAAATCACAGGAATTTATTCCTTTGAGGTTACAACTGTCTAAGGTTTGATCTAGACTGTTTGAAAAGTTATGAATATCGTTTTGCTGGATTGTTTCAGCTTGACCAAAAAGAAAGCTCTTCAAACAGTTCCCTATCAAATTTTAGGCAGTTTTTTTGTGCGCTACTGTAAC
Organism: Salegentibacter sp. 24; assembly: GCF_004362395.1. Lineage (GTDB taxonomy): Bacteria > Bacteroidota > Bacteroidia > Flavobacteriales > Flavobacteriaceae > Salegentibacter. Next base: position 30,238 of record NZ_SNWE01000023.1, read on the forward strand.
AGTTTCATTAGTAGGAGGGTCTCTTGGTTATAAACCAATTAAATCATTCCTTATGAATAAGTTAGTAGTTTTTTTAGGCATCTTCTACTTTGGCTTTAGCAGTTTTGCTATGGCAAGGATCCATCCCGACAAGGTTTTTATTAATCAGATCTATCTTCTGCTGGAGGATCTTCCCATGGAAATTGAGGAGGAAGTCCTGGTCTGGGTAAACTTGAACATGGACCAGCAAAATTATATAAAAGTGAGGTCTGTCGAAACCAAGGACCCCCCTGTTGCGAAAATTAATAAAAAAACGATTACATAATAACAGGCTGGCACTTCCCATAAAAGCGGAAGGCTCTTATCTTCTGCCAATTAGGATCAGCTTATAGAAAATGATGAAGCCTTGTAATACTGGTTTTTTTAAAGGCTAGTTTGGAATAGTTAAAATTTGTTAAAATGATTTTAGGTCTGTAACAATTAGCGTTCTGAGGCGGTCTTTAAAATGTATAACCTTTAAAATTTTATTATTATGAAGAATTTAAAATTAGCATTGTTCGCTTTAGCAATTAACCTTGTAGGTCTGCTTCACGCAGCGCCAGGAAACTCACCCGATACAAGGGCTGCCTTTAATGAAGAGATTCAGCACTTACTCAAGAATATGGCAATCAGTATTGAAGAGGATGTGGTGGCCAATCTAGTGGTGAGTTTTAACCAGGAAAACGAAATCCAGGTGCTTTATGTGGGGACAGAAAATACCAAGGCGGGTAAATTGATCAAAAAACATTTGAACCATAAAAAGATCAGTACCGTATTAGACCCATCAATCAAAAAATATAAGTTACCAATAAGATTGAAATCTTAGGTATTTCCTCAATCAAGAAATGTAAAAAAACAAAAAACCCGGTTCATCACCGGGTTTCATTTTTTATAAAAATTCTTATTCTTGCCGGTCAGGATACCAGTTCAGCATTTCCACCTTGATATCTTTATCGCCCTGGTTTACCAATGATTTGAACCTTTCTACATCGGCATATCCCTGCTGTCCTCTAAAATGATAAGGGATCACTTTTTCTGGTGCAAAAGCTAAAACACCTGCAGCAGCATCTTCCACCGTCATTGTATAAGGTAAGTTCATAGGGATCAACGCAACATCAATACCTTCCAGGTTTCTCATTTCCGGAATATCCTCAGTATCTCCTGCGATATATAATTTTTTTCCATTGTGCTCAATTACATACCCATTCCCCCGACCTTTAGGATGGTAGGCTTCTGGATCCTCAGGAAGATTATACATGGGGATTGCGTTAATACTAAAATCCAAAACCTGGGTGGTAGCTCCATTTTCAAGACTTGTAAGGGAACTGTTCATTTCTGCTGGTAATTCATCCTTTACCGCCTGCGGTACAATAATCTTTACACCTTCAAGATCCATAGCCTGTAAGGTTTCTGCACTCATATGATCCCCATGGATATCGGTAATAAGGATAAAATCAGGCTTTTTCATTCCTTCAAAGGCCTGGGCTCCACCCACAGGGTCAACGTAAAAAGTGGACTCATCCCAATTGATCACTGCTGTAGCGTGGGATATGGGTTGAATCGTGATGCCCGTAGTATCCGTTTCTTTTTTGGCTTCCTCTGTTATGGAAGCATTCTCACTCATTGTTTCGTCCTTTTGAGCTTTGTTCTCCTGGTTTTTACAAGAGGTAAGAAAAAGACCAATGCTTAATAATGTTAAGATAAATCTCATAAGTTTCTATTTTCTTATAAAATTAGATAACACAACTTGGATTAACACAAATTTTGTAAAAATTTAAGAAAGGTCTAAGCGCATTTTTATATCTCCGCGCGAGTAAGGATTATCCTCAATGGGAATTTCCCTAAATCCATACTTTTTATAGATATAAACAGCATTTTCGAGCTTCCTGTTTGAAAATATAATCAGGTGCTCCCAAGCCTGGTCTCTTGCAAAAGCAAGGGTGTGCTCCATTAATTTTTGGCCAATCTTATTGCCTTGATACTTGGGGCTTATGGCCATTTTAGTAAGTTCGAAAACTCCTTCCTCCATTTTCATTAGAGCCACACAGCCAATAATTTCCTTGTCTTTTTTTACCAGGAAGATATTTCCCCCGGGTTCTATGATATATTTCCCTGGTTGTCCAAGTACTTCCTCATCGTGAGGCTCCACATAAAAAAACTTTTCGAGCCAGGCTATATTGAGGTCTTTAAAATCTTTGGCATACTGGGGCTGGTATGAAATTATTTCCATATTTCTATCCTGAAATTTTTGGCTAAAATAGAAAATATAGCTGTTTTCAAGCGCTGGCAGATTAAAAATTAAAGAACATTATTTTTGTCCAGTAGTTCTGCTCTTTCCCTGGTTCCAGGGCCATTTTCCCTCGATTTCAACCTCAAGTGTAAAACTCAGAAAGGTTCGAATTAGAATGATAAGCCCTAGTTTAAGAATTTGTTCCATTTGTACATCGTAGACCACCGTGGCAATGATATCTGCGGCAATAAGGATTTCCAGACCAAGCAAAATAGCTCTTCCTAATTCCTCCCTGATCTGCTGAAAACTTCTGATGTTTTTTCCCTGCAGTTTAAAAGCATACCTGCCCAGGGCGAGAAAAGTACCGATTATCATAACCAGGATCCCTACCACCTCGATACCCATGGCGGTTATTTCAATAAATTCTTTTACTTTATCTTCCATAATCTGCTTTCATAAAATCTGTTATAAAAAAGGATAGTGCTTTTCCGACCTGTCCGGGGTTGTCAGCATTCGGAACCCCTTCGCATATATGAAGGTATTTACAATTTTCTTCCTCCGAAGTTATTCGAAGGAAATTCCTGATCATATTAAGGGCAAAGCCCGAAGGTGACTGTGCGCTGGAGGGAAAATTTATGATCGCATCACAGTCGAGTTCCAAACCAAACGCCTGTTTATTTACAAATTCCAGTTGCGAATTAAAAGCGGCCATTTTTCCCTTGTGTGTTTGTAAAATTAGGTCTTCAAAAAGATGAAACTTGATATTGGGAATTGTCTTAATTTCTTTGAAAATATATTGTGGGGTATAGTTTTTATGTAACCCGAAGATCGCATATTTATTAAGAAAACCCTCACTTTTTGCAAAGCTAAAACCATTACCGCTATGCCTGTGTTCCAGCTTTCGCAAATCGGTATGCGCATCGATATTTAATATATTCAAGGGTTTGTTTATCGCTCTAGAAGTACCTTTTATATTTCCGTAGGCATTGTTATGTCCGCCACCGATTATGATAGGAGTTTTTCCTGCTGAAATGATCTTTTCCACCAGAGCACTCACTTTATCATCTATTCTTTTAACCAGATCGCCAAGTTTGGGTAAATAATTCGGGTCCTGGTCATCTATATTGGCTGCTTTCTCCAATTCACCTTTACAATCAATCTCCCCGAGTAAAATAATATTTTCAGGAGCGGTAAATTCATTATGCTGGATATTCAACAACGAATTCAGACAGGTCTCCCAGGCCTTAGCAGCACCCGATTTGCCGTGATTGGCTCTTATTCCAATATCTTCCGGAATTCCAAAGAGTACGTATTTAGCTTCTGATTTTGTTAAATCCTCAAGCCTTGTAATAAAAGCTATTTTCTCCCCAAACCGGCTTTCACCTTCCCGAACTGAAATAAGTTTTTCAATCGATTTATAGGTATAGATTTTTAATCCTTCCATTAGACTAGCATTTTTCCATTAATAAAGACCGACTCGATGGAGTTCGTACCAAAGGCATAAGGTAAAAAGGTATAGGATGGAATCTCTTTGGTGAGTATAAAATTAGCCTTCTTACCCCTGCTGATACTGCCGTGCGTTTTACTGAGTTCCATCGCGTAAGCAGCATTTACCGTAGCCGCATTTATAGCTTCTTCAGGGGTCATTTTCATTTTAATACAAGCTAATGATACTACTAGATTCATGTTTCCACTGGGTGAACTTCCAGGATTGAAATCGCTAGCCAGTGCCAGGGGTAGTCCTGCATTTAGCATTTCCCGGGCAGGGGTATATGGAATGCTTAGAAATAGGGAACAGCAGGGGAGTGCCACCGGCATTGTTCCGGTTCCTTTTAGGCTCTCTATATCTTCAGGGCGCATAACTTCCAGGTGATCTACACTTAGTGCATTATGCTTAATTCCAGCCTGGATTCCACCTATTGCGTTGAACTGGTTCACGTGGATTTTTGGTTTTAGACCAAATTTGCTTGCCGCAGCTAATAATTTATGAGTATCCTCCACACTGAAATATCCCTTTTCACAGAATATATCAATGTATTGAGCCAGCTTTTCCTGGGCAACTTGTGGTAAAATTTCTTCTATGACCAAATCCATATAGGCCCCAGGCCTTTCCTTATATTCTTTTGGAATAGCGTGAGCACCTAAAAAAGTAGCTTTGATAGGAATATCGTAATGCTGCTTAAGTTTTTTTATAACCCTAAGCATTTTTAGCTCTCCTTCTTGAGTTAAACCATACCCTGATTTAATTTCTACGGCACCCGTACCGAGTTTCATTACTTCTTCAAGGCGCTTTGCGGATTGCTTATAGACTTCTTCTTCGGAAGTTTCCTGCAGGGTTTTGGCTGAATTTAAAATTCCGCCCCCGCGATTCGCGATCTCCTGGTAGGAAAGTCCCTTGATCCGGTCTGCAAATTCAAGTTCCCGGTTTCCGGCATATACAATATGCGTATGGGAATCACACCAGGTAGGCAGGATTATTTTTCCCTGGGTATCGATAGTTTTATCGGCATTAATTTTCGGCAGGGAATCCATTAGGCCGTAATCGGTAATAATATCATCTTCAATAAGCATCCAGGCATTTTTAAGGACTGGTAGCTCCCTTAGCTCGGCTCCGGAGAGTTTATCAACCGGGTGATCCCTTACCTGCAGGAGTTCTTTTATATTAATAAATAATTGTTTCATGCTGCGTAGTTTATATAGGTGTTTTTTGATGAACATCAACTAAACAAATATAAAAACTAAGCGGGGAAAACCTGCTTTTTCAGAAAAAACTAAAAAGGGGCGTCCATAAAAATTTTCAGATGATCTGCATTTTTTTATGGGTTACCAGGAGGAAAGCTGAAAAAATCATGATGCTCCCAGGTATTTTCAGCCAGCCTTTTTAATAATTTCACATTTAAAAATATGAGGAGGTCTATTGTTGTTCCTTGAGCGATTTCATATCAATGACAAATCGATATTTTACATCAGATTTTACTACACGATCAAAAGCCTGGTTGATATTTTGCATATCAATCATTTCAATATCGGAAACGATATTATGCTCACCACAAAAATCCAACATTTCCTGGGTCTCCTTTATGCCTCCGATCACTGAGCCGGCAATGCGTTTGCGCCTTCCGATTAATCCGCCACCGTGCAATGGCTCCAGGGGTTCGATGGCACCAACCAGAACCATAGTAGCATCCCTTTTGAGTAAAGCTACATAAGGATTCATATCGTGACCAACCGGAATAGTGTTCAGTAGAAAATCAAAAGTCCCTGCCTGCTTTTTCATATCCGCTTCATTCTTTGAAACCAGTACCTTATCGGCGCCTAGTTTTTTCGCATCTTCTGCTTTAGAAGGAGAAGTTGTGATCATCACCACCTGGGCACCTAAAGCATGGGCAAACTTCACACCCATATGTCCAAGTCCTCCAAGGCCAATTACCCCGACTTTATCTCCTTTCTTTACATTCCAGTGGCGAAGAGGAGAATACGTGGTAATTCCCGCACAAAGTAGCGGTGCAGCTGCTTTGGCATCTATATTTTCAGGAACACTAAGTACAAATTCCTTGTCAACAACAATTTCCTGGGAATAACCTCCATAGGTATGTCCGCCCAGATGTTTGTCTTTACTATTGTAAGTAAGGGTGGCACCATTTTCACAAAATTGCTCTAGATCTTCTTTGCAGGAATCGCACTCCTGGCAGGAATCGACCATACAACCTACGCCTACCAGATCACCTTTTTTAAAATTGGTTACGTTTTTCCCTACCTGGGTTACGCGTCCTATAATTTCGTGGCCAGGAACCACTGGGTATTTTGAATTTTTCCAGTCATTTCGTACCTGGTGGATATCACTGTGGCAAACGCCGCAGTATTCGATATCAATTTTTACATCGTCCTGGGTAATTTCCCTGCGTTGAATTTTCAGTGCTTTTAAATCGGCATCGCTGGATTGCGCACCGTATGCTTTTACTTCACTCATCTCAATTTGTTTTCCTTAAAGATAAGAATCGCAGGCGCAATATTCCGGGCCCGGTATAGGTTTAACTTAATTTAACTTCTGTTTGAAAAAATCATGGTGAAATAACAGGAAACAGCCTGAGAACGCAGGTGATTTAGAATAATTCTTTTTACATTAGGGCGAATTTTGAAAGCATTAAAAATGACAAAAAAACATCCCGGTATAAATACTATTTGCACCCATAGCGGAGAGCTTGAAGACAAACAATTCAAAGGGGCGGTTTCTCCCTTGTATATGGCAACTTCTTATGCATTTGAAGACGTAGAGGTTAAACGTTACCCCAGGTATTTTAATACGCCTAACCAGGTGGCGCTTGCCCAGAAAATGGCCGCGCTAGAACATGGGGAGGCCGCTCTGATTTTTGGTAGTGGAATGGCCGCGGTAAGCACAGCCCTTATGGCTTTCGCACAGAAAGGGGATCACGTGGTTTTTCAAAATACACTATACGGGGGGACCAGTAATTTGATTACCGAAGAATTTGAGAAATTCGGGCTGGAATATTCCTTTACTAAAGACTCTAAACCCGAATCTTTTGAGGCTGAAATCAAAGAAAATACCAAGGTGATCTATATAGAGACACCTTCCAATCCCCTGCTTACCATAACCGATATCAAAGCCATAGCTGAAATTGCCAAAAAGCACAAGTTGGTCAGTATGATAGATAATACTTTTGCCTCCCCGGTGAACCAAAATCCTATAGATTTCGGAATTGATATCGTGTTGCATTCGGCTACTAAATATATGGGAGGACATAGCGATATTTTGGCTGGAACCGCTATTGCTTCTGAAAAGCACATAGATAAGATCTTTCAGCTGGCAAAGAATTTTGGTGGAAGTTTAAGTGATTTCACGGTATGGATGCTGGAGCGTAGTTTAAAAACCATGGGGCTACGGGTAAAAGCCCAAAATAACAATGCCTTGGAATTAGCTCAATTTCTGGAAGGTCATCAGGATATTTCCAGGGTTTATTATCCTGGTTTAAAATCCCACCCGGACTATGAACTGGCAAAATCCCAAATGAAAGGCTTTGGAGGAATGTTGTCTTTTGAATTGCGCGAAGGACTGGATTTTGATCTTTTTCAGAAGAAATTGAACCTGATAAAATCTTCTATGAGTCTGGCAGGCGTGGAATCAACTATTTTATCTCCTTCGAAAACTTCCCATGGTTTGCTTTCCCCAGAAGAAAGAAAGGCCCAGGGTATTAAGGATGGATTGATGCGTTTTTCAGTGGGAATAGAGGAGAAGGAAGATTTAATAGAAGACCTTGAACAGGCCTTGAAACAGGTTAGAGGTTGAGCCTGTTGATCCGGGAAAAGTAAGTACTTGGGATTTCCATAGGGTTTGTTTTTTTGGGAAGGTAAATGAAAAAGTAAATATTATGAAACTAGATATATTAGCTGTAGGATCTCATCCTGATGATGTGGAATTAAGTTGTTCGGGCACAATCGCAAAAGAGGTGGACAGAGGAAAAAAAGTAGGAATTTTAGACCTTACCCGTGGGGAGTTGGGCACCAGGGGCACGGCGGAAACCCGTGACCAGGAGGCAAAAGATGCAGCCGAGATACTCGGAGTTTCCGTGAGAGAAAACCTCGATTTTAGTGATGCTTTTTTTGAAAACAACACGGCACATCAGCTGCAAATCATTAAGATCTTACGAAAGTATCGGCCCGAAATTGTCTTATGCAACGCTGTAGACGATAGACATATAGACCATGGGAAAGGTGCAAAACTGGTTAGCGACGCTTGCTTTTTAAGCGGGCTTAGGAAAATAGAAACTATTTTCAATGGAGATAGTCAGCAGGCCTGGCGACCAAAGCACGTTTATCATTATATCCAGTGGAAAAATTTAAAACCCGATGTAGTCGTTGATATTTCAGGGTATATAAATATAAAAATGGAAGCGGTCAAGGCATATAAAACACAGTTTTATGATGAAAGATCCAAAGAACCGGAAACCCCGATTTCCAGCAGTAACTTTTTAGATAGTATCAATTATAGGGCTAGAGACCTGGGGAGGTTAATAAATACTGAACACGCTGAAGGTTTCACCGTAGAACGCTACCCGGCAGTGGATTCAATTTTTGATTTGATTTAGGGGGTTAGGTTTTGCAATTATTTAATTTGTAGGTTTTTAGACATACTCTCGGGAAATAGCGGTAAAATTCATTCTAATATTGAAAAAATTTCTTTGGGAAATAGCTAAAATAAACTACATTTGCAACCGCAATTAAAATGGTGGTTGTAGCTCAGCTGGTTAGAGCGCCGGATTGTGGTTCCGGAGGTCGCCGGTTCGAACCCGGTCTTCCACCCCTTTATTCAACCCTTCAGTTCGCTGAGGGGTTTTTTTATATAAATTTTTAGCTAGTGCATCTTATAAGATTCCAGCTAAATTGACCCGCTTTTTGCTGAACTTTTTTATGGATCCAGCCTATCTCAAAAGCTCAGTGGAACTGAATAATGAATTTTTTATCTTAGGGCTATCAATTCCTAAAATCAATCTTTATTTTTATTAAAAAAAATGCTACTTATGAACTCTAGAGAAAAGCAGCTGACAGCATTTGATCGGTTATTGACTATTATGGATGAACTTAGGGAACAATGTCCATGGGATAGAAAACAAACTATGGAATCGCTGCGACATCTTACCATAGAGGAGACTTACGAACTTGGGGATGCCATTTTGGACAATGACCTGGAAGAAGTGCGGAAGGAATTGGGAGATTTATTGCTTCACCTGGTGTTTTATGCCAAAATAGGAAGTGAAAGCAAAGATTTTGATATCGCCGATGTGGCAAACGGGATATGCGATAAATTGATCGCCCGGCATCCGCATATTTATGGCGATGTTGAGGTCGCTGATGAAGAGGAGGTCAAGAGAAACTGGGAAAACCTCAAATTAAAAGAAGGCAAGAAAAGTGTTTTAGAAGGGGTGCCAGGGTCTTTACCGGCAGTGGTAAAAGCAAGCAGGATACAGGAAAAAGTGGCCGGTGTTGGTTTTGATTGGGAAAAACCGGAACAGGTCTTTGAAAAGCTACAGGAAGAATTGGGAGAATTGCAACACGAAATAAATACCGAAAATAAAGATAAAATAGAAGCCGAATTTGGCGATGTGATGTTCTCTATGATCAATTATGCCCGTTTTCTTGGTGTAAACCCGGAAAATGCCCTGGAGCGTACTAATAAAAAGTTTGTCACTCGTTTTCAATATTTAGAAGGTAAAGCCAGGGAGCAAAATAAAGCTTTAAAAGATATGACTTTAGCTGAAATGGATGTGTTTTGGAACCAGGCTAAACTTTTATAAAAAGGAGGTGAACCCACAGCCTTGAGATTTTAATTCATAAAAAGTGAACCCAGGGCGAAATTTATTGCCTGCTTATTTCAGTTTTACCACCCTAAAATTTTAGTAACCGCTTTTGATCGACAAGCGTATTTTATGGAATATTTGAATGAATGAATAAAAGTACTATATATAAGATTTGTGGGGCTCTCGGGATCTTTGGTTGTTTCGCTGTTGTAGCTGGTGATATAATAGGAATAGCCCTTCACGAGAAACATGACCCCATAAGTGATACCATTAGCATGCTTGCCATTGGCAAATATGGCTGGATCCAGGATTTAGGGTTGGATATACTGGCATTGGGTTACCTTTCCCTTGCTATCGGCCTTTATACCTGGAAACAAAAAGGAGCGAAATGGATTATTAGCCTGGTTATTCTGGTTTTGATAAGTGCAGATCTTATATTAATCGCTGAACACAATCAGTATGCGGGAAGACCTGGCTATACGATCCATCGTAAGCTGGTGTATATCCTGGCTGGTTTGTTCCTAATGTTAACTGGTCTGGTGGGGTTTGAACTAAAAAACCTCAAGCCATTTTTAAAAAATTTTTGTCTCTGGATAGCTTCTTTATGGCTTATTTCCGCCCCCCTATTTCCTTTCATACCGGAGTCTTGGGATGGTGCCTATGAACGACTCGTTTGCACTTTATTAGTTATTTGGCCAGGAGTAGTAGCTTTTCACTTATTCAAATTATCGGGCAGAGAATCCTAAGCAGGTCTATGTTTAATTTGATAAAGGAGCTGAAACATATAAGTTGCTGTATCATTTGATTTCATTCTTCAGGCGAAAATTACACAGGTAAGAATGGGCGCTTAAAAAATTATTTTAATACCCCTTCATTGAAATTAGCATTTGTAGGAGCCAAAGCACGGAGGGGTTTGAGCTTATTTACTAAAGACCAACACCTTAGGAAGAATCTCCAGGCTAGAGAAGCCCAGGTTGTCTTTTATCCATTGCAGGCTCGAGCTTGTATAGAAAAAAACGTGGGTAGGATCGTTTTTGTAATACCAGTTATCAAAATCAATTTCTTCTGAATAAACAGAGGTCTTGCAATAGAGTTTCCCGCCGGGATTCAAACGGGCACTCAATTTATGAAATTCGTGTTTGGGCTGATAGAAATGCTCTATGACCTCACAGCAGATTATATAATCATAAACCGCAGATAATACCGTCTTATCGGGATAGAAATAGGGATCGTAAAGCGCTAAGTGATATCCTTCTTTTTTAAGCTCGTTGGCAACCACAGGGCCGGTGCCACAACCGTAATCCAAACCGCGGTGGGCCGGAGAGAAATCCTTTAGAATTCGAGAAGTGATGGGTTTCACAAAATCCTGATACCCGGGATCTTCAACATCATTATTATGAGTGAGATAACGCGCCTTCTCCGTTTCTTTGGAAATATAAAATTCCGGTAATAGTTGAATGCCGCCACAACTGGAGCATTCAACAAATTCCCGATTCTTACTCTTCCAAAATTCTTTTGTGGGCCCCTGACAAAGAATACATTTCATAGCCGCCCTTTCTTTAGTAAAGCGACTTGATTTTACGTAATTTTTCTTGCCAAACTTCCAGTTGTTCTTTTTGGTCAGCTATATTTTTATGCACCTCCTGTACCAGCGGATTTTCTTGATCTGCATTAGAGAAGAACTGCAGGTTGTTTTCCAACTGGCGTATTTCAGCCTTTGTTTCTTCTATTTTTTTGGTAAGGAAATAATGCTCGTTACGAAGCTTTTTATCATCATCGGCATCGTTTAAAGCCTGTACCTTATTCTCATATTTGAGCATTTCAGCTTTGGTATGATCCACATCCAACTTGTTAAAAAGTTGATCCAGGGCTTTGTTAAATTTCCCTTCTATAAAACGCTTGTTATAAGGGACCCTGCCAAGATTCTTCCAATCCTCGATAAATTGTTTGATTTTAGGCAGATCTTCTTTTTTATCGCCCGTTAGCTCGAAAGATTTTACCTGCTCCAACATGTCTTTTTTCTTATCAAAAGCTTCAAACTCCTCTTTGTTTTCATCATCACGACTTTCGTGCATGCGTTCAAAATAATGATTGCAGGCTGCCTTAAACTGTTTCCAGACTTTATCGCTGTCCTTTCTGGGGACGTGACCAATTTTTTTCCAGTCGGCCTGGATTTTTTTCATCAAGGGAGTTACCGTTTTAAAGTCGTCACTGTCCTTATTGTCTTCAGCAATTTGAATCAGCTCCTTTTTCTTTTCGAGGTTATCGTATTGCTGTTTTTTTAAGTTCTTGTAGAATGCGTTTTTATTTCGGTTAAACCGGCGCACGTTTTGCTTAAAGTCAGTCCAGGTTTCTTCATTTTTGCTACGTGGAACTTTCCCCGCATTAAAAAAGGCTTCCCGAAGCGCTTCGATTTCCTTGATTTTTTGTTGCCATTTATTGTGGCTTGTATATTCTTCTTCTGCAATTACCTTAATTTTCTCGATAATTACCTGCTTGGCTTTCCAGTTCTCTTCGTAACGCTCGTCCATGGTGTTGAAGTACTCCTGCCGCTTGTCGTGAATTTGTTTGGTAGCACTGCTAAAACGATCCCAGATGTCTTCGCGAAATTCTTTAGCAACCGGTCCTAGTTCTTCTTTCCACATTTTGTGAAGCATTTGTAGTTCCCTGAAAGCACGGTTGATGTCGTCTTCCTGAACCAGTTCTTCGGCGCGATCAATAACTTTTAATTTCTGATCGAGATTGTGTTTGAAATCAAGGTCACGGAATTCCCGGTTTAAATGCAGAAAATCATAAAAATTCTCTACGTGGTGGTGATAGGTGTTCCACACATCGTTATATTTTTCCCGGGGAATTGGTCCTGCCACGCGCCAGCGATCCTGAAGTTCCTTGAAATGCTTGTAAGTGGTATTTATATTTTCTTCAACATCTATAAGGCCTTTTAATTCTTCGATTATTTCCAGGCGTTTGGCCAGGTTTTTATTGAGGTCCTGTTTGAGTTGCTTGTAGTAGTTGTTGCGTTTTTCCCGGTAATCAAAATAGAGGGAATTAAAATGATTTTTAAGTGGGGTGGAGTAGTGGAAGTCAATAATATTTCCGCCATCGGCAAGGAACTCCTCTTTCTTCTCTTCTTCCTCTTCATTAAACTTTGCATTGAATTCCGCTCGAATTTCAATCACATGGTCTTTAATGGCCTGTACTTTTTCTTTTTTAAGCAGCGATTCAAATTCATCTACCAACTGCTCTTTACTCATGGCATGGTAATCTTTCTTTGCAATATCATGACGTTCGGCCTTGCTCTCATCTTCGCTGTCTTCGGCAACCGAATCATCAATATGCTCCTGGTGATGTTTTAGGGTACGGCCCTCTTCAGAAGAAGTTTCTTCCTCATCATCCTCGTGATCCTCATCTTCCTGGGCGGAATCCACTTTTTGAGATTCATCCACGGTCTCAATTTCCGCCTGAACTTTTTCTTCTTCCGGGCGGCTCTTTTTTCGGCTTTCTTCTAAAATGGCATCATCTTCGTCCTCCTCCATGCTTGCTTTGTTTTCTTCCGAAGTATTCTTCTTATCTCCGGCTTCCGCAATCATAGCATCTTCCAGCCTGTCGTTTTCAGATTTAACTTCAGAGGCGGTTTCCGCCGGTTCTATGACCGGCTGTTTTTCCTCCTGAGATTTTTCGGTTTCAGACTTTTGAGAAAATGAATTCTCCTCTTCGCTAGCTTCCTTGTTTTCTGTGGTCAACTTTTTTTCCTCCTGAATTTTTTCAGGATTCCCGGTTGATTCGTTAGAAAACTCCTCTTTATTTTTATCATTTTCTTGCTGAGACATATCTTTCAATGTTAAGGTTCTTGAACTTAATTAGGCTGAAAGATAGTAACTCCACTAAAATTGGACAAACAATTACCTTTTTTTGTAAAATTAAAAAATAAAAGGCAGGAGTTATTTATTCCAGATTTTCCATGCGCTTTCGGCCTGTAACTTTAGCATTTTGGAACCATTGGTTACCGTGGCTCCCTTTTGTTTGGCAAGTGCCATTAATTGGGTGGTTTCCGGATTATAGATAAGGTCATAAACCAGGTGTTTTTCATTTAAATACTCAAAAGGAATTTTCGGGTGTTGCTCCACATCAGGGAATGTTCCTACGGGAGTTGTATTGACGATGACAGTATATTCGCGGAGTATTTCGTTTGAAAGATTTTGATAACTGAACTGATTTTTTTCAGGGGTCCTGGAAACAAATTTATACGTGATGTTTAATTTCTTTAAGGCGTATGCTATAGCTTTTGATGCCCCGCCGGTACCCAGAATTAGTGCTTTTCTGTGGTGAGATTTAAGATAAGGTTTTATCGATTCAAAAAAACCGATATAATCCGTGTTATACCCTGTAAGCTTATTGCCGTCTACTTTGATCGTATTTACGGCACCCATTTCCTTAGCTTCAGGAGCCAATTGATCTAAAAAAGAAATGATCTCCTCTTTGTAGGGAATAGTGACATTGAGTCCAACAAGATCAGGGGTTTCCTTTATCACATCCCGGAATTGCTTTAAATTTTCCAGGTCAAAGTTGCGATACCGGGCTTCAATTTGTTCTTTTTTAAATTTTTCACTAAAGTAAGACTTGGAAAATGAGTAGCTAATATTTTTTCCAATTAGGCCATAATTTTTCATCGCTTTGCAGGTTTTTGGTTTTTCTTTTCGTACCAGGCCAGTCCAAGTACAATGAATATCCCTACAAAGATAAAGAAAATTGCGATCCAGGTTTCCGCCGCACTGAATGATGGGAAATACCTGTCGTAATAATCGATCACTCCATTTCCCTGGCTGTCAAGAATTATCTCTCCATTGGCATTTACTTTAAAGATCTTTTCTTTCCATGGCCAAACTACCCCCAGGGACCCTGTGATAAAGCCTATGATGGCGGCAAAGGTATCTTTTTTATAGTGCTTCAGGACGTAACCCAGAAAATGGGAAAGCGTTACTAAGCCGGCCAGGGAGCCCGCGCCAAATACCAGTATAACTTCAAGCAGGCGAATTCGATCTGGATTGTCTAAAAAACTAAAATCCAGCATGACTAAATCAGCCATGGTATCATATAAGGCATTTACTGCGTCTACAAGTAGCAGGACATAATTTCCCATTAAGATAAGAATAAAAGATCCGGAGAGTCCGGGTAAGGTCATTCCTGAGACGCCAACAATGCCACAAAAGAATACAAACCAGAGATTATCATTTTCTTTGGCAGGTTCAAGAAAGCTAATGGATAAACCTACAATTATCCCCAGCAAAACGAAGCTCAGGGAACGATTACTCCACTCGTCAAAATCCTTGCTGATATAATAGATGGAACCGACGATCATTCCGAAGAAGGCGGACCAAACATAGAGTTCGTAATGAAGTATTAAATAATCAAGCAACTTGGATACGCTAAAATAACTAATAAGCATCCCCAGGATGAGTAAACCAAGAAATTTTCCGTGGATATAATGGTATAAACTTCTGAACCGCCCGTTGATAAGCAGGATAAAAGCTTTATAATTTATCTTTTGTAAGGAATAAATAAATTCCTCATAGAAACCGGCCACAAAAGCCACCACACCACCAGATACCCCGGGAACTTTATTAGCTGCTCCCATAGCTAAACCTTTAAGCACTAAAAGTACTTTGTCTGTAAAGGTTCTAGTCTGTTCCATTGGTTTTTTCTGAGCTTTTTGAAGCGAAGATTTCCAGGCCAAGAATTAAGAGAAAACCGGCGAGCATTAAAAGCAGGGCATATAGGGTTTGCGGCTGACCATCAAAATTCCATGGCAAAACCGAAGCTTCCTTTAGTACCACTTCTTTATCACCATACATTTGCGTTTGTAAGACATGCTTCCAGGGCCATATTTTATTAAGAGATCCGGCAATAAATCCGGTTAGTACTGCCAGGGTAATACTGCTGTAATGCACGAAAAGCCATTTTAAGATCTTAGAGAAACTAAGTAGTCCAATGATTGCACCCAAAGCAAATATTCCCAAAGTTTGGATATCGAAGTCGTGGGCGGCTTCGGTAATTCTTTTATAGGCTCCCAAAAGCACTAAGATAAACGCTCCTGATATCCCGGGAAGTATCATAGCGCAGATGGCGATGGCACCGGAAAAAAAGATAAATAAATTACTGTCGTTGGCCGCCATTGGTGGCAGGGAAACAATATAAAATGCAACACCTGCCCCGATAAATAAAGCCAGGAAGATTTTAAAATTCCACTGGGGGATTTGTTTTCCAACATACCAGATACTGGCAAGTACAAGACCAAAGAAGAAAGACCAAATGAGTATGGGATGATTTTCAAGCAAATAATTTGCAACTCGCATCAAAGAAAATACGCTGATGAGGATACCGGTTAAAAGGGCTAAAATAAATGGCCCGTTAAGCTGATGCCACATCGCTTTAAAACCTTTTTCCTTCCAGGTGGTTATCAGTGAAAAATTTACTCCACTAATGGTGGAGATTAATTCTTCGTAAATTCCTGAGATAAAAGCAATGGTTCCTCCCGAGACCCCGGGTACAACATCTGCAGCGCCCATTGCCATCCCTTTAAGGGTTACAGAAAAATGATCTTTAAAGGTTTTTCGCATGGTAACAAATTAAAATTCCGGCTCAAAGTTAGTAAAATAACTAAGAGAGATTTATAAAGGAATTTATAATTTGCCTTACGCTTTTTCGGTTAAATATTTGAGGAAATAATTCTTCGATCACAATATAATACTCGGCATCTAACTTTAGTCCTTTATTGAGGTGAAAATATGCTTTTTCCCCTTCATTATGACTGAAATAAAGCCCGGCCAATCTAAATTCTATCTCAGCGGTATCCGGATAAAATTCCAGTGCCTGATTAAGATTTTGAATGGCGGTTTCAAATTCACCTAGATCTATTAAAATATCACAACGTCTAATCCAGGTCTCCAATTCGTAGTTTCCAAGATCAAGGCTTTTTTTATAACCGCGTTCGGCTTCCTCATAAAACTTCAGGCGATTATTTATTTTAGCATAACGTTTCCAGTACAAAACGTTTTCCTCATCTATATTGATGGCCTTATTGATATAATAAAGCGCTTTCTGATAATTCTTCTTTTTGATATAAAAATCGGTGATCGCAATCCAGCCTTTGTCAAGAAGCGGATCCTCATGTACGCAATCTTTATAATGCTTGAGCGCGAGCTCATTTAAGCCTAGCTTTTCGAAACACTTGCCAATTCGCAGGTAGGCAAAGGAAGTAGGATCGTCGAGCTCCAGGGTTAAACGGTAATTTTCTATAGCCTCGTGATAACGATTTAATTTTTCAAGCACTTTGCCCTTTTCGAGATAAGCCCCTATAAAATAATCATCACTGATTATGGCGAAATCGAAAGCGGATAATGCTTTCTCATAATCCTTTAAGTCAAAATATTGTTTTCCAACCTGGTGCCAGGCAACCTCGCAGTATGGATTTTTATCCAAGTACATATTCAGGTATTCAATGGCCTGGGTTTTTTGATCAAGAAAATCAAAACAATACATAATATTGTAAAGGGCTGAATAATCTTCCTCATCGGCTTCCAGACATTTCATAAAGCTGAATTTCGCATGCTCAAAATCTTCGAGAAATAGATATTCCATTCCAATAAGGGAGTAAACTTCAGCAGGGTCAAGGGTGATATCCAGGGCCATTTCTAAAACCTCAATGGCTTTGGCATGCTTATCACGTTTAGAAAGAATTTGCGCTTTTTGAATGTAGATTTCTTCGTTAGAAGATTCCAGTTGTTGGAGCTGCGTAAGCATTGCTTCAGCTACATCGAGTTTATCTTCAAAAACCAGAATCTCTATTTTAAAAAGTTTTAGGTTTGTAGAAGCAGGATGCTGTGCAAGGCCTAACTTAACCGCCTTTTTGGCTAATGCAAATTTCCCGTTCTCTAAATAGTAGTTAATGATATCCTCAAATTCCGCCGAATCAAAAAATAAAACATCATTAGTTTTAAGCATAGATTCAAATCGGGACAGTGAGAAATTATTTTCGTCGTTATGGCTTAATTGCATACGTAGGTAATTACGGGATTTCTACTTTACTCACCAAGTGAGATTTAAAATATTTCGACATTCGGTCGAAATTGCCTGATCTTTTTCAACTTAAGACCTTGGACCAGTGTTCTAAGGTATTTCTTAAAATTAGAAATGTTTATGTTTAAAAAGCAGTAAAAACAATATTGTTGTTAACAAATTAATTAACAGTTCGCTGTTCCTTCAACATATTATTCAGTACGTCAATAATGATGCCACAGCCTTGCTTTATTTCATCTGGTGTTATAGTTAACGGCGGGGTAATCCGCACCGCTCTTTTCTCAAATAAAAGCCAGAATAGGATGAGGTTTTTTTCTTTACATTTTAGGATTAGTTCATTGGCTACTTCCTCTGAAGTAGTAATGATGGCAAGCATTAAACCAATTCCTCGTATTTCAGAAATAAGTGGGTGAACCAGTAGTTCCCTGAAGCGTTTTTCTTTTTCCAGGCTTTCTGCCATTAAGTCTGAAGTGGTGATTTCCTGTACAGTAGCTAATGCGGAAGCAGCTATTACGGGATTTCCCCCGAAGGTAGTGATGTGGCCCATTTTTGGATTATCAGAAAGAGTATCCATTATTTTACCCGCGGCAGAAAAGGCGCCTATGGGCATACCCCCGCCCAGTCCTTTTCCAAGTACCAATATATCCGGAACCACTTGAAAGTTTTCAAATCCAAAGAGTTTACCGGTCCGTCCCATACCGGGCTGGATTTCATCTAGTAGGAATAGGGCACCGACTTCCTGGCAGCGTTGTTTGACCTTTTGCAGGTAATTATGTTTGGGAAGTATAAAACCCGCTCCCCCCTGAATACTTTCCAGGATCACAGCAGCGGTTTTCTCCGTGATTCTCTGCAGATCTTTCTCCTGGTTGAACTCAATAAATGAAATTCCCCCTAAAAGTGGCCTGAAAGGTTTTTGTCGTTCTTCATAATCCATTAGGCTTAAAGACCCCATAGTATTGCCATGGTAAGCCTGGCGGGCAGCGATAATTTCCCCGCGCCCTGTATAGCGACGGGCAAGTTTTAAAGCACCTTCAATAGCCTCGGTTCCAGAATTTGTCAGGTAGGTTTTTTCCAGTGGTTCAGGAAAGTGCCTGGCCAGCAGTTTAGTTAATTCAACTGCCGGCTGTTGTGCATATTCTCCATATACCATTACATGAAGGTATTTTTCAGCCTGGTGTTTTATGGCCTTTACCACCTTGGGATGACAATGTCCTAAACTACAGGCGGAAACCCCGGCAACAAAGTCAAGGTGTTTCCTGCCATCGGTAGTAAAAATATAGGAGCCACTGGCCGATTCCACTTCCAGCCCCAGAGGGTGCGGAGTGGTCTGTGCCTGGTACTTTAGAAAGTCTTTATTCATTATCCTGATCTACTTCAGCTTTAGTTTCTTCTTCGGATGCCTGCTCCCCAACACTCGATTTGATCAAAGTCTGCGGCTCTTTTAGTTGTGGGATACTATCTTTTGCCCTGTTTTGTAGATCTTCGGGTTTTAATCGTGATTTGTCATTTAGTAACAATTCATCGCCTTCTTCCCGCTCATCAAAAAATTCACCGGTATCCTCAGGTAAAGGGATCCCTTCAATTTTAACCAGATCCGGCGGTGGTTTGCCTTCGAATAAATCCTCTTTTTCCATTAACCTTTCATCCCCGCGCCAGTTGAAGCCTATCAATTTACGCACGTTCACCGGAAAATCTGCTTCGGGTGTTAAATTGCCATCTACATTCTGGTAATAATAAATATCTTGAATTTCCCGATTTTCAAAAAGTATTTTAATAGAGCTGGAGAGGGTCTTGTTTATCCCTATAAGCTCTTGCTCGTTATTTCTGCTATAATATAGTGTTTCTGTATTTTTGTTAATGTCCACCTGGTACAATTCATTATCATCGAAGAGGCCTACCAGGTCCATGCCTTTCACCTGGTTATAACCTTCAATGGTATCTTTCTGAATCAAAAATGCGTTGTTAAACACCCGCATGGAATCGAGTTTTTCGGTTTTGGTATTGCTCTGTAAATGAATGGTATCTCCGGTCATCTGGCTGAGTCCGCTCCAAAGAACCGGGCTTCTACGCTTGTCTATTGAGGAAACAGGCCCGGAAGTGATATTGATCATTTTGGTGAGGCCGGTTTCCTGATTAATATGTACCGAATCACTCTTGCCGCTCATATCGCTTTTAAAAAGTCGAACATCATAAAATCCCCGGATAATACGCTTATCGGGTTTGCCAGTAATCATAATGGTATCACCGTGAATAAAGAGGGAATCATTATCCTGCACGGTAGCAGCAACAGCCCTCTTGGTAATAAAAACGGAATCTTTGTCCCTGAAAACCTCGGCATAATGCCCGGTAACCAGACTTTTATTAGCGGTATCTATTACCCTGATATTGTTGGTGGCAGAAGCAAAATTGGTATTTCGGTTAAAATACATGCTGTCGCCTTTAACGGTTCTATTTTCATAATCTATCCTGGAATTTTTAACAAAGTACCCCGTATCGCCACGGGTGTCATAAAAGCCGCGTTCACAATATACCGTACTGGTCTCACTTTCAATAGTAGAAGGGCCGTATAGATAAGCATGGCCGGTTTCGCCATAAAAATCCAGTTGTTCTGAATTAATAACATATTCAGGATTGGTGAGTACTACATCTGATACAAAGGAATATTTATCCTCTTCCATAAAATAGCGTCCGATATTGCTGGTTATTACCCCACCGGTATCAATAACCTTTCCGCCACTTCTATAATAGGCCTGTTGTTTGATCCTGTCAAAGAACAGACTGTCCGTTTTAAGAGTGGTCTGTGGGCGGTTCATCACAACATCGCCACTGGCAAAGGCAAACTGGGAATCTCCATTATATTCCGCATAACTGCTGTTTAAAGTGACGGTATCGCCCTGTTGCATTCTTACATTACCAAAGGCTCTGAAGAAATTTTCATCTTTATAGTGAATGGCAAGATCGCACCAGACCTCGATCCCTTCGTGTTTAAAATATACCTGGTTTTCTACCTTGCTTAGTACAAAGGCCCCTGGATATTTCTCATCCTGAATATTTCTATCGGCACTATAATCAATTTCTTTAGCTTCCTGCGCAATGCCATTAATTGGTATTACCCATAGCGCTATAATTATAAAAAGAATAAATTTTTTCAAGCTGAACATTTTTTCAAAAGTAAACAAAATTTAAGCCAAAATTATTCATTTCTAATCATTGAAATCGGCCAGGAAACTTATTGGAAAATTAATGCATGCTCTTTATTTTTTATCCTTGCTAGGATAAACAAACGGTAAATTTTTCTAAAAATTCACAGTATTTAAGGTTCCCGGGTTTTCGTTTAGAAAACTTTAACGTGGATTATAAAACCAAGGCTTACTTCATCCCGTAAGTTTAAGAAATAACTAAAAATTTAAATTATGGAAAAACCACGTATTAAGGTTAATGCGGTCTCCGCAAAACCTTCAAAAAACAGTAATTCTCGAAGAAAATTCCTTAAGATAGGAGGGCTTGCCATGGCTGGTTCCGGCTTATTGCTTTATGGTTGTAGTGACGATGATGATATGGGGCCAGAACCAATGCCACCAGGAGAAGTTTTTGATCTTGGAAGCGGCGATGTTGGGATCTTGAATTATGCTTATGCATTAGAACAACTGGAAGCAGCATTCTATACTAAGGTCTTAGATGGTTCTTATTGGGCGGGAGCCAGTGCTGAAGAAAAATTAATTTTAGAAGATCTATATGACCACGAGGTAATTCACAGAGAATTCTTTAAGGCTGCTATTAGCGCAAATGCTGAAGCTAGCCAGGTTTTACCAGAACTGGAATTTGATTTTAGCAGTGTCAATTTTGCTGACAGGGATTCTGTGTTAGCCACCGCAAGGGTTTTGGAAGATACGGGTGTAGCCGCTTATAACGGTGCTGGTAGTTTACTGCAAACTCCCGATTTCCTAGTACTTGCCGGTAAGATTGTATCGGTAGAGGCCAGGCATGCGGCAGCAATTCGTTCTATATACTTAGAAAGTGATACAGCCTTCGCAGGTGATGAGATTATTGATAGCAACGGACTCGGCCTTGCCAAGGATCCGCAGACAATTCTTAGCGAAGTTGGAGCTACCGGCTTTGTTGTTACAGAATTTACTGCCAACAATTTGCCTCAATAATTATTTAATCAACTTAAAAACAATATTATGGATATTATAAAATTTTTAGACGAATTTACTACAGATAGTCTTACCAAAAAAGCTTCTTCAAGACGGGAAATGCTCGGGAACCTGGGGAGCTTAGGAAAAAAAGCAGCCATGGTAGCAGTTCCTTTTGGACTTGCCTCCACCTCGGGTAAAGCTTTCGCTCAAAGCAGCGCAAGTGATGCCACGGCGGCTCTTCAACTTGCCCTTACCCTGGAATATCTTGAAGCTGAATTCTATATGAAAGCATTAGATTCTGGTGTACTGCCCAGTGGCGGAAGAGCAGAAGCGGTTTATAACCAAATCTCGAAACACGAATCAGCCCACGTTGCATTTTTACAAGCTGGATTAGGGGATAACTCCGTTGCTTCTCCAGAATTCGATTTTACGGCAGGAGGGGCTTTCGATCCTTTTAACCCGAATAACGATATGGCTTACGCCCAGTTACTGGCTTTAGCGCAGGCTTTTGAAGATACAGGGGTTAGAGCGTACAAAGGACAGGCCGGTAACCTTATGGGAACCCAGTTCTTAACCCCTGCCCTGCAAATACATTCTGTAGAGGCAAGGCATGCCTCGGAAATCAGAAGACTAAGAGCTGAAGTGATCAATGAAAGTTTGAATGAAAATGCCCTAGGTTGGATTACTTTGGATAACCGTGGACCAGGAATGCCAGAAGCCACGAAAGATGTTTATGTTGGTGAAGATAATGTGGTTCAAGGTGGGGTAAACCTGGTAGATGCTACCGGATTTGATGCGGTTTCTGTTTCCCAGGCCTTTGATGAACCTATGAGTGGAGAGGTAGCCCAGCAAATTGCAGGATTATTTATCGTACCCAGTGAGTAATAATGAATATTATTCTAAGTTTTTGTTACAGGAATTTAGTTAAAAAAAGCCGTTTCATTGCTGAAACGGCTTTTGATTTTTATATCGCTATTTATATTTAACGTTCTATGGTTTGTGTTCTGTCAGGCCCAACAGAGACCACTTTAATTGGAATTTCCAGTTCTTTCTCTAAAAACTCAACATATTCATTGAATTCCCTGGGGAGTTCCTCGGCCCTGGTCATTCCGGTTAAGTCTGCAGCCCAACCCTTGATTTCTGTATAAACAGGGGTTACATTCTCTGGTTCAATATTATAAGGTAAATGATGGATTTCTTTTCCTTTATAGTTATAGGCTGTACAAACCTTAAGGGTTTTAAATCCACTGAGCACATCGCCTTTCATCATAATAAGCTGGGTAATTCCATTGACCTGTACGGCATATTTTAATGCCACTAAATCCAGCCAGCCACATCTGCGCGGTCGTCCGGTGGTAGCACCAAATTCATTGCCAACGCGTCCCATTGTTTCTCCATCCTGGTCAAAAAGTTCAGTAGGGAAGGGGCCACTGCCAACCCGCGTGGTATATGCCTTGAAAATTCCAAAGGCTTCACCAATTTTATTAGGTGCAACACCAAGTCCGGTACAGGCTCCTGCAGCTGTAGTAGTGGAAGAAGTTACAAAAGGATAGGTTCCAAAATCTATATCAAGTAAAGATCCCTGGGCACCTTCTGCTAAAATAGTTTTTCCTTCCTTTTGTGCCTGGTGCAGATATGCTTCACTATCTATGAAAGTTAATGATTTTAAGGTCTGAACCGCATTAAAGAATTCCTTTTCCAGTTCCGCAAGATCATATTGTACATCAACATCGTAAAACTTGATCATTTTCTCATGCTTATCGGCCAGGGTTCTGTATTTTTCTTTCCAGTTTTCCAGTTCCAAATCCCCCACACGAATGCCATTTCTTCCGGTTTTGTCCATATAAGTCGGGCCAATACCCTTTAGGGTGGATCCGATTTTAGCCTTTCCTTTAGAAGCTTCAGAAGCAGCATCTAAAAGTCTGTGTGTAGGCAAAATCAAATGTGCTTTTCTGGAAATAAGCAGGGTAGATAAATAATCTATCTTGTGCTTGCTGAGGTTATCCAGTTCCTTTTTAAAGATTACCGGATCAATTACAACCCCATTTCCAACAAGGTTAATAGTTTCTTTGTGAAAAATCCCTGAAGGAATAGTGTGGAGTACGTGTTTTTGTCCATCGAATTCCAGGGTGTGTCCTGCATTTGGTCCTCCCTGAAACCTCGCAATAATATCGTATTTAGAGGTGAGCACATCAACAATTTTTCCTTTGCCTTCGTCACCCCACTGGAGACCGAGTAGTAAATCTACCGCCATTGAAATCTTAAGTTAGTTGGTTGTTTTTTTGTTGCCGTAAAAATATAAAGAATGTTTGGTAATTTCAATATCAAACACCTCTTCTATTGTTTGCTTAATAGATTGAATACGGGGATCGCAAAATTCTATCACCTCTCCTGTGTCAGTCAAAATAACGTGGTCGTGCTGACGGTCAAAATAGGATTTCTCATATTGCGCCTGGTTTTGTCCAAACTGGTGTTTTCTTACCAGTCCGCATTCTAATAGTAATTCTATGGTATTATAAAGGGTGGCACGACTTACCCGGTATTTCTTATTTTTCATTTTAATGTAGAGGGACTCTATATCGAAATGATCGTCGTTATTGTAGATTTCCTGAAGTATAGCAAAACGTTCGGGGGTTTTTCTATGCCCTTTTTCCTCCAAATACTTGGTGAAAACGTTTTTAACTACTGCCTGATCGTTCTTATTTACAACTTTTTTACTCATAGTTCTTTGTAGCTTACAAAGGTATAGGATTATTCACGGCTAACCTTATCGATGCCGTTAATTTTTTTGAGACGGTTGATGATTTTAGTAAGGATAGAATTGTTCTTTACCCTAAGGGTTATTTGTCCGCTAAACACACCATCTACACTTTCGAAATTAATCTTTTGCATATTCACATTCAGGTTGCTGGAGATCTCCCTGGTGATCTCACTAACAAGCCCCAGGTTGTCAATCCCGGTCAATTTGACTACAGCTTTAAAGTCCTGCTGAGAAGAATCTATCCATTTTGCGGGAATTATTCTGTAGGCATAGTTGCTCTGGAGCTGAAGCGCATTCGGGCAGTTCTTCTTATGAACTTTAATCCCGTCATTTACGGTTACAAAACCAAAAACCTGGTCTCCCGGAATTGGATTACAGCAATTGGCCAGTTTATATTCCAGGGTCTCATCCTCATCTCTACCAAATACCAGTTGGTCGTATTTAGAGGTGATTTCATCTTTATTGAGATCTTCCGCAATAACCGGTTTGGTAATTTTACGTTTAATATAACTGACAAGGGCATTGCTCCTGGAAGATGCAAATTCTTTGAGTTTCTGATTGTCAATTTTCCCAATGCCCACCCGATAAAATAGATCCAGGCTGGTCTTAAGGTTGAAATGGATCACCAGCTCATTGATGACCTTTTCATTGAAAGGGATTTTTTGAGCCCTTAATTTCCTGGTAAGAATCGCTTTTCCTTCTTCGGCAATTTCTCTTTTTTCGTCTTTTAAAGACGATTTTATCTTGGCGCGTGCCCTTGCGGTGGTAGCATAGTCGAGCCAGTTGACATTAGGCTGGGCGTTTTCAGAGGTAATGATCTCTACCTGGTCGCCACTTTTTAATTCGTGACTTAATGGTACTAGCTTATTGTTTACCCTTGCCCCACGGGTCTTTAAACCGATTTCGGTATGTATGCTAAATGCGAAATCCAGGGGGGTAGATCCTTTTGGGAGGGATTTTAAATCTCCCTGGGGCGTAAAAACAAATATTTCTTTTGAATAAAGATTGAGCTTAAACTGCTCCACAAAATCTACGGCATTTACATCTGGATTTTCCAGGGCTTCCTGCAGGCGGTTTAACCATTCTTCTATTCCATGGTCTTCCTGGGCACCACCCTGTTTATATTTGTAATGTGCTGCATATCCTTTTTCGGCAATTTCATTCATTCGCTGGCTGCGAATTTGAACTTCTACCCACCGGCCTTTTGGTCCCATTACAGTAATGTGCAGGGCTTCATAGCCTGTGGATTTAGGGGAAGAAATCCAATCCCGAAGCCGGGTGGGGTTTGGCCTGAAATGATCGGTGACAATAGAATATATCTTCCATGCCAGGAATTTCTCATTGGCCTGGTCACTTTTATAAATTATCCGGATAGCAAATTTGTCGTAAACCTCATCAAAACTCACATTTTGAGCCTGCATTTTTCGATTGATGGAATAGATAGATTTTGGCCTCCCCTTAATTTCATATTTAAGGTCTTCCTGATTCAGGGAGTCTTCAATAATCCTGGAGAATTCTTTAATATAGGCATCCTGTTCTTCCTTACTTTCCTTTATTTTGGTGTGAATCTCGTGATAAACCTGGGGTTCGGTATATTTTAAGCCAAGATCTTCAAGTTCAGTTTTAATATTATAAAGCCCGATTCTATGAGCCAGGGGCGCATAAATATAAAGGGTTTCTGATGCGATCTTTTCCTGTTTGTCGCGTCGCATCGCATCCATAGTTTGCATATTGTGCAACCGGTCGGCAATTTTTATGATAATCACCCGAATATCATCATTCAGGGTAAGTAACATTTTGCGGAAATTTTCAGCCTGCAGGGAAACATCTTTGTCCTTTTTCAGGCTGGATATTTTTGTGAGTCCGTCCACAATTTTAGCAACGGTATCACCAAACATCTTTTCAATATCCTCAAGGGTATAAACGGTATCTTCGACTACATCGTGCAAAAGAGCAGCTATAATAGAAGTGGCATCCAGGCCAATTTCTGAAGCTACGATCTTGGCCACGGCAATGGGATGAAAAATATAGGCTTCCCCAGATTTTCTTCGCTGGTCTTTATGGGCATCTACAGCTGTATCAAAAGCCTTTCTGATTTGCTTTTTATCATCATCACTTAAGCTTCGGTAACTTATACGCAACAGCTCTTTATACTGCCTTGCAATTTGTTTATTTTCTTTTTCTATAGCGGCTTCTGTCATAATTTAAAAGTACAATTAACATGATAAAGAAACAACTACGAGCTACGCTTTAAGTTCCTGAATCTTTGGAGGAGCGTAGGATGGGAATAATGCATAAAAACATATGCTTTGTGTGGGGTAAGGTTGCTTAAACTGTTATTGCTTAATTTTTTTAAGCTTGAAATTAAAGGCCCCGCCCCATAGGTTTTTTTCGCATAGTTATCGGCCTGGTATTCAAATTTTCGCGATAAATAATTCATCAGTAATCCAGTGATTTCTGAAATAGGACTGTATAAAAGCCCGAAAGCAATTAAGCCAATATGAAAACTGGGTTCTTCTACTCCCAATGCCCCTGATAAGACAGGACTGCCTATGAATAAGGAAAGCAGCCACAGGGTAAAGCCAGTGGTTAAAATAGATGCTCCTAGATTTACCATAATATGGTGCTTCTTGTAATGCCCGACTTCATGGGCCAGTACTGCAACAATTTCTTCCTCTTCCAGATCTTTTACCAGGGTATCAAAAAGAGTGATACGTTTTTCTTTTCCAAATCCTGAAAAATAGGCATTTGCCTTGGTACTCCTTTTAGAACCATCTATAATAAAAATATTATCCAAAGTAAAACCAACACTTTGGGCATAAGCTTCAATTTTTCTGCGAAGGGATCCCTCTTCCAAGGGACTCTGTTTATTGAACAACGGTACGATGAGTTTGGCGTAAAACATATTGAGAAAGATGGAGAAAACAGCTACCAGAATCCAGGCATACCACCAGAAGTCATTACCTGCAAATTGATAGAACCAAACGATAAGGGCCAGAATCCCGCCCCCGAGAATGACCATCATCAGTAATCCTTTTATTTTATCCAGAACAAAGGTTTTTTTGGTGGTTTTATTAAATCCATATTTTTCTTCAATGACAAAAGTGCTGTACCAGGAAAATGGAGTGGTAAGGATATCGCTTCCGATCATTATGATTCCGAAGAAAATAAGGGCTACTAATATCGAATTATCGGCAAAGTTTCTGGCAATTTCATCTACCCAGGCAAATCCTCCAAAAATGATAAAACCCAGCGTGAGGGCAACCGAGAATGCGGAAGTGATCAACCCGAACCGGTAACGTTCTTTTTTATACCGCTGTGATTTTTCATATGCTTCTTTATCATAAACATCATGGAGTTCCGGGGGAACGGGATCATCGAAATGCTGGGCATTTAAAGTATCCAGAATTTTATCGATGATAAAATCGATTACAATAATGGCAATAATGATATAGTATAAGGTTACGGGATTCAAAGGCTGATATTTTTACTTATTGAAATTGTTTAGCTGAAGTTCGTTATTTAAAAACCACGTTGTCTTTTGGCTTCAAAAATAAGTATTCCCGCCGCAACGGAAACATTCATGGAATCTATTTCTCCGCTCATGGGAATAATAATATTCTGGGTTGAATTTTGATGCCATTGCTGGCTTAAACCAGTAGCTTCCGTACCCATTACAATGGCGGTGGCTCCCTTGAAATCTACCTCGTGGTAAGGTTTCGAAGTCTGCAGGCTAGCTGCGTAAATCGAGATATTTCTTTCTTTCAAAAAATCAATGATTTCTAAAGTGCTTCCCATAGCGATCTGGTTGGTGAATATACAACCCACACTGGATCTGATAATATTGGGATTGTATAGATCGGTCTTCGGGTTGGCGATAAAAACGGCATCTACGTTTGCCGCATCGGCAGTTCTCAGGATAGCGCCTATATTTCCCGGTTTTTCAGGTGCCTCCACCACTAATAACAGGGGGGTTTTGGTTTCAAATTTAATCTTATTTAGGCTGTTCTCTCTGGTTTTAAAAATTGCTAAAGCACCTTCGGTACTTCCGCGATAAGCCAGTTTTTTATAAACATCCAAAGAAATTTCTGTGATTTGGACGTCCTCTGTAATTAATTTTTGAAATTCTTCAAAACCTGCCAGCTCCGGACAAATGTAAAGTGCTTTAAGCTGAAATTTTCCTTTTAAGGCCAACTGGATTTCCCGTTGCCCTTCTACTAAAAACACGCCTTCTTTCCGACGTAACCTGGATTTCTCCTGGAGTTGGAGCAGGTGTTTTACTTCCTTGTTTTGAGTGCTGCTAATTTGTCTAACCATAAGTGTAAAAATAGGGAGTTTAAACCTATTGCAAAGAAGAGAGGTTAACAAAATACCTGCCCAGGTGAAATTGTTAACCTCTTTAATTTTTAGGAACTATCGCTATTTACTTGCCGTATCGTATTTGTCCATATAACGATTGTAAAGTTCGGTTTGGTGAGTCTCCAAACTTATTTCACGACCCTGGATGAAAGCGTGGGTTAGTCTATTGCCCCGCATATCAAGTGCGTCACCTTCACTGATAAATAAAGTGGCATCTTTTCCTTTTTCCAAAGTACCTACCATATCCTCGATACCAAGTATTTTGGCAGTGTTGGAAGTAATTAATTTTAATGCTTCTTCTTTTCCCAGGCCATATGCGCCCGCAGTACCCGCGTAGAATGGTAGGTTTCGGGTATTCATACGTTCCATACTTCCGCTGCTTTCTAAAGCGACCAAAACACCTTTGTTATGTAAAATTCCCGCTAGTTTATAAGGGAAATCATAATCATGGTCTTCGCTCTGTGGGGTATCGTGAGGGCGCTGAACCAAAACCGGGATATTGTTTTCCTTTAAATCTTCAATAGCTTTATGTGCCTCGTAGCCACCGACAATAACCAGGTGTTCCAGTTTTAAATCTTTTTTGAAATCAATCACATCAAGAATTTCTTTTTTACCATCTACATGAACATACACGCGTTTCTCACCTGAGAAAACCGATTCCATGGCCTCATAAGCAAGGTTGGTTTTTCCATTCTCAACTTTTAAATAAGCTTTGGCAGCCTTGAAAAAATCTTTTAGTTTTAAAATTTCTTCCCCGTAATCTTCACTGACTTTAATTCCAGGGTCTTCCCCGGCCCACCAGCGACCTCTGGTAAAACTACTTGGCCAGTTAATGTGAAGACCATCATCTTCTTTAATTTCCGCATCTTCCCAATTCCAGGCGTCAAACTGCACGATGGAAGAGGTTCCTGATATTCTTCCTCCACGAGGAACAATTTGTCCCATTAAAACCCCGTTTGGGCGCATACTTTCTACAATTTTGCTCTCGGCATTGTAAGCGATCAAACTTCTAATATGGGGAAGCATCGAGCCAATTTCATCTTCATCATCAGTAGCACGAACAGCGTCAATTTCTACTAAACCCAAAGTGGTATTGGGTGCAATGAAACCCGGGTATACGTGTTTTCCTTCTGCTTCTATAATTCGGCCCCGGTATTGCATCTTTGTAGCGGTAGCATCCATAACCTGAGTTATTTTGCCGTCTTCAAAAATGATTAAACTATTTTCAATTACCTCCCCGTTTCCCAGGTGGGCGGTGGCACCCACAATGCTTACCGCCTGCGATTGTTTCGGGGCAGGAGTTTGCTGGGCAAAAGAATTTCCTATACAGGTAAATAGCGCTAGTATTACTAAATATTTCATCTTCATTTGTTCTTTTTAATGGATTTCTGTAAGGGTATTACAGTGTATTTCTGGTTTTTCTTTCCTGGTTACGGGCTGTGTTTTTAAGCCATTATTCTTCGCCTCTAACATTTGGGTAATTAAAGTACTTCTTTGGCTCTGAATCTCCTCACGAAGTTCTTTATCTTTTTCTATATCAAAAAATACTTTTCCCTGAATTAAGGTCTTTTCAGCCTTGGCGTAAACCGATAATGGATTAGTTGACCAGAGGACTAAATCGGCATCTTTCCCTGTTTTTACACTTCCCACACGATCATCTATATGCAATAATTTTGCCGGGTTTAAGGTTACGAATTTCCAGGCTTCTTCTTCCGAAACTCCCCCGTATTTTACCGATTTTGCTGCTTCCTGATTTAATCTTCTACTCATTTCGGCATCATCGCTATTAATTGCAGTTACAATTCCCTGGCTATGCATAATTGGTGCGTTAAAAGGAATGGCATCATTTACTTCATATTTATAGGCCCACCAATCGGAAAACGTTGAGCCACCTGCACCGTGTTCTTTCATTTTATCAGCTACTTTATACCCTTCCAGAATATGCGTGAAGGTATTAATTCTGAAATCAAAACTCTCAGCAACTTCCATCAACATATTAATTTCGCTTTGAATATAGGAATGAGCGGTAACGAAACGTTCGCTGTTAAGGATTTCTACAAGAGTTTCCATTTCAAGATCTCTTCTAAAATTTTCGTCTTCAACCCTGGATGCTTCATATTCTTTTGCCCTGGTGAAATAATCTATAAATACCTGTTCTACACCCATCCTGGTTTGTGGAAATCGGGAGCGACTTCCCCAGTTGGATTGCTTGACGTTTTCCCCTAAAGCAAATTTTATAAATTTTGGAGAATTATCAAAGATCATATCTTCAGCGTTTTCCCCCCATTTTAACCTTAGAATAGCCGATTGCCCCCCAATTGGGTTTGCCGAGCCGTGTAAAAGCTGGACGGTAGTAACCCCTCCGGCGAGATTCCGGTAGATATTAATATCGGTAGGATCTATAACATCTTCCATTGTGACTTCAGCGGTAGAATTATGCCCGGCCTCGTTAATGGCAGAAGCTGCAATATGAGAGTGTTCGTCTATAATTCCCGAGGTAAGGTGTTTCCCGGTGGCATCAATTACCCGTGCATTTGGGTCGCTAAGGTCTGTTCCTACTTTAGCAATTTTACCATCTTTAACTAAAACATCGGTATTTTCGAGGATGCCTTCCTTCTCATTGGTCCACACCGTAGCATTTTGGAATAGGATGTTTTCCTCTTTTGGCATTTCAGAAAATCCATAAGCCTTATTAGGAAAGCTTACCGGCAGTATTTTACGGATTTCCTCTTCTTTATCTTCTTTGTCCTTTTCTTTCTCTTTTTCCGATTGAGCTTTATCTGTTGCAGCCATTTTTATCGCCCTAAAAGAAGTTTCTGAACCATCACTTAAATAAGCTGTCCCTGAAACTTCTTCTTTATTTTCATCTGTTTTGGCCACTAAGCGCATAAAACCGGTTTTGGTAGTATCAGCTGGAGTAAGCAATAAATTCATCCAGTTATTGTCAAAACTGAGTTTGGCGCCAAGTTGATGATCTTCCGATTTTACATTTGCTTTAAGTTCCTGGGGTTCGCCGGTGATTTCAAGTTCGTAATTGTCACCATTTATCTCAAGCTGGTATGTTCCGGTGATATCCCTTGTATTCATTTTATTGATTACCGTCTTTTCTCCCTGAACCCAGTTTTCATAAACGCTGGTTTCCTTATCGAAATAATCTCCCGAGGTTATTATGAAATTAGCCCAGGCTCCTTCTTTTAAACTTCCCAAAAGTTTCTCCTGGCCTAGGATCCTTGCTGGAGTTGTAGTCAGTGCTGTAAGGGCATCTTCTTTGCTCAGCCCGTATTTGATCGCTTTGATTAAATTATTCCTGAAATCCTTAATCTCCTTAAGCCCATACGAAGTGATGGTAAAAGGGATGTCATTTTCTGCCAGCATTTTAAGGTTGGCCGGTGCCTGGTTCCAGGTTTTCATCTCTTCTAAAGTCACGTGCTGGGCTAAAAATGGATCTTCTACATCGTAAGCACTGGGGAAATTAAGTGGAATCATAAAAGTGTTTCCGCTTTCCTTTATTTCCTGAATTCGCTGATATTCTTCCCCATTACCCAAAATCACATAATCCCGGTTAAATTCATTCCCGATCTTTGCTGCTCGCAGGGCATCCAAAAGATTATCGGTGGCAAATATTTGAGTGAGGCTTTGATTTTGGTTTAAGGCTTCTAAAGCTAAATCTTTGGTTTGGGAATTTCCATTACTATACCATTGGGCATCCAGGTAAGCCTGGCGAATCAAAGCCATGGCACCCATAGTAGAGGTGGGGTAGGACTGCTGTGATTTTACACTTTTATCAAAAGAAAGGTATTGTGCAGAACGATCTTTTAAAATGCGGTCCCCCTGGGTGCCTTTGGAATTTAAGGCCACCAGCATTCCGGTGCCACGAATAATTCCGTCCGGCAAATGGGTATTTACCACTCCAAATCCCGCTTTATGAAGTGAAGCTGCTTCTTTTTCATCATAGTTAAAATGACTTACAGCATCGGTTTCCGGCCTAATATGATCATTCCAGTAATATCCTTCACGGGACGCCTTATACTGCGGCTGTCCATTTTGATTGCTGGATGCTTCAGGTTTTTTTATCCCGAAACTGCTGTAAAGATCTATGAAGGAAGGATAAACTTCTTTCCCTTGCAGGTCTATAATGATACTGTTTTCCGGCTCCCTTACGGATTTGCCAAGGGCGGTGATCTTTCCATCTTTAATCACAAGCACGCCGTTTTCTATGATTTGATTCGGATTGACGTGAATTTTGGCATTTTTTAATATGGTATAGGTAGTCTGCGGAGTTTTTATCCCGTCGTTCTTGGGGAAGTATTCCTGGGCTTTTGCCTGTAAACTGACCAGAAACACAAGACATAGTAAAAGTCTTTCTTTCATAAAATTTAAGTTGAATTAAATGTGGTTTTCCTGTATAAAGGGTGGTAAATTAAGAAAATTATAACAAATCTGGAGTGGCTTTTTAAACAAAATGAGAAATTATTACTTCTCCAGGTCCTTTAAAAAACCGTTTTAAAGTCTATTCTTTTCTTCAGAAAAATAATTGACCAGCAGTGCCACTACATAACTATAGCTTTTCATTCCGCCAGCCTGGTTGTTAAGGATTAGGAATTGATTATAAAACGCCTGAAAGATTGGTTCAAAAGGATTTTGATGTTCCAGCCAGAAGGCTTCCACTTCCCGATAATTTTCCAGAATTCCCGGATTGATTTCCGCTTTTAGGGTTTCAAATTTATCAGGATCTCTTCGATATAATTCATTTAAACAATAGCGTAAGGCGAAAGTATAACCTGAATACCGGAAATACGCATCTGGATGATTCATCGTAGTTAAACAGGCGATAAAATTTGCTTCGTTTTCTTTGGCAAAACCTAGTTGATGGCCAATTTCATGACTTGCTGTGGTAGGGATTTTATAAGGTACAATTAAGGTATTTACCTGGGCCTCGGCAGTAAGAGGATTGAGATAACCATTGAAACCCATATAAGAAAGAGGCAAACTATATAAAGAACGTTTTAAGGATGCTGCTTTGTAGGTGAGCTGGGGAAAATCATCGCTAATATTGGCGTATCCGGCAATTGTTTTTTCAAAAATTTCATCTTTAGAATAGGGGATTTTAACGCTCAGGCTCTCATTTTCACTAAGCTGACTATGAAGTTTATTGGATTCAGATATTAAAATTTCAGAAAGGCAATAGAGCTCCTCAGTGGTATAATCGCTTCCTATCTCTAATGACCGGTGAAGCGGTAAACGGTAATAATTGAATCCCCAGAAAATATGAAAACAGGCATAAACCAAGGATAGAACTGCCAGGGTATCAGGGATCCAAAATCTGGGATTTTTAAATTTCTGCTGAAATCTTCTTTTGCACCAAAGAATTATTAATATTCCAAACAAGGCATAGAGAAAATCACCCAGAGAAAAGGGAAGCCACCCGGTCCCGTACCGCATATATTTTGCAAGTTCTGGATAGATCAACAGGCTGTACCAGTTTTCTACAAATTCAGGAAATTCTCCCAGGAGCATCATCAGAACGATCTGCACCGGCAATAGAAATGCTAAAATATAAAGTCCTTTCTTCCTCACGATTTAAAAATACAATTATAAGTAAAACACGGCTTAAAATCATAAACAACTTCTTCTGGTTTGGTTAAATTAGTTTTAAAAAGCCTGTAAATTTTCCTTCTTTGCTAATTACCAATACCTTTGCCATAGACCAAAATATAAAACAATGAATGAAGAAATAAGGGAATTAGAGCCCAAAATCTTATGGAATAAATTTGCTGATCTAAACCAGGTACCAAGACCTTCCAAAAAAGAGGAACGGGTAATTGAGTTTATGAAAAGCTTTGGAAATAAGCTTAACCTGGAAACCCTGGTGGACGAGGTTGGGAACGTGGTGATCAAAAAACCCGCTACCGATGGGATGGAAGACAGGAAACCTATCGTGTTACAGGCGCATTTAGATATGGTTCACCAAAAGAATAATGATACCGATTTTGATTTTGAAACTTCCGGAATCAATATGTATGTTGACGGGGACTGGGTCAGGGCTAAAGGAACCACACTCGGTGCTGATAATGGACTTGGAGTGGCCAGTATGATGGCGATTTTGGAAAGTAACGATATAGCACATCCTGCTCTGGAAGCCTTATTTACTATTGATGAAGAAACAGGGATGACCGGTGCCAAAGGTTTGGATTCCAGTCTTTTGCAGGGGGATATACTTTTGAATCTGGATACCGAAGAAGATGATGAAATCGGAATCGGTTGTGCTGGCGGGGTAGATATTACTGCTCTCAGGGATTATGAAGAGGAACATACACCCGATAATTCGGTGGGTTACCAAATAAAAGTAAAAGGTTTAAATGGCGGACATTCCGGCATGGATATCATTAAAGGTCTGGCCAACGCTAATAAGATTATGGCTCGTGTGCTTTTTGATTCCAATCGGGATTTTGGATTGCGTGTTTCCCGTATTCAGGGAGGGGGGCTTAGAAATGCCATTCCACGTGAAAGTGAAGCTATCGTAATAGTGGATAAATCAAATACGGAAACTTTTTTAACCGAGATAATTGAGCAGGTTCGACAAATTAAATCAGAATTTGCTTCCCTGGAACCTAATATGGATATTGAAATTTCGGAAACTAAGGTTCCAAACAAGGTGATGAAGGTTGAAGACCAGCAAGAGGTCGTAAAGGCAATTTCTGCCGCTCATAATGGCGTTTATAGGATGAGTCCTGAGATAGATGGTCTGGTGGAGGCTTCCAATAATATTGCCAGTGTAAAAGTAGGAGATGGGAAGGTTAAAATCAACTGCTTAACAAGGTCTTCCGTAGAATCATCTAAAGACGATTTGGCAAATAGTTTGGAAGCAACTTTCGAGCTGGCAAAGTTTAAAGTGAAATTATCTGGAGAATACCCGGGATGGGCTCCAAATCCTGATTCTGCAATTCTAAAGGTAGCCGATGAATTATACCAGAGACTTTATAAAGAAAAAGCCGATGTTGCTGCATGTCACGCGGGACTTGAATGTGGAATAATTGGCAATCATTATCCTGATATGGATATGATTTCTTTTGGACCAACCATAAGGGGAGCGCACTCGCCTGATGAACGTGCCAGTATTAGCTCAGCCCAGAAATACTGGAAATTTCTGATAGAAGTCTTAAAAAACATTCCTAAGAAATAACCGGAATTAGGAAAAAGTAAAAAGGCTGTTTGAGGAATCATTTTCCAGTGTTATACTGAATTAACTCAGCAAACCACGAATTTGAAACTCAATCAGCCTTTTTATTTATGTGTTAGTTTACTCTTCTACACCCACTAACTCTACTCTAAAAACAAGGTCGGTATTTGGAGGAATCACTCCACCAGCACCTCTTTCACCATAGCCCAAATGACTTGGAATATAAAGCAGGGCCTTATCTCCAACATTTAACTGTTGAATTCCTTCTTTAAAACCGGGGATCATTGGCGCATCTGGACCATATACTACAGTCATAGGGCCATATCCTCCCTGGTTTTTTCTAGCTTCATTAAATAAGCCCATTTCCTTGGCCAGTTCTTCTTTATTGGTGTCAAATATTTCCCCGTC
Source organism: Salegentibacter sp. 24 (assembly GCF_004362395.1). Lineage (GTDB taxonomy): Bacteria > Bacteroidota > Bacteroidia > Flavobacteriales > Flavobacteriaceae > Salegentibacter. The sequence continues at coordinate 66,722 of NZ_SNWE01000023.1, forward strand.
ACTAAAGTAGCCCTCATAAAGAACTTCTACCATTTGGCCGGTCTCTGGTTCTATACCTTCGCCTTCTTCTTCAAAATAAATTTGCAGCCCGCTATCTAAGGTTTGCGCTTCATCTTTATGACTTTCAAATTCTGTCGCCATAGCCGTTTTGGATTCCTCCCGCTTTTGAGCTTCGGCTTCTTTTTTATCCTTTATGGCCTGGAGTTCATCTTCAAAAACAGTTGGCGCTTCGAAATTCTTGGCGGCTTTTCCTTTTCTTATAATGTTTACCTCTTCCATAGTAACAGGTTTTACAGGTTTGTCCTGTGGTCCGGTTTCTACTTTCCCAATGGCATCTACCACATCCAGGCCTTTTATAACTTTTCCAAAAACCGTGTGTCTACCATCAAGGTTTGGAGTGGGGGCAAGGGTGATGAAAAACTGGCTCCCGTTGGTGCCGGGCCCGGCATTGGCCATAGAAAGAATTCCTTTGGCATCGTGACTTAAGCTGTCCACAATTTCATCAGGAAATTTATAGCCTGGACCGCCACTGCCTGTCCCAGTAGGATCTCCACCCTGGATCACAAAACCATCAATAATTCTGTGAAAGCTTAATCCATCGTAATAATTTTTTCCTTTATAAACACTGTCTACCATTTTATTGGTGCCTTCAGCCAGGGATACAAAACTGGCAACGGTTATCGGGGTTTCCTTAAAGTAGAGTTCGGCTACAACGGTTCCGTAATTGGTTTTAAATTCAGCGTACATCCCATCTTCTAAGTCTGGGTACTGGTCGTTACAAGCAAACATGGTAAAGACCATGGCAAAAAGTAATAGAAATTTACTGGTTTTCATTTAATATAAAAATTAAAGGCCTTCTTGGCCTGTGGTTGAACTTATTCTTGTTTTTTTATCTCGTCACCTTGAGTGATTTTATGCAGGGTGACTTTTGTTTTAATAGGCCAATTTGTGCCAATTTTATTTTTATCGCCATAATAACCAAAAGCTTTATAGGATGGAAATAAAAAAGTAACGGTTTCCCCTTCTTTCATTAATTTCAATCCCTGGCGTAAGCCGCTAAATAATTTTTCCTGATCTATGGCGTAGGTTTTGGTTGCTTTCTCACCTTCGGCGTAAATAACCTGGTCATCTAATGTACTAATACTATAATCAAAGCTTACAACATCCCCAAATTCCGGAGTAATGGTATCAGTTGAGTCCTTGGTTTTTACCTGATAGGTATACCAGAAACCATCTTGAGAAGATTGGTACTGGCTGGTAGAATCCTCAGCTATAACCGCTTTAATGAGTGCGATTTCTTTTTCTAACAATTCCTGGTTTTTAACTATGGATTCACTGATATAAGATCCTGATTTTTGAGTAACGGGATAACGGGCTTCTGGAGATTTACAAGCTCCAAAAGTGATTATAGTAATAAAGATTAAATATTTTTTCATTGTTGCAATTCTTTGTAATCCGGAAGTATACTGTTGAATTTTACTAGAGTATTTTCCAGGGAGAGGTCGCTTTTTCCGCCCGCTGCATTGTTATGGCCGCCACCTTCGAAATGAGCCCGGGCGAATTCATTTACATTAAAATCTCCTTTAGAACGGAAAGAAATTTTAATAATTTCCTCCTGTTTGTTTTCAATAAAAATGACTGCAAAAATTACGCCTTCCAGGGACAGACCGTAATTTACAAAACCCTCAGTATCTCCTTTTTGAAAATTATGCCTATCGAGTTCTTCCTGCGAGAGGCTGATAAAAGCTGTTTTAAACTCCGGTTTTACCCGCAAATTTTGTAATGCTGTTCCCAGGAGTTGTAGCCGGTTTTCATTAAATGTATCAAAAATTTTATTATGAATGTCATGGTTTACCGCACCTTTATCTATCAGCTGGGCGATGACACGATGTGTTTCAGCACTGGTGGCACTAAATCGAAACGACCCGGTATCGGTCATAATACCTGCATACAAACAAGTTGCGATTTCCGGAGTAATTTTTTCCACAGCTCGTAATTTATCTATAAAATGGTACACCATTTCACAGGTAGAACTCATCTGAGCATCGCTGTAAGTGTAATTAGCGAAATCCGATGGCTCACGATGGTGATCTATCATTATAAAAACCGCCTGTGAGGCTGTCAGAATCTCCTGCATATCCCCCGAACGATTGAGATGGTTAAAATCGAGGGCAAATACCAGGTCCGCCTGGTTAATCATATTTTCAGCCTTGGTCTTATCTTTTTCATAAATGATAACATCATCATTGCCAGGTAGCCATTTTAAAAATTTCGGATAATCATTAGGGGCAATCACATCGACGCTGTGACCCTTATCTTTTAAAAAATGCATTAGGCCTAAGGAGGATCCCATAGCATCACCATCAGGGCCTTTATGTGGAACTATGACTATATTTTTAGCATGGGAAAGCTCGGCGGTAATTTCTAATATTGCTTGTTCTATCATAATAAAATATAAAATATCCTGAAAAATCCTGCAAGATATTAGGTTCGAAAAATAGAAACCTTTCTTCTTTTAAAGCTCAAATTTCCTATTCTCGAGGCCCCGTGATTAATCCCAGGGTGTTATTTTGAATACTCTTTTTTTACGGGACCAGGATTAACTCTCCTTAAATTCCCCATACAAGGGGTAAAGATACAATTTATTAATACCCACTTAAAAAAGCATTCTGTATTTTTGGCTTTAACAAAACAACGAAAAATGAAGGTAATTTTATCGCTCTTTGTAAGCTTTTTTCTATTTATTTCCTGTGGAAGTAGTTCAAACCCTTCCAAAAACAAACCTGAGAATTCTTCCGAAAATTTTGATTATTTAATCGCTTTTGGAAGTTGTAACCGGCAGGATGAAGCCCAACCCTTATGGGAGGCGATTATAGAAGAAAAGCCTGATCTTTTTTTATGGGGTGGTGATAATATTTATGCAGATACCGATGATATGTCTGAATTGGAAGCCCAGTACGACAAGCAGAAAAAACATCCGGAATATCAAAGATTAATAAGAACAACACCGGTATTAGGAACCTGGGATGACCACGATTACGGGAAAAATGATGCTGGGAAGGAGTGGGAATATAAAATGGAAAGTCAACAGTTGTTGCTTGATTTTTTGGGTGTTAAAAAAGATGATCCACGCCGAAAACGCAAAGGTGTTTACCACAGTGAGACTTTTACAGAAAAAGGAAAGCTTATAAAAGTAATTGTTTTAGATACCCGGTATTTTAGATCCACCCTGCAAAAAAGTAAAGAGAAAGGGAAACGATATACCCCCAATGGCAATGGGACGATACTGGGTAAAGAACAATGGGAATGGCTGGAGCGGGAATTAAAGAACAATCCTGCCGATTATACGGTGATTTTAAGTTCCATCCAGGTGCTTTCAGGGGAGCACGGTTTTGAGACCTGGGGTAATTTCCCTGCTGAAATAGAAAAACTGGAAAACTTACTACAGGATTCTGAGGCTGAAAATGTGATCGTTCTTAGTGGGGATCGGCATATTTCCGAGTTTTCTCAAAAGAAAATTGAAGGGCTGGATGATCCCTTAGTAGATTTTACCTCCAGTGGAATGACGCATGCTTATTCCGATTTTAACGGGGAACCTAATCAGTATAGAATTGGTGAGGTGGTGAGCGATTTGAGTTTCGGGTTATTGAAATTTGATTTTGCAACCGGAAATGTAAAAATGGAAATGCGCGGGCCTGGTAATAAACTTCAACAGGAATATTGGGTGAACTATAAAGATTAACCAGTGACACCCCTGAATTATGCAGCTGCCTGAGAGCTAAATTCATATAAAACTTAAAGGAACTTGTATTTGCAGCTTATTTAATTATTTTTGCCCAAATTTAAAAAACCATTATAATGGCAGGAAAAAGAACATTTACCATGATAAAGCCCGATGCAGTAGAAGCCGGGAATGTTGGTGGGATACTAGAACAAATTACCGCTTCAGGATTTAGAATTGTAGCTTTGAAAATGACTCAAATGACTACTGCTGATGCTGAAGAGTTTTATGCAGTGCATAAAGAACGTCCCTTCTTTGGAGAGTTGGTAGCGTTTATGACTCGAGGGCCGATCGTATCTGCCGTATTGGAGAAAGACAATGCTGTTGATGATTTTAGAGCCCTGATTGGAGCTACAAATCCTGCAGATGCTGCGGAAGGAACAATTAGAAAGAAATATGCAAAATCTGTTGGTGAAAACGCTGTTCACGGAAGTGACAGTGATGAAAACGCACAGATTGAGGCTGCTTTCCATTTCTCAGGGAGAGAGATGTTTTAAGCAGAAATTTTTAATCATACCAGAGGCCATCAGTATTTTTACTGATGGTTTTTTGTTTGCCCTGCATGCAAACAATTCCGGGGCTTGAAAGAAAGCCCGCTCACCTGATCGGAGGGAAGAGCAATGCGAAGTCAAGTGCGTCACTGGTAACGGTGGGGTGTGAAGGAAGACCTAGCAAGTTAGTGGAACATAGAGAAATCGAACCGATACTGGCAGCTATTGGGGGTAAGGTTGCAAAAAGTGCCAACGCCCAAAATCCGAATGGCAATATATGTTAAAACGGATGGTTTCACTAACAGGAATTTTTGCTTAACGGGGGAAGCCTGATTATTCGCCTTTCTAGGCTAAGCAGAAACAAGTCGAGAGACAAGGATTTGTTATGGAAAATCAGGTGGCAGATGAGTCCGTAGTAGTGAGAAAATTTGGGCCTGAGAAGCACTGGTAACAGGGTGGAGGAGAAAACCCGAATGACATTGCACAAGAATCGCATACTCAGTTGCAATGACTGTCACAGATTAGATGTGGCAGATGCGAAGGGATGAAGTTAAATCAAGTACAGGAAGTTCTTTAGAAGAATTAGTTATAAGCGAAGACAATCAGCATTGAAATATGCTGAGGAATTGCAGCAAAGAGGAGTGACGAGCTGACTCTGGCTGTTAATCCGCGCGAGAATTGAGTAGTAAGATTTTCTACTGTTATAGATTGCCACAGTGCTAAAGACAACAGTATACCTTATGAACGAACAATCTGCCTAATTCTGGCTAAGAAATAAACCGTACTGCAAAGAAGAGAAAGTTTCCTTATGCGAAAATGGTACAGTCTTATAGACAAGGTATATGCATTACCGAGGCTGGAACAAGCCTACCGTGAGGTAAAGAAGAACAAAGGTTCCAAGGCCAAGGGAGTGGATAACCAAAGTATAGCTGATTTTAGTTCAGCTTTAGAGGAGAATTTGTGCCAACTCTCCAGGGAACTAAAAGAGGGAAGGTATAAACCACAGCCGGTAAGGCGGGTCTATATCGATAAACCAGACGGGAGTAAAAGAGGATTAGGAATAGCAACCATTAGAGATCGAATAGTTCAACAGTCTCTACTAAATGTATTGCAACCTATCTTTGATCCCGAATTCCATCCCTCCAGTTATGGGTATCGTCCTAAACGAAGTGCTCACCATGCCATTGCCAAAGCAGAGCGCTTTAGTCGGTATTATGGTCTGGATCATGTAGCAGACATGGATTTATCCAAATGTTTTGATACACTAGACCATCGGCTGATAGTGCAAAGCGTGGGCAAACGGGTAAGCGATGGAAAGATACTTAAACTGATAGGGAGCTTTTTAGCATCCGGCGCACTCGATGGAGAGCGCTTCACACCTACAAAGAAGGGGAGCCCACAAGGGGGAATTATCTCACCGCTCCTGATGAATATCTATCTGGACGCATTCGACCAGCATATGAAAAATTCAGGAATACGAATGGTGAGGTTCGCTGATGACGTTCTGTTGTTTGCACCAACCAAAGCTCAAGCTGGAAACTATATGGCTAAAGCCACAAGTTATCTGGAAAAAGAGCTTCGGTTAGAAGTGAATAAGAACAAGAGTAGTCTGACAAACCTTGAAGAAGGCATCCACTATTTAAGTGTGGTGATAAAGCCCTATGGAGTAGTGGTATCTCACAAAAGCATCAAGAGGTTCAAAAAGAGAGTGAAACTACTAACCCCTAGAACTAAAGGGCAAAGTATAGCTTTCTATATTAAAGAACTGAACCCGCTATTAAGGGGCTTTGCCAACTACTTTCGAATAGGCTTGACCAAAAAGCTGTTCCAGAATCTTTTAAGCTGGATCAGGAGAAGGTTGCGAATGATGGTAATGAAAAGCTGGAAGAGCTGGAAACCTCTTCACCGACAACTAAGGCGTATGGGTTATAAGGGGAACTTTCTTAAGATATCGGTAACCCGATGGAGAAACTCCTCCACCAACTTAATACACTATGCCCTGCCAAATAAGTACTTCTCAGAATTAGGGTTGTACGCGATGGACACAGTTGAAGGAAATACTTTGCATCAGTACTACCAAACAGTACTGAATAAGATTTAACATGAGCCGTGTACGAGACCCGTATGCACGGTTCTGGAAGAGGGATGAAGATAATAAATGCTCAAATATTTATTATCTTCACCCTACTTGATTTTGGTAAGTATTAGATGATTGTCCTACAAGTACTTATAAAATTACTGTTGGTCTTTTTAATTTCTAGGCTATCGAATAAATAAGGTTTTTTGCCAGCTTCTTCTTAATTTTTAGGTAGATCTGAAAAGAAAGCATTATGAATTTTTTTATGAGATGTCTCGTTTTTATTGCATTAGTAATTAGCCCTTCCGTTAACGCACAGGAACTCCAGGGGAAATGGATCGTGTCGGGAAATAAGAGTTTTGGAGCTTTTCCTGGGATACATGTGATGCAGGTAAGTGATGATTCCTTATCCCATTATAACTTTGATCAGTTTCTGACCAAAACCTCGTATAACCTTGAGGATGATCAACTAAAAATAGATAGCCTGGCATTTGCCCATTATTCTTTTATCAACCCAAATCGGTTAAGTATTTCTTCAGAAAGATTGGAAAAGCCGATTGACTATATAAGATTAGTTCCGACAGAAACAGACCTCAATGCTGAAGAAATCAAACAGATTCGATACCAACTCAAAAGGGGAGGAGAAACTTTTGCGGTCGATTTTCAGAACCGTTCCCAGGGTAAAATTACCCATTCCTATTTGAAGAAAATAGATCAAACTTATTTCCTTGTGATTTACAGGCACGGTAAACCTGTAACGGCAGTTCCCATAGAAAAGATAACCAAGGATAGCTTAACCCCAAAAATTCATGAGATATAAATAAAAATTGGGTGTAAAGTGTTATATTTAAAGAGCTTAGCGGCATCTTTAAAAACACTAAAACCA
>NZ_SNWE01000024.1 GCF_004362395.1 Salegentibacter sp. 24
TCAGGGTAAACTAAGGAACCGCCGTATACGAGAACCGTACGTACGCGTGGTGTGAGAGGACAGATAGGGAATTAATCCCTATCTTCCTACTCTATCTATCCCAAAATTAAAATAGATTCCCTGATCTATTATTTAGGGGAAGTCATTGGCAGCTCAGGGGAGTTCGATTTTGAAAAGCCTTATTAAGATTTTTAATTTCTAAGCTCCCCATGCTTTACAATTTCTATTAATTAAGACTGGTAATCATCATCGTCATAGATGTTTTCATAAGAATTACCTTTGGTAACGAAAAACTCGCCGGTGACATATCTAAAATGCTTATCCAAAGCCGCAATTTCATCCAGGTCTTGTTCATTTAAATGAAGCCCTGCACTAGCGAGGTTTTCTATAATTCTTTCTTTATTGGTGGACTTGGGAATAACAGCGGTACCACGCATTTCGCTCCATTTGATTAACACCTGTCCTTCAGTGGCACCATGCTTTTTAGCAATTTTTTTTATAACTGGATTATCTAAAAGCGAAGGTTCATCTTTAGCTTTCATACCATCAGGGCGATCCCCGCTTCCAAGGGGAGAAAATGCAGTCATATGGATTTTATGCTTACTGCAAAATTCCAATAACTCATTTTGTTGTAAATAAGGATGTAGTTCCACCTGGTTCATTTCAGGAATATCTGAAGTTTCTTCCATTAATTCTTCCAATTTCATGGCACTGAAATTAGAAACCCCGACATGTTTTACAAGGCCTTGTTTTTTTGCTTCTAGCATCATCTCCCAGGTTGCTATCAGTGGGACTTCTTCTAAAGATAAATAATCTTCATCGTTCTCAGGAAAGCTGACATCTGGTTTAAAAGCTACCGGCCAGTGTATAAGATATAGATCGAGATAATCTAGCTGGAGATCTTTTAAGGTTTTTTTGAGTGCCGGAATTACATCTTCTTTTTTATGGGCATTATTCCACAATTTTGAAGTAATCCATACTTGCTCACGCTTAATTTTTCCCTCTGCAAATACTTCTGAGAAAGCTTCTCCCACTGCTGCTTCATTTCCGTAGGTGGCAGCACAATCAATATGCCTGTATCCATTTTTTAAAGCGATTTTAACTGCCTCTTTTACTTCTTCTTTTCCAGATTTCCAAGTGCCTAATCCTATCGCCGGCATCTGATCACCGTTATCAAATTTTAATGTTTTCATTTTCAGATTTTTTAAAGGAAACAAGGTTTCCTTAGCATTTTTTTAAAATTAATTTGCTTGAAATTACTAATAAATAAAAGCTTTCCGAAGATTTGAGAGCAGTTTAACCGAACTTTAATACAAACTAACGGCGCGGATGAAATTGTTCCATAATTTCCCGAAGGTGCTTACGGTCAACGTGCATATAGACTTCAGTAGTTGTAATGCTTTCATGTCCTAACATTTGCTGAATTGCTCTTAGGTCGGCACCATTTTCTAATAAATGTGTTGCAAAGGAATGTCTGAAGGTATGTGGGCTTATCTTTTTTTTAATTCCGGCTTTTTCGGCCAGGCGTTTAATAATAGTAAAGATCATGGCCCTGGTGAGTTTATTTCCTCTTCGGTTCAAAAACAAAGTATCTGAAGATTCCTTATTAATTTTTTGGTGAATTCGGACCTGGTCTTTGTAAATATTAATGAATTTTTTAGTGTAGTCGGAAACCGGAACAAAACGCTGCTTATTTCCCTTTCCTGTAACCTTTATAAAGCCTTCTTGGAAGAACAGGTCTGAAATTTTAAGTTCGGTAAGTTCACTAACGCGGAGTCCACAACCATATAACATTTCAAGAATCGCTCGGTTTCGTTCACCTTCAGCTTTGCTTAAATCAATCGTAGCTATAAGTAAATCTATTTCTTCAGTGGAAATAGTATCCGGTAGTTTCCGACCTATTTTGGGAGATTCTATTAGGTCTAGAGGATTATCTTTACGATAATCTTCAAAAACCAGGTAATTGAAGAACCCGCGTAAACCGGAGATAATTCGGGATTGAGAGCGAGCATTAACCTCCTTGGCAACTTCGTAAATAAACTGTTGCAGGATTTCCTCGGAAATATGGGTAGGAGAGACTATATGGTTTTTAACATCTAAAAAGTTGATAAGTTTAGCAACATCCAGCCTGTAACTGATAATGGAATTTTCTGATAGCCCGCGTTCTATGCGAAGATAGTTGCAGTAATCCTGTAATGCCGGTGCCCATTTCATACCCTAAAGATATAAACAATTGGTTGTAATCTTAGTAATACTTTAGGCTTGAATAACATTTTATTAAGAAGCCTGTTCCTACATTTGCTGTTGTAACACTAACAAAAATGAAAGTAATGAAAAAGTCGATTTTAATTGCAGTAATAGCCATTTTAGGTTTTAATACTGCAGCAAGCGCACAGGAATTCGTGTATTTTGGAGCTAAAGGTGGGGTGAATTTTACCAATATGTCTTCAGACGGATTTGATGATGAAAAAATGCAAACAGGATTTCACTTAGGTTTGGTTTCTGAAATCCCTTTAAGTGACCGGTTTTCCCTTCAACCAGAGGTGCTTTATGCAACCCAGGGAACAGAAGCAAACAGGACCTTTGCCGGCCAGAATTTTAATGGGGAATATCGATTAGATTATATTCAGGTACCCGTATTGGCTAAGCTTTATTTAATAGATGGCCTTTCCATTGAAGCGGGACCATCATTTAATTTTCTGGTAGAAGAAGAATATAATTTCGAAAGTGACCTGGCTGATGGGGAATTTGATCCGGAGGCCGGAAGTGCTTTTGAATTTGGAGGAGCAATTGGTGCTTCTTACAAATTTAACAATGGTTTCTTTGCCTCTGCCAGATATACCCAAGGATTTACCGATGTGTTTGATAGCGAGAATTGGGATGATGATGCTGTGAAAAACAATGGAATCCAGGTAGGAATCGGATTAATGTTTTAGGGTAATTCTTAAAGAACACCTATGAAATTAAAAGCGGAAATTTACTTTCCGCTTTTTTTATACCTGAAATCCTGTATTTCGCTGTAAATGTGTGTTTTAATTATTACTTGTGGTATCTTTAGAATAGAAATTAAAATGTATAATTATGAAACGATTTGTATTTATTGTTTGTGTTATGCTAATGGGAACCAATGTGATGAAAGCCCAAAGCGGATTGCGGTTAGGTGCCAATATCGGAATACCCTTAGGAGATGTGGAAGAAGTGAGTAACTTTCAGGCTGGTGCAGATATTGCCTATATGTTTGGCATTGCGGATATGTTATATGTTGGTCCTATGATCGGATATACACGATTCTTTGTAGAAGATATTGACAATGAAATTGTAGACCTTGATATGGAAGATCCTGCATTTTTACCTATCGCTGCCTCAGGCAGGATTGCACTCGCACAGGGGTTCTTCTTTGGAACAGATCTGGGCTATGCTGTAGGCCTGAATGATGGAAATGATGGGGGATTCTATTACAGGCCCCAAATTGGGTATAATTTCGGTAAAATTGGACTTATTGCCTCCTATAGTGGAATTAGCGTAGACGGAGATAATTTCAGTTCCATAAACCTCGGAATTGAATTCGGATTATAACTATCCAACCAAAATCACCCTTTGGAAAATAGAATCTTAAAAGTATAATGTTCTTTTTTTCTAAAGGGTTTTAACTATATCTAATTTTTTACCTTTACCAATAGAACTATCTAAGCGGTAAAAAATGAAAATAATGATCATCAACGGTCCAAACTTAAACCTTTTGGGAACCCGTGAACCCGATACTTACGGAAGTAAAAGCTTTGAGACTTACTTCTCTGAACTTCAGTTTAAATTTAAAAAAACCGAACTTTCTTATTTCCAAAGTAATATAGAGGGGGAGCTCATCGATAAAATTCATCAGGCGGATAAAGAGTTTGACGGGATTGTTTTAAATGCAGCAGCCTACACCCATACTTCAGTTGGTTTGGGGGATGCGGTAAAAGGTATTAAAACCCCCGTGGTGGAAGTGCATATTTCCAATACTCATTCCAGAGAAAAATTTCGACATAAATCCTATATTGCTCCAAATGCGAAGGGTGTAATTCTTGGCTTCGGATTGCTCGGGTATGATCTGGCTATTGAGAGTTTTCTAAATAAGGAATAATGGAAAAGGCATACCTGAACTGGAGTAGCGGGAAAGATGCGGCCTTGACCTTGCATAAGCTCCAAGAGCAAGGTAAATATTCAGTTGAAAAATTAATAACTACTGTAAATACGGAGTTTGACCGAATCTCTATGCACGGGGTAAGATTAGAATTACTTCATAGGCAGGCCTCCAGTTTAAACTTGCCACTGCATCAAATTAAACTGCGGGGGGAGGTCTCTATGACAGAATATAATCAGGTGATGGAGAGAGAAACCACAAATCTTCTTAAAGAAGGATTTACCCATAGTATTTTTGGAGATATTTTCCTGGAAGATCTAAAGCACTACCGAGAAAAGCATTTGAAAGATATTGGACTACAGGCAGTTTTTCCTCTTTGGAAAAGGGACACCAATGAACTGATGAGAGAATTTATAGATACTGGATTTAAAGCCATAGTAGTTTGTGTAAATACGGATAAATTAGATGAATCCTTTTGCGGAAGAATTATAGATAAGAATTTTTTAAATGACCTACCGGAAGGGATTGATCCTTGTGGTGAAAATGGCGAATTTCATTCTTTTGTTTTTGAGGGGCCTATTTTTAAACAACCCATTGATTTTAAAAAAGGAGAAATAGTTGTAAGATCCTATAAACCTGGTGAAGAATCAGAGGGTAATTGCTCTTCGACCGATCAAAAATCCTGGGATACAAGTTTTGTGTTTTGTGATCTGTTGTTGAAATGAAAGTTATAATGTTCCGGGCTAATTACAGCTTCCGGCCCTGTATCCCCTAAAACATAGAGATTTTTGGAATTAATACCGTATAGTGTGAATAAAAAGTCCCCGGAACTTGACTGTTTCGGGGACCTATCATTTAAGCTGGTATTTTCTAAATATGAATTACTTCATCATAGGCAGCTGCAACAGCCTCCATTACCGCTTCACTCATAGTCGGGTGAGGGTGAACAGCTTTTAGTACTTCGTGGCCCGTTGTTTCAAGTTTACGTCCAAGAACAGCTTCTGCGATCATATCGGTAACTCCCGCGCCAATCATATGACAACCTAACCATTCGCCATACTTGGCATCAAAAATTACTTTTACAAATCCTTCGGATTTTCCCGCGGCTTTGGCTTTTCCGGAAGCAGAGAAAGGGAATTTACCTACTTTAAGTTCGTAACCGGCTTCTTTGGCTTGCTTCTCCGTCATCCCAACCGATGCAATTTCGGGGGTAGCATAGGTACAACCCGGTATATTTCCATAGTCCAAAGGCTCTACATCCATTCCTTTGATTTTTTCAACGCAAAGAATTCCTTCAGCGGAAGCGACATGTGCAAGAGCAGGTCCGTGAACTACATCGCCAATGGCATAAATTCCATCTACATTGGTCTTATAAAAATCGTCTACAACGATTTTATCCTTATCTGTTTTTATTTTTAGGTCCTCAAGGCCTATATTTTCAATATTTGTTTTAATTCCAACAGCTGAAAGTACAATATCGGCTTCCAGATTTTCTTCGCCTTTTTTGGTTTTTACTTTGGCTTTTACTTTCTTGCCAGAAGTATCAACACTTTCCACTGAAGAGTTGGTCATTACTTTTATCCCGGCCTTTTTAAGGCTGCGTTCAAATTGCTTTGAAATTTCTTCATCTTCTAAAGGCACTACATTTGGTAAAAACTCTACCACGGTAACTTCCGTACCCATAGCGTTATAGAAATGCGCAAATTCAACCCCAATGGCTCCAGACCCAACTACAATCATAGATTTTGGTTGTTTTTCCAGACTCATAGCTTCGCGATAACCAATAACTTTTTTCCCATCCTGCTTAAGGTTAGGTAACTCGCGAGAACGAGCGCCCGTTGCTACAATTATATTATCCGCCTGGTATTCCTTAGTTTTATCATCTTTATCCGTAACAGCGATCTTTTTACCAGATTTTAGTTTTCCGAAACCTTCAATGACATCGATTTTATTCTTTTTCATCAGGAATTGAACCCCTTTGCTCATTCCTGCAGCAACATCACGACTACGTTTTATAACTTTTGAAAAATCTTTATCAGGATTCTCTAAACTCAATCCGTAATCTTCGGCGTGCTTTAGATAATCAAAAACTTCGGCACTTTTGAGAAGCGCTTTAGTTGGGATGCACCCCCAGTTCAAACAAACGCCTCCGAGGCTTTCTTTTTCTACAATTGCGGTTTTAAAACCTAATTGAGAAGCTCTAATGGCGGTTACATAACCTCCAGGGCCACTACCTAAAACAATGATATCGTATTTACTCATATTCGGATTTTTTATGGTGCTTAATAAACTTTCTTGGGGCAAACCCACAAGGATTTAAATAAAATAATTAAAAATGATTCGATGCAAGCATCAAGTATTTCAAAGCTCACTTTGGGGAGCGAAGTTGCGAATTTAAGGAATAATCACTTAAACTGAAAGTTTTAAGTTGGAGTATAGGAGGGAAATGAAAAAGAGGTGTACCAAAGAAAAATTGAAGCTTTTTTGTTTTGGAACCTACTTATATTTTAAAAATTCTGAACTCCAGTATAATTAATTTTTTGCTCTTTAAAAGCTCTATAATAAAAATACCTCATGAATTTCTACAACACGAGGTATTTTAGGAACTTGTTAAAGTCTTTATTGTGAGGGAAAGATTATTTAATCATTTCTACCTTTCTTACATCACTTTCTTTTAGATCCAGTTCTTTCATAACTGATTCAAGATTGGAGCTATCAAAATCCGCACTTGCATAGAACTTTGCTGGAATAATTGCTACCCTAAAGATTTGATCTGTTGTAAAATCCTCACTAAGACCACTTAAATCATAATTACCATCGATAAAAATCTCGGTATCTACAAATGTGTGGTTAGATACATATTGTATGGTCCCTTCATCAGTGAAAAAATTCTGAGGTAACATACTCCATTCATCTACATCGCTTCCATCATCTAGTTGTCCTATGGCATCTAAACGATAAATTATCACAATATCTGTTTCAAGAACTTCAACATCCGTAAAGTCCTCGAAGGCCAAAAGATCTGTAGTCCATAAATTAGCTTCTTCATCATAGAAAAAGTCTGAATTGATTTCGAATATAGTTGCAGTTGCCGCATCTAAGCCATCTTCACCTGGAGGGCCTTGTGGTCCTACTTCGCCATCACTAGAGCAGGCTGTAAATAAAAAAGTTGTCATAAATAAAATTGAAAATAGTTTTTTCATAATCATAGGTGTTAGGTTATTATTTGTTAAAATTTATACTCGCCGAGTTTACGCAATAGCGCTGGCCAGTCTCGGTAGGCCCATCATCAAAAACGTGCCCAAGATGACCACCACAATTAGAACAAAGAATTTCAGTTCTTAGCATCCCAAAGGTTTTATCCTGAATGTATTCAACTTTTCCATCTATGGCTTTATCAAAACTTGGCCAACCACATCCGCTATCAAACTTGGCTTCACTATCAAAGAGTTTTTCTCCACATCCCGCACAAAAATATGTTCCATCTTCAAAGTGCATATTATATTTACCGGTATGTGGTGCTTCAGTGCCTTTTTTTCTCAATACCCGAAATTGTTCTTCTGAAAGTTTTTCCCTCCATGCTGTTTCAGGTTTTTCTATACTATATTTTTTCATTTTCTTTCCTTCTTAATCATTAATTGCACAATAGAAAGTCCTATTGTTTAGCTGGTATAAAATCCATCGCGATTCCATTAATACAATGTCTTTTCCCGGTTGTTTCCTCCGGGCCATCATTAAAAACATGACCTAAATGACCTCCGCATCTAGCACAGTGAACTTCGTTTCTTTGGTAACCGAGTTTTGAATCGGTTCCATAGGCCACTCCACCTTCAATAGCACGGTCAAAACTAGGCCAGCCCGTGCCACTGATGAATTTGTGTTTAGTTTTATACAATTCGTTCCCGCAGGCAGCACAGACAAAAGTCCCAGGTTCATCGACTTTATTTAAAGGACTGGAGAATGCAGGTTCGGTAGCAGCTTTCCTTAAAACCTGAAATTCGGCGTCAGTAAGTTCCTCTTTCCATTCTTCGGTAGATTTTGTAACTTCAAATTTTTCCTGTTTCTGCTGCTTATCATCTTGTTTTTGTGCATTGCCCTGACAGCTGAAACTTAAGACTGCGAGCAAAATTGGTAATATCTTTTTCATAGCTTTTAAAATTTAATTGGTTTCTCCTCTTTTGATAAAATTTGGAGATTTACCCATTTTAGAAGCCCATTTTTGAGCTTTTTTATTTTAAAAGTACAAAGATTATACCGCGATGAACGTTGTGATTTTGTTAATTACCGCAGAATCACCTAAGATCCGGCGGTGTCCTAAACCCTTTGTGATATGTAGTTCACTGTTTTCTAGCGCTTTATGAATTTCATATGCTGAGGAGATTTCAACATCCACATCATTTTCATCATGAATAACCAGCGTTGGGATTTTCACTGCTCTAGCGGAAACAGCCCCAGAATAGCTATCCATATCGATATCGAATTTTTTATCAAAATGAGCTTTCATTCTTTCAGCAATTTTTCTATTCATTTTAAGGTTTCGGACAAATTCTTGAGTGATATGAGTTATGCTATTGGCAGTTCCTATAACTATCAGTTTCTTAGTTTGTAAACCTTCTTTTACAGCCCTTAGTGTCGCCATTCCACCAAGGGAATGTCCGACTACCGCTGAAAACGGGCCGTATTTCTCATCTAATAAATGTATAGCATCAATAAAGTCCAACATTATTGTTTTCTTACCGGGCGCTTTCCCGTGGGCAGGTGCATCGAAACTTATCGTACTATAGCCCTTAGCTTTTAATGTTTCAGCTACTTTTGCTAATTGCGTACCACGACCACTCCAGCCATGGACAAGCAGGACTTTCTTGTTGCTATTACCAAATTCATAGATCATAATCTCTCGATTAGTTCTTGGGATATCCACCTTGAGTTGGTTAGAATTTTCGTCCATATGCTTTTCGCGGTCCGGAAGTTTATATTTGAAGGGAGTTAGAAATAGTTGTGCAGCAAACCTGCTGGCCACAAAGGGGGAAATCCTGGAAAGTACCCTTCCGGTATAGCGAATATAATTAGGCACTAGTAATTGTTGTACTGGGATTTTATCTTTTTTCTGCTGATCCATTTTTTTAGAGTAATTAATTGCAATTTACATTTTTCAAACACCTGCAAGGATCTTTTGGAAATACTTTCTATGTTTGGCCTATTGGTTTGTGGTATTATTTTTGGATAGCTATAAACTGTTAAATGATGCTTAAAGCAAGAAGCAGGGTTTAATGGCTTTTGTAATTTTAACAAAATTAAACCAATAAAGATGAAACTTAAAAAATCAATTAGCGTGATTGCTGTTTTACTGCTCGTGGTAGCTTGTAAAACCAATCCGTTTACGGGAGAAAAGAATTTGAATTTTGTTTCAAACGATCAATTATTTCCTACTTCCTTTGAACAATATGATCAATTTTTAGCTGAAAATGAAGTTGTCACAGGAACGGAAGAATCGCAAATGATTAAACGAGTTGGTAACAAAATTGAAACTGCTGCGGAGAGATATTTAAATGCCAATGGTTATCAGGGTTTCTTAAAGGATTTTGAATGGGAATACAATCTGGTGAAAGATGAAGCGGTAAACGCCTTTGCAATGCCTGGAGGAAAAATCGTTTTTTATACCGGGATTCTTGATGTCGCTGAAACTGAAGCAGGAGTAGCTGCGGTAATGGCTCACGAGATAGCTCATGCCCTTGCCGATCATGGTGCACAACGAATGAGTGCCGCACAATTACAACAACTCGGTGCTGTGGCTGGCTCAATCGCCGTAAGTGGAAGAAGCCAGGAAACACAACAAATTTTTGCCCAGGCATATGGTTTGGGAACGCAAGTGGGAGTGATGCTACCCTTTAGTCGTAGTCACGAAACCGAGGCCGATAGAATTGGGTTAACCTTGATGGCTATTGCAGGCTATGACCCTGAGGAAGCCGCTGATTTATGGAGAAGAATGGCGGCTCAAAGTGATGGACAGGCTCCTCCGGAATTTCTAAGTACGCACCCTTCTAATCAAACAAGGATAAATAACCTGGAAAAATGGACCCCTGAAGCCAAAGCGGAAGCCAGGAAATATGGCGTAACCAGTTTTTAAAGATTATAACTTTTTAATTATATGAAAAGGCTGCCATTTAAGGCAGCTTTTTCTATTTTAGGACTTTTGAAAAAATATCCTGAAAAATGAACAAACTTCCCAAGGGGCACAAAAAATTACTAAATGCATGGGCTTTTTATGACTGGGCGAATTCGGTTTATAGCCTGGTGATTTCTTCGGCTATTTTTCCTATTTTCTATGGTGCGCTCACTATTATAAAGAATGAAAAAGGAATTATACTAAACGATAAAGTAAATTTCCTGGGAATAAATTTTAATAACGATTCACTGATAAGTTATGTAACCGCCGCAGCTTTTTTGGTTGTTTCTATCTTGAGTCCATTTTTATCAGGGATTGCAGATTACGTAGGAAACAAAAAGAATTTTCTAAAATTTTTCTGCTACCTGGGTGCTACCTCCTGTATTGGCCTTTTTTGGTTCGACCTGGAATTTCTATGGTTTGGTTTGCTTTGTTATTTTATGGCCCTGATTGGGTTTTGGGCGAGTTTGGTCTTTTATAATTCCTATTTGCCTGATATTGCATTTCCCAACCAGCAAGATAAAGTTAGTGCCCGTGGCTTTTCTCTGGGTTATATTGGCAGTGTGATTTTACTTGTAATATGCCTGGCGATGATCTTGAATTATGAGATTTTTGGGTTCGAAAGCGAAGCTTTTCCAACCCGATTATCTTTTGTTTTAACCGGAATTTGGTGGATCGTATTTAGCCAATATACATATGCCTATTTGCCTAAAGGAAATAAAAAAGCAATTTTTACAAAAAATGTTCTTTTCAATGGGTTCAGGGAGCTTCGCGGAATATGGATTAGCCTAAAGCATAACATTCAATTGAAACGATATTTAGCCGCTTTTTTTGTGTATAGTATGGCGGTACAAACTATCATGCTGGTGGCTACTTATTTTGGGATTGAAGAGTTGGAGTGGGGAGAACAAAATTCTACTACAGGACTGATTATAAGTATATTACTAATTCAATTAGTCGCAATTCTTGGGGCTACGTTAACTTCACGACTTGCCATAAAATATGGAAATATAAAGATCCTCATTTTTATAAATTTAATCTGGATCGCTATCTGTGGTTACGCTTATTTTATCGTAAGCCCGCAGCAGTTTTATATTGCTGCGGCCTCAGTAGGATTAGTGATGGGAGGGATTCAGTCTTTATCCAGATCTACATATTCAAAAATGCTGCCGGAAAAAGCAATTGATACTGCAAGTTATTTCAGTTTTTATGATGTCGCCGAAAAAATAGGGATCGTTATTGGAATGTTTCTTTATGGAATTGTGGCCCAGATTACCGGAAGTGTAAGAAATTCCATCTTGTTTTTAGTGATTTTCTTTATTGCCGGAGTGTTTTTATTACTGCGTGTACCTATAAAAAAACCTGTCACGAAGGACAGGATTTAGCAATTTTTTTTCTTCGAATAAATACTAATTTGATGAAATTGAACCTGAACCTGAAGTTTTAAAATCCTGATGCTTTGGATTTCCGTTATATGTGATATCTCCTGACCCCATAACTTTGGCTTTTAATCTGGAATTTGCTGAAACCCGGATGTCTCCAGAACCCATAACAGTGGCCTCCACATTGTCCGCTTTGAGGTCATAAGCTTTAAAATCGCCAGAACCTTTTACGTTAACTTCAAAATCCTGAGCTTTTCCACTTAACTGAGTATCGCCGGACCCGGTAATGGTAGCTTCTAAATTTTCTACTTCAACCTCTAATTTTATATCTCCTGAACCAGTAAGTGCAGTGCTAAAGTTTTTTGCATTAATTGTAGCGGAATTCCAAAGATCTCCTGATCCTGTTACTTCAACTGCATCTATATGGTCAAAAGGAACTGTTATTTTAATATTATTGTTTTTGTTAGGTTTTAAATTATAACCTTTTTTTACTGAAATTTTCAAAATATTGTTGTTTACTTCAGTAGTGATATATTCCTGAAGATTGCTTTCAGCTACAACGGTTAAATTACCTTCAGTACCCCTTACAAGTTCCACATCCATAGAACCAACAAGTGAAATTTCATCATAATCTCCCGTATTTCTTTTTTCGGAAGTCATTTCGCCATTGCCTTTAACGGTTTCGCTATTACCCCACCACTGGGCTTGTACAGGTGAGTAACCCAGGCAGGATACGGCTAAAATTAAAAAAAGTTTTTTCATGGTTTAAAGTTTATTGATTGATAATTGTTTCTGTTATTGTTCGTTAAAAGTTACATTCCCGTAGTTGGTATTTATAAAAATGGAATTTCCACTGTTTTCGGTAAGGTGATAACCTTCAATGAGTTTACTTGAATTTTCCTCGTGACGTTTTCTAATCTGTATATTCTCAATCCCTTTTACATTTGCGAAAGAGGATTTTACCCTAAGATTAAAGGGATGTTCACTATCATATCCCAGGTTAACGCCTGCATAATCGGTGTTAATCTCTACTTTTGAAACTCCTTTTAAAATCTTTTCAATGCTTAAGGAACCATAATCCAAATTAAGGTCTAAATATTCAAACACCCGACCTATTTTGGTGCTTAGATAATCGCCATTACCTACTATTCTTTTGGCCTTTTCAATATTTATACTGCCATAATCACAATTGAAATCCACCTGGGTCACCTTCTTTATCCTGGAATCGGTATAATCGGCATTTACATATAAATTATCGGCTTCTTCAACTTCATAACTGCTGTAATCAGCATTTATTTCAGCGTTTCTAATGTAGCCAATATGACTGTTTCTGGTATAATCAAATTTGAGCAGATTAGAATTTCCGTGAAGTTCACCAATATCGATCTTACCATAATCGCAGCTTATTTTTGCATTTCCCAGAAGTCGATCTATGTAAATTCCGCCGTAATCATTTTGAATATCCATGCTATTTCTTTCAGGAGCTTTAATCACATAATTAATCTCCATATTTACCTGACTAGAGTTATTGAAAAGTGAACTCCACCAGGACTGGTCTTCTCTTGTAAAATGAGTTTTTGCGCTTACCCCAGAGGAGGAATGATTGAATTCAATATGAATGTCTTCGAGTTTTTGTTGTACTTTCTCCTGATCGTCCCCATTGGTTTTAATATATACCTCTATAACCACCTTATTTTGATCCCAGGTAGAAATATCTACATTGCCATAGCTATTATCTATGGTCAGCATATCCGTCGGACTAACTTTATAAGATTTTGTGACCTTTTTTTCTTTAGTATGCCTACCGTTAAAATCGCCATTACAATAGCTTAAAGCGGGGATAAACAGCGCTAGTATTATAATATTAAATATAGTTTTCATCGCTTTGGTTTTTTAGGGTTTTTATATTTTCTATTTGATGGAGTACTTGGTTTAAAAGATCAATTCTTTGTTGGAAATTTGAGATCATCGCGTAGACTACTCTTTTATCATGTCCGCTCTTATATAAATCTTCTTTCAGTTTTATGTACTCTGTTTCTAGTTTTTCAAGTTGGACAAGCGCATCTTTTACAATTGTTTCCGTTCCCGGGGCATCCACCGATTTTAGTATTTCCAATTCATTTTTAATAAGCTGGGTGTAGAATTGCTGGGTTTCTTTCATTTCAGGAGAAACACTTGCGAGTTCGCCTGAGTTTTGATAGGAATTCTGACCAAAAAATCCTGCTAAAACCATAAATGTTATGGCTAGTAAGGCAGCCACCGATAGCATTGGCTCCCAAAGACTCCTTTTAAAAGTTCTATCATCCAAATTTTTGGTTTGGTTGTTTTGTTCTTCCAGCCTTTTGAGAAACCTCACTTTGTGACCAGAAGCCGGTTCTTTATTATCGAAATCGAGTTCCCTGAGAAGCTCGTCTATTTTATCGTTTTTCATCTTTGAGTAATTTCTTTCTTAAACTTTCTTTAGCTCTAGAGATCATGGTGCGGGAATTTGCGTAACTCAAATTGAGAATTTCACCAATTTCTTCGTAATCGTAACCTTCTATCAAGTGAAGCGTTAGGGCAATACGATAGTTTTCTTTTAACGAACTAAGCATTTTTAATACTTTGTTCACTTTCTCATCCTTAGAATCTTCATCCAGAATAATTCCTGCACTATCATCTATTTCATTTTTCAATTCATCATTGTAGGCTACTTCGTTTAATTTTATCTTTTTATTAAAAGCATTAATACTTAGGTTTACCACTATTCTTTTTAACCAGGCACCAAAAGTAGAGCTGCCCTGAAAACTATCTATTTTGGCAAAGGCTTTTAAAAATGATTCCTGCATGATGTCTTCAGCTTCAGCTGTATCGCATACAATACGCAGAGAAATATTATACATCGCTTTATAATAGCGCTGGTAAACCTCCATTTGTGCTCGCTGATCATTCTTTCTACAGCGCGCAACAAGATCATTGATATGTGTGATGGTTGGTGTCAATTAAAAACTATCTTGTTTCTATACTAAAGATAGCCTTGATTTTAATTTGTTACACTTTTCAAAAAAAAATTATAAAAAAGATGGTGGCATAGGAATTGACTACTTTTATTTGAAATTGTATTAAAAGCAGCTTAGTTTACTGAGCTTAAGGCTTTACGAAAAAGAAAAGGATTAAGAACCGGAAACTGTTTGTGACAGTTTGACTTAAAATAAATTATGGCTAAAACTAAATTAACAAGTTTTGACAGTTTGTCATTGCAAGATATAGATCAGGATGCAGATTTAATCCCCTTGATGACCCCTGAAGACGAAGAAGAAATTAACAGGGAAGAATTACCCGAAACCCTACCGATACTTCCATTGAGAAATACCGTACTATTTCCTGGGGTGGTAATTCCTATTACCGCAGGAAGGGATACTTCTATTAAATTGATTAATGAAGCTAACAACAACTCCAAAATAATTGGTGTTGTGGCCCAAAAAGATGAGGAAGTAGAGAATCCTTCTGCGAAAGATATTTACAGTACTGGTGTAGTTGCGCGTATTCTTAGAGTTTTAAAAATGCCCGATGGAAATACCACGGTGATTATCCAGGGGAAAAAACGTTTTGAAATTGATGAAATTGTAAAGGAAGAACCATACCTGACGGCTAGTATTAGGGAAGTTCCGGAAGCAAGACCAGAAATTGATAATAAAGAATTCCCGGCAATTATAGATTCTATTAAAGAACTTGCCCTTCAAATTATAAAGGGAAGTCCAAATATTCCTAGTGAAGCTTCCTTTGCCATTAAGAATATAGAAAGTTCTTCTTTCCTAATCAACTTTGTGTCTTCGAATATGAACCTAGCGGTGGAGGACAAACAAAAATTATTAGAAACCAACGATCTAAAAGATCGCGCTCTGGCCACCTTGCGACATATGAATATTGAGTTCCAAAAACTGGAACTTAAAAATGATATTCAGAGTAAGGTGCAAAGTGATATGAGCCAGCAACAACGGGAATATTTTCTTCATCAACAAATGAAGACGATTCAGGAGGAACTGGGTGGGGTTTCTCACGAAGATGAAATTGAAGAAATGAAACTTCGTGCCAAAAAGAAAAAATGGGGTGAGAAAGTGCAGAAACATTTTCAAAAGGAAATCTCCAAAATGCAACGGATGAATCCCCAGGTTGCTGAATATTCCATCCAGCGAAATTATTTGGACCTTTTTTTGGATCTTCCATGGAATGAGTTCAGTAAAGATAAATTCGATTTAAAAAGAGCAAAAAGAATACTTGATCGTGATCATTACGGCTTGGATGATGTAAAGCGCCGAATTATTGAGTACCTAGCTGTATTGAAACTTCGTAATGATATGAAATCGCCAATTCTTTGCCTTTACGGACCTCCTGGTGTTGGTAAGACTTCACTTGGTAAGTCTATGGCAGAGGCTCTTGGAAGAGAATACGTAAGAGTTTCCCTGGGTGGTTTACGAGATGAGGCTGAAATACGTGGACACCGGAAAACCTATATTGGAGCTATGCCGGGTAGGATTATTCAGTCGCTTAAAAAAGCAGGTACCAGCAATCCGGTTTTTGTTCTGGATGAAATCGACAAATTAAGTATGGGGCACGCCGGGGATCCTTCTTCTGCATTACTGGAGGTATTAGACCCGGAGCAGAACAGTGAATTTCACGATAACTTCCTGGAAATGGGGTTTGATCTTTCAAAAGTAATGTTTGTGGCTACGGCTAATACTTTAAGTACTATTCAGCCGGCACTCAGAGACAGAATGGAGATCATAAACGTGACCGGTTATACCATTGAAGAGAAAGTGGAAATTGCCAAGCAGCATTTACTTCCAAAACAGTTGAAAGAGCACGGACTTACCAAAGAGCATATAAAAATTGCAAAACCGCAATTAGAGAAAATTGTGGAAGGCTATACACGGGAATCAGGAGTTCGAGGTTTGGAAAAGCAAATCGCAAAGATGGTACGCCACGCAGCGAAGAATATTGCGATGGAAGAAGATTATAATGTAAAAGTGACCAACGAAGATGTTATCGAAGTGCTCGGTAGTCCAAGACTGGAACGCGATAAATATGAAAATAATGAAGTTGCCGGTGTAGTCACTGGTCTGGCATGGACCCAGGTTGGGGGTGATATTCTCTTTATTGAATCTATTCTTTCCAAAGGGAATGGAAAACTGAATATTACTGGAAACCTCGGTAAGGTGATGAAGGAGTCGGCTACCATAGCCATGGAGTATATGAAATCCAATGCAGAAGAGCTTGGTTTAGATCCTACTATTTTCGAAAAATATAATGTACACATTCACGTGCCTGAAGGGGCTACCCCTAAAGATGGTCCAAGTGCCGGGATAACGATGCTTACTTCCTTGGTTTCGTTGTTTACACAGCGAAAAGTGAAGAAAAGTATTGCTATGACAGGAGAAATTACCCTTAGGGGAAAAGTGTTACCGGTAGGAGGGATCAAAGAGAAGATCCTTGCAGCGAAACGAGCTAGAATCAAAGAGATCATACTTTGTAAAGAGAACGAACGTGATATAAAAGAGATTAAGGAAGATTATCTTAAAGGACTCAGCTTTCATTATGTAAATGAAATGAGTGAAGTTATAGATCTGGCCATTACCAAGGAAAAGGTAAAAAACGCAAAATCACTTTAGAAAAAAGCCTCCTAATCGGGAGGCTTTTTAAATGGAGTGAAGGTTTCAGTAAAGTTGAGCTTTGCTTAATTTTGTCACTTAAGTAGAAATTAAATTATGAGTAAAAAAATCACGATAGCCATAGATGGTTATTCTTCAACGGGAAAAAGCACTGTTGCAAAACAACTTGCTGCCGAACTCGGATATGTTTATGTAGATACAGGTGCTATGTATCGCGCCGTTACTTTATATCTGATGCGTAAAATGATGGTGACCAATACTAATTTTGATAAAGAGGCTATTTTAAGGCATTTACCCTTTATAAATATCAGCTTTGTTTTTAACAAAAAGGTAGGTTACGGGGAAGTACATTTAAATGGTGAAAATGTCGAAAAGGAAATCAGGTTAATGGAAGTTTCCAAGCAGGTAAGTAAAGTGGCTGCTGTTCCTGAAGTAAGGAAGATGTTAGTGAAAATTCAGCAGGAACTTGGAAAAAACAAGGCCGTAGTAATGGATGGTCGGGATATTGGAACCGTAGTTTTCCCCGATGCTGATCTTAAATTATTTATGACCGCTTCTACTGAAAAACGAGCAGAACGCAGGTATGATGAATTAAAAGAACGCGGCGAAAACATTGATTATGAAGATGTTCTTGCCAATGTCAAAGAGCGTGATTACCTCGATACAACCAGAGAGGATTCGCCCCTGGTCAAGGCAAAAGACGCTATAGAAATTGATAATTCAGAAATGAATTTGGAGCAACAATTTAAAAAAGTACTGAAACTTGCCCAGGATAAAATAGAAGATTAAGGTTCCTGTTTTTAAATTATTTAAGGTTTGAGATTAGAGAAATAAGTTGTATTTTTGCAACCCTTTTTGGCAAAGAATCGGAAATTCAAAAGGGATTGAAAATCAAACCATAAACATCTTCTGTGTTTTATTTGCTTAATTTTTCCGAAGAATACAGGATACAAATTTTTTATCAGCAATGGCTGAAGACAAAAAAAATCAGGACCTTCAGGATGAAAATCTTGAAGTTCAACCAGTAGCTGGAATGGCTACTTCATCGCAACCTGCTCCTACCGAGCAACAGGAAAATCCTGAAAAATTTCTTGAAGAATTTAACTGGCACAATTATGAAGAGGGTATTGACCCAATTGATGATAAGAAGTTAGAAGAATTTGAGAAGCTGGTTGCAGAAAATTTCGTAGACACTTTAAATGACGAAGTTGTAACAGGAAAGGTAATTAATCTTACCGACCGAGATGCAATTATAGACATTAATGCAAAAAGTGAAGGCGTTATTTCTCTTAACGAATTTCGTTACAATCCAGATCTAAAAGTTGGAGACGAAGTTGAGGTACTTATTGATGTTCGTGAAGATTCAACAGGACAATTAATTCTTTCTCACCGTAAGGCTCGGGTTATCCAGGCCTGGGATCGTGTAAACAAGGCTCATGATGAAAGTCTTATCGTTAACGGTTTTGTGAAATGCAGAACTAAAGGAGGTATGATCGTAGATGTATTTGGAATTGAAGCATTCTTGCCAGGTTCTCAAATTGACGTGAAGCCAATCCGAGATTATGATGCTTATGTAGGAAAAACGATGGAATTTAAAGTGGTTAAAATTAACCATGAATTTAAAAATGTTGTTGTTTCTCACAAAGCGCTTATCGAAGCTGATATCGAAGAACAGAAGAAAGAAATTATCGGTCAGCTTGAAAAAGGTCAGGTGCTTGAAGGTACTGTTAAAAACATTACTTCTTACGGAGTATTTGTTGATCTTGGAGGAGTTGATGGACTTGTTCATATTACCGATCTTAGCTGGTCGCGTATCAACCATCCAAATGAGATCGTTGAACTTGATCAAAAGCTAAACGTAGTAATTCTTGATTTTGATGAAGCTAAAACAAGAATTCAACTTGGTCTTAAGCAATTAAGCAAACACCCATGGGAAGCTCTTGACGAGAATCTGAAGGTTGGAGACAAGGTAAAAGGTAAAGTGGTTGTAATCGCAGATTATGGTGCATTTATTGAAGTTGCCGATGGTGTTGAAGGACTCATCCATGTTTCTGAAATGTCCTGGAGTACGCACTTGCGTTCAGCTCAGGATTTCGTAAACGTTGGAGATGAGGTTGAAGCTCAAATTTTAACTTTGGACCGTGAAGACCGTAAAATGTCCCTTGGAATTAAGCAATTAACTCCAGATCCATGGACAGATATTACTACTAAATATCCTGTTGGTTCTAAACACAAAGGGATTGTACGTAATTTCACCAACTTTGGTGTATTCGTAGAACTTGAAGAAGGAATCGACGGACTTATCTATATCTCTGATCTTTCCTGGACTAAGAAAATCAAGCACCCATCAGAATTTACTAATGTAGGTGATGAGCTTGAAGTTGTAGTTCTTGAATTAGACGTTGATGGTCGTAAATTAAGCCTTGGTCACAAGCAGGTTGAAGACAATCCTTGGGATAAGTACGAAACTGAGTTCGCTGTTGGTACTAAACACACCGCAGAGATCGCAGAGATCGTAGACAAAGGTGCTACTATAGACTTTAACGAAGATATCACTGCATTTGTTCCAACCAGACATCTTGAGAAAGAAGATGGTAACAAATTAACCAAAGGTGAATCGGCAGAGTTTCAGATCATTGAATTCAATAAAGAATTCAAGAGAGTAGTAGCTTCTCATATGGCTATTCACAAAGAAGAAGAACAGCAAATTGTTAAGCAAGCAGCCAAGAAAGCAGCTTCGCAAAACAACGACAAAACCACTATTGGTGATGTTAATGCCGATCTTCAGGCTTTAAAGGATAAAATGGAAGGAAAATAAATTCCTGTATTATCATAAATAGAAACCTCCTTAGTTTATTTGCTAAGGAGGTTTTTTATAAGATTAAATTTAAAAAGCTTCAATGCTTTTTATTCCTGAATTTTTTTATAAAACAATCCCGGTCCATCGCAGGCCCACCAATTACTTAAAAGAAGATTTTCATCATTTCTGTAATAAAGGTATTCTACCGGTCTATTATAGCAGCTTCCAATAATATTATTTACCTCCTCATAAGTTAGAACTAAAGATTTATCAGAAGGAGTTTCCATATCCTCTGTTATTCTAAACTGACCAGAAACAGTAAATGTATTCCCTTCTTCATCAATTCTTGTTTTAGTAAAGGTTCCATCTTCAGAAAAACTGTAGGTCTCCTGCCAGAACATTTCATCTCCAGTAGTTTCAGAACCCTGGAAACTACCAGTCATTTTTATAAGTTCCCATTGCTGTGGAAGCTCTTTTAAAACCAGATCTAAATTTAGATGTTCTGGTTCTTTATTTTCCTCTTTACTGCAGGAGAGAAAACTTAATACAATAAGAATCGTAAAAAATGGTTTCATTTTATATAGTTTAGTTCCCTTATAAGATGCAGGTTCTGCAGAAAGGTTGCGTTAGTCTTAAAAGAATTATCCCCTCCATGTTCCAAATGCACCATTTTGGTAATCCTGGAAAGCCTGTTGAATTTCCTCCTGGCTGTTCATAACAAAAGGGCCCTGGGCAACAATAGGTTCATTAAAAGGTGCAGCGTGTCCCAACAGTATAACACTTTCTTCTGTGGCCTCAATTTTTATTTTTCCTTCCTCCTTAGCGAATTCAACTAAATGATGCATTTTTGCTTCTTGGCCGTTTACATTTACTTTCCCCTTTACTACATAAAAGAAAATACTTCTTTCTTTAGGAATTTCTACAGAATATTTACCACCCTCAGTAAAATTCAGGGTAGCCATCTGGATATCGTTTAAAGGTACAAAAGGACCTTTTGTATCCTCCCAGTAACCTGATACTACAGCGAGGTTTACCTTTCCCTGATCCAGGTTGAGCTGAGGGATATCTTCTTTTTGAAGGCCTTTATAATTTGGATCGGTCATTTTATGTTTTGCAGGAAGGTTTACCCAGAGCTGGAGAATTTCAAGTTCTCCACCATTTTTTTTGAATTCTTCCGAAGAAACTTCAGCGTGAATAAGTCCTTTTCCCGCGGTCATCCATTGTACCCCGCCAGCTCTGATCACACTTTCAAAACCCCCACTGTCTTTATGGGTTAAATCACCTTTAAGAATAAATGTCACCGTTTCAAATCCACGGTGAGGGTGGGGGCCAAAGGGCAGACCATTATTATTTTTAGGGTACTCCTGATAGCCGTGATGATTTAGAAATAAAAAGGGATCAATATGTGCTATGGAATTCGTGGGTAATGCGCGATAAGTAATAAGATCTGCGATAGGTGAGCTCACCGCTGTATGTATTTTTTTTATGCTTTTCATAGAATCGATCAATATTTAATTGAAAATAAATTCATTGGCAAGTTTTAGTTCATCTTGTGAAATGGTATGGGGCCTGTTTTTATAGATTTTAACTTCTACCTTGGCGTTCATATCGCGCAATATTTCGACAGAATCTTCTACGCGCTTTACCGGTACGTGAGAATCGGGATCACCGGTTCCTATAAAAATTGGTGTGCCATTAAAATCACCAGCATAGTTTTCAGTATAAATCTTATCCCCAATTAGTCCCCCGGTAAAAGCGGCCACACCTCCAAATCTTTGGGCATTTCGGCTAACGAATTCGAGTGTAAGGCAGGCACCTTGAGAAAATCCAGCGAAATAAATATTTTCGGAAACAATCCCAGTTTCTTTAATTTCTTCCAGTAATTCACTTAATATTTCCAAGGCAGAAGAATATTCCGGCTCATTCTCAGCAACTGGACCTAAAAAGGAATTTGGATACCAGGTGAAATCTGTAGCCTGTGGTGCTAAAACTGCAAAATCTGATGTATTTAATTGATTGGCCAGGGAAAGAAATTCCTTGGCACTACCACCCCGTCCATGGATGAGGATCAAAACTTTTTCGGCTTCCCTAAGTTCTTTTCCTGCGGTATATATCTCTTTTTTATGCATTGTAGTAATTTTAAATTAAGATACTAAATACCAATAAAAAAGTCCCGATTTTCGGGACTTTTAAGACAATTTTTATTTTTTTAACCCAGATCTTAAATGATCTTTCTAATATATTTCCAAGCTTTTATCCATCCTTTTTGGCTAGTACTGCATTTTCTGAGAATTCTAATAAATCTATTTCAGGATTTCCATACAATTCTATTTCACTACGGTTTTTGGCGGTAAGGGTCAATTTTTCGAGTACTTCTATTTCGATCTTAGACTTGCCTTCGGCAATTACCACTGCGGTATTTGCTGTTAAATTTTCACCATCAAATTTGCTTGAATGCTCAGCCCGTAACTGTAAGTCGTCTACTTCTCCCTCAATACGTGCAGTAGCATCTTCATAAGTGTCAACTTTAAATTTGGGAGCGTTTACCAATGCCTCGATATCACTTGAACCATTCAGTTGAAAATAAGCATCATCTGCGGTTAAATTCAATTCTACTTTAGATTTACCTTCATTAAAAAGATCAAATTTGGTAGAAGTCACGGTTAGGTAAACCTCTGCATCATCTGAGGTAGAGATTTTAAGCTCTTCAGAATATAGTTCTCCTTCGGCTTCAATTTCGGTATGGCCGGAAACATTGATTTTCTGAAGATTTTCTGGATAAGTAATTGTAATTTCCTGTGATTTGCTTCGCCCTATTTCTTTGGTTGGTTTAAGATATAGTACCCTGTCAACCACTTCACCTCTGATAAGGCTATGTAAGTTGTCATCAGCTTTTACTTCAATCATTCCGGTAGATCCTTTTTTGAGTTTCACCTCAAAATCTCCTGCGATCTCCAGGCTATGGAAATCTGGTAGCCGGTTTTTTTCGGTAGTAACATTTCCACTACCTTTTATTTTTTGAGCGCCACAGCTAATTAATGTTACAATACTGAAGAGGAATAGTACTTTTTTCATAAAATTTGTGTTTAAAACAAATATACTAAAAAGCCCCCGTAATGGAGGCTTTTAAGAGATGCTTAGCATTCGTAGAATGCTACAGGACATTTTTTGGTTAAGATTTGATGACACTCCATGTATTGCTTAACCAGTTCTTCATTTTCAACTACAGGTTCCCCTAAATTAAAGACCACCAGTAATATCTGCAGGATTAATTGTATCATAATTCCTCATTTTCTTTAATTTCTTCCTTATTATCAACCGGTTTTTTATCAACCGTTACTCCTTGACTATTAATTTGAATATTCACTTCTTCTTCCCCCGAGTTTATTCTAGCATTAAAATCGCCGTTTTCATTCCACTGATCTTCGCTTTGGGTGTTCAATTCTTCTGCCGGACAATCTTCGCATATTACTCCATCTTCAGTGATTTTTAAGAATTTTTCTTCCTGGCCATTGTTCAAAAGATCACCCCAATAATCAGCGTTCCTGTGAAAACTATGGGTATTGTTATCGGCAAACAGCGTAGTGCCTTCTGGTATATATAAAGTAATCATCACTTCCTGTTCGCGGTACTTATATTTTGTCGGTGAGGTAAAAAAGCTGTTTAGCAATAATTCATTCCCGCTGAAACTGCTATTGTATGCGATATGACTGGCTCGTTCTTTTGCCTCCAAGTAATCTTTACCATCGGCCGACTTTATTATTTCGAGTTTGGCCAGGGAATCTTTAGTGGATTTTACAACTAATCGAACATCAGAGCTGTACAATATTTTAGCATCGTTTTCATCATATTTTATTTTGAAATCGGTACTTCTGTATATACTGGAGGAGTAATTGGGGTTTGACAGCATACGCACGTAAAGCGTGTCATTACTAGAGATAGGCAGGGTCTCCGTTATAATCTGTTCTCCATCAAATGCCCGATGTGTAGCTTGTTGGACCGCGATGATACTAGCACCAACAAAAGCAAGAATCCAAAGGCCAAGTAGAACTAGTTTAGCGGGAGTTCCAATAGATTTCAAACGACCAACCAGAATTTTTAATCCCAGTACAAACAGGAAGAAGAAAGGGATACCCGCAAGAAGAAAGGCCAGCAACCAAAGTAACCACAGGGGCGCGCCACTGACAACCATTTCCACATAACTGCTCCAGGGAGCATCTATAATACCAAAAGTACCAACAGTAAAAACTCCTACGAACAGACATATCAAGACTGCACCAGCAAAAATTATTAAAGCAATTCCAATAAGTTTTACGAATACCTTTAGGATAAAAGCAAAAACATTGCCAATAGCAGTAGCGGCAGAGCTCGCACCGCTTTTTGCCTGGTTGCCGTATTTTTGGTAATCTACATCCTTTACCTTTCCGGAAACATTGTCAAAACCCTCCCGGATTTTTTTTTCAATATTACTAATGGTTACCTCTTCACCTCGCATGGCCAGTTTATCGGCTGTGGACTTGGCCTCTGGAACAAAGATCCAAAGCGCAATATAAATAAGGATAAAGGCACCACTTGAAAAAATAGTAAGTAAGATCCAAAGTAAACGCACCCATATAAAATCTATACTTAAATAATGTCCAAGTCCGGAAGAAACTCCGCCTACGTAAGAATGTTCAGTGTCCCTGAATAACTGTTTTCCTGAAGATTTCGCGGTTTTAGTATAGACTGGTTCATCTTCAAAAATTTCTTCATCAACCATATAATCTTCGGGTTGCCCCATAATGGCGATTACTTCTTCTACTTCTTTTATGCCGATAACCTGACGATCGTCCTTTTTCTTCTCATGGAACAATTCAGCAATACGAGCCTCAATATCTGCAATGATTTCATCTTTTCCCTGGGTATTGGTAAAGGATCGTTTTATAGCATCCAGATAATGCTGCAGTTTGGCATATGCGTCTTCGTCTATATGAAAGAATATACCGGCAAGATTTATATTTACTGTCTTATTCATGATTCTTATTTTTTTGATTGGTTACAACATTAACAGCGGTTTGAAGTTCGTTCCAAGTACCGGTAAGTTCCTTTAGAAAGAGTTTGCCGGTTTCGGTCAGGCCATAGTATTTTCGTGGTGGTCCGCTGCTGGACTCTTCCCAGCGATAATTGAGCAATCCTGCGTTTTTTAACCTGGTTAATAAAGGATAAATAGTGCCTTCAACCACAAGTAACTTTGCGTCTTTAAGGGTGTCCAGGATTTCGGCTACATACGCATCTTCGTCTTTTAATACCGAAAGAATACAGTACTCCAATACACCTTTACGCATTTGAGCCTTGGTGTTTTCTATCTTCATAGCGTTTGATTTTGAGGTTTGTTAAACTGTTCATTTTTTGATTTTTGATGGTTATTATGATGATGATCTGAATCTTTCCCTATAAAGTTGATGCTTAAGGGAAAAGAATAGTTTTCGCCATTGCTGGCTTTAATACTTGCACTTATTACAGCAAAGATTTCCAGTAAAAACAATGCGGAAAGCAGGCTTGCAAATACGACAATCGTTATTACAATAGAGATTGCCTGACCCATCTGGTCAATATAAAATTGATCCGGTCCTATTACAAAGGGAAAATCTCCGTTTAATCTAACCGCCTGAAATATAATAATAGCCAGGGCTAAAACTACCAGAAAGATGGTGTAGAAAAAAAGGCTAATCTGAAAATTGATCGCTTTTCTACCGTGATCATCTATAAATGGTTTTTCCTTTTTTGTCAGCCATAAGATCAAAGGGAAAAAAAAATTCCCAAATGGAATAATGAATTTGCTGAAAACCGATAAATGTAAAATTGTGGCCAGTGTTTTTTCTTCTTTTGCTATCTTTGAGTTCATAACCTAATAATTTATATTACAAATATATGTTTAAAAGAAGGTATTTTGCAAAACATAGTACTAAAATTTAACATATATTTATGAATTTATAGCTAAACAGTTATTGAATAATTTAAATACATTTAATAAAAACAAACTTTTTCCATGACGTTAAATAAAAGCAAACTCAATAAATTTCTTATGCTAAAGCTGCCAAGCGCTTGGCTTTGCGGAGTTCGGGTAAGTGAATTTGAAGAGAATACCTGCAAGGTTACCGTTAAACATAAATGGATAAACCAAAATCCATTTAAGAGTATGTATTTTGCTGTGCAGGCAATGGCAGCAGAACTCAGTACTGGCGCTTTGTTAATGGGTAAAATTCAACAGTCTAATAGAAAGATTTCTATGCTGGTGGCTCAGAACCGGGCAAAGTTCACTAAAAAAGCCACTGGTAAAATCACCTTTTATTGTTATGAAGGACATTTAATAGAAGGTGCAATAAAACAAACATTAGCCACTGGCGAGGGACAGACTTTCTGGATGAAATCTACCGGGTTAAACGATATCGGAGAACAGGTTGCTGTTTTTGAATTTGAATGGACTATAAAAGCAAAATAATAGGAATATGAATGCACATGAAATAGATTATCAGATTTTTGGTGAAGAAATGCAGTACGTGGAACTGGAACTCGATCCTAGAGAAGCCGTAATAGCAGAAGCAGGCAATTTTATGATGATGGATGATGGTATTAGGATGGATACTATTTTCGGGGATGGCTCTAAAGAGAATGAAGGATTTTTGGGTAAAGTCCTTGGGGCCGGAAAGCGTTTGCTTACCGGAGAAAGTCTTTTTATGACCATTTTCAGCAATGAAATTCAGGGAAAGAAACGGATCAGTTTTGCTTCGCCTTATCCAGGGAAAATTATACCTATAGATCTTACCCGGTTCGGGAATAAATTCATTTGTCAGAAGGATGCTTTTTTATGTGCAGCTAAAGGTGTTGCCGTAGGAATAGAATTCAGCAAAAAACTCGGTCGCGGTTTTTTTGGAGGTGAAGGTTTTATTATGCAAAAGTTAGAAGGGGATGGCATGGCCTTTGTTCATGCGGGTGGTACCATGGCCAGGAAAGAATTATCTCCTGGTGAAAAATTAAAAATAGACACCGGTTGTATTATAGGTTTCACCCAGGATATAAATTATGATATTGAATTTGTAGGAGGAATTAAGAACACCATCTTCGGTGGAGAAGGTCTTTTCTTTGCAACCCTTACCGGTCCGGGAACGGTTTATGTCCAATCCCTTCCTTTTAGTAGATTAGCGAACCGGATTTTGCAGGCAGCACCACAGGCTGGGGGTAAAGATAAAGGAGAAGGCAGTATTCTAGGGGGATTAGGAGATGTTATTGGGGGTGATCGTAGATTTTAGGGTTGTTAAACAGTTGTGAATTAAACAGGGATATAGAAATTTTTAGTATATTTAGAAGGTCTTAAAAAAATACAGCCTATTAAAAGATTTCTACTCTTTTTAAAACTAACTTCTAATTTAAATCTTTCAAATTATGGCGAGAGCGATGTTTGAATATACCAAAACTGTTCTTGACAAGGTCAGTTTTGATCCCGCACTGTTTTGTAGGGAAGTGAAAAAGGCACTTCAACGATTATTACCTCACGAAATAGAGGAACTTCGTATCTGGATTCTAGCTTTAACTCGTCAAAATCCGGAACTTAATCAATGTTTAACTTATTTAAATACATAACAAAAAGCGGCTTTGGCCGCTTTTTTATTAAATACTACATTAACTTCTAATTTTTATTCCTGAAATGCTTTCTTTTTGTTTACAGGACTTATAATATTTACATTATGAAAAGCTATAGCACCTTTTACCACCCCTTCTATGGTGCTACGCAATGCTTCAATAATCTGCATTTTTAATTCACTTCGGTTATAGATAAGACTCACTTCCCTTGCGGGTACTGGCTCTTTAAACATTCTTAGGTTTTTCTTCTCAGCGTCTTTTATATCCATAGTATGTAAATAGGGAAGGAGTGTCATGCCCAGCCCCTCATTTGCCAGTTTTATTAAGGTTTCAAAACTTCCGCTTTCCAGTTGAAAATGATCGTCATCATAGTTTCTAGAGGATTTGCAAAGATTAAGAATACCGTCTTTAAAGCAATGTCCATCTTCAAGCAGCAGCATATCATCTATGTCGAGATCATTAATTTCGATTTTTTCCTTAGGATGAAGCCGGTGTGTATTTGGAATATAACCCACAAAGGGTTCATAATAAAGCACATTTTCTTTGATTCCCTGTAACTCTAGGGGAGTTGCGGCAATTGCAGCATCTAAGTGACCTTCCCTTAACCGTTCAATTATGGCTTCGGTGTTTAACTCTTCTATTTTGAGTTTAACTTTCGGATATTTTTTAATGAAATTATTGATGAACATTGGCAGAAGAGTAGGCATCACTGTAGGAATAACACCCAATTTAAAAATTCCCCCTACAAAACCTTTCTGTTGGTCAACAATATCCTTAATTCTATCACTTTCATTAACAATATTTCTGGCCTGTTGAACGATCTTTTGGCCGGTTTCAGTAAGCTGAATTGGCTTCTTTGTTCTATCAAAAATTTGTACATCCAGTTCATCCTCCAGTTTTTGAATTTGCATACTTAATGTAGGCTGGGTCACAAAAACCTTTTGAGCTGCTTTGGTAAAATTTTTGTGTTCGGCAACGGCCAACACATAATGCAGTTGTGTTATCGTCATAAATTGATCCCTTATGTTCCTGCAAATGTATTTGTTTTTTCTATTTTAAATCAAGTTAAATATGATTTTATCTATATGAAGTCAATTTAAATTTATTTTCAAATCTACAATCGAAGGTTCAATATTTCAGAAATTAGATTGTGGATATTTTTAAATCTTCGTTCGGCGTTCTGTTTGTTTTAAAATCCATTTTTTGATTCTCCATCTTATCTAGAAAGGTTATTTCGAAGGTATTGATAGGAATTTCGGGGAAAGTTATCGAAGGTCGTCCGTCCTTAATTTGGTATACTTCAGCTTGAACTGGTGCTTTTTGAAAAAAATTATCTTTGGTAAAAAAAGTAGGGCAAACCTTTCTATATTTCCAAGAAAGATTCTCTGCATTTACACAAGTTATTCGGGTTTCCTGCATTTTTCCAAAAGCCAGATTGCTTAGAAAGAGACTCAGTAGAATGGCAATTGTTTTCATAATCCTTTTATTTTTATTGGTTTATAATCCTAAAAATAAGCTGGTTCCGAATGCCAGATTAATATTATTCACCCAGTTGTAACTTTTGGTTGCTGAACTGTCGCTACTCTTGGATGAGTATTTCAAAAAATTAAGTTGATTTACTACTGATATGTAGTATTAGGGAGGCAACCTGTAAAAGAATTTAAAAGCGTGTCAGGTGACGGAGTAATTTGGCGGATCTTAAGTTCTAGTTAAAGAATCCCGCGGGCTTTAATTTCCAGATATTTATTAATGGTGTTAATACTTAATTCTTCGGGCCTGGTAAGTAAAGTGTTGATGCTGTGTTTGCGAAGCTCAGCTGCCATTAGTTTCTTTTGGTGCGCAAAACCTTCCGCAATAACCTGGTGTGCCATATCCGTCGTATTGTCTGGACAGCTTGCGATTATTTTATCTAATTCGGTATTTTCAAAGAAAATAACCACTAACACATGTTTTTTATTAATTGCTTTTAAATAGGGGAGTTGTCTTTTTAGAGCTGAGATATGTTCGAAATTAGTATATAGCATCATTAAACTTCGCTGGGAGACACTTTTTCGCAAATTGCTATAAAGCATACTAAAATCTGAATCTGGAAATTTCGTGTTAATATTATACAAGCGTTCCATAATTTGCTGTAACTGACTCAGTTTTGCATTAGCCTTAAGAATACTTTCAATTTTAGCTGAAAATGAAATTAGGCCTACTTTGTCCTTTTTCTTAAGCGCTATATTAGAAAATGCAAGACTGCTGTTAATTGCATAATCCAGCAAGCTCAGACCATTGAAGGGCATTTTCATAACTCGTCCAGTATCGATAATCGAGTAAATAGGCTGTGCCCTTTCATCCTGAAACTGGTTAACCATAAGTTCGCCCTGTTTAGCGCTGGCTTTCCAGTTAATTGTTCGAACGTCGTCTCCCGGAACGTACTCTTTTATTTGCTCAAACTCCATTGTATGACCAATTCGGCGTATTTTTTTTAAACCGGGCTGGGATAATCGATTATCAATGGCCAGAAAATCGAGTTGCTTCATTTGAATGAATGAAGGATATACTTTCAGCATTTGTTGATTTCCAAAAACCAAGCGTTTTTTAACTAAGCCTATATTTGTAAAAACGTAAATATTTAGTTTCCCATAGAAGTATTCGCCGCGAGTAACCGGACGTAAATAATAAGAGAATCTTTCCGTAGTAGCGGCCTCGATTTTTATTTTTTTTAAAAAATCTCTTTTCTGAAATTGTATTGGGATTTCATCTATTATTTCAACATTAATCGAAAATCTATATTTGTTTTCGACCATAATCTCCACTTCATTTTCGTCTGAATTTGATAATTTCTGCGGAAGAATTCTCTCTGCACTTACTTGGTTCTTTCTATAGAGACTTATCAAATCGCTTCCAAATAGAAGTAGCAGTATTAGGCTAAGAACCCAGGTGAATCCATATAAAAATTCGATAAAATAGGAAAACAGAAAGAGTAGTGCGATGGTAAAGATCGCATAGTAAAAACGTTGGTTTAAATATAAGGATTTAAAAAATTTAAGCACTAACGTGGGATTTCTACAGATTGGGAGATCATCTCTATTACTTCTTTGGCACTTATCCCTTCCATTTCCTTATCAGGACTAATAATTAATCGGTGTGCCAGAACAGGATTAAGTGCTCTTTTAATATCTTCGGGAATAACAAAATCCCTTCCTTTTATTGCAGCAAAGGCTTTAGAAGCATTCATCACCGCAATGGAAGCTCTGGGGGAGGCACCAAGATAAACGTGCGAATGATTTCGCGTTTTACCTACAATGCCGGCAATATAATGCATCAGTTTTTCTTCAAGGATAATTTCCTGGATCTGACTTTTTAGCTCATTGAGATTCTTGGGATTCAATACTGCTTCAATCTGTGAAACAGGAAGAAGGCCTTTGCGGTTGTGATGAGTCTTTAGAATAGCTACTTCCTCGTCAAGGCTTGGGTAATCCACCTTAATTTTAAATAAAAACCTATCTAACTGAGCTTCAGGAAGCGCGTAAGTACCTTCTTGTTCTATAGGGTTTTGTGTCGCCAGGACCATAAAAGGAGCATCCAGATCGTGTTGTTGCCCGTCTATGGTAATTTGTCGTTCTTCCATTACCTCAAACAAAGCAGCCTGGGTTTTGGCCGGAGCGCGGTTAATTTCGTCGATCAAGATAATATTGGAAAAAATAGGTCCGGGTTTAAACTCAAATTCGCCTTTTTGTACATTTAAAACCGAAGTTCCAAGAACATCACTCGGCATAAGATCTGGTGTAAACTGAATTCTGCTGAAATTGGTATCAAGGCTTTTAGCGAATAATTTTGCGGTTAAGGTTTTGGCGACCCCGGGTACGCCTTCAATTAAAACGTGACCGTTTGAAAGTAAACCTGCGATTAATAATTCTACAAAATCATTCTGACCAACAATTACTTTTGCCAGCTGGTCTTTTAATCTCGCAACGGCTTCTTTTAGATCGTCTAAGGGAATGCGGTTGTCAAAATCTAGGGGTTCAGTTTCTTTACGTTCGTGGTTTTCCATTGGAATGTGATTTAAAATTATTTATTGCCTGAGAAATATCGTAAAACTCAGCTTTCCCGGCATTAGGCCTATTTGAAAATTGTGCTATTTTCGAAAAAAGTTCTTTTCCCGATGCTTCGCTGTTTCCAGATTTTGCGGCTAATAAGGTATAGAAATCTTCGTCTATGACCGTTGTGGAAATTTTATAATATATCCTGATATATTCTAAAAACAAATTGATTTTTTTTGTGATCAATTCGTTGTATTCCTTTTGTTCTAAATAAAGGTCACCCACTGTTTTAGCGTATTGATAAGTCTGATTTTTTAAAGGTCTTACTATAGGAATCGCACGTTGCTTTCTCTTACCTTCAAAAATAATGAACAAAATACTGCCAGCAAGTAAAAAATAGTATGCCCATTTAAGCTTGTTGTCGCTCAGTAAAATATAAAGTGGTGAGGAATAAAATGTTTTTCCAGCTTTATAATAATTATCTAAAAAGACTGGTTTTTCCTTACTTATATATGCCAGGATCTTTTCAGTATATTCATAATTTTGCTCCGTTAGCAAAAAGTAATTGCCAAAAGCTTCCGGGGTGTTATGGAGATAGATCTTTCCTTTACCAAAATTCGAACTGATAAAATTAGGTTGACTTTGGTTATCATCTTCCTGAATATTTATCCTTCCCAGGATTTCAACTTTAGCACTATCCTTTTGATGAAAATAAAGTGAAGGAAATTCATTCTTAAATTGATAATCTGTTTTGTTTTTTAATGCCGGATTTTCAAAATTCAATTGTGGTTTAGAACTGAGGTTATTTTCTGGTATAAAAACTTTTGTTTCCAAATTAAGTGTATCCAATAAAACAGGGCTAATGGAGCGTGCAGAAACAAACAATTCATTTCCTTTAGAGACCCAGTCCAACAGCCTGTCCAATTCATCCCGATCAAAATTCACAGTATTATTTAAAAAGAAATAAGTGCCATTTCCTATACTATCAGTAAGCTTTTCAAAGGGGGGACTCACAATTTCTTCGAATTCCCATTTATTGGTGTTTTTCCAACTTTCATAAAAAACAAAACTCCCAAGGGGAATTTTATCATCATTCATATAACTCGGTGTCCAATTCACCGGCTGTGGTTCTGTCGCTTCAAGGTAAGTTAGAAAAAGTAACAGGAGCAGAAAAAAACCAAAAAATAATTTTGATGTTTTACCCATTGTCCGCGTTTTTCAAGTTGTTTTCCATAAGGGTAAATTCCCTATTGGCTTTTTCAAACCGACCTTTGGATAATTCAAAATCACCATACCATATAAAATCATAGAGTCGGGTGATCTTGGTGAACTGATCTTTTATTTCAGTTTTATATATTTCATTGATATAATCTTGATTTGTTTTTTGGAATCTATAGGAAATATGTTCTTTTTGATCCAGCAATCGCAAACTTTTTAAATATAGAAATCGTACAGCAAGACGGTAATTTTCTTCTTCAATAGCTTTGTTAACTAATGATGAAATATCAGCGGATCTTACAATATCTTCTTCCTTTTTTAGATTTACCTTGCCCATTAAAGGTTCAGCCATCACGGCATTTCCGGGATTTAACCGAATAAAAAGCCAGGTAATCAAGCCGAGAACCAAAACTAACAACACATAAGGAAGAGCTGACAAAACGGTACTCCAGAATGAGTTTGTTTGATAGTCGCCAAAAAGCCATTGCAAAAAAGCATTCCATTTAAGTTCCACCCAACGTTTTAAGCGTGTCCACCACGAATCTTCTTCAATTTTTTCAAGATAATCAAAAGCTTTTTCCGCTTTATATTTTTCAATTTCTTTACTATCAAAATCAGCTTTTTCCAGGGTCTTGTCAGGTAGACGCTGATTTATTTCAGTAGAATCTATTACTATTTGTGCTTGCGGACCTGAGATTCCGAAGAAAATAAAACTGAGGGAAAGTAAAAATTTAACCATCAATCGTTTTTCCCAAGGTTTTCAATGCTTTCGTAGGCGCCGGTAAAATATTTTTGTTCGTTCAAATTGTAATATACAAAGGCCACCCCTATTGGGGTGATAGCATAAAGCAAATACTGAATGGCAGAAGCAATTATGGTTAAGGTAAGATACACCCAGTCAAACATATCGGCTACATTAGGTGCGGAAGCCGATTGCTCTTCCATGATGGTAAACATTTTTACAAACGTATAAATAAGTACTGGAATTTGAAAAATAAGGCTAATTATATAAATGATTAGCCAAATAAGGAAAAGGCTTATAAAACTCATCCACCAGTTGTCCTTCACCAGATGAAAACTTTCCGAAATACTACCCCCAATGCTTTCATTTTTAAATACTAAAACGGCAGCTGCAATACTTAACGGTACACTTAAATAAATACCTGGAATAATTAAAATTATAAGTCCGACGAAAATAAGAATCCAGGTAATAGCCCCAAGACCAAACATCTTTCCCAGGTCCGCCTTCACACCTTGTTTTACATCTTCGTGATCTGGTAGTCCGTGGTTGTGTACGTAAGATTTAATAAAATGAAAAGCTGCTACATTCAATACTGCATAATATAATAACAAACCAATCATTAATAAACCAAATCCTATAAAAAAGCCGCCATCCTGAGCGAACATAAGGGAGTTTCCTACAGTGGTATATGAATAATAAGCTACGGCAGCAATTAATAATAAAAATGCAGGCCAAAGGATTTTAATTACGCTTTTAAAATAGGCCTTATAATTTTCACGTATAAATTTAAATGTATCGCTTATGATATCCCCCAGCTCACGCTGTTGCTTAAAATCAATGTAATCCTGCTTCATGAATTTGTTGTTTTTTGTGTAAAAATATGGGATAAAATATATAGTAAAATATAATGAGAGTTAATGAACTTCCGATAATTAAAATTGCCAGCCAATCGGGCATTTGGGTGTGTCGGGTTACAAAACCTTCCAGAAATCCAGCTAAAATAAAAAATGGAATGGTACTAATCACAATTTTAAGTCCGTTTTTAACTCCTTTCACAAAGGAGGTCAGCCGGGTATAAGTTCCAGGGAAAAGTATGCTTTTTCCAACTACCAACCCGGCACAACCGGCAATAATTATTACTGAAATTTCTATGGTTCCATGAATCCATATTGTTCTTGCCGATTCCCACAGCAAGCCCTGATCATAAAAAAAATACTGAAAGGAACCCAGCATTACCGCGTTTTGCATTAATATAAATACCGTCCCTATGCCCGCAAGAATACCCATGCTAAAAGCCATTAGGGAAACTCGAATGTTATTTAAGGTGATTCCCAGGAACATATCCGTCTCTGCCATATTTTTATAAACCGCCATAGGATCCCCCTGAGCAATATTCTGTAAGGTCATATTTACATAAGCGTCCCCTAGAATGCTTCTAACAAAAGTATGATCCGACGCTGCGGAAAATGCTCCTGCTGCAGAAAAGAGAGCAAAAATCAAAAAACTGAGCAATAGTTGTTTCTGAAAATTATAGAAAAACAAGGGGAATTCTTTACTGAAAAAGGTGATAAACCGGTTTCGGGATTCTTTTTTGTTTCTGTAAATTTTTTGATGAGCACTGGCTGCTAACTGGTTTAGATAGGTAGTAGTATTGCTTTTTGGATAAAAAGTCTTAGCATAGCTTAAATGATCGCTGATTTCAATATAAATATTAGAGAGCTGCTCCGGATGCAGCCTATTTTTATTTTGAAGCAAGCTTTCAAACTTCAACCATTTATCCTTATTTTGCTTCACAAAAGCTGCCTCACGCATGGTAAT
Source organism: Salegentibacter sp. 24 (assembly GCF_004362395.1). Lineage (GTDB taxonomy): Bacteria > Bacteroidota > Bacteroidia > Flavobacteriales > Flavobacteriaceae > Salegentibacter. Next base: position 35,549 of record NZ_SNWE01000024.1, read on the forward strand.
TTCTATTATGACTCAAAGAAACAGATTAAATGGATAATTTTCAAATTGAAACCGCTCAAAATATAAGTATTGATCAGAATGTTGCTAGTGTGGGTGATCGAATCCTCGCCTTTATCGTTGATATGTTTATTATTGGTTTATATATTGTGATGAGTTCCCTTGCACTTGCAGGGACAGGATTAGATGCTTCCGGTCAATGGGTGTATTACCTGATTATGGGACTGCCTTCGTTGTTATACTATTTATTATGGGAAAGTTTATATAATGGTCAAACCCCTGGAAAGGCCGCTTTGCAAATTAGAGTCGTAAAATTAGATGGTAGCCGGCCGGCTTTTTCTGAATATTTAATAAGATGGTTATTGCGTTTTATTGATATTTCTATTAGTAGTGGGGCTATTGCGGTAGTAACTATATTACTAAACGGTAAAGGGCAGCGTCTAGGTGATCTTGCTGCTAAAACCACGGTGATTTCTGAAAAACCAAGGACTAATTTAAGTCGAAGTTTAGCAGTCGATGTTCCGGAAGGCTATGTGCCAAAATATCCACAAGTCAGTGTTTTAAAGGATTCCGATGTACAGGATATTAAAAATCTTTACCAAACTGCCAGGAGAAACCAAAATCACCAACTTATTTTATCGCTTTCAGAAAAACTATCAGAATTACTGGAGACACAACCGAAGGAATCGCCAATGGACTTTATTCAGCAGGTAATAACCGATTATAATTTTTACACCCAACGTGCTTAATTAGTCAATCAGGTCAACTTCCATTTCCACATTATTAATAGGCCATTCCGACTGACCAGTTTTTACCTTTGCGATTTTTTCGGCTACATCCATTCCTTTGGTGACCCGTCCAAAGACAGTATGGTCATTATTCAAATGAGGTGTGCCGTTTTTATCCATGACGATAAAAAATTCAAAGGGAGAAGAAGCCTTACTCACGTTTTGTTCACTGTATTTTGCTGCTGAAAAAGCTCCATAAGTATGTTTATGACCGGCATTAAATTCACTTGGAATAAGATAGTCGCCAATATTAGATCTTTTTTTAGGGGTTGAAATATTATCTGAATTACCCCCCTGGATTACAAAACCAGGTGCAACGCGATGGAAATAAGTATTATCAAAATAGCCTTTCTTTACCAGCATAATAAAATTCGCACGATGTAGGGGGGTATCGCTATAAAGCATTATTTCAATATCACCAAAATTTGTGCTAATACGAACGCGGTTCTCAGGATTCTCTTTTCCGTATTGGGTTAAAAAAGGAATAAGCTTTTCCTGGGGAATAGGAAATCGGTCGTCAGTCTCCGTAGTATCTAATTTCACTATTTTCTCTTTCTCAGCGTATATTGCTTTTAAGGAATCTAATTTGGAAGTTTTAGGAGCTATAACTTCATTTTCAGAAGTAGTTTTGGAAGCGTTTTTACTGGAAGATTGCTTATCTTCACAACTTGCGAAAAAAAGAATTAGGAATAAAGAAAAAATAGAAATAAGATTTCTCATGGATTTTCAGGATTTTAAAGACAGGATTCCAAAATTAAAAAAAATTGTCCTTCCGGGAGAAAGGGCGCATCATAAATTAATGCCGGGTAATCGAAGTAAAGCGATGGAAAATCTTGATGTTGATAGCCTTCAGCCTAATAGGGCTGGGGTTATGGCTGTTTTTTACCCTGATATTTTTGATAGAACCCACCTCGTTTTAATTTTAAGAAAAACCTACAAAGGTGTTCATTCAAATCAAATTGGTTTTCCGGGTGGACGTGTGGAACCTGAAGATGAGAATCTGGAACAAACTGCCTTGCGAGAAACCGAAGAAGAAGTTGGGATTCCCAGAAGTAAAATTAAGGTAATAAAGGAACTTACACGCTTATATATTCCCCCAAGTAATTTCTGGGTACAACCTTATTTGGGTTTGCTGGAAGAAACACCGACTTTAACACCACAGGTAAGTGAAGTAGAGCGAATTTTAGAAGTGGATTTAGATCATTTTCTGGATCATTCTAATTTTGTAAAGCAAGAATTGAGTACCAGTTATTCTAACAAAATGATCGTTCCCGCATTTAAATTAAATGAACAAATTGTTTGGGGAGCTACAGGGATGATGCTAAGCGAAATAAGGGAAATCTTTAGAGAAAGCTTTTAAAAACTAAGAATTACTATATTTGCGCGGGTTAATTTTTAAGAATTGTTGAATATGTAAGCTAACTGGTTAAGGGTTAGCAGGGACTGAAATTTAAACTATGGGATTATTAAAAAGAAATCCGTTTGGACATATTTTATTTCTGAAAAAGTGGCTTATCCGTATTTTCGGATTATTAACCCATCGACGATATCGCGGTTATAATGAATTAAATATTGAAGGCTCAGATATCATTAAAAATCTTCCTGATACCAATGTGCTTTTTGTTTCCAACCACCAAACTTATTTCGCCGATGTCACCGCAATGTTTCACGTTTTCAACGCCAGCCTCAGCGGTAGGGTAGATTCAATTAAAAACATAGGCTATATTTGGCAGCCAAAACTCAATATATATTACGTGGCTGCCAAGGAAACCATGAATGCCGGTTTGCTTTATAGGATTATGGCCTATGCGGGAGCCGTTAGTGTAGAAAGAACCTGGCGTGCAAAAGGTGAAGAAGTCGAACGTAAGGTAAATCCAGACGATACCAAGAATATTGGAATAGCCCTTGAAGATGGCTGGGTGATCACCTTTCCACAGGGAACCACCAAACCTTTTAAACCCATTAGAAAAGGAACTGCTCATATAATTAAACAATACAAACCAGTGGTAATTCCTATAGTGATTGATGGGTTTAGACGCTCATTTGATAAGAAAGGAATAAGGGTGAAGAAACGTGGAATTCTACAAACGATGCAAATTAAGGAACCCCTTGAAATAGATTATGAAAATGATTCCATAGAAGAGATTGTAAGTAAACTGGAATACGCCATAGAGCAACACCCTTCCTTCCTTAAAGTAATTCCTTCTGAAGCGCTAGAGGATATGGAAGAATTAAATAAAAAAAGAGAATATTAGCCTTGATTGTCAGGAATCCGGAAAAACAAAAATTTGCAACCCAAACGCTATTTTTATCTTATTAAAGTTCAGTATTTAGGTTACCGCTTGCATGGTTGGCAAAAGCAACCCCATGTAAAGACGGTAGAGGAGCTCATAACAAAAACCTTGCGGTATGTTATGCCTACTGAAAAATTTAAAATTCTAGGTAGCAGTAGAACTGATGCCATGGTCTCAGCTCAGGAATCGGCCTTTGAACTGTTTCTTGACTACGAGCCTCTATCAGATTTTGATGAGTTTTTAGAGGAATTCAATCTAAATTTACCTCAGGATATTAGAGCACTCTCTATTGTTGAGGTAGATTCAAAGTTCAATATTATTCAACATCCAAAACTAAAAGAATATGCTTATTTCTTTAGTTTTGGTGAAAAAAATCATCCATTTTGCGCACCCTTAATGGCAAATTTTCAATTCGATCTTGATATTGAACTAATGAAAAAAGGCGCAAAAATTTTTGAGGGAAAACACCAGTTTAGGAATTACTGCGTTCGGGTTTCAGAAAATAGTATGTTTGAAAGAGAGATCGCGGTATCAAAATTGGTTGAAAACACTGAAATAACTGCCAGTTTTTTTCCTAAGCGGTCTTATATTTTTCATATTCATAGTGCCGGATTTCTAAGACATCAGGTTCGATTAATGATGGGTGCTTTATTACAGCTTGGAAAGGGGGAACTGACTTTAGAAGATTTGGAAAACAGCTTGAAGCCCGGGGTTGAAATGCAAATGGATTATATAGTGCCGGCTTCCGGATTGCTTTTAAACAAAATTGGACTCGAAGATTTTTAATCTTTTGCTTGTTCTTTTTCTAAAACAGCTAATGCTAAGCGTATAGTACCATAATCCATGGCTTCCTCAAAATGCTGGAAATATGGTTTCAAACCTTCAGGATTTCCAAGTTCTTCTTTTGCCTTTTTTATAGCCTTAAAATCGGATTTTGAAATGTATTTCAAAGGTTCCACATCCTCATCTTCGGCATACAACTTTGCTAAATGGGAATAAATGGTAGTAAGAGCTAATTCTCGTTTCCTGGCGATTTCCTCTAAACTTAAATCTTTGCCCAATAAGGCTAATGTGGTTTTATAAGTATTAGCTTGTTTGCGCTTTTTGGTAGTTTTTTTTTCTTTGTTAAACGCAATGATTTCTTTAATGAATTCATACCCGTAATCCTGCATTTTTTGTCTACCTACGCCGTTAATCTGAAGAAATTCGTCATCGGTAACCGGCCGCGATTTTTCCATCTGTTTTAAGGTCGCGTCATTAAATATAAGATAAGCAGGTATCTCTTCTTCTCTGGCGATTTTCAATCTTAATTGCCTTAATTTCTCAAAAAGGGAATTATTTGAAGTGCTTTCGGAAATATCATTTTCTTCTGCGAGTTTGAATTTTTTCCGATCTGGAACTTTTGCGAGTTGTACTTTTCCGCCTTCAAAAAGTACGGTTTTTGCCAATGAGGTGAGCTGTAAATTATTGCCCCTGTGAAAAGCAATTTCTAAATAACCGAGATTGATCAGTTGAATAATATATTGCTGCCAGTGATGCCACGAGGTATCTTTTCCAATCCCGAAGGTTTTAATTTTTTGATAATTTTTACTGAAGACAGCTTCATTCTGTGAGCCGCGAAGCACATCTATCACTAAAGTGATAGGTTCACTTTCTTTGAGCCTGAAGATACAGGATAAGGCCTTTTGCGCAATAATGGTTCCATCAAAAAACTGCGGAGGATTTTTACATATATCGCAATTGCCACAATTTTCCTTTTTTAATTCTCCAAAATAACTTAGAAGAATTTTTCTTCGGCAACTTAAAGCTTCCGAATATTGTTTCATCCGATCCAGTTTGGCGAGCTGGACTTCCTGGTTTCCAGAATTTGAAGCGAACTTTTGTAATTGAACCACATCGGCATAACTATGAAAGAGGATTGTTTCCGAAGGCAAACCGTCCCGTCCAGCTCGGCCAATTTCCTGGTAATAGCCTTCCAAGTTTTTAGGCATATTATAATGAATCACCCAGCGAATATTTGATTTATCGATACCCATCCCAAAGGCAATGGTGGCACAAATGATCTTAGAATTATCGTTGATGAAATTATCCTGAATTTCAATCCGTTTTTCCGGCGACAAACCTGCGTGATAAGCTTCGGCTTCAAATCCTTGACGCCGCAGTTTTTCAGAAATTTCTTCGGTGTTTTTCCTGCTTAAACAATAAATAATACCACTTTCATTGCTTCGGGTTTTTATGAAATTGGTGATTTGTTCAAATCGCTTAATTCCCGGACGAACATCTAAACTAAGATTTTTGCGGTCGAAAGAAGCAGTGTGTTTTTCAGCGCTGGTAATATTTAGTTGTTTGCAAATATCTTCTCGTGTAGCTTTATCCGCTGTAGCTGTTAAGGCAATCATTGGTGTATTGGGGAAGCGGTTTTTAAGATAACCAAGTTGGGTATAGGCGGGGCGAAAATCGTGACCCCAGCTAGAAATACAATGTGCTTCATCTACCGCTATCAAACTGATTTTGCCATCGCTCAAAAAGCGGTCTACAAATTGTAAACTTTCAGGCGCAACGTAGAGTAACTTTAAAGTCTTTGAATCAATTTTTTTGAAGATTTCCTGCTGTTGATTTTCTGTTTGGCTACTGTTTAGAAATGCTGCAGCAACCCCATTAGCGGTAAGTCCGTCCACCTGGTCTTTCATTAAAGCGATCAGTGGAGAAATCACCAAAGTAATTTCCGGAAGTAAAATGGCGGGAAGTTGGTAACATATGGATTTACCTCCCCCGGTTGGCATGATCACCAGGTTATCTTTTCCTTCAAAAATCGAATCGATAACTTTTTTTTGAAGTGGTCTGAAACTATCAAAACCAAAATATTCCTTTAGCGTATGTAAAACCCTGGTATTTTCCATAGTCGCAAAGTTAGCCCAATGTGACAAATCACAAACTGGAATACATTTAAATTAGAAGAATCATTTAATTTTAACTTTGGTTTATATTTAGGGCATCCCAGATGATAAACTCCAATAGAATTTAAAGATCGTAGGCTACATAAGCCTGATTAATGACCCTGAAGTTTGAATTTTCATTGATAACATTTTCAAAAGCCAGATAATCTATCCATACAAAACCGCTGTCTCCCCAACCTATTCCCCAAGAATTCACTACTTTAAAAGCATTAAAATCATCATTGAAACCAACCACCAACATTGCGTGGCAGGTTACGTTCTCATAATCTATGTTATGGGGGCGATAGGCCGTTAGACCAAAATTATCCGTTACTCCAAATTCAGGAGAAAGTACAGTGCCGATGATAACTGGTTGTTGTTGGGTGAGCAGGGTTTTTATTTCTGCCACCATGTTTTCTCCACTTAGTGCTTTAAAATCTGCTATTTTGGCTTCGCCAGCTGCTTGAATTACATCTTCTTCAGGTTGGGTATTACAATCATTTTCGTAATACGGGAATATTTCTAAAGCGGCAACTCCCTGTTCTTCGATTATTGCTAAGGTAGCTGCAATGGAGGTTCCTCCGCACTCACTGTCAGTTAGTTGATTATAAGTGTATGATGGACTGAAAATCGTATTATCAGAATAGGGCAAACCAGATTGAATTTTTTCCTGGAATGATTTCATATAATAACTCGTGGCCCAGGATGAACAAGAACCTAGATCCCCCTGGTTCCCCACGGGTGGAAGAAATTCAGATAAATCAAAAGCATCAGGTAGGGTATCAGGGATACTAAGAGCACTTAGTAAATTTTCAGTATCAACATTGTAATCTCCTGTACCGGTGCATTCTAGTCCAGTAAAATAAACCTCTCCATTTTCTGCTACAAATCTTTGATCGATCTCTTGTGGATTTTCAGGTAATATAGGATTTCCGGTAGGGTCTAAATCGTTCCTGTCTTTATAACATCCCGATAGGCTAAATATTAATATTAATAGGAATACATTTAATTTTTTCATCGCATATGGATTTTTAATGAATCTTCAGGGAATTATTTTAGGTAGTATTAGCAAACTAATTTTTCCCTGGGTTTTTAATAATACTTAACATCAATAAACATACTAATATTATAGATGGGGTAAAAAAAATGAATATTCGGAATAAAATCGGAGCGTAGCAATAAAAGAAATTAGTGACGACAATAGAAAATCCGTACATTTGCAGCCGCAAAAAATCATTACTATGAAAGCCGGAATTGTAGGATTACCAAATGTGGGAAAATCAACCCTTTTTAATTGCCTTTCTAACGCTAAGGCACAAAGTGCCAACTTTCCATTTTGTACTATAGAACCTAACGTGGGAGTGGTAAATGTACCAGATACAAGGATCCAGAGATTGGAAAATTTGGTCAAACCCGAAAAAGTCCAACCAGCTACTGTAGAGATCGTTGATATTGCAGGACTTGTTAAAGGGGCTAGTAAAGGTGAAGGCCTGGGTAATCAATTTTTAGGCAATATTCGGGAAACTGATGCAATTCTGCACGTTCTACGTTGCTTTGACAATGATAACATTGTACATGTGGATGGTTCTATAGATCCTATCCGTGATAAAGAGACTATAGATATGGAACTTCAGCTCAAGGACCTGGAAACAACCGATAAGAAATTGGAGAAAGTAAAACGTGCTGCGCGAACTGGCAATAAGGAGGCTCAGAAGGAAGAGGCTGCACTAAGCAAAGTTAAAGAAGGTTTGGAAGCAGGGAAATCGGTTAGGGCGATAAATTTAACCGAGGAGGAACGGAAAGACTTTATAAAACCACTTCAGTTCATCACCGACAAGCCAGTGATGTATGTTTGTAATGTAGATGAAGATTCTGCGGTTTCGGGAAATGCCCATGTGGATAAAGTAAGGGAAGCTGTAAAAGAAGAAAATGCAGAGGTGCTGGTACTTGCAGTAGGAACTGAAGCTGATATTACTGAACTTGATGATTTTGAAGAACGTCAAATGTTCCTGCAGGATATTGGTCTTGAGGAACCTGGTTCGGCAAAGTTGATACGCGGAGCATACCAGCTTTTAAATTTACAGACTTATTTTACTGCCGGTGTTAAGGAAGTTCGAGCCTGGACTATTCCCGTTGGTTCTACTGCACCCCAAGCTGCGGGTGTGATCCATACCGATTTTGAAAAAGGGTTTATTAGAGCCGAAGTAATTTCTTATACCGATTTTGATCATTTCGGCAGTGAGGCCAAAGTAAAAGAAGCTGGAAAGATGCGGGTAGAGGGGAAGGAATACATCGTGCAAGATGGCGATATTATGCATTTCAGGTTTAATGTTTAATTTCTTATTTTAAGATATATTTTATTTTTTCGCTATATTCTAGTTAGAATTAACTAAAATTAAAATTTGATCTAAAAGTTTTAAAAATAGTTTATCATTATGATTATCTAGAACGGTTATTTATTTCCTAATTTTAATCTAAACAACCAAAATTTTAGAGATAATGAAACTAGATAAGAATTTTAATTTTATATTTAGAACTATAGGTCTTGCTAAGAAAACAGGATTTATTCTGATAGCTGGTGGATTACTGGTCGCCTGTAATGATGGGGATAAGAAAGCGGAGGATTCAGAGATAGATATAGAACCCTTAGAAGTTGAGCAGGATACAATGTCTAATTATTCTTATGAGGCTAATGCTATGGCAGATTACCTTACGTATATTAGCGGTGATGATGAATACGCAGAAATGCAGGAAGAAATTGATCCTACTATAGCTTTGCAGAAATTTGCAGCGGCTATTTCCGAGAGACGTCAGGTATATGGATTAGAAACTAGTCAAGAACTTGAAGCTATGGAAGATAGTTTAAGTAATACTTCGGAGAACTTAAATAGGCAATTGCAAATTACGGTGGCTTCTTTGAAAGATCTCCAGGAAAATTTTTATGAAGAACTTTCTGAAGAAGTAGATGAATTAAAAAATGAACTTCAAGAAATAGATATGAAATCAGCGGATGCTGATAAAGAAATTCGTTCTTTCTTTATTAAGACCGCCAATGTTATGAAGAAAATGGATGCCCCCTCAGCAGATGCAATGTTGAGCACATATCCAAGAGCGATAGATAGTGTATACTATGAGGAAGTATCCGATAGCCTTGATAGGTAATAAAAAAATTATATGGTAAGCAGTATCTAAAGAGCTGTCCTTTTGGGCGGTTCTTTTTTGGTTCATATTGATTTAAATATCATTTACAGCTAATAGATGAAAGACAATTTTTCTTTTGAATCATCCTCATATGCAAAATTTAGACCCCATTATCCAGGGGATCTATTTAAGTACCTTAAGGAGAATTTAAATTGCACCGAACATGCATGGGACTGCGGAACTGGGAATGGTCAGGTGGCAGGAGAACTCGCAAAATTCTTTAAAGAAGTAAAAGCAACCGATATTAGCAAGCAGCAATTAAATAATGCCGTACACAAATCTAATATTGATTATTCTTTACAGCCGGCGGAAAAAACAAACTTTCCAAGTAATTATTTTGATATTATTACTGTAGCGCAAGCCATTCACTGGTTCAATTTTGATGCTTTTTATAAGGAAGCAAAACGAGTATTAAAAACCAGCGGAATTATTGCCATAATCGGATATTCCTTGTTTAAAAGCAATTCTGAAACCGATGAGGTTATCCATAAATTTTATAATGAGATCATTGGTACTTACTGGGATAAAGAACGCAGGTATTTAGATGAAAAATATCAGACAATTCCTTTTGCCTTTCAGGAAATTGAAAGTCCTGAGTTTTTCCAGGAATATCAATGGACACTTAATCAACTCATTGGATATTTAAAAACTTGGAGTGCTGTTAAACATTTCGAGAAAGCAAATGGGCAGAACCCAGTGGATCTTATTACAAATGAGCTAAAAGTAACTTTTGGTTCAGTAAATAAGGTAATTTTTCCAATCCTTTTTAGATTTGGAAAATTAACCAATTAATTACCTGGCATAAAATATGATTGTTCTGGGTTCGTTATAAATTAATAATAGCCGATTAAAATAATTGATAATGAATAAAATAGCTTTTGTTTTCTTGTTTATTACGGGAATATTTTTTCAGAATTCTTTGGCCCAAGGTTTCGCTGAGGACCAATCAGTTACGCAACAAGTACTTCAGGAACTCAACAGAGAGCGCCGTTTGCTAAGTCAGAATCTGGAATACAGAATAAAAGAAATAGATTCAAAAATTAGTAACCTTGATGAAAGTATTCAAAATACCAATTCTTCTGCGGAAAAAGTAGAAAAACTATTAGAACGAGTGAAATTTCTAGAGGAGCGCCAAGAAGAAATTGATAAAAATACCATCAGTGTTTACAAATATAATTACAGTTCTGCGGTACTAAATTTAGCATCGATGGAACGTGAAATTAAGCCCCTCAACCTATTCAACGCCTCCCGGGAATTTTATGCCACTCTTGATCAGGTTAGTAATCCTATGCATTATGAAGGTTATCAGGAGTGGTTTGGTGAATTTAGAAAGTTTGTGGAGGAAGAAAAGAAAAATGATGCACGGCTTTCTGCTTTAAGTCATATTTTGGATGTTACCGGAGATCTTGCAAAGGGGACTCCCTTTACGGGAATGTTCGCTGGTACCGTTTTTGACGGAATTGGCAGTTTTATTAATTCTCTGGGATGGGGCGATAAAAAGCTTAAACAGCAAAGTACCGAAATGCTGAAACTAACCACAACTGTAGCGCAATTTACACATGATAAGGATCTTATTGAGACAGAATGGGAATCCATTAATAAAAACTTGGATGAACTAAAGGAGTTACAGGAGCAGGCGATGCATGAAAATTTGGTGAAAATATTAAGAATAGATCCTGAGGAATTTGATCGAAATTTCACCAACGAAACTGATGCTAAAAAACGTACCCAGTATATTCTGGATATTTCCAAAATAGCCGAGAATAAAATAGCTGAAGAAAAAGCGAAAAATCCCGAGAATTGGAAACAGGACTATCATGACCAGATGATCGCAGTACAGAACCTGAAAATTCGATTTGGAACAATTACTTTTAGAATTCTGGAGAACCTCAAAAAATACGATTCGCTTATTAAGAAATATGAAGATGATGAGTATCTAAAAACTAAAATCGCTGATTTAAAAAGTAAATTAAATGTCGTGCGGAATAGTTTTGAATCTACTTTTAATCCGCAGGAATATATAAAGGCTTCTAACGAAATGTATGTGGTAGAGTAGCTCCCATACTAGAAAAATGCTAGATTTAAGATTTTAAATTATTTAAATTCAGAACATGTTAAATCCAGAGCCAAATTGTTTTGGCCTAAACAGGAAATTTAGATTGTTTTAGTTAGGCTTTTTTTAATGTTTTATTTGAGGTAGGAGCTTTTCTATCCGCTCTCTTGCCTGTTCGTATTGAGCTGGTAGTTTTAGACTGGTTCCCAGATCTTCTAAATTCTCGTCTCTTGTAAAGCCTGGATTATCAGTGGCAATTTCAAATAAAACTCCTCCTGGTTCTCTAAAGTAAAGAGAGAAGAAATAATCTCGGTCAATTTTTTCAGTGATTTGTAAACCTTTTTGAACAATCTTTTCCCGGAAATTCATTTGGATTTCTTCATTTTTAACTCGGAATGCTATATGATGATTGGTACCACCGGCGTTAATACCACGCGCTGCACTAGAATCTTCATGAATATCTATAATTGCTGCATTTTTTACCGCATTGGTTTTATATCGATAAAATTCACCAGCTTTCTCTTCGAGTTCATAGTCAAATAGTTCGGTTAAAATACTCGCTGTAGGCCCGACATTATAAAGTGTAAGGGTTACGCTATGAAAACCTTTTAGAGCTACGTCCTTTTTTATTTCTTCAGTTTCCCACGCCTCACGATCGTCTTGATGGTTAGGCACTACTAATTTTAAATTAAGCCCGTCTGGATCACGAAATGGTAAAAATTGTTCTCCAAATTGCTCTCTAATTTTACCAAATTCTACGCCGTGGCTTTCAAAACGTTTTTGCCAAAAATCCAGGCTCCCTTTTGGAACAGAATAACCGATTTCAGTGGCCATACCTGCTCCGTTTTTTCCTTGCTTAACCCTTTGCCAGGGAAAAAAGGTAAGAATGCTTCCCGGTGTTCCTGTTTTATCACCGAAATAGAAATGATAGGTTTGCGGATCATCAAAATTTACTGTTTTTTTTACCATCCGTAATCCCAAAACTTTGGTGTAAAAATCGTAATTGCGTTGTGCATCTCCGGCGATTGCAGTGATATGGTGTAAACCAAGTATTTTATCTTCCATAGCTTTTTAATACAATTAAGTAAAAAGCAAGTGCATTTCGGTTAAAATAATTGTAAAACTAAGGTTAGTGAGAATTTAAATAATCATCTCAACCGTAATTCTAATTCGAAACTCACTTGCGGGATATAAAATTAAAGATTTTATAGGAAATTTTTGGATAGAAAATATCCAATTGAAAGATTTAAAGATGTTTGCGTAACCTTTTTACGATATTATACGTATTCAAATCTGAATAAGTGCCAAAAGCATTTACTAATATGCCTTTGATTTTATGATTAAGGGAGGAGATAGCGTATACTATCATTTCATCCCCTGGATCTGTCATTCCTTCAAAACGGTAAATCTCATCAATCTCAAACTCTTCAGGAGAAAGTTCTAATGAACGTTGGGTAGCTACAATTTTATCCTTTTCGGGCTCCAATTTAAAATCGGTAGTATAACCGCGCACAGCCAAACCGTTTATAGCCTGACTCACTGTTTCGTAATCGTGTCTTTCTACCAACATAATTTCCTATAAATCTACCAGTGAAATTACTTAATTTATTGGAGTAAAGCAACTGGTAATCAGTTTATTATTGTGCTTTAAATTTTTAGCTTAAGGAAGCTATAATTTTTTTTAATTTTTGCTGGACTTCCCTGGCGATTCCTTCTAAATCCTCACTTTTGGCTGCTTGCATAGAAGCTATCGGGTCTACAGCTGAAACCTCAATTGAGCCATTGTCATTTTCTTCGACAATAACGTTACAGGGCAGTAAAACACCAATTTTATCTTCACTTTTAAGTGCTTTATGGGCAAATTCCGGATTGCAGGCGCCAAGAATTTTATACTTTTTAAAATCTACATCTATTTTCTTCTTCAAGGTTTCTTTTACATCGATTTCCGTCAGCACACCAAAACCTTCTTCTTTTAAAGCGGCTGTAACCTTTTCTATCGCCTTATCAAAATTCTTTTCCTTTAAAATAGTATTGAAATAGTAGCTCATAACTTAATTTTTATCAGTTTATTTTACTCTTAATTTACAAAGAATACCAAGTAAAATGATTGAAATCTAGGTTTAAATTTTTCTTAAATATTCAGTATTGAATTAGTCCTTGGAATTGGGGTCATTTAATATTGATTATTATTGGAGCGGCTATGGAAATTATTTTTAAACTCAAGCTTCTTCAACTTCAGGAAAAAATAAAAAAGCTTACTTTTGTGATAGAACTTCTACTTTTGTAATTAAACTATGGGCCAAAGAATATTACTAAATGCTGTTGAAATAAATATTATTCTTCATCGTCTTGCCTGCCAACTAGTTGAAAATCATACCGATTTTAAGAATACCGTAATTATTGGAATTCAGCCACGCGGTGTTTTTCTTGCGCATAGAATTATTAAAATACTTAGAGAAGAATATAACATCACAGATCTAAATTACGGCCATCTGGATATCACTTTTTACCGTGACGATTTTAGGAGAAGTGACAAACCCCTAGAAGCCAATAAAACCAAAATTGATTTTATAGTAGAAGATAAAAAAGTGGTTTTTATAGATGATGTTCTTTATACTGGAAGAAGTATTAGAGCCGCATTAACTGCGGTACAATCATTTGGTAGGCCTGCAGAAATTGAATTATTGAGTTTTATAGATAGGAGATTTAGCCGTCATTTACCTATTCAACCAGATTATAATGGAAGGCAGGTAGATGCGATTAACGAAGAAAAAGTAATAGTAAACTGGAAAGAAAATGATGGAGAAGACGTGGTTTATCTGGTTTCTAAATAATTAAGTATATGAGCGAATTAAGTGTAAATCACTTACTGGGAATTAAATATCTTACCAAAGAAGATATTCAGCTTATTTTTAAAACCGCCGATCATTTTAAGGAAGTGATTAACAGACCAATTAAAAAAGTCCCTTCGCTTCGAGACATTACCATTGCTAATCTATTTTTTGAAAATTCCACAAGGACCCGGCTTTCTTTTGAACTTGCTGAAAAACGTTTAAGTGCCGATGTAGTTAATTTTTCGGCTGCATCTTCATCAGTGAAAAAGGGTGAAACGCTAATAGATACCGTAAACAATATCTTATCGATGAAAGTAGATATGGTGGTTATGCGGCATCCAAATCCCGGGGCTGGGATCTTTCTTTCAAGAAACGTAGAAGCCAGTATTATTAATGCGGGAGATGGTGCTCACGAGCACCCAACACAAGCACTTTTAGATACTTACTCTATACGTGAACGTTTAGGAGAAGTATCCGGAAAAAAGGTCGTTATTGTGGGAGATATCCTTCACAGCAGAGTAGCCTTGTCAAATATTTTCGCACTAAAACTTCAGGGAGCTGAGGTAAAGGTTTGTGGTCCTAAAACGCTTTTACCAAAACATATTGAATCTTTGGGAGTAAAGGTAGAAACCGATCTTAAAAAAGCTTTGGAATGGTGTGATGTGGCCAATATGCTAAGAGTTCAAAACGAGCGAATGGATATTAGCTATTTTCCTAGTACCCGCGAATATGCCCAACAGTTCCAGGTAAATAAAAAAATGCTGGAAAGCTTGAATAAAGAAATCGTAATTATGCATCCCGGCCCAATTAATCGCGGAGTTGAAATTACAAGTGATGTTGCTGATGCAGAAAATGCAATTATTTTGGACCAGGTACAAAATGGGGTTGCCGTTCGAATGGCTGTGATTTATTTACTAGCTTCGAAGATAAACCGCTAGAAAAACTTTTAGTTACCTAAGTTCAAATTTTAAAGAATTACGCTATGAAGATTTCCGAAAAAGAAAATTATATTTTAATAGAGCCTCTGGAAGCTCCCGTGGTAAATTTTGTATCCTCCCTTACGCGGAGGCATTCCGAATTTAACAATAAGAATATTATGGTTAGCCTTTTGGCATACCATAGTCTTCAAAAAGAGGAAGTGATGGGATTTTTAGAGATATCAAAAGCTCACCAACAAAATAATAAATCGATTGTATTGGTAAGCAATGCAATTTCTATAGATGAATTACCTGAAGAGATTGTTGTAGTTCCTTCTTTAAAAGAAGCTGAAGATTTAATTCAAATGGACGAAATTCAAAGAGATTTGGGCCTTTAATTAATTGAAAATGAAGCTTACTATCCTTGGTTGTTACGCCGCTACTCCCCGTAGTTTTACTAATCCCACATCCCAGGTGCTGGAAATAAACAACCAATTGTTTTTGATTGATTGTGGTGAAGGGACACAAGTGCAATTAAGACGAAATAAGATTAAATTTTCTAAAATAAAACACATCTTTATTTCTCATCTCCATGGGGATCACTCCTACGGTCTTGTAGGACTTATTTCAACTTTCAGGTTGCTGAATCGTGAAACCGAACTGCATGTTTATGGTCCAAAGGGAATTAAGGAAATCATTACCCTTCAACTAAAACTTTCTAATTCGTGGACCAATTATCCACTTTATTTTCATGAATTAGAGAGTAAAGAACCAGAGCTTATTTATGAAGATGAGAAAGTAAGTGTTGAGACCATTCCTTTAATCCATAGAATCTATACCAATGGTTTTCTATTTAAAGAAAAACCGGGAGACCGCAAATTACTTATAAATAAAGCGGTTGAGTATAAAATTGATGTTTCCCTTTATAGAAGCATGAAGAAGGGAAAAGATGTGACTTCAGAAACCGGGGAACTTGTTCCTAATCATCTTGTAACTGCAGATCCTCCTACACCTAAAAGTTACGCTTATTGCAGCGACACAGCCTTTAATCAGAAAATGATTCCGCAAATAAGTGGAGCAACTGTTTTGTACCACGAATCAACTTTTCTTGAAGACAAATCTGATTTGGCTTATCCTACAAAACATAGTACGGCGAAACAAGCTGCACAAATAGCCAAAGAGGCAGGTGTTAAGAAGCTTATTCTAGGCCACTATTCTACCCGATATAACGATATAAATTTATTTAGAGAAGAGGCTGCCACCATATTTTCTGAAGTAGATTTAGCCGATGACGGTAAGGTTTTTATCTTTGAATAGCACTTTTCTTTATTTTTTCTTACATATCAACTTCTCGTAGATTTAATTTTAATGCTTTTTAGTAGGTTTAATCTTACATAAACTGTTAAAATACAAATAAAACCGATAAAATGCATTTTAACATATGCTTTTAGTCGATAAAAAGTGTACTTTTATCTTCCTTGTTTAACATGATCAACCATGAGAAAAAGTACACTTAGATTTATTATGCTTGTTTTGCTTACTGTTACAACGGTTTCTTGTGCGAAAGAAAGCATTGAAGAAGAAGTAAATTCGTACAACCATATTGCTGAGGAGAAAATCAATTTCGATTATTCGGAAATTGAAAGTAGTATTCTCGATTTGGTAAATGAACACCGCGAAAGTTTAGGACTTTCATCTCTTAAGCCTATAGCTGAAATTTCAGTTGAAGCGGAATCTCACAATTATTACATGCTAGAAATTGGAAAAGTTAGCCACGATAATTTTGGAATTCGTTACGAAAATTTAGTAAAAACTGTTGGGGCAAAAGCGGTAAGTGAAAATGTAGGATATGGTTATAGGACTGCAGAAGCTGTAGTGAACGCTTGGTTAAACAGTGATGGACATAGAAAGAATATTGAAGGAAATCATTCTCATTTTGGAGTTTCAGTTGTTGATGATGAAGAAGGCAGGAACTATTTTACCAATATTTTTATAAGAAGATAACTATTGTTTTTATAGATTTACACATAAAGGTTCAGTAAAACGCTGAGCCTTTTTTGTTGTGGGGGCACGCCCCGCTTGGCTTATCAATTGATTGTGCAACTTCCTTAAAAGGGAGACCATAGTACTGATCATTATCTTACAAGATGGGTGTTCACCGCACTCCTGAGTACAGAGGAAATCCACGACAAAGTTTCGGTAATAAGTTTAAGTTATGTATTCTAAATTGGTAGCCTCACGGAAATGTACTGAAATACAAGGTCAAAATTTATCGATGAAATGCCACACCGCTTAAAAATCTAGCTAATAGGTAGCCTTATAAGTATCATACACACGGAGAATAATAAGTGAATGCTATTTTATACCTTTAAAATATAAGATGCTTAGCCTAAGATCCATTTTTCCTTAAAAAATTAGATTAAAACCAAAATGGATCAGGGTAATTGTCACCCAAAAGGAATAACTGTAAAAGCATGGACCATACAAAGTTTTATAAGAGGGGACCTTAATAAACACACTCACACTGGCCTGGCGCAGGCTGGAAAAAGGCTTTTTTTAAAATAGAATATTACTCCATTTTCACCACACTAAACATAGAGCGTCGATTAAGTTGGTGTTCTTGCCCGGAACAGCGTTCACATTCAATGGCAGGTTGACGTTCTCCGAAGGCTTGCTTTTTAATGCGCTCTGGACTAATACCTTTAGCAATTAAATATTCACGAGTGGCTGTAGCACGCCTTTCGGCTAGTGCTTCGTTATAGCTTTCGCTTCCTCGTTTATCAGTATGTGAGCCAATCTCAATAACGAGGTCTGGATATTCATCTTGCATTAATTCTACAAGTTTGTCGAGTTCATTTGCAGCATCAGGCTTAATCAAACTTTGGTCAAAATCGAAGTAAATATTCTCTATTTCGGCAAGATATTCCACGTCCGCTATAGGTTGGAGCGCAATATTATATTCAATTTTATCAGAATCTTCAGTATTTTTAGTGCTTATGGTATCATTGAAAATTTGATATTCAATTTGTTTCGCTTCCAACGGAATTTCGACGTTTCTATTTACAGTGGTGCTATAATTCCCATCTTCATCTGATTCAAGGAATGCAATTTGGTTGTTATTTTTATCGAAAAGCACAATGGTAGCCTGATCAATTGGACTACCATTTACCGCGTCAGTTATTTTTCCCTTAAGGACTAATGGAAGCAATTGATTAAATCCATAAATATTATCAGAACCATCCCTGTTCGAAGCTATAAAGCCTGAATTAGAATCAGTTTTCCTGAAATAGCTAAAATCATCCAAATTACTATTTATAGTTTCACCCAGGTTTTGCACTCCATTATTTAAATCTGTTTTAAAAATATCTGACAGACCATAGCCTCCGTGACCGGTAGAGGAGAAATAGAGGATATTATTTTCATCTATAAAAGGAAAAGTTTCATCTTGACTAGTGTTGATTATCTTACCTAAATTTTCAGGGGTTCCAAATAGATTATTTCCATTTATAGAAACTTTATAAAGATCTGTGCCACCTTCACCACCTGGCATACTGGAAGCGAAATATAGCGTCTTTCCGTCCGGTGAAACCGAAGGGTGCCCTACTGAAAATTCATTGTCGTTTATAGGCAATTCCTGAATATTCCCCCAATTTTCACCCATTTTTTGAGCCGAATAAATTTTTAGATGATTGGTTGCCTCCTTATCTCTTTTTCCTTCCTGATTATTATAATAATTATTTCGTGTGAAATAGAGGGTTTTACCATCTGGACTAAAACTTATTGGGCCATCGTGAAGTTTTGTGTTTATTTCATCTGAAATAGGGAAAGTATCTCCACTAGAACTTAACTTATAGATATCTAAAAACGGTTGTTTGTTCCAGGAATACTGTTTTTCTGAATTTTTGGAATTTCTTGCGGAAACAAAATAGGTTTCACCATTATATACCACGGCACCAAAATCACTAAAATCGGAATTGAATTCACTTTTGCTTAATGTGTAAGTAGTTTGTGTTTCTGGAAGATTTTGTGTTAGTATTTCTTTAGTTTCTGTAGAAACTTGACTGCTGCTTTCTAAGTATTTTTGCAACCATTCCCGAGATTCGTCATATCTTTTTGCTCCGCGCAATGCTTGAGCATATTCATAAAAATATTCGGGAGAAATATCAGAGGAATCTTTAAAAATATCTTCATAATAGAAAACAGCATTTTCCGGACTTCTTAATTTCATATAAGTATCGGCAAGTTTTAACCTGTTCTCCGTAAGGTTATAATTGTTTTCTATGAGTTCTTTATAAACATCCACCGCTTCCACATATTCGAAATTGCTGTAGAGTTTATCTGCCTTTTTTTGTTTGCCATACTGTGCTTGAAGGCATAAGCTAAACACCAAAAAAAATAGGTTCAAATAGTATTGTTTTTTCATAATTAGCCGTGTTTATATTAAAAGAATCGAGGAGATTTGTAACGTGTTTTCTGAAACCGGAATTCATATATAAGTAATATTTCATGAGAACCGGAGGTATACGGTCTTATATCAGAAATTGGATATTCGTAAGCATAACCAGCTCTAAAACCATCAAATAGCTCTACGTCAAGAAAAGCTCCTAAGGCATCCTCTATTCTCCAGTTGGCGCCCAAATAAAACTTTTCATTAAAAATCATTGTTCCAGAAAAATCTACGGAAAGAGGTGCTCCACTAGTCATTTTTACTAAAGAAGTTGGCCTGAATTTTAGATTATCATTAAGATCAAACACATATCCCCCTGTTAAATAATAATGAACCTGCTCCATTGCTAGAAATTCACTGTATTCGTGGTTATTATTGTTGATCAGTTTTGGTGCTGATGCCCCTATATACCATTTTTGGGAGGAAAGGTAAAAACCTATTCCAAAGTTTGGCGTCCATTTATTAAATCGGTCTTCAAAAAATGGGTCGTTTAAAACCTGTTGATCAGTAAATAATTCCTGATCTAAATTGTAGTAACTCATTCCAGCTTTTAATCCCATTGCTAAAGAGACATCATTATTGAAATCCAGGCGATAAGCGAAATCTCCGTAAGCATAAGTATAATTCTCATATCCGGTTTTATCATTAATGATAGAAAGTCCTAACCCCACTTTATCATTAGTAAGCGGAGAGTGAATGGAAAGGGTTTGTGTATTTGGGGCACCGTTTACTCCTGCCCATTGGTTCCGGTTTAAAGCTGTTATGGAAAACCCATCCCGACTTCCAGCATAGGCCGGATTTATAGAGATGGTGTTATACATATATTGGGTAAACTGTGGCAATTGCTGAGCAACTGCTGATATCGAAAACATAAGACAAAATAGAAGTAGATATATATTTTTCATTGTTTTTCAGTATTATTTTGTTCCTAAATAAATGTAACCTTGAATAGGGTCAAATCCACTATTTCTAATTTCCAAAATATAGAAATAGGTACCAGATGGTAATTGATTTGAACTTGTTATGGAATTAGTAGAATAGCCATTCCAATTGTTTTGATAATTGGTGGTTTCATATACCTTATTACCCCATCGATTAAAGATTTTTATATCGTAGGTGAACCCACATTCGCTTGCAAAATCTATGGTGAAATAATCATTATAATTATCTCCATTTGGTGTAACTGCCTTTGAAATACTGGATTCTATATCTTCTAGACTACAAGGTAATACTACACAGTCATCATTAATAGATAAAGAAACGGTAGTGCTAGAGGTACAAATACCATTTTCAATTTGGTATTCAAAGGTGTAAGTACCCACTTGCAGCAGAGAGGGGTCTATAAAACTTTGATTTAAAGCACCGGTTTCATTAGTATCTATCCAAATGCCTGAGTTATCGTATTCACCTTCAAGTAATTCAAAAAGATCAAAAGTTGAATCTTCGGTACAAAGACTTGTAGTACTGGTTCCAATTTCGTTTACTACTGGTTCTTCTAAAATTACTACAATAGCTTCTGAAATTTGATCAAACTCATCCCTAGCAGTCACTTCGTAAGTCCCTGGTTCAAGATCAGTAAATTCTCCTGTTGCTTCATAATTTTCACCATCAATACTATAAGATAGTCCCTCCTCAGTATTTATTAAAATCACTCCGGTTGGCGTAATACAGTCAGGCTGTATTATGTCAACTTGCGGTGCATTCGGTGCAGAAGGAATCTCTTCCGGATCTTCTATAACGTTAACCTTAAAGGTGCAGGTGGCAGAATTTCCTGCAGCATCGGTCACTTTATAAGTAATTTTTGTTTCACCGATCGGAAATTCTTCACCAGAAGCAAAACCTTCTATTAGTTCTATACTGGTTTCCGTGCAATTATCCGTATTAGATATTGCATTATAATTTACTAGAACCGTCTCAGTTCCAAACTCTACATTTAAGGAAATATTTTCCGGACAGGTAATTATTGGAGCCTCATTATCTATAACTGTTACATTGAAACTAGATATAGCTGAATTGCCATGAATGTCTGTAACTTTATAGTTGACAGTGGTGGTTCCCACAGGAAACTCAGATCCAGGTTCAAGTCCACCGGCTAACTCCACGGTTTCAATACCACAATTATCTGTAGCTGAAGGAATATCGAAGTTTACAATGGCTCCGCATATCCCAGGATCCGTGTTTACCGTGATATTATCCCTTTCTTCAATAACCGGAGCCTGGTCATCATTTACATTTATATCAAAGCTACAGATTGCTGTATTTCCTGCAGGATCAGTAGCGGTAAAAGTGATAGTGGTAATTCCCACGGCAAATAATTCTCCTGACTCGGGACCTGCAGTTTGTTCGACACTTACTTCTCCTGAATTATCAAAACCTTTCGGATTTTCAAATTCTATAACAGCACCACAAATTCCATTATCAACACCTGTTGAAATATCTTTAGGGCAAGCTAAAGTTGGATCTTCGGTATCTTTAATGGATATAGAAAAACTACATTGGGTAGTATTTCCTGCATTATCAGTAGCAGTAAAGGTTATCGTCGTAATTCCAATTGGAAACTGAGAACCTGAAACAGGTCCGCCAGTTTGTTCTACAGTAACTTCACAATTATCTGTTGCTGAAGGATTTTCAAAGTTGACCAAGGCATAAGCTTCATTGGCTTGAGTGCTAACAATTATGTCTTTAGGACATGCTATTGCAGGTGCCTCATTATCTATTACGGTTATAGTAAAGTTTTCAGTAGCGGTATTTCCATTGGTGTCTTTTACTGTATATGTAATATTAGTCTTTCCTACAGGGAACTCAGATCCTGGTTCAAGTCCATTGGTTAATTCCATAGTATCAATTCCACAATTATCAGTTACAGATGGAATATCGAAATCTACAATGGCATAACATGAATCCGAATCAGTATTTACAGTAATATCATTTTTTTCTTCAATAACTGGAGCTTCATCATCAGTTACAATTACATTGTAATTGCAGGTTGTTGAATTGCCTGCTTGGTCAGTTGCGACAAAGGTGATAGCTGTACTTCCAACCGGGAAAAAGCTTCCAGATGCCATTCCTTTGATCTGCTCGATAGTAGCAGAACCAGAATTATCGCTAAATTCCGGAATAGTGAATTCAACTATGGCACCACAAACTTCAGTGTCAACGGAGACATTAATATTATCGGGACACATTATTTCTGGACCTTCAGTATCATTTACAGTAATGTTTATTGAAGCGGTATCTGTTCCTCCATTTCCATCAGATATGATATATTCCAATGTTTGAACTCCCGTAAAGCTATTATTAGGAGTGTAAGTTATTGTTTCATCTTCGTTAATAATTACAGAGCCATTATCCGGTTCGGTCACCTCAATAATGGTTAATTGATCCCCATCAATATCGGAGTCATTTTCAAGTATGGCTATTGATACAGAAGTATCCTGATCGGTATTGGCGGAATCATCCACAGCTACCGGTGCATCATTTGTAGCACCTACCGTTACCGTTACCATAGCAGTATCGGTTCCACCATTTCCATCAGTGATGGTATAGCTAAAAGAATCAGTTCCGTTAAAGTTGTTATTTGGAGTATAAGTTACAGTTCCACCCTGGTTGATCACTACACTTCCGTTTGTTGGAGCAGTGGTAGTGGTTACCTCAAGGGCATCATTATCAGGATCAGAATCATTATCAAGGACTGCG
>NZ_SNWE01000025.1 GCF_004362395.1 Salegentibacter sp. 24
CAAACAATTTTACCAAATTACTGTATTAAGTATTCCTTTAATTCAGAGTAATCGGAAATTTCAATGGATTTTTTTTGTCTGTTCATAGCGTCTTTTATCGAAACCGGAATTTCTACCTTAGCTCCAATGACTCCTTCTACGGTTTCCAGGAATTTAACCGGGTGTGCGGTTTCCAGAAAGACACCATAGTACTCAGGATTCTCGGATAGAAATTCCTGAAGCCCCAGGTACCCAACTGCACCGTGGGGATCCATGACATAATTATGTTTGTCTTTAACCTCTTTGATGGCATTTCTTGTTTGGTTATCTGAATAACTAAAAGAAGAGAGTTGCTTTGATAAGGGCTTAAATTCATGATTAAAGAGTTCCAGAATACGTATAAAATTACTTGGGTTTCCAACATCCATAGCGTTAGATATGGTGGGAACACTGGGTTCAGGGTGATATTTCCGGGATTCCAAATAACGGGTAACTACATTGTTTTCATTATTGGAAGCAATAAAATGAGCTATAGGTAAACCCATCTTTTTTGCCAGCATACCCGCACAAATATTTCCAAAATTCCCGCTAGGCACGGAAAAAGCAAGCATATCTTTTTCAGCCAATTCTTTATAAGCAAAAAAATAATAGAACATTTGGGGTAACCACCGGGCTACGTTAATGGAATTTGCAGAAGTAAGTTGGCGTTTTTCACTAATTTCTGAATCAGAAAATGCTTTTTTGACCATGTCCTGGCAATCGTCAAAATTACCATTCACCTCCAGGGCCGTAATATTCTGGCCAAGGGTAGTAAGCTGTTTTTCCTGGATTTCACTTACTTTCCCTTTAGGATAAAGGATAACTACATCTATCCCTTCAACACCTAAAAATCCATTGGCTACCGCACCACCGGTATCTCCCGAGGTAGCTACCAGGACCGTGATTTTTCCAAGAGCGCCTTTTTTTACAAAATGTCCCAGGCAACCGGCCATAAATCCAGCACCAACATCTTTAAATGCCAACGTGGGCCCGTGAAATAGTTCCAAAGTTCCAATTTTATCAGAAATTGGAACTACAGGAAAATCAAAATCCAGGGTTTTTTTAAGGATTTGCTGGAGGCTGTCATCATCGATTTCATCATCAATAAATTGCTTTATAGCCTCGTAAGCGATTTCCTCCTTAGAAAGCTTATCCAGGTTTTGAAAAAATTCCTTCGGTAATGCCCCTATTTTTTCAGGAAAATATAATGCTTTTCCCGGAGCAAGGCCGCGAACAACGGCTTCTTCAAAGGAAACCTTGTGATTCTTATCGTTTAAACTAAAATATTTCATGTGTTTATATTTTGGCACAAATAGAGAAATGCAATACGAGAATTTAATTATTTCCGATATTATTCCTGTGTTTGTGTTCAGCCCTATGCTGGTTTTATTACGCTAATATTTTTATCCCTTCGGAATTGATTTTAGATAAATGCAGGTCAAAATCTATATTTTTATCCTGATAAAATTCCTGGAATTCCGCCTTCACCTTTTTCGCAACGATATCACCTTTACACATAGCAAAAACCGAGGGTCCAGATCCTGAGATCCCGAACCCCAGGGCTCCGCTTGTTAAAGCCAAGGCTTTAAGATCGTCAAAAAAAGGAATTAGGATAGAGCGCACGGGCTCTATGATTTCATCTTTTAAACTTCGACCCAAAAGCTCATAATCCTCCGTGTAAAGAGCACTTACCAAAGCGGCTAGATTCCCCCATTGGCTAATTGCTTTTTTCAATTCCACATTTTGCCTGATTACCGACCTTGAATCCCGTGTTTTGAGCTCAATTAACGGATGTAATACCAATATTCGCAGTTCCCCTAGGCTTGGTAAACTTATAATTTCAAGGGGCTCATAGCTTTTAACCAGGCTAAACCCACCTAGAAGGGCAGGTGCCACATTATCGGCGTGGGCATTGCCACTGGCAAGGCGCTCCCCTTCCATGGCAAACTTTATCAATTGACTAGCCGAAAATGGCTCCCCTAGTAATTTATTGATCCCAAAAACAGCTCCTGCAGCACTGGCCGCACTACTTCCAATACCGCTCCCGGCTTTGATATTCTTTTTTATTTCAATATCAAAACCCTGGTTCTCATCCAGAGCAGCTAACATGGCTTTTGCCGAAACCCCAGCTACATTTTCATCAACTTCCATAGGTAGGTCCTGCCCGGTAATTTTAGTAATGCGAAGTTCCTTCTCTGAATTTTTTGCAATAATCATCTCATCGCCTACCCCGTCTAAACAACAACCAAGCACGTCGAATCCGCAGGAAAGGTTCGCTACAGTTGCTGGTGCAAACAGTTTTATTCTTTCCATAGCCTATTTTTTACCTATTCTAATAACATCTGCAAAAATTCCCGAAGCGGTCACCTCGGCTCCAGCGCCGGCACCTTTTACAATTAAGGGTTGTTCAGGATAACGCTCGGTAAAGAACAACACGATATTATCGCTTCCACTAAGGTTATAAAAGGGATGTTGTGCATCCACAGCCTGAAGTCCGACAACCGCTTTTCCATTTTCCAACTGTGCAACGTATTTTAGCTGGGCACCTTTACTTTCTGCAGTTTTATAAATTTCCTGAAACTTCGGTTCATCTTTCTTTAGTATTTCAAAAAAGTCCTCGTTAGTGGTAGTGGCTAAACTTTCTTTAGATAAGAAATCTTCACTCTCAATATCTTCCAGTTCCATTTCGTAACCGCTTTCACGGGCAAGGATCAGTATTTTGCGTGCCACATCTACCCCACTTAAATCTATTTTAGGATCAGGCTCAGTATAGCCTTCTTCCATGGCCATTTCTACGGTTTTATAAAAAGGATCCTCTCCCTTATAGGTATTGAATACAAAATTCAGACTCCCGGAGAGCACTGCCTGGATTTTCTTGATTCTATCCCCCGAAGCAATTAGGTTTTTAAGAGTGTCAATTATTGGAAGACCTGCCCCCACATTGGTTTCATATAAAAAGGAAGCCCCATATTCGCGGGCGAGGTTTTGTAGTTCCCGGTAATTCTCGAAACTATCTGCACAGGCAATTTTATTACAGGTCACCACGGATACCGAATTGGCCAGATATTCCTTATACCAGGCAGAAATTTCGGCACTTGCGGTGTTATCTACAAAAATGCTGTTTCGAAGGTTAAATGCATCAACCTTTTCAAAGAATACAGCTTTATCAGCTTTTTCCCCTTTTTCCAAAGCTTCTTCCCAGTTTTGAAGATCAATACCATTTTCATCAAAAAGCATCTTTCTTGAATTGGAAAGTCCGTGAACGCGAACCTTCAGCCTTAGTTTTTCTAGTAAGAACCTTTCCTGTTTTTTTAATTGGTTTAATAATTTGCTTCCCACATTTCCTACCCCGGTAATAAACAAATTGAGTTCCTTTGAAGGCACTTCAAAGAATTGCTCATGCAGGGTATTGAGTGCTTTTTTTACATCTTTTTTTGCGATTACAGCAGAAATATTTCGCTCTGAAGAGCCCTGCGCTATCGCCCGAATATTGATATTATTATTCCCAAGGGCACTAAACATTTTTCCGCTTAAACCGTGATGGCTTTTCATCCGATCCCCCACCAGAGCCACAATAGCCACATTATCTTCTATTTCAACAGGCTTTATTTTCTTATACTGTATTTCCACCTCAAAAGCTTCATCTAAAGCTTCTTTTGCCAGCTGAGCCTCATCATCTTTTACCGCGATACAAATACTGTGTTCTGAAGAGGCCTGGGTAATTAATACCACATTGATATTCTCCTGGAAAAGCACCTCAAAAAAACGCTTGGAAAATCCTGGAATGCCAACCATTCCACTACCTTCTATATTTAGCAATTTAATAGAATCAATATGTGTAATCCCGGTGACCCATCTAAAGTTCTTTTCTGAAGATTTCGAAATAAGGGTTCCTTCTTCATCGGGTTTGAAAGTATTCTTAATAAGGATATTAATTTGTTTATCCAGCAAAGGTTGAAGGGTAGGCGGGTATAATACCTTAGCTCCAAAATGTGACAGTTCCATGGCCTCCTGATAGGAAATATCCTTGAGTGGATAAGCGTGCGGAACAATTTGAGGATTTGCCGTATACATTCCATTTACGTCTGTGTAAATAAGCACTTCTTTCACGTCTAAAGCAGCCCCATACAAAGCAGCTGTAAAATCCGAACCACCTCTACCCAGGGTGCTGGGAACCCCTTGTTCGTTTCGAGAAACAAAACCGGGAGCTATAAAAAGGGAAGCATCTTTTTGTGTAAAATACTTCTCGATGTTTTTATTGGTTAGCTGATAATTCACCTGAACCTTTTCGTTGGTATTTTTACAAACTATCAGTTCACGTGAATCAACATACTGAGAATTTACTCCGAGATTTTTAAAATATTCAGCGATAATTAGAGAAGATAAAACCTCTCCGAAACCAGCGACCACATGGCGGGTTTTGTTGGAAAGTTCGTTTAGCAGGTAAACGCCTTCATATAAAGTTTCCAGGCGGTTTAATTCGGTTTTCACCTTACTTAGAATACCGCTTTGAGAGTTTACCGGGATCAATTCCCGAACCGCTTCCAAATGCCTCTTTTCATTTCTTACCAGAATATCTTTATAGGTTAGATCTTCCCGGGAAGCAAGATCCGCCATTTCCAGCAAATCATTGGTAACGCCACCGAATGCAGAAAAAACCACCAGGGTTCTATCTTCCTTTAAATGTTTCTGAACTGTTTTTGCTACGAGTTTTATACGCTCTGGAGATGCCAAAGAGGTACCTCCGAATTTTAGGACTTTCATAAGTCGATTGATTAGAATTAGAATGATTTGTTTTTAAAAAAACAGGTGTATACGGAAGTGCTATGTAGAATTATACCCCAAAAGGGGTAATACGAATAATAGTCATGCCAGATATGCCCAAGCCAAAAATACTTGTTAAAATACGCAAATTAATATTTTTTGTAATCCTCATTTTTGACCATATTCTGGTGATAAAAGTATATAATTTTGGGGGTAATAAAAACAAAAATAGGCCTTTCGGGGAATAATTATGAATTTCTTTTTTTTATATAAAAAAAATACCCGATTAATAATTTAACCGGGTATTTTTTATTTTTATTTCAATAATTACTTAAAGATCACTAATATAACTACCATAGAGATCTTTAAATTGTACCCCTTTGGCAAAACGGTGTTTGCTAAGCTTCTTATATTCCACCAATGCCCAAAGCAAAAATTCCATTAAAAAATACCTGTCCTTTTCTGAGATTTTAGGCTGGTACTTTTTAATTAATTCGTTCAAAGGTTTTACAGCATCCAGTTTCTCCTTGTATTGGGTATTGGAAAGATCATCGGGTAATTCAAAACCACTTTCTTCGAAAAACCATTCCACTAAATCATCATAAGGAGTGGTTTCACTGGGTTTTTGTAACTTTTCTATTTTCGGAAAATACAGTGGAAATAAGGTTTTTACAGCGTCCCCAATTAATTGAAGTGCCACACTTGCAGCGCCTTCCTCTTCTCCTTCGTAAACAAGTTCTACTTTTCCGGTAATGGAGGGAATTACACCGAGAAAATCACCAAAGCGTAACAATGTTTGATCGTCACCAGATTTCAGCAAACGCCTTTCCGCGGTACTTAAGAGGTTTTCGTAAGCAGTAATACTTAACCTTGCACTGATCCCGCTTTTTTCATCTATAAATTCACTTTCCCGGGCTTCAAAACTAATCTGTTCCAGTAAATCTTTGGCTAGTTCAGGCACGTGCACTAATTCGCTTTGCCTTTTATCGAGTTTAGCTTCCTGAGCGGTAATTGTTTTTGCTATATCAATACTATCGGGATAATGCGTCAGGATCTGGGAACCAATTCTATCCTTTAAAGGGGTGACTATACTTCCCCTGTTGGTATAATCTTCAGGATTTGCTGTAAATACAAATTGTAAGTCCAGGGGTAATCTTAATTTAAAACCCCGGATCTGAATATCACCTTCCTGAAGAATATTGAATAAGGCTACCTGTATTCGTGCCTGCAAGTCCGGAAGTTCATTGATCACAAAAATACTACGGTTAGCACGAGGGATCATTCCAAAATGAATAACGCGGTCATCGGCATAGCTCAATTTCAAATTTGCAGCCTTAATAGGATCTACATCCCCGATCAAATCGGCTACCGTTACATCTGGGGTAGCCAGCTTCTCAAAAAACCGTTCCTCGCGGTGCACCCAGTTTATTGGGGTATTGTCTCCTTTTTCTTTTAAAAGCTCTCTGGCATACCTGGAAATTGGATGTAGGGGATCGTCGTTGATTTCTGAACCCTGAACTACCGGCATATATTCATCTAGCAAATTTACCATTAAGCGCGCCAGGCGGGTTTTTGCCTGACCTCTTAAACCAAGTAAATTAATATTATGTCTGGATAAAATCGCACGTTCCAGTTCCGGAATCACACTATCTTCATAGCCATGAATTCCCGGAAAGCTAGGTTCATTCTTCTTGATTTTTTCAATCAAATTTTCCCTGAGCTCCTCTTTAATTCCCCGACTTTTATATCCGGATTTTTTAAGCTCACCCAGGGTTTTTATATTTTCTATATTCATATGTGTTTTATTTTATATTTATTACCAATCCTGGACTAATGCCAAAACGAATTGCTTAATTGTTTTAATTGCCCCTAATTCTTTTCTTCCTATTGGTTTCGTAGTCTTCAAAAATCATTTCCCCCAGGCCTTTTAGGCCGGTGTAAAAAGCTTTGCCCTGATTTGCATAGGTAAACTCTCTGACAAACTGCATCAAATAGGGGTCTTGCGCAATCATAAACGTAGTAATGGGGATATGTAATTTACGTGCCTGACGGGCCATGGTGTAGCATTTTCCCAAAATATAAGGATCCAGCCCCATGCTGTTTTTATAATATGAGCCGTCACGCTCTTTTAAACAGCTAGGTTTCCCATCGGTTATCATAAAAATCTGACGATTGGTACTTCGCTTTCTTCGAAGGATATCCATAGCAAGTTTTAAACCAGCCACAGTGTTGGTGTGATAAGGCCCTACTTTAAGATAAGGTAAATCAGCTATAGAAACCGGCCAGGCATCGTCACCAAATACAATAATATCCAGGCTATCTTTGGGATATCTTGTCGTAATTAGTTCTGCCAGGGCCATAGCGACTTTCTTTGCAGGTGTAATACGGTCTTCGCCATATAAAATCATGCTATGGCTAAGGTCTATCATTAGTACGGTGCTCATTCGGGATTTGTAATGAGTCTCCTCTACAACCAGATCATCCTCTGTCATATTAAAATTCCCTATGCCGTGATTGATTTGAGCATTTCGCAGGCTTTCGGTAACCGAAATTTTATCGGGAGAATCGCCGAACTGAAATGCTCTAAAATCTCCTGTATGTTCGTCTCCCCTGCCTACGTGATTTGTTCTGTGGCTTCCAGAAGCACTTTTTTTCAATTTTCCGAAGATTTGGTCCAAAGCCTGCTTTCTAATAGCTCGTTCGGTTTTGGCTGTAATGGCCATCCCGCCACCTTCCTCCTGGGTTTCTTCCTTGATGTACCCTTTCTTTTTAAGGTCTTCTACAAAATCATCCAACGTATAATCTTCTGTAGATAATTTGTATTCCTCATCGAGTTGTTTGAGCCAGTCCAAAGCTTCGTCCAAATCACCTGAAGTATGCGTAATGAGTTCCTTAAAAACCTCGAAAAGCCTGTCAAATGGTGATTTTTCTGGTTCTTCAAATTTATCAAAGAGAAATCCGCGACCTTGTCTGTAATCTTTCTTCTTCATAATCTAAAATTACGGTATTTTAAATAGAATTGGAAAATCTTTCCCTACAACAGGGATTAAACTTATGTTAATCTGTAAATTTGTTAGTGCACGCATTGAGTATATATATTGTTATTCTTTTCTTAAAAACTTCAGCAATTACTATGGAGTTTAGAGATTTGAAGAATATTAAATTTATATCAGAACAGATGAAAAAAATATTGTTAAGCTTTTTTTGTTTCAGTCTTGTTGTTACAACCTACGCTCAGGATTCTCCTTATACTACCAAGGCTTGGGAAGACGCTGCTTATATTACTGGCGCTATCGGATTAAACATTTTAGGTTTTACTTTTATCCAGAATAAAGAGGCGCTAACCGAGGCGGAAGTAGCTGAATTAGATAAAAATGATATTGCAGGAATTAATCGATGGGCTGCAGGAAACTATTCTGAAAAAGCGGATGCCGCCAGTTATATTCCCTTTTATGCGGCCCTGGGTATGCCCCTGGCCTTTTTACCGAGCCAGGCGGAAAGAAATAATTTTGGACAGATAAGCGTTCTTTTTGTGGAAACCATGGCTACTACAGGAGTATTTTACACGATGAGTGCGGGTCTAGTAGACAAAAGCAGGCCCTTGGTATACAACAAGGAGCTTCCCATATCGGAACGTACCGAAGCCGGGGCACAACGTTCTTTTATTGCAGGTCACACAGCAGTAGCTGCGGCCGGGAGTTTTTTTGCTGCTAAAATTTTCAATGATTTTCATCCCAATTCGAAAGCCGTGCCGTATGTATGGGGAGGTGCTGCAGGTTTTTCGGTATTGATGGGTTATTTAAGAACAAAAGCGGGTAAACACTTTTTAACCGATAATATAGCGGGAATGCTAGTAGGTGCTGCCAGTGGTATTTTAATACCTGAACTGCACAAAAAAGGAAATGAAAATATTGATGTTTACCCTACTGCTAATTTTAATATTAACGGTACAGGGATAAACACCAAAGGATTAGGGTTTTCCTATAAGTTTTAAGCCAATTCTCAATGGAGATTTTAGACATCATAATGCTTGTAGTCTGTGGGCTGTTTTTAATTCCAAGCCTTGCTTCCGCCACACGTTTTGACCAGTGGTGGATTCGTGGGTTCGATTTTCCACGTCTACAAATTTCCCTGTTTATTACTGTGGTAATTGTACTGGCAATCCTGGTTTTTGATTTTTCCAAATCAATTCATTTTTTTGCAGTAGGCTTACTTTTATTAAGCCTAATTTATCAGCTTCAAAAAATTTACCCCTATACCATACTGGCTAAAAAAGAGGTTATGAAATTTGAGGATGGTGATCCAACTGATAATATTTCTATTCTTGTTAGTAATGTGCTGACTACCAATAACAAGTATCATAAACTTCTTGAAATTATAAATAAAAGGCAGCCGGACCTTTTATTGACCCTGGAATCTGATAAGAAATGGGAAGAGGCATTAAAAGATATAGAAAAAGAATATAAGTATACCGTACAAGTTCCTCAGAATAATCTCTATGGAATGCATTTATATTCTAAACTGAAATTAGAAGAAACCGAGGTCAGGTATTTGGTAAGAAACGATATTCCTTCTATTCACGGTTTTGTAAGATTAGATGATAATACTAAAATAAGAATTCATTGCATGCATCCAAGACCTCCAAGCCCTTCTGAAGCAGATACTTCAACAAATCGTGATGCGGAGCTACTGATGCTGGGAAGAGATGTAAGAGAACAGGATGAAAGCGTTTTGGTTTTTGGCGATTTAAATGACGTAGCCTGGTCCAGAACTACAAGGTTATTCCAACAGATGAGTGGCTTGCTGGACCCAAGGATTGGGAGAGGTTTTTTTAATACTTTCCACGCAGATTATCGGTTTTTTAGGTGGCCGTTGGATCATGTTTTTCACAGCAATGATTTTACTTTAATAGAGATTGCCCGGGAAAAACACATAGGTTCTGATCACTTCCCGATGTATATTAAATTGAATTTTGAACGCAAAGCCGAAGAAGAACAAGAGAAACCAGAAGCGGAAGAAGAAGAAAAAGAATGGGCACAGGAAAAAATTGACGATGCCAGGCCCAGAGAAAAAGGGGTTTAGACACGCTCGAAAAAATGGCTTATTTCCGAGATTTCTTTAATTTTCTCACAATCCTGGGCTGAGATAGGTTTTTCAATAAAGTACCGTACGGTGCTATATTTTTTTGCTTTTTCCTTGTCTTTCCGGTCTATTGAAGAGGTTACCATAATCACATGGTAATTTGATTTTTTTTCGTGACTCTCGAGGCAATCTAGAAAATCCCATCCATCCATATGAGGCATATTGATATCTAAAAGAATAAGGTAATCTTTTTCTAGGTCAGATTGTCGGTCCTTGATAATATGCTCTAATGCTGCCTGGGCCAGATTAAAACTAATAGGGTGTGAAGCGATCTCGAAATTGGTTATCATTTTCTTCTGAATAAAAACCACAATTTGATCGTCATCTACGATTATTACTTCAAGCATTTTTAAAGATTTAGGTAGGGCACAAAAGCTTAAAATTCTTCTTCAGTTTTATTCGCAATTTTTCTGATTACCTTATCAAGCTCCTCAGACGAATTTAAGATATTATCTATAATTTCCTCAATATTATCGAGGTTATTTCTCTGATTTTTCAATAATTCAATCAAACCCATGATTCTTGCTAAAGGAGCCCTGACTACATGGTATTGGGTCCAGGCTATCTCCCTAAGCCTTTCGTTACTGCGTTCAATAGCGTTAATATACTTTCTTCGTTCAGTAATATCCTGCATAGAACCGATTATACGGGAAGGTTGATCATTGGCATCAGTAATTACATAACTACGGTCAAGGATGTATTTATAGTTTCCGTTGGCGCATTTGAACCGGTATTCTATATTCAGTAGTTTCTGGCCCCTTTCGTGAATACCTCTTGAGGCTTCTATTACCCGTTCCTTATCATCCGGATGAATTTTGTCCTGCCACCATTGTTTCGATGTTTCTATTTTATCTTTTGTATAGCCAAAAGTGTCATATATTGCATTGCTATATTGAAAAACATCATTCTTTATATTATAATCCGAAATTAAATCACTGGTGGCTTTGGCAACTATATCATAACGCTCCAGGCTTTCTCTTAATTGTTTTTCCTGAACCTTGAACTTGGTAATATCCCTGGAATTTGCCACCAATCCATTGACCGCGGGATCATCTCTTAAATCACTAATTATGGTTTCTAACCAGCGCCATCCTCCGTTACCGTCTCTATATCTATAAGAGGGTAATTGATATGCTTTTTTCTTTCCTAAATACTGAATTTTATTCTCAATTCTTTCGCGGTCTTCCCTATGTATAAAATCAAATACATTTCTACCCTCAATTCTTTCCGGGTTGACCCCTAAAATATTTTTAGCACTAGGACTTACATAGATATAATTAAAGTTTTCATCAAGGATACTAATAAGGTCACTTCCATCCTGGACTAGGGCCTTAAAACGCTGCTGACTATGCTTTAACCTTTCCTCGGCCTTTAATCTTTCCGTTATGTTGTGGGCTAAGGTAACCCTGGCCTGGCGTCCGCCAAATTGAATGGGATTACTTTGAACATCGATGTAAATACCTTGACCACTTTTGGTATGATGTTTTACTTTGACAGTAAAAAAATCGTGAAAATTTTCTTCTACTGTTTTTTCAATTCTATCTGGATCCTCGGCCCAAAGATCTCGGACGGTCATTTCCATAAACTCTTCCCGAGAATATCCATACAACTCTATTGCGGCCTGATTTACACTAAGGAATTCCAGACTATGCCTGTCTAAAACCCACATAGGGAGTGGACTAAAGTCAAAAAGAGTACGATATTTTTCTTCAGATTCATAAAGCTGCCGCTGTACTTTCTTTCGTTCCATACTATAATGGATACTTTTTGAAAGATTGGAAGCGCTGATTTCATCTTTAAGCAAATAATCGGATACCCCCCAGGATAGGGTTTTAACCCCGTATTCTTTATTGGTATAACCAGTAAGAACTATAACTGGTGCTCCATAAGATAAGGCCAGGATTTCCTTGACAAGAATTTCGGTATCGTTAATATCCGGAAGGGATAAATCGAGTAATATAGTATCAAAATTCGAAGGAACCTTCAGTAGACTTTTCGCCGATTTAAATGTTTCGGCGCGTTGTAATTCCAATGCATTATGTTCCTCGGAAAGATAATCTTCAATAAGAATAAAATCGCCCGGGTTATCTTCGATAACTAAAACCTTTAATTCCCCAGACCTTTTCTTCATTAAAAAAAATTTAAAGTAATTATCTCGAATTCTATAAGCTGAACAAATTACCTTTATAAAAGTTATAATATTTTAGCTTCAGCACCACCGAGAACTCGCCTTGTGAGTAAATATACTAAATTTGTTTTGGGATTGTAAAATAAAAGCTACTCCCTTTACCATAGACGGAATCCACCCATATTTTCCCGCCAAAACCTTCTACAATTTTTTTGCAGATGGCCAAACCTATCCCTGTTCCTTCATATTGATCCCGTTGATGCAGACGCTGAAAAATAATAAAAATCTTTTCTTTGAATTCTTCTTCAATACCTATCCCGTTATCTCTTATTTCAAACTCCCAGACATTTTCCTTTTCAAGAGCTGAAATGCGAATTTTTGGTAATCGCTCTTTTGAATAATACTTCAAAGCATTCCCGATTAAATTCGAAAATAATTGCTTTAAAAGTGGTTCTTCAATTTTCAATTTTGGAAGCCTATCAACCTGGATTTCTGCTTTCTTTTCTTCAATGCATCTTTTCTGAAGCGTTATCACTTCAGCAACCAGACTATCTAGCTCTACAGCAGTAAGTTTGTGTTCCACTCTACCCACTCTGGAATAATCCAGTAGATCTAAGATTATTTGCCGCATTCGTGTGGCACCATCGTGTGCAAAATAAATATACTGTTGGGCCTTATCGTCCAGTTTATGGTTATACTTTTTTTTAAGTTGGCTTAAAAAACTGGTCACCATTCTAAGAGGCTCCTGGAGATCATGGGAAGCGATATATGCAAATTGCTCCAGTTCTTTATTAGACAAAGCAAGTTCATCGGCATGCTTTTTCAATTCCCTGTTTAATTCTTCTAAAGCTTTCTCCTTTTGCTTAATTTCCGTTATATTCCTTGATATCCCTACCAGGCCTTTTTTATTATCCCCAAATTTAAACGGGACCTTGGTTAAGAGTGTATATTCTAAATCCCCATTAAAGTTTTTTACAATGTCTCCTCGATTGATTACGGGAATTCCCTGATTCATAACCTTGGTATTATCCTTCATAATTTCTGAGGCTTCTTCTTTTGGAAAAAAATCGGATGCAATTAATCCCAAACTTTTCTGTTCATTATCAACTCCCAGGTAATGCTTATAAAAACTATAATTAGTCAAAATGGTTTCGTGCTTTTCATTTACCACAAAAATATGGTCGGGAATATAATCTATGATGGCCCTAAACATATTACGTTCAGCCAGTAATTTTTGCTCAATATGTACTTGTTTGGTAATATCCTTTGCAATCCCGTATACCCCTGTTATTTCATTATTCACGTAAATTGGAAAATTAGTAACATCGAGAACCGTTTTTGTTCCTTTCAGACCTACGAAATTAGTCTTGTAACGTTGTACTTCGCCAGATACAGCTTTGAGCGAATGAGTGATAACCCGTTCCCTGTCTTCAGAAGGAATTAAAGGTAAAAAATTAATTTCCTGCGCACTTTCTCTCGAGCCTTCAACAAGCTTCAAAGCACCTTCATTAAGATCTATGAAATTTCCTTTCAAATCAAAAGAATAAACAGCATCAGGATTATAATCAAATAAAGATTGAAAAGCCTGCATGTTGTTTTCGGCAATTAACTCCTGTCTTTTTCTTTCTGAAATATCGACTATGGCAGTACTGGTTCGTTTCTCACCCTTGTGGTTAGTATAAATAACAGAATGAACTTCACAGGGAAAAGTTTCACCATTCTTTTTTATACCAGTCAATTCTCGTCTTATCTCCCCGACTTCATTCCTTTGTTGTACCGCCTTCTCTAATTCAATGTTCTTTTCAATTATATCTTCCCTACTTAATTTCCTTAACTCTTCAAAGGTATACCCAAACAACTCGCATGCGGACTTATTGACATCTATAATCGGTCCCTTTGGATCCGATAAAAAAATTGCCAAGGAAGAATTATCAAGCATATTTTTAACTTGAACAATATGTTCTGGATATGCAGGTTCTATTCTATTAGTTAATTTCAGAGATATAGAAAAGGATTCAATATTTCCATCAATATCCACACAGGGACTACCAAATATATCTAGATCTTCTGCATCTGTAAAAGAAATGTTACTATGAAAAATTCCATTATTCTTTTTAAAATCACTTTTAATTTTTTTTGCAATCTTTCCTGGAAAAACACTAGATAAGCATAAATCTACTTTTAGTGAATTATTAAAATAATTCTTTACAAAATTTTCAGAAGCTGGGTTCCAGGAGATAACTTCAGCATTTTCATTTATTTTTAAAACAGGTGTATATATTTGCTTCATCGGGGCGAAGTTTGCTAGAATGATGCTTTACAAAATTGATTTTGAAATAGAGAGTCCTGCACCAAAATTAGGACCATCAATTTCGCTAAAATCAGCTCCCAGTTGAAGATTTAAGTTTACTACATTTTGCAAAAGATTTAGATCAAAATAAGTGGAGATTATGTGGTAACCATCTACATTTCCGCTTCCCTTTCCGCCGTAATTTTGTCTAAAACTTCCCAGAAATCGATACGGAACTTTCTTAAAAGCCATTCCCGTTAAACCTATATGGTGTGCAATTAATTTGTTGTTGGCAATTCTGAAACGATCAGGGCCCAGTGTGATGAATGGTAGCCCGATCACACGGTTTTCATAAGTCCAGCCAGAGCGGTATAAATTGTTATTAAAGTAATTATCAGTTCCATCGGTAGTTGGTGTATTTTTACTCTGATTTTTTGTATAATAGAATTCGTACATCACTGCCTTAAACCAGGAATCTTTTGCAGCTTTAGGGTCTTCTATAAAAACACCATAGCGACCGTCTGGTGTATTTCTAAGTAGGCTTCCCGAGCCGTCTTCAAATAGATGGTTATAAATAATCTCTACATTATACCCGGCCAAAATTGTTTTAATAGTTATCTCGTAACTTCCCAGATGGTTCCCTAGTCCGTTAATTTCTTCTGTTGAGAGCTCATCCATGGCATCCTCGCCTACACCTTTTCCGGTTACTACCCTGGTATAAGCTTCAAAATCTGAAGGTAAATCCCCGAAAACGGGATGTGTCCCCCCCCACTGGACAAAGTGTCTTAAACCTGCAGAAATCTGGAACTTCGGAGATGATTTATAGATTAAATGAAAACTTTTATGATGAAGTCTTGTATTTTCCACAAACCGCTCATCATCCATTAGATATTCTTCATAGGAAGCTTCAAACCCAAGTCCACGATTGTTTTTAAAAAATATAGGCCTTCTGGTAAAAAATCTTACCCCAGGTAGTGGCCTGGCATTGAGCGACCATAATATATTCTGATTTGTAGCACTCAAACCACGGTACAATTCCTGGCGCTGTTTTCGTCCAGCAACTATTCCGAGCCAGGAATTACTGAAAGCCACATAAGCCTGGTCCAACTGTAATTTATCAGAATATCCATCCTGGTAAAGCGCTCCAAGCCCAACTTCTAAATTTGAATTTCCGGAAAGATTATATATTCCTGAGACACTGATCAATCCGGAAAAATTGGTTGTTTCATCTATTCTTCCTCTTTGGTTGGTATGTAACCAAAACGGAGAATTATCCTCTGAATATATTAAACCGGTCCCGCTCACCTGGCTTTTAAAATCCAATTTCTGGGCATGGAGTGAAAAAAATAACGAGAAAAATAAAAGGGAAAGTAAACTTTGTTTCATAAGTAGGCGTTAAGGCTATTCAAATATGTCTAATTCGAATTAAAAATATGTAATTTTATGCATCTAAAACTTAGAAATGCTATCCATTTTTCAGAAAAAAATATTTTTAGTTGATTTACTGGAAGGGTTCACAGATTTCCATAATCATTTATTGCCCGGTATAGATGATGGTGCAAGCAATACAGAAGATGCTATTGCGATGATTGAGAAGTTCAATCAATTCGGTATAACTGACTTTGTTGCAAGTCCTCACATTATGGGAGAATTCTACCCCAATACTCCAGAAACTATTTATCCTGCTTTAGAGAAGCTAAAAAAAGCACTTCCAAAAGGTAATTCATTAAAGGCTGCCGGGGAATATATGATGGACCACTTCTTAATAGAGCAGATGGAAAAGGAGAATGTGTTAAATGTGGTAGAAAACCATGTTTTAGTGGAAATGTCTTATTTCCAGGCCCCGATTAATTTAGCCGAAATTCTTTTTAAAATTCAGAACAGAAATCTAAAACCTATATTAGCTCATCCCGAACGCTATGCCTTTTTCCATGGAAGTAATCTTAATAAGTATGAAGATCTAAAGGCACGGGGCTGCAGTTTTCAAATGAATATGTTATCTCTTACACCGCATTATGGTATTGCAATGCAGAAAACCGCACATCAACTTCTGGAAAAAGGTATGATAGATTTTATAAGTAGCGATGCCCACCGCTTAGCCCACCTGGAAAAGATAGAAAAGATAAAACTCAAGAAAAATCAACTTCCCCTGATCGAACCCATAATTGAAAAATCCAAAACTTTGTTTAGGTAAATAAAGCTTTGGATTTCTAAAACTCACTCTATATCTAGTAGAAATAATTATGATTTTTTTCCCTTCATTCTGTTTATTATTCGTTTCCAACGGGATTCCTTGTCAACTCCGTATCCATAGCCATACCCATAAGAATAGCCATATTTAGCTCCATAAGAAAACTTAGAATAATCCACATCATTCAAAATGATAGCAGGACTTTTGATCTTGCCTTGTTGTTTAAGTTCTTTTGGGAAATCAAGCATTTTCTTATCGGTTAAATCGGCACGAACCACGTAAAGCGTGGTGTCGGCCAAAGGACTAATGAGTAAGGTATCTGTCACTATCATGGTAGGAGCCGTATCCACCAGTACATAATCATACACTTTGGAAGTATATTGTAAAAGCTGCTCCATCCGATCGTTCATAAGCAGTTCTGCCGGGTTTGGGGGAATCGGGCCGGAAAGCACCATATCCATCTTAATACTACCACTTTGATCTTTAGAAATTATTTGTTCTTCTCTAACCTCAAAATCATAAAGGTAGTCTGAAAGTCCTTTTTCACCCATACTGACATCTGCATAGCGATGTAGTTTTGGGTTCCTGATATCAGCTCCAATTAAGAGAACTTTTTTTCCAGTACTCGCCAGGGTTCGGGCCATATTATAAGAAACAAAAGTCTTACCTTCTCCTTTAATTGTAGAAGTAATATATATAATTTCTCCCCTTTCCTTTTTTTTGTTTTGAATCAGGTATGCCAAATTGGTTCTTAAAATCCTAAAAGACTCTGCTAATGGTGAACGGTCATTGAGTTCGATTTGTTCGCTTTGGTCACTGGTTATTCTTGGAACCTCACCAATAAACGGTACATGTTTCGTTAAACCTTGTAATTCTCCTTTATGATGGACTTTTGTATCCAGCATATTTTTAAGAAAAATAATTAGAATTGGGATAATTAATCCAATTAAAAATCCACCAACTAAAATTAACCAGGGCTCAGGATCTACCGGGGAATCAATAGTAAAAGCATCATCAATTACGCGTGCTACTGAAGCTGTTGCTGCAAAAGAAATAGCGGCTTCCTCCCTTCTCTGTAACAAAAATAAATAAAGCTGTTCTTTAATTGTTTGTTGCCTCTGAATACTTCGCATTCCTTTTTCCAAACCTGGAAACGTACTAAAGGCTCCCTGGGCAATATTTTCACGTTCACCAAGCTCTCTTAACCTTAAATTCAGTGAATTACGGGTGCTTTTAATACTTTCAAAGAGATTTTCCCTTAAACTATCGAGTTGCTCGGTTATGGTCTTTACAATAGGATTTCGTTCTGTACCACCTTCCAGGTACAGGTTACGCTCCATAATTAAAGTATTATAGGAATTTACAAGACCGGAAATCCCACCCTCACTTATTCCTACCTCAGGTAAAAGTTCATAATTCCCCTGATTTCTTAATAATTCTTCAATTGATTTTAAAAGTTCTAACTGAGTCTCCAGGTTAAAAATTTCCTGCTCCGCAGCAGAAAATTTCGTTTGGAACTGGGAAGCACCGCTACCCACATCCATTATTTGGTTCTCCCTTTTAAATTCTGCAATATTTCCTTCCACAGAATCTAATTCAGAGGTGATCATCTCCAGACGGTCCTGAATAAAAGCGGTAGTATTTTCTGCTACCTCCTGTTTATCTTTAATACCCTCCTCATTAAAACGGTGCATTAACTTATTGAGAAAATCTTCAGATTCTTCCGGAGTCGTCTGTACAATGCTTAAAACCAGGATGTCCTGGGCCTGACCTTTTTGCGAAATTTGCATTTTAGAAATATATTCGGCGGCTACATCACTTAGCGGACGAATTCTTATATGAACTGGGCTTGTTCTTCTAAAAGTTCCCTCAACCTTTCCGGATTTTGGTAAAATGGTAAACTTTATATCCCCCAGTGTAATGATTTCTCCTATTTTATGGGTCTCTGAATATTTGCTCGTTTCCTCTTCCAGAATAAAAGAGGTGTCAGAGATCGGGGTTACAAATAAGTTTTTAGAAATAGAATGAATAATAGCTTCCGGGGTAAGAAATTCTATTAAAACCGGGCTTGATTCGTATGCCTCAACAGTAATAACATTTCCCTCAATAAAATAACTGATATTATGATCCAGTTCATCAACTACACTTTCTACCAGTTGCTTAGATTTTAATTTCTCAATATGATTTTGAATTCCATCATCCCCCAGGGAAAAAATAGCACCTCCGGCGGACGGGGAGGCATTCATTGCGTTATTTCCCTGATCATCCACGATCATCATCGTGGCTTCGGTTCTATATTTAGGAATGGTATACCTATTGTATAAATAAGCTAGTAAGCCACCTATTAGAAAACCCAAAAGAATCCATTTCCAATAGGTAAGATATTTAAAAAGCTCTGCTTTTAAATCGAAGGTGGATTCTTCTTTTTCTTCTGTGAAGTCGTTTAATTCTTCCATCTATCTGGTGAAAATTAAAATTAAACTCAGTACTGAGCTAACTAGGCCTAATATACTGCTTGGACTACCAAAAAAACCGGCGGATTTCATTCTTCCATATGTCGGTTCCACATAAACAATATCATTCTGTTTAAGATAATAATAGGGACTATCAAAAAGATCAACTTCAGTCATATCTAAATAACCTACTGATTTCACTCCGTCTACCTCACGGATCACCATTATATTCTCCCTTTGTCCTGAATAAGTAATATCACCGCTCATAGCTAGTAACTCAGGCATCGAAACCCGTCCATCGGTAATTTGAATACGGCCGGGAGCACCTACTTCTCCTAAAACAGTCACGCCGAAATTAACAATTCTGACATCAACTACCGGATTCCTTACATATTCAGAAATTTGCTTCTGTAATTTATTTTGTATCTCTGTACGGCTCATGCCTTCAACGTCTACGGTACCAAGTACCGGGAAATTTATAGTGCCCTCAGGACTTACCAGGTAGCCAGTTAAAGAAAGATTTTGGCCTCCGCCACCTTCAGCTTGTCCTCCTCCTTGTTGATTCATCTGGAAAGGAGCTACAATTTCTTCATTAACTGATGAGGAGGAAACATTAATTCTTAATACATCGTTAGCTTCTATTTTTGGCTCATATTCCAACAGATTTTTTTTACCCTCAAGGCTTTCTGCGTTGTTAAAATAGACCACATCATCTTTTGTGGCACAACTTGATAGGAGTATACTTAAAATAAGAAACATTCCTAGTTTCTTAACTGATATTAACATGCAGTTTATTTTATTTACTTATTACTTCTTCTTTACTATCTAGACTCTCGAAAGTAGAGTTATTACTTTTAAATTCCGGAATGAGGATTTTTAATTTTTTAACCATCTTATCAGCTTTTAAAGAATTGGCCGATTTTATTATGCTTTCTATTTTCTCACTGATGTGTTCATAATCCCTAACCACTTCCTGACCTATCATAATTTTTTTATGATGTGTTGGCAATGTTTTACACTCATCATTCAATAATTCCTCGTATAGTTTCTCTCCTGGCCGTAATCCGGTAATTTTCACCTTAATATTCTTATTAGGGTCATAACCGGCAAGTTTAATCATTTTTATGGCCAAATCCATAATTTTAACCGGTTCTCCCATATCAAAAATAAAGATTTCCCCTCCTTTTCCCATAGCTCCGGCTTCTAGAACCAGTTGACAAGCCTCTGGAATTGTCATAAAATATCTAATGATATCTGGATGGGTAATGGTTACAGGGCCTCCTTTTTCTATTTGTTTTTTAAATAGTGGAACTACAGATCCATTTGAACCTAAAACATTTCCAAAACGGGTAGTGATAAACTTAGTTGTATTTATATCATGAATTGTTCGTGAATGGTAAAGTGATTGCACATACATTTCTGCCGCCCTTTTGGAGGCTCCCATGACATTACTTGGGTTTACCGCTTTGTCGGTTGAAACCATAACAAAATGAGTAACCTTATATTTCAAAGAAAGATCAGCAAGGTTTTTGGTGCCCTGAATATTTACAAAAACGGCTTCATGCGGATTTTCCTCCATTAAGGGAACATGTTTATATGCAGCAGCGTGATAAACCACATCAATCGATTGATTTTGGAACATCAGTTCCAAGCGCTTTAGATTTCCGACATCGCAAATAATAAATTTACAATTCAACTCTGGATACTTGGCTTGTACCTCAAGACTTAGACTGTGTAAAGGAGTTTCAGCCTGATCCAGAATTATTAGCTTTTTTGGATTATATTGGGCAACCTGTCTCACAATTTCGCTCCCGATGGAACCCGCACCCCCGGTTACCAAAATTGTCTTTCCAGTTAATTGTGCAATCTTATTTTCCGGATTAAGTTTAATCGGCTCCCGCTCTAAAAGGTCTTCAATTTGAAGCGATTTAACCTTCTTGGCAATAGGTTGTGTATCTTCTCCCCAGGTAGAGATAATGGGAGCATTAAAAACTTTTACATTATTTTCAAGACAGTCCTCTACAAATGAAAATTTCTCTTCTGCTGAAAAATTATTCTCAGAAAGAATAATAGCTTGCGCATTAACCGATTCAACGGCCTTATGAATTTCTGCGGAATAATTAATTACCGGCTTATCCAGCAAACGGATACTTTTATTATGTCTTTCATTGGTTAAAAATCCGACGATTTTAAACCTTCTGGGAATTTCAATATCAAGCGCACCAGCTATAGAAATTGCATTTTCATCTGCTCCCAGGATAACCGCGTTTAAAATATCCTCATCCCTGCTAACCAATTTAAAATACTCATAGATCTGTTTTACTCCCAATCTAAATAGAAATAGTAAAGAAAACGAAATACACAAATTGATTAATAACCCACCTACCAAAAAGAGCTTTTCACCTATGACGAAATAAGTAATATAGTTGATGAACAATAAAGTTATAAAAGAACTAATGGTAGCAAGCAAAAGCTTTAATGCATCTATATTGGAAGAATACCTAATAATTCCCGCGTAGGTTTTAAAAAT
Organism: Salegentibacter sp. 24; assembly: GCF_004362395.1. Taxonomy (GTDB): domain Bacteria; phylum Bacteroidota; class Bacteroidia; order Flavobacteriales; family Flavobacteriaceae; genus Salegentibacter. Next base: position 21,517 of record NZ_SNWE01000025.1, read on the forward strand.
ATAGAAATAAAATGTATGCACTGCTATTATAATAAATGCTTTATCGTAAAAACTCAGTACCGTATAGTAATTTGGAGTAAGGTCGACAACAATTAAAACAGTAAATAAGGTGGAAATAGCTACCAGGGCAAGGTCTATTAAATAAACTGCCCATCTGGGAAGATATTTGATATTTCTTAAATCCAATGCATTGTCAGTACCCGACAGAATATTTCTTAATGCATTATTTACTTTATTCCCCATAATCCAACACTTCTACTTTCTAAAACAGGATAAAACTCCGGTTTTAATACGAGCTTTTTCCTCCTGGGTCAAATTAGAACCCGAAGGTAAACAGAGCCCATTCTCAAATAACTGCCCAGCAACCCCCTCTCCGTAAAAAGGAGCATTTTTAAACACGGGTTGCATATGCATAGGTTTCCACAAGGGCCGACTTTCAATATTTAATTTTTCAAGATGTAAACGCAATTTTTCACGACTTATTCCACCGGTCCTATTTTTATCAAGGCTAACTACACTTAACCAATGGTTACAAAAATAATCATCGTTTGGGGCACTAAAAACTTTGACCCCTTCTATTTCAGAAAACAAATTTACATAAAAATCGTGCATTTGCCTTCTTGCCTCCACCCGGTCATCTATCACTTCCATTTGGCCTCGCCCTATACCTGCAGAAATATTACTTAGCCTGTAATTATAACCAATTTCACTATGTTGATAATGCGGCGCGGCATCTCTTGCCTGGGTAGCTAAAAAAACTGCCTTATCTTTTGCAATTTGAGACCTGGTTACCAAAGCTCCGCCTCCAGAGGTAGTGATAATTTTGTTTCCGTTAAAAGAAAGTATCGCATATTCTGCAAAAGTCCCGCACTTTTCCCCTTTATAAGTACTACCTAAAGCTTCAGCAGCATCTTCCACTACCGGGATTTCATACTTCCGGGCAACTTTATGGACTTCATCTACCTGGTAAGGCATTCCGTATAAATGTACGGCAATTATTGCTTTTGGTTTTTTTCCTTTTGAAATTCTGTCCTCAATTGCTACCCTTAAGGCTTTAGGACAGAGATTTAAGGTTTTCTCCTCGCTATCAATAAAAACCGGGCTAGCACCTAAATAAGCAATAGGATTTGCGGAAGCCGCAAAGGTCATACTTTGACAAACCACTTCATCCCCTGCTTTGACCCCTAGCATTATCAATGCAAGATGCAGGGCGGCTGTCCCAGAACTTAAAGCAGCTACGGCTCCTTCCCCAGAGGAATTTGTAAAAAGATATTTTTTTATATCCTCTTCAAACCCATTAACATTGGGTCCCAAAGGGGCTACCCAATTTTGCTTAAAAGCTTCATTGACGAATTTTTGCTCATTTCCGCCCATGTGGGGAGATGATAACCAGATTTTATCTTTATTCATTTAAATATTTTATTACTTTTCCAGGATTTCCGACCACTACAGCAAAATCCGGCACATCTTCAATTATAACAGCACCAGCACCTATGGAAGCCCATTTTCCTATTCTTACTCCGGGTATAACCGAAGTCCCTGTACCGACCTGCGTACCCTCGCCAACATTTACATTGCCCGTAATTACGGTGTTTGGAGCTATGTGCACAAAATCTTCCAGAAATACATCGTGTTCAACAACTGCACCAGAATTTATAATACAATGTTTTCCAATTTTTGTACCCGAATTAACAATAGCTCCCGGCATAATAACGGTTCCTTTATCACACTCAATATTTGGCGAAATAATTGCCGAGGCATGACTAAGTGCCTCAGAGAATAAGCCCGTAAACCTGCGGGCAACTTGCTTTCTAATTACATTATTGCCTATTGCAAAGACCGTGGGAGTTTTTAAAAGTTCTTCATTAGGCTTATGAATAACTTTAAACCCCATAAATTCTTCAATTTCAGTGTTGTCGTCAAAAATAGACACCAGTTGAATATTTCTGCTTCTCAGTATATCATAAACAACTTTTCCGTGACCGCTTGCTCCGTATATATTCATATTAGTTTTTTCCGTTAAAAGCTTCTGTGGTAGCCATATTAGCGGTATTAATTCCCTCTGAAATCATTACTTTTTTAACTGTTTTAAATATGATACTTAGATCCAGCAAGAAAGACAGGTTTTCCACATACCAAACATCATATTCAAACTTCTTGGTCCAACTAATAGCATTTCTTCCATTAACCTGGGCCCAACCGGTAATCCCCGGTTTGACCTTGTGCCGTTTTTTTTGCCTTTCAGAATATAAAGACAAATACTGGGGCAATAAGGGTCTGGGACCTACCAAACTCATATCCCCTTTTAAAACATTTATTAATTGGGGAATTTCATCAATAGAAGTTTTTCTAACAAATCTTCCAATCGCTGTTAATCTTTTATCATCAGGAAGCAAATTTCCATTTTCATCCTTCTGATCGGTCATTGTTTTAAACTTTATAATTTTGAAAATTCGCTCATCTTTCCCCGGTCTTCTCTGAAAAAAAAAGGGTTTTCCATTATTGGCCAAAACTAATAAAAGTAAGATTGGAATTAATAACGGACTTAGCACTAATAATGCCATAAAAGCAATAAAAAAATCAAGGAAATTTTTAAAAAAATGCCTGTACATAGAAGAACTAGGGGATTTGTGGTAACCAATTTTGGCACTACAAAACTAAGATTTTAAATATTGTTTTTCGAGGCTTTTGTATTCCTTTAACAGAATTTGCCAAAATTCATGCCGTTCATAATACTTGCAGATTTCCTTTCGAGCATTTGCTGACAATCTCTGGGTATAAGTCTTATTTTCAATAAATAATTCCATCGCGGTAACCAGTGCAGAAACATCTTTAACAGGAATAATAACACCATTAATACCTTCTACTACAATTTCATTACAGCCATTAATATCACTCACTATGGCTGGTAAATTCATTGCTCCGGCTTGCATCACCACATTAGGAAAACCTTCCCGATAACTCGGAAATGCCAGGGCGTTTGAAATAGCGAAATAAGGTCGTACATCTTCCTGGTAACCAGAAGTGAAAATTTTTTGGTTATCGCGTATAGTTTTAAAAGTCTCATCTTTTAAAGGATCCAGTTTCTTTTCAAAAGGACCAACGAGCAGTAAAGAAACATTCTTCTTTTTTATCTTTTTAAAAGCTTCAACAAGTTCATTTATACCTTTTTCTCCAACCAATCTTCCAACAAAAATAAATACAAAATCATCCTGTGGAATTCCAAGTGCCTGTCGCTTATTTTTCTTTTGAGTTTCATCGAATTGGTTTGGATCAAAGTATTTAGTATCAATCCCATTGGAACTACCTTTCCCTAGTACTTTTAATTTACCCTTTTCTGTAAAACCTTCCACAAAGATAATATCTCTTAAACCCCGGGAATTAGGATAGACCTTTGTTGCTAATTTATAGGTGAATTTTTCCACAAGATTTAAGAGCCTTCGCTTAATTCCTGTTGTCTCTAATAAAGGTAAACCAGCTACGGTATGCAGCCTTACTGGTACCCCGGCCATCTTAGCTGCCAGCATACCGACAATACCCGCTTTTGGAGTATGTGTATGGACAATTTCAGGTTTCTCCCTTTTGAAGAAATTGTAAAGTTTCCATACCGCTTTTAAATCCTGTAAAGGGGTAATCGATCTGGTCATTTCCACCCAGAAGGTCTTCACTCCATTTCTATTACTGTATTTCCTCAAACGCTCCTTTTCCGCAGCCACCGCAATTACTTCATAATAGCGGTTCATATAAGTCAGTTGACCCTCCAGGAGCTTTTCGAGCGAAAGTGGTATGGTTGTGATGCGAATGAGTTTTTTCATTAGTGCTTCTGTATAAAATATTCTAATTATTTTAGGTTTCCCATTGCAGTAACAATCCTTTCAGTATATTTCTTCCACGTAAAATTGCTTTCTAGCGAAGTAATTAAATGCTGCTTGTAGCTCAACTTACTTCTTAAATCAGGATCTGTAATCAAACGAAATAAATGAGATTTCAATTCTGTCTTATCTTGAGAAGTCAACAACAAATCCTCCCCGTCTAAAAACATTTTCTCAACTGAAGGAATACGAGGTGCAATAACCGGGAGTCCAACAGAAAGATATTCAAAAATTTTCAAGGGATTCATATAAGTATTAGCATAGTGATGAACAGCCAGATCGAAACAATTAAGGTTTATATTTATATTTTCATGCCTGGTCCATCCCCTGAATATAACTTTCCCCTCTAGCCTCAATTTTTTCACTTTATCTTTTAGCTTTGCCATTGCCGGGCCATCACCAATAATCACCAGGGCTAAATAAGAAAACTCCTTATGCAAGTCAAAAAAGGCCTCGATGAGGATCTCAAGTTTTTTATGATGGTCCAGAGTTCCAATGTAACCAATTATAAAAGAGTCTAGAGGATAATTCAGTGTTTTACGTAAACTCCGCTTATTATTTAAAGGAAAGAATTTATCTGTATCTGTTCCATTATGAATAACAAAATCCCTGGTCTGATCTAGATAATCCCCCATTATAGCTTTCCGGGAAAACTCTGATATAAAAATGTTTAAATCGGCCTGCTGATAGGCCTTCCTTTGTAATTTTCGAAATTTATTTTTGAAAGCTATGTTTCTAAATGGCTCATCAAAAGGAGAACCGTTAACCTGGGTGCAAATCTTCAACTCTGGAAATTCCTTTTTAAGCTGGTGGATCTGCAGAAAATTGGAATCAATTTGCATAAACAGAACATCAGGCTTGAACTGTAGAATCTTTTCCTTTAAGGCCTTCATATAAAAACTACTCCTGCGATAAAAAAAAACAACTTGCAGCAAAGGAATTGCTTTAAGCTTATTTTTAATTCCCGAATTTTCACTATTACCACTGCTAAATTCTCTTTTTACTTTTAAAGGAAAAATAGTTTTCTCTTCAATTACCGCCATGTTATCCAATTGCTTAAAAAATTCTTTAGACTGGATACTTCCCCCGTGATTGGCGTAAAAAGATGTGGAATAATAAAGTAGCCTCATATTATTTTTATAATCGAATCAATGTATTTAAGGTTTCGTCCATTTTTATGCAATTGCAGGAAGTCAGGTTCAATTGCTTTTTAAACACTTCAAATTCAAGATCGGGGTTATGGATACCCTGTCTTTTCAAATGTTCATTATTTTTAGACAGATCTGTCAATTCTTTCCGATATCCCTGTGCATAAGGTGTTTTAAAAAATGTAAAACCTGTTATATAAATTTCTTTACAATCACTCATCAGCACTCCTATTACAGCAGAAAACCCAACCGTTGGAACATAACCTTGAAGTTTCTCTTCAATAGATTTGGAAATCTTCGGGGCTAAAATATAGGTCCTTTTTATTTTTAAGTGCCGTTTATAAAAATTAAGGTGTGTTCTTAGCCCTTTCCGGGAATAGTTTGGGTTTATTAATTTTTCGATCCCCATATTTTCAAATTTTCTAAAATCAATCTCCCCTCCACCGCTAAAGTCATTTTCGTAAAAACTATGAAATAGGTAAGTGAATTTCGTTCCTAAATAAACCGATTTTTTCTTCTCCCACACCTGTGCAGCTTTATTGATTCTAATCACAATATCATATGAATCAATGAGTCCCCCGTTTTGTTCTTCAAAAATGGAATTAGCTGCTCCAACTATGGCAACCCGCTTGTTTTTTAAATTCCTTTTAATGTTAAATATCCTTAGGGATAATAACATTAAAATTAGTGCGTAAATTGTCCTGATAACTTTCAAAAAAATGAACTTATATATTTTTTCCCTTCCTTATTTAAATTTTCGTTATTGAAACCATAAAAAACTAAATTATTGGATGCTGCTGCTTCCATGTCATTTTTAGAATCCCCAATTAAACAGAGCTTTGTTGGATCATAACTAAATTCACGAATCAAATTACTAACAAGTTCTATTTTTGGGGTTGGAGAACCCCAAATCGTCTTAAAATATTGAGAGATGTTCAATTGTTCACATAGATACCTCAATTCCTTTCCATCCGAACCAGAGACAATATGCATTGTATACTTTTTATAATTTTGTTCTATAAAACTAATTGTTTCGGCAATAAGGTTCTCCCTGGAACAAAGTTTATTTCTCATTATACTTGAATAGCGGTCTGTAAAGGTTTTCAATTTTTCATCACTTAGAGCCTCTGCTCTGATTGCTTCGAAAAAATACCGAAACTTAACATAGCGGGACAATCCTCCATTTTCCCTATGAAATGCTAAAAGTTGTTCTATTTGTTCTTCTGGATATTTTTCGAGAACTTGCTTAAAACCGTATTCCCTCACTGGCATGGAGTTCAAAATAACCCCGTCAAAATCCCATAATATCACTGCTTTATCTGTAAAACCTATCATAAACTGCTTCTGCTATTTTAAAATCTTCTTCGTAATCTATATCCAGGGAAACAATCTTATTCTGGGTGTGTAAAATTGGTTTGGTGCCTGTTCTATTTCCCATCTTATAATTTTCTCTCGCAGTTAAAAATATAGCGTTATTTATTTCAAAACAATCAGATAAATCCTGGGTCCTGGGCCAGGACAATTCTGTATTATTATTTACAAATTTACCAGATTTTTTATCCAGGAGGAATTCTTTATAATCCCTTCCAGAAATCAAGGAATCATAGTTCTTCTTCAATCCCGTATCATAAAATTCAATAGCCTTAATATATTCCAGCGCATCGCAAAATGGAGAAGTTACATGAGTCCATAAAACTGAATCTCCGGAACATACCATTCCAGCATGCTCTATTAATTCACGGAGGGGCGTAGTTGATTTTCCCAGTTCACCAGGCCTTTCAATTACTTTAAGGTTCTTTATCTTATCTTTAAAAGAACTAGCAATCTTAAGACTGTCCTCATCATCTGTGGAGACTACAATTTCATAGTTCTCCTTTATACTTTCTAACTGCCTAAGTTTTAGGTTTAGCAAACCGCCTTTAATCCCGGCAAAATCACGAGTATTCTTTTTAAGTACCCGTTCACTCCCTTTTCTTACCGGTATAAAAATGGAATATTTCATTTAAAAAAGGAATAAATTGAAGTTTTTCTAATAGTATATTCAGTAGGGGTTACCGACATTATCCGGAGGTTTTCCTGCTGGTAATGCCTGAAAACCATCTCATTCTCTATAAATAATTCTTGCTGAGCTTTATTAAATATATTTCCGTAGCCATCATACCCGATTAGATAAACTTCCTTAGCTTTAAATGCTTTTGCCGTTTTTAAACAATATTCCGTAACTGAATCTGGAAAATAGTATTCTTCTTCAGGTAATAATTTATAAAATACTAGATTATTTAAATCTTCAGAATGTTGATGTTCCGGAGGAATTACCAGGAATCGAGCTTCTAATTCTTCTGGAGATAAATAATTTTTAAGCCTCTGCAATTCCTTCCCGGGGATTAAATGAATTTGAGGATTTTCTAATCCCTTAAAAATATTAGTGTTTTTTGAGCTGGCAAATATTATTGGAATTTTAGGATTATCTTTCAAAAATTCCTGTATGGCAATTTTATGCTGTTCCGCCGAGCTACCCCCTCCTATAATAAATACTTTAGAGCTTTTTTCCAAAGGACTGAAAACATTGATATTTAGGACCTTACTCAATTTTTCACCTTTTCCGGTAACATTGTGGATAATATTATCCAAGGAAAAATATCTTTTATTGACCTGCTCTTTTACTTTATTCTGAGGCAGGGAAAAACTGCCTGAAACCATATAAGGAAGATTGGTTCCCCAATTGTATTTAGGTTTAAGTTCCAGAAAAGCTTCCAAAACTTCCAGCAAAACATCAAATTTAACCTCAAGTTTATTACGCTGATATAAGATACTTAATAATAATTCCGTTTTTAGGTTTCCAGCTCCTCTTCCCATACCATCAATGGTAGCGTCAATAATATCAGCACCGTTTTGAATAGCTGCCAACGAATTAGCCAGGGCCATTTCAAGGTTATTGTGTCCATGAAAACCCAGACCAATTGTTAGCTCTGATTTCAAATAAGTGAAAATCCTTTCAACATCTTCTGGAAAAAGTCCGCCGTAAGAATCAACCACGTAGAAATAATCACAAGCTATATTAAGGGCTTTTACTTGAGAAATTGTGGGAAATTGAACCTCCCATTTACTGGCATACATTAAATTAAAAGCTACCTGAAAGCCAAGCTCTTTGACTGCGGCCGACAATTCTATGCCCCGGTCAAAATTTTCGGGGGCTACAGCTAGCCTGACCATTTTAATTTGTCCTATACAGGGTTTTAATAATGGCTTAACTTTGTCTGTCCTAACATCCTTTTCGTTCAATATTATCGCCAGGTCTTTATTTGTTTGAGCCTTTATTTTTTCAATCACAAAAGCGGGTAAATAAAAATGTCTCCCAGAATAATTTCCTTTTGGAGGGGACCTATAGCCTATCTCTATAACATCAATGGGCAATTTGTTCAACGCGGAAAAATAAGTTGTCACCAAATCTTCATTAAAATCCCAATTGGTATAATACCCTCCATCACGTAAGGTGCAATCTAGTATTAACGGAAAGTTATTTGAATTCATTAAATAGAATTTGGAACTTTATTTATTTAAAGGAATATTTAAGATATAATTATCATTAAAAAAATCAATTAAAGCTTTTTTATGATAGTAAATAAATTTTTTGCCATATTTAAAACCATATCTGAATGACCACAGGGATTTTATTACAATTTTGAAAATATTGTAAGCCAATGCAAAAAAGTATCTATTCTCTTTTAAAATGAATAGAAGGTTACGCGAGCTAAAATATTGTCGCCTCAAATCTCCAGCTCTTGTACCTGACTTTTTTACATAACGATAACTATCATCTCCATTTTTATCAAGTTGTCTTTTTTTATACCAGGATTTTGCATCCACAAAAATTCCAGCCCCCTGTTTTTTAAATTTTAAACATATATCGAGATCTTCAAAAGCAAAAAAAAGTTTTTCTTCAGGATAAGTTTTTTCATTCAAATAATGAGTATTGATTAGCATACCGTGTCCTCCGGGTACCATATCCACTTCAATAATATCTTTTGCCTTTAACTGTTTATTGGAAAGTGAGCGAATCGTACCGGTCCATTTATTAAACATTCCACCCTTACCTCCAATAATTCCAGCAACAATCCCCTGTCTTTCCAATTTTTCTTTACAAATAAAAAGCTCCGAGCACACTTGATTATCTCTGGGTGGATTATCATCATCACCCCAAAAAATCCATTGATAATTTAATGCTTGAAGTTTTTTTAAACCCAGTTTTGAACCTCCTGCTGGTCCTGCATTATATCCGGTTTTAAAATAGTTGACTTCAGCATACTTTTTATCCAAATTTAATTTGTCAATAGAATCATCAAGGCTATTGTCTATAATAAGAATATATTCAGGAGGTTCAGATTGCGATCTAAGAACATCTATATATTTAATTAAAGCCAAAGGCCTTTCAAAACAAATTATAAAAGCAGCATATCTCAAATTTAAATAGTTAAGCTATTCTTATCTTAAAGGCCCAGTAAATCAGTTGTATAATTTTGGCCTTTAACCTTTGGGTAAATTTATAAAAGAAAACCCGTTTTCCTTTTAAGAAAATACCTTTACCTTTTCTATCCTCAAAGTAATATTTCGCTTTTACCCCTCCGTCTAAATAATAATATCCAAATTTCAGTATATCTTGAGATGCTTTTGAAGATAGCCTGGCACTGAGCAAATCTTTAATGTCAAGCTTACTATCAGGTACATACACAAAGTCCTGGTAAAAATAATAACATTTCCCCAGCAAAATAACGGGTTTACCAATAAGTGATGCTTCCATCCCGGTTGTTGAACCAAACACTACCACTTTTGAAGCTATCTTCATCAAAGCATAGGTATGTATACTACTTGTGGGGCCGATAACATGTACATTAGGGTAAATTTGATCAAGCTTTTTAATATAGGATACATAATCAAAATTAACATACTGTAAATTTGGATGCATCCTTATGATCAGGTTGGCTTGTTTAAAGTCCTTCCCGACCAATTCCGCTAAGTAGGAAAGCCCTTCATTTTGATCTTTGAAAAAAGGGTTTTTAAAATGATCCCCTAGAGCGGCATACTCATCGTCTGAACTCGTAAAAACAACTATATTCTCACTCTTTTCATCAATAAAAGACGGTAATTCTCCTTCCGTTTGTGTTGCTACATATGACGGCATATTTACCCCTTCCCCTATTCTCTTTCTATCAAAAAACTCCCGACCTAATTCTTCTTTCTCATTTACAGTCAGCGGAGAATCTTTCCAATTTTTTTCCACATTTTGCCATCTCGCCTTTATATCTTGAGGCAGGGTATTTTTAAAGAATTCAATGTTTCCTCCAAGACTAGGTCTTTCCAGGTTCCAACAATCTATACCTTGTGCTAAACTTGCTTTTAAAACCGCCCTTACATATTCCTGTCTGCCGTTAAAATTATATACTATATTAAAATTATACTTCGCGATATAATCTCTGATTCCCAAGTAGAGACAAAGGGCATTCTCAACCAGTTCCCTTACCGGAAATTCGTCCATCTTGGTTAAATACCTATCCCGGGTTATCGAAATATAAGTGCTTAGGCTAGCCTCCCCTACTTCAAAATTATCATATACCAGATCAAAATAATTTCCTTGATATTCTTTAAAAAGCCTATTCGCAAGTAACCTATGCTCTTTTTTAATTATATCATCAATCTTTATATGCTGATAGTTCCCTTCAATAAGCTGTAAAGAATTCTTAACCCCGGTCTTACATCTATAACAAATATCAGGTTGTTTTTCCTTATTAAAATAACAAAGATCAAAGCTATTTGAACAGGTTAAATAGTGTATATCAGCTTCAGGGAATTCATCGATTTGAGTTTGTAGCCAGTCTGGCATGATACCTCGGGAGTAGCTATTAATTCCATAAATTGCCGCTATAAGTATCTTCATAGTTCCTGTAAGCTTAGCATGCGTCGAAAACTTGCCGAAGAGTCTATCAATTCTGAGTATTTTCCGGTAGCTTCTATTTTACCATTTTGCAACATTATAATTCTGTCAGCTCCTTTAATAGTGGAAATCCTGTGAGCGATAATCAACATGGTATAAGCCCCTTTCAATTTATCAAGCTTCATGTGTATTTCTGCTTCGGTTTCACTATCTAAAGAAGATGTCGCCTCATCAAGTAACAAGAGATCAACATCTTTATAAAGCTCTCTGGCGATAGATAATCGTTGTTTCTGTCCGCCACTAACATTAATCCCATTATTCCCTAAGATACTATTTTCCTTTCCGGGTAAAGAGTCCACGAAATCCAATATAGCTGCCTTTTCAATTGCAGTGTAAAAGCGTTTTAGATTATAATCGCTTTTTTCGGCCCAAAAAGTTACATTATTAAAAATGCTGTCACTAAAAATTACCGGATCCTGGACGATGTACCCGATTTTTTTTCGATAGGAATTCGGTTTGAAGTCAGAGATGTTATACCCGTCAATCAAAATCTCACCGGAAGTTGGTTTTAATATTCCGGTAAGTAAATTGATTAAGGTTGATTTTCCAGATCCACTAGGACCAACTATGGCAAGGGTTTCATTTTTTTTAATGGCTAACTGAAAATGTTTTAATACCAGGTTTTTTTCTTCATATGTAAAGCTCAAATTCCTAAATACTATGTTTTCTTTAAGTCCCGGAAATTCTAAATTACCGGCTACCTCTTTATTTCTGGAAAGATCCTGGGTAAACTCCTGTATATTCTCAATACTTCCAGAAACGCCTAAAAACATATTCCATTGTTCCTGTGCTGCCATAAAAAAAGTTATTGCACGGTAAAGTAACAGCAAACTTAAGAGTATACCTCCCACTACTTCATCAAATAACTGGACATAGAAAAATATTGCCCCGAAAATAACAAGAATACTTATAGGTTCGCGAATACTTCCAAGAGCCGCATCTACCATCCCTAGTTTTCTCTGAACAAACTCCATCTCATTAATATTATTCTTTAATTTGGAACTATAAGTAGACAAAAGACCGGTCGCTTTGAGATATTTATACAAACTAACCTTTTGCATTAAAAGTTTGTGAAAAATGTGACTTTTAGCAACAAGTTGTCTTGAAAAATATTTGGTCCTAGCATAAAGAAATTTAAACGCCTGATTAACGATTAGTCCTCCTGATATAACAAGAATTGTAAACTTCCAGTCCGATCCCAAGGCGAGAGCGAAATATACCAGAATAAGCACGAAAAATTGTATGGCCTTAAAATAAAACCGATTAGCCATATTTAATTTATTCACTTCACTGCTTAAGGTATTCTGAATTTTACCGGCATCAGCTTTCACAAATTGATCATAAGAATAATTATTTAGAAGTTCTAAAGTTTCAAACCTAATTTTCCGCATAAAAATTTGCATTAGAATGGTCCTGGTATAAGATTCAAAAAATTTCATAATCCCTTTAAGACTAAAAAATAAGAAAATCAAAAAAAAGATATTTAATAAAGTAGGATTGATTTCCAGGGTGTTTAAAATAAAATTACTTACGGCATCGCTATCCTCTGCAAGAGCTTCTCCGTCCTTTCTCACCACCAATTGAATTAAGGGAATGAATAATGCCAAGCCAAGACCATCCAGGACTCCAACGCCCAAACTGAGCCCTAATGCCGCAACAATTCGCCAACCCAGATACTTGTAAAAGAACTGAAAATGTTTAAAATTATTTTTTAAACTGAATTTCAAAGGCTTTGATTTAATTACACAAATTATAAAAATATAAGACTTTGTTTATAAACCCGAATAGGTTTCTTTATACCATTTTTGAAAACAGAAAAAGGCCCAAACTCTAAAAGTATTATCCTGTTTTCCTGAGATATGATTTTCAACCAGGTTTTGTACAAACTCCTTTTTGAATAAATTCTGTTGTTCTAAAAAATTATTATCCATATAGGATTCCAGTTCCGGCTTCAGGTAGCCTCTTAACCAGTCGCCCACCGGAATACCAAAACCTTTTTTCGATTTATTCAAAAAATCTTTTGGAAAATATTCCTTAAAAGCTTCCTTTAAAATGTATTTCTTATCCCAACCTTTCATTAAATAATTTTCGGGAAGCTGACTCGTGAAATCCCAAAGCTTTTTATTCAGAAACGGTGCTCTTGATTCCAGGGAGGTCAGCATACTGGTGCGGTCAACTTTGACCAGCATATCACCTTCAAGACTTAAGATCTTATCAATATTCCGGAAATCTGTCAGGTTTTTTGCTTTATTCCCCAGTTTACTTTTATAAGGCTTAAATACTTCCGACTTCACCCATTTTTCTTTTAATAAAAGAGAAACCTCCTCGCTCTGAAATGCAAGGGAGATAATATTATAATAAAAATCGCCCTCATAATTGATCGCATTCATCAACTTTCTGAGCCTAAAACGGTTTCCACGTTTATCGTCCTGGGTACTTAAAAGTTTATTTGCTGCATCCCTCAATTTACCATGAAAATTCTCCGGTACCACAGCGGAATATTTGTGGTTCATTTTTCCGATATAATACTTGTTATACCCTCCGAAAATTTCATCTCCGCCATCGCCCGTGAGCGCGACCTTAACATGCTGTCTTGTTTTATTTGCTACAAGGTACGTAGGAAGAGATGAAGAATCTGCAAAAGGCTCGTCAAAATTCAACAATATTTCATCTAAATTGCCCTTCAGATCATCTACAGACACTATAAATTCATGGTGATTACTGTTAATAATATTCGCTACCGTTCTTGACTTATCTGATTCATCGAAAGATTTTTTTTCAAAGCCTACAGAGAACGTATCAATATTAGTATCAAGCTGTTTCGATAATGCAAGCGAGACTACAGAAGAATCTACACCCCCGGAGAGAAAAGTACCCAAGGGCACATCAGCCACAGACCTGCTTTTCACACTCTCCAGCACTAACTCGTGTGTTAATGATTTAGCTTCTTGAAAAGATATATCAGGATCAATCTCAATATTCCTTTCTGTTTTAATGGGCAAGATTTCCAATTCAAGGCTATCTGTTGAAATCTCCATATAATGATTAGCCTCTAACTTATATACCTCTTCGTAAATAGAATAAGGTGCCGGGATATAGGTTAACCTAAAAAAAAGATTAAAACCTTCTTTTGAAATCTGAGGCTTTCCATTTAAGTTTTTCACTAAAGATTTCAATTCAGAACCCCATATTATTTGATTTTCGGTTCTTGAATAGTAAAGAGGTTTTTCACCAAAAAAATCCCTGGTAATAAATATTTTGTTTTTAGTTCTATCATAAATGCTAAAGGCAAACATGCCATCCAACATTCCAAAACTGTCTGTACCCCATTCCTCGTAAGCCTTTAAAATCGCCTCAGTATCTGAGGTAGTTTTAAATTCATGTCCCTTTTTCAGAAGAATTTCTTTTAGTTCTCGGTAATTATATATTTCACCATTAAAAAAAATGAGCATTTCCTCAGATTTATTAAATATTGGCTGCGCCCCTGTCCCCAGATCGATAATGGAAAGTCTGCGCATCGCCATTCCAATCGAAGATGAAACATTAGATTCGGTAAAAAAACCATCCTGATCTGGACCCCGATGAATAATTTTATTATTCATCTCTTCAAGCTGGTGTCTTAAATCTTCCTGGCTTATTTGCCCTTTCTTAATAAAACCGTTAATTCCGCACATATATTATTTCTAAAGCCTGCAAATATATAAGTATAAAGCCAAATTTTATTTTTAAAGCCCGAACAGCTTTCCAGTTTCACACATATTTAACGATATATAGCCATATTTTTGTCGTAAAGTGTCAAAATGCATTAGTAGTTCTTCCAAATCCTTTAAATTCTCCTGTGGATGATCCCCAAAGTTGTGTGGATGCCACCATAGATGATAAAATTCCTTAGCTTTGGCAGCTTTGGTCATTTCATTTTTAATCCTTTTTAATTTCAAGGTATTCAACCTTTTATTGGGGTAATAAGGCCTTAGTAATCTACTAGCCTTTTGAGAAAATGGATGATTACCTGCAACAATATTTTCAGAAAGTTTATAAGATTTATTATTTGGACCAATATAGGCATCTCCTGTTCTAAAGACTTTATTTATTAAAGATTCACTTTTAGTATCCTTCCAATACCAATTGCTAGGATTTGACCGGACATTTTGAATTCCCTGCTTTTTACATACTTCCAAATATTTCTCATTAAACTGATTTCGGGGAAAAACTAATGATTTTAACTCCACTCCCAGCTTCTTAGCCATCTTGATAGATAGTCGAAGATCTGTTTCAAAACTCTCGATGGTCTGTCCCTTCTCAAGGCAATAATAATGTGAATAGGTATGAGTGGCAACCTCCTGTAATGGAGTATTTTTAATTTGATTTATAAGGCCGGGAGCAAAACACAATGCTTCGGTTTCATTTGATTGAATTGCCATCCCATATTTGTAGGCTGAGAGAGCTGCATTGGAATATTCTGGATAGTTATCTGGTTTATTAGTATTCCATTCTTCCCAATTCTCATTGAACAGCATTCCTACAGTAGCCCAGGTACAGGAAATATTATATTTGTCAAAAAGTTGGAGAATTTGCGGAATAAGTTCCCGGGTATTTTTAAAGTACTCTTTTTTTTCCCTCCAATCAACCTTATCAAAAACGCCCCACAGTAATTCAAAATCCAGTGAAATAACTAAAGCCCCATTTTTCATATCTTATAATTATATTCGAAACTAACAACAAATTGTAATGAACATTTGTGAATGTCTAAAAATAAATACATTACAATATAATCCTCTACTTAACCAAAATTAATAACCCCAATACGCCCTCCATATGAAACCCATCAAAGAGTGTGCTATGGAAAAGCTGTTTCTTTTAATTTTCAAATTTCTTTGGACCACTTGATGGAATTCAAAGACCAAACAGCCTCAAATGACCATTGAAATTAACTAATTCCTCAAACAGTTGCCAATTCACTCTTCCTATTTCTTTCCCTAAGCCGTTTAAGTTTTAACAACTTATCATATTTTTTCTTAGCCAGATAGTAATAAATGACAAAGAATATATAGTACATAACCATAGATTTTTGTCGCATAATTATTCCCAGGTTAGACATAACGAAGGTCATGGCAAAAGAAGTACTTATAAATATTACAAAACTCATCTTCACCACTGCAGGAGATTTCTTTATAAATTTTATAAAATCTTTTTTCAAAATTTTAAAAAATAACAACAAATAGATCAGATTCTCGGCGGAAACTATTAAACCGAGCATGTTAGGTGCATCAATAAACAAAGGCCTAAACCAAAAGGTAAATAATTTAAAGGGCAAAGGATAAGAAGACATATCTACTCCAGATCCGGCTGAACTAAGATCTTCCGCCCGCTCTTCAGACTGTTCTTGGAAGTCAGCTATAATATTTTCGGAATTCTGCAAGTTCATTACCGCCAAAATCTGATCCTGCAATAAAACAAGGGCCCCACCAAGGGTTAAAAAAACAAGGGCCTTTTGCCAAAACGGAATTTTTTCTTTTCCGCTCATATATCCTAAGACTGTTCCTATAGCAACGAACATAAACATATGAGGTCTTATATAATAAATAATAATCGACCCCAGGATCAATAAATTAATACGCTTCTTAGGTTTTATAATTGCATAAGAAAACATCATTAAACCTAAAAAAATAGCAGATCCTTTTCCCAGAGAAGCAGTCCAGAAATGCATATTAGGAAAGAATAAAATAAGCGTTAACAGGTCAAAATTTTTAAATACTTTAATCTTAATAGGTATTTTTTCTCTTATAAATAAATATGCATATAAAAAACCCAGGTATCCGAACCAAGCGAAGGTTACCATGAGCATATCGTAAGAAAACCCGATAGAATAAAAGGGATAACCAAAAAAATGTATAAAGGCCGTATCGGTGCCAAATAATTCCAACCAACCACCTTGATGACCGGATATTTCTCTAAAGTAATTCTTAGAATCGGAAGGATTATTATAGGCATACCAGGTATAGACCCCGTAAAATACCAAATGATATAAATACAGTAAGTTGAGTTTCTTTTTATCAAAAAATGCATGTCGCTTAGAATAAGCTCCAAAAATCACCTGATTGAGGATGAAAAATAATATTATTAAAAAGAAAACTCCTAACATATTAAAACAACTCTAAGTCTCCTAAACTATTATTCCAGTTATTGATTTTTAAAAAATATGCCTGATCTTGATTCTTTAAACTTAACGCATTAAAAGTAAGTATTGGCCCTAGATTACCTTTTTTGCCACTCATAGAAATTAAATTGGGTGAAAAGCTAATAATATGGCAATTAAACCTAGAGACTAACTTATTGATGATTTTTTTAAGTTCCTTTATCCGGATTATATTCTCATCATATAGGCATTCAGCAATCCTAAATTCTCTAAACTTACCTCTCTTTTTTATATATATTGCTAGATAATATCCTGCTCCGGCGTCAATTTCATAAGATTGTAACGGATTTTTCTCATAACGCCACATCAAAATTTCAGCAGATTTAGGTGTAAATAATCCGGTTTTAGTGGCTAAATTCTTATTCCAGTTCTGGCATAATTCTTCTATCTGATTCTGAGAAATATTCTTGTTCAGTTTATAAACCGTTTCCTTATTTGTAAGATTCAAAAATGACAAAGAAGGTTTTAAACCTATATTAATTTTTCCAACCTTCCGCCAACCCATTTTCAGATATCCTGGCCTGCTTTTTTCATTCGGGGTATTAAAAATGAAATTATCATGATCCGCTTTTGCATAGTCAACAGCTTTTAATGTCAACTTTTTAAAAATACCTTTCCCCTGATGGTTAGGATGCGTCGCAGTATCTACCGCCCTTAGGGCAGAAAATTGTTTTGAGCCATGTTGCCATTTCCAACGCATAAATGCACGTACCCCAATTATTTTATTATCCTCTATAGCTAGGAAAACTATTGATTTCCCAAAGGGATTGTCAATATGCTTAAATCTCCACACTTTTTCTGAAAGCTCTAATTGACCCTCTCCAAGACTCGCTTTTAAAACATCAACAATATCAGGGATATCATTTTCATTAGCTACCCGAATCTCCATATTTATAAATTTATTTTTTATTTATATTATCTATTAAATTACAGATTAACGAGGTAATAATAACACCATAGTGTCCAGAAAGAGTTGTCCTAGCACTATCAATTGATCAAACACACAACTAATCAATTGGTTATAAGAAGATCATGATATAAACAGAAGTTCTTGGAGTGGTAACCCTATCCTATACATAAATCCACTGTATCTTCATTCAATTTCACTATACTTCTAAATATTGGTATTGTAAAAGAAAAAGGAATTTGGCAATCCTTTACTTCAACTAAACCATAACCAATTAAAATATTAATGATTCCACTACTTTATAATATTAAAATTTTATTAATCAACCATCAGCTCAAAATAACATTTCTCTAACTCTTCCACCATCGTGGACAGACTAAATGAAACTACCACCCGAATTCTTGCTGCCTCCTGTAATTCCTTCAGTCGTTCTGGTTTTTTTAATAATACCATGCAATTGGCTGCAAGTGCCGGGGCATCTCCAACTTCATTTAACAACCCGTCCCTATCACTTCTCACAGCTTCTACAACCCCCCCTGCTTTTGTCGAAACAATAGCGCAACCACATCCCATCGCCTCAAGTAAGGCTATAGGTAAACCTTCAAACTGAGAACTCATCATAAAAATATCCATAGCAGATAAATATGCTACGGTATTGGTTTGCAGTCCAGGAAGAAAAATCCTATTTTCCAAGCCGTATTCCCTAATAAGTCTTTTTATTTCCTGCTCTTTTGGCCCTGCACCCACTATCATACCGAACACCTCCGGAAATGATTCGTTAATTATTTTAAAAGCTTTCACCCAGGTCACAAGATCCTTTTGTTCCCTAAAAACCGCTAGATTTCCAATTATTAAAGCCTCGTCGGGAATATTCATTTCTTTCCTTAATTCTTCGGCTGCATTTTTATCTCTGCTAAACTTCTGGGTATTGACCCCATTTAACAAAGTTTGCACAGGAATTTTCGGGTTTATATTATTCTTTACTGACTTAGTTACATCAGCCGAAACTCCTAAAACTTTACTTTGCCAGTTAAAAGACAGTGCATTTAGTTTCCTGGTAACAATATGATAACGTTCCTGTATATTATGCTCGGTATAAATTACCGGGATTTCTATATTCTTAAAGACAAGCCTGGAAAGAAAACCAGACCAAGGTAAGTGGGAATGAATAATATCAATTTTATTCCTTTTGCAATAAACTGAGACCTCCTTATATTTTGAAAGCAATTTTATATTGTTTCCAGCTTCCATACAATTTACAATTCCTCCAGCTTCTTTAATTTCTGTTACCATCTGATTCTTCCACGGAAGAAAATAGATATAATGAAATTCAAATTTCTCTTTATTGTGCACTCTTAAGGTTTCCGGAAGTAGCATTTCTGCACCACCTCTTCCCAGAGATTTTATTATATGAAGTATCTTAAGTTTGGACATAGAGCAAATAAAGCTGTAAAGTTAAGCCATTAAACTCCTTTACCAAGAAATTTAAAATTAATTAAGATTTCAAAGTTCTATACCTCCTTAGATTCAAGGTAATTTAAAGTCATAGGTTAGAACCAGTTTTCTATTTACCAATAACCCTCTTATAAAACACCAAAAATTCTACTGCAAGCTTACTATTTATAAACTTTTCAGTGACCATTTCATAGGCTTTTTCTATTTGAGAACTATTAATTTTCTTTAAATTATCCAATATAGCATTAGTAAACTCCTTTTCATTCCCTTTTTCAACCAATGTACCGGTTTCAATATTAATAATTTCATTAATTCCCCCAACATCGTAAGCAACTACAGGAGTCTTACAATACATAGCTTCGAGTAACACTCCTGGCAGACCTTCGATATTACTTGGTAAAATTAAAAGCTGACTGGCTTTAATGTAATCTAATGGATTATTTACGAAACCATAAAATGTAACATATTCTTCAATACCAAACTCGCGTACTAAACCTTCAGTTTCAATTCTTAATGGACCATCACCAATCAAATGAAGCTGAGTTCTTGACTCTTTTTCAACTACTTTTTTAAAAATTCTTAATAGTCCTTCGTGATTTTTTTCAAAGGTAAAACCTCCTACATGTACAATATTATAATCGGCCTCATCAGAAAACTCTACAGGCTTAATATTTAATTCCCCCTCAAGGCCAATAGGAATTACTTTAGTTTTCAATTTCAAAAAAGGAAAATGCTCTATAAGGTCTTTTCTAGATTTTTCTGAGACGGAAGCAACCGCAGCTATGTTACGATAAAGAAAAGTATTAAACTTTTTTTGAAAATACTGATTCAAGTATTGTCCTACTTCACTGGCATTTCTAAAAATTATTGGAGTTTTCCAACCAAATATTCTTTTGGAAATAACAGAATACTTTAAGGTATCCCCAGAATTAGCTTGTACGATATCCGGTTGAAAATCCTTTATCTCCTTAGCTAATCTTTTCCATGCTTTCCAATCAAAAAATTGATCCTCTTGCCCATTTAAATTCCCTATGGGGCCTATCCACGGTAATTTTGATTTCCCATTATAAACAGTGACAATCTTAATATCATGTTTTAATCTCTTTTGGTGACTGGCTAACTGGCAAGCAAAGGTTTCAGCCCCTCTGTTCTGTGGTTTATGAATTAAATGAAGTATTTTCACGTTATTTCTTAATTTTTCCCTGGGCATCAATTACCGTAAATCCCTCTTCGAAATTTAAAGTATGAGCGGCTAGTAAGTCCTTATCCCATTTTGGTAATATATCACTAAGCTTTTCCTCAATGAATTCAGTAGTAGATAATTGTTTAATTTCATTAATCTGTATCCCATATCCGTATTTGGGAGCACCGATTTGTGTTGGTCTTAATAACCTACCGTTTTCCTTGAAAATTTTCCCGGCCGGTCGCGCACCCCTAACATCCAAACTCAAGGGATTCAAGGGATGAGAAACCCAATTTTCTGAATCCAATTCTTTAGAATAGTACAGGTGTAAATATTGATCTCTATTTCCTCCTTCAGATAATTTTTCAGTTCCGAAAAGATACCAGTAGCCTTCATGAAAATATAGGCTGGCATCATAAATTTGCTTGTTACTAAAAATTTTTTGGTATTTTTTCCATCTTTCAGGAAACTCTTCACTCTTATATAACCAAAGTTCATTGGCATCAGCTGACTCAGGTAGCATATAATAATTTGAATCCTCCTTAAAAATAAATGGATAGGACAAATGATATTCTTCATTTAGTACTTCTACCGGTCTCTCATTTAATAAGGTTCCTTTTTCATCGAATTGAAAGAGACTAATGTGACCATTTCCAGTACCTATTTTTATTTCTTCAAAAAATAAATAGAACCTTTGGTTTTCTTTAATTATAAATGGATCGGCCCAGTCATATCCCTTAGGAGGATATAGAGTCTTATACCTGAAAATGTTCTTTTCTAAAAAAGAGTCTTTTTTAAATTTATATAGAATATACCATTGGGGAAAGGAAAATTTTTCTTTAGCTACTTCTAAAATCCTTCTACTCCAGAAAAGTAGTAATATTTTTACTGAAGTACTATTGTCTGGATCTTTATAAAGTGGATGGCAGTAAAATTGAAATGAACTTTTTTCTACTTCATATTTCAATATGCCACGGCTTAATTCATCTAGGGCCAAATTAAACAATTCTATCCCTGCCCAAAATGCTTCGTTTTTATTTCGGTAAAAAGATGTGGTATTGGTTTTTATAAAAGACCGTTTTATAACTTTTCCGCCATCTAGCTCCTCAGATAACTTTTGAAGCGTTATGCCTGTAACATCTTCCCTGTTAGCTACTTCCCAAAAAGCAGGCGGGCCACCTCGGTTTATACGATTATCACCGTGGTGAAGTGACCATACACCATTTTTTGCTGCATCTAAAATTCCTCCCCTCAAAATACCAAAACCAAACCGGATCATAATATCTAAATCCAGATCCTTAATCCTTTCTATGTCTTTTATTGCAACCCTATAACTAAATCGTTTTTCTTCTCCTTCTATATAATAAATAGGTAAATCCTTTTCGTTTTTTTCAAGTGAAATCTCTTTAAATACATCTTTCTTTACAGGAAAAATTTTTCGATCTAATACCTGTGAAGCACGATAGAAAAATGAACCAGGAACTACGTATTTAGGTTTATTAGCATTTATTATAAAAGTAGTGAGTTCCAGATTCGGATGGGATTTTATGTAATTTATAATTTCATTTTGCCACCTCTTTATTTTTAGATTATCCAATAAAAGTCCTATTCTAACCATTATTTGCTCTTGTTATAGTTAATTAGAACCTCATCATATAAATCTTCATGTTCCTGGGCTATTAGCTCTATATCAAATCTTTTTTCAGCCTCACTCCGTGCATTTTTTGCATATCTCAGCATTTTACTCGGGTTCTCGATAGCCCAACTTATTGTGTTACTTAAATCACTTATATCCCGGTATTTAAAAAGTTTAGCCGAAAAATTATCTTTTACTGACTCCATTAAAACTGGGATACCTGTGGCAATTATTGGCTTTTCCATTAGCATAGCTTCTACCAATGCTCCCCCCTGACCTTCATAATGTGAGGGGAAAAGGAATATATCGGAAGCTTTTAATAAAGAAGGCACATCGCTTCGGTTTCCTAATAAAAAGACCCGATTTTTTAAATTAAGTTCCTCAATCAAAGATTCAATAATTCTCTGGTCAGGACCCCAACCTGCAATAATATAAGTAGTATCCGGATACTTTTCATTTACTTTTTTAAATGCTTTAATCGCTTCCAGGTAGCCTTTTCTTACAAGTAGCCTGGAAACTGTTAAAATAATTGGTCCGGGGCCATATTCAGACTTTATAAAACTGACTTTTTCATCATCAACATTTTGCCATAATTTTTGAAAATTTCTTCCTCTATGTATCACCTTTACATTTTTTGGCTCTATAGCCAGTGCCTTGGAATTGTTTTCTATTATTGCTTTGGTGAGGGACATAAATTTCGTAACCTTTGGTGCCATCAATCTGTCGATAAGCTGATATACCGAAAGACTGATTCTTTGTTTTAAAGGCAGTAGCTCTTTTCTTTCAGGGGAATAACTATCGTTTACGAAAGAATTGATAACCGGGATATTATTTTTTTTTCCCAGGTATCTTGCAAATTGATCAGCCATAAAAAGATTAGAATGTATCAAATCTGGTTTTTCTTTATCCAGAATTTCCTGAATCCCTTTCTTAGTAGGGATTAAGGAAAGCTGGGATTCTATATCAAGACTGTACACCCTGATTCCTCTTTTTTCAAAATCCTCACGTAATTCGGTACCTTGATATATACTAACTACAATGGCTTCCCATTTATTAAGCCTACTTGCAATCTCTAGCGTACTGGTTTCTGCACCACCTCTTTTTAAGGCATCAAATAGATAAAGTACTTTTGGCATTATAAAGAAGATATTTTTCGGTGAAACTTGGAAGCTTTATCTAAAGACAAAAATTCATATAACATTTTTGTGGTTAAAGCTTTAAGTTTACCAGGATTTATTTTTCCCGGTATTTTGTTGTAATATTTTCTGGCTTCTGTCTTATTTTCTAGGTGGTAATTCAGCCACATCATTTTATAATAATATTTTAATTTAAGAAAATCGTCACTATCAATGTTCTTAAAATGCTGAGGAAGAAAAATATTATATGCTTTTGCTATGTTACCAAAAGATTTGGACATCCTGTCTTCTCCAGTTTTTACCACGTTCACTAGTATATAATTGCTATTAACGTAATCATATTCTTGGGTAAATCGAAGAAAAAAATCGGTGTCCTCTGCTGCTGGTAAATTTTGGTTAAACCCTCCACACTCTATAAAGGCCAATCTTTTTATAGATATTCCAGATCCAGAGCCAATCTGTAAGTTATGTAATAAACTAAAATAAGCATTCTTCTTTCGAATAGGAGTCCATGAATGTTCATGCACACCCTCGTTGGTGAAATACCTAACCCCAGTCCACATAAACCCTATAT
Organism: Salegentibacter sp. 24; assembly: GCF_004362395.1. Taxonomy (GTDB): domain Bacteria; phylum Bacteroidota; class Bacteroidia; order Flavobacteriales; family Flavobacteriaceae; genus Salegentibacter. The sequence continues at coordinate 45,613 of NZ_SNWE01000025.1, forward strand.
TAGATGCGGTTTTTGAAAGTTTTTGATAACTTTCTTCCAAAAAATCTTTTTCATAATAATCATCGCTGTCTAAAAAAGAGATAAACTCTCCTCGAGCTATATTAGCACCATAATTTCTGGCTGTAGCTGCTCCTGAATTCTTTTCTAATTGATAAACATTTAATTTTTCATCTTTTATCTTATTCAATTCTATTAAAGAATCATCAGTAGATTTATCATCCACTACTATTAATTCAAAATCCTTAAAAGATTGATTTAAAACACTTCTTACAGCAGTCCTTACAGAAGACGATCTGTTATAGTTGGGTATTATTACACTAAATTGGGGGTTAATCAAAGGTTAATAGTTTTGAATTGTTTGATTTATAATATTTTGAAGTCCTTCTTTTTCCTTCTGCAGGCAAAAATAATTCTTTATCCTTGCTCTTGAATTTTTACTGAGACGATCTCTCAAATCCTTATTTCTATAAAGATCTAAAAATGTTTTGGCATGAGTATCTATATTCCCAGGCTCTATTAAATACCCTGTTTCTCCATTAACAACGCTATCTGATACGCCACCAGACCTTCCCGTAACCACCGGCAGTCCATATGACATAGCTTCAATTATAGTCACCCCAAAAGCTTCAACCTGATTGGTATACGAATCAATTTTATTATGAGCGGTAAATATATCACATTTATTATAAAGGCTTTGGGCCTGGGCCTTATCCACCCAGCCTAACATTTGAATATTTGATCTATATTTAGATTTTTCAATTTTCTCTTTACATTTGTCTTCTAATTCTCCTCCCCCAGCAATAATAAGCTCTCCTTTTAATCCCAAATCACAAGATTTTTCAAAAGCATCAATAGTTTCAAGAGGACCTTTAAAATCTACTAATCTTCCCAAATATAAAATCCTAAATATGTTATCTGTAGGATTTTTACTTTTTTCTTTAAGCTCAATCCCAAAGTGATTTATAAAAATTTTAGATTTTTCAATTCCCATTTTTAATAATTGATTCCGTGTAAAATTTGAGTTGGCTATAAAGAATGCATGCTTAGCAAGTTCTTTTACATCCCGAAAATAGGCATCAGAATGATAATCCTCTCCTGATTCGATCTTTTTTAAATCCCACATAATATCTTTACCATGACAATGAATAAGTGTGGGACTAGTTGAATTAAAAATAAAATTCTTAAAATTAACTGCGAAACTTAAAAAATGAACATAATTTATAGTAGTGTTAAAGTTTTGTTCTAAACCATTTAAAATAGCTGTATATATGTATTTTTGATTTAAACCCTCATCTATCCTTCTAATAATTTTAGAATATAATGGATTAAGGTTTTGCTGTGGTAAATCTATTCTTTCTAAATTAATTTCATTAGTAGCAACATAAGCTATATCTTCCTTGAGGTTGTTAATTAAAGTAAAAAGCCATTCAGACCTAATCTGTAAGGAAGGACAAATCATTAAAATTCTCATATTACATTTAAAGTTTTAAAAAATATTTTGAGATTATACGGGAAATTATCAAAATCCCGTTTTGCAATCTGGTTAAGAAGATAGTAAAAATTAGATTTCACAAGATATTTGCTTATCTTTCTGGACTGTACATTTTCATCTTTTAAAATTTTTAATACATAATACCTTGCTAATATTTGATTTTTTACATATAATGAATATTTTCGATTATCTGCCATTTGGTTTTCGTGACTTCTAACAAGAACCAAGATGTCGTCGATTAGCGAAACTTTTACGTTTCGCGCCAGCATTTTTATGATCATCAAATATTCTTGTGAATTCCTTAAATTTTCATGGTATGGTTTTTCTTGTAAAATACTTTTGCGCCATAGACCATCGTTATTAGAGAATCGAGATTTTCCCATAACAAAATCTTCAAGCAATGTAGATCCATTGGCGATCCCATCGTGCCATAATTTTCCTTGTAAAATCTCACCTGTAATAGGATCGTTTTTAAACCATCTACTCCTGCCAAATACAACGTCCGTTTCATCTTGCTCTATAATATAAAGCTGTTTCTCTAAGCAGTCGGGGAGTAATACATCATCAGAATCCAACCATTTAATATACTTCCCTCTGGATATTTCATATCCATAATTTCTTGCCGCATTACCTCCACCTCTTTTTTCCTTAGGTCTTGTTGTATAAACAATGCACTTATTTTTTAAAAAAGGCTTTATTATCTCGGCTGTATCATCTGTAGACCCATCATCTACAATTATTATTTCCACGTGCTCATAGGTTTGATTTAAAACCGATTCTAAAGTAGAAAGCAAAAGATTTGCCCTGTTATAAGTTGGTATAATTATACTAATAAGTATTTCCAATGAATAAGTTTTTATTTTGACCGCAAGTTCATACCTATATAAAACGATTTAATAAGGAGTGAAAGGTTAGTTACTAAATATTTAAACTTTCCTTTTTTTAAAGGGGCTATAAAATTTAACAACATATTTTTATGGAGATATTCAAAAGCCGAATAAGATAATTTATTGTTAGCACTAAGGTGGGAAATTGCATAAAAACGGGCTAAAATCTGGTGTTTATAATGTAAAGCTAATACTTTATTATAATGCATTTGCTCCCCATGCAACCTGCTATACACCAAAACCTCTTCATCTATAAGATATTTAGGTTCTTTGGATAATTGTTGAATCAGCATAAGCCATTCCTGGGAATTCCTAAGATTTTCTTTAAATGGAACATCATCAATAAAATTTCTCTTCCACAGTGCATCTGCGGTACTAAACCTGATTTTTCCAAAAAGATAATTCTTAAACGGTTCACTTAATGGAAAAGATCTGGACCAGTATTTATCCCAAGTGAAATCCCCATTTTTATCTTTAGTCGAAAAAAACCTGGAACGTGAAAATACCACATCATAATTACCTTGCTCCATAAGTTTCATTTGTTTTTCAAGACAATGGGCCGCCAAAAGATCATCAGAATCTAACCACTTGACATAGCTACCCTTAGCTATTTCAAAACCATAATTTCGCGCGGCATTACCACCGCGAAGCCTATCTTTTGGCCTTTCTACATAAATTATACGAGGATCTATTAAGAAATGTTCTATTACTTCCGCAGTGTTATCAAAAGAACCATCATCAACCAATATTAATTCCCAATTCTCAAATAATTGGTTTTTTATACTTTCTATTGTTTCCCAAATAATATGAGCCCGATTGTAAGTGGGAATAATAATTGAAACTAAAGGAATGTTAGACATTTTACGAATTTATTATTAATTTCTCATACATATTCAAAACGCTATCTTCATTAAATTTACTCATTATTAAAGCATAATTCCTTTGTTTAAATTCCAAAGATAAGGGAGATAAATCTCCATTAAAATCATCTTCAAAACTGAATATTTTAATCCCTAAATTATTATAATATGCCAATAAATTATTATCATTTCTAAGGTAAATTTTTGTGCCAGCAGCTATAAGAAAGGTTAAATTACCTCCGGCCTCCTGTCTCCTATGTCCAAAAAAAGCAATATCAATTTCTCTCAGCATTGTAAAATATTGCTCTTTAGTCAAAAAATTCAAAATAGGAGAATATTCTTTTTTAAAATTCATTCTACAAAATTCATCTGTCATTTTAATAATTTTATCATTACCATAATTAAGAGGAACTATTAGTCTATTAATTAAATTCTTAATTTGATCTTCATTCAGCTTTTTTAGTAAAGTTAGATGGTTGCCGCTTAGTGACCCAGAATGATTAACTAAACAGTTTACCTTTTTAGAACCTTTTAAGCTTGATATTCCTCGTGGATATTCCAATTCATCGATTGAAAAAGAATCGTAAATGAACTCTTTGAATTCTGCGTTTGTTTCATAATGCTCCTTCACTATTTCAAAATCATAGATATTCCAGAAACAAAAGAAATCCAAATCATTTATAAAAATTTTTATAGCTAATTCCTCTTTCCAGTAATTGAAATAATAATAGCTTTTCCTAAGTTTCCGTTTTAATTTTAAATAAAATGGAGAAATATTTTTATTATAATCATATAATTCATATCTACCTTTGAGATATAACCTATTATATATATCAGCACCATAAAATATCCAATAAGAATTAAAGGTTAGAGTATTTTTAATTTGATTAACCAAGCTAGCTTTTCTATAATTTAAAAAATGAGTAAAAATGTTCACTACCTTTTTGTCATTAGAACTTTTTATAATTAAATCAAGTATTATTTCATGGTTATTAAATTTAAAAAATCTAATCTTATCTGATTGGCCTAAATGTTTCAGTGATTTTTCGTCGCCATCTACAAGAAACAAGTTCTTCTTCGGAAACTTCTGCTCAAAGATTTTTATTGAATGTGCGATGAATTTCTCATCATCCATTAAATGAATATTTATCATATCTAAAACTCTAAATTCAATTTCTATTTCTTTTTTGAAACCATATGAATGATATCGTCTAAACTAGAATATTTTAATAAAAATGCAATGCTTAAATAACTCAAAATTCCGAAAAAAGCACCAAAACATAGTCTTACCACATCTATTTGACCATACAAAAGATAATAATCTAATAAAAAAACTATTGATCCCGTAAGAGCAGCCAATAAGATAGCTGGTAACACATCCAAAACTTGCTCCCAAGCTGAATATTTAATAAACTTCCCCGAGTAATATGTGTTTACAATAAAAGCAATAATTGAAGTAAAAACCTCACCATAAAGTAAAGCAATAATTCCATAATTTATTGTAAATAAGATAGTGATCACAATTATAACTTTCTTTACAACCTCTAACTTTAAAAAAAGATCACTACGTCCTTTTACATTTAAAATATTAAGGTTATAAGCATGAATAGGATAGAGAATACCGGTAACACAGAGAATCTGAAAATAAGGAACTGCCGGAAGCCATTTTTCGGTAAATAAAAATCTGAAAAGCGGCTCGGCTAAAACAGCGAGATAAACAAGCGTTGGTGCTATTACAAAAATCACCATTTTCATCAGTTGTTTGTAGACTCTCTTAAGTCGCACATCATCATCTTTAATGCTTGCAAAAAGCGGATAGGTGACTTTATTAAGGGCATTGGATATATTGGTAACCGGCAACTGTTTCATGGTTTGGGCTCGGGTATATAAACCCACCTGGCCCGCAGAAAAAAACCTTCCTATCACAATAATATATATATTCTGAAATACAGAATTTAAAAGTTCAGACAAGGTTAATTTATAACCAAAATTAAAATGATGTTTAAATTTTACCATGCTAAATGTAAGACTTGGGCTCCATTTAGAATAAATCCAAAGCTGTATGGAATTAATAAATGCACTTGAGAGGCCACTCCATACCAGACTCCATACTCCAAATCCATAATATGCCATTCCTATTCCAACAATTCCTCCAATTATATTAGAGGGAATGGAGATTATTGCCAAAGTCTTAAAATCCATTATTTTTGTGAGACGAGCTCCTTGAACAGCAGTAAAACCAGAAATGATAAATGTAAGACAGTAAACTCTTATCAGATTAATAAGGATTTGCTGTCCATAAAAATCAGCAATAAAAGGTGCAGAAAAATAAATTAGCCCATAAATTAATAGGCTTGCCGCAAAATTAAAATAAAATACGGTTGAAAAATCATCTTGATCGAGATCTGAACTTCTAATTAGCGATTGGGTTAATCCGGAGTTTAAAAGAGTCTTTCCTATTGCTACAAACACTGCGATCATTCCAATTAGACCGAATTCTTCTGGCATAAGTATCCTGGCTAGAATCAGTGACACTATAAATCCAATAAATTGATTGCCAAATTGTTGAGCGAAAGTCCAAACTATACCAGAAGTGGCCTGTTTTCTTAAAGACATGCTATATATATTGTCCTAAAAAGGAATTGTTTTACAATAAATCTCAATTACTTTTAATTAGGAACCATTTCTAATTTTTATAATTTTAGCAGGCACCCCTACTGCTACACAGTTATCGGGCAAACTCTTGGTAACTACCGTCCCTGCACCTACCGTTACATTTTTGCCTATTTTAATTCCTGGAAGCACGGTAGCGTTGGCACCGATAGACGTGAAAGCTCCTACTTTTACATTTCCAAGTAGAATAACACCAGGGGAAAGCTCAACAAAATCTTCAATAATACAGTCGTGTGTAATATTAACGTTGTAATATACAAGACAACCTTTACCTAATTTTACTGAATTAGAAATAACCGCATTGGCTAAGACGGTACAGCCATCTCCTATGGAGACGTTATAGTTACCAATAATAGCCTTATTAGAAATAGATGACATAAGTTGTCCTCCAATTTTGGAAAATTTTTCTTGTAATTTTAATCTTAAATTTGGGATTCCTAAGCCAAGGAAAAAACGGTGATCTGAACTTTCTAAATAATCCTTTGCTGCTTCTAAATTTCTTAAAATTGGAAATCTTTGATATACCAAATTAGGAGAATTTAAATTTACATCATCATAAAAGACCAAATTTTGTTTTTCCTCTGAACTAAAATTTTGTAACAATTCAGTTGCGAATCCACCAGCGCCTAATATTAACATATAGTTTCCAGTATAATTTTCGAAATTAATTGGATTTTCTCTTGGCTCAATCTATAATAAAGTGGAAGACACATTATTCTTTTAGAAATATCCTCGGAAATTGGAGCGGGTTGATAATTCACAATTTCCGTATAGGAATTTACAGAAGGATAAAAATACCTTCGAGGGAAAATTTCCTGTCTATTCAGATTCCTCTCAACTTTCAACAACTGCTCTTCAGAACTAAAAATTACTGGGAAATATGAATAATTTGTTTCATTTTCTTTAATTTTTTGGAATTTCAAGAATTTTGATTTTCCTAATAGCTTTTTATAAAGCAAATATTTAGTTTTTCTATCGTCCAAAACCTTGTCAAAATATTTTAAATTCGCGATACCCAGCGAGGCATGAATTTCCGTCATTTTTCCATTAAATCCATCTTCAACAATTTCTTTATCTCGATTGTGTCCAAAAAATCTAATTCTTTCCAATTTTTCTTGCAGATCCGCAGAATTTGTAATACAAGCTCCTCCTTCTCCAGTATTAAATAATTTTGTAGCATGTAAGCTAGTAGCAGAAATATCTCCATACTGTAGCAAACTCTTTCCTTTATATAAACTACCTATAGCGTGAGCAGCATCATAAATGACCTTTAAACCGTGTTTTTTAGCCAATGATTCAATTTTCTCCACATTACAAGCAGTTCCAAAAACATGGACTGGCATAATAGCTACAGTATCTTTAGTAATAAGATTTTCAATCTTGTCCTCATCAATGTTTAAAGTTTCAGGATTTATATCACAAAAAACCGGCTTACATCCTTCCCAGTTGATGGCACTTATTGTAGCTACCCAGGTAAAAGGAGTAGTTATAATTTCTCCCTTTAATCCTAATGCTTTAATAGACATTTGCAAGGCAACAGTTCCATTTAAGACTAAAGTAAAATTAGAAACCTCTAACTTTTCTTTCATTCTTTCTTCCAATAATTGAACTTTAGGTCCATTATGAGTAAGAATTCCTGAATCCCAGACTTCCTTTAATAACTCCGAATATTCTACTAGAGGAGCAATTGTTGGTTGAGTCACAAAAATTGGTGTACTTATCTTATTCATTAGATTTAATTTTAATTTCATTTAAAAGTCTGGATTGGTTAATATTATCCAAATATTCCTGGTTCTTATCTCTAATTCCTGTTATAAGATCATAAAAATAGAGTAACATATTTCTAAAGTGGTTGTCTTCTTTTAATTGTATCTCTCGTAATCCATCTTGATTTGTTTCTAAATTTACTACCGGTTGAAATCCACTCTTTGCTGTGAAAATTCTATTTGAATATAATTTACCTTTGGATCCAATTACCTCAAGATTACATTGATAGTAATTATCAAAGCCAAATGCAATTTGAGAAAAAAGATTCCCATTATTCTGTTGTAAAAAGGCACCGCCCCAAATATCTACATCAAACCCTTCTTTTTTATTTAATACAGCCGAAGAAACATAAATATTATTACCCATTAATATTTGGGATAATTTTAATGGATACGCCCCTGCATCCAGTAAGGCTCCTCCACCTAACGAATTATTGTAACGAATATTTTCCTTGTCTGGAAAGGGAGGAAAACAAAATGTGCTTCTTATTATTCGAAGATCTCCGATAGTACCTTTATCTAATATTTTTAATATGGCGTTTAATTGAGAGTGAAATCTAAATTGAAAGTTTTCAACTAATACTAGATTTGAATTTCTTGCAATTTTATTTAGTTCTATAACTTCTTGCTCATTACAAGCCAGGGATTTTTCTACTAATACGTGCAAACCTTTTTGAAGAGATTTTTTAACCCATTCAAAATGGAGAGCATTAGGCAAAGGGATATAAATTGCGTCTAATACACTTTTATCCAGAATGCTTTCATATCCCTTAAATACTTTCCCTTCAAAACTTACCTGTTCAGGATTTCTTCTGCTTGCAATTCCAACAAAATCGAAATTATTATTTAGAATTTTTAATTCAGGAACAAAAGATCTCAAGGCTATATTTGCTGCTCCCAGTACACCTATTTTTATTTTTTTATTTTCCTTCATAAATTATAAGATAAAGCAGCCATGAGACTTCTGGCTTGAATGTTAATATAATTGTTATGTTTTATGAAGGTTTGTAACTGATTATAGGTCATCCAAATAAAATTTTCTGACGTTTCTTCCGGAAAATCATCATTAGCTAAAATGATCATATTCCTATTTTGCTCCTGATAAAATCTGCCTCCTTCTTCTGATTGAAAGGTGTCGAATATAATTTCATCTTTTTTTACATTTATAACGTAATCTAGATACGGTAGGTTTTTAATGGAATAATCATTTTTATAATTCCCTGTAAGAGACTGAACAGTAGGTGCAAATTCTATTATATCAAAATTACCACATTCCAATTTAGCCTGAACCAGGAAATGCAATACTCCATCTATATTTTTGCAGACAAATGCACAGATTCCTTCTTGTACTGGTTTTACCATCGGCTGTGTCCAGCTTACAACTTCTCTATTGCCTATTTTTATATCTGTCGCAATAATTTCAAAATATTTATTTTCTATATGCCGGATCTTCGATTCTTCAATTATCCAGTCATTCAAAGAAAATAAAGGTATTTGAGTAATTTGTAAATCAAACTTACATTTTTGATGAGTAATAAATAAGATTATATCATTGATAGAATTGACACCTTCGATATCAAAAGAGCTAGACTTTAGAAGACCATTAGCAAACTTACTTATGGGTAAGCCTGAAAAACCTCTAATTAAATTTAAACTTTCGAAATTAAAACCTCCAATTGGAATGCCAGAGAGTACCGTTCGAGTATCCATATTAACGATATTATCTAATTGCATTAATTCCTTTATTTGAGCTAATGTTAACCAAATAAAATTTTCTAAGACCTCAATATCTTCCTCGATTGTGATTATAATATTCCTGTTTCTTTTTTTTAAAAATCGCCCACCTTGCTCAGATTGAAGCTGATCTAACAAAATATTATTTTTATTTGCTTTTTGAAAATATTCCAAATATGGTGGTGGATTTCCTTTATGTACTCGAAGATAATTACTTTTTGTGGCCTGAAGGGTAGGTGATAATTGTACAAAATTTATATTACCGGGCTCGACTTTTGCCTGCATCAAAAAATGCAACACACCGTTAAATTCTTTGGTTATTAACCCTAGATAACCTATTTCAGGTTGATTAATAATAGGTTGATTCCATGTATTGACAGCACCATAATTCGTGGTAATTTCTAGACCATCGATAGAAAAGAAATGCCCAGACTCATGCTTAAGTGAGTTATTATCAAAATCCCAATTTTTTAATTTAGAAAACGGGATTTGATCAATCTCAACTTCTATAACTTCATTTTGTCTTCTGATCCAGTTCAGAGCGAAATCTGTTGATACAAGGGATTTATCTTTCTCTAAGAGACTTTTCAAAAACTTTTGATTAAAACCTATTTTCATTACAATTTTTTCTTATAATATAATACCTAATCGTATATTCTAATTTACTCTAATATGGTTTCACCCATCTCCCTTAAGTATTGTCCATATTTAGACTTACCATATTGTTTGTGCAATTTTGCTAACTGTTGTTTGTTAATAAATTTACTTAGAAATGCTACTTCTTCTATACATCCGATCATAGTACTTTGACGGTTTTGTAAGACCCTAATAAATTCGGTCGCATCATCAAGTGATTCAACTGTACCTGTATCAAACCAACTCATACCGCGATTCATAACTCCTACTTCCAGATTATTATTTTGTAAGTAAATTTCATTAATTGCAGTAATCTCTTTTTCTCCTCGCGCCGAAGGTTTTACTTCTTTAGCATACTCCACTACATTATTATCATAAAAATACAAACCGGGTATAGCATATTTGGATTTAGGGATTTTAGGTTTCTCTTCTATACTTTTTACTTTTTGATTTTCATCAAACTCTACCACCCCATAGCGTTGGGGATCTTTAACTGGATAAGCAAAGATAGACGCTCCATTAATATTTAATTTACTTCTTAATAAATTGACAAGACCATTTCCATGGAAAATATTATCGCCTAAAGCTAAAGCCACTTTCTCATTGCCAATAAATTTTTCGCCAATTAAAAAAGCTTCTGCAAGTCCATTTGGTTCTTCCTGTATTGCATATTGGAAATCACAACCAACCTGGGAACCATCTCCTAATAATTTCTGGAAAGCTTCCTGGTCATGAGGTGTTGTGATGAACAAGATTTCTCTAATTCCTGATAACATCAAAACAGATAATGGATAATAGATCATTGGTTTATCATATACAGGAAGAAGTTGTTTACTTACCGCAATAGTAATTGGATATAAACGTGTTCCACTACCTCCAGCTAGAATTATTCCTTTCATATTTATTTTTATTTACATTGTTCTTTATCATGATTTTGGTATCCTCATCTGGCAATATTTTCTAACCAATCTTAATTTTCCAAATAGCAATCAATTGTTTTCTCCAGTCCTTCTTAAAAAATTATTGTTGACATCCAATCTAATTATATTTAATTATTAATGTATCTATGGCATAACTTTAATTATAACCCGGTCTATCCTTTAAATAAGAAATCAAAATAACTGAATAACCCTCATCCATAATTTATTATCTCTCAGCTTATCTATTAAATGAATAAATACTATATTCTGCCATTCATTAAAGTCTCCAATATACAGGTTTCTTTAATTTCATTCTTAATAAAAAGAAGATCAATTGTCTCAACATGATCTTTATCAAACAATAAGTCCCTGGTATACTAAATACCGAATAAGTTAAATTAATTTTTCGATCCTATAACTTTCAAATTTTCGAGATTCCCTACATAAATAAAGTATCGATACTAAAATTTCGTCTTGAGGATATTTAATTACAAATAATCTCACAAACTGGAAACCTATAAATTTTTCACCACCTAATTAAAATTTTCATATTTTCACTTTTTATTTACGAATCGCTTAATAATTAAATCCAATTGTTTCTTTTGTTTCTCTTCAAAAAAAATCATCTTCAATCCAACTAAAAAACCAGTTTTAGCATTTCATCCTAAACCATGAGCAACTCCAAATTTTAAAAGCTAATACCGTTTTTCCTATACCAAACTAACCACAATGGAATCTTTCCTACCTTGATTTAGGAACTACTTTGAAATAAAGTTTTGATAATATTTTAAGTCATCTTCGTTAAAAACTTTTTTCCAACTATCTTTAGATCCTTTATTGGGTAATAATCCTAAAGGTTTTTCTATAATTTTTATATCTGTATTGTTAAATTTTTTATAATATTGCATTGGAAAACAATGTAACAATATTTTTTTATAAACTTTTCCAGGATTCTCTAATAGTTCTTCGTAAGAAATTAAAACAATATTTCCTTTAAGTCGACTCCACTCCTCAACGTGTTTACTCCAGTGTTCAAAAATGGTTAATCCTTCTCCTATTTTATTTCCAGGGCTACCTTTCCAGTCTAATGGAGTGCGTAAAAATTCAGAAAAGCTTAATCCACTCATTTCTCTATTAAGAAAATTAGGAGTTTTCCAAATGGAATAAGCTACAGCTCTCCCATCTCTGTAAATATAGAGAAGGGGTTTAGGTTTTAATCTAAAGCTTCGTTTTGGAAAGTGGTGTCCTCCGAATAATTGACCGTAAGGATTCAATTCTTTAGTTTTTCTATTCGACCAATGCCCCCAAGTTAAATCTTTAACACTAAGATCTCTATTCGGATAAAAGTTATTTGCAACAAAGGCTTCCAGAAAATGTGTGCCAGATCTAGGATGCGAAAATATTTTAATCATTACAACTGATTTTTAAATTTAAACTATCATTCCCGCAGCCACGGTTTCATTTGTGCTTTCATCAATTAGTATAATGCTACCGGTATTACGGTTTTCTCGGTAAGTATCCAACATCATCCTTCTGGTAGTTCTTATTTTAACCCTTGCAATATCGTTCATATCAAGGGTCGGATCATTTTTATCCCTTTCAAAAGTATTGATATCCATTTTATAAACCACTTCTTTGATTATGGCACGTTCTTCGTGAGTAGTGTGCAGAATGGTATATTTCGCCCTGGGCTTTGCCGGATCATTATTAAGCCAACATAACATTACATCAAATTCCTGCTCCATTTCAGGCTGATTGTTTTTTCTTACAATCATATCACCCCTACTAACATCAATATCATCTTCAAGGGTCAATGATATACTCATAGGAGCATAAGCCTCCTGAACTTGCTCTTCCCCTGTATTAATCGATTTGATTTTAGATTGAAATCCAGATGGTAAAACAGCTACGTCATCCCCAACTCTGTAAATTCCGCTGGCTATTCTTC
>NZ_SNWE01000026.1 GCF_004362395.1 Salegentibacter sp. 24
GGGATATCTGCTGCGCACTGCACTGTAACCGGGGCAGGACTGCTTGCCGTTGGAAGTTGTGTATCGTCTATCGTAATAGTTTGCGTAACATTGATGCTGTTATTGGCATCATCCGTTACACTATAGGTTCTTGTGATGACCTCTGGATTGCTATTTCCATCACTGGTATCCTCTACAAAAGCGACGCTTGGATTTGTGATACAATTATCAGCCTCGTCGTTCACTACCGTAATGTCAGGGGCAGGGATATCAGCAGTACACTGCACGGTAACCGGGGAAGGATTACTTGCCGTTGGAAGCTGTGTATCGTCTATCGTAATAGTTTGCGTAACATTGATGCTGTTATTGGCATCATCCGTTACGCTATAGGTTCTTGTGATGACCTCTGGATTGCTATTTCCATCACTGGTATCCTCTACAAAAGCGACGTTTGGATTTGTGGTACAATTATCAGCTTCATCGGTCACTACCGTAATGTCAGGGGCAGGGATATCAGCAGTACACTGCACGGTAACCGGGGAAGGATTACTTGCCGTTGGAAGCTGCGTATCGTCTACCGTAATAGTTTGCGTAACATTGATGCTGTTATTGGCATCATCCGTTACGCTATAGATTCTTGTGATGACCTCTGGATTGCTATTTCCATCACTGGTATCCTCTACAAAAGCGACGTTTGGATTAGTGGTACAATTATCAGCCTCATCGTTCACTACCGTAATGTCAGGGGCAGGGATATCTGCTGCGCACTGTACTGTAACCGGGGCAGGATTACTTGCCGTAGGGTTCGTAATGTCTTCTGTACAATCGGCGTCAATGGTAGATGCGATTATCTCTGAAGCTTCCTTAGTCGAGGAATAAATGTAAAAACCTATAAAATAAGATTGCTGTTTATCAACTGTTATCGCTCTATTTGGGCCATAGCTAGTATTAGGAATTACGGCCTTCGCGGAGAGTAAAAACAATCCGCAAATTATGACCGCAAATAAAAACCGGGGAGTAATTTTACCCATAGGCAACCTGACAACTAATTAGTATAAGACTGTAAAATTACGTATAAAAAATATACTTTAACAAGAATTTAAACAGAAATTAATGTTTTAAGTATCTAAAAACCAGATAAAAGGCATTTTTTATAGTTGGGTTTTATATGAGTGTAGGAAAAAGCTTTCATTTAAATATATTTTTTGTTAAAATAGGTTTTCTAAAGAAGTCCTTAAGATTTCTGAGTTTCAATGACCAAGGGATGAGGGTATTGTGTTTTTATAGATGACCAAAGGTCATCTCTTTAAAATGAGTAACCACTGATCAGTTTTGAAACCGGACCCTACCAGGGTGGCACTGTTTTATTAAATGCTTAGGCCAAGCGCAGATTAAAATATTCCTTGTTTTCCTAAATTTGGTTCAACTTCTTTGAAACAGTATCCTCAATTCTTTCTAATGATCACCTTTTTCGCATAATCTCCTGCACTGGTGAATACCTTAACAATATATACCGCCGAACTCAAAGATTTTTTCTGGGGAATATGAATTTCCTTAATGTCCGGAATGCCATAATGTTGATCTACCAGCTGGCCCGCAATATTGTAAATATTGATATGGTCAATTATATGCAGTTCGGGATTGCTGATGATAAATTCCCTGTTTTCAAGGGAGTAAATATAATCGATCGGGCCTTCTCCTGGTTCTTTGTCTTCTCTGGCGGTAGTAACGTCATCAAAAACAATTTCATATAAATCCTGGTATTCTCCCACGGGCAGGCTTGCTTTAAATGCTTCTTTTCGCAGGTTATGATAAGTGCTATCGCTTTTATTAAGAAGGAAGATATCGGTATGGTCAGGAAGATTTTCTAATTCTGCAATCTCTATAATAAACTCTTTTTCCTCGGCGATGCTTATGCCTAAAGGAATTCGTTGATCCAGGTTAAAATTAGGTACTCCCTGGATCACGTATGTTCCTTTGTCGATTACCCAATACATATCTTCGGGAGCCTTGTCTAATAAAGGCGCATCGAAGCCCAAATCAAAGCCTTTGCTTGTTCTTGCGTCTACGCCTACCAAAATTTCCCGGTGGTAACCCGTGGGAGAGTGAAAGTTCAGTCGTATTTTGTACCGGGAATCTTTCTTTTCTTTGTACTGCTTTGCAGCTTTTATATTATCCCTGGCCTCCAGGAAGAAGGAAAAACTTTGACCTTTTTCCATCACAAATTCACGCTGGCTATTTTTAAAAACAATGTTTCCAGTATCGAAATCAGTCATATTTCCGGGAAGAGAATTATCCTGGGTGGTATTTACGAAAAATCCCTGCCCTACTGGGATATAAGCTCCGGCACGCTTGGTACTTTTGGCTCCTGTGGCGTTGATCCTGGAATCATTGGAAATAGCGGCCACCCCGGCCAATAGATTTCTTACGGCATAGCCCCCAACATATTCCGCCAGATAATGGGTTTTGCCCCCAAAATGATCCCAGAAATAAACCGCCCCGTTTAAAAGGTTCTTATCGTTACGGCCTTCTCCCTGACTGATATTATCCAAAATAAATTCTTCGATACTAATAGCGGAAGGGTAAGGATTGCCCAGAAGATAATTCTGACCGGGTTTAATCTGACTCACTTCTATGGTGCCATTATTTGGAAACCCGGAAAAGGTGTAATTTTGAAGATCTTTTATTTTGGCTTCTCCTGAGGTGCCTTTCATAGTATAACCTTCCCCCGGCTTTAACGGAGTATAGCTTCCAATTTGCTCCCAATGGCTATAAGCATTGGCTTTTCTGGCGCGGAAAGCATTAATCCAGTAATCACTTATTTTAATTGGATCTGCTTTTGCACCATCGGCATGGGTGTGGGGCCATTTAAAATTGATGGGCTTAAATACATTGGTGCCAGCGATGGAACCATCGTGCAGAACCTGGTTGACTTTGTAGGTCGAACTCGATGCAGTAGGCAAGACTGGAGAGCTCCAGTAATTATAATTATAACTGCTCGCAGTTCCCTGTTGATCACGTTCTATATTTCCGTTACCGGTGATCTGGCTTCCCTGGGTCTGAATTAGTTGTGACTCGCCGTTAAGGTCGATTGTCCCATCCAGATGGAGGTAATGGGTAATGATAAGGGCATTTCCTGTTCCGAAACCTACCTGGCTTTCCCCCATATGATTTTCACCCTTCATATTCAGGACCCCCTTTTCAGAAATTAATCCCAGTAACTTTATGCTGTTGGTGTTATTTGGGCTGCCGGGATTTTCAAGGTTCTTCGAGAGCTTTACGATATTCCAGTCTATTTTACTGTTATCGATTCCCAGGCTGTTTGGTGGATTCCAAACATCCCGGTAGTTTATGTTGCTGCCTTCGATTTGTGCGGGCAGTTCCCAGGTTGTTTTATCGAACCATTCTTTGCCATCGGTGTAGAGTATATAGGGCAGAGGAGCTGTGTTTTCCTGCATTTCCTGGATATTTTTAAGCAAGCCATTGGCTGGTGCCCCCAGACTACCCAGGTTATCGGTATAACCATCACTAATTAGGTTATTTTTGGCAAGAAGCTGGTAATAGCCTGCTAAATTGTTCCAAAGGCTGGTTTCCGGGGCATTGGGCAGGTTTAAGTTGTTTCCTAAAATAGTACCGCTTACCGCTCCGGCATCTTCCACCAGACGTTGATTCATAAAAAATCTGATGTGATCTGTTGAAATTGCAGTGTTCCAAATGCGCAATTCTTCAATAAAGCCCTGAAAGTGATCTTTGCTTGCAACGGGATTGGAAGGGGCATACACGGCTCCAATTAGTGCGGGGGTATTGGTTTCACCTACAGAGCCAGGAACCTTATTAGTATTGGTTTGAATTTCAATGCCATCTACATAGATTTTAAGGGCCGAGCCTGAAATATAAACTGCGGCAATATGGTACCAGCGGTCTGTACCGAGTTTTCTCCTGGCTATAACACTTACATCATTGACACGGAAGGTAGGTGCTCCTTTGTTCAAAAATAAATCAAAACCAGCATTAAGATGATCTGTAGGCCTTTTTGAGATTATAGTTTGAGTCCCGGAATCTGAATGTGGTTTTATCCAGGCTTCAATGGAAAAGCTGGAGCTCATATCATAATGATCCCCTAAGTCTACATAGTCATCCTGGCCATCAAAGTTTAACTGGCTGCAGGAGGGCGGAAATGTTACTTCTATAGTTTTAGAAACCACGCATTTTGGGTTGGCCACAGAGGCAACACTCCAGGTCAGGGTGTAGGTTTCTCCTGGCTCTCCGGTAAAACTGGTGCCAGGTAGGTTTGGATCGGCAAGCAAAGCAGTTTCCCCATTATTGTAGGACCAGGATCCACTGCCAATTTCCGGATCTATCGGGCTGGCCGAGAGCCAAATTGTTTTTACCCCACATTCTGAGATTTCCGGGACTTCTCCCGCATTTATTTCAGGGGGGCTAAGGGTAGTGAATGTCTTTACCTGCGCAGCACAGTTATCACTGGAACTTACCAAAAAGGTATACCCCGTTCCACCTTGCAATCCTGAAACTATAAAACCCTGTGTGGCAATTTCATAATTTACCTGGTCTGCTCCTAAACTAACTGGGTCTCCCTGGGAATCAAGTATTTCCAGGGAATAAGGAATATTTGCTGAATCAACAGTTTCCTGGGCATAAAGGCCGCCGTTTACGGGAATACCCACTACGGTACCAAAATCCCCAAAACAGGAGGCTTTCTGTATTTCAAAAGGGTTCCCCACTATTAATTCTTCGGGTTGCCTTATACTTATAGTATCAGAAACCACCGTACAGGATTTTGCGTCGGTAACCTTCACGAAATAATCCCCCTGTCTAAGGTTTTCTGCTATTCTCCCTGTTTGTCCATCACTCCACTGGTAGGTAAAGGGACTGCTGCCTGTGTTTTCAGCAATATTAATTTCTATTTGGCCATTACTCCCCTGGTGGCAGGTTACATCCTGGGCTATAAGGGCTAATTCAGGACTTATATTAAAGACGACGTTTATGGTATCGCTAACTGGTTCACAAACTGCGCTGCTATCCTGGTCTGCAGTGAGGATCAGATCTATTTCTCCCGCAGAAATCTCAGCCTGGCTGGGATTGTAAGTGGTATTAATACTACCGGGATCGGTGAACCTGGAATCATCTCCACCAGAGGTGGTCCAGAATCCTGAATTTATAGTGTTGTGGGTTATTGAAGCTGAGGAAAGATTTATTACCGGGTCATTGGAACATATTTGGAGATCGTCTCCCGCAAAGACAACGGCCTTTTCAATTACGGTTACGCTAGTTGTTTTTGATTCCAGGTTGCAACCATAGAAATCCGTTATTTTAAGGGAATATTCACCAGCCATTTCCGCTGTGGCATTGGATATGCTAAGTGTGTCTGCCGCGACCAACTCTTGTTGGTTTTTAGCCGTGGTGGAATAGCTGAATCCATCAGGGCCACTCCATTCGAAGCTTATTGGTAAACGTCCCCCTACCAGGTTTGCGCTTAACTTAATTGTTTCCCCTTCACAGACAGGACCATCATTCTCAGGGCTGAACTCAAAATCAAAGGACCTAAATGCGGCAAAAGATATGTCATCAATACCAAAATCATTTCCACCCGGGTCAGGGTTTTCGTTTATAATCCTTACTGTGGCCTGGGTAGTATTCCCTGAATTCCATAATTCAGGATTATAAAAGTTAATCCAACTTCCCACCGGTTCACCGGTAAGGTCTCCCAGGGTACTTTCAACTACCACACTATTATTGACAAGCACCTGGATTCTTAAACGGGCGGGACTTGCAGGGTTCACATTAGAGGTCCAGGCACTAAAGTAATAATCGGTATCCGGGATTATTTCAAGCGGATCTGATTCCCATACGATATTCCCTGTGGACCGGTCTCCGTTTACGATCATAAAATTACCTCGCCCCCCGTGTCCGAGTCCACTAAAATTATTATGATAGTTATAGGCATTCTCCCCGACAGCATACAGGCCTTCCGGGTACATTTCCAAACGGGAGCCCGGATCATTTTGAACATAATTGTAAACCGTGTTAAACCCAGTATTGCCATCTTCAAAATCCCCATTGGGAATTAAGTTTTCATTGGGGGTTATGGAAGTGGAGGCTTCACATCCGTCTTGGGTTACATACAGGGTGTAGGTCTGGGCCAGGCTTACCTCTAAGGATTCTTCCTGTGAAATAGTTTGTCCCGAGGCTACCCAGCGATAGGAATCGTAGGGACCATCTGCAGATAAAAGTACCTGGTTTGTTTGACCCAGGGAACAGTAATTGGCAATTATTTCAGGCTGTAAAGGTTCTTTCACGCTGACTTCAACTGTTCCTACCCCTGGACATTCTATATTTGGATCAGTATAGGTAGCGGTGAAGATGGTTGTTCTGGAAACTGAAATATTTGTTGGGTTAGGTTCATTTGAAGTCCAGTCAGGATTGGTAGAAGAGGTCCAGGTAACATCAGGAATACTGGATCCTTCTCCAGTTATCTTAACATTATCTATTGCCCACCAGTATCCCCAGTTGGCTCTGTATCTAAACCGAACATATAGGGTTTCCTGGCCTATATAACCGGATAAATCCACACTGACATTTTCATCACGATATCCTCCGCCATCTATCGTTTCAAGCGTCCTCCAGTTGGATTTATCGGTAGAAACCTCAACCAGGCCGTAATCCTCATTATTCCAGTTAGAAAAATCCTGCCAGAAAGTAAGCTCCAGGGAAGAATAACCAATGGTATTTAAAGCCTGGTTATATAATAAAATCGTTCTGGTTTTCCCATTTCGGCCCTGAGCGTCACTATCAGAAATGTAAAAGGTGCTGCCATCAGACCTTGTACTTCCATAGTTCATATTATAACTTCCATCTCTCTTGGTCCATGAAGCATCTTGCTGGTTTCCGCCTGTAGAGTTATTAATTGATTGCCAGTTGGGGGTAGCTCCATTGAAATTTTCATCCAGTAAGACCGGATTTACAGATTGCGCTCCTTCGAAAGTAGAATTCAGGTCAATGGTTTCCCCTGCACAAATATTATTCTTTGAAGCACTGGCTGTGACCTTTGGTCCGGATAATAAAGAAAAGCTTATACTTTCTTCTACCTTACAGCCTTTTGGGGAAGTTATAGTAATAAAGTAACTCACACCGATTTCGCGACCGGTGTCGTTATAAAGGATTTCACCAATAGTCCCAGAGCCTGATGCTGCAGGATTCCCTTCAAATGCATTTCTTTTCCAGGTTATGGTGGAGTTGGCAAGGGAGCTTTTAGGGGTATAGCTAATACTACTCCCATTACAAATCTCACTTATTGGTTCCTGGATCAACTGGGGTGCTGGAGAAATTTCAACTTCAACGATAAATTCATTGGAACAGGCGTTTTTTTCCAAGGTAAATATGTAGGTGGCAGTTATAGGCTTTCCGGTGTTGTTTACCAGGGATTCATTAGGGTTAATATTGTTTCTTACAGATGAATCTGTGGCCGGGTTTTCTCCCACGGCTGCCCTGGACCAACTAATGCTAGTTTCCTCCAGATTACTTTCGGGCAGGAAACTAAAGGCGGTCCCACTACAAATCTCAGAGGGAGCATCATCTAAGTTGGTTAAAACCGGTTTTATTTTTTCAACGCTGACCTCTTCTATATTCACGCAGCCGGCATTGCTCTGGCCTTTAATATAATAAGTCCCCAGGCGAACCTGGGTGGGATCCTCAACTTCTATTGTAGCTTCCGGGTCTTCCCAGTATGAATAGACCAAAGAGGTGTTTTTTTTAATTGCAGGATCTGTTAGGTCAATGGAAGTGACGCATTCGGGGAGATTTATTTCAAAATCAGGTGTTGGGTTTACGGTAATTTTTACCGGGATCGTGGTGCCGGTACATCCCTGGGCCTCAGGAGTGATATTATAAATCAAGGTTTGAGGCTCCGAGGTAGTATTGACAAGTTGCTGCGAGATCATTCCCTGGGAGTCAAAGCTACCTTCAGTAGCCCCTTCTATACCTGTTGGGGCGTCAATAGTCCAGTGAAAGGCTGTATTTGCAACAGGGCTGTTAAGAGCGATATCGGTTTGACCTCCTGAACAAATTTGATTTGAGTAAGTAGCATTTACTGTTGGACCAGGTTTTACCCTCACCGGAATTTCTATCGGCTCCCCGGTACATCCATTAGCTTTCGGGGTGATTTTTATCGTTTGGCTTAAGGTAGTCTGGGTGTTGTTGACAGGAGTGAAGCCTGGAATCTCAGAAACACCGGTTCTATCGGAGAGTCCAATGGCAGAGCCTCCCGAAATATCATAAGTAATTCCATCAAGATTTCCAGTTAGGGAAATGGCTGCAGTTGGGGTTCCATTACAAAGGTCATCAATAGAAGGGGGCTCCAACCGAGGTTTTGGTTGAACCTCTATATTGAAAGTCTGAGTTGGGCCAGTACAATTGTTTGCTGAAGCTGTCAAGGAGATCGTAGCACTTTGTAGCTGGTTTGAATCATTGGTTGCAATAAACGAAGCAATGTTCCCGGTTCCATTGGCACTAAGCCCGATCTCTGGGTTGTCGTTAGTCCATGCTACAGTGCTTCCTGTCACCGAAACACTGGAGAGATCAATGCTACTCAACGTCTCACCTTCACAGATTACAATATCGTTTGGGGTAGTAACTGACGGGGTGGGGTTAATACTTATAGTGAAATTTTGTTTAGCCCCCTGGCAGTTTCCTCCATAAGGGATGACGGTGAATTCTACCGTCACGGGCATACTGCTATTATTTTTGGCGGTGAATGCCGGGATGTTGCCGGTCCCGGTAGGAGCAAGGCCTATATCAATATTGGAGCTGGTTTCATAGGACCAGGTATAGGTTTTATCTGGTAAGGTGTTCCCGGTAAATGTTATGCTTGGAATTTCATCTGTGTTACAATAAGCATTCCCATGAACTGACGGGATTTCAACGCTTGGTTCAGGAATTGATATTTCCTGGATAGCGGTAAGGCTATTACCAGAGGGATCTGTAAATGTCCAGGTTATGGAATATTCCCCAGGATCCGAAAATTCGAGAGGATCATTAGTGGTTCCGGTGATTGAAGTAGTACAGTTGTCGGTAGTAGTAGGAAATTCATTGATTGCCGTGCCACAGGTCCATTCCAACTTTGCAAGGCTTGGTTTTGTAGGTGCAATAGTATCTTCCACGGTAACAATAGCTGTATTTGAGGCTGAGTTTCCAAGATTATCAGTAACACTAAGGATTACTGTATTGTCCCCAATATCCGTGCAATCGAAGGTAGTAATATCGGTATCAAAGCTAAGTCCCCCACAGGCATCAGATGAGCCGTTATTAACCGCGTCTTCTGCAATACTTGCATTTCCGCTGGCATCAAGCTGAACAGTAATGTTTTGAGTTAAAACGCTGGGGGCAACCTTGTCTTCAATGGTAACTATAGCAGTCTTTGAGGCTGAATTTCCGTAAGTGTCAGTTACGGTAAGGGTGACGGTATTTTCTCCAATATCCGTACAATCGAAGTTGGTGATAGCGGTATCAAAAGTAAGTCCCCCACAGGCATCAGATGAGCCGTTATTAACCGCGTCTTCCGCAATGCTTGCATTCCCGCTGGCATCAAGGCTAGCGGTGATATTTTGAGTGATAAGGCTGGGTGCAATATTATCCTGGACAGTGACCGTAGCGGTTCCTGTTGCGATATTTCCATTAATGTCAGTTACCTTTAGACTTACCTGGTTGGCACCCACATCAGCACAACTGAAATTTGTGTTGTTCAGAGCGATGGCTGCAATTCCACAATTATCAGAAGAACCGTTATCGATATCACCTGGCTCAATCACAGCGGTTCCACCGGTGTTTAAGGCTATGCTTATATTTTTGGTAAGCACAACAGGCAGCTCCGAGTCATCAAAGTTTACGGTAAAACTATCACTGACCGTATCTTCGTTAGCATCTGATACTGTCACGGCATAAGTGCCGGGAACAAGCTGGCTTATATTTGGGCTGTCTACTGAACTAACCTCACCAGGTCCTGTCCAGGAATAAGTATAGGGAGCTGTTCCTCCTGTTACCGTGATGCTTATCGATCCGTCATTGGCATCGCTACAACTTGCCGGTGAGATATCGACATCTGTAATGGCTGGTGCCACTTCCATTAGAAAGCCTACAAAGAAATTTTTAGTGGTGTGTTGGTGGATTAGCGCAGGTTCCATGGGGCCATAAGGATTATTAGCCAATGCGGTCATAGCGGAAAGTGAAAACAATCCGCAAATAATAACCGCAATTAAAAACCGGGGAGTAATTTTACTCATAGGCACCCTGACAACTAATTAGTATAAGGCTGTAAAATTACCTATAAAAAATCTATTTTAACCAGAATTCGGAGGTGAAAAGTCAGTTTAACGGATTAAAAACCAGTTAAAAGGCTTTTTTATATTTAAAAACACTTATTATTTGTAAGAAAAAACCTTCATTAAGAAATACCTTTCAAATTTCCATCTCTTTAGGTACGGTTATATTGTATTTCGGTATATAGACACCATCGTTTAAAAGTGACCGTTTTCCACTGCCCAAATCTATTTTTTTAGTTTTTATGTAATTGAACCAATTGTGATTCGCCTTTTCAGCCATATATAAAAACGATCGTTTTACCTTTACGGAATTACACTGCTCAAGTATGGTTTGTACATGGTTTGGCCTTAAGTTGTTCAACCCCTCCATAAGTTCATAACATTCTAAAAAGGAATGGATTTTTGGCGTTAAGTAAAGGCATTTCATGATGGCTCTTTCCGCATTTGATATTTTTATAGAAAACGATTTTTTATCAATAGGTGATAAATCTATATCAGGGGGAAGGAAAGAGGTGTTTATTTGTTCTATTTTATATCCCCAATCATAATCTAAAAACCAAGTTGGAAGCGTAGTGCCACTTTTACAGAACAGGAATATTTTTTTCACATTAAAGTCCAAATAATGTGCTCTTCCCAGTAGTGATAGGGCTGTTCTTCCTCCAAGATGCACGCTTATCCCTGATTGTTCCTGTAATACATATACAGCACCCTTGTATCCTACTTCTTCACCAGTTCTTATCATGGCTCCGGAACCTATAGAGGTGAACCAATTTCTGTTTTTGTACTTTCATAAAAGATCGTGGCTATAACCTTGCTCAACAAGCCTTGAGGATAGATATACTACTCCCGATGGTGGGGACTGTAATAATTGGTTTATTTTAAATTCTTTTTTAGTACTCATAGTACGAAAATAAGATTTTTTTTAAACCACAGATAAATTATATATCTATCTGTTCTGAGTAAAATCTACTCGGATTTTCTTATAAATGGTTACTTGAACATTTTGGTATCTTTGCTTTACCTTCTCTTTTTTCAACTATAATTATCAGTAAATAATCATTAGAATTTTTTAATTAATATTCGGGCTTCTAGCTTGAGGTATTCCCGGTAGGCTTAATTCTTTCTGATGATCACCTTTTTCGCATAATCTCCGGCACTGGTGTATACCTTAACAATATAAACCGCCGAACTTAAAGATTTTTTCTGGGGAATATGGATTTCCTTAATGTCGGGGATGCCAAAATGTTGATCTACCAGCTGGCCCGCAATATTGTAAATATTGATATGATCGATTTTATGAAGTTCAGGATTACTAATGATAAATTCACTGTTTTCAAGGGAATAAATATAATCGATCGGGCCTTCTCCTGGTTCTTTGTCTTCTCTTGCAGTAGTAACGTCATCAAAAACAATTTCATATAGATCCTGGTATTCTCCCACGGGCAGGCTTGCTTTATATGCTTCTTTCCTTAAATCGTGATACGTACTATCCCTTTTGTCAAGTAAATAGATATCGGTGATATCAGGAAGGTTTTCAAGGGCTCCGATGCCTATTGTGAATTCTTTTTCTTCAGAGATTTTAAGGCCTATTGGAAAATTTTGATCGAGATTAAAATGGGGAGCGCCCTGGATCACGAATTTCCCTTTTTGAATTAACCAGTACATATCCTCTGATAAATCATCCATTAATGGGGCGTCGTATCCTAAGTCAAAGCCTTTAGTAGTATTGGCATCGGCCGTTACCAGGATCTGGCGTAAATACCCCTGAGGGGATGTGAAATTCAGTCTTATCTTGTACCTGGTATCTTTAGTGCCCACCGTTTTCTGTTTTTTGCTGGGATAAATAGGTTTAAGAAAATAAGAGTCGTCTGGATCGGTTTCAGTAACAAAAGCACGCTGGGCGTTGTTAAATACTACTTCTCCTCCCGGAATGCTTATGCCGTTTTTTAAAGATTCATCCAGGACCGTATTGATGAAGAATCCCTGCCCAACAGGTACAAACTGTCCCGGCCTTTTGGAGCTACTGGCATTATTGTCATTTATTCGCTCATCACTGGAGGTTGCGGAAGCCACAGTTCCTGCAAGGTTTATAGTCGCATAGCCCCCTACATATTCTCTTAAAATATGGGTGTTTTCCTCTCCAAAGTGATCCCAGAAATATAAGGCTCCATTAAATATATTCCGAGTATTAGTGGCGCCTGAGACATCTGCCGAATTTAGATTATCTAAAATAAATTGCTTTGCATCCAGGGCCGAGGGGTATGGGTTCCCGGTTAAACGGTTTTGGTTTGCTCCAATACTTAAGCCATCAACAGGGCCATTATTAGGCAATCCCCTAAATACATAGTTTTGTCGTGTTGCAATAGGTACAGCCCCGGAAGTTCCTTTCATAGTGAATCCATCCCCGGTATTAAGCTGGCCGTTTTCCCCTATCCATTTCCATTCTCCATATACATTGGCAGTGCCAAAGAATTTAAAGAGCCAGTACCCACTTATCCTTTTGGCTCCTGTATTATAATCATAATTATCAGCATAGGTGTGGTCGTATCCAAAGGAGATATCTCCCGGAGCATTCGAATTGCTTCCGTCTTTGAGCAGGCCCCGAATACTTCCTCCGGCATTTGAAGCCCCACTGCTAACCGGGAAGCTCCAGTAATTATAGTTAAAACTGTTTGCCGTACCCTGCTGGTCCCGTTCCAGGTATCCTGAACTGGCTGGATCAACGATACTTCCTACATCCTGTAATAACTGGGATTCGCCGGTAAGGTCGATGATTCCGTTTAAAAGAAGGTAGTGACTAATGCTTAAAAACTGCCCGGTATTGCTTTGGTTATGGCTTCCTGATGGATTGAATATATCCAGCGTTCCGCTTTGGGAAAGCAAACCTAGGACCCTGATATTTTTATTTCCGGAATTAATATCATGAGCGGTCCTTACGATATTCCATTCAATGGCCTCTCCGTTAATGCCGGTACTATTTGGAAAATCCCATACTATAGGTTCGGTCCAGGTGGTTCTGGTTTCCCATTCTCCGCTCGCTACGGAGGTATAGGGCAGGGGCGCTGTGTTTTCCTGGAAAGTTTCTATATTTACCAGTCTTCCTGCAATAGCTGTGTTGGAAAGATCAGGGGTTGTTCCGCCAGAGAGCAGATCAGGGTCGGCAAGAAGTTGGTAATAGCCCTGAAGCTTATCAAAACTTAAACCGCCAGGTACATCCATAGGGATTTGCATTCCCATCTGAGTGCCGTTATTGTAGAGACGCTGGTTCATCATAAACCTTATTTGTTCTACAGTTATTGTGGTATTCCAAATTCGAACCTCTTCTATCCACCCGGTAAAATAGTTTTCAGCACTGGCATTTTCATTATTCCAGCGCGCACCGATTAAAGCTCTTTCACCACTATTGACCATGGGCAAACTACCGATGTCAATTCCATCTACGTAAAGCGTGTTATTAGAAACAGCAATATGATACCAACGTGTGTTCACGTTTATATTCCCAGGTAGGTCCTCCACATTGATTTCAAAAGAAGGTCCGCTAATAATGGTACCGCTTGAAGCCTCTGGTCGAACCCAGGCTTCCAGACTATAGTTGCCGGTATAGGTTTTTCCCAGGTCAACGTAATCATCAACACCATCGAAATCAAGAGCCTGGCAGTTTCTAATGCTTACGGGTATTTCAACTACTGATGCTGCGCAAGGGTTATCAGGTTGTCCCGATACATTTTTTGGGGTTATGGTCCAAAGCAATACATAATCTCCCTGGGTATCTGAACTAAAGATGGCTCCCGGTTTGGAAGGATCGTCAAAATAGGCATTGGATTCGGTTTCAGTCATGCCTTGAACAGTCCAACGCGCGGTAAAAGTATCATCGGGTGTAAATTCAGTTATTTCACCGTTGCCATCCTGCCCGGTCTGATAAGCAGAAATTACCTTTGCAGTTAGCTGGATGGCATTGTTCCCGCAAGCCGTACTTTGTCCTTCAGCTATAGCTGCCTCTGTAGTAAAGCTATCATAGGCAAAGACTTCCACTATTTCTGTTCCTTCTTCACCAAAACTTCTACAGCCGTTAATGTAGGAGGTCACACTATAGTAATTAATCCCTGGTGTTAGCGGGGTGACCGTAGCAGTTTCGGTAGTGCTTATTACTTCCCCTGTTTGTTCATCAACCCATTCCATGCGCTCGTCTACCGGTGCGTCAGGAATAGTCACATTATCAATTGCCCACGAACTATTGGTAGTTCCTTGGTAAACAAAACGAATTCTGAGATTACTTAGGCCCAGGTAGTTTGTAAGATCGATATCCATTTCGGTAGCCGAACTATTATGGAAATTCTGATGAGGCGTTAATTCTCCTGGTTCGCGTTGTTCCCATAAAACCTTAGAATAATTGGTTCCTCCGTCGGTGGATATTTCTACATAAATTTCAGCATCCCCAACCAACTTGTAGGAATGGCTGAATTCTAAAGAACCATCTGCTATGCCGATTAAATTGAAAACGGGGGTCTCCATAATACTGTTGTAATTCCCGTTGCTGATGGCGAATTTATTGTCAGAAGTATAATTGACCCCGGAATAAGTCCCTCCATTGGTGGCACTTAATCTAAAACCGGTCTCTTTGGTATTGCTACCCCCTGAGTTCAGGCAATTCCCACAACCATCGGCCAACCAGCCTTCCGGATTTGCATTATTAAAAGTGCCTCCGCTGGCAAGATCTCGCCCGGTGGCAAAACTGCTTTCTGAAAATAGTTCCACATCTTCCCCTAAACAAACCACAGCTGGCCTGGCTTCCACCGGACTTGGTTTCTGGTTTGGAATTACACTTATTATCGCCACGGCAGACGCCGCCTCGGAACAACTGCCGCTTTTAACAATAGCCCTGTATAACCGGGTTTCAGTGATCCCTTCGTAACCCTGAATATTGGGGGTTGCATCCAGCGCAATAGGGATCCAGTTTATTCCCGAATCGGAACTGTATTCCCAGCGTATAACATCTCCTGTGGCCCCTACCAGCTCTAAGGGGGTAATAGAGGCCTCATCTGCCTGGTGGCAGACCAATAGGGTTTTATTTGTAGTTCCCTGCACGAATACTTCACCTCCCACGCTGATAGGATCTACGCTAATGGTCGCTGCCTCTGATTCTACCGCCTCACATATGCCATTTTTTACAACCGCGCGATATGCTGTTGTGGCGGTAATATCAGTATAGGTTAACGAGGTCGTTGTGTTATCGATAACAAGCTCGGTTGCCCAGTTGTCGGTCGAAGATTCCCAGCGCAGGATTTCTCCCTTGTGATCCGTTAAATTCAGGGTACCAGTATTACTGCCCTGGCATACATTAGTGCTGCCAGAGACTGTGCCCCCTAAACTTTGCTCATCAACTTCAATGGTGATTTCAGAGGTATTGCTACACTGATTTCCATCAGTCCCTGTAACATAATATGTTGTAGTAGCTTCCGGGGATACGCTCAAGGAGGAACCGGAGCCCAGTGTCTCTGAATCTGTGTTCCAGGTGTATGTTAAGGCTCCATTCCCTGTCAATTCTATACTGCTACTAAGGCAAATTACCGGATTATCTTCATCAGATAAGACTATGGATTCATCAATGCTTATGGTCACTTGTGGTAATTCGTTAATGGTAACGGTAATTGGTGCACGGTCACTTTCACAACCAAAACCATCATTAGGGGTTTGGCTTACCCAATACGTTGTTTTCCCTGGATTTTCTGTATTGGGAATTGGAGCAGAAACCAAAGCCTCACCATCCTGGGAATCATACCAGGTTAAGGATGCATCTGTTGTCACGCTTGCTGAAAGCTCCTGGGCAGTCTGCCCCGAACAATAGGAAATATCTTCCACTCCTGGCAATCCCGGTTTCTCCTTAACAATCACTTTGACCTCGGCACGTGCACTTTCACAATTATCAGGAGTCTGGGAAACCCAGTAGGAGGTCTGACCAAAATTCTGGGTATCTGCAACAGGTACTGATTCCAGGGCTTGCTCGGCATCAATGCTTGAATACCATTTAAGGTTTGTACCAGAGACAACGCTAAGTGCTGCGGGAGTGTCGAATTGACAATAAATGATATCCTCTGTAACAGGTGGACTGGGATTGTCGTTAACGCTTAAAACAAAAGTTCTGGAATCTGCCTCCGGACAGGTAAAACTGCTCGACCCGGAAATTTTTGCCGCATAATTGCCATCATGGTTTAGCGCTACATTAGCAATATTTAATACACTGGTATAAACCCCATTGGTTTGGGTAGTGGTAACAGAGGTCTGGGCATCACTGATTACCGCTCCATCCTTAAACCACTCAAATACCAATTCGGACCCGTTGGCAGCGGCGCTTATATTAAAACTAACCCCCTGGCTTCCCTGGGAGACACACAGGGTTTTATCCTCTGATTGTGCTGTAATTTGAATATCTTCATCAACATTCAGGCTTACCTCATCGGAAATTACCGGTGCACAGGACTCAGCCCCACTAACTTCTACATAATAGCGCCCTGCATTGGTAGCGGTAGCCTGGTTTATAATTAAATCTTTAGAAGTTGCTCCCTCCAGGGGCTGATTATCTTTATACCATTGATAGCTGAGCTGATCTCCCGTTGCTACCACGTTAAATTCGGCGTATTCTGTGGAACAAACTCCCGTGTTAGAAGGCTGGGTGGTAATGACAGGTGCCTTGTGCACCGTAATAGATATTTCATCATATAGCACTGCGCAAGAGCCAGCAGGGTCATTTGAAGCTAACCTGAGAACAACAGTTTCGCTTAAATTGCCGGCAGCGGTATAAGTCACAGTTTCAGGAGTTGCAGTTTGTGAGCTAAGACTCAAGCTTCCCCCGCCTGAAATTATTTCCCAGGCAGCTGTGCTGGCACCGCCGCTAAGATTTGCACCTGAAAGCTCGATCGTTCCTCCTGAGCACACATTTAAATCTTCACCGGCTTCAATTTCAACAGCCGGATCAATAGCAATACTTATATCATCTGAGATGGCCCCACATTCCCCGGTTGGGTCATCGGAGGTAAAAGTTAATATAACATTCCCTGAATTTACGTCGGTTTCACTTGGCGTGTAAATAGTATTAAGAGCATTGGGATTTGAAAAAGAGCCGCCAGTGGCACTGGACCAAACGCCGGTATTTGTTCCCCCGCTTACTGTTGCCAGAAGGTTTGCAGTGGTGTCGGAACAAATTGAAAAATCCTCCCCGGCATCTACAAGTACTTCAGGTTCTATAGTTAATTCCATAGCGTCACTGGTAGCCTCGCATGGGCCATCGGGATCGTTACTGGTGAATGTTATTGTTGCAATGCCATTGGATTTATCATTTTCCCCGGGTGTATATGTCGCTGATGTGGAATTTACCGTATCAAAACTTCCATCCCCGGAAGTGCTCCAGGATCCTGATGTTGCACCGCCGCCAATAGTGGCTGTTAAATCGGCCGTACCATTGGAACAAATGGTTTTATCTTCTGCTACATCTACTGTGGGAAGTTCGTTTACGCTAATAATTACACGGTCAGTAGCATCGGGAGTACAGGGCCCACTGGAGGTCAGGATTAGCTCAATTTCCCCCGTAGTATTTGGGGTAAAGGTAGGGTTTAGGGAATTTGGATCTGAAAAGCTTCCTCCGGTCGAGGACCAAACGACATTATCAGCACTTCCGCCCATGGTACCCGATAGATCAATCGTTTCACCCTGGCAAATGGGACTGTATTCTCCTGCATCGGCAGTTGCATCCTGGTAGAAATAGATCGTCATTTCATCCCTACCGGCCTGGCAGGCTCCTTTTGGAGTGTCTGTTGATAAAATAAGGGTTACAGATCCATTTTGTTTTTGTGCACTAGTAGGAGTGAAGGTGGTGCTGAGCGCGGCGACATTACCAAAACTTCCCGTCCCGTCGGAGGTGGACCATCGGGGATTTAATTTACTGTTTCCGCTATTTCCGGGACCACCCCCAAAATTCACCTGGCCTGCAATAGGTATGGAATTTACATCTTTACAAAGATTGAGGTCTTCTCCTGCGTTTGTTTCCACGAAATCGTCTACAGCGACTACCAATTCTGAAACCAGGCTTGATCCACAGATATTTTCAGCTGTTACCTTCATAATCAAATCCCCTGTAGCGGAGTTGTTTCCGGCTGTAGCTACTATTTTATGCGTACCCTGTCCGGAGGTAATTGACCATCCAGATGGGGGAACCCAGTTATAGGTGATATTAGGATCGTTTGCATTGGTC
Source organism: Salegentibacter sp. 24 (assembly GCF_004362395.1). GTDB lineage: Bacteria > Bacteroidota > Bacteroidia > Flavobacteriales > Flavobacteriaceae > Salegentibacter. Next base: position 18,559 of record NZ_SNWE01000026.1, read on the forward strand.
ACCTGGTATGTTAATCCTGTGGCCACGGGACAAACGGCAATTGGACCGGCTAAGTCTAAAGGCTTGGACGGCACATTGGAAAGCACCTCTACGGGTATGCTATTACTTGTTGCAGTAGCCGGTTGGGCACAATTATCGGTTGGAATTACTTTGGCCCACACCTCTTGACCATCGGACAGGTTCGAAACAGAAAATATATTGTTCGTGGAGGGGGTACCCTGGGAAAAACCATTTATAAACCATTCATAGGTTGGGTTGGCACCGGCATCAAGTGCGGTAGCTGTAAAAGTTACCCCAGTGCCTGCACAAATTAAAGTCTTCGAGGCACTAATGCTCACCTCCGGGTTAAGAATGGGCTTAACCTCCATGGTGAGAAGTTCGCTTGTGGCCGGGTTGGCAGCTTCGTCCACACATTCGATATTAGAGGTCATCACTACCGAAATTCGGTCCCCGTTGCTCAAGGAACTAGTGGTGAAAGCACTACTATTGGTACCGGCATTATTACCATTTACCTTCCACTGGTAGGAGGGAGAGGTGCCACCATTAGTTGGTGTGGCATCAAAGGTAACCGCCTCGCCCTGGCAAATACTTTGCTCAGGATTATCCCTGGCCTGGATACTTACCCCGGGTGTGATTAAGGGGTTTACAATTATACTTATCACATTGCTACTTGCCGGATTTACAGCAGCATCAACACACTGGGCATTGGAGGTCATTTCCAGGCTTACCTGGTCATTATTGCTAAGATTTGTCGTCGTAAAGACGGTATTATTGGAACCGGCATTTACACCGTTAACCTTCCATTGGAAATTAGGATTGCTTCCCTCATTTATCAGGTTTATCGCTTCAAAACGTATTTCTTCTCCCTGGCATATTTCGGAGTCGGAAACCTGTATTTCCACCCCAGGTGCAAGTAAATCGTTTACGGTAATTGAAATCTGGTTACTGGTCACTGTACTTGGTTGGGCACAGGTAGCATTTGATAGCATTTGGGCGCTTACCACATCATTATTGCTAAGGCCTGAAGTTGAGAAAGTGTTATTTGAGGATGCTGCGCCCTGCGAAGCTCCATTGATAAACCACTGATAACTGGGACTGGTCCCGCCATTGGTATTTGTAGCCGAAAAAGTTACTGCCTCGCCCTGGCAGATCGTGCTGGTGGAGGCAGAAATTGATACAGTGGGGGTGCTCAAGTCATTCACAGTAACTGTAATAACATTACTGTTGGCAGTTATTTTTGGATCACAATCTGAAACTACACTGGCACTTACTTTATCTCCATTGGAAAGGGAGGAGGTGGTAAAAACAAGGCCGCTTTGCCCATTGGCATTTCCGTTTATTTTCCAAACAATAGCGGGGTTTGTACCGGCATTGTTAAGGGCTGCAGTAAAGCTTATTTCTTCATTCTTACAAAAGGTAGTCGGATCTGAAGTTGAGATGGAAATCGATGTTGATTGGTTTTCACCAGGGCATTGTCCAAAGACCAGGGCAGGCATTAGAAACAAGAAAATAAAAAGATAGCATATTGAAAGTAATTTTTTTCCCATAATTATAGTTGCTTAAAAAAGGAATTAAGTAGGGATATGTAGTCAAATGGCTCGAGAGGGTAAGTCTCTGGGGAAGGGACACTTAACGATTAAAAATACTACTTTTATGGATTGATTTGTTGGAAAGTCGTTAAAGCGAATCTTTATTCGATTAAAGTCTTCTTTTGGGATTTTTCCTACAAAATTATTGTAAGATTCTTAGATTCAATATACTAAGTCGTAGGTCCCTGGTGGGCAAGAAGGGGGTAAATAAAAAAAACCGCAGCTTTCACTACGGTTTTCAGTTTGGGGTATATCGTTATAAAATTACTCTCCCAAAAATGGGTATCTGTAATCTTTAGCGGGTACAAAGGTTTCTTTGATGAGTCTCACTGAGGCCCATCTAAGAAGGTTCATTTTAGAACCAGCCTTATCGTTAGTACCACTGGAGCGGGCACCACCAAAGGGTTGTTGTCCCACTACAGCTCCTGTAGGTTTATCATTTATATAGAAGTTACCTGCAGCGTTCTGGAGTACATCAGTCGCTACTGCAGCCATATAACGATCTCCAGAGAAAACTCCTCCTGTAAGTCCGTAAATACTGGTATTATCTACAGTCTTAAGAAGATCTCTCCATTTTTCTTCGCTGTAATTTTTATCGTCATACACGTAAATTGTTACCACAGGCCCGAATAATTCGGTTTCCATAGTCGTGTAATGAGGATCTGAGGTTAAAATAACGGTGGGTTCGATAAAGTAACCTTTAGACTTGTCATAATTTCCTCCAATGACAACTTCGGCATCTTTATCCTTTTTAGCCCTGTCAATATAACCGGCAAGTTTATCGAAAGCCCCTTCGTGGATCACTGCATTGATAAAATTGGTCATATCCTCAGGAGATCCCATTTTAAAGGAGTCTAAATCGGTTTGTACAAATTCCTTGATCTCGGGCCAAAGGCTTTTGGGAAGATAAACCCTGGAAGCCGCACTACATTTTTGTCCCTGGTATTCAAAGGCGCCACGTGAAATTGCCGTAGCTACTTCTTTAGGGTTGGAAGTTGGGTGGGCAACGATGAAGTCCTTACCTCCTGTTTCCCCGACAATTCTTGGATAGGTTTTGTATTTATTGATATTGGCACCAATTTTACCCCAAATTCCTTTAAATACGTTTGTACTTCCGGTAAAATGGATTCCGGCAAAATCAGGGCTGTCCAGTACCGTGTTGGTGATCATTTCAGGATCTCCCATCACCATATTGATTACCCCATCAGGTAAACCAGCTTCTTTAAAAACTTCCATAATTACCTGTGCAGAAAAGATCTGGCTGTCACTGGGTTTCCAAACGGCAACATTACCCATAAGGGCAGCACTGGAAGGAAGGTTACCAGAAATCGCGGTAAAGTTAAATGGCGTAATTGCGTATACGAAACCTTCTAATGGCCGGTACTCAACGCGGTTCCAGTTTCCATCTGAAGATTCTGGCTGCTCATTGTACATATCTGACATATATTCTACGTTAAAACGCAGAAAGTCACATAGCTCACAAGCTGAATCAATTTCTGCCTGGTATATGTTTTTAGACTGCCCGATCATCGTGGCAGCATTTATTCTGGATCGGTATGGACCTGCAATAAGATCGGCTGCCTTTAAAAAAACCGCAGCGCGTTGTTCCCATTCCAGTTTAGCCCATTTTTCCCTGGCTTTTAAGGCTTCATCGATTGCCTGGGTGACATGTTTTTTCTTTGCAAGATGATAAGTTCCTACTTTATGCTGGTGATCGTGAGGAGGACGAATATCTGCTGTATCACCGGTTTTTATCTCCTGAGATCCAATATAAAGAGGTACTTCCATATTGGAGTTATATAAATCTTTATAAGTGAGTAAAACTTCTTCCCTTTCCGGAGTTCCCGGCGCATAAGATTTTACTGGCTCGTTAACCGCCTGTGGAACGTGAAAAAATCCTTTTCCCATAGTTATTCTGTATTTTTTTGGTTTTTAAATTATTGCGAGCATAAAGGTAAAAAAATTAGGCTATTTTGAATCCTTTTGAAAGCGCATTCACTAAAGCTTAACTATTTTTGTAAATTCAGCCTTATTATTAAGAAAATTTTATGTGCACCATAAGTCTCACGCCTGTTCTGGGGAATTCCAATGGATTTATATTAACATCTAACCGGGATGAGGCCAGTCAAAGACAAACCTTTCCGCCTGATTTTAAACTCGTAAATGGCACCAGACTGCTTTTTCCCGAAGATGCAGTGGCCGGGGGAAGCTGGATCGGGCTTAGTGAAAAGAAAAGGGTTTTATGCTTGATGAATGGGGGTTTTATAGCTCACAAACGCAGGGAAAATTACCGTAAAAGTAGGGGTGTTGTTTTAAAAGACTGGCTGGTGGCCGATACTATCAAAAGCGAAATTGAAAATTATAATCTGGATAATATTGAACCCTTCACTCTTATTATCGCAGACTGGTCATCCGGTTTATTTTTTGCCGAATTTGTCTGGGACGGGGAAGTAAAGCACTTTAAGGAATTACCACCTGAGCCCCACATCTGGTCTTCATCTCCTTTATATACCTCGGCGATGAAAAAGTTGCGGGAAAAATGGTTTTCTGAGTTAAAGCATAAAAAAAGTCTTTCCGCTGAAAATTTATGGGAATTTCATCATAAGGCTGGACAAGGGGATAAGGAGGTCGATTTAATTATCGATCGTGGGTTTTTAAAGACCAAAAGTATTTCCCAGGTGGAATTCTTAGCCGGTAAATTAAAATTTATATATGAGGATCTTGAGAAAGGTAAAATCACCCGGACCGAATTCCCGGCTTCCTTAATTTAAGGCAAAAGGAGCGCTTAATTTAAAAGTAGGAATTTTGACTCTGAACTTTCGGGTAGAGCTAAAACTAACCATATTGTAATAACCGCTCATAGAACCAAAAGGTGAACTTAACAAACAGCCGCTTTGGTAGTTATGTGATTCCCCGGGTTTTAAAACCGGCTTCTGACCAATTACCCCTTCCCCCTGTACAATTTCAGTATGGTTTAAAGCATCCTTGATTTTCCAAAAACGGGAGGTTAACTGCACGGAATCGTTGCTTTGGTTCTCTATGGTGATATAGTAAGAGAAGGCAAAACGAGAGCCCAGGTGCTTTAGGAAAGTACCTTCAAAATTGGTTTTTACCGAAATTTTTATGCCTCGAGTAACTTGTTGAATCATATATTAGTAAATGGCGAAAGACGCTAAAATAGAAATTATTGCAGCGACTCCTGCTAAAATAAAAAATATAAAGTTTAAGAGTATAAACTTTACAATCGTTTTAACACGTCGCTGTGCGTAAAATCCTCGTAATGCTTTGTACAAATAAAAGGCGAATAAAAAAATAAAAGCGGTAAAGGCCCAGTTTCCCGGAAGTATATAATCCAGCAATAGTGCCAGGCCCAGGAGAATAAAAAAGGTGGTTTGCACGTGAAAAGTAAAAATCAAATGCTCCATATAATTAAATGGTCTTCTTAAGTAAAGCAACCAGATAAATAATGCGAATACCGGTAAATAGAAAAAGATAATAAAAGGTAGTTTATTGATGAAATAATTTAAAAATATCCCAGGATTTTCTTTTAAGGTATTCCAGTCTACCGCCTTTTTATAGAGCCAGTGGTTATAAGCGCTTTGGCGATGAGATAGGCTGTCCATTGCAGTCTCGGCATTTTTGATGGTGGTTTCCTTGTAAAACCTTGAATAAATATTGAATTTTTTACTCCCGGCATCCAGGTAACTCATCGTGTCAAGTTCCTGGGTAGGAACGTAGAATTCACGGTAAGAGCGCTTTGCGCTTAGCTGTTGATTTATGATCAAAGAATCAAGGTTGATTTCCCCGCCGCCCGGGCCTTGCAAAACATTTGGCTGGACCAGGCTATCCTGGTTTAAGGCCTCGATGGCCTCTTCATCTACTATGGGTTCTACGTTTTCAAATGAATTTCCGAAGCCCCAGATTATAAAGAATATAATGGAGGCGCTTAAATAAAACTTAAACGGGTTGGCATACCGCATTCTTTTCCCCTGGATATAATCTTTGGAAATTTTGCCTGGTGCAAAGAGCAATACCCTCAGGGTACGATGGAACCTGGAATCATATGCGAAAATTCCTGAGAAAAATTCTGAAAAGAAATCGTCGAACTTTAATTTTTTTACGCTGTTGAGTTGCCCGCAGCTGGGACAGTATGCATCACTTTTATCCAGCGGAAACTCACAGTTCAGGCATTTTGTGCCCCTGTATTTGAGATCAAATCTACTGCCTGCCATTTGTATAAGGAGTTGGTTAGCCTTTTAGTTAGTGATCGTGGTGGAATTTGCGGTTCCAAAGCCAATTAATCGGTCATACCTGGCGCCAATAGCCCTGTAATAAACCAAAACATCGTAGGAGTTTTCGGTTTCGTCAAAATTTCCGCTGAAGAAACCTTCATCGATGGTTCCGTCAGGACGTTTGAGTACATACTTGTAATTATAGTATCCCTGTTTGAAAAGCCTTGCGCCTTCATAAAGATCAGAGGCCTCATTATAGTTAAGTTTTGTCGTTTCATCTAATGCGAAATTATTGAAGGTACCATAAATATGTACTTCCCCGCCGTTTAACTGGGAATAATTAAATAGTTTGAAATGTACCCAGACATATTCGGCTTCTATTGTGGGGTTCTGCGCAGATAAACTGTTTATTAGAAATTTCCCGTTTATATCAGGATTGTAGGTATAGGGCTGGTTTGCGCGGGTTGGATCCGGAAATAGGTAGTGATGATACAGATCTGTAAGAGAAACCGAGCTAATGTCTACGGTGGTGGCCCTGAGTTCTTTATTGTCGAACTGCAGATACTCGTTGCCCCCCCAAAATGCGGCCTCAGAATCATAACGGTAGATTAATTCATTAGCAATGGTATACTGGGGCTGAAGATTTTTAATGGCGGTTCTTAGATTTTGGTTTTGCATAACCAGGACCTTCACGGTTTTGTTGGGGTTTTTAAGCAATAGATCGGGCGAATCCACGGTAAAGTTCACGACTTGCTTTTCATCGATATACTCCAGGTCCCTGGAACGTCTTATATTGATCTTTACCTGGGCAATATTTTCGTAAACCATAAATTTTCTGGAGAAAACCAGTTCTTCATTTCCATTGAAGATATTAATCATATAGTTCCCGCTAACTTTAAAACCACCGGTATCCTCGTTTGGGATCTGAAGCTCATAATGGGAAAAAGGCTGAAGGGTATTGTAAGAATTTTTGTAATTAAAGAGCCTGATGTCATCAAAACCAATCAGAAATTCAGATTTTACAAGCTTAGTAGGGGTCCAGTCGTAATTATAATGTTCTATGGTATAATAGTAATCGGCCTCGTCACCAATAATATCATCAAATTTTAAAATTAAAGGCTCGCCTAATTGTAAAACAGGATTCACGTTGGTGTTTTGGGAAACTCCGGAGAGCTGAATGCTTCTGATATAATTCGGGGGACGTTTTTCCTTTGCAACCTGAGCTGCCAGTTTAATTGATAAAATTGATAGCAGGAAGATTAAAAAATAGTGTTTCATTGAAATAAATTATATACAAATGTAATTACAAATCTTATTCCGCAATTTTTAACATTTCATTTTAACAGTTTTAGATGCTTAAAAATGTTTGATTTGTTGGGAGAAGTGCGGTTAAAATTCATAAATTTGCACGACTCAAAACAAAAAAATTAACATACACTCCATCCTATGTCAAAAGACATTCGAATTAAAAGAGGATTATCTCTAAAATTAGAAGGGGAGGCGGAAAAGGAGCTGGTAAAGGCTCCAAGGTCTAAAACCTACGCAATCAAACCGCCGGATTTTCACGCATTGGTACCTAAAATGGTCATAAAAGAAGGAGCTAAAGTCCTTGCCGGTGATGAACTTTTCTTTTCAAAATACACTGATGAATTACGTTTTACCAGCCCTGTAAGTGGCACCCTTAAGATGATTAAGCGCGGTGAAAAACGTAAAATCATGGAAGTGATTATAGAGGCCGATCCAGAAGATGCTTACAAAGATTTTGGTAAAATGGACGCCGCTGGTGCTGAAGCAGAAGCGGTTAAGCAACGCATTTTAGAAAGTGGTTGTGGTGCCTTTATCAACCAGCGACCTTACGACATTGTAGCTGATCCTAAAGATACGCCAAAAGCGATCTTTATTTCTGCGGTAAGTACGGCGCCTCTTGCTCCGGACTGGGGTTTTATTCTAAAGGAAAAGCAGGCTGCTTTCCAGGAAGGAATAAATGCACTTAAAAAGCTTACTCCCGGAGAAGTACACCTGTCAGTAGATGCGAGCTCCGCACAATACCTAAAGGATATTAAAGGAGTTGAGCTTCATCATGTAAAGGGACCACACCCTGCTGGAAATGTTGGTGTTCAAATCCATAAGATTGATCCTATAAACCAGGGAGATCGCGTTTGGACAGTAAACCCTGAGGATGTGACCATTATTGGTAATCTTTTCCTTACCGGGAATTATATAGCCGACAAAACCGTTGCGGTAACAGGAAGTGAGGCTAAGGATCGCAAGTATTTCTCAACTAAGATTGGAGCGGAGATCGCAGATCTTGTCCATAAAGTGGATGATGATGTTCGAATCGTCTCCGGAAATGTGCTTACGGGGCTTAAGGTCGCCTACGACCAGCACGTAAGTTTCTTTTCCAACGAAGTAACCCTTCTTCCGGAAGGGAATAACTATAGAGCCTTTGGTTGGTTGCCATTTACTTATAATAATATTCACTCCAACTCAAGAACTTCCTTGTCCTTCTTATTTCCAAACAGGAAATTTAAACCTACTACCAATTTAAACGGTGAAGAGCGAGCCCTTGTGGTTACCGGTGAGATGGAAGAGGTTTTACCTATGGATATCTACCCAATGCAGCTGATTAAAGCCTGTATGGCCGGTGATATTGAGAAGATGGAGAATCTAGGGATCTATGAAGTAGCTCCAGAAGATTTTGCTTTGGTAGAATATGTGAATACATCTAAAATTGAAATTCAGGATGTTATTCGCCTTGGTTTGGATTTAATGATTACTGAAGTAGGTTAAAAAGCAGTAGAATTATGGAATGGATTAGACAAAGATTAGATAAAATAAAAGAGCCCTTTGCACCGGGGAAAAAATTTGAAAAGTATGCCCCTGCGGTAAACGCTATAGATACTTTCTTATTTACTCCGAATCACACCACGCAAAAAGGAGCTCATATTCGTGACGCGGTAGATTTAAAGCGTACGATGATCACAGTAGTACTGGCCCTTATTCCGGCTTTGATTTTTGGAATGTGGAATACCGGGTACCAGTATTTTGTTCAACTGGGTGAAGCTTTTACCTTTTGGGATGCTATTGGTCACGGAGCCTTGAAGATTATCCCTATGATCGTGGTTTCTTACGCGGTCGGATTGGGGATTGAATTTGCTTTTGCGATCTTCAGGGGACACGAGGTAAATGAAGGCTACCTGGTGACAGGATTGCTGATACCGATGATCATGCCGGTTGGTCTTCCACTTTGGATGCTTGCTTTATCGGTAGTATTTGCAGTGCTTGTTGGAAAAGAAGCTTTTGGGGGTACGGGAATGAATATTCTAAACCCCGCGCTTACAGCAAGGGCATTTGCGTTTTTTGCCTATCCTACCTATATGTCCGGAAACCAGGTTTGGGTTAGTGAAGCAAGTAATGTCGATGCGATTTCCGGGGAGACAATTCTTGGTTCACTGGCAGCAGGAGAATCTGTAGACTACAGTTCTATGAATATGTTCTTTGGAGTTATTCCCGGATCTATAGCAGAAACCTCTACACTATTTATTCTCCTTGGAGCTTTACTTTTGGTACTGACCAAGGTTGGAAGCTGGAGGATCATGCTTAGTGCATTTATGGGTGCAGCAGCAATGGCACTTATTTTTAACGCTTTACCTGCAATGGGACTGACCGGGAACGCACTGACCAATTTTGAATGGTATCGTCACCTTATTGTTGGTGGTCTTGCTTTTGGAATTGTATTTATGGCGACGGATCCCGTTTCTGCATCGCAAACCATGAAAGGAAAATGGATCTACGGATTTCTAATAGGTTTCTTTTCAATTATGATCAGGGTGTTTAACCCGGCTTATCCTGAAGGGGTAATGCTTGCGATCTTGCTTATGAACGTATTTGCGCCAACCATCGATCACTACGTGATCCAGGCTAATATTAAGCGTAGAAAGAAAAGAATTAAATCCGCACCTACCCAGGTGAAAACAGCAGTTTAGTTATGGAAGAGAAATCAGTAAATAAAACAAATAGTAACGGGTATACGTTTCTTTTTGCGGTGATTTTGGTGTTAGTGGTAGCTTCAGTATTGGCATTTACCGCGACCTCACTTCAGCCTATTCAAAGAGAGAACATGCGCCAGGAGAAAATGCAGAGTATTCTTGCCACCATCGGGGTAGAAACCGACAGGGCGGGCGCTCAGGAACTTTATAGCAAGTATATTTCTAAAGAAATCACCCTTAACGAAAACGGCGAGGTGGTGGAAAGCAGGAATGCCTTTGATGTGGACCTGGCTAAAGAACTTAAAAAACCCGTAGAAGATCAGGTGTTCCCATTATATATAGCCGATTATGATGGTGAGAAGTATTACATAGTTCCGCTTCGTGGAAACGGTTTATGGAATGCTATTTTTGGGTATATCTCCCTGAAAGATGATATTAACACCATTAAGGGGGCTACATTTGGTCACCTGGGAGAAACGCCAGGACTTGGTGCAGAGATCACTAAAAACTGGTTTAGAAAAAGATTTGAAGAAGAAAAAATCTTTGATAGTAATGGTAATTTGGTAGGAGTATCTGTTGTAAAAGGAGATATAGATCCTTCTGACAAAGACGATAATAAGGTAGATGCAATTTCAGGAGCTACAATTACCGGAGACGGGGTTTCTGATATGATTTCTGAAAGACTTAAACGTTATCTGCCTTACTTCGAAAAGCAAACGGAAATTAAAGTTGCAACAAAGTAATTATGGCTACAGAGAAAAATAATATTTCACAAGAGAAAGAAGCCAAAAAGAAAGAGATGATCCTTTTTCTATCTAGTTCAGAAGAAAAAGAACATTTCCTTTCTAAAGGCAATAGAAAATTATTGTCAGATCCCCTGAACGATAATAACCCGATCACCGTACAGGTACTGGGGATATGTTCGGCTCTGGCAATTACCGTACAGTTGGAACCGGCCATTGTAATGGCTCTGGCCGTTACAGCGGTTATGGCTTTTAGTAATATGATCATTTCGATGATGCGTAACCTGATTCCAAGTAGAATCAGGATTATCGTTCAACTGGTGGTGGTTGCTTCCCTGGTGGTTTTAGTGGACCAGATCCTTAAAGCTTATGCCTATGATGTAAGTAAACAGCTTTCGGTATTTATTGGACTGATTATTACCAACTGTATTGTAATGGGACGTTTAGAGGCCTTTGCACTTGGCAACGGGGTCTATAAATCTTTCCTGGATGGAATTGGTAATGCGGCCGGTTATGGTTTAATTCTTATCATCGTGGCATTTTTCCGTGAGCTTTTGGGTTCCGGAAAATTATTCGGATTTGAAGTCTTGGGACATCAGGGTGCCACTTTGGCGGAGTCTACAGGCTTGTATGCCCTGGGCTATGTAAATAACGGTTTGATGTTACTCTCCCCGATGGCGCTGATTGTAGTTGGTTTGCTTATTTGGGTGCAACGTGCCAGGAACCGTAAACTGATCGAAGAGAACTAAAAGCACAACAGCTTAAATAAAATTAAATTATGGAATTAATAAATTTATTTGTTAGAAGTATTTTCATAGAAAATATGATTTTTGCCTACTTCTTGGGAATGTGTTCCTACTTAGCAGTGTCAAAAACCGTTAAAACAGCTGTTGGACTGGGTGCTGCGGTAATTTTTGTACTTGCCATTACAGTGCCTATTAACTACTTGCTGGATACTTACTTATTAAGACCCGGAGCCTTGCAATGGCTAGGGGCAGAGTATGCAGATATTGATCTTAGCTTTTTAAGCTTTATCATGTTTATCGCGGTGATTGCTTCTATGGTACAATTAGTAGAGATGATCGTTGAAAAGTTTGCTCCGGCCCTGTATGGTGCCCTGGGTATATTCTTACCGCTGATCGCTGTAAACTGTGCTATTCTTGGAGGATCACTTTTTATGCAACAAAAGGATTTTGGAACCATTACAGAGGCGATAACTTACGGCTTTGGTAGTGGAATTGGATGGTTCCTTGCAATATTGGGGATTGCTGCTATTCGTGAAAAAATAGCGTATTCAAACGTTCCTGCCCCCTTAAAAGGTTTAGGAATAACATTTATTATTACCGGACTTATGGCCTTAGGCTTTATGAGTTTTATGGGAATTAAATTATAATCGCAAAAGAAAGATTATGACAGTTATTATAGCAAGTGTAGTTGTATTTTTAGCATTGATCCTCATACTGGTTGCCGTTTTGCTGGGAGCAAAGGCAAAACTAGCTCCTTCAGGACCGGTTACCATTAATGTCAATGGGGAAAGAGATATGGAAGTTGGTTCCGGTGGAACCCTGCTTTCAACCCTGGGTGACAATAAATTGTTTTTACCATCTGCCTGTGGTGGTGGTGGAACCTGCATACAGTGTAAATGTATCGTAGAGAAGGGTGGTGGTGCCATTCTTCCTACAGAGGAACCTCACTTTACCCGTAAGGAAATTGCACAAGGCTGGCGCCTGGGTTGCCAGGTGAAGGTAAAAGAGGATATGAAAATCACCATTCCGGAAGAGATTTTTGGAATTAAGAAATGGGAGGCCACTGTGGTAAGAAATTACAACGTAGCTTCATTTATCAAGGAATTTGTTGTGCAAATTCCTGAAGATATGGATTATAAAGCCGGAGGCTATATCCAGATCGAGATACCTAAGTGTGAAATTAAGTTCAGTGATATGGATATTACTGCGCACCCTGAAGAGCATGATACTCCTGATAAATTTAAAGACGAATGGGACAAGTTTAAACTTTGGCCATTGATCATGAAAAATCCCGAGACCGTGGAGAGAGCATATTCTATGGCCTCCTACCCGGCTGAAGGACGAGAGATTATGTTGAACGTTCGTATTGCTACTCCCCCATGGGACAGGGCAAAAGATGGTTGGATGGATGTAAACCCCGGTATTGCTTCTTCTTATATTTTCTCACGTAAAGAAGGAGATAAGGTAATTATTTCAGGTCCTTATGGAGAATTTTTCATCAACCACAGTGAATCGGAAATGCTTTACGTTGGTGGTGGAGCAGGAATGGCACCGATGCGTTCTCACCTTTACCATTTGTTCCGTACCCTGAAAACAGGTAGAAAAGTGACCTACTGGTATGGTGGTCGTTCAAAAAGAGAGTTGTTTTATATAGAGCACTTTAGAGCTTTGGAGAGAGATTTCCCTAATTTTAAATTCTACTTAGCGCTCTCAGAACCAATGGAGGAAGATAACTGGAAAGTGAAAGAGAGCCTTGATGATGAGGGAGACGGATTCGTTGGGTTTATTCACCAGGTAGTAATTGATAATTATTTAAGTCATCACGAGGAGCCGGAGGATATTGAATTATATTTCTGTGGACCACCACTAATGAACAAAGCAGTTCAAAAAATGGGTGAAGACTTTGGAATGCCGCCCGAAAACATCAGGTTTGATGACTTTGGAGGTTAATAAAAATAAAATCCCGCTTGTTATGGCGGGATTTTTTATTTTATACTAACTGATCAAATATTTCTTGTGTTCAAAGAAAGCCTGTTCTAACAAGGGGAAGAATGATGCAAGGCCAAGTAGGTCACCCTTAGCTTTGGGTTGCAAGCCACAACATTTTCTAGGTCAGTTTTAAGTATAATATTCACTAGTTATGACATAATGTAGGTAAAGGGTGAAGGATAATAAATGCGTTAATATTTACAATCTTCAGCTTACTTGATTATTTTTGCACTATGGCGAAATTAAACGATCAGGAATTGCATAACCTTGCAATGAATATTGTAGGGGAGGAGCTTGAAAAACAGGGCTATGAATTTCTAGGGGTCAACAGCGAGCTTAAGAAAGACCCACAGTTTGTGGCCTTAAAGGACAAAAAACTCCATTTTGTCATTGTACGCGCCATCGAGTACCCACATAATCCTAAAGATTATGATATGACTTTTTTAAGGTCCATTAAAGACCATGCCCTTAAATTCAAAGCGCGTACTTTTTATGCAGGGGTAGGACTGGCCAATTCTACTGATTATGAAAAGCCGGTAATGCATGGCCAGCAATACGTGGTGAATTATGAAGGCTGGCAGGAAATTTAAATTTACCTGGAAGGAAATGCCTTTGAATAACCTATCCTTTACTAATAGCCACCAATATTTTATTCTAATGAAAAAACTATCCGTACTCTTATTTTTTATTTTTCTAAGTGTTTCCTGTAAAGATGAGGGTCTGCAAGGTTATACAAAGACAGGGGAGGCTTTAGGAACAACCTATCAGGTAAAGTATTTTTCTTCGGAAAACATCAATGCTGAGAAAGCCCTGGATTCGATTTTCGAGGTGATCAATTCTTCCATGAGTACTTATCAGGATGATTCCGATATTTCCAGAATTAACGCAGGGGCAGAAAATGTAAAAGTTGATATGCATTTCCGGCGGGTGTTCGAGGCTTCTAAACAGGTTTTTGAGGAGAGTAACGGGTATTTTGATCCTACTGTGGGTAATTTAGTCAACCTGTATGGCTTCGGTCCTGAACAGCCCTTATATGAAATAGACAGCATTAAGCTGGATTCTCTAAAACAACTGGTAGGTTTTAAAAAGGTAAAACTTACCCAGGACAATGTCATAGAGAAAGAAGATCCAGATATTTACCTGGATTTTAATGCAATTGCTAAAGGCTATACTATAGATGTTATCGCCCAATACCTGGATACCAAGGACATTGATAATTACCTGATTGAATTGGGTGGGGAACTGGTAGCAAAAGGCAAAAATTTAGAACGGGATTCCAACTGGCTGGTGGCTATAGACAACCCCTTGCAAACGCAGGAAAAGCGTACGTTACAAACTGTCCTGGCTTTAAACAACAGGGCGATGGCAACCTCGGGGAATTACCGAAAATTCAGGGTGGACAGCAGTACTGGGAAACGTTTCGTGCATACGATCAATCCATTGACTGGCAAGGCTGAAAAAAGCAATTTGCTTAGCGCTTCCGTACTTGCTACAAACTGTACACTAGCCGATGGATACGCCACTGCATTTATGGCCTTGGGTTATGATAAATCCCTGGAAATGCTTGAAAAGCTCGAAAATGTGGATGTGTATTTTATCTATGGGGATGAAAAGGAAAGCATTCAGGTATTTACCACCGAAGGTTTTGGAAAAGTCCTGCGAGATTAAGTTTTATAACAAACCGGAATAACCTCTGCTTTTGCTAGGCGGTATTTATCGATTTCTTCTGGAGATAATTGCTCAGTATAAGCTTCCTGGACTACTTTGAACCCGATGCTGCGTAGTTTTTCAAAATAATCTCTCCCGTAGATCCTTACATGATCGTATTGTCCGAAAATGCGTTCTCGCTCTTTTCTGTCGGTTATGGAATCATCTTCAAAGGTATGCTCCCTGTTTAAGTCTTGTGGAATTTGAAGGATGGCTGTACCTCCGGGCTTTAATATGCGGTAAAGCTCCTGCATGGCCCTGGTATCATCTTCAATATGTTCTAATACGTGGTTGCAGAGGATAAAATCGAATTCATTTTCCTTAAAAGGCAGGTTACAAATATCAGCCTCTACATCAGCCAGGGGGGAATTAAGATCAGTGGTGGTATAATCCAGGTTTTGCAACTTCCTGAAGCGTTTATAAAATGCCTGTTCCGGTGCAAAGTGTAGGACTTTCAGCTTTTTACTGAAAAACTGGGTTTCATTTTTAAGATATAACCATAAAAGTCGATGGCGTTCCAGGGAAAGCGTTGAAGGGGAGAGCACATTTTCTCGCTGGTTGATATAGCCATAAGGCAAAAACCTTGAAAAGCTTTTTCCGTCTATGGGGTCAGTGTATTTATTACCAGACAGCGCATATTTAAAGAATGGTTTAACCCAATAGCTCAGCCTGATCAACAAAGGTCTTGGAACGGTATTTAAAACTACTTTAAAAAGCTTTCCCATTAAAAAACAGCTAACTTTGGGTTTATACTTTTATATCGCCCCAGTTTTCACCGGATTTAATACGATAAAGCTGCATTTCTGAAACTCCAAACTGCTTGGCCAAAACCTTGATCCTGGTTTTCCTTTTAGGATCTAGCAGTTTCTTTTTTAATATCACGGCCTGGGCATAGGTAAGTTTGGAATATGTAACTACCCGTCGAAGCTTTCGCTTTCGTTTGTTTTCTTTAACTCCCGGACTGTTATGCTGGTGTTTAACCCATTCCTCCTGGGTGGTCCAGGCAAGGTTTACGACCCGATTATCGTCTTTTTTAAAATTCTTATGGATTACGAATTTATCATCCTTTTTTTTATCAAGGAAAAGTTCGGCAACGATACGGTGGACGTAATAGGCTTTATGCTTTCCATTTTCAAGCCTTGGCGAAAAACTGGTATAGCCATTGGTACGGCCACCATTTATTATTTCGCCATCAGGATATTGAACATAGCTGATTAACCTGCCATAGCTGGAAACCTCATATACAAAACGATCCTGCCACTCTTCCTTATGCAGTCTTTTCCAAACTTCGCCCCTAAAGTTCTTTATCATAGACCTGGGCTTTAAACTCATTTTCTTCATCACTTTCTATTCCTAAAGCTTCATATATATACTCGAACGTAGAAAGTAATTGGGGTTTACCGTCTATAAGTGCCACATCATGCTCAAAATGTGCACTTGGTTTGTTATCTGCGGTTAAAATAGTCCAACCGTCAGGCATTTGTTTTATTCTTTTGGTTCCAAGGTTGATCATAGGCTCTATGGCGACCACCATTCCTTCGATAAATTTTTTACCCCGTCCTCGTTTTCCATAATTAGGCATTTCAGGGTCTTCGTGCATCTTGGCACCCAACCCGTGACCTACCAGTTCTCTTACCACACCATAACCACGGTCTTCGGTATATTTTTGAATGGCATAGCCAACATCCCCAACACGATTTCCGGCTTTAAATTCCCGAATCCCGACGTAAAGCGATTCTTTTGTAGCATCCAAAAGTTTTTTTACCTCAGGTTTTACCTGTCCCACTTCAAAAGTATAGGCGTGGTCACCGTAAAACCCGTTTTTTAAGGCCCCGCAATCTATAGAGATGATATCCCCCTCCACCAGGGCTTTATTGTTAGGAATCCCATGGACAACCTGTGCATTAGGACTCATGCAAAGCGAATTGGGAAAATCATACATTCCCAAAAAGCCTGGCTCGGCGCCATGGTCGCGAATGAATTCTTCGGCCATTTTATCCAACTCCAAAGTAGTTACTCCGGGTTTAATATGCGGTGCAAGCATTCCCAGGGTTTTCGAGACGATTTGTGCGCTTTCGCGCATCAATTCAATTTCTTCTGGGTTTTTGGTAATGATCATATATTGAATTTAAAATCGGCCTAAAAATCCGAATTTTTTCTTTTGTTTTTTCTCCTCCTTTATTATCGTTCTATCCTTTAATCGCTGGTAAATTTCACCCCATCCCCACATTCCGCCGATGTTGCGGTCATCTATAAAAATATCGGCCAGGATTTTACGACTTATGCTCTTGTCATAAACTTCCTCAGGATAGCTTTTATTCACGGTGTAAAATTCAATGCCCCGTTGTTCACAAAACTGTACCGCTTCCTCAAGTTTGTCTCCGGTACGATAGGTCCACAGGATCAGCCTATGGCCATCTTCCTGGAGCTTTTTAAGGGTTTCAACAGCGAAGAGTTTTGGTTTTCCTATTTCCGGATATTTATTATCTACAATAGTTCCGTCAAAATCGACTGCTATTACTAACGAATTGGGCATAAGCAAAATTAGCAAGATTTACCGAATATCCCTTCGGGAAATCCCTATTTATTGTGCATAGGGATTTGTATAAGCTTTCTCTGAAACGATTTTAGCGATATCTTCTTCCAGGCTCTCTAAAGAATACTCTACAAAACGATTTACTTCCTTCCCATCTTTTAGAAAAATAATGGTTGGTACGCGTTTTATATTATATTTTTCTTCCAGCTCCCCGGGTGCTTTTTTAGAGTAATTCACCGCGATATTTGTAAGGTTTTCTCTATTGAAATCAACCTGGTCCAGAAGTTTAAAGAACTTTGGAACGGTATATCGACTATCACCACACCAGGTTCCCATAAACATAATAATCTCATATTCCCCAATATGTTTCTTTATGGTATTTAAGGCTTCTTTTTTAGGGGTATAGTTTTTATATCCGGGAACAAACCAACTGGAGTAAGGAGGCTGCTCTAAATCGGCTTGCGTAAATTCCCCTAAAAGCATTTTTGCTGGGTTATTTTCCTTTAAAATTTCTTTTTCACTGGGGGCTTCTCCTGAGAATAAAGAAACACTCAAAAAAAGTAATAATATTTTATGTATCATGAAATTTAAATTAGTGGATCTTCAGTCATTAATTCCGGCTGATCGATACCCATTAGTTTCAATATAGTCGGTGCAATGTTTCCAAGCTTACCGCTTTTAATCGTTTTTATGTCCTTATCCAATAAAATTAGAGGAACCGGGCTGGTGGTATGTGCGGTATTTGGGCTTCCGTCTGCGTTGATCATGATCTCACTGTTCCCGTGATCTGCAATTATAATTACCGAATAATCACTTTCCAGAGCGGCCGTGGCTACATCCTTAGCGCAGCTATCAACCGTTTCGCAGGCCTTGACAGCGGCATCAAATACCCCGGTGTGTCCGACCATATCAGGGTTTGCGAAATTCAGGCAAATAAAATCAGCCGATTCATCCTTGAGTTCCGGAATAATCTTATCCCGAATTTCATAGGCGCTCATTTCAGGCTGCAGATCATAGGTCGCTACCTTGGGCGAATTACACATTAAACGCTTCTCTCCTTTAAATGGTTTTTCTCTACCACCACTAAAGAAGAAAGTAACATGGGGGTATTTCTCGGTTTCAGCGATCCTAATTTGCTTTTTACCCATATATTCCAGTACTTCCCCGAGGGTAGATTTAATATTATCTTTTTTGAAGACGACATTTATGCCTTCAAAACTGTCGTCATATTTGGTTAAGGTGACATAGTAAAGGGGCATTTTTTTCATCTCGTACTGCGGAAAATCTTCCTGGGTTAACGCCTGGGTTAGCTGTCTTCCACGGTCTGTTCTGAAATTGAAAAAGATCACCACCTCTTTCTCTTTTAATGTAGCAACCGGTTCCCCGGCCTCATTGGTCATTACTATGGGTTCTATAAACTCATCGCTGACATCGTTTTTGTAGCTTTCAGCAATGGTTTGTGCTGCATTAGTGGTCTTGGTGCCTACCCCCTTGGTAATAAGATCGTAGGCTTTTTTCACTCGCTCCCAGCGTTTATCACGGTCCATCGCGAAATAACGTCCTATAACCGAAGCCAGTTTGCCATTGGTTTTTGCCAGGTGTTCTTCAATTTCTTCTATAAAAGCTTTTCCTGAATGCGGATCTACATCCCGGCCATCGGTAAAGGCGTGCACGTATTTTTCTTTTACACCAAATGATTCCGCTGCCGAAAGCAATCCTTTTAAATGATTAATGTGCGAATGTACGCCGCCATCACTCAATAGGCCCATAAAATGGATTGGCTTATTATGTTTTTTTGCATAATTGAAAGCTTCTTCCAATACCGGTTCATCTATGAGGGTGTTTTTTTCTACTGCCATATTGATTTTTACCAAGTCCTGGTATACAATACGGCCCGCACCAAGGTTCATATGTCCTACCTCACTATTTCCCATTTGTCCTTCCGGAAGACCAACCTGCAGCCCATCGGTGCGTAGCTGTGCGTGTGGGTATTTTTCCAGGATACTATCCATAAAAGGAGTTTTTGCTTTGGCAATAGCCGATACCTCTGGGTTTTGCGTAATTCCCCAGCCATCTAAAATCATTAGTAGAACTTTCTTATTCATAATATGAGTTAATTTGGGCATAAAGATAAAAACAAATTGGCGTTATGCTAAATCCCCGCTCGCTAATGTTTTATTAAATCTGGCAGGTTTTTCCCGGCTCTAAGCGGGATTTCTGTCCTGATTTTTAATTCTAAATTTTTTGAGGTTCTCTAGGTTCTAATAAATTTTAAAATTTTAACATTGAAAACCGGGACTTGGAATACTTTTTTAAATAAATCCACGTTCTTGAATTAGCTAAATAGGAAGTGTTAAGGTGTTGAAATTTAGTCTTATAAGCCTTATAATGTTAAAATTTATGATCTCTGTGCTTAAAAATTCAATTAACCAGAATATTTTGTATGTTGGCATCACCTTTGGAGTAGATTAACAAAAAATTAATTTAAAACAGACCTTTATGATTTACAGATTACTGACTGTAATGGCCGTATTAACCTTTTCTTTCGCCTTTACAACCACTGAAGAATTGGATACGAATCTTAAAAGTACCTCTTTAGAGCGTCTTCCTGCGCCCATTGCTGAAATCACTTCCAAGACTTCCTTTGAAATAAAAGTCGCTAATCTTTATAAAGCATTTTCTCATAATAATAGCAGTATTCCTACAATGCCGGTTTTCGAAAAGGCCATCAAAGGCTACGAGCAATTAAATGAAGAAGGTAAAGTAGGAAAGCAGGTACTTACCATAATTGATTTCGGACTTTCTTCTACCAAAAAACGTATGTGGGTGATGGATATGGAGACAAAAGAAGTGCTCTTCAATACTTATGTATCCCACGGAAAAAATACGGGAGGCGAGTTCGCTACCAATTTTTCAAATACTGTGAATTCCCTGCAAAGTTCTCTTGGGTTCTATGTGACGGCTGAAACTTACTATGGGAAAAACGGGTTGTCCCTATTTATAGATGGCATGGAAAAGGGTTTTAACAGTAATGCGCGTAAGCGATACGTGGTAATTCATGGAGCGGATTATGCCGAACCTTCTTTTATAAAAAGAATTGGCAGACTAGGAAGAAGCTATGGTTGCCCGGCGGTACCCAATACAATAGCAAAGGATGTGATCGCTACTATTAAAGAAGAATCCGTACTATATATTCACAAAAACAATAAAAATTACCTGAATAATTCTCCGATGCTGAATTAATTTTCAGTGAGCAGTTTATAGACGGCAGCATCTCTGTTGTAGATATCTTCTGCAAAACGGGTGCTGCCGTTTTCATTCCAGGCGGTCCAGTAAAGATGGTGAACTTCTACCGGCTGGGTTACTTTAACAGTGGTGGTTTTACCGGAATCAAGGATGCTCTTTATTTTTTCATCATCATATTCAGGCTGGTCGCTTAAGAGTTCCCTGGCCAAATCAAGGACATCCTGAACCCTTACACAACCGGAACTTTGTGCCCTGATATTTTTATTAAATAGAGATTTTGAAGGGGTATCGTGCAGGTAAATCATATACTGGTTGGGGTAGATGATCTTTACTAAACCCAGGGGATTTGTCGGCCCTGCTTCCTGTCTAAAGGTATAGCCTCTCACTTTTGAAGAGGACCAGTTTACCTGACTGGGATCCAGTAACTCTCCACTTTGATTAAATATACTAAAGTTTTTCCTGTTGATATAATCGGGATCATTCGAGGCCGAAGGGATCACATCATTAGCCCTAATAGTGGGAGGAATGGTCCAGGTGGGGTTATATACGATATGTTCCACATGGTCAGAAAAAACTGGGGTTTTCCTTGCTTCAGTGCCAACCATGGTGCGATGAGTGGAAATAGTATCCCCATTTTTTACCAGGTGCAACCGGAAATTTGCAATATTGACAATAATATATTGCCGTCCCAGGTCCTTGGGATACCATCGCCATCGTTCCAGGTTCACCAGGATTTGTTCCAGGCGATCCTGATAGGTTTTATTCAGGGTTTTAATTGTACCCCTGCCAATTACCCCATCGGTTTCTATACCATAATTTTCCTGGAATTTTTTAATAGCCTCCTGGAGGTTTTCGTCGTAAGTGTAGGCGGAATCCGAAATTTCCCTTTCCCAATAGCCTAATTCTTTTAGGCGCCTTTTAATGCCGGGAATTCTCTCATTTTTTTCTTCTGCCTTAATACTTTCTTCTAAATCGGGAATGTGGGTTGGATTCTCCTCGTTAGCCGCAAGCTTGCGATAGGTTTCCAGAGAACGTTTTAATCCCTTATAAACTTCATGCTTTGGGGTTACAGAGTCTATAGCAGCCAGGATATTTTGCTGCTCAAGACCGTAATTCAAAAGACCGGAAAGGTCTATTTTATTACGCTCTACACCCCAGATATCATATATTTCAGCCGGGTCTAATTTACCCGAATTGTAGTCGGAAGCCAGGCCGAGAAAAGCATCGGTTAGCATGATTTCCGTTAAACTACGCTGCTGATCATCTAATTGAGCTAAATTTGCCAGGTTCCTTTTTAAATAACTTGAATGGTAATCTTCAGGTTCCAGGCCGTCCTGGCTAGCATTTATGATGCTCCGGTAAAGATCCTCCCGCATACTTCTTTCCGTCCAGATAGGCTTATAATTCCGCTTGGAATAAATAGAATCAAGCAAACTGGCATCATGCAACTTATGATCCCCAACTGAACTTGAGATTCCCGGAAATTTTTTGGCAATCAATTCAGCGGAAGCCAGTTTTTCAATAACTTCTGCCTCCTTATCTTTAGCAGTTTCAATTCCCGGCTTCCTGTTTTGATCCTGGCAGGAAATAAAAACCAATAGCATAAAGAACATTAAAAACTTGAAAAACTTCATATAAAATAGCAGGTTAAAACTTTTGGAAGCCTGGGCTTATGCTCTTACATCTTTAAAAGATTCATTGCGGTCAAACTGAACTTCAGCAAAAGGGCATAACGGATCTATTTTGTACTTATTTTCTCTTGCAAAAGCTACGCTATGTGCCAGCAATTTTGTGGCGATACCCTGACCTTCCAGTTCTTGTCGCACCTCGGTGTGATCAATGGTGATAATATTACCTGCTTTTTTGGTATAGGTAAGTTCAGCGTAAATGCCTTTTTCGTCCTCCACGAAAAACATTCCGCGAGTATCGTTTTCGCGATGTTTAATATCCATAACTTATTTTTTGAAAATACCATCTACAATTCCATACTCCAGGGATTCCTCAGCGTCCATCCAATAATCACGATTAAAATCCTTAAGAACCTTTTCCTTGGTTTGTCCGCAGTTCTCAGCAAGAATTTTTGCGCTTAGTTCCCTTGTTTTTAGAATCTCGTTAGCTTGGATTTCAATATTTGATGCCTGACCTCTTGCACCACCCATAGGTTGATGAATCATAACTTTTCCGTGAGTCTGAATAAACCTTCTGCCTTTGGTTCCTCCCGAAAGTAATATCGATCCCATGGAAGCCGCTAGGCCACTACAAATTGTGGAGACTGGACTATTTAAGCTTTGCATAGTGTCATAAATTGCAAATCCGTCGGTTACAAACCCGCCGGGGCTATTGATGAAAAACTGGATCTCCTCCTTACTTTCCATATCAAGATAAAGAAGCCTGTCTATAACGTGTTTTGCAGAATCGTCGTTTACTTCTCCCCAAAGGAAAACTTTGCGTTCTTTAAGGAATTTTGCGTCTATTAGATCCTGGGTTTTACCGGGTTTATTTTTCATAAGAAAATTAATTTATAATGTATTCTGTTAGGCATTAAAAATAAGATTTATTTGTCGGAACACTTGATTTTTCATTACCCATTTAACAAGATTTTATCGCTTGGTTTTAGTTTTCTGCTGAAAAATAAGCCAATAGAGATTCCTGACTAAAAAGTTTAATTTTATTTTGGATTATGAAAGCTTTAAACTTTATATTTGCAGGGCAGGCGGGAGTAGCTCAGTTGGTAGAGCGTCAGCCTTCCAAGCTGAATGTCGCCGGTTCGAACCCGGTCTCCCGCTCTATAAACCTTCACGATTTGTGAGGGTTTTTTTTATACCTGGAATTCAAGGAGAAGGTAGCATGCTACCGTATGACTCTAAATTTATTATTTCAAGAATAGCGCTATAAAAAAATCCGGAAGCCTGTAGGGATCCGGATTTTTTGATTTATAACAAAAGAAGGTTTTATCCATTCATGGAGATCAAAAACTCTTCGTTGTTTTTTGTCTGTTTAATCCTGTCGTTAATAAACTCCATGGCTTCAATAGGATTCATATCGGCAAGATATTTTCGCAAGACCCACATTCTTTGAAGTGCAGCTTCGTCTAGTAAAAGATCGTCGCGACGTGTACTTGATGAGGTAAGGTCTATTGCTGGGAAAATTCTGCGGTTCGCAATTTTTCTGTCTAATTGCAGTTCCATATTTCCTGTTCCTTTAAATTCTTCAAATATCACTTCATCCATTTTAGAACCGGTATCGGTAAGGGCAGTAGCGATAATTGAAAGTGAACCTCCGTTTTCAATATTACGGGCAGCTCCAAAGAAACGTTTTGGTTTGTGCAAGGCGTTGGCGTCCACACCACCACTTAAAACCTTACCGCTGGCAGGTTGTACGGTGTTGTAAGCACGTGCTAAACGAGTGATAGAATCCAGAAGTATGACTACATCGTGACCACACTCTACCAAACGTTTGGCTTTTTCCAATACGATATTGGCAACCCTCACGTGTTCGTGGGCCTCCTTATCGAAAGTAGAAGCCACAACTTCCCCGCGGACATTGCGTTGCATATCGGTCACTTCTTCCGGGCGTTCATCAATGAGTAAAACGATTTGATAAACTTCTGGATGGTTTGCCGCAATTGCATTGGCAATATCCTTAAGCAACATGGTCTTACCAGTTTTAGGCTGGGAAACAATCATACCACGCTGGCCTTTTCCGATAGGGGAAAAGAGGTCCATAATTCGGGTAGACATGCTGCTTTGCTTTTCAGCAATATTGAATTTTTCTTTTGGGAAAAGTGGGGTTAAGTGTTCAAAAGAAACCCGGTCTCTAACCACCTGGGGATCTAACCCGTTAATTTTGTTGATTTTGATCAGGGGGAAATATTTCTCCCCTTCTTTTGGCGGTCTTATCTGTCCTAAAACAGTATCTCCGGTTTTTAAACCGAATAACCGAATTTGTGACTGTGATACGTAAATGTCATCTGGAGAGGT
Organism: Salegentibacter sp. 24; assembly: GCF_004362395.1. Classification (GTDB taxonomy): domain Bacteria; phylum Bacteroidota; class Bacteroidia; order Flavobacteriales; family Flavobacteriaceae; genus Salegentibacter. Next base: position 43,316 of record NZ_SNWE01000026.1, read on the forward strand.
AAGGTAATTGTAATCTGAAGATCTAAGGAAACCATAGTTATCCTGCATAATATCCAGTACGCCTTCACTCTCTATAATCGCGTCAAATTCGTAATCTGGCTCCCGGTATCGGTTTCGCCCGTCACGGTTACCGGCATCGCGGCCTCCGTTACCTTTATTATTGCGGGGATCCTTCTTGTTGTCGCGGGGATTATTTTTATGACCTTTAGAAGAATTATTGTCTTCTTTATTTTCCCTGTTTTCTCTAGGCTTCTGCTCCTGCTTTTTAGGTTCCCTGGATTGAGCAGGTGCGTCTTCTTTTTTAGGAGACTGATTTTCCTTTTTGACAGGTTGCTGCTCTTTGGTATCTGAAGCAGCAGCTCCAGGCGGTTTTTTATTGCTTCCAATTTTACCACCTTTTTTGGGTTGTGGTTTTTCTGAAGCTTTATTACGCTGGTCACTTTTAGGGGTTTCCTCCTTTTTAGTGTCATCGGTAAGTGCTTCTTTAGCCTTTTTAGGGTTGGCAGCCTGATAGTCCAGGATTTGATATACGAGATCTAATTTTTTTAAGGTCCTAAATTTTGGGACGTTTAAAGATTTAGCGATATCCTGTAACTCAGGAAGCTTTTTAGCTTTTAATTCTGAAATTTCAAACATGAATAATTAAGAATAAATTTGTGTTTGGATTGATTGTTAAACTTCTCGAGGAAGAATCGAAAAAAATTTGGAGACTTAAGTAACCCGTTTTGAATTGGTTACGAAATGTTCCTGCAAGTATACAACTTTATTTTAATATTTTAAATAGCATTTCTAAAAAGAATCTTTATTTTTGCTTGCGAATTCCATCAGAGGTTATGCTACAAAGAATACAAACAGTATATTTACTTATTGCTGCTATTATTAGCGGCGGTCTTATTTTCGTTTTTTCACTTTGGGAAAATACGGAGGGAGTGCCGATGTTTGCTCAGGATTATATTACAGTTTTTATTGCATTTCTGGCTTCAGCTTTGTTATCTTTGGTGAGTATTTTTATGTTTAAAAACAGAAAGCTTCAATTCGTATTGGGGCGTCTAAATATCTTATTAAATTTTTTTTTACTAGGAGTGTTTGTTTATTGGTCGCTAAGTTTACCTGGAGAAATTGATATTTCAGAGAAGGGTATTGGGATGTTTCTTCCAATCATTTCTATCGTTTTTCTTGTTTTGGCCAATAAGGCCATTAAAAAGGACGAAGATCTCGTAAAATCTGTAGATCGATTACGATAAGCCTATCATCTTAGTAGTATTAGTGCGTGAAAACCCGAAGTGAAAGCTTCGGGTTTTTTAGTTATTTTTTTAAATTGCTGAAAACGATTTTTCGAGGTTTAAGGTAAGATAATGTGCATCCAACAATTCGCTTATTATTTGCCTTTTAGTTCTATGACTTCCAGTTCCTGGATCTTATCGCCTTCTATTTGGAAGCGAAGCATGGTCCGCTTCTTATGAAATCCCTGTTTGCCTGCCGCACCGGGGTTCATATGCAGTAAGCCCAAATTTTTATCGTTCATTACTTTTAAAATATGAGAATGCCCACTGATAAATAATTTTGGGGGCTCCTCTTTAATCTGTTCCCTTATTGCTGGAGAATATTTTCCGGGGTAACCTCCAATATGGGTAATCCATACGTCTACATCTTCACATTTAAAACGCTGGTGGAGCGGAAATTCCTTCCTGATTTCTGCATCGTCAATATTGCCATAGACCGCTCTTAGGGGGCCAATTTTTTTTAATTCATCTGAGACATCCGTGGTGCCTATGTCCCCGGCGTGCCATATTTCATCGGCTTCCCCAGCATAATACAGTATCCTGTCGTCTAGATGGCTATGGGTATCGCTTAACAAAAGTATTTTTTTCAAACCTGGAATATTTTATTTGGATAAATCATTTTAAAACCTGTGCTTTCAAAGGATTTAAGCTTCTAATAAATGCCTTATCTTTGCAGTTCGCAAATATAAAATAAAGAACTCAGTTGAGGTATTTTTTAGAACTGGCATATTTTGGAAAAGCTTATCATGGTTGGCAAAATCAACCTAATGCGATTTCAGTTCAGCAGGAAATTGAGAAATCCCTTGCGATAGTTTTTCAGCATAAAATTGATATTGTGGGAGCCGGAAGGACAGATGCTGGGGTTCATGCAAAACAGATCTTTGCACATTTCGATGTGGATAAGGAAATTGAAAGGGAAGCTTTTGCCTTTAAATTAAATTCCCTGCTTCCGGCAGATATCGCCTTAAAAAGTATTTTTAAAGTAAAACCCGATGCTCACGCTCGTTTTGATGCTTCAAGCCGGAGTTATCAATATGTTATTGTTCAGCAGAAGGATCCATTTTTGGAAGATAGAAGTTACTTTTTAAAGAATAAGCTGGATGTTGAAAAAATGAACAGGGCTGCAGAAATACTAAAGGATTATACTAATTTTAAGTGTTTTTCAAAGTCTAAAACCGATGTAAAAACTTATAATTGCAAGATTTCTGAAGCAATTTGGAAATCTGAAAATCAAGTGTTGGTTTTTCATATCTCAGCCGACAGATTTCTAAGAAATATGGTGCGAGCTATAGTTGGAACCTTACTGGAAATCGGTTTTGGGAAACGACCTATTGAAAGTATGCACGAAATTATAAAAAGTAAAGATAGGAGTAGGGCAGGGACATCGGTGCCGGCAAAAGCACTTTACCTAACCCGCGTCACATATCCTGAAATAGCAATAGAATAAATGGCATCTAAAACAGGTAATGCATTCGATTTTAACCTATTTAAGCGTTTGCTTAGATATACTAATCCTTACAAGGTAACCTTCTATTTTGTAGCGGTTGCAGCAATTCTGCTTTCCTTTTTTGCTGTTTTAAGACCCTATTTATTGAAAGTTACCGTAGATGATGCAATTATTCCGCAGGATTATGACAGCCTTGTTTTTTATGTAGGTCTTATGGCCGGTGTATTACTGCTGGAAGTTATTTTTCAGTTTCTTTTTGTGTATTTCGCCAACTGGCTTGGCCAGGAAGTGGTACGCGATCTTAGGGTTAACCTGTTTAAGCACATGCTGAACTTTAAGATGACTTATTTTGATAAGTCGGCGGTTGGTCGTTTGGTAACACGGGCGGTGAGTGATATTGAAACCATTGCCAGTATCTTTAGCCAGGGGCTTTTTATGATTATCAGTGATCTTTTGAAAATGCTGGTGGTCATTGCCTTTATGTTTTACCAGAGCTGGCAGTTAACTTTGCTGGTATTAACGGTACTTCCTCTAATTATGTATGCTACGCGTGTTTTTCAGAAGAAAATGAAAATCGCTTTTGAAGAAGTTAGAACTCAGGTGGCTAACCTCAATACCTTTGTCCAGGAACGGATTACAGGAATGAAGATCGTTCAACTTTTTACCCGCGAAAAAGCGGAATACAGCAACTTTAAGGAAATAAACGGAAAACACCGGGATGCCTGGGTGAAAACGGTTTGGTATAACTCGATTTTCTTCCCTATTGCAGAAATGGCGACTTCCATAACCATCGGTTTAATTGTTTGGTATGGCGGACTCAGAGCTGCGGTGGATGACGGAATTACCCTTGGTGTTATTATCGCCTTTATTGAATTGTCTCAATTGCTTTTTAGGCCGCTTCGCCAGATTGCCGATAAATTCAATACCCTACAAATGGGGATGGTAGCTGCAAACCGTGTTTTTGCAATTCTTGATACAGAGTCATCCATTAGCAATGAGGGTAAAATTGAAGTAAGTGATCTTAAAGGGGAAATAGAATTTAAGGATGTGCACTTTAGTTATACTAATGATGAAGAAGTGCTCAAAGGCGTTTCTTTTAAGGCAAATCCCGGAGAAACCATAGCCATTGTTGGCGCCACTGGGGCGGGAAAATCTACCGTTATTAATTTGCTGAATCGTTTCTATGAAATTAACAGCGGCCAAATTCTGGTGGATGGTATTGATATTAAAGATATTAAACTCGAATCCTTACGTTCAGAAATTGCCGTGGTTTTACAAAATGTTTTCCTTTTTGCCGATACGATCCTGAATAATATCAATCTTAACCATCCCGAAATTACAGAAGAAGAAGTCATTACAGCGGCTAAACAAATCGGTATTCATGAATTTATCAATACCCTGCCCAATGGCTATCATTATAATGTAAAAGAGCGTGGTGCCATGTTATCTTCAGGTCAGCGCCAGCTCATATCTTTTTTAAGGGCTTATATGAGTAATCCCAGTATTTTGGTTTTAGATGAAGCCACCTCTTCGGTAGATACTTATAGCGAACTGCTTATCCAGCAGGCTACCGATAAAATTACCAAAGGCCGTACCTCTATTGTAATCGCCCACAGGCTTGCCACCATTAAAAAAGCCGATAAAATTATGGTTATGGATGCCGGTAAAATTGTTGAGATTGGGACGCACGATGAATTGCTTCGAAAAAAAGAGGGATATTATAAAAACTTATACGAAGTTCAGTTTTTGGCAGAGGAATCCCTGTAGGGCTTATAAAAGATCTTCCTTAAGCCGGTCAATAAGTTCCTCATTGCTTTCAAACATGACAAATTCCCCATCCCTGACATAGGAAATTTGCCCAGTCTCTTCACTTACAACAAGGGCTAAAGCATTGGTTTTTTCAGTAATGCCAACTGCTGCACGATGACGTAACCCAAATCTTAGCGGAATTGACCTATCGTTAGAAACCGGTAAAATAACCCGGGTAGCGGTAATTTTATTGTCCTCTATTACCATCGCCCCATCGTGAAGCGGTGAGTTCTTATAGAAAATGGATTCTATAATTGGTTGGTTGAGTTCAATATTCATATCGTCTCCGGAATTTTTCACAAAATCCAGGTTCGTGTTTTTTTGAATGATAATAAGCGCCCCGGTGTAACTTTGACCCATCGCCTCACAGGCAGAAATAATAGCTTCTACGTCTGTGCTGGTTTCCAGATCGCCTTTTAAAAAACGCAGTTGTGTAAAGAATTTCCCTTTCTGGGTAAAATTTGTAGAGCCAATCATTAATAAAAATTTCCTTATTTCCTGCTGAAAAACAACGATTAAGGCAAACATTCCCACACCAATGAACTCCCCAAGAACACTGCTTAAAAGCTCCATCTGGAGTAATTGTGTCAGGCTTCCCATCAGGTAAATAATCACTATCCCGATAAAGATATTTACAGCAACGGTTCCTCTTACCAACTTGTATAAATAATACAATAGTAAGGCTACAAATACAATATCCAGGGCATCGAGAAAACGAAGATTTATTATATCCAAACTAGCGTGGTTTTGTGTAAAAATAGAAAATATGCTGCTACTTATTAAGCTCTGCGAATAATTTCGTGCATTCAACCGCTTCTTTTACATCATGAACCCTTAAAATAGCTGCACCTTTACTAAGGGCAACAGTATTTAAAAAAGTAGTACCGTTCAAGGCCTGCTCGGCAGAAATATTTAGTGTTTTATAAATAAGAGATTTTCTTGAGAGCCCGGCTAAAACAGGAAGTTCTAAAATTTTTAAGAGTTCCATCTTAGAGAGTAACTCAAAATTCTGACTGATGTTTTTGGCAAACCCAAAGCCGGGATCAATCACAATGTCATTGATTCCCAAAGCTCTTGCGTTATTTACTTTCTGTGAAAAATAAAAAAGGATTTCCTGCAAAAGGTCCTCATATTGATTGAGGTCTTTCATGGTTTGCGGGGTTCCCCGCATATGCATCATAATATAGGGTACCTGGTGTTTTGCTACGATTTTCATCATATTAGGATCTAGGTCTCCCGCAGAGATATCGTTAATTATCGCAGCCCCGGCTTCAATGCTTTTCTCCGCTACCTGTGCTCTAAAGGTGTCTGTAGAAATTAATGTATCTGGAAAATGTTTCAGAATGTGTTCTATCGCCGGGAGCACACGCTTTAGTTCTTCTGATTCTTCAACCCTGGGAGCTCCCGGGGGTGTACTGTAGCCTCCAACATCTATAAAGTCTGCGCCCTCATCTAGCATTTTTTCTACCTGTTTTAACAGGTCTTTTTCCGAAATTTTTCTGCTTTCTGCATAAAAGGAGTTGGGGGTTGTATTAATAATTCCCATCACCTTTGGAGTATTAAGATCTACAAGCTCTCCTTTACAATTTATGGTCATTTTCCTGGATTTTCACTAAAGTTTATAATGTGCAAAGGCACTGTATTTTTAACTTCCCCTTAGAATTTATAAAATGCGGTTTTAGTATCTGAAATATTTGCACGAAATTTACGGAAATTAGATCTCTTTTATGCAGCATACCTCAAAACAGTATGACGCGGTGGTTAATACCTGCCGCAGCCTGTTTATCAATAAGATGAAAGATTACGGAAGTGCCTGGAGGATTCTTAGGCTACCGTCTCTTACCGACCAGATTTTTATTAAAGCCCAGCGAATAAGGAAACTTCAGGAAAATGAAGTTAGAAAAATAGATGAAGATGAAAAATCTGAATTTATAGGAATTATCAATTATTCTGTAATGGCTTTGATCCAGTTGGAAAAAGGTGTGGTCTCTCAACCAGATCTTGGTGTGGAGCAGGCAATAGAGCTGTACGACGAAAAAATTGCCCAGACCAAAGCTCTGATGATGAATAAAAATCACGATTACGGTGAAGCCTGGCGCGATATGAGGGTTAGTTCCTTAACCGATCTTATTATTCAGAAATTACTGAGGGTAAAGCAAATCGAAGACAATATGGGGAAGACCCTGGTGAGTGAAGGCATTGATGCCAATTACCAGGATATGATTAACTATTCCATTTTTGCGATGGTGCTCATAAAAGAAGGTGAAGAATAGTTTTTCATAACTTGTTAGAAAATAAAAAGCACTTTTAAACAAAGCAGCATGAAATTATTAGTAGGAATTTCCAGGGTACTGGTTGGCGTATTATTTATTTTCTCAGGATTTATAAAACTCAATGATCCGCTTGGATTTTCTTATAAACTCCAGGAATATTTCAGCCCTGAAGTTCTGGGCCTTGATTTTCTGGTTCCTTTTTCACTAGTCATTGCTATTATTTTAGTGGTCTTTGAACTAGTGGTGGGGATTATGTTATTAATAGGATACCTGCCTAAATTCACAGTATGGAGCCTGCTTTTAATGATTGTTTTCTTTACATTTCTTACGTTTTATTCGGCTTACTTCAATAAGGTTACCGATTGCGGGTGTTTTGGTGATGCGATTCCCTTAACCCCCTGGCAGTCTTTTATAAAGGACGTGATCCTGTTAATTTTAATATTAATACTTTTCTTTAATCGTAAGTATATTACTCCTGTTTTAAATCCTATTTCACATCGCTGGATCATTTTTCTATCCTTTATGCTTTCATTCTGGTTTTGCTATCACGTGCTAATGCATTTGCCGGTTTTCGATTTTAGAGCTTATAAAATTGGCAATAACATTAAAGAACTCATGGAGGTACCTGAAGGGGCCCAGAAAGGCGTTTATGAATATCAGTGGACCTTTAATGATAATGGCAAGAAAGTTACCGTAATCACAAATGGAGCCTATCCTGACCAAAAAGGGGAGTTTATCGGCGTGGAAACTTCGGTTATTGAGGAGGGATATGTGCCTCCAATTCAGGATTTTCAAATAGAAGTAAATGGCGAAAATATTACCCAGAAAATTCTTGACTATAAAAAACTTTTTATGGTAGTGGCTTACGATCTTCCCCATACCGAAGAGGAAGGCTTTAAAGCTATTGAGAAACTTGCCAAAGAAGCTAAGAATAAAGGCTATGAAGTGATCGGTTTAACAGCTTCAAATAATGAGGACCAGGAAAAAATCATCAATAATTTCAAGCTTGATTTCCCATTTTACCAGGTAGATAAAAAAACTTTGCAGACCATTGTTCGGGCTAACCCAGGGCTCTTGGTTTTAAAGGATGCAACAATTACCCAGAAAAAGCATTGGTTTGATGCTGAAGATATAAAATTATAAATCATCTTTAGGTTTTTTTAAAATATTGGTAAAAAGCCAATCTTCACATGGCTTAGGCGCAGCTATGTTTATTCTAATCGATATATTTGTAGAGGAGCGGATTTTTCCGTGAAATAATTAAAATTAACTAAGAATTATGAGAAAAAAGATAGTAGCCGGAAACTGGAAAATGAATAATGATCTTTCGGAAACCCAGGAATTGCTTTCACATCTGAAAATGCAATTGGTAAAAGAACCCCAAGCAGAAGTTATGGTTGCGCCTTCCTTTACTAATTTATATTCAGCTTTTCAGGGTTTAAAAGATACACCGGTACAGGTTATAGCACAAAATATGCACCAGGCGGAGAACGGAGCTTACACAGGAGAGGTTTCGGCAAAAATGCTGAAGAGTATCGGGGTGGATACGGTAATTCTAGGGCATAGTGAACGCCGTGCGCATTTTGGAGAAACCAATGATATACTTGCCGAGAAAGTCAACGCAGCTCTTAAAAATGAGATGAGAATTATCTTTTGTTTCGGGGAAGAATTAGCCGATCGCAAGAGTGATAAGCATTTTGATCTTGTGGCCAAACAACTACAGGAAAGCTTGTACCAGATTTCAGATGCAGATTGGAAAAACGTGGTATTAGCCTATGAGCCGGTTTGGGCTATCGGAACCGGAGAAACTGCTTCCCCTGAGCAGGCGCAGGAAATGCATGCATTTATTAGAAAGAATATTTCGGATAAATTCAATGAAGAAATCGCGCAGAATGTTTCCATACTTTACGGAGGTAGCGTAAAACCAGCCAACGCTAAAGAGATCTTCGCCAAAGAAGATGTAGATGGGGGACTTATTGGGGGTGCCAGCCTTAAAGCAGTAGATTTTGTTGAAATTATAAATGCTTTTTAGATATGTCTTCTAATTATCTTGAATTCAAGTTTAAAATAACGCCACTTCAGCCTGCTTCGGAAATCCTTATAGCAGAGCTTGGCTACTTGGGTTTTGAGAGTTTTGTTGAAGAAGAAGATGGCATTACAGCTTATATCCCTGCCGAGGAATATGAAGATGATCTTCTGGCAGGGGTACATATTTTGCAATCGGAAGATTTTCAGATTACCTATTCCAAAGGAGAAATAGAGCAGGTGAACTGGAATGAAGAATGGGAAAAGAATTTTAGCCCTATTTTGGTAGATGACATCTGTAGTGTTCGTGCACCCTTTCATCCCGAGCCCGATACGGAATTTGATATTGTCATTGAGCCGAAAATGTCATTTGGGACTGGCCACCATGCGACTACCCATATGATGATTCAGCATATTCTTAAAAATGATTGGAAGGATAAGTCTGTACTGGATATGGGGTGTGGAACCGGAGTTTTAGCAATTCTGACAAGTCTTAAAGGGGCGAAGTTCGTGGATGCCATTGATATTGATAATTGGTGTTACCAGAATACTCTTGAAAACGTAGGGAGAAATGATTGCGACAACATTAACGTTGAAGAAGGTGGTGCTGAATTATTACAGGACAGAAAGTATGATATGATCCTGGCAAATATTAACCGAAATATTTTGCTCAGGGACCTTCCAATTTATAGAGATTGTCTTAATGATGGCGGAAACTTATTTTTAAGCGGATTTTATGAAGAGGATATACCGGTAATAAAAGAAGCTTGTAAATCCATTGGTCTTAAATATATTAACCACCTGGAAAGAAGTAACTGGGTTGCCATAAAGTTTTCAGCATAAGCAATTTATAGATAATTTGTATCTTTGAAGCTTTAAAATTATAATTCAAGATGAGTACACAAGAAGAAGTATTAGAAGAGGTTAAAACTACCACGCAGAAAGAAAATGAGATCGTACTTTATAATGATGATTATAATACTTTTGATCATGTTATAGAAACACTTATTTATGCATGTGAACATACTCCTGTTCAAGCTGAGCAATGTGCTATTTTGGTACACTACAAGGGAAAATGCACAGTAAAAACCGGTTCTTTTGATGAATTAAAGCCAAGATGCTCGAAATTGCTGGAAGAAGGATTAAGTGCAGAGATTGTTTAGGGTAAAAAAGTAAAAGATTCTTTTTTTCATTTTAAAAATAGTAATATATTTGCAGCCGCTTAACCACCTAGGAAAAGCAATATTAAAAAGGCCTTGTGGCGCAACTGAATAGCGCACCTGATTACGGCTCAGGAGGTTCCAGGTTTGAATCCTGGCAAGGTCACTTTTAGAGAATTCAAATGATATCAAAACCCTGTAAATACTATGATTTACAGGGTTTTATGTTTTTTAGAGCTTTTGTTTGAAAGACTTTTATTATATTTATTTTCTAACAAATCGTCAACATAAAAATTTATCCTGTCAACTTGTTGACAGTTTGATTACCAGTAGCTTAAATTTTTTTGTGGATTTGACTTTCGTCTTTTAACCGAATATTAATTTAAAGACGATACCTATGCGTACTTCTAAAACATTTTCCATCTTATTCTGGGTGAATGCTTCCAGAGTGAAAAATAATAAAACAAATCTCTAAGTTCGAATTTCTATAGATAGCCGTAGAGTAAACATTAGTTTAAAATCTAAAGTTCCATTTGATCTTTGGGATTCTTCTACACAACGTGTCGATGGTTATTCTAAACAAGCGAGGGAGGCTAATAATCTCATTTCGGAGACCAGAACAAAGATTTCAATTTTCATAATGATCGTTTGGATAGGGTGAGGGATTTATTTGTTTTTAGCTGTTATACAGGAATCAGTTTTACAGATATGAATGATTTAACCAAGGATAATGTTTGGAATGGTCTGGACGGCCAGAAGTGGCTTTTCACTTCAAAAAATAAGACTAAAGCCAAAGTCAAGATACCTTTATTAGATAAAGCCCTAGAGATACTCGAGAAGTATGACAAACATCCAATGACTGAAATAACCCAAAGTCTTTTGCCAGTTATAACCAATGTTAAGGTTAATCTTTATTTAAAGGAAGTCGCTGATCTCTGTGATATCAAGAAGAATTTAACCTTCCATATGGCCAGACATACTTTTGCTACTACTGTAACTCTTTCTAACGGGGTGCCAATTGAAACTGTCTCTAAACTTTTGGGGCATACGAAAATAGCAACAACCCAAATATATGCGCGAGTTCTTGAAGATAAATTAAGTCAAGATATGTCTGAACTCAGCAGAAAGCTTAGGAATTGGAAGCCTAATGTTTAATTATAGATTAAATGAAATCTGATAGTAGGCATTTAACCAATCCTGTTCTTAAGGCTTTTGTATATTGAAAAATGGGGGTAATGAAAGTTATGGTGTTTTTAAAATTCCATGAACAGATATGGTTTAAATGGCCAGTACAAGATCAAATACTTAAAAGCCTTGTTAATCGGAGGATTTTCAAGGTTTTTTGTTTATAATATTCTTTGTTTCTCCGTATTTTAATATCCTTTTAAAATTATGGAATAATTTATTTCCAGTTTATTCCGTGATTTAATTGACAAATTTTTTTGAATTCAGGTTTTGTAGGCAAAAAGGTTTGTTTCCAGTTTAAAGGTAGATTTGAAAGACAAATTGTTTTGAATTCAACTTCTGTAAACAAAGTTATTTGTTTACAGGTTTTTGAAGAATCTGATTAACAAATTTTATCACTCTAAATTTACTTTTTGTAAACAGATAGGGTAATTCGCCTTCCAGCATTTTCAATTTGACATTTCTCTTTATTTCAAAGGATATCATTTTATAGTAAGAAATAGTATTGATGAACTATTTTAATGTTTAAATGTTACCGGAAAACAAATATGTACGGTTTTCGGCAATTAAGGATGTAGTAAAAATGGAAAATAAGGATGTATGATTTTGAGTCTAATTTAGGTTAATTTTCTTTATTAGCAAATATGGTTTTTCGGTGTTCCATGCGATAGCTTTTACCGCTTAATTTTATGATCTCACAGCGATGTAAAATTCGGTCCAACAATGCTGTGGTAAGCACATCATCTTTAAGCACATCAGCCCATTGCTGCGGGGATTTATTGCTGGTAATGATTAGTGAGGTTCTATCGTGGAGCTCATTGATGAGATTAAAAAATGCTACCCCATCCTGCTGTGTCACTGGGAACATCATAATATCATCAATGACCAGCAAGTGTGCCTTGAGAATACGTTTGTATTGAGCTGCAGCAGTTCTTGTAACATCCTTTAGCTTCAATATTTTGGTGAGCTCCTCCATGGTCTTAAAATAGGCCCTGTAGCCTTTATCCACCGCATCAAAGCACATTCCGGCCGCAAGGTATGTTTTCCCAACCCCGGATGGTCCCAATAGGATGATATTAAAATTTTGCTCCAGCCATTGAAGTTCCCTTAGCTGATTAAGCTGCTGTTTTTCCAGGCCATTGGAAACACTGAAGTCATACAAGTCCAGGTTGAAGCTCGATGGCAAGCGTGCTTGTACAATGCGTCTGTCCAGATCCTTTTTCTTTCGATGTGTAACTTCCTTTTCCATCAGCCTGTTGATGAGTTCTAAATAGCTGGTCTTTTCTTTTTCAGCCTCTGCTATGGTAGTCTCCAGCTGGGATGCCAGGGCAGTTAACTTTAAGTGTTTACAATGTTGCTTGATTTGTTCTGTTTTAGTCATAGTTACATTATTATTGGTTAATAATATTTTTATAGTCCTGCAGATCACTTTTCTCCGGAACCTGATTGGCTTTTTCTAAGTTATTCTTATCCAGGAGCCGTATTCCCTTTTGTAACAAGGGAACCTGGGGAGCCTCAACAAAGAGTACCTGTTCAAAATCATAGCCATTTAGAATTTCATTTTTTAAACAAAAATCCAGGGCCTTATCAGCAGCTTGTTTTTCACTGCCTTCCAGTGCCTTTAAAATTACCTGCAGGTGATCCCTGAGGTACCTGGGAAGCTTCTGGTTGATCATTTCCAGGTATTGGGCTGCCCTGGCTTCATCAGTAAAATAGGCGGTTACCAGAAGGATCATTTGATCCAGGCTTTTGGAAGTATCCCGTTTATGGTTGGTATTAGCGATGAATTGTCCTTTTTTGGAAGAGATCTTATGGCTGCAGATTAATTCCTGATCGACACTGTAGATCTCCAGGGTATCAGCTACTTCTTTTATAATCACCTGGGTGCCCGTGCCCTTATATGTTCCCATAGGAACACTGTAGAAGTTGCTTTTATAGGCAATGGCATTGGTTTTTCTCACATGATAGGTCTTGGTTTGTTTATTCTCAATGATGATGGGAGTATAGGGCCTCAGGTATCCTTTTTCTATATCATATTCCTGTTGTGGTACCTTTTTGGTGAAGTTATGGGCAAGCGCATTAGCCGTTCTCCCCAACCACGAGGAAGCCTCAGTGTTAAGGGTGTCGATATCCCAATAGGACCTGTTATAGAGGAAGTTCTTTTTTACATATTGTACGACATTTTCTACCTTTCCCTTCGATTCTGGATCTGCTTTTCGGCAGAAATGTAATTTAAAGCTCCTGGATTTGGTATACTGTTTAAAAGTAGCTGTAAGAATAACATCGCCAATATTCTCGTCCACCACCATGGTCCTGTCCTGATCATATACTATAGTTTCTGGAATACCTCCATAGAAAGCAAAGGCCTTTTCGTGAGCCTGGCACACATCCAGGGCGGTATAAGGCCTATCCCAAAACCATATGTATTTCATTCGGCTTCTGGAGAGAACAATGGCAAAGAAGCTAATCTTCTTTCTTTTTCCATTAACCAGACGCATGTTGTAATGTCCAAAATCAATCTGTGCCTGCTCCCCGTAAGGGAGCTCCTGGATGGGGAAGTATTCCCGCGATACCTTGACCACAGGGATATTATGTTTCTGGCGGACAAACATCACAAAGTTATATACCGTACGGGGATTGGTATCAGGGAACTCCGGATGGTGTTCCTTTAACCAGTCATGTATCTGTGCGGATGAAGTCTCCGGAAACTGGTCCAGTTTATCTTTGACAAAGGATTCATAGGGTGGACTTGCAACAAAAAACGGGACAAAAAGTTAAGCTACATTTTTAAATTTCATTAATTCTTCAAATTCTAATATGGTTTTGTTGCCCAAAGCCG
>NZ_SNWE01000027.1 GCF_004362395.1 Salegentibacter sp. 24
AAAATGAAGAACAAAAGGATTTAGTAAACCTCTTCGATTTAGATAGAAATCTATCTTAGAAGCTCGGGTGTCCCCATGCACAAAACAGGAAAAATTGGAATTTTAAATTACTTAAAATCTTTTTTACTTGAAAATAAAAAAATGGTTGATCGAAAAGCTTTTATGCTTTTTAATCAACCATTTTTCTTGTAGTTATATAAAACTATACGTGAAGTGCACGATTCTCGGTGGCAGCCAGGGCAGCTTCCTTAACCGCTTCGGCATAAGTTGGATGCGCATGACTGATTCTGGAAATGTCCTCTGCAGATGCCCGGTATTCCATGGCCGTAACAGCTTCAGCAATAAGATCGGCAGTACGTGCACCAATCATATGTACCCCTAACACCTCATCAGTTTTTTCATCGGCAAGTATTTTTACAAAACCATCGGTATCTCCACTTGCCCTGGATCGGCCAAGTGCACGCATAGGGAATTTTCCTTCTTTATATTTTACACCATCTTCCTTAAGCGCTTCCTCGGTTTTACCCACTGAAGCAACTTCAGGCCAGGTATAAACCACCCCCGGGATTAAATTATAATCGATATGTGGTTTTTGTCCGGCAATGGTTTCAGCTACAAAAGTTCCTTCTTCTTCAGCTTTGTGAGCGAGCATTGCTCCACGAACAACATCACCTATAGCATAGATATTCTCTACATTTGTTTGCAAATGTTCGTTAACCTCAATCATCCCTTTATCGGTTACTTTAACTCCTGCTGCATCAGCATTTAAGCCATCAGTAAAAGGCTTACGACCAACCGAAACCAGGCAATAATCTCCTTTAAACTCTACTTCTTTATCTTTTTTATCATCAGCTTTGATGATAATCTCATCGCCTTTGCGCTCTACCGACTTCACCTTGGTAGAAGTATGGAACTTCACCCCTTGTTTTTTTAATACTTTTTGAAGTTCCTTGGAAAGTGCACTATCCATAGTTGGGATAATACGATCCAAAAACTCAACCACAGTTACCTCAGCTCCCAAACGGCGATAAACCTGCCCGAGTTCCAGTCCAATAACTCCACCCCCAATTACAATCATATGCTTGGGAATTTCCTTAAGCTTTAAAGCTTCGGTAGAAGTAATAATTCTTTCCTTGTCAAGTTCTATAAAAGGAAGGTTTGCTGGTTTTGAACCAGTGGCAATAATTGTTTTTGCAGCTTCGATGGTCTGGGTCTCACCATCATTATTTTCAATATTAATATGGGTGTTATCTTTAAAAGAACCAACCCCTTCAAAAACATCGATCTTGTTTTTGTCCATCAGGAACTTTACTCCGTCGCAGGTTTGACTTACAACAGATGATTTTCGTTCCATCATTTTTTCAAGATTTACTTTAACTTCTCCCGGAATCTCAATTCCGTGGTCCGCAAAATGTTTTACAGCATCGTGGTAATGATGGGAAGAATCCAATAGCGCCTTACTGGGGATACAACCTACATTAAGACAGGTTCCACCCAATGTTGAATATTTTTCTATGATAGCAGTTTTCATTCCCAGTTGCGCGCAGCGTATAGCGGCCACGTATCCTCCTGGGCCAGATCCTATAACTGCAACATCATATTTACTCATAATTTTATCTTTTATGTTGATTTTTTAACAAAGTAAACACAAAAGTACAACTATTCAGGGCAATGACCAATGCCACTAAAATTATGATTTAAGCTTTAACATAAACTGTTTTCTTATTGACAAATTCCATCATTCCTTCTTTTGCCAGTTCCCGTCCGTAACCAGATCGCTTGGTTCCACCAAATGGAAGTCGGGGATCGGATTTGACCAACTCGTTGACAAAGTAGGCACCATCACTTACTTTTTCAGCCATTTCCATAGCCTTTTTAATATCTTTAGTAAATACGGTTGTACCCAGCCCAAATTTTGATTTTTCTGAAAGTTCAAAAGCTTCCTCTATACTTTTTGCTTTAATAACAGCTGCTAGAGGACCAAAGGTTTCCTCATCGAAAGCAGGCATGCCAGGTCTTACATTGCCAAGAATGGTTGGCTGATGAAAACAATTATCCTGCTCCCCACCAAGGATTAGTTCGGCGCCCTGTTCCAGTGATCTTTTAACCTGACTTTGAAGTTGATCGGCAAGATCCTTCCTGGCCAGTGGACCTATCTGGGTAGTATGGTCCATTATATCTCCTACTTTTAAATCATTGACAGTAGCTTTGAATTTCGAAATAAATTCCTCATAAATTCCTTCTAATAAAATAAATCGTTTCGCTGCAATGCAGCTTTGTCCGCAGTTTAACATCCTGGCCGAAACGGCCGTCTTTACAGCCCGATCAATATCGGCATCTTCCCAAACAATAAAGGAATTATTTCCGCCCAGTTCAAGTAAACTCTTTTTAATATATTTCCCGGAAAGCTGTGCCACTGCCGACCCTGCGGCTTCACTTCCGGTTAAAGTAACCGCCTGAACTGCATCGTGAGCAATAATCATTTCCGTTTGATCGTGGTGGACAATTAAATTCTGAAAAACACCTTTTGGATATCCTGCCTTTTTGAATACTTCTTCAATTTTCAAAGCACAGCCAAACACATTTGGCGCGTGTTTCAAAATTCCGGTATTTCCAGCGGTAAGTGTTGGCGCGGCGAACCTGAAAACCTGCCAAAATGGAAAATTCCATGGCATAATAGCGAAAACGCTTCCTATGGGATCATGCCTCACATAGCTATGGGTGGCATCGGTTTTTATCTCTTCAGGAGCTAGAAATCCTGCAGCATTTTCAGCGTAATAGTCACATACCCATGCGCATTTATTAATCTCAGCTCGTGATTCAGAAATTGGTTTTCCCATCTCCTGAGTGATCATTTGCGCATAGTCATTAACATGGTCCCTTAATACCTGTGCGGCATTTTTTAAAAGTGCAGTTCTTGAGGAAAGAGGCTTTTTGCTCCAATCTTTAAAAGCATTTCCAGAAAGGTTTAAAACTTTTGAAGTTTCTTCTGTTGTTTGCGCAGTATACTTCCCCACCTGCACTCCGTTATAGGGATTTGTGCTATAAAATTCCATTTTGTTTTATTTTTTATGACTTTGGATTAGGGTTGAGAATTATTTAAAATTAGAAGGAATTAACTATAAAGACTAATGTCATAAATAATAGCAAAATCCATTATTTATGACACCAGGTTTTATAATTTTCTTAAATTAAAAAATAGAAATTAATTCCTCCAGGAATCGTAATATCCTGCCCCCATTTTACTCCAGAAACCGGCTACAGCCTGCCAGGAGACTTCTCCATCATTAATTATTTCCCCTCTTAATTTTTCAAGTTCCTTTTCGTTTGTTGATGGGTGGGCCTGAGCCATAGCATTTACCATAATTTCAGTAATGCTTTCCTGCCAATCCAGATTCTCTGCGTATTGCTCTTCAAATGGATCTTCTACCGTATTGGCCATTTCTATAGCTGGCTGGTTCCAATTGTGAGCTGCAATCTGGGCTGGTTCGTAATTTATGAGCTTATAAACCTCCTGAAAATTTTCAAAGGTTTGTTGTAAAGAAGTTTCAGGCCACCGAAGTTCTACTGAGCCTTTCAAGGGTTGGTATACCGAGGTAAACAAGGTTCCAAAACCTTCCTTAAATTTAGTGTTATAAAGAGGCGCCTTTAGAAAAGCATCGGCTACCTCAGTGGAATCTACTTTTTTAGCTGACAATATTTTATTTAGAAACGAAGATCTTTCCAGGGTTTTATTAAAGGCCGCATTTTCCGGCCAGTCTATTGTTCCCTGGTGATTGGTCGTAAAAGCAGCATCAGTTACCAGTGGGGCTTTATCTGGCGCCAGTTGTACGGTTTTAAATTTCCCTGTTTTATCAACAACGGTTACGTTATAAGACATATGGGAAGGGATCCTGCTCAAAGCTTCTACAGCTTGCGCTACATTGCTACAAAATTCCAAAACATAACGTAAAATAAAGGGGATACCGAAACCTACGCCTACCTCTTTTCGACCTCCGAAAGTTAGGGAAACAGCAAGACCTTCCTCATTCATCCCATCTACGGCACCAATTAAGCAATCGCTGGTTGCTATCACCTTTTTGTTATTCCAAGAGGTGAGCAGTTGTGTTCCCTCCATTAGGTCCGGATGAAAATCGTAATTTCTAACCAGCTGAATATCTTTCCCAGTAGTAACTGCCTGGGAGCAGCCACTTATGTATGCTGGAGGTTGGAAACCTGTTAAAAAACGAGCCGCAAGCTTATCTCCTTTTGCAAGTTTGCAAAGGCGTTGATAAGTAGGCCACATCTCTGGCATAAACTTTTTAAGTGCTGCCTGCGATGTTTCAAGATCAGGATAATTGGCAGTTCCTTTAGAATTAAGCCAGGTTTTATAAGCTGGCCAGTGAGTCTGATATAATTTTTTCCATTTTGACCCAGGTTTTCCAGGTTCAGAAATAGCATTGAAATATAATTGCATTGGTATGGGTTTTAAATAACTATTTGTATCATTAAGGTTGGCAAAGTAGTTTTAATTCCTCTTAAACCTTCAGAATATCAGTATATTATTTAGTTAAAGTTCCTGATAATTTTGGCTTTTTCTTATCTTCTACCATCTCAGAACTATATTGTCCCCTAATAGCTTTAATCCAATGCTTGGCCCTGTTATTAAGTTGAAAATCATCGGTCATCATTCTCCCTCGGCTAACTAGTATTCCCATATCAGCGCCTTCATAGAGATAATCTCCTTTTCTGCTAATTCTCAGAAAGAAGGCTTCATTTTCATTCTCTACCGCTCTACGGTGCGTATCCATCCTATCGAACTGGATATGACCAGTATCGTACATTCTATAGATACCGGAGCTTGGTGCTTTAGTAACATATTCTATGGTATCTTCAGTATGCTTTACAATTAGCTGGCTCCATCCATCAATATTTTCCTGGTGTGCCCAACGATTATTAATAGCTTCGATATCAAGTTCATAATCGATATCCATCCATTCTAAGATATGAAAAACAAAAAGAGGTGCATCTGCAAGAGCAAAAACAGCGTGATTCGTTATAGAACTAGCTCCGGTAACCCTTGGATTTAATTCTCCTAAATAAATCTCTCCGTTATCCTGATCTATTAAAAAATCGAGTTCAAAATATCCTTTATAGCCTTCTTCTCTTAATTGATTTCCAAATAATTGGGTATATTCAATAGCTTTATCTCTAAGTTCTGGAGTAAATGCATTGGGATATATCTCATTGCCACACCAGCCACCTTCATAAGGGGTTAGTTCCTTAAAGCCTACGAGTTCCGTCATTAATGGAGCTACAATTGTTCCGTGCCGGGTAACGCAAGCTTCTATGGCAGAACCTCTGCAGCGAATACGCTTCATCACTTTAACTTCCTCCTCTTTCTCGATCTCTTCTGCATTTTTTTGATACTCTTCTTCATTCGAAATAAAGAAAGTAGTATGACCAGAATCCCCAAATGGAGTTTGAATAACCAACTCGTTACCAAGGTGTTTTGAAACCTCTCTTAGATGCTGATAATTATTTACTTTAGTCAATACATAAGGCACACAGGCTACTCCTGCTTTTTCTGCAATCCGGTTGGTATTGACCTTATTGTCCAGAAAAGTTCGCATTTCGGCTTTGGGGAACATAATTTCCAGGCCTAGTTTATTTGCAAGTTCTTCAGTTTTTTCATTAAACATAAGAAACATGGCTTTACCAGCCTTCCCATTCACAGATCTTGTTTTAAGATAATCCTGAACCTCGGGGTGTTGCAAAAGATAATTGTTTATGTCTTCAATACCTTCAAAATCATCGTGTGGTATCTCGGTTTTTGGTGAAAACACGTTAGGATGCAGCCCATCAAAGCACTCTATATGGCAAATAAATTTGAATCCTTTAATCCATTCATCAGCTCCTAAAAGATTGAAGTTAGTAGCACTTATAAAGTATAAGGGTTCTTCATTTTTATGGAAAGATCTACGAATATCTGAAACTCCCTTGAGCCCATTCTTTCTTTTATTAGGACCAGGTGTATTGACAGCCAAATTTTTATCTTTAGCCTTAGTACCTCCCACTGTCTTTTTAATTTTAGTACTTTTGGCCTTTCCACCGCCGGAGGCGGTAGTAGTTTTTTTCTTTTTAGCAGTGGAAGAAGCAGGAGTCTTACCTTGCTGAGCAGTGGAGTCCGATGGTACGGATTTCTTTCCTTTCAAAGGTTTTTCTTCGGTAACTTTTAATTTACGGTCTTTTTTAGCACTGCGTTCGGGAGAAATCGGTTCTTTTTTTGGTGTGGTTTTCTTTTTATTAGTTGCTCCTTTTTTACCGGAGGTCTTTGGCTTTTTAGAATCCATGATTTTAATTTTTTAAGTTAGTGATCTTTTTTTTAGAATTGTTCGCCATAGAGCCCATAGAGCTCACTGTTTTCTGGCGGTTTAGCACATTGTCTTTAAAAATTCTCAGGCCGAGATCTGCCCGGTAACCGTGAATTTCTGATACATCCAGCGCTGTTAGAAACCGGACAATTTCTTCACTTACGACCTGACCAGGAACAAGCACCGGAAATCCAGGTGGATAAGGAATTATAAAAGATGAAGCTACAAGGACCCTGTTGTCCTCCATGGCGGGCAAACATTCCAAAAGTGGCATATATTCATAATTCTCCTCATTGTAGGCCAAGAAAAAAGCTTCTCGTATATTTCCTCCAGGAACTCCAGGAACTGCCTGGAAGGAATGGTGGAAATAACTAAAATCTGGTAAAGGTGGAAAGTCCTCGGTCAAAGACTTAATTCGGTCTTGACGATTATTCCCTTCCTTTTGACTAAGGGTTTTAAATTCCTGATCCAGCTCATCGGCAATTTTTAATAGTGCATTTGTTAGATAAGTAACACTTCCCCTGGTAGTTCCAATATTTGTCATAAACAAAACCGTATTCCTGGAGGTTTTGTTAATCTGAATATTAAATTTATCCATAAGATATCTGTTCTTAAAAGTATCACCATCCACTCCTGTTCTACCAATATGCAGGGTGATTTTTGTGGGGTCCAATACAAATTCATCCTGTTCCCAGGCAGTTTCCATCCTGGTCCAACCTTCCTTGGAATTATAATATTCTTTTATACCCGATTTTCTGTGCTGTTTGGGGATAAAGTTCCCTATGGTTAATACATCAAAATATTTCTTTAACCGTGGGTGATCGTTGACTTTAGCCCTTAGAACCATTGCCAGTTCAATACTTTTCTCTACTAGCTCATAACCTTCGAATTGCACCTGCCTTCTTCCGACATCCAGAGAGGCCAACATCTGATAATTTGGAGAAGTTGAGGTATGTGTCATATAGGCTTCCATAAAAGTATTCTCACTTTTTTTACGGAAATCTTCATCCCATACATGTATCATTGATCCCTGGCGAAAACTACTTAGGGTCTTATGTGTACTTTGAGTTGAATAAACCCTAATGCGAACTTCATCGGGATTGGGCAGACTAGGAATTTCATTCTTTTTTAAAGATTTTATATGGGCATTGTATTCTTCCCGGTAAGTATTGCTTTGGTATTTATCAAACAATTTTTTAGCAACAAACATTCCTGTACGTTGCTTATAATTATAGGTAAAACCAGCAAAGGCAAACCAGGCTTCATCCCACAAAAAGATCATATCTGGTTTTATAGCCAGAATCTCCTGCATAACTCTTTCAACATTATAAACCAACCCATCAAAAGTGCAATTGGTTAGCAATAACATCTTAACCAAACTTAATCTACCAGCCTTTTTTAATTGAAGCAATTTTTCTTTAATCTGCTCTAATGGTACTGCGCCATACATGGAATATTCTTCTATAGGATAAGAATCCAGATAAACTGGATAAGCGCCAGCTAATACAAGCCCGTAATGGTGTGATTTATGACAGTCTCTATCTATTAAAATTACATCTCCCGGCTTTACAAGTGCCTGCACTACAATCTTATTAGCGGTAGAAGTTCCATTGGTTACAAAAAAAGTGTTTCTGGAGCCGTAAGCTTCACTAGCCTTTTGTTGTGCTTTTTTAAGCGAACCGGTCGGTTGCAAAAGAGAATCTAATCCACCGGTCGTTGATGAAGTTTCTGCCAGAAACATGTTTCTTCCGTAAAAATTTCCAAAATCCTTGATCCACCTGGATTTAAAAACCGAATTCCCCCTGGAAATTGGCATGGCATGAAATATTCCCGTAGGTTTTTTACTGTAGTCCTTTAGCGCTGAAAAGAAAGGTGTTTCATAGCGTTCACTTATTCCTCTAATAACGGTGAGGTGAAGTTCTTGTAGGTCTTCAGTTCGATAAAAAATTCTTCTAAAAGTTTTTAAGGTGCTATCTTTTAAATTTCCTAATGCAGTATCGGTTACATAGTAGGTATCCAATTCCGGCCTAAATTTTTTAACCATAGTACCCAAAATCGGTCCTAACTCTTTAGGCGATTTATCAGCATATTTCAGTCTTAAAATATTTTGAATAAAAGGCTTGATTACGGGGGTGATCTTTTTTGAATGATATGGCGGTGCATACCGAATTACTACCGCCTGAATATTAAAATTAAATTGAAGGGCGATTAATGCATCCTCAAAAGAACGCTGGACTACAATTCCGTATGCAAACTGTTCATTAGAAAGTCGCATTTCTTTTAGATCATGGCGTAATTTATTTTCTTCTGCCTGAGAAATATCCTCCACAAACATGACCTCAAAATAATTTTTTCTTGCTACTTCGGTGTATTCCGCTTTATCGGTAAGCTCGACCCCCGGATCTTCTTCTTCTAAAAAATCAGGATTGCTTCTATACCTATCACTTACCAAATTTTTTGTGATCTCTGCTATTTTGTGAGACAGGGCAGTATGTTCCTGTCTTTCTAACATTTCCCTTAACGAATCAATACAAGAAATACCAGGAAAGGCAAAAAAACACTCCACACCCTCAAGATCTTTTAAAAGGTGTTGGAGGTTTTTTTTGTGGACCTTTTCATTTTCTGAACCACGGGCAGCAGAATGGAGTTTAGTAGACTCACTTTTTAAGTTATTCCAGGATTCTACCCTAAGTTGAGCAATATTGTAATAATGTGCACTATCTATTTTTTTCTCTGGCATAATTATTCTTTTGAATGTAAAGCGAGTTTATTTCCTTCAGAATCAATAAAAATGGCAAAATGACCTGACTCCTGGTTTATTAAAGTTTTGGTCATTACAATTCTCCCACCAGCAGCTTCAACTCTGTTTAAAATATGGTTTAGATCCCTTCCGGCATTGAGATAAAGAAGGGGACCAATTATTCCTGGTATTGAATTTGGCCCCGTAACAATGGCTCCTCCAATACCCTTTTCCGCTGGAAAAAATGCCATTGCATAATTACCATCAAATTGGGTTTCCATATCAATATTGAAAATCCGATTATAAAAATCAACGGCTTGTTGAAAATTGATTGCAGGAATTTCAAACCAGCTTATAAAGTCTTTTACAGGTTGTTCTCCTTGTTTTTCTTTTTTCTTCTTTTGTGTAGTTCCTCCCATAGTTCTGTTTTTTGATTATGCTCCAAATCCTTTATATCCTGTAGGATTTTCCGGTGGTTCATATTCGTGTTCTTTCAACTTTAATTCGGCAAGATTATCTAGTCGGGTAGGTTTAATAAGCGGCCCCAGGGAATTAAGATAAGGCAACTGAGCACCCTGCTGGTATATATGGAAATCACCTATATGATCTCTAAAACTTTTTAAAGGTTGCCCTAAACGTAGTACACCTAGTTCCCGACTTCTTCTTACCCGATTTATATTGAGTTCCAGTGGAAAAATCTCTTCGTTCCCTTCAGCCTGATAGATCACCCTGCCATCGGGGCCACAAACCAGGGATCTTCCATTGCCACCTGATTCGAGCCCGTTCACATCGAAAAAGTAGCATTGATTGACAGCGGCCATAGCCCTTACTATAGATAATTCTATTTCCCTATCTATAGTTCCTGTCATAGTTGGATGCAGAATAACCTCTGCTCCCATTACCGCCAATGTTCGAACCGTTTCAGGAAACCACATATCATAACAAATGGATATTCCGAATTTAGCCACTCCCGGCACATCAAAAACACAGAATCCTGAACCCGGGGTAACTCCAACTTCATAAGGATAGAAAGGAAACATTTTTCTATATCGTGTAACAATTTCCCCTTGCGGATTGATCACCGTTGCAGTGTTATAGATTTTACCTTCACTTTTCTCAAAGATGGAACCTGGCAATAACCAAACTCCGTGCTTTCTGGCCATAGCCTGCATTTCCTTTTCAAAATCTCCCGGAATTTCCTGCGCATTATGGGTTAAGGGACCGTAGCCGCATAACTCGCTAAACACTACCATATCAACCCAGGGGTAAAGACTCATGGTAATATCTAGTTTGAGCTTCATCATTTCCACATTGGAAGTGACTGCGGAAACCTTCATTTGTATTCCTGCTATTGCAAATGGATTCATATATTTTCAATTTATTATTATCCGCCAAAACTATTTTTTCGGACTCCTTAACTAGTTTTCTCTTAAAAAAACTGGTTAGTACATTTACTACTTAAATTCACAACAAAATAGTTAGGTAACAGCTCCCGGAATTTTCCTGAACAGCTTTTCAACAACTCACTAAAATTTAAGTATGTTTTCTTATTTGGTTCTCCAGAATATCCAAACCTTTATTTAATTGTTTATCGCTAATTACCAACGGGCACAATATTCTTAGAACATTTTTAAAGGTACCTGCGCTTATTAAAATGAGACCTTCCTGGGCGCAGCCTTTAAGAATCTTAGCACATAATTCCGTATGTGGATTTGATGGATCGTTATCCTTTATGAATTCGATCCCTATCATAGCACCTATTCCTCTTACATCACCAATCTCCGGACATTCCTTTCTAAATGTTTCCATCCGCTTTGTAATGATCTTACCGATATAAATGGCACGTTCATTAAGATTCTCATCCTTCATAAACTGGATAGTAGCTAAGGCAGCAGCACAACAGACTGGACTTCCTATATAGGTGCCGCCAATAGTACCCGGCTCTGCAGCATCCATGATTTTAGCACTACCCAGGACAGCAGCAATAGGAAGGCCAGAACCCATAGATTTGGCGTAGGTACTCAGGTCAGGCTGTACTCCATAATGCTGCCAGCTGGCCCAATGACCTGTGCGACAGAACCCGCTTTGGATTTCATCGAATATGAGCAAAACCCCGTGCTCATCACAAAAGGAACGAAGTCCTTCCAGATATTTTTTTGGAATAGGATTAAAACCACCTTCTCCCTGAAGTGGCTCTACAATTATGGCAGCAACACTATTGATATCAACCATACTATGCGCACTCTCCCTGAGCCTTTTGAGTTCTGTTTCCACAAATTCTTCCATGGTTTGTGTACCGTGATATTTGTAAAAATTTGGAAAAGGAATTCGATAAACTTCTGGAGCAAAAGGCCCTGAAGAAAATTTATAGTTCACCTTACTGGTCAGGCTCATCCCCATCAATGTCCGGCCATGATATGCTTCGGTAAAACAAATTACCGCTGGTCTTTTTGTTGCCTGTCGTGCAATCTTAATCGCATTCTCCACAGCTTCAGCCCCTGTGCTGATTAACATTGCTTTTGTTCTATCCCCATGAGGAAGAATTTCAGCAAGTACTTCACAAAGCTTGATATAAGGCTCGTATGTAACTACATTAAAACTGGTATGAAGATATTTTTCGGCCTGTTCCTGGATAGCCTTTACCACCGGTTCCGGACAATGCCCGGCATTGACAACACCTATTCCCCCAGCAAAGTCTATATGCTCTTTTCCGTCTACATCTGTTATTATTGCTCCTTTAGCCTCTTTAACCGTGGCTGTATTGAAAACACCAACTCCGTTGGCTACAATGTTTTTTCTCCTATCAAGGAGTTGCTGAGATTTGGTTTGCTCTTCAGTCATAAATACTTGGATATTCTTTTGAATGGTTAATTTAAAAACTTGCAAAGGGAGGGAAGATAAAAGTAAGTAGGTCCTAAACCTTCTTTCGCCGCTTGTTAATATACAATATTATTTTCGTATATCCCACGTCCTTTACACTGAAAACCAGACTTAAAGGCGATTTATCGCTAATTTCAGGAGAGAAAACTTGTTCAATATTCATTCTAAAAGATAAACCAGAATACTATTTATTTCATTAATATTCAATAATTTATAGATCCATAAAAAGCAAACTGTAATCAATTTTTCATTTACCAAATTACCTAACTTGAAATTTTTGAAAAAATATCAAAATTAAGTTGCAAAGAACTTTAAAGTTTAATATTGTCCCATTTGAGATATTGAGGGATCCTATTTTAAAAAATTCTTTCAAATAAACTAAAGGGGAACAGCCGTGGTACTTTTCACAGGACTGATAACAAAGGTGCTTTGGGTGCTACCAATATGATCTAAACTGGTTAGTTTAGTGACCATAAATTCACGGTAGGCTTCCATATCTTTGACCAGTACTTTTAAAATATAATCATACTCGCCGCTTACATGATAACATTCCATTACCTCAGAGAGCTTCGTGACTTCAGTTTCAAATTTTGTTAGGTAAGACCGGGAATGTTGAATAAGTTTTATCTGACAGAAAACCATAAAACTCTTTGCTACTTTATTTGGTGATACCAAGGCAACATATCCTGAAATTACGCCCTCGCGCTCCAGGCGTTTAATGCGCTCAAAAACAGCAGTTACTGATAGCTGCAATTTATTGGAAATCTCCTTATTGGTCATCTTACTATCGTCCTGAAGATGTTTTAAGATCTTCAAATCTTTTTGATCTAATTTCATACTGAAAAATTTTCTAAACCGAATTTTAAACTGACTTAAATACCGATTTATTTTCTATTTAATATTCAATTTATAGTTTTATTTACTGTTTTTATATAAATATATTGATTTATTTACCTGTTAATCTTAATTTTAAAAAATCATTAAACCAACAACAATGAATTATAAGCCCGCAAATAATATTCAGGATCTTCAATATTTTGGCGAATTTGGAGGCGTTAATCCCTCGATATCTGATTCTTCGACCTATACTTTTCTTTCCGCCAAAACTATGTTTGATACTTTTGAAGGAAACTCTGAAGGATGTTACCTTTATTCCCGACATTCCTCTCCATCTAATTTATATTTAGGTGAAGCTCTTGGTGCGATGGAAGGCACCGAAACCGCAAACGTGGCGGCCAGTGGAATGGGTGCTATCACCTCTACCCTGCTTCAGCTATGCCAGGCAGGTGATCATATTGTTTCCAGCCGCACGGTTTATGGGGGGACCTACGCCTTTATGAAAAATTTTATTCCAAAGTTCAACATACAGACTTCCTTTGTAGATATCACTAACCTAGAAGGCGTTGAAGCAGCGATTACTAAAAATACCAAAATTTTATACTGTGAAACCCTAAGCAATCCACTTTTGGAAGTTGCCGACATTGAGGCATTGGCTAAAATCGCAAAGAAACATCAGCTAACTTTTGTGGTTGATAATACCTTTTCCCCACTGTCAGTTAGTCCGAAGGAATTGGGCTGTGATGTTGTAATTCATAGTTTAACTAAATTCATTAATGGTAGCAGTGATACAGTCGGTGGTGTTACCTGCGGGACTCAGGATTTCATCAATGCCCTTCGCAGCGTGAATGACGGGGCCAATATGTTGCTTGGCCCTACCATGGATAGCATGAGGGCTGCTTCGGTTTTAAAGAATTTAAGAACCTTACATATAAGAATAAAACAGCACAGTAAAAATGCGATGTTTCTTGCTGAAAAATTTCAAGAAGATGGTTTAAGAACGGTTTATCCCGGGTTACAAAATCACCCTGGCCATAAGACTTTTAAAAGAATGATGAATAAAGAATACGGTTTTGGAGGTTTGTTAACTTTAGATGTTGGCAGCCTTGATAAGGCCAACGAATTAATGGAGTTGATGCAGGAGAGAAATCTTGGGTATCTTGCCGTAAGTTTAGGCTTTTACAAAACCCTTTTTAGCGCCCCTGGCAGTTCTACCTCTTCTGAAATACCTCTGGAAGAACAGGAAAAAATGGGATTAAGTAATGGATTAATTCGTTTCTCCATCGGTCTGGACAACGATATAGAACGTACTTATAAAATGATGAAATCCTGCATGGAAGAAGTTGGAGTGTTGAGCAAGGAGACTGCGTAAAAAAAGGATGACCACTTCAAAAATCGACTCGTTATCTTAGAAAAAGATTTTCGAACATTCTCTTTTTTGTATATTCACAAAAAATAATATTTTGAAAAAATTTCTTCTTCCCCTTTTCGTGCTGTTCTTAAGCCTTAACCTTTATTCACAAACCCAAAATGAAATTCGGCTATATTATGGTATCACCGATAGCAATCTATTAAGAAGTGAACGAGTTGATGGCGCCGGAAATTCTGATATTGAAAATTCATATGAATTGGGGTTTAGATATTTACTTGCCATTACCGATAATTTAGCTCTGGAAACCGGACTTAATTACTGGCAAGGCGATGTAGTGACAAGTTCTGCGCTCCCAAGGCCGGGTGAAGCTTCTTCTTCACAAGAATTGCAGACCACCTCTATTCCGATTTTTGCAAATTTTACTTTTCTGGATTATTTCTTTGTAAATGGAGGTCCGGTGATGGATTTTCAAGGTTCCGCTAGCCAGTCAATAGACCCTCAGACTGGGATAGGCGTAGGTTTTGGACTTGGAGCTCAATATGCTTTTAATAACTTCAATATCTACATAAATCCTAATTTTAGAAGATATGCGGTAGTCCCGTTTGAGGAGAAGAATTTTCATCAGAAACTGACCACCTTTGGAGTACAACTTGGGATTGGTTATAAATTTTAAACAATTTATACTTTCATTGAAAACTTGCTCATTTTCCTTTAAAATCGTAAAATTACGACCGAAAGTAAAAATCTGATTAAAATAAATTCAACCCAAACCTTGAAAAGAGGTTTATATACACTTCAAGCCTGAATGGAAAACAGAGACAAGCCAGAGAACGAGAAAATTCCAACAAATGAAGAACTTGGCATTTGGGAAGCCTTAATTCCCGTTTTTGCTCTTATTGCAATGTTGGCTTTTAACGTGTATGTTTTTGGCGGAGATGCATTAAGTGGTTCTAACCAGTTTGTACTATTGCTCGGCGGTGCTGTTGCAGCTGTAGTGGGTTATTTCAATGATGTGGAATATGATAAAATGATAGATGAGGTTGCCGGCAACATTCAAAGTACTTCAGGGGCCATTTTAATTTTATTAATGGTAGGCGCACTTGCAGGAACCTGGCTTATCTCGGGAATTATTCCCACTATGATCTACTACGGCTTACAAATATTGAATCCCACCATCTTTCTTGCAGCCTGCGTGATCATTTGTTCGGTGATTTCTGTGGCTACCGGAAGTAGCTGGACCACTTCTGCAACGGTAGGTATTGCCCTTATAGGAATTGCAGAAGCCTTGGGGATTTCCGTTGGAATGACAGCAGGAGCGATTCTTTCCGGAGCATATTTTGGTGATAAATTATCCCCATTGAGTGACACTACCAATCTTGCACCCGCCATGGCAGGTACAGATTTATTCACGCATATAAAATATATGACCCTTACCACGGTTCCTACAATTATTATAACCTTAATTATTTTTATATTTATTGGTTTAAACCTGGAACCTTCTGGCGACACCGATACTTCGGCAATATTGGCTTCCATTGAAGATACTTTCTCCATAACTCCCTGGCTGTTTATTGTACCGGCAGTTGTTATTGCATTAATTATTAAGAAAACCTCTCCTTTAATAGCCTTATTACTGGGTACTCTTTTAGGCGCTGCCGCCGCCTTAATTTTTCAACCTGAAATTGTGGCACAGATAGCAGGAACCAGTGATCTAAATTTTATTAGTGGTTACCGCGGCGTTATGCAAGCCATTACGGTAGATACAGCGGTAGAAACCAATAATGAAAATTTAAACGATCTGTTTTCATCTGGAGGAATGGCTGGAATGCTTGGTACCATTTGGTTAATTATTTGCGCCATGGTTTTTGGCGGAATTATGGAAGCCATTGGAGCCCTGGCTACAATTAGCAAAGCACTATTAAATTTATTCCATACCACTTTTGGTTTATTTGCCAGTACGGTTTTTAGCTGCCTTGCCTTAAACGCAACAGCCTCGGATCAATATCTAGCAATTGTGGTCCCTGGAAAAATGTTTGCCAAGGCCTATCACAATAAAGGGCTTGCCCCTGAAAATTTAAGCCGAACATTAGAAGATTCAGGAACGGTAACTTCAGTATTAGTTCCCTGGAATACTTGCGGGGCATACCATAGTGGCGTATTAGGCGTTCCAACGGTCAGCTATATCGGCTATGCCTTTTTCAATTATTTAAGCCCGTTTATGACCCTTCTTTTTGCTGCTTTCAGCATAAAAATCAAAGAACTCAGTGATTCCGCTAAAACTCAAACAGCGTAAAAACCCAGTATTAATAAGGCTTATCATTGTTAAATAGGATTTATCTATTCTATATAAAATAAACTATAAGAATTCCTTATTCTTATATAGTATTTTAAAATTTCGATAACATTATACATCGGAATCATTCCCTAAATTTGCACCAGATTACAATAAAGTTAAACCAATAAAAAAATAGTAATAATATGTCATTAGTAGGAAAAAAATTTCCAAATTTAAGCGTTAACGCAATGGATGAAATGGGTGATACCTTTCAATTGAACGTTTTGGAAGAAGCTCAGAAGAATAAGAAAAAAGTATTGTTATTCTGGTATCCAAAAGATTTCACCTTTGTTTGCCCTACAGAACTACATGCTTTCCAAAAGGCAGCCGAAGAATTCGAAAAAAGAAATGTAATGGTTATTGGAGCTTCTTGTGATACTCCAGAGGTACATTTCGCATGGTTGAATACCCCTAAAGATAATGGGGGAATTGAAGGTGTAAAATACCCAATTCTTGCTGATTCAAACAGAAACCTAAGTTCTCGTCTGGGAATTCTTGATATAACTGGTGAATCGTATGATGAAGAAACCGGGGATGTTACCCTAGAAGGAGACAACGTAACTTACCGTGCTACCTATCTTATCGATGAAGATGGGAAAATTTTCCATGAAGGAGTAAATGATATGCCATTAGGTAGAAACGTAGCTGAATTCTTAAGGCTTGTAGACGCCTACACTCACGTTCAGGAAAAAGGTGAGGTTTGTCCTGCAAACTGGGAAGAAGGAAAAGAGGCAATGAACGCCGATAGAGACGGAGTCGCTTCTTACTTAAGCTTAAACTAAGAAAAAAGGGAAAGAGATTGTTATGATAAAAGAATTAGAACAGGATAATTTAAACGAGATAGTTTCAGATAATGAAACCGTGGTGGTGCAATATATGGCCGGATGGTGCGGCAATTGCCGATTGATGAAGCCTAAATTCAAGAAATTGGCTTCAGAAAATGAGAACGCAACGTTCCTGTTGGTAGATGCTGAAAAATATCCGGAATCTCGAAAATTGGCTAAGGTAGACAACCTGCCTACTTTTGCCACCTTTAAAAACGGAAGTCTCGTAAACCAGGTACAAACTAATAAATTTGAACCTTTAAAAGACCTAGTAAATGAAGTTACCAGTAATTAAGCATTTAGCACGCGAAAACGAAGTTAAAAAACTGGAGCATACCATTGAAGTACTCGAAAGTTATACTGAACACCGTTCAGTTAAGGATGAGGAAATGGATATGATTGGGGAATTGATTTCGAATCTATGTGGTGCTGTAGAAGTTAAGCATTCAATTGATGGAGGTACTCCAGAGAAAGATGCCTGTAATAACTTTATGCAAAAAGTTGTTGGCTCTATAGACCGTTAGAACTCGCGTTTTTATATACTTTAAAAAGGGCTGTCTTATAATGAGGCAGCCCTTTGTTTTTATGATAATTTTAGTAAATCCCTAAAACAGATGTTCTAAATTTAGCAATCCAATTTAATAGTAACATCCATGTCACAAATAACTTTAAAAGGTGAAAAAATAAACACCTATGGTAGCCTTCCCGAAAAAGGCGAGAGAGCACCACATTTCGCACTCATTAAATCAGATCTAGGTATGGCAACTTTAAACGATTTTAAAGGAAAGCGTGTCATTCTTAATATTTTTCCAAGTATAGATACCGGTGTGTGTGCCACATCTGTAAGAAAATTCAACGAAAGGGCTACCGAGCTTGAGAATACGGTGGTACTTTGCATTTCCCGCGATTTACCGTTTGCCCAAAAACGATTTGTAAACGATGAAGGCTTGGAAAATGTAACCAACCTATCAGATTTCAGAGATAGAAATTTCGGAAAGGATTATGGTCTTGAAATTATAGATGGTCCATTCGAGGCTTTGCTTTCTCGTGTGGTGATTGTTTTAGATGAAGAGGCTAAGGTTATACACAGCCAGCAAGTCCCAGAAATTGGCGAAGAGCCCGATTATCTAGCTGCTCTTAAAACCTTATTATAATGCGGGATAGTTTCCTGGGAAAAAGAATTAGAGGAGGTGGTTATGCTATTAAAGGTGCCTGGTTATTATTAAAACACGAACAGAGTATTCAGGTGCAATTTATACTGGCCGTAATTATGTGTATAGCCGGGTATTTCTTTGAAATCACAAAAACAGAATGGATGTTTCAATTCTTTGCCATTGGGCTTGTGATGACCGCCGAAGGCTTGAATTCCGGAATTGAAGCTATGGCAGATTTTGTACATCCGGATTTTCACAGTAAGATTGGTCATATTAAAGATATTGCTGCTGGTGCCGTTTTTATAGCAGCAATAATTGCAGTAATCATAGGGGTCTTTATTTACTTTCCTTATATTTTCTAACCAGGATTTCACTTATTTTATTTTTATCACCAAGTCGATCGATTACTAAAAATACCTTGTCTCGACCTTATGGATTCAGCTATTTTCTGGTGGAAACAAAAACAACATTTGATTTACAAACATAGCTTTCACAGCCTGAACCTTTTAAATACTGAATTCTTTTAAGGTTTATTTCTCAAAAAATAATTGCTTAGATTTGAACGTTTAAGCATATAAATATTACCCACAGAACTGAAATCAAATTTCTTTAATTTAAAAGTGGCTAATTCGTATTTTTGCTCAAAATCCTACTTATCATCTATGGCCAAAAAGAAAACCAGGACTAAAACAAGCACCGGGAAAAAGTCGACTAAATTTTCCTTTAAACTTAACCGGCAACAAAAGGTAGTTTTAGGTAGTTTCTTTATGCTATTCGGCCTGGCTTTAAGCCTTGCATTTATCTCCTTTTTGTTCAACTGGCAGATAGATCAAAGTACCCTTGGTGAATTTTCTAACCGTGAAGTGGAAACTAAAAACTGGTTGAGTAAATTTGGTGCTTCAGTTAGCGACTTTTTTATGTATAAAGGTTTTGGAGTTGCAGCCTTCATTTTTTCCATTTTAGTGAGTTACAGCGGATTCCATCTTTTTCTTGGAATAAGAGCCACAAAATTAAGGGAATCCTGGTTCTGGGGAATTTCAATTATGCTCTGGCTGGCTGTCTTTTTCGGGTTTTTCGCTGCAAAAAATCCTCTCCTAGGCGGCAGGATTGGTTATGAAATGAACGATTTTCTTCAGGATTATTTAGGCTTCTTCGGAACTATTCTATTAATGTTATTTCTTTTTATCGCCTATCTTACGCTAAGATTAAAGCTGACACCAGAATTAATAGGGAGTTTTGTAAAGTCTAAAAAGGATAAGCTTGGTAAAGAATTCCAATCTAGTGGAGAAGAAATATCGGCTACGGATGAGGAAACTGAATGGAAAGAAAAATCCATCGTCAGAACTGAGAAACCTGCTGAAAAATCTCCTTCAGATATAAAGCTGGATACTACTACCCCAAAAGAAGAAAAATCAGTTCCTGCTCCAAAACAAAAATCTATTCAACCCGAAGAGGTGGAAATGGAAGTAGAAACCGCACAGGAAGAGGAACTGGATGAAGATAAAATAAGCAACAAGATTGTGAAGGATTTCGGTGAATTTGATCCTACTTTGGAACTGAGCAATTATAAATTCCCAACCCTGGACCTGCTGCAGGAATATGGCGGTGGCATTACAGTAGATCAGGAAGAACTTGAGGAACATAAAAACCGGATTGTAGACACCCTTAAAAACTACAAAATTGAAATTGCTCAAATCAAAGCGACGGTTGGGCCAACGGTTACTTTATATGAAATAGTGCCTGAAGCCGGAATTAGAATTTCAAAAATCAAAAACCTCGAGGATGATATCGCTCTTTCCCTTTCTGCGCTGGGAATTCGTATCATTGCTCCTATTCCGGGAAAAGGAACAATTGGTATTGAAGTCCCTAACAAAAACGCAACCATTGTTTCCATGCGTTCCGTTATTGCTTCACCAAAATTTCAAAATGCAGAAATGGAATTGCCAATGGCGCTGGGAAAAACCATTTCCAATGAAACCTTTGTGGTCGACCTGGCAAAAATGCCCCATATGTTGATGGCCGGTGCCACAGGACAGGGAAAATCAGTTGGATTAAATGCTATCTTAACTTCCCTACTCTACAGCAAGCACCCGGCGGAAGTGAAATTTGTTTTGGTAGATCCAAAAAAAGTAGAACTTACGCTTTTCAACAAAATCGAAAGGCATTACCTGGCCAAACTTCCAGACTCGGGGGATGCAATTATTACCGACAACACCAAGGTAATTAATACGCTGAATTCCTTATGTATTGAAATGGACAATCGCTACGAATTACTTAAAGATGCGATGGTTCGAAACATTAAGGAATATAACGTTAAGTTTAAAGCGAGAAAATTAAATCCGGAAAACGGTCACAAATTCCTGCCATACATAGTTTTAGTAGTAGATGAATTTGCAGACTTAATTATGACTGCCGGAAAAGAAGTGGAAACACCAATTGCTCGTTTGGCACAGTTGGCCAGGGCTATTGGGATACATTTAATTATTGCTACACAAAGACCCTCGGTTAATGTTATTACCGGAATTATAAAGGCTAACTTCCCGGCCAGAATTGCCTTTAGAGTAACTTCAAAAATAGATTCCAGAACAATTTTAGATGGCCAGGGAGCAGATCAGCTTATCGGGCGCGGAGACATGTTATTTACTCAAGGAAATGAATTAAGACGTTTACAATGTGCTTTTGTAGATACTCCCGAAGTAGATAAAATAACCGAATTCATAGGTTCACAAAAAGCTTACCCGGAAGCCCATCAACTTCCTGCTTACGAAGCGGATGATAGTGGCACAGGTGTTGATATAGATGTTAGCGAAAGAGATAAACTCTTTAGGGAAGCTGCTGAAGTGATCGTTACTGCTCAACAAGGTTCTGCTTCCTTGCTGCAACGTAAACTAAAGTTAGGTTACAACCGCGCCGGTAGAATTATAGATCAGTTAGAAGCTGCCGGAATTGTTGGCCCCTTTGAAGGAAGTAAAGCCCGACAGGTTTTAGTGACCGATCTTGCAGCCCTAGATCAATTATTAAATGAAGAATAATACCAAATTACTAAAATGAAAAAATTAATTTTTATCCTGCTTGCTATTTTGACAATAAGTGTGCAAGCCCAAAATTCAAAAAATGCAGAAAACTTACTAAATGAGGTTTCCGCCAAAGTCAAAGGCTATGAAAATATGGTTATCGATTTCAAATATAGTCTGGAGAATAAGGC
Source organism: Salegentibacter sp. 24 (assembly GCF_004362395.1). Classification (GTDB taxonomy): domain Bacteria; phylum Bacteroidota; class Bacteroidia; order Flavobacteriales; family Flavobacteriaceae; genus Salegentibacter. The sequence continues at coordinate 21,701 of NZ_SNWE01000027.1, forward strand.
CGCTAATGTTAACCAGGAAACTCGCGGCGATGTAAGTATTAAGGATGAGAAATATGTGCTTAACCTTATGGGAACTACCCAAATGTTTGATGGAAAAAAAATTTATACCATTATTCCCGAAAATGAAGAGATAAATATATCTACTTATAATGAAAAGGAAGACAATAATATAACTCCTTCAAAGATGTTTAGTTTCTATGAAGAAGGCTATAATTATGAGATGGCTGCAGCTAAAAATGTAAATGGTCGTAATATTCAATATGTAAAATTAACTCCTAAAGACAGTGATGCAGAGGTTAAAAATATATTACTGGGTATCGATAGCCAGACAAAAAACATTTATAACCTCATTCAAACCCAGGAGAACGATACTAAAATAACCATTACGGTACAAAGTTTTAAAACGGACCAGGAACTGGCACAAAATCTTTTTACGTTTGAAGAGGATCGTTACGAAAATTTTTACATCAATAGATTAGATTAAATTGAAAATATTAGACCGGTACATACTCACCAGTTACCTAAAAACGTTTTTTTCAGTTTTTATCATTCTCATGTTTATCTTTGTGCTCCAAACCATTTGGCTTTACATCGGTGAACTGGCAGGAAAGGATTTAGATACTGAAATAATACTCAAATTTCTTCTTTATTTCTCCCCTAAACTGGTGCCTCTGGTCTTGCCGCTTACTATCCTGCTTACCTCTATTATGACTTTTGGTAATTTTGCCGAAAATTATGAATTCGCTGCTATGAAATCTTCAGGGATTTCACTTCAAAGAGCCATGCGAAGCTTAACTTTTTTCATCTTGCTAGTCAGCGTAACGGCTTTCTTTTTTGCAAATAATGTAATTCCTGCTGCAGAATATAAATCTATTAATCTCAGAAAAAATATTGCCAAACTCAAGCCTGCAATGGCTATTTCCGAAGGCGTTTTTAACGATGTAGGAACCATAAATATCAAAGTTGAAGATAAAAGCGGGGACAATGGCCAGTATCTTACTGATGTTATTATCCACAAAAAAACAAATCGAAGTGGGAATTATACAGTAATTAAAGCAAAAGAAGGAGAGCTATTAGGCAGTACGGATTCTGATATACTTTCCCTTATTTTAAAAGACGGGAATTATTATGACGAAATTCAACCCTCAGATTATTCTAAAAGAAGAAATAAACCTTTTGCTAAAAGTTATTTTGAAGAATATACCATAAACCTGGACCTTTCGGATTTCAATAATGTTGACCTGGAAGATGAAAGTTATAGCAATACCCAGGGAATGCTAAATATTAGTGAACTACGCGAAAGTATAGACTCCTTCTCCACCGAGTTTAATGAGAAGAGAAACAAGCTGAGTGAAAATATGTACAATCGCACCGATTTTGAAAATATTGAAGTAAATCTTAATCCTGCTGATTCTGTAAAAGAAATTGAAAACACCATTCTTGAAGCCTATGAAACCTACCAGGCCAGTCAGATTGTAAACCTATCTTTAGGTTCAGTAAACGGGGCTCTTTCCCATTTAAGTATAAAGAAATCTGAATTTCAAAATCACACAAAACAAATTAACAAATTTGAGATCGCTTTGCATGAAAAATATGTACTGGCTGCAGCTTGTATAATATTATTCTTTGTGGGTGCACCTTTGGGAGCAATCATAAGAAAAGGCGGTATGGGCTTGCCTATGGTAGTGGCTGTTTTGTTGTTCTTAACCTACCACTTTATTGGCATTTTCGCCAAAAACAGTGCTGAAGACGGTACTATTAGCCCCTTTTGGGCAACATGGCTTTCTACTCTTATTATGCTGCCTTTAGGAATTTATCTCACCTACCGGGCCACTACAGATCAGGGACTTTTAGCTTTTGGCAATATTACTGAGCCTCTGCGAAAAGGGCTTAAAAAAGCTGGTCTTATTAGGTCGAAAAGAAAAATAGATTAAATATCTTTGCAGCCCAAAATATTACGTACCATGGCGCAGGAAAGCACTATCCAAAATACCCTTAAACTTCATAGTATTCAGGAAGCAATTGATGATATCCGTGAAGGGAAGGTAATTATTGTAGTAGATGATGAGGACAGGGAAAATGAAGGTGATTTTGTTGCTGCTGCAGAAAAGGTGACTCCGGAAATGATTAATTTTATGGCAACACACGGCCGCGGACTCATTTGTGCACCAATAACTGAAGACCGATGTAAAAATCTAAAACTGGAAATGATGGTTAGCAATAATACCGATCCTATGGAAACCGGTTTCACCATCTCGGTAGATTTACGTGGAAAAGGGGTTACCACTGGAATTTCTGCTTCTGATCGGGCAAAAACTATTCAGTCCCTTATAGATCCAGAAACCAAACCTGCAGATCTTAATCGTCCTGGGCATATTTTTCCCCTTAAGGCAAAAGAAGGCGGTGTGTTACGCCGAACAGGACATACCGAAGCTGCCATAGATTTTGCCAGACTTGCTGGTTTTGAGCCTGCTGGAGTTATCGTAGAGATAATGAATGAGGATGGCACCATGGCCAGGCTTCCGCAATTAATGGAAGTGGCCCAAAAGTTTGATCTTAAAATTGTATCCATAGAAGCGCTTGTGGCTTATAGAATGCAGCACGATTCTTTAATAGAGAAAAAAGAGGACTTTGATCTTAATACCCGTTTTGGGAAATTTAGATTAAGAGCCTATCGTCAAACCACAAATAATCAGGTCCATCTGGCCCTTACTAAAGGAAGTTGGAGAAGTGATGAAGAAATTCTTGTTCGAGTTAACTCTACCCTTATAAATAATGATATCCTGGGAACACTTACCAATGATGCCGATAAGAAACTGGATAACATGTTCAGAGCGATTAATGAAGAAGGTCGGGGTGCTATTGTTTTTATAAATCCTGCCATACAATCTTTAAATTTATTACCACGTCTGGCCGAACTCAAAGAACGACAGAAAAAAGGCGAAGTAAAAGCTCCCCCAATCAATATGGACAATAAAGATTTTGGAATTGGTGCCCAGATTTTGCACGACCTGGAAATTCATAAAATTAAGTTACTTTCTAACTCCCAACAAACCAAAAGAGTGGGAATGATAGGCTATGGACTTGAAATTACGCGCTACGCGAATTATTAGTTGACTTCAATAATTATATCATTTAAGGGTCTACGCACCTTTTTGAATTCAGAAAACATATCGTCTTCTGCACGATAACCTACCGGCAAGGCCAACACCGATTTTAAATTATGTGCATTTAAATTTAGAAGTTCATCATATTTATCCGGTTCAAAACCTTCCATGGGGCAAGCATCTATTTCCTCAGAGGCACAAACCGTAAGGAGCGTCCCTAAAGTCAAATATGCCTGGTTTATAGCCCAGGAATGCACCTCGTCTTCTGCTTTAGACTCAAAACTATTGACCAAAGAATTCTTAAAAGGATCTAAAATTTCATCCGGAGTTTCTCTTATATACTTTACCCTTCTAAAATATTGTTCAATAAAATTTTTATCAATTTTCTTTTCAATACAGATTACTAAAACATGAGAAGCAGTATTTAGCTGTTGCTGCCCCCAGGAAGCAGATTTTAATAATTCCTGCAGTCCTTTATTTCGTACCACTACCATTTTTAAAGGTTGTAAACCGTAGGAAGTTGCGGTAAGGTTAAAGGCTTCTTTAAGAATGTTTATTTTCTTGTCAGAGAGAATTTTCTCAGGGTTGAACTTTTTGGTAGCATATCGCCATTGTAAAGCTTTAATATTACTCATCTAATTTTATTCTTTTTGGGATTATCAAAGGTAAACAAACACTCCCGATGCATAAAGTTTCTGTAATAAATTAAACATATAGGTAAACTATTATTCTTTATCTTAGTATTATAATTGGCCCCGCCTATGAAGCTTTTCAGAAAACTAATTCTTGCTTTTGCACTTTTTGTGATTTTAAGCATCCTTATTATTTTTGGGCTAGAAGCTTATATTCAAAAGGAAACCTCAAATCTTATTTATTCTGAAATTACAGAAATTCCCCGGGCTAAAACGGGAATTATTCTTGGAGCAAGCGTTTATTCAGATGGAAAATTATCTCCAATTCTAAAGGACCGGGTAGAAACAGCTTATAAGCTGTATGAATTAAACAAAATTGAAAATTTCCTTGTCAGTGGCGATCATAAAAGCGATGATTATAACGAAGTTAATGCGATAGAAAATTACCTTCTTAAAAAAGGAGTCCCGCCGGAAGATATTATTTTAGATCACTCAGGATTTGATACTTATGATAGTATGTTTCGTGCCAGAGCTGTTTTTGATATTAAAGATGCCATAGTCATCACTCAAAAGTTTCATCTTCCCAGAAGTCTTTATATCGCAAAAAATCTGGATGCTGATTATAAGGGTTTAGAGGCACCTCCAATGGCCTATACTTCATCTGAAACTATTAAACGTCGGGAACAATTAGCTAATTTTAAAGCAGTTTGGGAAATATTCACCAATCAACAACCTGCCACAATGGAAAACCGGCCTGAATAAGTTATCGCTATTTTTTCTATATTTAGTTTATCAAACCAAAAACCAAAAGACCATGCTTCAATGGATTGTGCATATTGTAATAGATGCCCTGGTACTGCTAGCTGCAGCCAATATAATGCCTAAAGTACAGCTTAAAGGTTTTAAAACGGCCATTGTCGTTGCGCTTATTATCGGCGTACTTAGCTTTTTATTAAGCTGGTTACTCACCTTACTATTAAATGTTGCCACCTTCGGAATTTTTTATTTCCTGGGATTAGGATTTATCACTCGAGTTATTGCTTATGCCGTTATTATAGAAATTGCCGACCGGTTTAGTTCTGATTTTAAAACGGAAGGTTTTCTTCCTTCTTTATGGCTCGCAATTTTTTTAGCAATTATCGGAGGAGTTGTGGATGCGATACTTTTTTAGACTAATTTATCTACCAAAATATAAGGTATATATGAACTTATTTTACGAAGGTAATTTTAACTATACTGCATTGGACTATTTGGGAACCAGGGACAATAGCTCTAACATTCAATCCTAAAACTCGGTACCTTGGAAGATAGAACGGATCTCTACCATATAATAGTTCAATACTTCAAATTGAATTATATCAATCTTGTTATAACCCTCCTATTTTTAATAGCAGGCTTTTTCATAGCAAACTTTATCAAACGTAAAATAAAGTTACGTTTAATAAAAAGATCACCTAACCATATCACCGCAACTTTTATATCACAAATTACCGGTTTCACCCTAAAATCCATTATAGTCTTAATAAGCCTTTATTTGCTTGGACTTGACAACTTTACAAATAAAGTTTTAGCAGGTGCAGGGCTGTTAACTTTTGTAATTGGATTTGCTTTAAAAGATATTGGAGAAAATTTTTTAGCAGGAATTATTCTCGCCTTTAAGAGTCCATTTAGATTAGATGATTTAATTGAAATAAATGGTATTGAAGGTTTTGTAAAAGATATCAATATCCGTGAGACCTTAATTAAAACACCAGATGGAAAAGATGTTTTTCTTCCCAATTCCATAATTCTTAAAAATCCATTATTCAATTATACTATTGATGGATTTTTACGTTACGAATTCACCGTTGGAATTGCTTATGAAAATAATCCAACTGGTGCTATAGAAATTATGTTAGAAACAGTAAATAATGTGGAAGGGGTTCTCAAGGGAAATTATAAACCTGCCATTACAATTAATGAACTGGCTACAAATACCATTAATATTAATGTGAAGTTTTGGGTTGACACCTTTTCCAGCTCGAAACGATCATTTCATCACAGTATTCGGTCACAGGTTATGAATAAAGTTATTGCCGCCTTAATTGCAAATGGTTTTAGTTTACCAGCTTCTATAATGGAATTGAAAAATTATGAAACAAACTCCTTGAATCTTAAAATTAAAAAGGATGAATAGCTTATTTGAAAGCAATACTAAGGAAGATGGGGTTTATTAATTGGTGCTTTTTAAAAACATAGTTGAAAAAACAAGGTTTGAACAGAAAATGTGATTTTCTCAAAAATTTAATCATCCCTTTAATAAAAAACTCTCGTAAGGAGTGAATAGTAGCCTAATTCAAATCCTTGATTTTAGCTTTTTATTTCTTCGTCCATACCAAATTATAAACCCGCTAATGGGAAGACTGGCAATAAAAAGGCTGGCACAAAAAGCGATGACCTTACCGGTAAGCCCGAAATATTGCCCCGTGTGTAGTCCAAAAGTCATCTCCTGTAATTTCATTCCCGCACTCTTGCTCGAGTACTGATGATTTTTAATTAATGCTCCGGTTTCTGGATGAAAATAAAAGTTAGATTGATGGTCATAATCCATTGCATCAGGATAGGATCCGGTAATTATCGGTGCACTTTCGCCCTGCTCCCACACAAAAAACATTTCATTTCCAGGGGTTAGTTCCAAGGTTTCAGCCAGGGCAATATCCATTGCTTTTTCAGAATATTCTACATTTTTAAACTCAATATTTAAAATATCTTCTGGCTTATCCTCCCCTAAATTTGCAATTTCATAAAGTCCCTGGTTAATCCATTCATAAGAAAAACTAAGTCCAGTAATGGCTATAAAGAAGGCCATCAATGAAATATACAAACCAGTTATACTATGCAAGTCATAATTTACCCTTCGCCACTTGGCTTTCCATTTGATTTTAAGCCGCTTTCTTAAATGTTTCCGCTTTTTCGGCCACCATAGTACTATTCCGGAGATAAGCATAAAAACAAAGATCAAAGTGGAAATTCCCACGACTTGTTTTCCAATTTTTTCCGGGAGCCAAAGATGCATATGCAAATCTTCCACAATAAGAAAAAAGTCCTCTTCAAGATTTTCTTTCTGAAGAAATTTTGCTGAATAGGGATTGAAATAAATATGATAGGGTACATCACCTATTACAGAATAGACAAATGCGGAACGATCTCTTCCTTGATAAACCACCATTCCAGGTTGGGCTTCAGGAAAAAGTACTTTTGTTTTGTTCTGAAGCTTAGAAGGCGCAACAAAAGCTGAAGCTTCCGGTTTAATTTTTCTGTAATCCCGTGTGAGGTCTTTAATTTCATCGTGAAAAACAAAAATGCATCCAGTAACGGCCACTATAAACACAATAAGACCGGAACCAAGTCCCAGCCATAAATGAAGTTGAGCGATCCATTTTTTCAAACCTTTATTCTTTAACTGTGTTTGCCTTTAAAATGGCCCCCAACAAAATTTAAAATATTTTTGTTGGGGGTCGTTGGTTACTAACTTTTAAAATTTATATGTTACACTGGCCGCCACGTTTCTTGGTCTTTGCGGATTAATAGTAGACCACCCGGTATAATATTCTTCATTAGTAAGATTATTTAACTTCAGGTTGATGCCAAATTTATCTACATTATAAAATAATGATGCATTTAAAATCGTATAAGATGGCAAAGTAAAAACTCCAGCGGTTCTGCGGTTAAAGATCATATTTTCGCTGGCATAATTCCCACCAAAACCAAGTCCGAAACCCTTAAGATCACCTTGCTTAAAGCGATAACTGGCCCAGAAATTAGCCAGGGTTTCAGGCCCTGCAGATTCCGGTCTTCTTCCTAAGAATTCAGTTTGATCCGATGCAGTTAACTCACTTTGATTATGGCTCAATCCTGCGATTAAGTTCAAACCTCCGAAAGGACTAGCTGTAAGGCTTGCTTCAAACCCACGGCTATACTGCTCCCCATCCTGTACAAGGTTGAAAGGATTTTCTGCATCCTGCATGACCATATTAGAAACCTGGATATCGTAATAACTCAAGGTAGCTGATAAATGATTTTGCAGTAAATTGAATTTAGTTCCCACCTCGAACTGTTTTGCTCTTTCAGGATCAAATACGATAGTTCTTGTTTCACCCGTTTCCAGATTATCTACCTGTCTTGGTCCCACATTACTAAAACCGTCCATATAATTAGCAAAAAGCGCCACTTTGTCTAACACCGGTTGATAAACTACCCCAAATTTAGGAGATAGTGCAGTTTGACTATTTGTTTCAGTTTCAAACTGGTCCAATCTTAAACTTGTCATTAAAGCCAGTTGTGGGGTAAAGTTCAGAACATTGGAAATATAAGCACTGTAAATATCCTCCTGCGCAATATTATTATTTCTGTTTATATCCTCTAATAAACCGGCTGTAGCTTCCTTACTTAAAATACCGCTATCATCATCAGTAATGTAATTTGCGGGCTCATATATCCCGAATACACTTTCGTTTACATTTTGCAGGCTGGCCTCACCTATATAAACATCTCCATTCTTAACATAACCACTACTGTTATCTATAACTTTTCTGGAAAAATAATCTAAACCAGCCACAGTTCTGTTGCGCATTCCTGCGATCTCGAAATCCCCGATAAAATTCTGTTGAATATCAGTACTTAATGTTGTAGAATTTTGATTACTTACGTAACGGCTAAAGACAAGCCCATCACTAAGATTTGTAACCTCCCCGGGCACTTCTTCCAAACCTTGGTAAAATCTAGTGGTCTCATATAGATAAGAATAGTTTCCAAGAGCTTTAGCAGAACCTGTTGAAACAGCGGTTTGGGAAGTCCAGTTATCAGATAACTCGTAGTACATCTCCGCTTGAAGGCTAAAAGTCGGGTTCTCTACTGTAAGATCATTACTAGTGTAAGAACGTTCAATATTATAACCTAATTCTTCCAGGTTGGTAGCTCTAAGGGGCGCTGCTCTATCGACAAACAACATTAACGGATTGGTACTTTCGCCGTTATAGAATTCAGTATTTACAAAAAAGGAAAGTTTTTCATTTACCTTATAACTTAAGGACGGTGCTACAAATAAGGATTTATTAAATCCGGCATCCTGAAAGCTATTTTCAGTATGATAAGCAGTATTTATCCTCAAAGCAACATCGCCGGTTTCATCAAGTGGAGTATTTATATCAGCGGTTACCCGGTTTAATCCAAAACTACCAAGTGTATAGGATATATTTCCGCCAAAATAACTGTAAGGCTTTTTAGTAGTAATATTAATCAAGCCGCCATAAGAAATAAGGCTACTGCCATATAAGGTTCCTGATGGGCCTTTTATAATTTCAATATTTTCAATATTTGCAGGATCTGGGCTGCCATTTGTAAGTGCCGGTAGGCCGTTCACCATGGTAGGTTGAACCGGGAACCCCCTTAATGAAAAATAACCTGCCCCATCATTACCACGTCCTGTAGATTCCCATAGTTTCGTTATTCCGGGTGCATTTTTAACGGCCTGGTCAAAACTAGTTATCACCTGTTCCTGCAAAAGTTCAGCAGTGATATTGTTATAAACCTGTGGATTTTCTATTTTCTTAAGTGGCATTTTTGCCACTCCTACACTGGTAATTCGGGTAAATTTATTTCCATTTCCATTTCCTTTTACCACAACGGTTCCTAACTTCTCCTGTTTTCCGATTAAAACAACAGAGGCAATATCGGTTGTTGTACCTGGTTGGACATTTACCTCAAGATGCTGAGTTTCATAACCTACATAGGAAATTTGTAGGGTATAATTCCCCTGGGGGATATTTGATAAACGGAATTCACCTCGGTTATTGGTTTCGTCACCAATTTGGAGACCTTCCACTTCTATATTAACATCGGAAAGTAAGTCTCCTGAGCTATTTATTACGATTCCCTCTACGCTCCCGGTATTTTGGGCAAAACTAAATTGAACACTTAAAAGAAATAAAATAATCAGGCTATTTGTTAGCTTCATCAGTTCTAATTTTATTTAGATTGGTTTTAAATACCCGGCAAATGTATAAAGCGCAATGCTTTTTTAAAAGCTTATTTATAATTATTTTAAATAAAAATAAGATAAAACAATTCAGGTTTTTGAAAATCAAAAACATAGATCGAAATAATTTATTGAAGTAAAAGCACATTTTATGTATTCTTAACTTCCCTTGGATTCTAATCTTATATATTTGCCGCTTAAATTTTTGCACTATGATAAAATTGATAGTATCGGATATGGATGGAACTTTGTTGAATGATCAACATGAAATCCATCCTAATTTTTGGGAAATTGAAGAATTGCTGACCAATAAAGGAATTATGTTCTCTGTTGCCAGTGGCCGCCAATTTTATAATCTAGAAAGCAAATTTGACAGAATTAAGGATCGAATGTTATTTTTTGCCGAAAATGGCACTCACGTGGTCCATAAAGGGAAAGATCTTTATGTAAACCCTTTGGATAAAAATGCAGCCCTGAATTTTATAAGAAAAGGTAGGGAGCTTCCCGATACTCATTTAGTGCTCTGCGGAAAGACCTCTGCATATATAGAGAGTAAAGATGACAGCTTCTTTAAAGAGATCAGTAAATTTTACAAAAGGATAAAAAAAGTTGAAGATCTTACCCAGGTTGAGGATACTATTCTAAAGGTGACTTTTTGCAACTTCAAAGGGGTGGAAGAACATACCTACCCGCATTTTGAAAAATATGCTAAGGATTACAAAGTAGCAATTGCTGCCAATGTTTTTATAGATATAACTTCCATAACGGCCAATAAGGGAAATGCTATAAGCGGAATTCAGAAAGAACTCAATATCTCACCGGATGAAACGCTGGTTTTTGGGGATTATCTCAACGATCTGGAAATGATGCAAAATGCAAAATACAGCTACGCGATGAAAAATGCACATCCAGAAATCATTAACGCCAGTAAATACGTAACCACTTATAGTAATAATGAAAATGGTGTCTTGAAAACGATAGAAGAACTCGGTTTATTAAAAGAAGAAGATTCTATAAAAAGCTAAACTTTACTATCGTTGACTTCAATCCAGTACCCATCAGGGTCCTGAAAATAGATCTGTCTTATCCCATCGGGACGCTTGGTCACTGAATCTTTATCACCTTTTCCGTTTTCAAAAGGAATATTTTTTGATTTCATAAAATCCATAAATTCAGATAAATTATCAGTATTAAAAGCGGTGTGCACTCCCTTCTTCTTTTCAACTACTTCATCACTTTCAACAAGATGCAGTTGCACTTTATTGTTCAGCTGGAACCATTTTATGTGATTTCCAAGACCCCCATTAGGGATTTGCTTTAACCCCAGGATAGTGCCATAGAAATAGACGGAAGCCTTTAAGTCTTTGACCCTAATTGTATCATGATCTTTTCTAAAATTGAAGTCCCCTGAAGCAGAAGTAGCCGCAAATAAAATGACTGCCGATAAATTATTGGTTTTCATTGGTTGGTTTATTTTTCTGAAATTATATAAAATGTATGCTTAATTCCAAATCTCAGGTTAAACTTTTAATCGCGATTTTTAAAAACCTTATCTTGGTACTGCAATCGCAATAAGTAATTATGCTGTATATTTTACATCATTCCGATGATAAGGAAAAAGTTGAAGAAAATATTTTTCCAATTTTAGAAGGGACCGAAAATCAAACAATAATTTATCCGGGAACAGATTTTAAAACAGAAACCAATGCTATTATCGTTACTTATCTTAGCGATGAATTATTACGGGAATTCCTGCCTAAGGCCGCGATAGAGAATTTGAAAATTGGGATCCTTCCTCATCCTGAAAACACTTATACCACAAAGGGATTAGGCATTTCAAGCGACCCTAAAAGGGTATTGGAAGAGATCCTTTCAAATAAAGAAGAGCATAAGTTAGATATGCTCTACTGTAACGATATTCCCGTGTTTCAATCGGTCAATATTGGCAATGTTTTTACTTTTACGGAAGATCAGGGGAAAAACAGCCTTATTGGAGAAGTCCTTACGTTCTTTAAGAACATCAGGCGATTATCTTCCCTTTCACATAATTCATATGAAATAAGCTCAGAAGGAGAAAAAATAATCCATACTTCTGCATTAGGAATAATCGTGGTGGAACATGCCTTAAGTTCCATTGTAGCAAGAAGGCTTGTTTCAGAGAGTTCTTTGAACGATGGCATCTTTACGACGCTTATTATTTCTCCCACCAATTTGTTACAATTAATCTGGTTTTTATTGCGTAGCTTACTTCCAGGGGGGAAAAAATTAGATAAAGCACCAGCTTTCATAGGGAAGATAAGAATTGCTAAGCTCTGTATCAAAAATTCTTCATCTATGGAGTTTACAATAGATGGAGAAAAGGAAAAAGCTGAAAAAATAACGTTTAGGGTAGAACCGGAAACACTTTGTCTAGCTCAATCCAGTAAATACTGTACGAAAAAAGATGAAGCTAACCTTAAAAAAAGCAATAAAACCGATACGCTACCCACAGGCGAAAAACGCGAGGAGTTAACAAAGCGCACCATCCCGATTTTACCCAGGGCAACAACCGAGGAATTTCAAGAACTATTCAAGGTACTAAGGGAAAATTCTAAAACCAGTTCCATGTATGTGGTTATGATGATTCTTTCCACACTTATCGCAACCTTTGGGCTTTTCGCAGATTCTTCTCCTGTCATTATTGGTGCGATGATTTTGGCACCAATCATTGCCCCTATTGTTTCTTTTGCTATGGGAATGGTTCGCTATGATACCAATATGCTCAAACGTGGTATCATTACTATTTTAATTGGCACAGGTGTTTCTTTAATGTTCTCAGCGGGAGTGAGTCTAATTATACCTATTAAAATAATCACATCTGAAATTGATGCCCGGTTATCTCCTACACTTTTAGATATGGGAATCGCGATCGTATCTGGGGTGGCTGCGGCTTACGCCCACGCTAAAGAGGGTGTTGCAAAAAGTCTGGCCGGAGTAGCTATCGCAGTTGCCCTGGTTCCACCTTTGGCCGTCTCGGGAATTGGCATTGGCTGGTGGGACTGGCAGGTATTCTCCGGAGCTTTTTTACTGTATTTAACCAACTTAGCAGGAATTATTATGTTTGCAGGTATCACCTTTCTTCTTCTGGGTTTTGCTCCTTTTAAACGAGCTAGATTAGGATTAGTGTATACCCTTATTTTAATCGGAATGGTTATGGTCCCACTTTCCCTCTCTTTCAACCGGATCAAAAAAGAAGCTAATATTACACGAGAGTTAGAAGGTAGCACCATAAATGAATTGGTTATCCGCAATGTAAGTGTGCGCTTTGGAGATCCTTTAAGGGTCTCTCTAACCCTGGTGGGACCCGAAAGCCTGGAGGAAGAGGATATTAGAAAAATTAAGACGGAAATTGAAGAAAATATAGGAGAACCCATTAACCTGGAAGTGATTTCTGCTCGTGGATTTTAACTAGCTTCGTTTTTTGTATTTAAGCTAATAATCATAAGAAAATTTAACAACAACCTATATTTGAGTTAAGCTTATCTGAAAAAGTAAAATTAAAAGGCTATAATTTTTGTTTCATGCCAAGGTATTTTTAGATTGCGGGCTTTAAAATATTAAACACAGGTTATGATTAAAATGAAAAGAATTGCAAGCTTATTATTTGCTTTTGCCCTATTGGGTTCTGCAACTATTATTGCTCAAAACCAACAACTGCCACAGCAACAGGCAGTAGAAATAGATGTAAGTGATCAGGAACTTTCTAAATTTGCCAATGCTTACCAGAGAATAAGATTGGTAAATCAAAAGGCACAACAGGAGATGGTGAAAAAAGTGGAAGGAAGTGGATTTGAAATTAAACGCTTTAATGAAATACATCAAGCTTCTTTAGACCCAAATACTGAAATTGAGGTTTCTGCAGACGAAAAGGAAAAACATAAGGCAGTAGTTGCTGAAATTGAAAGTATGCAGGGTAAATTTCAGGAACAGATGGAAAATGCTATTACTGAGCAAGGTCTAGAAGTGGAGAGATACGAGAAAATCGCTATGGCACTTCAAACTGATACTGAACTGCAACAGAGATTAAGAGAATTAATGCAAGGATAATTTCTACTATTTGAAATTCTAAAAAAGGTCTTCTATATCAGGAGACCTTTTTTTATGTTTATTTTACAAGTATTTATTTGGTGAAATTTCCAGGTATGCTTTATTTCAAATAGCTATATGTATGAAACTATAAATTTGAGATCAGCGATTAAATTAGCCATTTTAGTAATTACCGCTATTCTATTTTGCCAGTGGAACGGGAGCACTTTATATGCACAAAAAACAATGAAACAAAAAGATACTTTAAAATTTGAAAATAAAATAGTACCCGATGAAATTTGGAGGGAAACCTATGTGGCACTTTCCCATTACCCCGAATTAAAAGAAACGCCTATTGAGTTCAAATTCAAAAAAAATATACAGAAATCTTTTATGCAGGCACAGCCTAAACTTTCGGGCTTGTTTAAGAATAAAAAAGATCGCGCCTATTTTGTAATGATAAGTGAACACATAGAAATTGAGGATCAAGTTTTTGATGTCAAAAATGTCCCTTCGGATGTTCTCATAGGCTGGATTGGCCATGAACTCGGCCATATTATGGATTACCGGGAACGCAGTGCGCTTAATATGATTTGGTTTGGGATAAAATACCTTACTTCAAAAACCTATATTCAGGAAGCTGAAAGAGCTGCAGATACCTATGCGGTCAATCATGGACTGGGTAAATATATTATCGCGACTAAGGATTTTATCCTAAATCACACCCATTTGGCGGATTCCTACAAAGCCCGAATCAAGAAACTTTATCTCTCTCAGGAAGAAATCATGGTGTTAATTGATGAGATAGATGAAGAGGAAGATTAAGCGTTTTGCTCTTTAATAAACTTTTCCCATTTTGCAAATTTTTCCTCATCCATCACTTTTTCCATTTTAACCTGTCCGCCTTTTTTCTTATTGGCAGCATTCCACTCTGGAAACATATCAGGATGGACTTTGGTCACCTTCACTCCTTTTAAAGCCTTAGAACGTGCTACCTTATAATTCTTGTTAGCATTTTTTAAAGATTCATCCAGAGCCTGAGTTAGCTTTTCTTCTGAAGTATCACCTTCAGTACCCAAATACCAGTGATGATGAAATTCTCCGTCAATTCTAACGGCAGCCAGTGTAAATTCAGGTATTTTTATATCGAATTTTTCCTCAAGCTCCTGTACGGCAGCATTCATTTTATTTACTGAAAGTTGTGATCCTACGACATTTAAAAAGAATTTTGTTCTTCCTGTAATGCGAATTTCTTTACGTTTGACATCGGTAAACTTAATGGTGTCGCCTATTAAATATCTCCAGGCACCGGAAACGGTGCTAATTAACAAAACATAATCTATTTCCTCTTCCACCTGGTCTATAGCTATCACAGGTGCATCTTCAACAATGGAGCCGTCCTGGTTAATATATTCGGCTTTAAAAGGCACAAACTCAAAGTATATTCCGTTATCCAAGATTAATTTCATCGAAGTGGTATCAGGTCTTGCCTGAACAGCCAGGAATCCTTCTGAAGCCAGGTAGGTGTCGATCACCGTAATTGGGTGAGCAAGCAATGCATTGAAACTTTTTTCATAAGGTTCAAAGGCCACTCCACCAGAGGCGTATACCTTTAAATTAGGCCAGATATCATGGATATTATCCAGCTTGTTGTGTTCTATAACCTTTTTCATCATAAGCTCAAGCCAGGAAGGAATTCCGCTTAATGCACCTATATCCCAGTTTTTGGCATTTTCAGCAATGCGTTGTACACGTTCATCCCATTCTTCAATTTTAGAGATTTCCTCCCCAGGTTTATAATAGCCTCGAAACCAAAATGGAATATTACTCGCGCTAATTCCACTGATTTCTCCTTCCTGGTGATCACCTTCCTTTTCAAGATCGGTAGAACTGCCCAACATCATAATCTCTTTTTCAAAGAAATCTGGAGGAAGATCAAAATTACTCAAAGCACTAACCTGTTTTATACCTGCTTTTCTAATAGATTCCAGCATTTCATCGGTGACCGGGATTCGCTTACTACTTTTCCCTGTTGTACCTGAACTTACTGCAAAATAAGGCGGTCTTCCAGGCCAGGTGACATCCTTTTCCCCATCGTGTAATTTATGCCACCATTGCTCATTTAGTTTGTTGTAATCAAAATATGGAAGCTTTTCTGCAAAAGTTTTTTGAATATTATCTGACTTTAAAATCGATTCAAAATCGTAATGCCTTCCGAACTGTGTATCTTTTGCTTTCTTTAATAACTTGATAAGCACCTCCTTCTGGGCTTGAACTGCCTCCGGTTCTGAAACGATAGTATCCCGAAGGTCTATAAGACTTTTTATTAACGAACCTACTATAGGCATAATCCTGATTTTTGTTAGTATTATTTTAAAAAATGAAGGTAAAAAAAACCAAAATCAACATTATTAATGTCTTGACAATTATCAATAATTTAACCTTTAAAAATCCTATGAATTTTTAAAACTTTCGATACATTTCTCTGCACATCTTTCTCCATCGATAGCTGCCGAGATGATACCGCCAGCATAACCGGCACCTTCCCCACAGGGGTAAAGGCCTTTTATTTGTACGTGCTCAAAAGTGTAGGGATTTCTTGGGATTCTAACCGGTGATGAGGTTCGGGATTCGGGAGCGTGTACTACTGCATCATTGGTTAAGAAACCACGCATACTTTTATTGAATTCTTTAAATCCTGTTTGCAGGGTTTTATGAATAAAACCAGGAAAAACCTTCGCTAAATCAGTCGAAGTGATCCCGGGTTTGTAGGAGGTTACCGGGAGGTTTTCGGAAACTTTCCCCTGGGTAAAATCTGACAAACGCTGAGCCGGAACTTTCTGCGTTCTTCCACCCTCCAACCATGCTTTCTGCTCTATTTGCTTCTGAAATTCCATAGCTGCCAGGGGATTTTTTTCAATATTTTTGAAATCGGAAAGTTTCAATTCAACCACGATTCCTGAATTGGCAGTGGGTTGATCACGTTTGCTGGGGGACCAGCCGTTGGTAACTACTTCGCCGGGGGCAGTAGCGCAAGGGGCGATAATTCCCCCAGGACACATACAAAAGGAATACATTCCTCTTCCCCCTATTTGTTTTACTAAGCTATACGGGGAAGGCGGGAGAAATTCACCCCTGGAATCACATTTATACTGGATTTTATCTATAAGTTCCTGGGGATGCTCTACCCTTACCCCTAACGCAAAAGCTTTGGCCTCAATTTTAATTTTTTTTCTATACAGAAGTTCAAAAATATCCCGGGCGGAATGACCTGTAGCCAGGATGATTTTTTTCGCTTTAATACGGTCCCCTTTTAAAGTTCTAATCTCTTTTATTTCATTATTTAGAACAAGGATATCGGTTAATCTGGTCTCAAAAAGAACTTCTCCTCCACAGGCAATTATAAGTTCCCTTATTCTGGCAATAATGGCAGGAAGTTTATTAGTGCCTATATGTGGATGGGCATCTATCATAATTTCAGGGGTAGCTCCAAAACCTACGAGTAATTTCAGTATTCGCTCAACGTCCCCACGTTTTTTAGATCGGGTATAGAGTTTACCATCACTATAAGTACCGGCGCCACCTTCTCCGAAACAGTAATTGGAATCTTCATCTACAATATGTTCAATGTTTAGCGCTTTTAGATCCCGGCGACGAGTTTTAACGTCTTTACCGCGTTCCAAAATAATCGGTTTAAATCCCAATTCGATACAACGCAGAGCTGCAAATAAGCCTGCTGGACCGGCACCTATAATTACAACTTCCTCTTTATTTCTAACATCCTGGTAATCCGGTAGAAGAATCTTTTTCTCAGTAAAATCTTCCTTGACATAAACATCAACTTTTAAATTGATCTTTACCTTACGTTGCCTGGCGTCTATCGAACGCTTTAAGATTTCAACATAGTTGATATCTCTTAATGCTATTTTGCCATAACGAGATGCCGCTTTTTTAAGCTTAAACTGGTTTGCTGCCTCTTCAGGACTAAGGCTTAATTGATATTGATACTTCATTTTATAAAATCTAAAGCAAAAATAAACTTTTCATAGTTGTCTGGTTAATCTAAAAAATATGTATCTGTTAAATTAAACGCAATACAGGCTAATAATTTTAGTTTGTTTTAAAATATTAACTTATTTTGTAGAATCTTTACAAACCCAAATACTATTACAAACTTATACTGAAATGAATTCATCCGCACGCTACCCTATGGTTTCTTATGAGCAGGCTACCCCCGAAGTACAGGAAATTTACGACGACACCAAAAAGACCCTCCAGCTTCCCTTTGTATTAAACTGGTTCAAATGCCAGGGCTCCAATCCTACAATACTTAGAGGAAACTGGAGCAAATTGAAAAATACTTTAATGGAAGGCGAAGTGCCCAATGTGCTTAAACAATTGATTATATATAATGTATCTAAGCAACGAGGTTGCAATTACTGTTCTCACGCCCACGGAATTTTTGCCGATAGCATGAGCGCAATGATCTCGGAAGACAAAGGTTTTAAAGCGACAGAAAATATTGATTCTCCTTCTATGCCTGCAAGTTTTAGAACTGCTGTAAAGATTGTTACCCATGCCGCGCTTAATCATAGTGAAGTTTCAGATGAAGATTTCCGGGAACTGGAAAAAGCCGGGTTTTCACAAAGAGAAGTTCAGGAGTTAATGGCACAGGCCGACCTGGTAAATATGTTGAATACCATTGCTGATGTTTCAGGAATTAAAATAGACAACGAATTACTGGAGACCCCCGAATAAGTCCAAATATTTATGGAATCCCAACAGGATAGAACTTCTCGGGTTTACAGAATCACCTACGAAACCTTTTCAAAATTCAGCAACAATTTAAATCGTTGTAGAAGCCTGGAAGAAGTTTCGCAGGTTTCCGTGCGCTTTTTAAAATATCTGCTGAATTTTCATCTTTTCAGAATTAGCGTAAATCAGGATGGGAACTATTTGGTGTATTGCCAATGTAATTCAAAAGGCAAATTTGAACTTATTCAGCGTGAAAACCTATTCCCATATGAATTAAAAATTTTGGAAAATAATATTCCTGTAAGAACGGAAAAAATCCCTAATCAGTTAAGTGAAAAAATAAATGAAACCACTCTACTCTCTCCAGCATTGTGGTGCTGGACCTTTAAAAAAATGGACGTAGATTTCACTGTCTCCCTGGTGGCCGACCAAAACAAACCTTTTGAAGTTGGAGATATTGAAATGCTCAAGTTAATAAGCGATAGCTTTCAGGCAAAATTCCAGGAAATTTATTTAAAAGAAGAACTGTTTCATAAAAATAAATCTTTGCTACAGGCCCTGGACGTTATAAAAAATCAGAATAGAAAGATTAACGAGATCGTCGAAAATCAAAAGCAAATAATTACTGATCGCACTAAGGAAGTAGTAGAAAAAAATGAAAAATTATTACATATTTCAGCTTTAAATGCACATAATGTAAGAGAACCCTTATCCAGAATCCAGGGTATTGTACAGCTATTTGAAGTTTTTGACGATAAATCTTGTAGAGAAGATCTGCTGCCAAAACTCAAACAATCTTCAGAAGAAATGGATCAGGTTTTACGGGAAGTAATCGAAATGGCAACCACCGAATTAAACCAATTAAAAGCAAAGGAGTTATGAGCAACATTATTCTGGTAGACGACCAGCCCATAGCCAATTTTATTACGCGTAAACTTTTAGAGATTGAAGGTTATAATAAAGATGTTGTAGATTTCACCAATCCCGAAAAAGCTTTAATTTATTTGGAAGATAAACAAAACACACTCATTTTTTTAGACCTGAATATGCCTGAAATGAATGGCTTTGAATTTCTGGATACTTTAAAGGCTAAAGGATATCAACATAGAATAATTATTCTAACTTCCAGTACAAGTACTATCGATCGACAGAGAGCTCAAAAGTATGCTTCAGTAATAGATTATATAGAAAAGCCTTTAAATAAAAATAAGTTTACCCAGATACAACCACTTTTACAAGAATTGTAAAATGAGCTTGAAACCTGACCACAATGCGCTTTTAGAACTTGCCCACGCTAAGATGCATTTCGGAAAATACAAAGGCTATTATTTAAGCGAGATTCCTGAATATTATTTGGTTTGGTATCGACAAAAAGGTTTCCCGGAAGGCAAACTGGGCCAACAGATGAGCGAGGTCTTTGAACTAAAACTCAATGGAATGGAACAATTGCTTAGAGATATAAGAAGAAAATTTCCAAAACTCTGAATTTTCTTCAGTTTAATTTGCCATTTTAACTTCAAAAATATTAGGTTTAAAATTAACGGCTTTTCTATTCTTCTTTGTAATTTAGCGCCCTGAATAAAACAACGCAACAAACACCTCAAAAATGGCCGAAACCAAGTATATTTTTGTCACCGGCGGCGTTTCTTCTTCCCTGGGAAAAGGGATTATAGCAGCTTCTCTGGCAAAATTATTACAAGCGCGTGGATTTAGAACCACTATTCAGAAACTCGACCCCTACATAAATGTAGACCCCGGCACATTAAATCCTTATGAACACGGCGAATGCTATGTTACCGAAGATGGAGCCGAAACGGACCTTGATCTTGGCCATTACGAGCGATTTCTAAACGTAAATACTTCCCAGGCTAATAATGTAACTACCGGCCGAATCTACCAAAGTGTTATTGAAAAAGAACGCCGTGGAGAATTTCTCGGAAAAACCGTGCAGGTGGTTCCACATATTACCAATGAAATTAAAGATCGCATCCAGATCTTGGGCCAGAATGGCGATTTCGATATTGTTATTACGGAAATAGGTGGTACGGTAGGCGATATAGAATCTTTACCGTATATCGAAGCGGTAAGACAGTTAAAGTGGGAATTAGGGGATGAAAATGCCTTGATTATTCATTTAACGCTTGTACCTTATCTTGCTGCAGCGGGAGAACTTAAAACCAAGCCCACCCAGCACAGTGTAAAAACTTTAATGGAAAGCGGACTAAAAGCTGATATCCTGGTTTGTAGAACCGAGCACGAACTCTCAGATGATATTCGTCGTAAACTGGCTATTTTTTGTAACGTAAGACAGGAAGCTGTTATCCAAAGTATTGATGCGGCTACCATTTACGATGTCCCAAATTTAATGTTGAAAGAAGGCCTGGATACTGTGACCTTAAAAAAGTTACATCTACCTGACGAAACCACGCCAAATTTAGATCGGTGGAACCAGTTTTTGGATCGGCATAAAAACCCTAAAGCTGAAATTACCATAGGGCTTATCGGGAAGTATGTAGAGTTACAGGATTCCTACAAATCTATTCTTGAAGCCTTCATTCATGCTGGTGCAGAGAATGAGGTGAAAGTAAATGTAGAAAGCATACATTCTGAATTTATAAATGAAAACACAATCGACCATAAGTTTGCGAATTTAGACGGTATTTTAGTTGCACCAGGATTTGGCGAACGTGGTGTGGAAGGGAAAATAGATGCTGTAAAATATGCTCGGGAACACAATTTGCCATTTTTAGGAATTTGCCTGGGGATGCAAATGGCAGTAATTGAATTTGCTAGAAATGTATTGAAACTGAAAACTGCCAATTCTACCGAAATGAACCCTAAGACCAAACACCCGGTTATAGATCTAATGGAAGAACAAAAAGAAATCACGCATAAAGGTGGAACAATGCGACTTGGCGCCTGGGATTGTAAACTAACCGAAGGATCTAAAATTCAGAAGGCTTACGGCAAGACAGAAATTAAAGAGAGGCACCGCCATCGTTATGAATACAACAACAAATACAAGAAAGAACTGGAAAAAGCCGGAATGCTCAGCACCGGTATAAATCCAGAAACCAGCCTGGTAGAAGTTGTAGAACTAAAAGATCATCCTTGGTTTGTGGGTGTTCAATACCATCCTGAATACAAAAGTACGGTTGCAACCCCCCATCCGGTATTTATCGCCTTTATTAAAGCCGCTTACGATTTTTCAAAAAAAAGAAAAAATGCCAGTCTGGCATAAAAACAATAATGGCCGACTTATTGACCAAAGCCAAGATATAGTTTAGAAAAGCATGGAAGAAAAAAAATTTGATGTTCAATCCCTAATTGGATTTATACTTATTGGTGGAATTTTACTATGGATGTTATACACCAATAGCCCTTCGGAAGAAGTAGTAGAACCACAACAGGAAACCCAGCAGGTTGAAACTCCGGGAAATACCGATGCCGATCAACCCGATCAACAGGGTGAAATAAAAAGTCCAGGCTCAGATTCTACTGCACTTGCTGAGGCACGTGAGCGTTTAGGTGCTTTTGGCTATTCGGCAAGTCTTCCATCGGCTACAGAGAATACCACTACAGTTTCAAACGATGTTTTAGAACTTGAGATTGATAATAAAGGAGGATATATTTCAGAAGCCAGGGTAAAGAATTTTCAAACATACGATGATGAACCGGTGTATTTAATTAAGGACGGGAATGCCTCGTTCAACATTAATTTTACAACTACAGACGGGAGAACCCTAGATACTGAAAACCTTTATTTTGAACCTGAAGTAACTAAAAATGGAGATAATACCATTATCTCTATGAAGCTTAAGGTTTCCCAAGACGAATTTCTTGAATATCGCTATGTCCTGAAACCTGGAGAATATATGTTGGATTTCAGCATTAGATCCCAGGGGCTTAAAAATGTTCTAAATAGTTCAAGAGATATTAACCTGAACTGGCAATTAAAAGGTTACCGTCACGCCAAAAGCATTTCTTACGAAAATCGCTATACTGATCTAATCTATGAATATGGGGATGGGGATGATGATAACTTGGGCGCCGGTGATCTCGAGGAGAGTGAAGACGAAGATATATCCTACGTAGCTTTTAAACAACATTTCTTTTCTTCCATACTACTTACCGATGACCCTTTTCAGAGAGGAAAATTCATTTCAGAGAATCTTGTTGAAGACGAGGAAGTCGATACACTTTATACCAAAAATTTTATCGCTCAAATGCCTCTGGAACTCAACGGAGGCGAGCTCAATTATAATATGAATTGGTACTACGGGCCAACAGATTATAAAATTTTAAATAATTATGATAGAAATCTAGATGAAGTAGTCCCGCTAGGTTGGGGAATCTTTGGCTGGATCAACAAATATGTATTTATCCCATTTTTTGCATTCCTGAGTGGTTTTTTACCTAGTTATGGTATTGCCATTATCGTAATGACCATTGTGGTAAGAATTGTCCTATCGCCGGTTACCTATAAATCTTATCTCTCACAGGCTAAAATGAAGGTATTAAGACCTGAAATTAATGAGCTAAATGAGAAGCATAAAGATAACCCGATGAAAAAGCAGCAGGAAACCATGAAGCTGTATAGCAAAGCAGGCGCGAGCCCGATGAGTGGTTGTTTGCCTGCCTTGATGCAAATCCCGGTTTTCTACGCCTTATTCCAGTTTTTTCCAAGTGCGTTTCAGTTAAGAAATAAAAGCTTTCTATGGGCAGAGGATCTATCGAGCTATGATACAATCGCCGAATTGCCGTTTACGATCCCGTTTTATGGAGATCACGTTAGCTTATTCCCAATTTTGGCTTCTATAGCTATTTTTATTTATATGATGATGACAACTGGGCAAAGTATGCAGCAGGCTCAGCAACCGGGAATGCCCAATATGAAGTTTATAATGTATTTATCGCCATTATTTATGCTTGTATTCTTTAATAACTACGCAAGTGGACTTTCCTTGTATTACTTCACCTCCAACCTGATTACCATTGGAATTATGCTGGTGATTAAATACGTGATTATTGATGAGGAGAAAATCCATGCTAAAATCCAGGAGAACAAGAAGAAGCCTAAGAAGCAGAATAAGTTCACCAGGAAAATGCAGGAAATGATGGAGCAGGCGGAGCAGCAACAAAAACAGAAGAAAAAATAAATTACCTATAGTATTTAATCTACTGAAGGCTGTTTTTAAGAGGTTAATTCCATCTTTTAAACAGCCTTTTTTTAATTTTTATCCCCGAGCAAAGGCACAAAGCGGAATTGGCCGAATTCGGTTTTATCAAATTCTTTAGGAGATTTTCTTATAAAAAGGGTCATGGTTTGTACATCATCCCCCACGGGAATCACCATTCTTCCCCCGACCTTTAGTTGACCTAGAAGATCATTGGGAACATAAGGTGCACCGGCCGTCACAATGATTTTATCAAATGGTGCGTAATCAGGCATCCCCTTGTAACCGTCACCAAAACTAAGGTGTTTAGGACGATAACCTATTTTATTCAAAAACATTTTAGTCTTTCTATAAAGTTCTCGCTGACGTTCAATGCTAAAAACCTTTGCGCCCAGTTCACATAAAATCGCGGTTTGATAACCGCTTCCTGTTCCAATTTCCAAAACCTTGTCACCTTTTTCGATCTCTAGCTTTTCAGTTTGAAATGCAACCGTATAAGGTTGTGAGATCGTTTGATCAGCTGCAATAGGAAAGGCTTTATCCTGGTATGCGTGATCTTCAAAGCTACTATCCATAAATAAATGCCTTGGAATTTTACCAATGGCCTCCAGAACTGCTTTATCAGTAATCCCCTTTTTCTTTACAGTTTTCACCAATTGCTGCCTTTTTCCTTTATGTCTAAAGTTATCCTGAATCACGTTTTACTCTTTTAGATTTGTAAAAATACTCATTAGCCTTATAAGTTACCAAGGGAAATCGCGGGAGATTCCTCCATCAATAGCTAAACTATTTGCAATCAAAATGCTATTTTTGTGAAAAATGCTAAAAAATATGTTGAAAGTTGGCGTGCTGGGTGCAGGACACTTAGGAAAGATACATCTTAAATTGCTCAATCAGTCCGAAAAGTATGAACTTGTAGGCTTCTACGATGCCGATTCTAAAAATGCTAAAAAGGTTGCTGCTGAATTCGGTTATAAAACATTTACTTCCATTGCAGAACTTATTGCGGAAGTTGACCTTATTGATATTGTAACTCCTACCCTATCTCATTTTGAAGTCGCCAAACATGCAATCACTCAAGGAAAACATGTTTTTATAGAAAAACCTATAACAAATACCTTTGCTGAAGCCCAGGAGCTTATCGCACTAGCCAAAAAATACGGAGTAAAAGGACAGGTAGGCCATGTAGAACGCTTTAATCCGGCATTTAAAGCAGTGGCTTCCCGGATTGATAATCCGATGTTTATTGAAGCCCATCGCCTTGCAGAATTCAACCCACGAGGAACAGATGTACCTGTGGTTCTCGATTTGATGATCCACGATATCGACGCCATTCTGAGTGTGGTAAAATCCAAGGTTAAAAATATTAGCGCCAGCGGGGTTTCAGTAATTAGTGACACTCCGGATATTGCCAACGCAAGGATTGAATTTGAAAATGGTTGTGTTGCAAATTTAACAGCGAGTCGAATTTCAATGAAAAATATGCGTAAATCTCGATTTTTTCAACGTGACGCTTACATCTCTGTAGATTTCCTGGAGAAAAAATGTGAGGTTGTAAAAATGAAAGACGCCTCACCAACTCCTGATGATTATGCCATGATATTGCAGAATGCGGAAGGAGTAAAAAAGCAAATCTATTTTGACAATCCTGAAGTTTTGGAAAACAACGCTATTTTAGAAGAGTTGGAAACTTTTGCAGATGCTATAAACAATAAAACAACCCCAATAGTCACTCTGGAAGAGGGCGCTGAAGCTTTGCGTGTCGCCAATGGAGTTATTGCCAGTTTTAGTAAATGATTTAAAGAATTAATTAGGATTAAGTTTCAGTATAATTTTGAATTTAATCTAAAATAAAACCACACAAGATGAAAAATATAGCAGTTATTGGAGCAGGGACAATGGGTAACGGAATCGCTCATACTTTTGCCCAATTTGGATACAAGGTAAGCCTAATCGATATTTCAGAAGAAAGTCTGGAAAAGGGGATGAAAACAATTTCGGGAAATTTAGACCGAATGCTTTCCAAAGAAAAAATTAGCCCGGAAGACAAACAAGAAACCCTTAATAATATTACAACTTTTACTAATATCCCTAAAGGAGTTAAGGATGTAGACCTGGTAGTGGAGGCCGCTACAGAAAATGAAGACCTGAAACTTAAAATCTTTAAGCAATTGGATGAAAATTGTTCGGCTAATACTATTTTGGCCAGTAATACTTCTTCTATTTCAATTACAAAAATCGCTTCTGTGGTGTCCAATCCAGAGCGTGTTATCGGGATGCATTTTATGAATCCGGTACCCATTATGAAACTCGTTGAAATTATTCGTGGTTATACTACTAGTAATAAGGTCACTGAAACCATCATGGCGCTTTCAGAAAACTTAAACAAAGTGCCTGTAGAAGCCAATGACTACCCAGGTTTTGTGGCCAACAGAATTTTAATGCCAATGATTAACGAAGCGATTGAAACTCTTTATAACAGCGTGGCAGGCGTAAAAGAAATAGATACAGTGATGAGGCTTGGCATGGCGCACCCAATGGGGCCTCTTCAACTAGCCGATTTCATAGGTCTTGATGTTTGTCATTCTATACTTGAAGTGATGTATGAAGGCTTTAAAAATCCTAAATATGCCCCTTGTCCTTTGTTGACCAATATGGTAATGGCCGGGAAACTGGGTGTAAAATCCGGGGAAGGTTTTTACGATTATTCTGACAGTAAAAAAGCCGAAAAGGTTTCATCTCAATTCAGTTAAATAAAAGTAGCATCGGGTTTGACAAAAATACTTCCATTCAGAGCTGTAAGGCCTCAACGGGCAAAGGCTGGACTTGTAGCCGCAAAGTCATTTGAAGAATATACGGAGGCCGAACTACGGGCGGTTCTCCAATATAATCCTTATTCCTTTTTACATATTTTGAATCCGGGATATAAGTTTCAGCACGAGATTACCGGTGGACAGCGGTTCCAGATGATTCGAAACCGTTACCTGGAATTCAGGGAAGAAAACTCGTTTATAAAAGATGAAGAACCAGCATATTATCTTTATCAAATAGTTGGTCGGGAAAATACCTGCTGCGGAATTATAGCTGCCGCAAGTGCACAAGATTACAAAAATAATCTTATAAAAAAACACGAAGACACCATT
This sequence comes from Salegentibacter sp. 24, assembly GCF_004362395.1. Lineage (GTDB taxonomy): Bacteria > Bacteroidota > Bacteroidia > Flavobacteriales > Flavobacteriaceae > Salegentibacter. The sequence goes on from NZ_SNWE01000027.1 coordinate 48,596, forward strand.
GCCCATCGTGAGACCTTATTTAAAGATTATCTAAAAGTGGTGGGGTTCAATACTGAACCAGTTCTTCTTACCTACCCGGATAATTCGAAAATAAATAATGTGATAGAACAGGTTATACAAACCCGGGCTGAATATGAGTTTGCTACTGTTAACCGGGAGATTCATTATTTATGGAAAATAGATCAGAAAGATTTGGTTATAAAAATTAAAGAAGAGTTTGATCAAATGCCTCATTTGTATATCGCAGATGGGCATCATCGAAGTGCTTCTTCCTATCTGCTGGCTCAGGAATCCAAAGCGTCAAATATGGAGCACGATGGTAAAGAAGCTTATAATTTCTTTATGAGTTACCTTATTTCCGAGAGCAACTTGAAAATACATGAATATAGCCGGTTGATAACAGATTTAAACGGCCACACCAAGGAGGAATTCCTAATTTTGCTCGATGAATATTTCCGGATCGAGAACCACGGAATGGAAGTATACAAACCATTACAGAAGCATCATTTTAATATGTATTTGGATGGGGAGTTTTATTCACTTTACTTACGAAAAACAAACTATGAATTCGACGATTCCTTAAGTAAGTTAGATCCCTATATTCTTTACAAGAAAGTACTTCAGCCAATTTTAGGAATTGAAGATCTTCGAAATGACAAGCGTATTTCTTATATTCACGGGAAAAATGATCTAATAGAAATTAAAACCAGAATAGACAAGGGTGAATTTGCTGTTGGTTTTGGAATGCTTCCTTTGAGCATTGAAGAGATCAAAGAAACAGCTGATGAAGGTTTAACTATGCCTCCGAAAAGCACTTATATTGAACCTAAATTACTAAGCGGATTAACCATCTACGAGTTTGAATCCAACCAAAAATGAATTGCATGGCTATCTCAGAAAATATTAAAAAATTAAAAGGCGAACTGCCCAAAGATGTGACCCTGGTTGCTATTTCTAAAACCAAACCCAATGAAGACCTCTTAGAGGCTTACGACTGTGGTCAGAGAGAATTTGGTGAGAATAAAATCCAGGAAATGACTGAAAAGTGGGAAAAACTTCCTAAGGATATTAATTGGCATATGGTAGGGCACGTACAAAGAAACAAAGTAAAATATATGGCTCCTTATGTTTCTTTGATCCACGCAGTAGATAGTTTAAAATTATTGAAAGAAATCCATAAGGAAGCCGACAAAAATAATCGTTGTATAAATTGCCTGTTGCAAATTAAAATTGCTGAAGAAGACAGTAAATTTGGAATTTCGGCTGAAAAAGCTAAAGAAATATTAGATTCACAAGAATTTAAAAAATTAGATCATATAAAAGTAAAGGGGCTTATGGGAATGGCTACTTTCACAAATGATCAGGCACAGGTGAGAAAAGAATTTCAGCATTTAAAATCGGTATTTGATGATTTTAAAGAAATATATTTGGATTTTGAAATCCTTTCTATGGGAATGAGCGGAGATTATAAGACCGCTATAGATTGCGGCAGTAATATGGTGCGCATAGGAAGCGATATTTTTGGATCAAGGAATTAATTAAAGAAACAGAAATATATTTTTTGTACGCAGTAATAGACATAGAAACCACAGGTGGTAAATATAACGAAGAGGGAATAACAGAAATTGCTATTTATAAGTTTGATGGTTTAAAAGTTATAGATCAGTTTATAAGCCTTGTAAATCCAGAAAAAGCCATTCAGCCCTTTGTGGTGAACCTTACCGGTATTAATAACGATATGCTTCGCAATGCTCCTAAATTTTATGAAATTGCAAAGAGAGTTGTGGAGATTACACAAGATTGTGTTTTAGTAGCCCACAATGCAAAATTCGATTATCGAATTCTTCGCACCGAATTTAAACGCTTAGGCTTTGATTTCGAGAGGAAATCGCTTTGTACCGTAGAACTTTCTAAAAAACTTATTCCCGGACAGGATTCTTATAGTTTGGGAAAACTGGTTAGGGCATTGGGAATTCCACTAAGCGACCGGCACCGGGCCAGTGGAGACGCTCAAGCTACCGTAAAGCTATTTAAGATGTTACTGGCTAAAGATCTTGAAAAAAATATTTTAAAGGATGCCGTTAAAATAGCACCAAAACGTCAGATTGACACCCGCTTGGTGTATATTTTAGAAGATCTTCCCGGAATCACCGGAGTTTATTACTTTCATAATAAGGAAGGTGAAATTATCTATATCGGCAAAAGCCGAAATATTAAAAAACGAGTAACGCAGCATTTTACCAACGAACAACATAAATCCAGGCAAATGCAAAAAGAAGTTTCTTCGGTTAGCTTTGAAGCTACGGGAAATGAACTTGCCGCTCTTCTTAAAGAAAACCAGGAAATAAAGTATAATAAACCAAAATACAATAGGGCGCTAAAAAAGAATATTTTTAGTCATGCCTTATATCATTCAACAGATGAGAACGGATATATTGAGTTAAAAATTGGCCGCGCAGGAAACAAGAACAGTATTACAACCTTTTCTTCACTTAAAAGAGCAAAGAACGTTTTAGAGATGTGGGTAGAAAAATATGAACTTTGCCGAAAACTTTGTAACCTTGAAAACACAAATGGAAATTGCTTTAATTACACCATAAAAAAATGCCATGGGGCCTGTATCCACGAAGAACCAGCCGAAGCTTACAACAAAAGAGTAAGAGCATTAATAGATCAACATTCCTATCAGAACCAACATATGCTGGTTATAGACCGGGGACGGGAGATAGACGAAAAAAGTGCCCTGCTCGTTGAAGATGGTGAATTTAAGGGGATTGGCTATTTTAATTTGAATCACCAGATCAACAACATAGAAATTATACGATCTATAATAACCCCAATGAAAAACGACCGGGATGCACAACATATCATTCAAAGCTACCTCCGTCGAAATTCACGTTTAAAAATTGTTCAGTTGGACCCGCTAACTAAATAAGTCTCAAATTTCATATTAACTTCACTAAATTATTTAAATTTGGGAAATTCGTAAAATCCGTAATTTTTGGCTAGAACTCAACCCAAAACAGGCTGGAAGGCTCAAATTCATGAAATAATTTATGAGGCGGATACTCCCGCAGGTAAGTTCTTTGATGTTGCCCTGCTTATCGTTATTGTTATCAGTATAATCCTTGTGATGTTAGAGAGTGTTGGTACCCTTAACCTTAAATATTACTGGTATTTCTACATCGCGGAATGGATTATTACTATAATTTTTACTGTCGAATATATTTTACGTGTTATTTCTATAAAGAAGCCTAAGAATTACATTTTTAGTTTTTATGGAGTTATAGATCTACTTTCTACCCTCCCGACTTATATTGCTTTTATTTTTGGTGGACATAACTTTCTTTTCGCTATCAGGGCCTTGAGGCTTCTCAGGGTTTTTAGAATTTTAAAAATCACCCGGTACATAGGAGAATCTAACCGACTCCTTTTAGCTTTAAAAAACAGCCGCCCTAAAATAACTGTTTTTCTTTTTGCTGTGCTGATCATCTGTATAATTATGGGAACAGTAATGCATTTAGTGGAAGGAGAGAAAGGAGGTTTTGACAATATACCGCTGAGTATTTATTGGTGTATTGTAACGCTTACCACCGTTGGTTTTGGAGATATACATCCCATCACGCCCCTGGGTCGGTTTATCGCCTCTTTTATAATGATTGTTGGGTATGGGATTATCGCCGTGCCAACAGGTATTGTCACTTCAGAATTCACAAAATCCCAAAAAGATATTATTCCCACCAATACACAGGTCTGTCCGCATTGTAATGAGGACAAACATCTAGATAAAGCTGAATTTTGCCAGAACTGCGGAAAACCACTTCATGCAAACTAATTATCTTCTTAATATTGTAGGGCCTACTGCTATTGGAAAGACCACCCTGGCTATTGAACTCGCCCAAAAATTCGATGCAGAAATTATTTCAGCAGATTCAAGACAATTCTTTAAAGAAATGAGAATAGGAACTGCAGTTCCATCCGAAGAAGAATTGCAGGCAGCCAAACATCACTTTATTCAGCATATTTCTATTGCGGATCGTTATAATGTTGGCGATTTTGAATCGGATGCCATCCAAAAATTAGAAAAACTTTTTCAAAGCAGCGATTTCGCAATAATGGTTGGCGGGAGTGGTTTATATACTAAAAGTGTGTTGCAAGGTCTGGATTATTTCCCTGAAGTTCCTCCCGAAATCAGAGAAAACCTCAATTTTAATTTTAAAAAAGAAGGCCTCATTCCGCTGCAGGAAAAATTAAAGAAGATGGATCCTGAGTATTATAAAATAGCTGATATTGAAAATCCTCAACGGATTATTCGTGCTCTGGAAGTCAGTATAGCCAGCGGGAAGTCCTATTCTTCCTATTTAAATCAACCTAGAAAACAACGAAATTTTAATCCTATTAGCATAGGAATTAGCGCAGAGCGTGAAATGATCTATCAGCGCATCAATCGACGCGTAGATCTAATGATGGAAGAAGGTTTACTCCAGGAAGCCGAAAGCCTGTACCCTAAACGCACTTTAAATGCTCTAAATACAGTGGGATACAAAGAACTTTTCTGCTTTTTAGATGGTGAAATCTCCTTAGAGGCCGCTGTTGATGAAATAAAGAAAAATACTCGCAGGTTTGCAAAAAGACAACTTACCTGGTTTAGAAAAGACCCAGAAATTCACTGGTTTGATTTTAAAACTCCAGTTGAAAAAATTGAGGAATTTATAAAATCAAAAATTTTAATTTAGGAAGGAATCATCCAATTGCTGCAGTTATAACCGGTGTAGCCTTAAGGATCATCCTTTGTAATGATACCTTAATCACTGCTGCTAAGGACAAAATCTTCTTCCGAAAAGGAAAGAAATAAATTCTCCAATACTATAGAGAAAATATAACAAGATAAAAAGAGAAAGGGATTACTCAGAAACTTCTTCCCTTTGCAGATAGCTGCCTATTAAAATAAGAGAAGGACTAAACGGCTAAATTCTATAAAGATTATTCCAAAATTTTTAAATCTCTATTTTTGCTCCGAGAAGTTTCACAAATTCCCGTATAAAAGCCGAATGACCCGGCCAGGCTGGTGATGTGACTAAATTACCATCCACAACTGCTTGAGTTGGTTCGACCTCCTTGTACCTCCCTCCTACCAGCTCGATTTCAGGACCAATAGTTGGGTATGAGGTAAGTGTTCTGCCTTTTAAAACATTTGCAACCGTAAGAATTTGGATGGCGTGGCAAATAGAAGCTACCGGTTTATCCTTTTCAAAGAAATGTTTAGTGATTTCAATTACTTTCTTATTTAATCTGAGATATTCAGGAGCACGTCCTCCGGCCATTACAAAACCTGCATATTCATCAACTTTTACATCCTCAAATGAATAATTAAGCTCAAACAAATGACCGGGCTTTTCGGTATAAGTCTGGTCGCCTTCAAAATCATGAATTGCTGTTTTGATCTTATCGCCTTTTTGTTTGCCAGGACAAACAGTATGTACCGTATAGCCCAACATCACCAACATTTGGTAAGGAACCATGGTTTCGTAATCTTCAGCAAAGTCTCCAGTTAAAAAAAGTATTTTTTTCATGATAAGTTGGAATATATTTTCTTTTAAGTTAAGAAAAATCAGTATAACACTAAAATACAGCTTTTAAAAAATAGTTAAATATAAAATTTCACGATTCCATTCAGGGAAGCTTAAGTAACTTCTATCAAAATTAAATAATATATATTATGCCAGATCGCCGGACATTCATTAAAAAATCAGGATTATTTATAGCTGCTACCACCCTGCCGATTCCAAATTTTTTAAATCCGACAAATAAGGAAAAATTAGGTGTCGCCCTGGTGGGATTAGGAAATTATAGCACGGGGCAATTGGCTCCTGCATTACAAGAAACGGATTATTGCGAATTAAAAGGTATAGTTACCGGGAGTCCGGAGAAAGTACCGGTATGGCAAGCCAGATATGGCATAAAAGATCAGAACGTATATAATTATGATAATATGGATGACATTGCTAATAACAATGAGATAGATGTCATCTATATTGTACTTCCTACTGGATTACATGCCAAATATGCGGTTAAAGCGGCAAATGCTGGTAAACACGTTTGGTGCGAAAAACCAATGGCGAAAACGGCTAAGGAATGCCGTCAAATAATTGACGCCTGTAACAAGAACAGGGTAAAACTTTCTATCGGATACCGAATGCAGCACGAAAAGAATACCCAAACTTTGATGAAATGGGCTAAAACCAAACCCTTTGGTGAAATGAAAAACTTAAAAGCCGAAGCTGGTTATTATGGTGACCCTATGAATCCTTGGAAACTGAAAAAGGAAATGGGTGGTGGTGCGATGTATGATATGGGCGTGTACCCTTTAAATGCAGCCAGGTATACCACAGGCTTAGAACCAATTTCGGTAAGTGCAAACCATTTTACTAATCGTCCGAAAATTTTTGATGAAGTGGATGAAACCACTGTATTTAAGCTTGAATTTCCCAATGGAATCACCGCCGATTGCAGAACCAGTTTTGGTGAAAATTTAAATAACCTGGAAATCGATTGTGAAGATGGATGGTATTTTTTAAGACCATTTCAGTCTTATTCCGGAGTAAAAGGCAAAGCAAGCGATGGAACTGTTTTATCCCCATTTGGAAAAAATCAGCAGGCCGTGCAAATGGATGATGATGCCCTGGCTATAATCCAGAATAAGAAAGTAATAGTTCCAGGAGAAGAAGGCTTAAAGGACATAATCATTTTAGAAAAAATTTATGAATCTGCTAGTAAAAAAGGGGAACGTTTGAGTTTATAATCAGGTTTTAGAAAACGGTATTTTAATAATAGTTTCCACTCCAATCTCTTTATTGCGAATTTTAAATTGTGCTTTTTTTCCATATAATGTGAGCAGGCGATCTTTAATATTAGAAATTCCTACTCCTTTTTTGAGGAGAGCTTCTTGCTCTTCAGTTAAGGATTTTCCGTTATTTGAAACCCGAAGTACAAGATTTTTATTTTCTTTAAAAATTTCAATTTTTATTTTAAGATGTATATTGTGATAAGAATATCCGTGTTTCACAGAATTCTCTATAATAGGTTGGAGAATTAATGAGGGCACTAAATGATCCATCAAACTTTCGTCTATTTGTTTCTCCACCACTAAATGATCTGAGAATCTAAGTGTTAAAATATTTAAATAATAATCCAGCATTCGTACTTCTTTTCGCAAACTAACTTGGTAATTGTCACCGCTATATAAAATCTCCCGAAGCAAATCACTCAGGTCGGCAATTGTATCCTGGGCCTTTTTTGCATCCATTTCTACCAAAGCTGAGATGGAATTCAAGGTGTTAAACAAAAAATGAGGCTGAAGTTGGGAAGATAACATCTTCATACGTGTATTGATGAGTTGAGATTCTAACTGCATCTTTTGCTTTTCAGATTCTTTTACCTGTTTCAAATAATAGTAGGTATAAATAATAAAAATCATCGCAAAATAAATAAGGAAATTAAGATCTATTACATATATCATCCGGTCAAGGCTGGCTTTAATACTGTAATCAGCAAAATTCATTCGCCCCAATAAAATTCCATATAAATCGAAAAAAAACCGAATTACAAATCCTATTAAAATTGAAAATAGCGTATGTAGTAAAAATATTTTAATCCAGGAATAATTTCTATTTAGCAAGCCTTTTGGGGAGTGTAATCTGAACTCTGTCCTTTGCTTCACTCCTTCGGGGGTACCCCCGAAGGAGTGGTTGCCAAATCGAGCCTAATGCGGTCTTCAAATC
>NZ_SNWE01000028.1 GCF_004362395.1 Salegentibacter sp. 24
TGGACACCCTTGCTCTTAGCTAATGATAGGTAGCTATAAACCCTCATAACGGACTTTCACCGTCGAGTTATACGCCATGCACGGCACACAATAAATAAGAGGTTGTTTGACAACTATTTCAAACAACCTCTTTCATCAACTAAAAACTACTGTTCTAATTCACCCTTAAAGATGCCTGCAACTTCTTTAAGGCCATTTATATCTAAATCACCCTCATCTAGCGATTTGATGAATTCCATTAATTTCTGTGGATTCATATTCTCACCTAAAACCCGGGCCACTCCTACTCCTTTGGCGTCGTCGTAACCATATACGATAATTTCATCTATAGCCTCCTCATCCCCGGTAAAATAAATTTCGGCTCTGCGATCATTTGAGCCATATTTCATTAAAAGCTGGTACTTTTCATCCCTGAGAATTTGAGTTAATTTTGCTTTTTCATCTTCATATGCTTCTATGCTTTCTTTAACCGGTAAAGCCAGTACATTTATCTTTTTTACACTCTCCAGGGTAGCTTTTTGATTTTCATCCAGGTCTTCAGTATTTGCGAACATACTTGTAGGTATATCTAAGGCAATAAATTTATTATCCTGTTGATTTTCTACATAATATTCCTGTAAACTTGGATCGCTGTTGCATGAAACAAAAGCAAAAGAGGCAAAGGCCAGAGTCAAAAGTTTTATCGATTTCATTATTATTGAATTAAAGTTAATCTAGGATTTTTTTTCTACGTTTTTCAGCTCCTCTGCACCCGGAATTTTAAGGTCCGAAGTAAGACGTGATAATTGTGAAAGGTCTATTTCACCAGTAATACTAAGGATGACTGATATTGGCTCTCCTTCTTTTTCACCCTCCATAAACATAAACAATTCGCTAACGTAATTATCGTTTTTACCACTTTTTGAATAAAATCTAATGTTTTTACCATCTTCTTTTACCCGCATTAACTGGTCCAGGGAATTTGAATTTAGATAAGCTTCCACGTCCTTTTGCATCTCATTCCTCACTGAAGCAGTTGAACTTGTAAACATTTTGATCTCGTCCAGGTTTTCTATCAATTTTAGGTATTCCCTGGCTTCCGGGTTATCTTCACTTAAATCTACTTTTGCAAGCATTTTAAACATCTTACTAGTCATTACCATAGCATCAACATCCTTCATATTTTCATACTTGGCAAATGATTGTGCCTGCGTTATTATCGGTAAAAGGCCAATAATAATTATTACTACTATCTTTTTCATAAGTTATTCAGTTATTAAAAATTTATTTTTGGTGTTATTAAACTCTTTTAAATAAATAAGGTCTTCTTTACCTTCGTTCATTAATTGGGAAACCATTCTTAAGGCTTCCATGCTTTTTTGTAATGCTTCTTCTTTATCCTGAACAGTACCGAGATCATTATCGTATATTTCTATAGGTCTATTTTGAAAAAAGAAAAGTCCCATTACCAAAATCACGCTTGCTGCTATAGCCGTCCAAAAATATTTACGCTCCTTTTCCAATTCAGGAAGATGCATTTTGCGATCGATTTGCTGATCCCTGCTTTTTTGTGCAAAAGAAAATATCAAACGGTAACTCTGTAAATCATCCGGAACGTCATTATTTTGAAAATATTCACGAAGTGCTTTTTCCTGGTCTAATGTACTCTCACCAGCATCATATTTCAACAGTAATTTTCTAACCTTTTTTGAGTCCATAATTATGCTTGTTTGTTAGACTTTCCTTTATTTTTTTTCTTGCCCTGGATAATGCTACCCTAACGGCAGTGGGTTTCATCTTAGTAATTTCAATGATTTCATCAAACTCCAATTGCTCAATATCCCTTAGCTGAAATATAATCTTCTGCTGTTGCGGTAAGTCATTTACAATTTTATCTATCCAGTTAAGTTCATCTTTCACCTCAAGCTCTCTTTGCAGGGAAATTGAGTTGTTCTCAAAATTCTGATGAACAATTCTTAAATTATTGTTCTTTTTGGCTTTTAGCTCATCCAAACAGTAATTTTTTGTAGTTGTCATTGCAAAAGCTTCAAAATTGGTATAGTCCTTGATTTTATCTCTACGATTCCACAGTTTAATAATTACTTCCTGTGTAGCATCTTCTGCTGCTTCTTTTGAAATAAGCAGCCGTAATGCAAGCCGGTACATCTTTTGTTTTACCGGATTAATTTTTACCAGGAAGGCTTGTTGTATCATTTATAGTTGGTTTAATAACCTTCTTACCTTTTAAACGATTAACGGTAATATTTGTTACAATAGGATTTTCAATTTAATTAATTGTAGGTATTTTTAGCAATCCAAAACAAACTTAAAATTTATGAAGATTAACAAACTAATTTTAATTTTATTCCTGGCCACCGGGGTACTCACCTCTTGTTCTAAAGACAACAATGATGAAGTTATCCCCGTGGTTGGTGGTGAAAATCCAGAAGAAACCCCTAATTTAGAAATCGAAAATTATCTATATGATGCCATGAGCATCTATTATGTTTATGAAGCTGATGTACCCGAATTAGGAGTAAACTATTTTGCTACTTCAGAGGATAAAAACGAATGGTTGAGTGAATTTGAATCACCCGAAGATTTATTTAGAAACGGGCTAAAGGTACCGGCACCAAAAGATCGCTTTAGTTTTATAGTAGACGACTATACAGTCTTAGAAAACAGCCAAAGCGGAATTAGTACTACAACTGGTATGGATTACGGTCTTGTTGCTTACGGTGAAACCGGGGTTTTTGGGTATGTTCGTTATATAATTCCCGGAAGTCCGGCAGATGAAGCCGGTGTTGAAAGAGGTATGCTTTTTACAGAAATTGATGGAGAATCTTTGAATCGTACTAACTATCAATCTCTTTTAGGTCGTGATGGTTTTGAAATTTCGCTTGCACAGGTAAACGATAATATTATTAGCGAAACCGGAGAAACTATCGCTTTAACAAGGGAACAAATTACTGAAAACCCAGTTTTACATACTAAAACCCTAACCGTAGATGGTATAAAAGTTGGTTACATTATGTATAATAGTTTTACCGCTGATTTTGATGATGAATTAAATGCTGCTTTTGGTGAGCTAAAAACCCAAAATGTAGATGCGTTAGTTTTAGACCTTCGATATAACGGTGGTGGTTCTGTAGAAAGTGCGGTGGACCTTTCAAGTATGATTACTGGTCAATTTGAAGGAGAAATTTTTTCTAAGCAAACCTGGAATGAGCTTTTACAAAGTCAATTTACTCAGGAACAACTTGTAGATCGATTTAACGGCCAAATTAGAACTGAAGAAATGATTAATAGTCTTGGCCTTAGTAAAGTTTATATAATTGGAACCGGCTCTACAGCCTCCGCCAGTGAATTGGTAATGAACGGTCTTGCTCCATATATAAATGTTGTGCACGTAGGAACTTCTACTGTTGGTAAATTCCAGGCGGCAGCACCATTATATGATTCTCCAAACTTTACAAGAGAGGAGCGTAATCCAAACCATAAATATGTAATTCAGCCACTTATCTATGAATCCAAAAATGCCGATGAGGATGCCTATTACGAAGAAGGTTTAATTCCCGATATTTTGGTTGAAGAAGATATCTTTAATCTAAAAGCACTAGGTACTCCAGAAGAAACCTTACTTGCAGCGGCTTTGGCTGATATTACCGGAAACAGAATGGCTATTCCATCAGTTTCTTATGATTCCCGATTTTCTAAAATTGGAGAACGAGGCGAAAGTGATGTGGATTATCAGCGAATGTATGTTGACGAAATACCAGAAATTATAAGGCAAAAAGCTGCTGAATTGAAGAAATAATTTTAAACCTTGTATATAAAAAGCCCCGTTCCTTAATTGGAACGGGGCTTTTTAATCAAATTTAAATAAACAGAAAAACAGTTTTTAATCGTTAAAATAGAAACCATTTGGACCAATTCCCCCTGAATCAAATTCAGTTGTTAGGTCTCCATTTAAATCGTAGATCCTAATAGTTCCATTTTCAGTAAAAGTAGGGGCTTCTGCGGTATAAATATAGTCCCCTTCTACTTCAAATCCATACATGCCACCATAAGTTGAATTTGAGCTATACTCCAAAACGGGGGCCTCGGGCGCAGTCTCATCGTTAAGTCCAAGCCTGTATACTTTCGTACCTATAGTATAATAAATCATTCCGTCTTCAATCTGCAGGTTGCTTGCACTTCCTTGTTCAATAACAATTTCAGAAATCACTTCACCTGTAATCAGATCAATTTTCTCAAGTATGGCAGAACTTAAGGCATACAGAACACCATCTTCAATTTCAAAAGAAATAAGGTTATCTTCTGTCTCAATAGTGTCTATAATTTCATCGATAGTAGAATCAATAACAGTAATTCCATTTCCACTACCAAAAGCAGCATTTTGAACATAGATCATTCCATTTTCTTCGTGAATATATTCAAGTAATGTATTTGTTTCTATGGTTTTCTCAACTTCCAAAGTTTCCAGGTTAATTACTGCTACGAAATCATCAAATGCAGTTGCTTCTGAATCTTCGTAAGACCCTTGATTTGTTACATACATTTTATCATTTTCCACAACCGCATATCTTGGAGATACAAGACCACTATCAATTTGGCCTACTAATTCAAAAGTGTAGCGGTTTACCACGTTAATCAAATTAGAAGCATTGGCAATAATATAGGCATAATCATCATCAAAGGTGATACTTTGCCCAGTATCCCCTAAAGATTCATCATTTGCCTTAAGAAAAATTTCTATTTCATTTGTAGAAAAGTCATTACTCACATAGGTAACAGTGCTGTTATTATTACCAAAACTTCCTTCATTCAATACAAAAAAACCATTGGTATAATTTCCTTCCGGTTGTTCTTTTTCAGGTTCATTAATAGCATCATCGTCACTGCTACAGGAATTTAAAAATAAGCCACTTAAAATGGCGATGGCTAAAAGTTTACTTCTTCTTTTCATTGGTTAGAATTTTAGCGAACAGCGGAGCAAATGATCTGATTTTAAGAATATTTGCTTCCCGCATCATGCTGATTAAAAATTAAGGTTTAGGTATATATTAAAATTTCTACCGGGCATCCACCGGTTTTCTACACTTTGGTATTCTTCATTAAAAATATTGAGCACCCTGGTCCCAATCTTATAGGAATTTTTTCTACCGAAATCGTATGAAAATCCAAGGTTTGAGACCACATAAGCAGCCATATTGTATTGGGAATTATTATCTGACCTGGTAAAAACCTCGCCATTATATAGCAATTGATAATCTATGCTAAGGTTTTTAAAACCATATGTAAATGCTCCCGTAGCTTTGTGAAATGGCACATAAATAAGCTGGTAGCCGGTATTACTATTCTTTGAAACCGTATAGGCATATGTTCCAGATACGCCCATTTGATGGTTTGGGAAAATTTGTTTCCGCCAGTTGGCCAACACTTCAAGTCCGGAGGTTTCTACTTTTTCTTCGTTTCTGGGGCGCCAGAGCCCTCCTACTGATGGCAACCAGCGTATCATATCATCGATTTGAATATAATACCCGGTTAGGCTTAACTTGAAGTCTTTGTATTTAAAATGGTTTCCTATCTCAATCTGATTGGAAGTTTCAGGACGTAAATCCAGGTTTCCGGCTCCTGCCCAGTAAAGATCGTTGTAAGTTGGAATTCTAAAATTCCTGGAAATATTCATTTTTAAACTATAGAATTCGGTAAAATCATAATTTGTTCCTGCAGAAAATAACAAGGGACTCTTATAATTATCGGTTATTTCTTTCCTGATTCCCAATTCGTATTGAAATTTCTGAAATGGCCTGTGTTTCATTAATAATGCTGAAGAAAATATATTTCGAGTATTTTCTTCAATTCCAGACCCGCTACCATCGGTATATGTATTGGTTAATACGCCATTAAATTCCAGCGTTTTGGATGCCGCATACTTTAAATCATATTTTCCAATAATCGTTTTGGCTTTCCCAAAAGAATTATCCTCTGAGACAATACTGGCATAATACCTGTAATTTTCATTCAAATGCGCAAACCTGGAAACAGAAATAAAATCACCAAATTCAATTACCCATTCCAGTAAATTCCGCGTATTTAAATTAGTGTATTTAGTTTTGGTTTCCGAAGATCGAATCAATGAAAAATGCCGTTCTCCATCGAAAAACTGACTGTAAAATTTTAAAGTGTTTTTCTTATTTAAGCGATAAGCCAGACCTAAATCCAAATTATTATTATAGAATTGGCCATTTTCATTTTCCCGGTTTCCAATCGGCCATTCATAATCATTATCAGAAGAATTCCTGGCTGCAGCTATACTTAACCTCCATTTTTTTTCCGAAGTTTTTACTTTATATCGGGCATCTACAGTATTATAACTTCCGTATTGTAAAAAAATATCCTGCTTGGTTTTTCCGCTAAAATCAAGGTTGGTATTCAAATGGACAGTACCACCAATAGCACCTGTGCCGTATACCACGCTTCCACCACCACCTCGAACGCTAACATTATCGTAACCGCCAACATTTAAAGTATTAAAATCGGTTTGACCGTTAAACTGGGAATTGATATTTATCCCATTCCATAACACGGCAGTTTGGGAAGCTGTGGTTCCGCGGAAGGAAGGTGAGGAAACCATCCCAAGGCCATTTTCTTTAAAATAAATATTGGTATTAAAATTTAAGGCTGAGGTAAGCAGTGCCCCGTTTTTCTTTAAAACTGAATCGTTTAAAACCGTAACCTGCTGGCCGGTAGAAAAATCTTTCAGTTTTGTATCGGTCAGGAAAACCTCGTCTAAAACCTTAACTGTATCGTTTTGAGCAAAGGCGGTCATGCTGCATAACAGACTAAGGAATAGGATATAAAATTGCGTTTTTTTCATCTGCCCTCTGACTTTTATCCCGAAAGTCTAAGAATTTATTGGTTATATTCTGGCAGGTCTCCTGGCTCGCGTCTTGTTGTTTACCTTCCCATCCCCAAAAGGGAACAGTGGTTTTTGAAGTGATAACAACAAGCATCCCGTTGGGGACTAAGCTTACAGTTGCGGGAACAGCTCAGGCTTTGCAAAGTTTGAAATATATAATGAAAAACATTATTTCTTTCTTCTTCCTGATTCCCTTTTAATCGGCGTGAAAAAAATCACATCCGAACCAAAAATTTCAATGCGAAATTAAACATTTATCTGAGTTGGCATCATAAAATTCTAAATAATCTTACTTTTGAAAATTATTATACCATATAATATCTCATTAATTCCATTTCATTTAACCTATTAAAAAATGAAAAGAAACACTGCAAAGGCACTTACAGTTCTTCTGCTGTTTTTAGCATTTACCGCCTGTAAAACCGATCAGAAAAAACAAAAACCAGATTCTGTACAGACTGGAAATTCAGTTGAATTAAGCTATGCTAAAAGTTTTAGCATTAGTGATTTTGGAGATTATTATCTTCTTAAAACAACAACTCCATGGCCAAATGCTGAAAATTCCTTTACTTACCTACTTGCCAAAAAAAACGCTGAAATCCCTGAGCATTTAGATTATGATCAAAGAGTGCAGATTCCGGTAGAAAAAATGGTGGTAACCTCAACCACTCATATACCGGCATTAGAGATTTTAAATGAAGAAACCAGCCTGATAGGTTTTCCAGGTCTGGATTATATTTCTTCAGAGCAAACAAGAAAATTAATTAATTCAGGAAAAATCAAAGAACTGGGAAGAAATGAAAGTATCAATACCGAAGTTCTTATAGATCTTAATCCGGATGTGGTGGTAGGTTTCGCGATAAATGGAAATAACAAAAGTTTCGAAACAATCCAGAAAACAGGAATTCCAGTAATGTACAATGGGGACTGGACTGAAAAAACACCGCTGGGAAAAGCAGAATGGATTAAATTTTTCGGCGTTTTTTATGATAAATTAAAAGATGCTGAGAGGATTTTTAATAATATTGAAACGGCCTATGTTGATGCCAAAAAATTGGCGAAATCGGCCGAAAAAAGTCCTAAAGTTCTAAGTGGTGCAATGTATAAAGATCAGTGGTATCTACCCTATGGGAATTCTTGGCAAGCGCAATTTTTAAAAGATGCCAATGCGAATTACATATACTCCGAAACCCAGGGAAACGGCAGTATGGCCTTATCTTTTGAAAGTGTACTCGCAAAAGCCAGGGATGTAGAATTTTGGATTAGCGCCGGTCAATTCACTTCCTATTCCAAACTTTTAGAAGAATCTCCACATTATCAGCAATTTGATGCAGTAAAGGATAAAAATGTCTATAGCGTAAGTTTAACAAAAGGTGAAACCGGCGGCGTTATTTATTTTGAACTCGCCCCCCAACGACCAGATTTGGTATTAAAAGACCTGGTCTCCATTTTTCATCCCGAATTGCTTCCAAATCACAAGAGGATATTTTTTAAGGCCCTGGAAGACTAATCTGAAGGAGAATAATAATGTACTTTATTTTCGTAATATCAGATGAAATTCCATTATAGATCTTCTTTAATTTTATCTCCTCAATTTATTTCAGATATTTACATCGAAATAAATAACCGGCCTTGTTGCAGTCCCAAAAATATGTTCTTCCGCTATTGCTCCTCTTTTTAGGAGTGATTTTTCTTGGTTTTTTGAATATCAGTCTGGGTTCGGTTGATATTCCACTTAAAGATGTTTTTGCTTCAATTCTTAATTTAGAAGTTACTAAAGAAACCTGGCGGTACATAATCGTAGAATACCGTCTGCCAAAAGCAATAACAGCAATTATAACAGGCTCAGGCCTGGCTATAAGCGGACTTTTAATGCAAACCTTATTTCGAAATCCACTAGCCGGCCCATATGTGCTAGGTTTAAGTAGCGGCGCAAGTTTGGGTGTGGCAATTGTAATCATGGGAGCTTCTGTATTTGGCCGAGGTTTTGCAGGAATTTTACTTTCACAATGGAGTTTGGTAATTGCCTCCAGCTTTGGAAGTTTATTGGTGTTAATCGCTGTAATGTTAGCTTCCCTGAAGCTTAGAGATACCATGGCAATTCTAATAATCGGCCTAATGTTTGCAAGCTTAACTGCAGCTGTAGTAAGCGTACTTTCTTATTTTAGCCCGGCGACACAGTTACAACAATATGTGTTTTGGTCTTTTGGAAGCCTGGGAGACCTTTCCTGGGATGAAGTAGGAATCCTGACCATGTTTTGGGTAGTTGGAATAATTTTAGCTATTTCCTGTATCAAAAACCTTAACACCCTTTTGCTCGGTGAGAAATACGCCAAAAGCCTGGGTGTTAGCATTCAAAAAAACAGATTTATAATTATAATTGCTACCAGTCTACTGGCAGGTAGTATTACCGCTTTTGCCGGGCCTATCGCTTTTGTAGGGTTAGCTGTTCCCCATTTAATACGACAAATAATACCAGTTAACAATCACAGTATCCTGGTGCCCGCCGTTATTTTAGGTGGTGCTGCCTTAATGCTTATTTGCGATATCGTGGCACAAATGCCGGGTCAGGAATATACATTACCTATAAATGCCATAACTTCGCTAATTGGAGCTCCGGTGGTAATATGGCTGTTGGTGCGTAAACGTAAATTTTTATTCTAAAATTGAACCAGAACCAAAATCATAGCATTCTCAGAACCATCGATCTGGATATTGGTTACAGCAATAAAGCAAAAAAAACAATTATTGCTGAAGCAATAAATATTGAAGTAAATGAAGGGGAGCTTGTGGCCGTAATTGGTATAAACGGTGTTGGAAAATCTACTTTTTTACGAACATTAAGCGGGGTGCAGGATGCATTGAAGGGAAAAGTTTTGGTGAAAAATGAACAAATTCAACAAATAGATTCCTTAGAACTTGCTTCTTTAGTGAGCCTGGTCCTTACTGAACAACCGATTTCTAAAAATTTAAGTGTGTTTGAACTTGTAGCATTAGGTAGACAACCTTATACCAATTGGATTGGAAGACTCGGGAAAAACGATTTGCGACAAATCAAGAAATCTTTACAAAATGTGGGGATTGAAGATTTACAAAACAAAAAATGCTTTGAATTAAGCGATGGTCAGCTGCAAAAGGTCTTAATTGCTAGGGCTATTGCTCAAAATACGCCCCTGGTAATTTTAGATGAACCCACTACACATTTAGATTTATATCATAAAGCTTACGTACTGAAGTTGCTAAAAAAACTGACTCGAAAAACCAATAAAGCCATTGTTTTTGCTTCGCACGAAATTAATCTTGCTATTCAGCTGTGTGATAAGATTATTTTGATGCAGGAGAGCAACGTAATTACAGGCTCCCCAACAGGCCTACTGGAATCCGGTGCATTCTCCACGGTTTTCCCTGAAGGTTTAATCGTCTTTGATAAAGCTACAGCTTCGTTTAAAATTAATCCTTAATCATTTTCTTTCAAAAAATATTTTAACCCGAAGCTAAAGTTATTTGAATAGAAGTTTTTAAGTGTGTAAAATTCTAATTGGGTATTAAAATGAAGGTATTTTGAAATTGGCCATAATAAACTGCCGCGGTAGCGCTGAAATTCCTCTGAAAAAGTATCGAGGAAATACCCCGCATCGAGATTTACCTTCCAGAAATTCTTTTGATTTAAATATTCATAAGCAATACCAAGGCCGCCGTATAATCTTTCATCCAAAGTCCAATACGGGTATCCTCCTGGCCTTTTAGTGTTTCCTAGCATACCAGATAATTCAGTATAAGACCTAAATTTCGATCTTTTATTCAGCTTAAAATCCATCGATAAACTGGTAAGTGCCTGAACATCTACAACGTTTTCATCGTCATAATGATTTCCTTCTACATAAAAAACGGCCTGGAATTTTTCTTTAAACTGAAGTTCCTCGTATATATTAACCTGGGTTTGATATATATTTAAATTATAGGCAGGGCCTGTCAAAGCTGGTTTTCTAAAAAAAGTAAACGAACTGTATAGACTGTCTTTTGCAATAGATGCGGAAGCCTGTAGATGAAGATAGGTTTTGCCGGCATTATTAAATTCTAACCTGGTCCCAAATCCATAATTGAACTTTTCTAATCTTTCCCTGGTTTGAAACCTATAAATAAACCCACTTAAATTGGCTTCTCTATTGTTTTGCAGTTCTGGCTGAAAAGGAATCTCGTAGGCCGTATAACGGCTCACACCAAATTGATGCTGATTTTGTCCTTTGTCCCGAATTCCATAAATAGCTTCTGCACCAAAGGCAGTAGGATCTAACCTATCACTAATCACATTGCTGCCAATTTGAAGAAAATTACCTTTGGTTATTCTTAAGTTCTGTTTTATCTGCGAGGCTACCTCTGGATAAAAAAGAGAAGCGTGCTCTTTCAGCAAAAGTCTTTTTTGATCTGGTTTTAAATAAACAACATCTTTGTTTAACTGGGCCCTTAAACCTTCTTTTTTTGTTGAATTTGGAAGTTCTGCAACTATTTTCCAGGCATTAACAATATCACCTCGACCCATATAAAATTCAGCCATAAACTCTCGTACAGCCAATTTATCTTCGCCGTTATTTCCTGAATAATTGGCATATATACGCTCAATTTCACTGTAATTTCCTAAAGAATTTAGCCAAAACATACGTTCTACTAAAGAAAAATTCTGGGCGCATAACGACCACTCCAAGGCTTTTCTATAGCTTCCCTGACCGGCGTAGGCATAGGCAATTGTCGTAGCTAAAGGTTGGAGTTCCTTCCTGCATGCTTTAACTTCAAGTAATTCCTGCGTAGCTTTTTTAGCGTTATCGGCAAGGAGATACTCTATGTAGAGAGAAAAATTAGTTTCTTTTAGAAATTCATACTCCCCTGACTGTATGCGCCAGTCCCTTATTACATTTTCTGAAATATTTTCGCTGCATTCTGCCCATAAAATAGCTTGCTTATAGTTATTGGCATCGGCAAAAATCCATGCAATTGTGGAAGAAGCAAGTTTAAAGTCATCTCGACAAGCCTTTATGTTTTCAACCAGATTATATGCAGCCTCAGGATCCTTCTCATTAAGCAATAATAAATAGGTAAAGCGCTCTTGATTAATCTGTGTATTTTCAATAAGTTGCAGTAACTCTTCGCGACTTAGCTGCACCTGGGTATCGCTTCCAAAATAGGCTATAAAATCCTTTCTGAGTTTTATATTATCGGGATACATATCAATAAGCCTTAACATCCAACGTTTCCTGGTTTGCATATCAGGATAATCACTTTGTCTTGTGAACTCCGCAGCTAGTTTTACGTATTCAGAAGATCTATTCTGATTGTATTTCTTTTCCAGCAATGTCCATATCTCCTTCTGCCTACTTTTCCAGCCCAAATACTTAAATAACTCTAACCAATCCTCGCTGACAAATTTATCACTTCTACCAATTTTAGATTTTAATTCAATTATTTCTGTATCAACACTCTCAAGAATTCCTGAAGGTTTCATTAGGCGATAAGCTTCAAACTCTTCTATTGTTGAATTGAGGAGATTTTGTGCATTTTCTCCTTCGAACTTAGGTAGGCTCAGATGTTTTCTCGGGGTTTTTATATTAAATAGAAATCCTTCTAAAAAAGCAGTTTTAGTAAACTTAAGTTGTTTATCCATTAAAAAATCTTCTACCCTGGAAATATTTGGCTCACGAACATATGCAAACCAAAAATTCTCACTCTTAGCAGTCTTTTTAATGCCGGACTTTACAATGATATTGTTTTCAGTTTGCTCGAACTCATAAGGTTCTTCACGCCAGTTTTGGGTGATTTTTGCAGCTTCAGAAACTTTTAAAAAACGAATAAACGGAAAGGTACTCTTCACCTTTTTAATATAATTCTCGAACCTTGGTAAAAGGCCAGGCGTACCATCTTCAGATATTATCCAACCATAGCTGTTTTTATTACGTAAGGTATAATCCCCTGTTCTTTTTAGGGGATCTTCGCCAGGAATTTCATAAATATCATCCGGGTGTATAAAATGCGTCCAAATACCGGTATAGAGATACAGGGATTGCTGATTAAATTCACGAGAAGGAGTCATAACATATCCGCTACTAATCCGTGGATAATTAAAAAAATGACTGTTATATGGTTCAGGATCAAACTCTCTATCCCCCCCTTCCTTAAAATCACCCAAATAAATACTTGCGTTATAAATAATACTAGGAATGTTTTCTTCTAAAGCGATAAAACCAGTGCTATCTATAATATTTGAAGGTGGTACATAAGAAATGGGAAGGGTTCCATAATTACGTGCAGCCCAACGCTTTTTAACAGCTTCAATACTTAAACCCATATAATCCTTATTAGGCCATTCTTCCAATGTAAGAGAAGCATGATTATACCCATGCAATGCCACTTCGTGTTCAGATTTTTTGATGTCAATCATAAGCATATCGGCTAAATTGCCAACATCCGAACTATTTAAAATGGAATTGTCCCATTCCCGAAAATTAAAGGGTGGGGTGGTTTGGTTAGAATAATCAAAACAAACATAAGCTGAATAATCTATATTATATTTCTGAGCTAATTTCAGCATATCCTCCCACCAAACCTCTGTGTAAAATCGGGCTTGAGTTATATCCATTTCTGAATCTACAGGTTCCAATTTTACATTATAAAGCGGCGCTGGAAAATCGTCTAGCATTATACTGGAAGCATTTGCTACGGGATAGGGAACACCCTCTAAACCGGATAAAATCGCAGAAAAGAACAGGCCTCTTTCTCGTTTTTCAGTAAATTGTTCCGTATTGAAGGAGATTACAGCACCCCTTCCTATTTTATTTTTAATTATTAAAGGATAATTTTCTTCAGAGAGCGAGCTTGCTAGAATCTCGATATCTTTCCTGAAATTGTTAGCCTTAAGTCCATAGTGTTTCGTTTGATTTTGATAAAACTTTCCTTTAAAATTTGGGAGAAAATTTGTGCGAAACAAAAAACCCTGCGCCGCGGTATCAATTTCATAATTAGCATCTGCTGTAACCCCTGCCAAAAACCCATAATTTTTATTAGTTCCTACTGTTGGAATAACTATATGCCCCCCATTAGAAACAAATTTTATAAGCAAAGACATAGCAGATTTATTCAAGGCAGCTAAATCATAAATCACTATGACTTTTACAGTATTGTTTAACTGTGGTTCTTTATTAAAACCATCGAGATCAATTTCTGCGAATGGAATTTTTGCGTAATTTAAAGCCTTTTTAATATGGTTTTTATTCCTAAGACTTAAATCATCATCAGGCTCCAGGATATAAGTTACCCACGGATTGCTACTATTGGCATCGTATATTACTCGTGGACTATTTTCTTGGATTCTTTCTGATTTCTTATCAGTTTCACAACTAATTATTGCAAAAGAGCACAAGAGTAAAATAATAGAGTTTAGGAATTTTTCTGGTAACTGGATCATACTCTTCATCAGTATAATAATTCATTAACATTACTGGAACCTGTCTTATTTACTATTTGGTAAACAGTTAAATCATTATTTTGGTAATACGTATCTATATTTCTCCCTTTAGCTTTTAAAAGATCTATTCTTTGCTGCGCGATAACCTGTTGATCTTTAATCTTTTCATTCTTAGCAAACTTGCTATCTTCCATATTGTTATAAATAAACACAAACAGCGATTGAGGTAAAATTACATTTGGATTATTATTAAGGTATTGGGTATCATCTTTATATTTATTGAATTCTCGGTCTCGTGTGATATACCTATTATTAAAATAATCGTAATCATAGTAATAATGACTGTTTTTACTAAAGCTGGAATATGGTGTTGAATTTACAACAGCATAAGAATAAGGCAAATGCTTCGATTGTATTTTTGAATAGGCTTCGAAAATAAGGTTCTTTGTTTTATCCGTTTCAAAATTAAGGCTAGCTGCCCCCGGAAAGGTAAATAACACCAATGCCCCAATAGTTAATATCCCTCCACTTACTTCAATGGTTATAGCCCGTCTGGGAGCCAAATTGAAAAAAGAAAGAAGATCGATTAAAATGTTAAGAATGATTCCGAAGAAAATTGGAATAAATATACAAAGGACCTGACTCAAAATATCCAGGTCTACTAAAACTTCATCTAATTGGTAAATACCAAAAAAGATATTTATAAAAATTAGAAAAACGATGCTTGCTAACCATTTTTGGGGTTTTTTGATATAGTTGAAAATAGTAATGATTAAAAAAACTATCCCTGCAAATTGATAATAATAAATAAGTTCGTCAAAGGGAATAATTAAATGTGGATTATAGGTATAGGTATCGAAGGAATAGAAGTTAGACATTAAAAAAGCTAGAAAATCTTCCCCCTTAATTAGGGCGGCAAGACCATATATACTTCCTATTAAAATTACTGAAGCCAGGTAAGCAAAAATTAGTTGAGAAATTTGCTTAAGGTTATCCCTGAATTTAAATAAAAATAAAATAAGTAAAAATGGGAATAGGACAAAAATGCCGACAAAAATATCTATCATTAACACAGCGCTGAATAAAATCGGCATCCAACCAAAACTCATCCTTCTATTAAGACGAAAACTTTGAGGATAAATACAAAAGAACATCGTTGGTAAAGCAATAACAAGCGCGGTAAAAACGGACTTATGCTGAGCTAACAATTCTATATTTATTGGAAGAAATGAATAAAGTAAGGCGAAACTCAGCCCCGCCATGATACCGGAAGAATGTTTTCTGGAAATCTTAAATACCACCCAATAGATTATTAAAGAAAGTAAGGCAGACTCCAGTACTCCGAAAGATTGTAATGCCTGGGCGTATGTAATATGGGTTATTTTAGAATAAAGGTTGATAAGCAAATAATCTCCCATCATTTCACCTGACTGAAAAAACCATTTATCTAATGACAGCCCATTTATAAGCTCCAGATTATTAAACCAACTCGAAGAAAGCGTGTAAATATCTTGTTGAAAAAGGGAATTTCTAGAAATATATGTGATAACGGGTAATAGAAAACCAATGGCTAACTGCCAGTTTTTATGATACCGTGATAATCCCTGTTCCTTATTTTTATAGGTTGGCTTAATGATATTATCACGATCTAAAAAACTCTTCCGTTTCTCAAGTTTTATAGTGGCATACAAAATAGTACGGGAATAAATTCGCTGCAATTGATCCTTTAAAGATTTGCTAAAATCCAGTTTCATAAATGTAACCATAGTGAGCATTATCACTATGCTAATTAGGACGAATAGATCAAATGTCCTGGTCAAGACTAGGACAAAACTCCCCGTAAGTACTGCAGCAAGTACCAGGGTAATGGTAGGGATTAAAAAGTTCAAGGCAGTGAGTGCAGAAATCCTGGTTGAAATTAATCTATGCACTATTAGGATTAATGCAAATAGAAATATTATCCGCAATGGACCAGATAGTAGGTAGGGCTCTAAAAACATATTTAACTTTAGTTTTTACCAGGAATTTTTTGCAGTTCGATCTTTCCTATAAAATAGGGCCAGGAAGTTCTTTTTAATCTTTCTTCTACCTGTTCCTTTAGTTCTGCATTATCGGCATATTCAATCAATACTATCGGAACTTCAAAATCTTTATACATCTCTTTAAGTTCATTCAAGAGCCTTGTGAAAATTTTGTCATCTCGTAATTGGTATTTCTTATTCTTAAAATCATAATCTGTAGCAATACTCTCTTTTGCTATTGCGTCTATAAATGGATTGGTGTCTTTTACAATAGAGATTCCGGCATTCTGAATCAAATAAATATCCGGATACGTATTATTTAAGTCTTTTAAGAAAGCTAGAAGTGCTTCTTTTTTTTCAGGAGTGGGCCCAAATTCGGTATAATTATCAATATTATCCAGAAACATTCCATCTAGACCTTTTTGCATATTATAATCAAAGATCTCCATAAGTGCTTTCTGGGTTCTCTTATTCTCCATATTCAGAATATAACTATTCCAAATCTCGTTTTTTCCCAGTGTAAATTTTTCTAGTTCTAGATAATGAGCGGCAGCTTCGTTAACTTCTCCCAGGCTTACATAACCTAAAACCTTGTCGTTTTGTTTTTTTAAAACCTCGATATCTTCACTATCAAAATGTGCGCTCTCAATTACCAGTATTTCGTAACCGGAAACATCCTTAGGATAAAAATCGCCGTAGGTGAAAAGCACTTGTTTTTTCTCCACAGTTTTTTGGGCCACAATCTGGGGAACGGTGAAACAAATTGTTCCTATAATCATAAAATATTTAATAAGATGCATAATAATAATAGTCCAGATTTTTAAAAAAGCGATAGGTTACACTCGTGGTTAATAACATAAAAATAAAAGAACCAATCAGCATTCCTATGACACTATACTCGTAACCAATCCACCTGCTTGCAAGAATGCCAATAAATAAGTTCACCAAAAAAGCAATAACTATTGCTACTAAAGGTTTTCTATGTTGGCCTAGGGTGTAAAGGTATAATACATTAAGCATCCCCAAGCTAAGGAATAAATAACCAATACTTCCCAAGATACAAACTTTGATACTCAAGGGGCTGAGAATTTCTTCGAAACCTGATTTATAACCCCAGGGTTGGGTAATTAAGAAATATATAAAGATAGCTATACCTATAGCACTAACCCCAAATAGACGCAAGTGTTTAAAGTACATCCTTTTCATTTTATTATTGAAGTTATAATATTCAGAATACTTTATTTCCAACTGGTGAAAATCCATATGTCTTATATAGGAATGAATTGCATATTCCATGACCCCGCCCAGCAAGAAGAAAATTAAAATAGCAAGATCCATCCCTATCTCATAATCTTTTTCATAATAAATAACATAAGGAATATCTCTGTTTAGAGTGGAAGACCAGGCTACTATCCTGTCTAAAAAAACGAAAAGGAAAATAAATGTACCGTAAAGAAAGTAATTGAAATTTCTATATAATGAAAGCATTACTTTAGGTTTCTTTTTTACGGCAACATGCTTTTTCAGTTTATACCTAAAGAATAAATAAATATAACCTACAGATATTAACGAAGCCGTAAGAATACCAATCCAATGTATAAAGTAAGGATGCAATTCCGAATTAAAATGAAGTAAAAGCGCTAATGCTGTACCTATGAAAACACTAACAGAAAGCATCCACCTTTGTTTTAAGGCATAGAGCGGTGCTAAGACCAGTAGTAAAAAACCAATAAGCAAGGCATATGAAAAGCTTATTAAAACAAAAAGGAAACTGTAGAGTGGAAAAATAAAATTTATGATAACAGAAACTATAAAAAAGCCGAAGATAGCGAGCGTACCATTTTTAATAATCCTTTTGGTAGAATAACTTGCCATATGATAATCTTTGTTATACCAATAGTAAGAAACCTGTTTACCAATAACCTGTATAAAACCGCCGCTGATTACAAAGCCAAGAATTACTCCCAGTACCACAGCGGTAGACTGCAGATTGTTAAACCTTGAATAGGTCCAGAGAGAGAAACCAAAAAGAATTATTGCAAATACCTGTAAAAAAATTGGAAACAAATGGATGAGTCCCGAGCTATAATCAGCGATAAATCGTTTAGTATTCTTAGTAGTTATATAATCGGTTAACGCGAGCCTCTTGTAGGTTTTTGCCTCTGCAATACGTTGGTTATTGTTCTTGAGATTGGCCAGAGTTACCGCATCGTATGCTTTATAGATATATTTGGATAGATGAAAAATGCTTTCAAAACCATAATCTTCTTTAACATCGTTCTCGCGAATACCAAAGGACTCTATAGTTGCGGCTACAACATACACGTTTACCGGTTTGCCATTGCGTTCTTTAACCGCAACTACAAGTTTTGCAATAGCCTTGATTTGGTCTTTATTCATTTCTATAATAAATCTCCGATCTTTGTGCGTTTAGGCTGAACTTTTTTACTTTTCATAATATCCTGATAAACATCTTCATATTCACTTACAAATTTATTTAAGGTAAAGTTTTTCAAAACTTTTTCCCGGGCATTTTTTCCCATCGTTTTTCGCAAATTTTCATCTAGAAGTAATTTGGTAACAGCCTCTCCAATTCCTTCAACATCTTTTGGTTTACAGGTAAAGCCACAGCTTTCATCGAGGGCTTCTTTAACACCTCCCACTTCAGTGGACACCACGGGAATTCCGCAACCCAAAGATTCAATAACCGTATATGGAAAACCTTCAGAAATCGATGTTAGTATAGAAAGGTCTCCTTCAAGGAAAATATTTTGAGGATCACTCCTGGGCCCCATAAATTTGAAATTTTCCATTAAATCCAGTTCCTTTATAAGTTCCAGGCATTCCTTAGTATATTCCGGAACTGCCTGGTCATCTCCATACACTAAATACTGAACCTTCGGAAAAGTCCTTTTCACTACTGCGCAAGAGCCTATCATCGTTAAAATATCTTTTAATTCAAATACCCTGGCCACTGCTACTACGGTCGGAATATCTTTTAAATGTGAAGGTTTTGGACCAGGCCTGAAAATATCCGGATCAATACCATTGTAAATTATTTTAAATTTTTTAGGATCCGCACCATACCATTTTTCCCATTTTTGATTAAATGTAGTTACGGATACAATCACATCAGCCTTGTAATAAGCCAAACGAGCAATAGCTTCAGAGAATCGGATTAACAGGCTTTTTAGAAAATATGGATATTCAGAATTGCTTATGGCTAACAACCTTTCCCTAATAAAGACGCCGTGTTCAGTAAGCATAATTTTGGTTCCATACTTGTAATTCGCTATTAAGGCAGGGATAACCGGGAAACCACTAAGGGTTAAATGAGCTACATCAACTTTAGGAATGTTGACTATGGCAAGAGGTATTAAAAACCTATAGATCCAACGTAGTCCAATGGTAATATCTATTAAAGAGGCATCAGGGTTACGCTCCCCTATTATAAATTTAGCCAGGGTATCTCGGTAAGTAGTCCAAACATGCCTGCTTCTAATAGTCTCTTTATAATCATAATCTTCAAAATAGAACCATA
The DNA here is from genome assembly GCF_004362395.1 of Salegentibacter sp. 24. Taxonomy (GTDB): domain Bacteria; phylum Bacteroidota; class Bacteroidia; order Flavobacteriales; family Flavobacteriaceae; genus Salegentibacter. The sequence goes on from NZ_SNWE01000028.1 coordinate 19,920, forward strand.
ATTGGTGGAAAATTATATCCAGATCTTCCATATTCTGGTCATCGCTATAAATGAATTCCAGTAGGCCTTTAAAAAGGGGAATAAACTTTTGTTCCACTATTTCGTCATTGGTCCATTCCTTTTTAGCAACAGTCTTATAATATTCTTCCCCATAACTAATATAATCATACGGCTCATCTGGCGTCCATAACGGAACCTGGATAACTTCGCTAATATTATCGCTGAGTTTATACTTGGGTTCTTTCTCAAAAGAAGCATTTATGGAGTACAATTTAAAATCTACGTCACTCACTTTATTGCATAAATGATGTGCCCAAGTTGATACCCCTCCGCCATTAAATGGATAGGTACCTTCTAAAATAAGCATTACCGATGGTTTTGCCATTTACATCTATTTTTGTCAAAAATATGTGAAAAATAAAATAATATACAATTTATAGGTTACTAAATAAGTAGCTCATTTTCACCTTTTCACACCCTTGAATTATCAACCTCAAATTCTGAAGTTATGAGCTAAACCAAAAATCAGAAATTTTTTACCATAACTTTTAAAATATCCTCAAATTCGCCGCTGATATTTCTTGTATATTTGTTTAATCTTTACCATTTGATTCATCCAAGGCATCAAGGTAGAACAATTTGATTTATAAACTTCAATATAGGTTTGGTACGGCTATAAAATTCTAAGCATATGAATGTAATTAAATTAAGTACTGCATTATTTTGTTGCTTATTTCTAACAAACCAAACTTTGATTGCCCAGGAAACTATAGATTATCGCAAAGAAATGCGTGATTTAGTTATTGAATTAAGTGAAAGCGCCAAAACTAAACATCCTAATTTTATAATTATCCCCCAAAACGGCGTGGAACTTTTAATTGAAGGATCTGAAAATCAAGAAAGCAGGGCCATAGATTATTTAAATGCAATTGACGCGGTGGCCCAGGAAGATCTTTTTTATGGTTACCCAAAAATCAACAAACTCACCCCTCTATCGGAAAATTTATACTTAAAAACTTATCTTGATCTGGCAAAAAAAAATAAGAAAGAGGTTTTAACAATAGACTACGCTTCTACTCAAGAATTAATAACCGATTCTTACAAACGTAATAAAGAAAGCGGCTATATCTCATTTGCTGCGCCAAGACGGGAATTAGATCATATTCCAGCCTACCCGGTATTCTGTGAGAACAGCAAAAATATAGACGACCTTTCAGAAGCTAAGAATTTTTTATACTTTCTCAATTATGCTAATTATTCAACAAAAAAAGAACTGATTAGCGAATTATCCTTTACAAATTATGATCTTATCGTATTAGATCTCTTCTTTCAGAATCAAGCTTTTACTAAAGAGAATATTGCACAGTTGAAAAAGAAAAAAAACGGGGGTGACCGACTTGTAATAGCCTACATGTCAGTTGGGGAAGCAGAAAATTACCGTTACTACTGGAAAAAAAATTGGAACTCAAAACCTCCAGAATGGTTCGTCGAGGAAAATCCGAACTGGGAAGGTAACTTTAAGGTTAAATACTGGAAGGATACCTGGAAAGAACTTATTTATGGAAACGAAGAAGCCTACCTTAAAAAGATTATAAACGCCGGATTTGATGGTGTCTACCTGGATATTATTGACGGTTTTCAATACTTTGAAAACAAAGAATAATAATTAATCTTATCGTAGGATTGTAGTACAATTCGGTCAAATAATTAACTTTGAGAAAACTGCTATTTTTCTATGAACGATTATATCCTCATCGCATTAATTTTCATTGCCCTTCTTCTCGGACTTTATTTTGGAAATCTTATTTCAAGCTTAAAAAACAAGAATAAAGAAACACTTCTTCAGGAAAAAAACAATCAACTTGGTCTCCAGTTAGAAGAGCTTAAAAAACAATCCGACAATAACTTATCTAATTACAGATCTGAAATAACAGAGATCAAGAGCACAGCCAAACTACAAACAGAAAAAATAGAAAAAGAGCGCGAAGAAATCCGAAGGGAAAAAGATTTCATAAGTAATGAACTCACTCGTAGAAACGCAGAATTTGAAAATTTAGAGCTACGAAATAAAGAGCAAAAAAATGAAGTGGAACAGCTTCAAAAAAAGTTTGAAAAGGAATTTGAAAATCTCGCCAATAAAATTTTGGAACAAAAATCGGAAAAATTCACCTTACAGAATAAAGAAAATATTCAGAGCATTTTAAATCCGTTACAGGAAAAAATTCTTCATTTTGAAAAACGTATAGAAGAAGGAAATAAAGAAAGTATAGACAGGCACGCAATGCTACGTCAGCAAATTATTGGTTTAAAAGAGCTTAACGAGCAAATGAGCAAAGAAGCCGTTAATCTAACTAAAGCGCTTAAAGGGGACACCAAAACCCAGGGTAACTGGGGTGAAATGATCCTGGAACGTGTTCTGGAACGCAGTGGTTTGCAAAAAGGAAGTGAATACACGGTTCAGCAAAGTTTCATGAATGCCGATGGAAAAAGGATCTTGCCTGATGTAATCATCAACCTTCCCGGTGATAAAAAAATGATCGTAGATTCTAAAGTTTCGCTCAACGCTTACGAACGCTTCAGCAATGAAACTGAGGAGGAGGAAAAAAAACAACATTTAAAAAAGCATCTTACGGCAATCAGAAATCGCGTAAGCGAGCTCGGAGAGAAAAATTACCACCAAATATACCAGATGGAAAGCCCGGACTTTGTTCTACTTTTTATTCCCATTGAACCTGCTTTTGCTGTAGCTTCAAACGAATATCCAGGATTATATTCCGAAGCCTTTGATAAAAATATCATTATCGTTACACCTACTACTCTACTCGCGGTGTTAAAAACCATAGACAGTATGTGGCAAAATGAGAAACAAAAACAAAATGCTCTTGCTATCGCCACACAGGCAGGAGCACTGTATGACTCTTTTACCACATTAACCGAAGAGCTTACAAAAATTGGCAGACAGTTGGCAACTGTTCAGAATTCCTACGAAGGAGCGATGAAAAAGCTTACGGGAAAAGGGAACTTACTTCGCCGAGTAGAAAAACTTAAAAAACTTGGAGCAAAAGCCAATAAGCAAATAGACCCAAAAATGCTTGCCAGAATAGAGGAAGAAATTTAAGGAAAGTAAATATCCAGATAACAGCATATTTTATGCTGCTGGTTTGGGTAGAAATTTTATTATTGTAGAATATTAAGAAATACTATATGAAAAAAACACTATTCGGTATTTTGGCAGTTATTATACTGCTTTTTATCGCCTGGTTTGCCTTTATCTATTATGTGCCTTATAGTGAGGGAACCCGCAGTGGTGAGCTCATTAAATTCAGTAAAAAGGGGGTTATTTCAAAAACCTGGGAAGGTGAAATAAGCCAGGGTATCAGTGGCGCACAGATTTTTCAGTTTTCAGTTTTAGATCAAAATAGAGATGTTATAGAAGCTCTTCAGGAAAACGAAGGTAATTACGTAAGGCTCAAATATCTCGAACGATATGCTACGTTTTTCTTTTGGGGCGATACCAAATATTTTATAACCGAAGTGGAAGAAGCACAATCACCTCACTTTAGAGACAGATAAATTATGACAGAATTTAAACATGTAAAAGACTCCCAGGTAGACATATCAGAATTAATGCTACCCTCACATTCAAATTTCAATGGAAAAATTCACGGAGGCTACGTCCTTTCTCTTATGGATCGCATTGCTTTTGCTTGTGCCTCTAAGCACTCCGGGGCGTATTGTGTGACTGCAAGCGTAGATACCGTAGATTTTCTAAAACCCATTGAAATAGGTGAACTCGTTACCATGAAGGCCTCCGTCAATTATGTGGGAAACAGCTCTATGGTGATTGGAATTCGTGTAGAGGCCGAAAATATAAGAACTGGAGAAAAAAAGCATTGCAATTCTTCGTATTTCACCATGGTAGCAAAAAATGAAGATGGAAAATCACTTCAGGTTCCAGGTTTAATACTAACCAATGATCACGATATACGTCGATTTGCCAAAAGCATAAAACGTAATAAAATGAAACTAAATCGTAAAAAGGAATTTCATGAGACAGATTTTTCTTCGGAAGAATATGTGCATTTACTTGAAAAATACAAGGTGAAATTAGAAAGATAAATCAGCATTTGAAATTTAACGGGTTTATAGCGGCGATTTTTATGGCGATTATCATCGCCTATTTTGTCCCGGAAGGAGTTGTTCTTTTTCCCCTTAAAACCATCACCGACATTGGCGTTGGCTTCATTTTCTTTTTCTATGGGTTAAAGTTGTCTCCAGCTGAATTTAAATTAGGGCTTCTCAACTATAAAGTTCATATTGTAATTCAGCTTTCCACATTTGTTGTTTTTCCATTGTTGGTATTACTATTTTTGCCACTTTTTGAAACCGGCACCGGTTCAGATCTATGGATCGCATTGTTTTTCCTGGGAACCCTACCCTCTACCGTTTCCTCATCTATCGTAATGGTTTCACTAGCAAAAGGAAACCTTCCGACAGCTATTTTTAACGCAAGTCTTTCGGGGTTAATTGGAATTTTCGCCACACCCATCTGGCTCAGTTTTTTCCTGAGTAAAAGCGCTGATTTTGAGTTCTTAGATGTGCTTGTAAAGTTATGCTGGCAGATAATTATCCCATTGATTCTTGGTCTGATACTCCAGAAATCCTTGGGAAATTTGGCAAGAAAACATAGTAAAAAATTAGGATTCTTAGACAAGACTACCATTATATTAATCGTTTACTCCAGTTTTAGTAACTCCTTCTCTTCCAGAATATTTACTAATGTAGAAACCGAGGATTTACTTAAATTAACTGCACTGGTTGTTCTATTGTTCTTAGTAGTGTATTTCGGACTTGGATTGGTTTGTAATTTTTTAGGCTTCAAATTAAAAGACAAAATTACAGCTCAGTTTTGCGGAACTAAAAAATCATTGGTTCACGGTTCTGTAATGGTAAAGGTAATCTTTGGAAATTCAGCAAATACCGGATTATTATTATTACCGATTATGATCTATCATTCCCTTCAGTTATTACTGATTGCTTATTTTGCTGAAAAATATAGAAAACGTGTGTTGCTCGCTGAAACCCAGCAGAAATTTTATAGGTAAGGAACAATTTCAGTAATACTTATGGTAAAAAAGATCCAAGCCAGAATAAGCAATAGTCCACCAAGAGGAGTAATTGGACCTAGAATCTTTATTTTCTTTCCAGCGGAAGCGCTTAAGGTCAACCCATAGATACTGAAAGAAAACAAAAAAATACCGAGTATAAAAAACCAGGCAATAAGTTGCTGAAAAATTCCAATAAAAGGAAATACGATTCCGGAAATAATTAGCATAATCGCGTGGTACATTTGATATTTTACTCCGGTTTCAAAACTTTTTAACTGATCCTTAGAAAAACGCTTTTTTAAAGCGTGTGCCCCAAAGGCACCAAAAATTACAGCAAGTGTGCCATAAATCCCCCCAATAATAAAGACTAACTCTCGCATACTATCTTTTTGAAACTGAGCTATTAAATCAAAGTGCAAAATAAAACCTCACAGATTTTGAAATCTGTGAGGTTCGTTTTACCAAGCTATTTGCTCAAATACATTTTTCTTCTGCTATATAAATCGTAAAACTCATCATCTCGCAGACTATCAATAAACAAGATACTTTCACCGGTACTTTTCATCTCAGGGCCAAGTTGTTTGTTTACATTATGGAACTTATTGAAAGAGAAAACCGGTTGCTTTATGGCATAACCTTCCAATTGCGGATTAAAATTGAAATCTTTAATCTTCTTTTCACCCAGCATCACCTTGGTTGCATAATTCACATAAGGCTCTTTATAGGCTTTAGCAATAAATGGAACTGTTCTGGATGCTCGTGGATTAGCCTCAATGATGTAAACCATATCATCCTTTATAGCGAACTGGATATTTATTAAACCAACGGTGTTAAGCGCTAAAGCGATCTTACGCGTATGGTCTTTAATTTGCTCCATCACAAGATCACCCAGGTTAAAAGGAGGCAGTAGCGCATTAGAATCTCCAGAGTGAATTCCGCAAGGCTCAATATGTTCCATTATTCCGATAATATGAACATCCTCTCCATCGCAGATAGCATCAGCCTCAGCTTCTATAGCCCCGTCCAGGTAATGATCAAGCAATAACTTATTGTTCGGAATTTTTCTTAACAGGTCCACTACGGTTTCTTCAAGCTCATCTTTATTGATTACGATTTTCATACCCTGGCCCCCCAATACATAAGAAGGTCGTACCAGAATTGGAAAATCAAGTTCATCAGCAAGCGCTAAAGCCTCATCCGCCGTTTCAGCAGTACCAAATTCCGGATAAGGAATATCGTTGGCCTGAAGTAACTTTGAGAAACTTCCGCGATCTTCGGCAAGATCTAAGGCTTTAAAACTCGTTCCCATAATTTTTATTCCATAACGATCTAGTTTTTCGGCTAGCTTTAAGGCGGTCTGTCCACCAAGTTGAACGATTACTCCTTCTGGTTTCTCGTGTCGAATGATCTCGTAAATATGTTCCCAGAAAACCGGTTCAAAATAAAGTTTATCGGCAATATCGAAATCAGTGGAAACTGTTTCTGGATTACAGTTAATCATTATAGTCTCATATCCACATTCTGAAGCTGCAAGCACCCCGTGAACACAACTGTAATCGAACTCAATTCCCTGTCCTATTCGATTGGGACCGGAACCTAGCACTACAATTTTTTTCCTATCACTCACCTTACTCTCATTATCTACATAGCGTTTTCCGTCAGGAGTTTCTATATCGGCTTCAAAGGTGGAATAGTAATAAGGAGTTTCAGCTTTAAATTCTGCTGCACAGGTATCGACAAGTTTATAAACCCGGTTTATTCCAAGATCCACACGTTTGTTGTAAACCTCACTTTCCAAACAATCTAACATGTGGGCTATTTGTCTGTCGGCAAAACCTTTTTGTTTGGCTTCCAGTAACAGATCTTTGGGCAATGATTCTTTATCGTATTTAGAAATCTCAACATCTAAGGCGTATAGCTCTTCATATTGCCTTAAAAACCACATATCTATTTTGGTAATCTCATGAATACGGCTCAGCGGAATTCCGGCCTGTATGGCATCATAGATCACAAAAACGCGGTCCCAGCTGGCGTAAGTTAATTTCTCTATGATTTCATCGTACTTCGTATAACTTTTTCCGTCAGCTCCAAGTCCGTTTCTCTTAATTTCAAGGGACTGGGTAGCCTTATGAAGCGCCTCCTGGAACGATCGGCCAATACCCATCACTTCCCCAACAGATTTCATCTGAAGTCCCAAGGTACGGTCTGCACCTTCAAATTTATCAAAATTCCATCGTGGTATTTTAACAATCACGTAATCTAAGCTAGGTTCGAATAATGCTGAAGTTGATTTAGTGATTTGATTTTCCAGCTCATCTAAATTGTAACCAATGGCAAGTTTAGTAGCTATTTTTGCAATTGGATATCCAGTAGCTTTCGAAGCCAGGGCAGAAGACCTGGAAACTCTTGGATTGATCTCTATGGCAATAATATCTTCCTTTTCATCCGGACTCACTGCGAATTGGACATTACAACCACCGGCGAAATCGCCAATGCTACGCATCATTTTTATAGCCATATCGCGCATTCGCTGATATGCAGTATCACTTAAAGTCATTGCCGGGGCTACTGTAATAGAATCCCCGGTATGGATTCCCATAGGATCCATATTTTCTATAGAACAGATAATTACCACATTATCATTCTTATCCCTTAAAAGTTCTAATTCATATTCCTTCCACCCCAAAAGTGCTTTATCGATGAGCACTTCATGAATTGGCGAAGCTTCTAATCCGTAAGTAAGTTTTTCGTCAAATTCTTCCGGACCATGTACAAACGAAGCACCGCTTCCACCTAATGTAAAAGAGGCACGAATAACAAGTGGAAAACCAAACTCCTGAGCAACTTCTTTCCCCTGAAGATATGAGGTTACCGTTTTTGCCGGTGCCACAGGAATTCCAATTCTACCCATAAGTTGTTTAAACTTTTCGCGATCTTCAGTAATATTGATGGCATCGATATCTACCCCAATCAATTTAATTCCGAAATCTTCCCAAATTCCTTTTTCATCGGCTTCAATACAAAGGTTTAAAGCAGTTTGGCCTCCCATTGTTGGTAAAACCGCATCTATATTAGGATGGTTTTTAAGAATTTCCACAATAGATTTCGTGGTTAAAGGCTTAAGGTAAACATGATCCGCCATAGAAGGATCGGTCATTATGGTGGCAGGATTGGAATTGAGCAGAATAGTTTCTATTCCATCTTCGCGTAAAGATCGCAAAGACTGTGTTCCAGCATAATCAAATTCACAGGCCTGGCCTATAATGATAGGTCCAGAGCCAATAATCAAAATACTTTTAAGGTTGTTGTTTTTGGGCATTTTTATCAGGATTGTAGCATTGATATATAAAAGTAAGGAAGCAATTGGATATAAAAAAAGGCGTTACTAAAAAAGTAACACCTTTAAATATTTTAAAACCTAATTCTCATTAGTGCTTATGTCTGTTTTCAGAAGATACCGATATTTTCTTTCTTCCCTTAGCCCTTCTTCTGGCGAGGACTTTTCTTCCGTTTGCACTAGCCATTCTTTCTCGAAAACCGTGCTTGTTCTTTCTTTTTCTCTTAGATGGTTGAAACGTTCTTTTCATTTTAAATATCTTTAAATCTTCTGAATAATCGTTTTTATAGCTCTCTGTAAAACTGCGTGCAAATATACAAAGCTTTTTAACTATTACAAGGCCTAATTTAAATTATTTTTAATTGTTTTTCTTACCTTTGCCGCTTCAAAAGAAATGCATGTATGTTTAATAAAAAAATCAAAATAGTTTTAGCAGCGGCTGTATTAGGCCTTGCTATTTGGCAATTTATAGAAGGTAATATAGGGAATGGAATTATGTTCTTTTTACTTTCTATAATATTCGTTTTCCTTTATTTTAAAAATGAAATGATTTTGCTTGCTTTTCTTCGCTTAAGAAAACAGGATTTTCCGGGTGCCAAAAAGTGGTTGGATAGAATAAAAAATCCCGAAGCCGCCCTTACCCAAAAACAACAGGGCTATTACTGGTATTTACATGGTTTAATGCTTTCTCAAACCAATATTACACAAGCTGAAAAACTTTTTAAGAGGGCTATTAAATTAGGTCTTGCAATGGATCAGGATCTGGCTATGGCTAAACTTAATCTTGCTGGAATTGCGATGACCAAACGCAGAAAAAGAGAAGCCACCAATTTACTTGCCGAAGCTAAAAAACTTGATAAACATGGAATGCTCAAAGACCAGATTAAAATGATGAAGCAACAAATGAAAAAGATTTAATTTTAATATAATTTTAGTTAATTTCTGTTTTCATTGATAATTCTAAAACTTTTAGCCGAAATATTGACCCTTTAGCGATAATATTTCAGTGCTAGTTTCTTCCAAAGTATCTTTGTTTAAATAAATAGAACAAAGTGCATGGAGAGATTTTTACTCCTCTTTTTTATAATTTTCGGAATAAATATTCAGGCTCAAACAGCAGATTGGGAAAAGCTTTATTTCTCTGACGCACTAGCTATTTATTTACCTAAGTACAACAAAGAAGCCAAGGCAGCCTACAGACACCGGCAATTTAAACAAGCTGAACGTTTATTCGACACCCTGGTGGAAACCAAACTCAAAGGAACTCATATAGATAATTTCCATTTTTTAAACCTAAAGGGAAAAAAGCGTTCTTTATATAGCTTTAAAAAACCTATTTACCTGTTAACCTATGCTTCCTGGTGTGTCCCAGGAAAAGGAGAAATTCCTGCTCTTAATGAACTTGCAGAACAATACAAGGATAGAATAGATTTTGTAATCGTATTCTGGGATAAAAAGAAAATTGCTAAGGACCTATCAAAGAAATTTAATTCTCATATTAATGTACTTTATATAGATGAAACTACAAACAACCACTCTTTTGTGGTAGAGAATCTCAAACATTCCTTTGGGCTTCCCACCTGTTACTTAATTGCAACAAATCGGCAAATCACCAATATTAAAAGAAGTGTTTTTCATCCTTATAATGTTTCGAAAGAAAAATCGTTTGAACTTAATTATAAAGCGATAAAATCCGCAATCACGAATAACCTGATAGCGAACTTCCAAAAACCAGAGACAACAAAAATAAGCGCTATTTCACCCCATTAATTCGATGCATCTTCAATATTAAAGTAATGGTGCCCATAGTCTTGCCAGCGCTTCCCTTACTTTTTCCAAAGCCGGGCGTTGCATCCATTGATCAATTGTCAGTTCGGTGGTTTCTTTTAAATCTTTATGATAGACCTCGGTCATTTCCAAAGCAAGTTTTTTATCGTATATGAATGCGTTAATCTCAAAATTTATATCAAAACTACGGTTATCCAGGTTACAGGAACCAATACTGGTTAAAACACCATCTACAACCATCGTCTTGGCATGCACCATCCCTTTATGGTAATGAAAAACCTGCACTCCGGATTCCAGCAACTTTTCGATATAAGAATTGGTAGCATATCTTGCAATTACGGAATCTCCTTTTTCAGGAATAATAATTTTCACCTCAACGCCTATCCTACTTGCCATACAAAGGGCAGTAAGAATTTGATTATTAGGAATAAAATAAGGGGTGGTAATATAAATATATTTATCGGCCGTATTGATTGCGGTCAAAATTGCTTCCATAATGTTCTGCCAATCGGTATCTGGACCACTTGCAGCAATTTGAACAGCCGTTTTATCAGTAAAATCGATTTTTGGAAAAAAATTGTCTTCAATAATCAACTCCTGGCCACTGATGAAATTAAAATTCAGTATAAATTGGGCCTGCAAAGATTTTACAGCATGCCCTTGAATTCTAAGATGCGTGTCACGCCAAAACAATTTTTCTTTAGGATTTTCTTCGAAATTTACATATTCATCGCAAATGTTAATTCCTCCAATAAAGCCAACATAACCATCTATGATTGCCATTTTTCGATGATTTCGATAGTTTAATTTTCGTGTCAGGTTTGGAAACCAAACAGGCATAAACGGATAAATTTCAATTCCGCAGGATTTCATCTTTTTAACTGCCTTCCTAGAAAGATTGCTCGCTACATAATCGTAACTCACCCGAACTTTAACACCCTCTTTGGCCTTTTCACAAAGCAATAATATGAGTCGGTTTCCTATTCGCCCGCTATTAAAAATATAATATTCAATATGAATATGGTGCTGGGCACTTTTAATATCCTCAAATAGGGCTGTGAATTTATTTTCACCGTTTATAAGCACCCGAACTTTATTCAAAAATGTGACAGGTTTTTTCTGATTATTTTGCAGAAGCCGAACCAGTTTTATTTTTTGTGCTATACAATCCTGATTGATATCGATCAGCTGTTGCTCTTTGAGCAAGAGCTTATCTTCCCAGTGCTGAATAATTCTTTGATCGTAAAGTTTCTTTCTATTAAATAATTTGCTTTTGCGAAATTCCTGCGCAAAAAAGTAGTAGACCAAAAGGCCAATTACCGGTAGCATAAAAAGTGCAAATATTAGGGAAATACTTTTTACAGGCTCCCTAAAATGCATTACTTCATAACCTGCCGTTATAAAAACAATTAGAAAGTTGATGGATAGCAGAATCCACCAAAGATTATCCAAAAGATCATTCATTTAATCTACAGCTGTATAAATATCTTTTTCCGGAATTTTTATTTCGTATTCCTTCCTGGAAGCATTGTTTAAATGTGCTTCCCTAAGCCATGGATTATGTATTTTTAGGATCTTATAATTTATTTCAAAATGCTTAGCAAAATCTGCAAAGTCATTTACAACGGTATCTACTTTTACCGTTTTTGTAGGGATGTGTTTGTAGAGATGTTCCTTTTTAAAATTGAAACCGTATTTTTCAGGATTGCTTAAAATTTCTTTTACCGCCAGAATTCTAAACATATACCTCCCTGTTTCTTCACCAAGTAATAATTCGTAGTATTCATCTACCTTTTGGCGCTCCAATTGTCTTTCAACACCCCAGTTTCCTGCGTTGTACGCTGCTGCTGCCAGGGTCCAGCTTCCGAATTTCTCTTTAGATTCTTTTAAATAATCAGCTGCCACGCGGGTAGCTTTCTCAATATGATAACGTTCGTCCACGTTGTCATTAATTTCTAGACCATAATCTTTTCCTGTACCTTCCATAATTTGCCAAAAACCCCTGGCACCAGCAGGAGAAACCGCCTGGGTTAATCCGCTTTCAATTACAGCTAAATATTTAAAATCATCAGGTACACCTTCTTCTTTTAAAATGGGTTCAATAATAGGGAAATATTTATTGGCTCGTTTTATCAAAAGCAATGCATTAGATTGCCAATAAGTGTTTACCAATAATTCTCTATCCATTCTTTCATAAATATCCGGATCGTCTAAAGGAACTTCCTCCCCCGCAAAATCTATATTTTCGGGCATCGGCAAGGCGTAAATATTATAATCTTTTACTGGTCTATTATTTTTTGTAGTTTCCACGTATTGCTCCATATTAGCATCTGGTGCCTGCTGGGTGGCTTGAATACTTATTACTATTATAGCAAAAAAGCCAACTATTAATAAAGCAGATTTTAAAATTTTCATAGTTCTTAAATTTATTTTTATTTCTTAATCTTTCCAGTAAGGATTAATTCCGGAAGGTTTTTATTAAACCAACGGTAACGATTCAAAATCATTATATGAGTGCCACCCTTTACTATAAGACATTCTGGAATATACTTTATAGGAAAAATTTCATCTTTATCCCCGTGAATATGAATAATATCTTTACGAGCTTCGGCGCAATTCCACAAAACCATATTCTTAATAGCCCAGTTTAGGTATCGCTGATTTCTAACTGATAGATACTGCCTATAAAGTTTTGCTCTTTTTTTAATAAAATCGCCCACAGCAATTTTTTCAAAATGATCTACATAATCTAATAAACTTGTAGGTATTAATTTAAATAAACCTGTGCTGGCAGCAAAACGCATTCGCTTTGGTAATTCACCTCTGCACTTCACACTAGAAATTATGATTAACCTTCTCAATTTAAGGCTCTTTGCCATTTCCTGCACAATAATCCCGCCAAATGACACTCCAATCAACACTACATTTTTATGCTTTATATATTTATTCATACGTAGAGCATAACTCTCTAGGCTTTCGTCTGCTGTTGGAATTATCCATTCTAAAAAATGTGTTTTAAACCGCGACTCTGAAAGTTTTATAAACTCAAAAATAGAAGAATTAGCAGCCATTCCCGGCATAAAATAAACGTGAATCAACTGGTTTTCTTCCGTCATTTTAACAAGTATATAACACTAGAAATTTCATTATTGCCGTAAATTTACTACTTAAGTAAGCAAACGCTTCTGTCCTGATACTAAAAATGTTTTTATTCCCCTTATGCCTTACGACTTAGTCCAAGGTAGTCTGCTAATCAAAATTACTGCTATTTATTTGGCTTTCACAATTGAAAGATTAAAAATAATGGAGATTTTTTTAAAGCTTTTAATTTCATTTCACGCTGTTAATTGTTCAGCTACAAAAGCTTTATTTAACTACCTTTACAATATCGCCGAAAAAATTTTAATAGTTAATTTTTGTCGCTCTTTGCGATTTAATTTGCTAGCCTAAAGGTTTATAAAAGAAAAACGAGAAATGATGAATGCTGAAGAAATTATAATTACCGACAACGAGTTCTTAAGACAATTTGAAACTACCCTAAACGAGCAACTAGCCACTATAGAATACGCACAACAGGAACGAAAAATATTCTTAACTAAAGTATTTATGCCCGAGGCCCTGAAAGAAGAGGGTTATATGGACCTGTTTATTGAAGCGGTTCTCGAGGAGATTAAAGAGCGAAATACACGCGTAATGCCTACCAGCCCAGATGTAGCAAAATTTATGCGGAAAAACAGACGCAAATATAAAGACTTACTTCCGGTTGGAATCAATATTTAGACTGCAACCTGTTCCGAAACAAATTCAAATCTAATCATTCCATCGAGGTCTATTGAAGTTAATTCAATTTGATGCAAAGTGTTTATCAGCCCAGGATCCCATGGCGCTTTAACTTTGACGTAGTTCTCTGTGAACCCGTGTATATAACCTTCTTTGTTTTCACCTTCAAATAACACAGTGCAAATATTTCCTAACTGACTTTCATAAAAAGCTCTTCTCTTTTTAGCTGAAAGTCCGCGTAGCATTTTGCTTCGTTTTTTTCTCACCTTAGGAGGAACAACGCCTTCCATCTTTGCAGCAGGAGTATTATCTCTTTCAGAGTACGTAAAGACGTGCAGGTAAGAGATGTTCAATTCATTCAAATAATTGTATGTTTCCAAAAAATGCTCTTCAGTTTCTCCAGGGAAGCCAACTATTACATCTACCCCGATACATGCATTTGGCATCACCTCCTTTATTTGCTCTACCCTATTGGTGTAAAGAGAGCTCATATAGCGACGTTTCATTCTTTTGAGCAGATCATCACTTCCACTTTGCAGGGGAATATGAAAATGAGGCACAAACTTATTGCTTTGAGCAACAAAGTCTATTGTTTCATTTTTTAGTAAATTCGGCTCTATAGAAGAAATCCGTAAACGTTCAATACCACCTACCTCATCTAAAGCTTTTACCAGGTCAAGAAAGGTATGTTCATGTTTTTTATTGCCAAACTCTCCTTTTCCGTAGTCCCCAATATTTACACCAGTAAGAACGATTTCCTTGATTCCTTTTGCTGAAATTTCCGCGGCGTTATTTAATACATTATCAAGTTTATCACTTCGAGAAATCCCACGTGCCAGAGGAATGGTGCAGTAAGTGCATTTATAATCACAACCATCCTGCACTTTTAAAAAGGCTCGTGTTCTATCTCCTATTGAATAAGCCCCCACGTAAAAATCGGCTTCATCGATTTCACAGGAGTGTACTTCACCAAAATCATTTTTAGAAAGATCATTCAGATAATCGGTAATTTTAAATTTTTCCGTGGCACCAAGCACTAAATCTACCCCATTAACATCGGCTAATTCTTCCGGTTTTAACTGTGCATAACAGCCCACGGCAATTACATAAGCATCTTCATTAACTTTTTGTGCCTGCTTTACAATTGTTTTAAATCGCTTATCGGCATTTTCGGTAACCGAACAAGTATTGATCACATAAATATCTGCATTTTCCGTAAATTCAACACGCTCAAAACCTTCCTCTTTAAAAGATCTTGCGATGGTAGAAGTTTCTGAAAAATTGAGCTTGCAACCTAAGGTATAAAATGCGACCTTCTTATTATTCATACACCTGCCTGTTTCTGTAGAAGTTAAACGATTTTTAGGGCTGCAAAGATACCAACAATAATTGTTTTAAGAAAACATTGTTTTTTCGAACTTTTTTCCGAATCGATTCCAGTAGGTATAAACCGATTCATCAATCTTTAAATGATTATTTCCTAATTAATCCTAAACCTCAAAAAGCTCACGCTTTGCTACCCTGGGTAAGCCCTAAAGAAGCTTACTGGCAGGAAATCTGAAAACGGTGAAAGAATATCTGTTTGATTTATGCTTTTTCTATAGCATTAATTATAATCTCAGGCTGGAGTATGATCTTGCTCTTTATAGAATTTGAGATTAAACAGGCTTTTTCACTTTTTTCTAAAATGTGCTTTGCTCTATCGGCATTCACCCTGTCGGCGATTTCCAGTATAGGATTTAAAAGAATCTCTGTCATTTGCCATTTTCCATCAACCTTATCAAGTTTTCCTATCGCTTTAGATCGAAAACTAATAAAATCTAGTTTAGAATTTTCGGCAATTGCTAAAAAAGTAGTCATTAAACAACTTTCTACCGCAGCAACTAAAAAATGCTCCGGCGACCATATTTTAGGCATTCCCTTGGGGAAATCCGGGGGAGTTGCTGTTTCAATAGTATCAGTTAATTCGGGAGAACTAACTTCTCCCTTTCGGTCTGCTTTCCAAATAAGATCTACCTGGTATTTGTGATGCTCAGCCATAGCTTTATATTTCTTTACTACCCAGAAGGGTAATTTTCATCTACAAAGTAACAACCATTGAACACAATAAAATATGATTCAAATCAGCATCAGGGTAAAGAGAATTGATTTAAGACGAAATAAACTCTTTTAAGGTATTGATTACATAATCTATTTCATCCTTGGTATTATACCTGGAAAATGAAAAACGCACTGATGGTTTTTTAAGGTCTTCTTCATCTAAAAAAGCATTCAATACGTGAGAACCTTTATCACTCCCACTCTGACAGGCGCTTCCCTTGGAACAAGCAATTCCCTTTAAATCCAACTGAAATAAAAGCATAAGGGCTTTATCGGCTGGAACTGGCAAACATACATTGATCAATGTATAGGTACTTTTATCCAGATCGGCACAATTACCATTAAACTTCACCTCAGGAATTTCGGTCTTTATTTTTTCAATAAAGTGAGTTTTTAAACCGGTGATATGAGTTTTTTCTTCCTCCAAATTATCTAAGGAAAGTTTTAATGCCTCCTCCAGACCAACTATATTATGAACCCCCTCGGTACCTGCTCGATGTCCCCGCTCCTGCTCTCCTCCAAAAATAAGTGGCTTTAGGCCGCTGTTTTTTCTTATAAAAGCAAACCCCACGCCCTTCGGGCCGTGAAATTTATGAGCACTAACCGCGGTAAAATCAACCGGAATTTCACTGAAATCAAGATCGTAATGCCCTACTGACTGCACGCAATCGGAATGAAATAAAGCGCCATGTTCTTTACAAAGGCTGCCAACTTTTTTAATATCCAGCTTATTTCCAATTTCATTGTTTACGTGCATTAAACTGACCAATGTTTTCTTATCGGAAATTTTTAGCAGTTCTTCTAAATGAGCTGTTTTTATATTTCCCAGAGAATCCAGTTCGAGGTAAACTACTTCAACATCAAAACAATCCTGAAGCTGCTCTACGGTATATAAAACCGCATGATGTTCTATTTTTGATGTAATAATTCGCCTTACTCCCAGATCTCGGATCGCAGAATTTAACGCAAGATTATCCGCTTCAGTTCCCCCGGAGGTAAACACTATTTCTGAAGCTTTTACCTTTAAATAACAAGCAACAGTTTTACGGGCCTGCTCAATTAGCGACTTGGCCGATCTTCCAAAAGAATGGGTAGAAGAAGGGTTTCCGTAGACCTCCTGCATAACAGTAATCATTCGGTCTATAACTTCATCACGCATTTGCGTGGTAGCGGCTGAATCGAGATATACATTTTTCATGGCCGCAAAATTAAACGAAATAAAATTATTTGAAAGAACCTACCCAAAAAATCCTTAATTCCGCTATTTTTGTTTCATAAGCATATTTAATTTCTCCTATGAAAAAGATTCTTGTAATACTCTTATTTTCCATTGGCCTATACTCTTGTGACGACGGGGATATCAGTGTAACCAATTTTGATTTTGAAGAAAGTAACCTTGAAATTTGCGAAATTGGTGATAAAAAGATTCTTTGGGTAGTCAATAATAGCGATGTAAATGAATCCATGTCCTTAGAACTTGCTGAAAGCAGTTTAATAGATGACCTGGAAGAAGACCTATTAACATTAAATGTAGAGGATACATTGGAATTCACTTTAGCAGGTAATAACCGACTTGTGTACAGGATTTATGATGGAGAGATTAATGGGAATGAATATTTCTGCCAGGGGATTCCACCCGGTTCACCCAGGGTATTGGAAGAGTATATTTCACAAGGAGGAACAGTAAGAATCATAACAAATTATAATGATCTTTCCTTCAGTGCTGATTCCGATGGTGATGAGTTGGAAAATGGTGAAGAAGGTTTCGATCCGGAAGGAGGGAATCATTTAGATACCGATAATGATGGAATTCCAGATTATCTCGATATTGATGACGATAACGACAATGCACCAACTGAAAGAGAATTAACTGCAGATCCTGGTGAACCTACCACGGAAGGTGGAGATCTGGATACAGATCAAGACGGGCTGCCAAATTATTTAGATCCTGATGATGATGACGATGGGGTTTTAACCCGCTACGAAGTACGGCAGTCTGATATAGAAGACGGAAATTTAGATCCGCTTTTACTGACTACTTCTGATGATGGTACTCCTAACTACCTGGTGGAGGAACTGGAAAACCCTTCTTTTATCCATGAGCTTCAAATAGATCATAGTATCCAAAGATCTTATCGGTCTTTTATTCGAATTATGGATTTAGATTTAGCTCCCGATGAAGGTGAAATAGAAAATATTCGGTTTGATTTTTATGACTTCGGGGTATTTGTTTCTGACCAGATAATTTTTATACAATTAACCGACCAGCAGTTAGAAAACCAGGAAGAAGAAGAAGAAGAAACTACCGCACCTTAAGCATTCTGAAAAAAATATACTTCTGTAGCCCCGAGACCGTATTTTTGATAATCGGCATCATAAAATTTCAGGTTATCGTAGCGCCCGAGTAAAAAGTCCAGTTCGGCTTTTAACACCCCCTCCCCTACACCGTGAATAAAGACAATTTTTTGGATTCGTTTCCTCATCGCAAAGTCCAGTTGCCTTTTTGCTGTTTCCATTTGAAGGTTTAACATATCATAATTACTCATTCCTCGAGAAGAATGGGTTAGCTTTTCTATATGCAGATCCACTTCCATTGGAGGAAGGTTTCTTTCTTTTGGTTTTACTCGTTGCGACTTTGGCTTTGGGGGCAGTTTTTTTTCTTTTATAACTTCCTCAAAATCCACATCTTCAGGCAGAGCTTCAATTGGTGTTTCAATTTTCACCAGTTCTTCTATTGCAAATTCCATTTCAAAACCATCGGTAGTTTCAATATAAACAGAACCAGCTTGAACTTTTACAACCACACCTTCAAGCACATCATCTAAAACTGCAACTTTATCTCCTATTTTTAGCTCCATTATTCGTTATTTTCGTCTTCCTTATGATCGTCTTTTGTTGCCACCCAAAAATTTGTCGCGCGGTAGAGACCTAGCATAATTATTATAAGTCCGACAATTTTAAAATAAGCATGAGCATTTTCAGCAGCAATAGCGTAAATTAAAAGTCCACCTCCAACTGCTATTAAGATCGTATTTAATACTTGAGAATTATTCATTTTTTTACCTGTTATCCCTTATTTATAAATTAATAAAAATAACGGTTCTTGTATTTTCTGCAAAGTTACAGGAATTATGAGGCAAATGTACTTCTTAGTTTTTATTTTCTCTTTTTACGACACAAATGCCCAGTTGCATTCTTCTCCAAGGTCAATCATAGATACCGTGATTTTCTATAAAAATGCTTACAGATTTTGTGCCCTAAAAAGTAATGATTCTTTTTCCTGCGGAGTATTCAAAGCATATATCGACCAAAAAAAAGAAATCGGAAGGCTTAAGGAAAACCTCCGGGTGGGATACAGCTGCGTACATCATGGATTTTTACAAACCGGAAAAAAAGAAAGTCATATTGGCTTAAAAATTACTCCACATGGATTTAAAAAAGATAATGCACAGATCTTCGAGTTTAAAAATCGACAAAGAAGGAAAATTCCATTAATAAAGCTCGACATAGATTTTAATAATCTATATTCACGAGCCTTGCTTTTAACTTTTAGGGAAGATTCATCCAGAGATGAAGATTGGGCTATGGATGCTAGGATAAGCAACGTATTGGAAAATGATGTTGGCTGGAATATTCAGCAAACTTTTTACAATATTCAGGTGAGGCCATTTCGAAAAAACGATAAAATTCCATTAATTATTGAATTAATCCATGCTAGAAAACTTCGTTTCAGTTTACAGGATTTCGAATCTTTTGAGATTGATGAAATATATCTTTTTGATGCCGAATTAAAAACCTATCATCAATTACATAAAGGTGATGTTTTTATAGACTTAAAAAAAGGCAGGTATAGTAATCGATTTTTTATTAGTTTTATGCAGGAAAAGAGGAAAAACCTCAATTTGAAATATCTGAAAAGTACAAAAAGCTTTGATCTCTGATGTGCTTTCCTTGTGGAAACAAAAAGAAACAAGAATCTTTAGATATCTAAAGAGAAAAAATAGTCTATAATAAAATCATGCTATCGGGAAGTGATACATATGCTTTGCTGCTTTTAGATTTGCAGAACGCGAATTATGTCCTAAAAACAACCTCTATTAAAAATTTTATATTCACCAGGAGTAGCGATAAAAATTAGTTATGGAAGAATATATGTTGCCCTGTCTTAACAAAAGTCTCTTTGGCGTAGACTGTTTTGGTTGTGGTGGACAACGAGCTTTATTAATGGTTTTCCGGGCAGAATTTCACCAGGCTTTTATTATGTTCCCGGCTATTTACCCCATTCTATTTTTATTCTGTTTCTTAATTCTGAACCTCTTTGTGAAATTCAGGTATGATTTTCAAATAAAAATCGCGCTAATTATTTTTAGTGGCGCGGTAATGCTAATTAGCTATTTAATAAAAATGAATAATTTTATACAACTAACCCAATAAACCAAACTTTATGGAAAGACAACAATTACCCAATTCAACTTTAATTTTAATTTTCGGAATCCTTTCAATAATAGGTTGCTGCTGCTACGGAGTACTAGGAATCATTTTCGGAATTATCGCCCTGGTGATGTCAAAACGTGCCACGGAAATCTACAATGCTCAACCCGACTTATACACCGGTTACCAAAATGTAAAAACCGGAAAAATCCTGGCAATTATAGGTCTTGCATTAAGCGCAATTAGTTTAATAAGTTCCATTGTAATGCTTATAATGTATGGTGGAGTAGAAGGAATCTATGAAATGCAAGAAGAAATTTTAAGAGGAATTGAACAAAATCAATAATCAATATTTCTTTCTAGAATCAAAAAGCCAGCTAAAAAAGCTGGCTTTTTAATTTGATATTTCAGTTCAGAAATCTTATTTATTTCTCAAACTGTTTCAGGGTAGAAGTAATTATATCTACACAATCCCTGATCTGTTCTTCACTCATCACTAATGGTGGAGCGAATCGAATAATATTTCCATGGGTAGGTTTTGCTAAAAGTCCATTTTCTTTTAGCGCCATACAAATATCCCAGGCTGTTGAACTATCTTCCGAATCATTGATAACGATAGCATTAAGCAAACCTTTACCCCTTACCAATTCTACGATATTTGAATTGCGAATAAAATCATTGAGTAGCTTTCTGAAAAGATTTCCTAATTTTTCAGCGTTTTCAGCTAAACTCTCATCCCGGATAACCTCAAGAGCCGCAGTTGCCACAGCACCGGCTAAAGGATTACCTCCAAAAGTAGATCCATGTTGACCGGGTTGGATAACATCCATCACCTCGTTATTGGCTAAAACGGCTGATACAGGATAAACACCTCCGGAAATAGCTTTTCCAAGAATAAGCATATCTGGCTTTACGTCTTCATGATCTACTGCCAGTAGCTTACCGGTACGGGCGATTCCTGTTTGCACTTCGTCAGCGATAAACAAAGCATTATTCTCCTTACAAAGTTCACGCGCTCTTTTCAGGTATCCTTCCGAAGGCACATAAACTCCGGCCTCTCCCTGGATTGGTTCTACCAAAAAACCTGCAATATTATCATTTTCCCTAAGCACTTTTTCCAGGGCATCAATATCATCATAAGGTATTTTGATAAATCCTGGCGTATATGGTCCAAAATTCTTTCTGGCTCCTTCATCATTCGAGAATGAAATAATTGTGGTGGTTCTGCCATGAAAGTTATTTTCACATACAATAATTTGAGCTTCAGTTTCTTTTACTCCTTTTCTTTCGTAAGCCCATTTTCTTGCAATTTTAATTGCAGTCTCGACTGCTTCTGCCCCGGTATTCATAGGTAGCAATTTGTCGAATTTAAAGTAATCCGTAGCAAACTTTTCATAAGGTCCTAACACATCGTTATGAAATGCCCGGGAGGTGAGGGTTAAGGTAGAAGCCTGGTTACATAGTGCCTCTACAATTTTCGGATGGCAATGTCCCTGGTTTACCGCAGAATAAGCTGAAAGAAAATCGTAATATTTATTTCCTTCTACATCCCATACGTGCACGCCCTCGCCACGACTAAGCACTACAGGCAAAGGATGATAATTATGAGCTCCGTGATGGTCTTCTAATTCAATAGCTTCTTTTGAAGATGTGATTTTTGGTAATGACATGTTCAATTTTTTTTAAAAATCAATAATTCTATAATTCCTTCTTTTGTGCCTTTTCCTTTAAAAACCCGGTCACATGGGAGAGAAATCATCCATTATTCAATTTTCGCAAATTACTAAATGTTTGTCGAAATTTTGAAGAACACAGGGAATAAATCTTCACAATTATTCTATTTTTGCGCTATGGGAAGAAGGAATAAAAATAAGGTATTTGAGGCCGTAGAGGTTACCGGAGCCGGTGGAAAAGGAAAAGGAATTGGTAAATCATCAGATGGTCGTGTAATATTTATAGATAATGTAGTCCCTGGTGATATCGCCGATATAAAAACTACCAAAAAGCGTAAATCATACTACCAGGGAACAGCGATTAATTTTCATCAATTTTCCGACAAACGTGTGGAACCGGTTTGCCAGCATTTTGGTACCTGTGGAGGTTGCAAATGGCAAAATATGGATTATAAATTTCAGCTTGAATATAAACAAGACGAGGTTCTAAATAACCTTATTCGTGTAGGGAAAGTTGAGCTACCAGAGATGTCTCCAATTCTAGGAAGTAAAGAAATCTATTTTTACCGTAATAAAATGGAGTTCTCTTTTAGTGATAGCCGCTGGCTTACTCCTGAAGAAATTAATAGTGGAAAAGATTTCGATGATAAAAATGCCCTTGGATTTCACATCCCTGGAATGTGGGATAAAATCCTGGATATAAAAAAATGCCATTTACAAGAAGACCCCAGCAATGCGATAAGAAACTTTGTGAAAGAATTCGCAACAGCTAATGAAATGAGTTTTTTTAATGCTCGCAAACAGGAAGGATTATTAAGAACTTTGATGATTCGCACCTCATCTAATGGTGAAATTATGGTTCTAATCCAGTTCTTTCATGAAAATGAGGAAAAACGTAAATTGTTACTTAATGCCATAGTAGAAATGTTTCCAGAAATAACATCCCTTCAGTATGTCATTAATGAAAAAGGAAATGATACCATCTATGATCAGGAAGTGATCTGCTTCAAAGGTAGGGACCATATATTTGAAGAAATGGAAGGATTACAGTTTAAAATAAACGCCAAGTCCTTTTATCAAACCAATTCTGCCCAGGCTTACGAATTATATAAAATAACCCGGGATTTTGCTGATCTAAAGGGAGACGAGATTGTTTATGATCTTTATACTGGCACAGGAACTATTGCTCAGTTTGTTGCTCAAAAAGCTAAAAAAATAATTGGGGTTGAAGTTGTTCCCGAAGCAATTTCTGATGCCAAAGAGAATGCAGAACGCAACAAGATTGAAAATGCAGAGTTTTTTGTAGGCGATATGAAGAAGGTTTTTTCTGAAGAATTTATCAATAATCATGGTCAACCCGACGTTATAATAACCGATCCCCCAAGAGACGGTATGCACAAGGATGTGATTGCTCAAATAATTGGTATATTGCCAAAGCGTATTGTTTACGTCAGTTGTAACTCGGCTACACAGGCCCGGGATCTCTCTATGCTTGACCAGTATTATAAAGTCACCAAAGTGCAGCCTGTGGATATGTTCCCCCAAACACATCACGTAGAGAATGTTGTCTGTTTAGAAAGAAAATAAATGAATAAAAGCTATTTTAAGAAACTGGTACCAGTAGTATTTCTATTACTGGTTATTTTAGGATGCCAGAGGGACGATATTTGTCCTCCAACCACCCCAACAACGCCTAACCTCATTATGCGGTTTTATGATATTGAAGAAAGAGAAAACCCGGCAACTCCTACCAATTTAAGTATAAGAGCTATAGTAAATGATTCTATTAAAACCTTATATCAAAGAATAAATGAGGATAGTATTCCTATTCCTTTGAGAACAGATCAAAATATTACAAGGTATACCTTTACCATTTTTGATTCAGAAGAAGATGAGGAAGAAGAAGATCCAGAATTCCTGCCAAATACCGATACTTTAAGTTTTACCTATGGTACCGAAGAAGTATATGTAAACCGAGCCTGCGCCTACAAAGTTATTTATAATAGTTTAAAGGTAACAATTGAAGGCGGGGAAGATGGCCAATGGATAGATTCTTATATTATTGAAGAACCCGATATTGAAGATGAAACACAAAAACATATCAGCGTATTTTTTTAGTTTATTATTCCTGTTGCTAACCTGTCCTTTACTAGGCCAGGAAGAAGGGGTAAATGATAGTCTTGCCGATCGCGAGAAATTTGGACTTCGGGTGGGAACAGATATCAGCAAATTGCTAAGAACTGCTTTTCAGGATGAATATTCCGGATTTGAGATTCTGGGAGATTACAGGGTTTATAAGGATTATTATGCTGCAGCGGAACTGGGCAATGAAACTATTGGCTATGAGGAAGACAATATAAGTATAACTTCACGGGGAAGTTATATAAAATTAGGGGGGGATTATAATGCCTATGAAAACTGGACAGGGATGCAAAACCTTATTTTTGTAGGTGCTCGATATGGATTTTCTACCTTTTCTCAGGAAATCGAAGAATACCAAATCTACACTACAAATTCTTTTTTCGAACCTGATATTCGGACAGAAAATATTGAATATACAAGCCTAACGGCTAATTGGTTGGAACTTGTGGCAGGAATAAAAGTGGAATTATTCAATAACTTATACCTCTCTGCACACGTGCAGTTAAAGCGTATGCTATTTCAAAACGAACCAGATAATTTTGCCAATCTAGCTATTCCTGGTTTTAACCGAACATACGACGATAGCAATATTGGTGTAGGATATGGCTACACTATTAGTTATCTGATTCCTTTTTATAAAAAATAGAGCATTTAATTCAAGGTTAAATTTAAAATACCTAGGTATTGAACTTACTATTCCTGGTACTTTGTCTTCTTTGATCCCTGATAAACCTGGTATTTCAGTAATTTAGACTCCAGGGCTCCGTTATACAACTTAATTTTTCGAGAAGGCCTTAAACCTACGTGTTTTATAGCTTCAAGATTGGAAGTTATAAGCCAGGCATCGGTGCCAGGATAACCTTGTTTTAAGGTGTCTCCTATTGATTTATAGAATTTCGGCATATCAATTTCCAGACGCTCACCATATGGAGGGTTAAACAATATATGCAAATGCCTTTCACCTTCTTTTACAGATTCAAAAAAATCCTCTCTTTTTACAGAAATGAATTCGGTAAGATTAGCATTTTCAATGTTATCTATAGCTTTATTTACTGCCGAGGGAGCCTTATCATAACCTTTAATGGTAAAATGAAATTCCCTTACTTTTTTTAACACCGAGGCTTCAATGGTCTCAAATAAATCTTCGTCCCAATCTTTCCAGCGTTCAAAAGCAAATTCTTTTCGGTTTAAATTCGGCGGAATATTACAAGCGATCATTGCAGCTTCAATTAAAATGGTACCACTACCGCACATTGGGTCTAGAAAGTCACATTGTCCGTCCCAACCAGAAAGCAGTAACATTCCAGCGGCCAAAACTTCATTTATAGGCGCGATATTAGTCGCGGTCTTATACCCACGTTTATGTAAAGACTGCCCCGAAGAATCAAAAGAAACATTACAAAAATTCTTTTCAATATGAATATTAATTCTTAAAGTTGGAAAATCAAGGTCGACATTTGGTCTCTTATCAAATTTGTCCCGGAACCTGTCTACAATTGCATCCTTGGTTTTAAGGGAAATATATTGAGAATGCGTAAAAGTTTCAGAATGTACCGTTGCATCAATAGCCAAGGTATCGTCAACATCCATAAAATTCTCCCAGGGTAATTCATAGATTTGCTTGTAAAGATCTTCTTCTGAATATATTTTAAAACTTTGATAAGGCTTGAGAATTTTAATGGCAGTTCTCAGGCAAAGGTTTGCCTTATACATAAAGCCGTTATCTCCCACAAAACTGACATTTCTTGTTCCTTCTTTTACATCCATAGCGCCAAGTGCCATTAATTCTTTGGCCAAAATTGGCTCAAAACCATACATAGTCTTGGCGATCATTTTAAAATTATTTTCCATATCGGTTTTTTACAGTCCACAAAAATAGGGTAATTTTGCTGAATAATAGTATTGCCGGCTGGGATGCTGAAATATTACAGATGCTTTTACGACTTATATTTCCAACTAAATAAAGGAGCCTGGAAATTATCTTAACTAGTATTGCTTTTTTAAAGTTTAGACCTTGAGGTGTATTCCAGGGAAATTTGCTAATTATTTTTGACACTAATTGATGATCTATATTTTACCCCTAATTTCAGTATTTGCAGGTTATTTTGTCGCTATGTTCTTAAAACCAACTTCATCTATCGGTTTTAAATTGCTTTTAAGTTTTAGTGGCGCCTATTTACTGGCGATTACAATTTTTGAATTACTACCAGAGGTATATTCAAAACCATCTCAGGAAGTTGGGATTTTTATTATGCTCGGTTTACTGCTTCAAATCATCCTTGAATTTGTTTCAAAGGGAGTGGAACATGGACATTTGCACCACCAGGAAGGATTGAATAAATTTCCAATCTTGTTATTGATAAGTTTAAGTATTCATGCATTTCTGGAAGGCTTTCCAATGGATGAAGGTGACCATATTTTGCACGGCGTAGTTATTCATAAAATCCCTGTGGCGACTATTCTTTCGGTATTTCTAATTCATTCTAATTTGAGCAAAATTAAAGTCGGATTATTTCTAGGCGTTTTTGCTTTAATGACCCCCCTTGGTAGTTTCTTTAAATCACAATTTAGCTTCCTACAGGATATCTCAATTTACATCAATGCGCTGGTAATTGGCATTTTTTTGCATGTTTCTACAACAATCTTATTTGAAGCTTCAAAAAATCATAAGTTCAATATTTCTAAACTGACAGTCATCATTGGAGGTATTTTATTGGCTTACTTTATTTAAAATTTTAAGTTAAAGTGAAAGCAATAAATTAAGCCGACACCTTTGAAATAATTTTCAACAGTAGAAATGTTCACCACCAAAATCAATGGTCTGAATAACAAACTAGCTGAATCAGGCCCAAGTTCAAATTATTTTTTCTTTAAGTATAAAATCTTTACCAGGAGATTTTTCATTTCCTCAAGTGGAAGTAAATGAAATTAACAGGTTTAATTGAAGATAAAACCCCAAGGGTAATATGCTAAATTGAAATGTAATCCGAGGTTATTAATAACCATAAATGTTTTCAACCCATTTTTATATTAAGTAAGCTTTAAGTATTGTTTAATCTTATTTAACACCTCATTTTCCATATTTCCTGTAATTTCATTATAAAACTTTTGCTACTTTTTTACCGTCTTTGTCAAAAGTTGAAAGAAAAAATCATGTTGAGAAGACCATCTGAAATAGATTATTTAGAAAGTTATTATATCGCTAACTATACTGCGGCGATATACTATAAACATGGAGTCCTATCCACTAAAAAGCCTTTTTTAAAAAGGCTTTTTAAATCTTTATACAACCATAAAAAAACTCTTAAAGATGATTTAGATAAGCATATTTTGGAAGCAAAGGATCAGGAATATCTTGACATACTTATTAAAAAATGCAAGAAAGAAATACTTCAAATGCAGCGAAAATTGAGTGAAACTCCTAACCTAAAATCAGGCCGAATATGTATCGAGATGGAAAAGCAATTCATTAAACAGTTGCATCACACCCTTTCAAATTTGACGGATGGAAATTTGAGAAACACCTGTTTAGCTCATAAGCACACCTCAAAACCTTTACAAAAACAATTAATCCTGGTAAATAAATACCTGATTTAAAAAAATAGCATTCTGTGCTAAGTTCACATATTATAGGTTTGCTTTGCAATTTCCAATTCTTCATTAGTAGGAATAATAATGACCTGAACTTTAGCATCATCCGCATTAATAGTTCTCAATTCCTTTAAATGTTGTTTATTTTTTTCTTCATTTAGTTTAATTCCGAAAAATTCCATATCCTTACAAACCAAACTGCGAATGACATTACTATTTTCCCCAATTCCCGCGGTAAAAACAAGGGCATCGACACCATTCATTGCAGCCGCATATGATCCAATGTACTTTTTAATTCGGTAGGCGTTCATCTCAAGGGCTAACTGGCACTGTTTATCACCTTTTTCGGCCTGCGCTTCAATATCACGAAGGTCACTATAACCGGTAAGGCCATACATCCCGCTTTTATTATGGAGAATATCGCTAACATCCTGTGCTGAATATCCCAATTGATTAATAAGGTAAAAAATAACTGACTGATCAATATCACCACTTCTGGTTCCCATAATAAGGCCATTAACCGGGCCAAAACCAAGGGAATGGTCAATACTTTTTCCATTCTTAACGGCTGTGATACTGCAACCATTTCCGAGGTGAATACTAATAATTTTTGAATTTTCCTTCTGTAAAAGTGCAATTGCCTTCTCGGTTACGTATTTATGGCTAGTTCCATGAAATCCGTAAAGTTGTATATGATGTTTATCAAAAAAATCAGTAGGAATGGCATATTGCGCTGCTTTCTCTGGAATACTTCGATGAAATGCCGTATCGAAAACTGCTACCTGTTGGGCCATCGGAAAAAGTTCTTCTGCAACCTCAATACCTTTTAAATTCGGTGGATTATGCAAGGGCGCCAGGGAAAAATATTCTTTAATTTTTGCCTTTACTTTTTCATCTATCACTATTGTTTTAGAAAAACTATCTCCTCCGTGGACTACTCTGTGGCCAATAGAAGTTATTTCTTCAGCATTTTTTATAACACCTTTTTCAGAATCCATTAAAAGGTCTGTAATAGCCTTTAAGGCAATAGCATGATCTAGTACCTCTCGTTCTTCATAAATCGAATCGATTTCGGTTTTATAATGTAATTTTGCACCTACTTGCCCTATTCTTTCTATCATACCAGAAGCCATTACAGCTTCTGAAGGCATTTGTATTAATTGAAATTTTAAAGATGAACTCCCTGAATTTATAATTAAAATATTTTTCATGGTAAAATTTAGATTCCTTGTGCCTGTATGGCGGTTAAAATTACGGTATTATATACATCGGCTACGGTACAACCCCGGCTTAGGTCATTTACTGGTTTATTTAAGCCTTGAAGCATTGGTCCTATGGCCAAAGCTCCGGTTTCACGCTGTACGGCCTTATAAGTATTATTACCCGTATTTAAATCTGGGAAAATTAAAACATTCGCCTGTCCTGCCACTTCAGATTCCGGTAATTTACTTTTACCCACGCTAATGTCAACGGCTGCATCATATTGAATTGGACCTTCAATTTTAAGATCCGGTCTTCGTCTTTTTACTATTTCGGTAGCTTCTCTTACTCTATCTACATCTTCTCCTTTTCCTGAGGTTCCGGACGAGTAAGAAAGCATAGCTATCTTTGGTTCAATACCAAAAGCTAAAGCACTTTCTGCTGAAGAAATGGTGATTTCTGCTAATTCCTCCGCAGTAGGATTGGGATTAATCGCACAGTCTCCAAACACGGAAACCCTATCCTCTAAACACATAAAAAACACCGAAGAAACCACAGATACATTTGGTTTTGTTTTAATAAATTGTAAAGCCGGTAAAATAGTATGTTGTGTAGTATGCGCTGCACCAGAAACCATTCCATCTGCATGACCTTTATAGATCATCATTGTTCCATAGTAGGAAACATCGCTCATACGATCTTTAGCCATATCCATGTTCACACCCTTATGTTTTCTCAATTCATAAAAAGTTTCTGCGTAATCCTGGAAATTCGGTGAATTTACAGGTTCCACAATATGAACCTTTGACAAGTCAATATCCAAAGCAATTTTAGCTATAGTTTTCTGTATGGCATCAAAATTTCCCAACAGGGTAAGTTCTACCAGATCCATATCTATAAGACGTTTAGCTGCAGCAAGAATACGCTGGTCTGTTCCCTCTGGCAAAACGATATGTTTTTTACTCTGCCTGGCTCGTTTGACCAATCCATATTGAAACATTCTGGGCGTAATTCCTTGTGGATTATAATTGGTAAGTTTTTCAACCAGGGGATCAAAAGAAACATAACGCTCAAAAATACTGATAGTGGTTTGAATTTTCTGGATACTATCTGCATATATATTAGACTTTATAGCACCCACTTTATTAGTAACTGCAAAGGTTCCTTCCTGAACCGATATTATAGGAACAATATCCGACAAGCCCTCAATCAATTTTAAAATCGATTCTTCCGGCCTAAGCCCACCGGTTAGAATAATCCCTGAAATCCTTGGGTAGTTACTGGAAATATTAGCCTGTAATGCGCCAAGGATAATATCGGCCCTATCTCCTGGAGTAATTACTAAACTTTCGTTTTTAAGGGTGGTTAGATAATTACGAAGCTGCATTGCACCCACTCCAAAATTACCGGTTTGATTATCAAGAAAATCGTGGCCGAATAAAACTTCACCATCAAGAACTTTGACTATTTCCTTTAAGGTAGGGTTATTAAGCGTATCGATTAATGGAATCGCAAATACACCCACTTCTTCAGGCAAAAAACCTCGCATATTTTTTATTGCAGGCTCCAGGTTTTCTTCCTGAATTTTATTACTTACCATAGCTATTACCTGGACCTCCTTGTCTTTAAAAGCGCGATAAGCCATTTGTTGATTCCCCAGTAATTCTTCCCAGCTTTTAAATTGACCACTAACGACAATTATAACCGGAATTCCAAGATTTTTTGCAATTACCACATTCACATCGAACTCGAAAACACTGCCTTCACCAGAAAAATCACTGCCTTCTACAAGTATAAAATCAAATTCCTCTTCAAGCCTTTTATATTTGGTAATTATAGTGTCTATAATCTCCCCAGATCTACCTTCATTTCTTTTTTGGATTACTTCACTTCGAGTAAATGCGAAAGTATCTTCATAAGGGATGTTCAAATTAAAATAACTTAAAACTGTGTCTATATGATTATCTTTTTCCCCATTAGAGGTATCATTTATAATTGGCCTAAAATAACCTACTTTAACCATTTTGCCCAAAAGGGTACGCATAAGTCCCAAGCTAATCATAGATTTACCGCTGTGAGATTCTAGAGTGGCGATATAAATTCCTTTGTTCATAGTATATAAATTGTTGAACAAAAATAAACTTAATTAAAAGAAACAGCTTTTAAGTTTATCCTAAAAGAATGTAAAGCTGATATGAATCACATTTTTGAAATAGAGAAACTCCTTTGATATCGGAAATCTGAAATAAATAAATTTCTAGCAGGATGGAAAATTCGGGCTTACCAAAATAATAACAAAAAACCACCCGAAGGTGGTTTTAATTAGTCGTAAATTTTTGATGGTTTATAAACCTAGTAATCCTAATAAAATAACTTCCAGATTTACTTCTGAATTTGCATCAACAGAAAACCCTAGAAGATCAATTTCCGATTCGGAGGTTGCCTCTACCTCTCCCTTAAATTCAAGACTACCATCCTCGTCTTCATCTTTAAAAGAGGCGAAATGGAGTTCATAATCTCCTTCTTCAACAAAATAAATTCCAAAATCACCATTAGATTGGTCTACTTTGCTACTTCCCACCGCGTTCGCAAATAATACGCCTTCAGCATTTTTAGAAGTTTCTGCTTCATCATAAGTGCCTTCTTCATAAGCAAAAACCAACATTGTTTCAGCATCGGTGGAACCAAAATCACTTACTGTACCGGTAATTGAACCGGCTTCTAGACTATTTACTGCTCTTATACTATGAGCAAGCTCACTATCACTTACAAAATGATATTCCCCTTCTGCATTAGTAACAATAGATTTTCTAAGATCAAAATCCAGGATTATCTTGTTGTTATCATTTTCCTGAATGTCCACCTGATCTGCTATACTAATTTCTTGCGAAGTAGTAGCAAGTGCTTTTTTCTCACCATTTGTAGTTAACACATAGTTACCTGGTGCTTCTCCTGAAGCATCTGTTTCATTATCCAGCATTAAACTAATTTCAGAGGTACTGCCACTTTCAAGTTTCAGGTCTCCTAATAGCTGGGTTTCTCCGTTTTGTAAACTACTAATATTCAAAGTAGTTTTTTCAAAATTTTCAATAGCCTTCCCATTCACCTTCACACCGCTAACAGTGATAAATACAGCATCAACTTCTGCATTGTCAATAGGTGCATCGGTTAGATAAATTTCAGAATTGTAGGTCTGCGCACCAGGTTCGTCAGTATCTAAATCATTGTCTTCTTCTGAACAAGAGACTACAAGCCCCATGCATAAAATTAAAACTCCCGTTTTGAACAAATACTTCAAATTCATAAGTGTTTAGTTTTTTGTTGTTTCACACAACAGTTAGTAATTTATAGATTTGGTTTAGCGCATCCTGCGCAAGTAATTTTTCCCTATAAGACTCAGCTTTGTTATGATATGATATACTAACGGAGTTGAAGTAAGCCTATTATTCAAAAAATATGATTTACAATAGGTTTAACAATTCTTAAGGAATTTTTAAAAAATGGAAGTTCAGGTTTAGCAAGGACTTTGAAGTGTAGACCTTAAGTGTAAGGATATAATAAAAACGCCATGGTCCTATTGGGGATGGCCATCCTTAACTTTTTAAGCTACTTCTATAACATTTTACAGCCCCTCACTTTAGGGCAAAAAAAAGACCCTTACAGTTAACTGTAAGGGTCTTTAAAAAAAAGGCGGTGACATACTCTCCCACAAATAGCAGTACCATCTGCGCTAACGGGCTTAACTTCTCTGTTCGGAAT
>NZ_SNWE01000029.1 GCF_004362395.1 Salegentibacter sp. 24
TTTCTTTTCAATCTTGTTTAATTCTTCCTGTGTCATTTTAAATCTGTTTGAGTATTAATATAAAAATTCTCAGACAGACTTCAAATTACACCCTCTAGCTATCTATTAAATTATAACACGGATAAAAATAAAAATCCCGCCTCCAGATAGAAGCGGGATTTTACTATTTAAAACCTTGTACTTTTAAATTTATACGTGGTTCATTACATCATTCCGGGCATTCCTCCACCCATTCCACCTGGCATTCCGCCACCTTTATCGTCTTCTGGAAGATCAACAAGGGCACATTCGGTAGTCAAGATCATACCAGCAACAGAAGCAGCGTTTTCAAGGGCAACTCTTGTTACTTTCTTAGGATCTATAATTCCGGCTTTCATCATGTCAACAAAAGTGTCGGTTTTTGCATCATAACCAAATTCTTTCTTGCCTTCAAGAACTTTATTGATTACAACAGAAGCTTCACCACCTGCATTTTCGACGATGGTTCTAAGCGGAGCTTCAATTGCTCTAAAGACAATTTGAACTCCGGTTGCTTCATCGTCATTTATAGTCTTCACCTTGGAAAGAACGGCTTGTGCTCTTACAAAAGCGACACCACCACCTGCTACGATTCCTTCTTCTACAGCCGCACGGGTTGCATGAAGTGCATCATCTACACGGTCTTTCTTCTCTTTCATTTCAACTTCTGAAGCTGCCCCTACATACAGTACGGCAACGCCACCTGCAAGTTTTGCCAAACGCTCCTGAAGTTTTTCCTTATCATAATCCGAAGTAGTAGTTTCGATCTGAGCTTTGATCTGATTTACACGTTCTTCGATTTGCTTATTATCACCTGCACCGTTTACAATTGTTGTGTTGTCTTTATCGATAGCCACTTTTTCAGCAGTACCTAACATATCAATTGTAGCGTTTTCTAAAGAGAACCCTCTTTCTTCAGAAATAACGGTTCCACCAGTTAAGATAGCGATGTCTTCCAACATAGCTTTTCTTCGGTCTCCAAATCCTGGTGCTTTAACAGCAGCAATTTTAAGAGAACCGCGTAATTTATTCACCACCAAAGTAGCAAGGGCTTCACCGTCTACATCTTCAGCAATAATTAAAAGTGGTTTTCCAGATTGTGCTACCGGTTCAAGAACTGGAAGCAAATCTTTCATCGAAGAAATCTTTTTATCGAACAATAAAATGTAAGGATCTTCAAGATCTGCAGACATTTTTTCTGAATTTGTCACGAAATATGGCGAAAGATAACCCCGATCAAATTGCATACCTTCAACGACTTCTACGTGAGTTTCGGTACCTTTTGCTTCTTCTACGGTAATTACACCTTCTTTTCCAACTTTTCCAAAAGCCTGAGCGATTAGATCCCCAATATGTTCGTCGTTATTTGCTGAAATAGCAGCTACTTGCTTTATTTTTTCTGAGGAATCACCTACTTCTTTGGTTTGTTTCTCCAGATCTTTAGTGATGGCTTTTACAGCCTTATCAATCCCTCTTTTGAGATCCATTGGGCTTGCGCCAGCAGCAACATTTTTAAGGCCTTCCTTTACGATAGCCTGGGCAAGTACAGTAGCGGTTGTGGTACCGTCTCCAGCCAGGTCATTTGTTTTAGAAGCAACTTCCTTAACCATTTGAGCCCCCATATTCTCCAAGGGATCCTCTAACTCAATCTCTTTTGCTACGGTTACACCGTCTTTAGTTACAGTTGGTGCACCAAAAGATTTGCTTATTACTACGTTACGTCCCTTCGGGCCTAAAGTTACCTTTACAGCATTTGCCAATGCATCTACACCGCGCTTAATTCCGTCACGGGCTTGAATGTCAAATTTTATATCTTTTGCCATTGTTATTTAATTTTATTATTTCCGCAGGAGCGGAAATTGAATTGTTATTATTTTTATTTTGAAAATCTCCCCGGAAGTGGGGAAAAGAAGTCCTATACTATTGCAAGAATGTCATCTTCTCTCATCATTAGATAGTCTGTGCCTTCAAGTTTCAATTCTGTACCGGAGTATTTCCCATAAAGTACAGTATCACCAACTTTCACAGTCATATCGTGGTCTTTATTTCCCTTGCCTACAGCAACGACTTTTCCACGTTGCGGTTTTTCTTTAGCAGTTTCGGGAATGTAAATTCCAGATGCCGTTTTTGTTTCGGCAGCTTCAGGCTCAATTAGAACCCTGTCTGAGAGTGGTTTAATGTTTAGTCCCATTTTTTATAAATTTATTTAGGTTAATTAATCTTTTAATAAGTGACTAAGCCTATTTCTAAAATTATGCCACCCCGCTTTTACTGCCAATTCCCAATAAAAAATGCCAGCTTGTCATAAGCTGGCATTTCTAAATTATAATGAACTAGCGCGTTTATTGAGTGCTGTCAGATTCGGATGTTTGTCCTGGCATTTGTGCCGGTGGGGTTGTGGTGTTCGCGGGCATTGCTTCTTCGTCAAAAACCTTTGATTCACCATAACCTGAATCATCCATAATAGTGACATTAGAAAGTAAAATCAGGACTAATAAAAGAGTAGCCAAAGTCCAGGTACTTTTATCCAAAAAGTCTCCTGTCTTCTTAACGCCACCAACTTGTTGTCCGCTGCCACCAAAAGAGGAAGATAAACCACCCCCTTTAGGATTTTGTACCATAATTACTACAACTAGTAAAAAAGCTACAATAACTATTAATGCTAAAAAAATCGTGAATGTGCTCATTCTTGCTTTGTGTTATTTTCTTGTAATTTTTCGATTGCCCGAATTTGGTCAGCAAAGAAACCACTTTTTTCGGGATTTTTCAAAATTAATATTTTATATGCCTGAATGGCCTTTTTGTAATTTTTTTGTTCCAGATACACTCTTGCTAAAGTCTCTGTCATTAATGACTCTGGTGGAGTTGTGCCTACTTCTGCAAGGTTCGATTTATTGGTAGGTTTGCCTGGTTTTATCTTTGGACTTTTAGATATAAACTTATCGATGAGTTCAAACTTTTTATGCTGAAGCTCATCTTTCTGAAATTCTTCCTCAGAATCCTCCCTTTTAATAGGTTTTGCTGAAGTAAGGCGCAACCATTCTGAAAAGGAATGTGATTCCGAAGCATCAAACTCTAAAGGTTCTCCTATTTTCAATCGATCTTTGGCTGGATCCTGTACAGATCTTTCTTTGATTCCTGTTTCTTTTTCAGAAAACAACTCGGGATCCATTACCTGTTCAGATTCAGATTGACGCATTTTGATAGCTTCATCTATGGCCATACTTCTTTTGGCAAAAACCTCCTCAGCTTCAAAGACCGTTATATTGCGCAATTGTTCTTCCTGATCCTGAATTTGCCTTGCAATTTTATTCTGATTAAATTCTAACGAAGTAATAAAATCGAATAGCACACTGCGATTAGTGGTGTAAGCGGCTGTTTTTTTTAGTGCGCTATTGTAACTGAATTCCTGGTGCTCTTTTAAACCTTTAAGTCTCACTGCACGTGCCGCCTGAAAATAAGGGGCTTTTTGAATTAATTTTTCCAAAGCAGTAGTTTGACCAGCCGTAATACTGGCTGGTTGTTGCAATAATTTTATGAATTCTTCTGCTTCCATGTTTACCAATCGGTTAAAGCGGCATTAAAGATATCCTGGGTCAGTCGTGTGTAAATCTCATTTACCGCGGTTTCCAAAACATCACCAACCAATTGCGCATTAGCTGGATAATCGTAATAAAAAGAGAAACGTCTTTCAAAATCCTTTTCGGGTTCCAAGGTGTTATAATAGCGAACATTTACTGCGATAGTAAGCCGGTTTTGTGCTGCCGTATTATCGGCAGTAGCTGTAATTGGAGCTACATAAAAATCTATAATTTCCCCTTCAAAAATAAGATCGGCATTTTCATTGGCCAGGCTTAAACTGGTTTGATTCTGGATGAGATCCTGCAATTGCAGGGTAAAGGTTCTATCGATGCCCGGCTCAACTAAATCAGCCTGGTTTTGAAAGAAATTCACCTGGAAGGATTCGGCTGCGCCAGTATCGGCACCTGTAAAAGAGTAAATCCCACAGGATTGTGTGCTAAACATTAGCACAAAAGATAAAAGGAAGGATGATTGTTTCATAAAATCGAAGGACTAAAATTACAGGTCGTATTGTTTTATTTTTCTATAAAGCGTGCGCTCGCTTATGCCTAATTCTTCAGCTGCAGCTTTGCGTTTTCCGCTATGGCGCTCCAATGATTTTTTAATAAGTTCTAATTCTTTGTCTTGTAATGAAAGCGTTTCTTCTTCCTGAATTTCTTCAGCAAAATAATATTTATCCTTATCTCTATTAAGTTCAGATTTCGGACTGTTTTGTGGAATTTGAAGTACTTCCAATCGTTCGTCATTTAAAGCTTCCAATTCTTCCGCATCAACATCTTCGCCCTCTTCATCACCATAAAGCTTTTGGATCAGACTCTCGTTCTCATCTTGAACCTTCTTTGAGTTTCCGCTCTCCATAAGTTTTAAGGTGAGTTTTTTCAGGTCGGTAAGGTCGCTTTTCATATCAAAAAGGACTTTATAAAGAATTTCACGCTCGTTGCTGAAATCGCTTTCTTTCTTTTTATCGGCTATTACTGCGGGTAAATTACTTCCGATATTTGGCAAATATTCTTTCAGACGTTCAGGGCCTATAATACGTTCCTGCTCTAAAACCGAAATTTGTTCGGCTATATTCCTCAACTGCCGAATATTCCCACCCCAACGGTATTTCTGCAACAAGCCTACGGCATCGTCCTGAAGTTTAATAGTGGGCATTTTGTACTTTAAGGCGAAATCTGAAGCGAATTTCCTGAATAATAAATGGATATCATCTTTTCGCTCTCTCAATGGTGGAAGATTGATTTCTACGGTGCTCAACCGATAATAAAGGTCTTCTCTAAAACGTTCTTTTTTGATTGATTCCTGCATGTTGATGTTCGTAGCCGCAATTATGCGAACATCGGATTTTTGAACCTTAGAAGATCCTACTTTTATAAATTCCCCGTTTTCCAAAACACGAAGCAAACGCACCTGTGTGGGAAGCGGTAATTCTCCGACTTCATCTAAAAAAATCGTTCCTCCGTCGGCTACTTCAAAATAACCACTTCTGGTTTGGGTAGCGCCGGTAAAAGCACCTTTCTCGTGTCCAAAAAGTTCGGAATCTATAGTTCCTTCGGGAATTGCCCCACAGTTCACCGCGATGTATTTACCGTGTTTTCTATGTGATAAAGAATGGATTATTTTTGGGATACTTTCTTTCCCGACTCCACTTTCTCCAGTTACTAATACAGAAATATCTGTAGGCGCAACCTGGATCGCTTTTTCTATAGCCCGATTAAGGTGTTGGTCATCGCCGATTATTCCAAATCGCTGTTTTACTGCCTGAATTGATTCCATATTTGAATGCTATTATTTCCGTAGGACAAAACCTATCTGTTAATATTTAGCCTGTTTTGTTACACCTTTAGAAATAAGCGTTATTTTTTAATTATTATCACTGTATCCAACTGCATTTCCGATTAGCGTTGCACTGGTACAATCCTCTATTTTTACTTTTACAAAATCGCCTATGTTATAATCTTCCTTGGGAAATACTGCAACTGTATTTTGGGTTGTGCGCCCACTCCAATGTTTACTTGACTTTTTAGATTCCTTTTCAATCAAAACCTCTACCGTTTTATTTAGGTATCCTTGGGTTCTATAATGATTATGTTCCCGCTGGAGTTGTACTATTTCAGCTAACCTTCGTTGCTTTACATCTGAAGGTACATCGTCTTTTAATTTTCGAGCAGCCATAGTACCGGGTCTTTCGGAATAAGCATACATATATCCAAAATCATATTTAACGTATTTCATAAGTGAAAGCGTATCCTGGTGATCCTGTTCTGTTTCTGTAGGGAATCCCACGATTAAATCCTGTGAAATAGAGCATTCCGGCATTAATTCTCTTATATAATCTATAAGTTTGAAATATTCTTGGCGAGTATGCAGCCTGTTCATCTCTTTTAAGATCCTGTTACTTCCACTTTGAACCGGTAAATGAATATGTTTACAAATATTTGGGTAGGTGGCCATAGTTTCAATTACATCTAAAGTCATATCCTGTGGATTTGAAGTCGAGAACCTAATCCTCATTTTTGGTTGTGCTTCAGCCACGAGTTTCAAGAGTTGGGAAAAATTGGTTGCTGTTGCCTTTTGCATTTTTGAAGCATTCTTAAAATCTTTTTTAAGTCCGCCTCCATACCACAAATAACTGTCTACATTCTGGCCCAAGAGAGTGATTTCTTTAAAACCTTTTTCCCAGAGATCATTTACTTCTTCTACGATACTTTGAGGATCCCTGCTTCGTTCTCTCCCTCTGGTGAAGGGTACCACGCAAAAAGTGCACATATTATCGCAACCTCGGGTTATGGAAACAAAGGCCGAAACCCCATTAGTTTGAAGTCTTACAGGAGAAATATCACCATAGGTTTCCTCTTTGGAAAGTAACACATTTATTGCATCGCGTCCAGCTTCAACTTCATCTATAAGATTTGGTAGGTCTTTATAGGCATCTGGGCCAACTACAAGATCTACAATTTTTTCTTCTTCCAGGAATTTTTCCTTAAGGCGTTCGGCCATACAACCTAAAACACCAACTTTCATCCCTGGATTTGTTCTCTTTACCGCGTTATATTTCTCAAGTCGTTTACGTACGGTTTGTTCGGCTTTTTCCCGAATAGAACAAGTGTTAACCAAAACAAGGTCCGCTTCTTCAAGATTTTCTGTGGTGTTAAAACCTTCTTTCGCAAGGATGGAAGCTACAATTTCGCTGTCGCTGAAATTCATAGCACACCCGTAACTTTCAATAAAAAGTTTACGGGTATTTTCTTTCTTAGGTTCTATTACCAATGCATTCCCCTGCTGTTGTTCATTTATTATCTTCTCCATATTTCAATTCTTCCTTTTCAGGATTAAGAAATGCAAAGATAAGGGTAAACCAACTTCTGACAAAGTGACAGCAATTTTTTTAATTTTCTTACGCAACCTTTATGTGTTTTCTGCATCTATTAGGAAACCAACCTAATAATTATGAGATTTTTCTACAGTTTAATTACGTTGCTACTGCTGGCCTTAATGGCTTTGTTCACTTCTTGTGAAAAAGAATCTACTGAAGGAGAATTTTATAATGTAGCGGTTCCAGTTGTAAAACCAATCGAGGAATTCAGGGCAATGGTGAAGATTTCTGAGCCCAGAGCGATTATAGAAGCTGGAAAAATATACGCCTATGGCAATTATGTTTTTATAAATGACAATCAAAAAGGAGTTCATATCATAGATAACAGTGATCATCGTAATCCTGTGAAAATTAAATTTCTTGAAATCCCACAGAATACGGATATCGCGGTAAAGGATGATATGTTGTTTGCAAATTCAGCGATGGACCTTGTGATTTTTGATATAAGTGATATCCATAATTTAAAGGAGGAAGAAAGAATGAAAAATGTCTTCCCTAATCATAATAACCGTATTCCAGCCAGTGCTTCATTTGTGGACAGTGATAATTTCAATCCAGAAACCGAAGTAGTAGTGGGCTATGTGATGGAGACCCGAAAAATCGAAATGGCCAATACAGAAACGGGGGAAGATTCTTTCTTTAATTCGGGAGCGAATTCTGCAGGCGGTTCAGGAACCGGTGGTTCTCTGGCACGTTTCAATATTCATGACAACTATTTATATGTAGTAGATCAGAATCAGCTATCTGTTTTTAGTATCGCGGGATTGCGAAATCCAGAGCTGATAAAGACCCAATACATTGGAAGAGATATTGAAACTATTTTCAACAAGGAAAAGCACCTGTACCTGGGAAGTTCAACGGGACTGTATATTTATAGTGTGGAAGATCCTGCTTCCCCGCAATTTAGATCTATGTTCAGTCATATCCGCGGCTGCGACCCTGTGGTAGTAAAAGATGATATCGCTTATGTGACTATTCGCGGCGGAAACCCCTGCGGACAGCAGTGGAGCCAGTTGGATGTGATTGATGTTGCCGATAAATCCAACCCGATTTTATTGCAATCCTACGAAATGAAAAACCCATACGGCCTTGGGGTAAAAGACGATTGGCTTTTTGTCTGTGACGGTACTGCTGGTTTAAAAATATATGATACAAAAAATACCCCCAACCTGGAACTAATAGACCATTTTCAGGAAATTAACACCTATGACGTCATCCCATTAGAAGATGTGCTGTTAATGGTTGGGGATAATACACTTTTCCAATATACTTATAAAGGAAATGAGATTAATTTACTAAGCGCTTTCAATCTCAATTGATTATTATTTGTTTGGTTTTTAAGGATGCCTCGCAAAACTGCGGGGCTTTTTTATAGGGTTTGGGTAAATAAAATTTTTAAGGCGTAAGTCTTTAATGTGGCTGTTTTACAAGCTATTTCTTGTTGTTTTGTGAAATCAAGTAGGCTGTTAAAAAAAAATTGATATACTTTTGCAGCTAGAAAAAATAGAGTTATGGCAAAGAATTTAGTGATTGTAGAGTCCCCTGCCAAGGCGAAAACCATCGAAAAATTTTTAGGTAAGGATTATAAGGTGGCTTCCAGTTTTGGCCATATTGCCGACTTGCCTACAAAAGAGTTAGGTGTAGATACAGAAGGTAATTTTAA
This sequence comes from Salegentibacter sp. 24, assembly GCF_004362395.1. Lineage (GTDB taxonomy): Bacteria > Bacteroidota > Bacteroidia > Flavobacteriales > Flavobacteriaceae > Salegentibacter. The sequence goes on from NZ_SNWE01000029.1 coordinate 8,640, forward strand.
ACCAAAATATGTAGTTTCTAAAGACAAAAAAGATGTCGTTAGAAAACTAAAAGGTTTTGCGAAAGATGCGGAAATGGTTTGGCTGGCTAGTGATGAAGACCGGGAAGGAGAGGCTATTGCCTGGCATCTAGCAGAGGAACTTAATCTTAAGAGTGAGAAAACTAAGAGAATTGTTTTTCACGAAATCACTAAATCGGCTATTCTGAAGGCGATAGATAATCCTAGAGGGATAAATTATAACCTGGTCAATGCTCAGCAAGCCCGTAGAGTCCTTGATAGATTGGTTGGTTACGAACTTTCGCCTGTACTATGGCGGAAAGTAAAAGGTGGGCTTTCAGCGGGTAGAGTGCAATCTGTTGCGGTTAGGCTTATTGTAGAAAGGGAACGCGAAATACAAAGTTTTTCTGCGGAAGCTTCCTTTAGAATAGATGCTGAGTTTGCTACAGAAGATGGTAAATCCTTTAAAGCGAAGATCCCTAAGAATTTTGATACCCGTAAAGAAGCTGAAAAATTTCTTCAAAAAAACCTGGGATCAGATTTTAAGGTAGCAGAACTTATTACAAAACCAGCAAAGAAATCTCCGGCACCACCTTTTACCACCTCCACCTTACAACAGGAAGCAGCGAGAAAATTATATTTTTCGGTAAGTAAGACCATGACTATGGCCCAGCGTTTATACGAAGCGGGTCATATTACTTATATGAGAACAGACTCAGTAAACCTTTCGGAAGATGCACGAAAAGGAGCAAATGAGGAAATTTTAAAAGCATATGGAGATAAATATGCTCAATCCAGACAGTTTAAAGGTAAAACTAAAGGCGCCCAAGAAGCTCATGAGGCTATTAGGCCAACAAATTTTGCCAATCATTCGGTAAGGGCAGATCGTGATGAACAGCGTTTGTATGAATTAATTTGGAAACGAGCTATTGCATCACAAATGAGCCAAGCTCAATTAGAACGTACCAATGTAAAAATTGATGCTTCTAAACACGATAAGCAGTTTTCTGCAAATGGAGAGGTGCTTAAATTTGATGGTTTTTTAAAAGTTTACCTGGAAAGCACCGATGATGATGAGGATGCAGAAGAGCAAAACGGAATGTTGCCAGCCTTAAAGCAAAATCAGGTCCTAAATAATAATTACATTACGGCAACTGAAAGGTTTACCAGGGCACCTTACAGGTACACTGAAGCTTCTTTAGTCAAAAAACTGGAAGAATTGGGGATTGGTCGTCCTTCTACTTATGCGCCAACTATTTCTACAATTCAAAATAGAAATTATATCGAAAAGGGGTCAGTAGATGGCACAGAGCGCGAGTATTTGCAATTCCTACTTCAGGGAGAAAATATTAAAGAGAATAAATTAACCGAAACTGTTGGAAGCGATAAAGGAAAGTTGGTGCCTACTGCTGTTGGTATGGTGGTAAATGATTTTCTTGTCAATCATTTTTCCAATATTCTGGACTATAATTTTACCGCAAAAGTTGAACAGAGTTTTGATGATATTGCGGAAGGGAATGAAGAATGGACCCATATGATGAAAGAATTTTATGAAGACTTTCATCCACAAGTAGAGGATGTGGCCAAAAATGCAGATAGGGAAGTTGGGGAAAGAATTTTAGGTGAGGATCCAGAAACCGGGAAACCGGTAAGTGTTCGTTTGGGAAAATTTGGGCCTATGGTTCAAATCGGCTCAGTGGAGGACGATGAAAAGCCAAAATTTGCCAGCCTTGGTCCTGACCAAACTTTGGATTCTGTAACTTACCAAGAAGCTATGGATCTTTTCCAGCTTCCGAAGGAATTAGGAGAATATAAAGATGAAAAAGTTGAGGTGAATAATGGGCGCTTTGGTCCATATGTAAAATTCGGTAAGAAATATGTTTCTCTGGAAAAAGGAGAGGACCCTTTGAATGTTAATTTTGAAAGGGCTTTGGAATTGATTAAAGAAAAAGAAAAGGCCGATGCGCCAATTCATTATTATGAAGATATGCCCGTTCAAAAAGGAGTAGGTCGATTTGGTCCTTTCTTGAAATGGAATGGAATTTTTATTAATGTAAATAAGAAATACGATTTTGACAATCTTTCCGTTGAGGATATTGAAACTTTAATTGAGGATAAAAAACGTAAGGAGCGTGAGAAATTGATCCATAATTGGGAACAAGAAGGAATTAGGGTTGAAAAGGCGCGTTGGGGAAGGTTTAATATCATAAAGGGTAAGACAAAAATTGAATTACCAAAAACTACAGATGCTGAAAATTTGAGTTTGGAAGAGGTGAAAGAAATTCTTGAGGAAAAGTCTAAAAAAAAGAAAAAAACCACCAAGAAGAAAGCTCCTGTTAAAAAGTCGAATGCTAAGAAAAGCACTGCAAAAAAGAAAACAGCTACAAAAAAGAAGAAATAATTTATGGATTTAGATTTTCTGAGTCCCCTTTCTGAAGTTTTGCTTCGGGAAATTAATGGATTTGGTGAATATACCCTGGGGAATTCAGTGAAAAAACATACTGCCTCTCAAGGCTTACCAGATTTAAATGGGGTGCAAATGGCGGTAGTTGGTATTAAGGAAAACCGTTTGGGAGAGGAAATAGACTTTCTTGATTTTGAAGGTATAAGAAAAGCATTTTATAGTTTGTTCCCTGGAAACTGGGATATTGCTATCGCCGATTTAGGTGATGTTGAAAAAGGCGAAACGGTTGAGGATACTTATTTTGCGGTTCAAACGCTTGTGGCTCGATTGGTTAAAAAAGATATCATTCCGGTCCTTTTAGGAGGGAGTCAAGATTTGGTTTATGGGCAATACCGGGCTTATGATACCTTGGATCAAATGGTGAATTTAGTGAATATTGATAGCCGTTTCGATTTGGGTAATGCCGAAAACCCCATAAGTAATAGGTCTTATGTAGGTAAAATAGTCGTAAATCAACCTTATAATTTGTTTAATTATTCTAACATCGGTTATCAAACCTATTTCAATTCACAGGATGAAATAGAATTGATGGAACGGCTGTTTTTTGATGCCTATCGACTAGGTGAAGTGAGCAATAATATTAAATTGGTAGAGCCGGTTATGCGGGATGCTAATATGGTAGCTATAGATTTGGCAGCTGTTAGTGCACCTTCTTCTGGTTCTCGGGATATAGCTTCTCCAAATGGCTTTGACGGTAAAGAGATTTGTGCACTCTCACGCTATGCGGGTATTAGTGATAAAGTGAGTTCCTTTGGAATTTATGAATATGATAATCTTAAATTTGGAAATTTGGGCGCGATGTTAATAGCTCAAATGATATGGTATTTCGCCGAAGGTGTTAATTATCGAACTAATGAAAATACTATTTCCGCAAAAAAAGAGTTTACAAAGTATCAGGTTCCAATAGATGATGAGGTGCTGGTGTTTTATAAAAGCCCTGTCAGTGGAAGATGGTGGATAGAGATCCCGTTTTTAGCACATCTAAATACTAAATTGAAAAAGAGTACGTTATTACCTTGCAGTGAGGAGGATTACCTGGAAGCTTGCAATCAGGTGATTCCTGAAAGGTGGTATAAAGCAAAAAGAAAAAACGAAGTTTAAAATAATTTCAGGCATTAGTGGTATTTACTGTATTTTTACCTAAAATATTGTTTTTTAAAAAATAATTAGATAGGTTTACTGCCGTAAATTGAGATGTCTTAACCTAAATGAAACTATGAAGAAATATATTTCGCTAATAGCTGTTCTAGCCTTGCTTTCAAGCTGTGGGCGTGGAGATCGTGGGCAGCTTGTCGGTGCGAAAGGGGAGGAATGGAATCCGGAGAAACCATTAGGGATGACATTAATTCCTGGTGGTGCGTTTACTATGGGGAAAGCTGATGATGATCTTGCGGGCAAACGCAATGCTCCTCTGAAAACGGTGACTGTTCGTTCTTTTTATATGGATGAAACAGAAATTACCAATGCCGAATATCGTCAGTTTGTCAATTATGTAAGGGATTCTGTTGTTAGAACGGAATTAGCTATTATGGCTGAAAATATGGGGGAAACAGAAGGCACTGGGGGCATTGGAGATTACGCTTTCCTAGATACCGAAGAGGGTGAAATGACTCCCTATGAAGAATACATGTTAAATACTTACGGTCAAGGAGGTCCTTCGGATACCTATGCAAACCGCCGTTTAAATAAGGATATAGAAATTATTTGGGATACAGAAGATTATCCAGATGTGTATTATGCAGAGGTAATGGACATGCTGCACATTCCCATGGATGAAGTTTATAATGGCCAGCGCACTATAGATGTTGATAAATTAAAATTTACTTACACCTGGATGGATATTCAGGGTGCTGCTAAAGAACAAGGGGATAGAAGTAATTTTATTAAAAGTGAAGAGATTGAAGTTTATCCGGATACCACGGTTTGGATAAGGGATTTCAATTATGCTTATAACGAGCCAATGCACAATGATTATTTCTGGCATAGTGCCTTTGATGATTATCCTGTAGTGGGGGTTTCATGGAAACAGGCCAGGGCTTTCGCACAATGGAGAACACTTTACCACAATTATTACAGAAGGGAGAAAGGAGATCACAATGTACCTTCCTACCGTTTACCGACGGAAGCTGAATGGGAATATGCTGCTCGTGGAGGGTTGGATGGTGCTACTTACCCGTGGGGAGGTCCATATACTAAAAATGATCGAGGATGTTTTATGGCTAATTTTAAACCATTAAGAGGAGATTACGCTGCTGATCAGGCTTTATATACAGTTGAGGCAAAATCTTATGCGCCTAATGATTATGGTCTTTATAATATGGCCGGGAATGTTGGTGAATGGGTCTTTTCCACTTACGACCCTGCTTCTTATGAATATATGTCTTCCATGAACCCTACAGTTAATAATCCAGATGACATGCGCAAAGTAGTCCGTGGGGGCTCCTGGAAGGATGTTGCCTATTTCCTTCAGGTAAGTTCAAGAGATTATGAATATGCTGATTCTGCAAGAAGCTATATCGGCTTTAGAACTGTGCAGGATTACCTTGGAACAGATGTTACCCTAAATCAACCCGCAAGTAATTAACAACCTATTTAAACAGTAGAAAATCTAAATCTATTTTATTATTATGGCAAAATCGAATTCAACTAAGAGAATAACTAACATGGTGTACGGTTTAGGTGCATCCGTGGTAATATTAGGTGCACTTTTTAAAATTATGCACTGGCCTTTTGCAAACCCTATGCTAATTGCCGGTCTTGTAGTAGAGGCTTTTGTATTTGCATATTCAGCTTTTGAACCTACTGATGATGATCTTGACTGGTCTCTTGTGTATCCAGAATTGGCCGGCGGACAGGCAAATAGGCGTGCTGCGACGGTAATTGAAGATGAAAAAGAAACTCAAGGACAGTTATCAAAGAAATTAGATGAGATGCTTAAAGAGGCTAAAATTGATGCCAATTTGATGCACAGTCTTGGAGACAGTATCCGTAATTTTGAAGGTGCTGCCAAAGGAATTGCTCCTACAGTAGATGCCATGGCTTCTCAAAAAAAATACAGCGAAGAGCTTACCACAGCTGCTACCCAAATGGAGACTTTAAACAATATCTATAAGGCTCAGGTAGAATCTGCCTCTCGTCAGGCGGAAATTAACCAGGAGGTTGTGGAAAATGCCGGTAAATTAAACCAGGAAATGGGGTCACTCGCCGCTAACCTTTCCTCCCTGAACGGAGTTTATGGAGGTATGCTTACCGCTATGAATGGTACTCGCAGCATGGCGACTAATTAGTGAATGCACCGCTTGAAAATCTAAATTATTAAAGAACAAAACTAATTAGCACATGGCGTCTGGAAAACAAACACCAAGACAGAAGATGATTAACCTGATGTATTTGGTATTCATCGCAATGATGGCACTAAATATGTCTAAGGAAGTATTAACAGCTTTTGGTCAAATGAAAGAAGACCTTGAGGAATCTAATGCTACTACATCTCAACGTAACGATTTGGCAATGGCCGGTTTGGCCGCAAAAGCCGATGAACAACCAGCAAAGTACGAAGAATTAGAAGCTAAAGCGGCACAGATTGGGGTGCTTTCCGATAATCTTTATAACACTATTGGAAGCCTTAAAGATGAGCTGCTGGCGGATTTTGAAGGCGAGGAAAGGAATAACTATGAGGCTATGGACCGTGCAGATAAGCTGGACAACTTGTTTTTTGCCAGTGGAAGAATTTCTCCTAAGGGGGAAGAGTTTGTAGCGGCTATAGACAATTATAGAAATGAGGTACTTGCCATCTTAGGTGACGATTTTGCACAAATCAGAAATGAAGTGGCAAGCGATTTTTCTACAGAAGAGGTAACTAATAGTGAAAATGTTACCCAACCCTGGTTAATGTATAATTATCAGGGATTCCCATTAATTGCTTCTTTAACAAAATTTACCCAGATACAATCTGATGTCAGAACCACTGAAAATGATATTTTATCTTCGATGTTAGCTGGACAATTGCAAAGTGATGTGTCCTTAACTAATTATCAGGCTATTGTTGTTCCTGATAAAACGGCATTCTTTAGTGGTGAAAATTTTAAGGGTAAAGTTGTCTTAGGTCGATTAGACCCAACTTTAAAATTTGAAAATGTAGTTATTAATGGTAATGAAGTAGAAAGCACCCAGGCAGGACAGGTGATTCTTGATTTTCCAGCAGGAAATGTTGGAGAAAAGGAAATTACCGGGGAGCTTCAGTTTAAAGAAGGAGACTCTATTGTTAGAATTCCGATTAAGAGTTCATATGCAGTGATCCCAAAACCTAATTCAGCAGTTATTTCAGCTGATAAGATGAATGTGCTTTATCGTGGGGTACAAAACCCGATGACCATTTCAATTCCTGGAGTTGGAAATATTAACGCTCAAGCCCCCGGTCTTTCGGCCACAGGTGGTGCCGGGCAATATGTGATGAATGTTACTAATTTGCAGGCGCGAGAGGTTGCCATTAAAGTTAGCGGTACACTACCAGGTGGCGAAACAGTAACAGACAGTAAAACTTTTAGAATTAAGGATATACCCCAGCCTGTGGGAACCATTAGAGGTGAAGGCGGTTCTGTGCAAATGCAGCGTAATAGTTTAGAGATTTCTACTGTGGGCGCCAGTTTACCTGATTTTGATTTTAATCTAGATCTTAATGTAACAGGATTTAGCTTTAAAGTTCCTGGACAACCTACAATAAGGGTGAATGGAAGTAAATTGGATTCCAATGCGAAAGCCGCATTAAGAAGGGCCGGAAGAGGAGAAACCGTTCAGATTTTCGATATAGAGGCAGGCATCGCTGGTAATTCTAGTTACAAGCTTAAAAAGGTCGCTCCGGTTATTATCGAGCTGACGAACTAATAAAATTTAGAAGATGAGTTGGAGAGGAATTTTATTGAATGCTTTAGTGTTATTTTTTACAATAACATCTTACGGGCAGGCAAATATTTTAAATGCCGATAGCCCGGAAGAAATTGGTAAAAAAACCGAAGCCCAAATTCAAAGTGATTTAAACGATGAACCACTTGAATATGGATATGTTGGAGAACGCGATATTTTATGGTCTAAGAATGTATGGGAGAAAATTGATCTTGATGAGCGAGTTAATTTTCCGTTGTATTATCCTATAGATGTCAACAACATTGGCGATAATCGTCGTTCCCTTTATGATGTATTAATTTCGGCTATTAAGGATGGCAAGATTAAGAAAATTTATGCTGATTCTTATTTTAACGAAGAACGGACCTTAGAAGATATTCAGGCTACCCTCTCTAAAGTTGATACTACAAATCTGGGTATAGAGCAGTATAATGCTGGAGAAGAAGTAGACCCGCAGTTTATTGATCGTAGAGATCTTGGTGCTGCTGACATCGCTCAATATCATATCCGAGGGATGTGGTATTTCGATAAGCGACAGGCTGAACTCAAGTACAGATTATTGGGAATCGCTCCTGTAGCACCAGATGTTAACTTTATAGATTCTGGCCAGTCCGATCTTGTAGAGCTTTTCTGGGTTTTTTTCCCGGATGCCAGAGAGGTATTACATGAGAATAGTGCTTATACCATAGGGGGCTCGGGACAATCAATCACCTTTGATCATCTTTTGAATTCTAGACGATTTAATGCACTTATTTATAAAGAGGATAATGTTTATGGAGATCGTCCAATAGATGACTATATTGTTGATAATGCCTTTATGGAACTTTTGGAGTCACAAAGAATACAAGAACAAATAAGAAATTTCGAATTAGATATGTGGAGTTATTAACAACTAAAAGTTTTAAAGATTGATATTAAAAAGCGTTCCTTTAGGGGCGCTTTTTCTATTTGCAAGCTTAGCTTTGTCTTTATTTTTTTATTTTTAAACTATGTTAGATTATATTATAGTTGGATTAGGTTTAAGCGGTATTGCCCTTAGTCGTAGGCTTGAAGAAAGAAATAAGCAGTTTATAGTTTTTGAAGATGGATCTCAAAAATCTTCCCTTGTGGCAGGCGGATTGTTTAATCCGGTCATTCTCAAACGATTTACATTGGCCTGGAATGCAAATGAACAAATGCAGATCGCCATTCCGTTTTATAAGAAAATAGAAGCCAAACTGCAGACCAGGATTGTACATTCAATAGAAATTTACAGGAAATTCTTTTCCGCTGAAGAACAAAACAATTGGTTTGAAGCAGCGGATAAACCCATGCTTTCTGAGTTTTTAGACACTAGGCTGGTAAAAGATATTAATCCCAATATCCCTTCAGACTTCTCATTTGGTAGAGTCAGACAAACCGGGGTGATAGATACCGATGTTTTGATAAAGGAATACCGTAATCACCTAAAAACCATAAATAAAATTCAATTCGAAAGGTTTGATTATAGTGCGCTTCAAATAAATGAAGACTCCATAAATTATAATGGAATTTCAGCCAAACATATTATCTTTTGCGAAGGCTTTGGATTACAATCTAATCCATTTTTCAGTTATCTACCCTTACAAGGAAATAAAGGGGAATACATTACGATTTATTCAGAAGAACTCAAACTTAAGGTTGCGGTGAAATCCTCGGTTTTTATTATTCCGTTAGGCAATAACTTATATAAAGTAGGGGCTACTTATGATAATCAGGATAGAAATCCCCAACCAAGTAAACGCGCAAGGATAGAACTTGAAGAAAAAGTCAAAAAGCTTCTTACCTGCAGTTTTGAGGTGATAGATCAATCGGCAGGGATTAGACCGGCCAGTAAAGACCGAAAACCCATGGTAGGCAGACATCCAAAGTATAAAAATCTTTATTGTTGTAATGGCTTTGGAAGTCGGGGTGTCCTTATTTCACCAAAGGTTTCTGCTGATTTAATAGCATATATAGAGAATAAAATTCCACTGCCCCAGGAGATCAATCTAAATAGATTCAGTAAGAAACATTTTCCCTCTTAATTATTTCCTGAGTTCGGCTTATAATGTAGAAACAGGTTGATCCAGATGTTTCTGGAAAGTCTAACAATTATGGGCATAAATACAACCAGGGTTCCAATTATAACCACAAAAGAAGTTAATAGACCACCGCCTAAAAAGAAATAGGCAATTATAAAGGCGGCTACAGCAAAAGCAATTCCTACAGCATAACTCACATACATGGCACCAAAAAAAAAGGAAGGTTCTATTTTGTACTTTGTTCCGCAATGTGAACAGTGCTCGTGCATATCAAAAATACGTCCTAATTTATATGGGTTGCTTTCCAAATACATGCTTTCCTTATGGCAAACTGGACAGGTGCCAGTTAGTATACTGTAAAGTTTTGTTCCTTTAAAAAATTTCATAATTGGTTGTCAGAGAGTTATAAGTTTGAACGAGACTTTATATTGGAAGCGTACATATTTTTTTCACATTGTAAATTTAGGCATATTTGCAAAAATAAAATCTACAAATGCTTAATATTCATAACCTCTCTGTTTCTTTTGGCGGAGAATATCTTTTTGAAGAAATAACCTTTAGACTTGGCGCCGGAGATCGTGTTGGTTTAATAGGAAAGAATGGTGCTGGAAAATCTACGATGCTTAAAATTTTAGCAGGAGAACAGGAACATGACCAGGGTCAGATTGCGCGTGATAAGGAACTCAATATAGGGTTTTTAAAACAGGATATAGATTTTGAGCAAGGTCGAACAGTTTTGGAAGAGGCCCAACAGGCTTTTGTTGAAATAAAAAAACTCGAAAGACAAATTGATGAAATTAACCATCAATTGGCTACTCGAACTGACTATGAAAGTGAATCGTATACACAACTCATTCAGGATTTAAGCGAGATCACCCATACTTATGAAATTATTGGAGGTTATAATTACGAAGGAGATACGGAGAAAGTATTGCTGGGTCTTGGTTTTCAGCGAGAGCAGTTTGATAAAATCACCGAGACATTTTCTGGAGGATGGAGAATGCGTATAGAACTGGCAAAACTGTTGCTTCAAAATAATGACATTCTTCTTTTGGATGAGCCCACGAACCATTTGGATATCGAAAGTATTATCTGGTTGGAAAATTTTCTGAATAATTATGCTGGTTGTGTGATCATAGTTTCCCACGATAAAATGTTCCTTGATAATGTAACTAATAGGACCATAGAAATTTCTCTTGGAAAAATTTACGATTTCAATAAGCCTTATTCTAAGTACCTAGTGCTAAGAGGTGAGTTAAGAGAGCAGCAACTCGCTTCACAAAAGAATCAACAAAAGGAAATAGAGCAAACCGAAAAGCTTATTGAAAAATTCCGGGCAAAAGCTTCAAAAGCATCCATGGCACAGTCGCTTATTAAAAAGTTGGATAAGATTGACCGAATAGAAGTAGATGAAGACGATAATGCTGTTATGAATGTAAGTTTTCCTATTTCAGTGCAGCCAGGAAAAGTAGTGATTGAAGCGGAAGGTATTGGAAAAGCTTATGGAAACAATCGGGTTTTAAAGAATATAGATCTTTTAATAGAAAGAGGAAGTAAAATCGCATTTGTCGGACAGAACGGGCAAGGTAAAACTACGCTTGCAAAAATAATTATAGAAGAAATTCCCTACGATGGCAATTTAAAACTTGGTCACAATGTTCAACTTGGATATTTTGCACAAAATCAAGCTGATTATCTTGAAGGTGAGAAAACAGTGCTTGACATTATGATTGATTCGGCTAATGAAAAGAACCGAAGTAAAGTACGTGATATGTTAGGTTCTTTTCTCTTTAGAGGTGATGAAGTAGAGAAAAAGGTAAAAGTGTTATCTGGAGGCGAAAGAAACCGATTGGCACTGTGTAAGCTAATGCTTCAGCCATTTAACGTGCTTATAATGGATGAGCCTACGAATCACCTGGATATAAAATCTAAAAACGTACTAAAGGAAGCACTCAAAAGATTTGAAGGCACCTTGATAATCGTTTCTCACGATAGGGATTTTCTGCAGGGTCTCACCAACAAGGTATATGAATTCAAGGATACCAAAATCAAAGAATATTTAGGAGACATCAATTACTTCTTAGATCAGCGTAAGCTGGAAGATATGCGTAGCATAGAAAAAAAGGAAAAAGCGGCCAAAGTGCAGAAAGAAGGGGTTGGTTCTAATAACAAAAAAGCCTACAAAGATCAGAAAAAAGTAAAGTCTTTAAAAAATAAGCTTAGCAATACCGAATCTAAAATTACCAAGCTGGAGAAAGATCTAGAAATCCGCGATATGGAATTGGCTACAAATTATGATGAAGTTGCTGCAAAGCCTGGATATCTGGAGAAATATAAAACGAAAAAGAAAGAATTGAGTTCCCTGATGAAAGAATGGGAAGAGATTCAGGAAAGTCTGGATGGTATAGAGTGAACAGTGATAATGTAACGAACTATAATTTATGTTTGAATATTTTTTTCAATGCCCTTATTGCTGGGAAGAAATTTCCGTGCTACTGGATCCCTCAGTAAGCCAACAAGCATACATTGAAGACTGTGAAAACTGCTGTAATCCTATTGAAATAACGGTTTCATTTGAAGGTGGGGAATTAATTTTTTTTGAAGCCGTGAATATAGAGCAGTGAAAGAATAATTTTCAAAAGATTCGGGGTTTGATTTGTTTTTTTTAACTTCCAATATAAACTAACCCATTTATTAACCATGGAAAAAACTTTCGAATTTGCAGACAATGTTGTTGGATTCTTGGTTAACAAAGAAATCGATAAAAAGAAAATAGATGAAATACTTTCAAAAATAAAGGATCGATTGGAGGTTGTTAGTCCTATTTGTTTATATCTGGAGGATGGATCGGGCCAGGGAATTTCAATCGCAGGTTTTTTGAAAGCAATGGAATTTCATTATTCCCATTCTAAGGAATTGAAGAAAATTGCCATAGTTACTGACCATAAGCTTTTTGAGAAATCTATGGACATTAAGGATTTAGTTGTTCCAGCGCATATCAAATCTTTTGAAAAGAAGGAGCGGATGAAAGCTATGAACTGGTTAATGATTTAATTTAAAAAAAGCTTTGCAGAAATAAAAAATGACTGTATATTTGCAGTCGATATCGCGGGATAGAGCAGTAGGTAGCTCGTCGGGCTCATAACCCGAAGGTCACTGGTTCGAGTCCAGTTCCCGCTACTAGCAAAGACAAGGCTTCACAGAAATGTGAAGCCTTTTTTTATTTCATATAGTACAGAATAGGTACAGAATAACTCCTTTTTCAAGCACAAATTTTTAATTGATATTAATTGCTTTCATTTAATATTGATTCCAATGGATTTTAAACTTAGGTCCAAAACTAATGTTGTTTTATCTGATCCTTTTGAAAGGGTGTGGGATTTATTTGTTTTTAGCTATTATACTTAAATCAGTTTTACAGATATCAATGATCTAATCAAAGACAATGCTAGGAATGGTCTGGATGGTCAGAAATGGATTTTCGCTTTACGACACAAGACTAATGGAGAAGTTAAGATTCCTTTAATTGATAAAGACTTAGAATACTCGAAAAGTATTACGAACATCCAATGACTTGAATACCCGAAGTCTTTGCCTGTTATAACCGTTTTTAAGGTTATTCCTTAATTGAGGAAGTTGCTGGACATACGAAAATAGCAACAACCCAAATATACGTACGAGTTCTTAAGGATAAATTAAGTTAAAATATGTTTGAACTAAGTAGGAAACTTAGGAATTAGAAGCATAATATTTAATTAGAGATTACATAGAATCTAATAATTGATATTTGGCCAATTCTGTTCTTAAGGCTTTTCAGCATTGAAAATCGGGATAATGAATGTGGTGATGTTCTTAAAATCCCTTGGACAGATATGGTTAAAATAGACAGTTCACGGTTGAGTATTTAAATTCCTGTTAATCATTCGATTTTCAGTTATTTTTTATAAGGCTCGATCGGATTAAAAATTTAGCTAATTGCGAGAGATAGAGGAATCTTTCTATTGATAATTCAATAAAGTAATATCGACTATAGCCTTTCCTTTACATTCCTTTAACTATTGTCTGATTTTTCCTAAATTGTACCACGCTTAACCTACCCTACATTCGTTAAGCACTAATCTGGCGCCTTATTTTAGGTAAAGGATTGATAACTAATAATATCACCCAGAAAGAATAATGACCATTACCAATACCCAAAAACTTACCCTACATAAACTCGAATCATTGCTTCTTAGTGCCTGTGATGAACTTCGCGGGAAAATGGATGCTTCAGAATATAAAGAGTTTGTTTTCGGAATGTTATTCCTGAAAAGAGCCAATGATAAATTTGTAGAGCAGCGGAATACTCTGCGCAAAGAATACGAGACCAAAGGAATGCGGGAAGACCTTATTCAAAAACAACTCGTTAATCCAGCACGATATGATTATTTCGTCCCGCCCATCGCTCGGTGGACGCTTAAAGACGACGAGAAGCAAACTCTTCAAAACGAGGAAGATGAAGATAAGCGAGATTTTAAAGGAATTCTACATATTAAAAAGAATGTAGGATCAGGCTTAAATAAAGCCCTGGCAGCTATCGAAGATGCCAAACCTGAAGTCCTGGAAGATGTGCTGAAAAGTATTAATTACAATCGCAAGGTTGGAAAAAAAACTATCGAAGATTCCAAATGGATAAGTTTTATAACAAAATTTGATAAAATCCCACTTAAAGATGAGGACTTTGAATTTCCCGATCTTTTGGGTGCGGCCTATGAATTCCTGATCAAATATTTTGCTGATAGTGCCGGGAAAAAAGGTGGGGAATTTTACACGCCGTCAGAGGTTGTTGCTTTGCTTACCAGAATCATAGCTCCCAAAGAAGGAATGAGCATCTACGATCCCACGGTAGGATCGGGTGGGATGCTTATTCAGGCAAAGGATTTTGTATTGGAAAACGGTGGAAATCCTCGGGACCTGTCTCTTTATGGACAGGAAGACAGTGGTACCACCTGGGCGATCTGTAAGATGAATATGATCCTGCATGGCGTGCGCAATGCCGACATCAGAAATGAAGATACCTTAAAAAGTCCAGAGCATAAGGCGAAGGATGGTAGTTTAATGACCTTCGACCGTGTAATTGCTAATCCGCCTTTCTCACAAAATTACTCTAAAAAAGAAATGAAGTTCCCCGAGCGCTTCCATACTTTTATGCCCGAAGGGGGAAAAAAGGCCGACTTTATGTTCGTGCAGCACATGCTTAGTGTGTTGAAGAACGACGGTAAAATGGCGGTGGTAATGCCGCACGGAGTGTTGTTTAGAAGTGGCGATGAAAAGGAATGCCGAGCTGAGTTTATATGTCGCGGAATCCTGGAAGCGGTAATTGGTATGCCATCAGGCTTATTCTACGGTACCGGGATCCCGGCTTGTGTGCTGGTTTTCGATAAAAAGGAAGCTAAAGACCGAAAAGAGATTCTCTTTATTAATGCCGATAGGGAATACAAAGAGGGCAAGAACCAGAACAAGCTACGACCTGAAGATATTGAGAAGATCACCAATACTTATTTCAGTAAAACTGATATTGAAAAATATAGCCGACTCGTAAAAGTTAGCGAAATACAAGAAGAAGATTATAATCTTAACATTCGCCGCTATGTTGATAATTCTCCCGACGCTGAGCCTCAAAATGTAAAAGCGCATCTAAATGGTGGGATACCTGCAGAAGAGGTGGCGCACCTGGAACCCTTATCTGAAGCTTTTTTTGGGGTGAATGATGAAATCTTCAAAAAGCGTGATGAAGATTTATTTGATTTTGCTGAAGAAATTTTAGGCAAAGAAGTGATTAAGGAGTATGTGGAACAAAGCCCGAAAATTGAACACCTTTATGAAACTTATCGAGATAAGATAAATACCTGGTGGGAAGAGCGCGGAGAAGATTTTGAAACCTTGCCTAACTCCGGGAATGCCGCTTTGCTTCGTAAAAAGGTAATGCCTGCTATCATTGAAGAACTTAATGATTTAAAAGCTTTGGATGAGCACGAGATTCGTGGAGCTTTTGCAGGCTTTTGGGATGACCTGAAACCTGACTTCAAATCTGTGGCTGCCAGTGGTTGGGGCCCGGAACTTATCCCTGAAATGGATATTCTACAAAGCCAGTTCCCTGAAGTGCTGGAACAAATGGATGCCGATCGCAATCGAATTGCTGAACTGGAAAACCTTTTTGATGCTGCCGAAGCTGAAGATTATGAAGATGAAGACGAAACCGGAGTCCTCACTAAAGAAAATGTAAAGGAGCTGAAGGCCCGTTTAAAAGAAGTTAACGCCAACCTGAAAACTTTTAAGAAACAGCAAAAGGAATATAAAGCCGCCTTAAAGGTTTTGGAAGAGGCTAATGGAGATATATCCGAAATAAATGAGCTAAAGGAGAAAATTGGGGAGCTAAGCAATAAAAAGATCCCTGCAACCGAAAGCAAGAAACTACAAATAGATGCCCACCTGAAAAAGCACAATGCTTTAAGCAAGGATCTGAAAGATCTAAAAGCAAACCTAAAAGCTGCCGAAGCTAAAAAAGATACCCTGGTAGATGCCGCCCGTGAAAAAATTACTGAGCCCGAAGCTAAAGCCCTTATCCTGGATCGCTGGCTGGAGCTGCTGCAAACCCGCTACAAAGCCTACGTAAAAGCCTTTGTTAATGAATACATCTCGGCAGTGCAAAACTTGCAGGTGAAATATAGTATTACCCTAAAAGATATTTTACAAGAGCGCGATACCGAAGCCGAACAACTGAATAAGTTTTTAAAAGAGTTAGGGTATGAAAAATAAATGGATATCAAATAGACTTGAGGATATCACATACAAGGTTTTGGACTTTAGAGGAAAAACACCCTTAAAACTTGGAATGGATTGGGGAGGCGGTGAAATTAGAGCTTTATCAGCCAACAATGTTGAAATGGGCAAAGTAAACTTTGAAAAGGAGTGTTATTTCGGAAGTGATAAATTATATAAAAAGTGGATGAATAAAGGTGATTGTGAAGAAGGTGATGTCCTTTTAACGATGGAAGCACCGTTAGGAAATGTTGCTCAAGTTCCAGATAATAAAAAGTATATTCTAAGTCAAAGAACTATATTACTGAAGTTCAAAAAAGATGAAATAGACAAAAAGTTTATTTTTCACTTATTCTCTGGTGAATGCTTCCAAAAACACCTACAGCAAAATTCAACAGGTTCCACCGTATTAGGAATCCAACAAAAGAAATTAGCAAAAATTAAACTAAGCTATCCTAAAGATTTAGGTCTTCAACACAAAATCGCCAAAATCCTCAACACCGTCGATGCGGTGATTGAAAAGACCGAGGCGGCCATTGCCAAATACAGGGCTATCAAGCAGGGAATGATGCAGAACCTCTTTACCCGCGGCATAAACCTGCAAACCGGCCAACTGCGCCCTGCTTATAAAGACGCGCCCCACCTCTATAAAGAAACCGAACTAGGATGGATTCCGAAGCAGTGGAATCTTGGTAAATTAAGTGATTCTGCAGCAGGTAAACATTATTCATTTACAGGAGGTCCATTCGGTTCGGATTTACAAACCAAAGATTACACATTAGCTGGTGTCCAAATAATTCAACTTCAAAATATTGGAGATGGTGAATTTATAAATAAGTCTATTGTTTTTACATCTCAACAAAAAGCAAATGATTTAAGATCCTGTAATATTTATCCAGGTGATATTATTATTGCAAAAATGGCTGAACCCGTTGCTAGAGCTTGTATTATTCCTGATTTTACGAACAGATTTTTAATGGCTTCAGATGGAATTCGATTAAGTATTGATGAAAAAAAGTTTAATAATCTCTTTGTTAAAGAATCGATAAATAATAATTATTTCCGAAGTCAGGCAATCGCCAAAAGTACTGGAACGACTAGAGAAAGGATAGGCTTAACTGAATTAAGAAATATAAAATTCAAATATCCTCAATTAGAAGAACAAAACTTAATTGCCGAAAAGATTCAATCGATGGATAAAATTATATTAAAGGAACAAGCTAACCTTGCCAAACACCAAAGCTTAAAAAAGGGCCTGATGCAGGATTTGTTAACCGGGAAAGTGGAGGTTGAAGTTTAATAAAGAAAATATGTCAGATACACTTACTAAAAGTCAGGAAATAGAAGCCAAAAAAGTAAAGATTAATACTCTTTTTAGGGATTATTGGTTTAGAATACCTGAATTTCAAAGATCCTATGTTTGGGGAAAGGAACAAATTGATGAATTGCTTGATGATCTAAATTATGCCAGGACAAATCATCCACAAAAAGAATACTTTTTAGGATCTGTAGTGCTTCAAAAGCATTTAGTACAGGACAAAAAGGTAACTTATGAATGTTGTGATGTTCTTGATGGGCAGCAAAGAATGACTACCCTATTTTTATTAATGGCGGTGCTTAGAGACCTTAGCCAAAATGAAAAGCTTACAACAAATGTTAAGGAGGCGATTTTCCAAGAGGAAGACCCCTTTAGCAACCAACCGGAGCGAATTAGAATAGAATTCTTAATTCGGGATGCAGTTGAAGATTTTGTTGAAGAATTCATTAAAACCGATGGCGCCACTGAAGATATTTCAAGGTTAAAAGAAATTAGACAAAGTTCTAATGTTTCCTTGAGCAATATGGCTAATTCTATGCTCTATTTACGTGAGCAGCTGCAGGAATTAAGTATCCAAGATCTCAACGATTTTGCGGTTTTTCTTTTCAATAAAGTCATAGTGATTTATGTGGCTTCAGAAAGTCTTGAAGACGCTTTTAGATTATTTACTATACTTAATGACAGGGGGATTCCATTATCAAATTCAGATATTCTGAAATCTCTAAATATTGGTGAAGTTGAAAGCGAGAAAAAGCGACAGAGTTTTGCTGTAATGTGGGAGAAGCTTGAAGGAGAATTTGGGCGGGATGAATTCGACAGGTTTTTAGTTCATATTCGTACCATTCTGCTCAAAGAGAAAGCAAGAGAAAATCTCTTAAAAGAATATGAGAAAATATACAAAGCAGGAAAACTCCAAAAGGGAGAAGATACTTTAAAGACCATTAAGCAGTACCGCGATTCATACGCCAAACTTATTTGGTTTGATGATGATATCCCACAGGAGGATTTCCAAATAAGAAACCTAGTTACCATAATGAAAAAAGGATTGGCCTCAGACTGGATTCCGGTGTACCTGGCTTATTTTAATAAGTTTGGTTATGACTTTTTATTTGAATTTCTTCAACGCCTGGAATCAAAATTCAGTGCTGATTGGATACTGCAGGAAACACCTACAAAAAGACTTAGTAATACATATAGTATAATTAAGGGAATTGAAAAAGCAAATTCCCCTGCAGGTATAATAGCGAATGATGAAGTTTTTGAATATAATCGAGAAGAACTCCAAAGGAGAATTTCAGAAGATATTTACGGAAAGAATTTCGCGCGTTATATTCTTTTAAAACTTGAGTATGTTTTACTCCAGTCAAATCAGCAATTTGCCGATTTCAATAAAATAAGCGTAGAACACGTATTACCGCAAAATCCTAAAGCAAATAGTTTTTGGAGAAGTCAGTTTAACGAAGAAGAACTTGAAAACTGGACTCATAAAATTTCCAATTTGGTTCTACTAAGTAGGATAAAAAATTCGCAATTAAACAATAAAGACTTTGAAGCTAAGAAGGAAAGATATTTCCAGTCTTCGATAAATGTTTTTCCGAATATCAATTCCGTAATGCAGTATCAAAGCTGGAATGTAGATATACTTAGGTTAAGACAAGATTCTATTGTAAATAAACTAATGACAGATTTTAAATAATAATTAAACTATGTCTGAATACCACTTCGTAGAAAAACCCTTTTTAGAACAGCTCAGTAAGCTTGGTTGGAAATCTATTGATCAGGGCTTTGGGATTCCAACCAATCCTGCTAAAAGTCATAGGGCTTCCTTTCGGGAGGTGGTATTAAAGCAGGTTTTTCTTCAAAGTATTAAAAGGATAAACCTAAGCAAAGGGCTGGAATGGCTCACCGAGACCCAGCTGGAAGATCTCTTTCAGGAATTGACAGATCACCCCACCAAAAACCTGCTGGAAGTAAACAAAACGGTCTTTGAACTTTTGCTTAATGGTACTTCAGTAGACGAGAACGAACTTACCGGAGAGGAATTTCCGAAAGTGCAATTCCTGGATTTTAAAAATCCGAGGAATAATTCATTTATTGCTATCAACCAGTTTCGCATCGATACACCCGGAACTCCAAAGGGTTTTATAATGCCCGATATTGTGTTGTTTGTGAACGGGTTGCCTATGGTTGTAGTGGAATGCAAAGATCAGAACAACTTTACGGCAAATCCTTTATCTGCGGCATACAAACAACTAAGGCGCTACAGCAATCAAAGGGAAAGTACCCACCGCGCCGGCTTAAAGGAAGGGGAAGAACGCCTTTTTCATTTCAACCATTTCAATATTGCTACCTACGGTGAAGATGCCACCTATGGCACGTTGACAGCCACAGATCAATATTACCTGAACTGGAAAGATATTATTCCGGAGGAATTACGAGATTACGAGCCGCCCCTGGGAAAAGAGCGCCCACAGGAAAAACTTATCCAGGGAATGCTTTCCCCGGAAAACCTGTTAGACCTTTTCCAAAATTTCACTCTCTTTATGGAGATTGGTGAAAATAAGGAGATCAAGATCCTGGCTCGTTATCAGCAATTCAGGGCAGTACAAAAAATAAAAGACAAATTACTAACCGGAGAAACACCTGAAGAGCGTTCCGGGGTAATCTGGCATACCCAGGGCTCGGGGAAGTCCCTCACTATGGTTTTCCTTATCAAAAAAATACGCAGCGTCCAGGCTATCAGCGATTATAAAGTGGTTATCGTAAACGACCGAAATGACCTGGAGGAACAATTGGGTAAAACGGCAAATTATACCGGTGAAAAAGTAGATTACGTGACCCGAATCGGCGATCTCAAACCTAAACTTTCTACTGAAGCTTCCAACATCACAATGGTAATGTTACAAAAGTTTCAGGAAAAGGAAAGTAAAGCTCCGGCTTATATTTTGGACCAGGTTGCCGAAGACATACCTCAATACAAAAATTTTGGAGTAGTAAATAAATCAGATCGCGTGCTTATCCTTCAGGATGAAAGTCACCGAACGGTAAATTCAGATTTAGGAGATAATCTCTTTGCCGCCTTTCCAAATTCAACAAAAATTGCCTTTACTGGGACCCCGCTAATTACCGACAGGCATAAAACCAAAACCATTCAACGTTTTGGGGATTATATAGATAAATACAAGCTACAGGATGCCGTAGATGATGGTGCAACTGTACAAATTCTATATGAAGGTAAGACAGCCGACACCGCACTTAATGAGAAATCTGAATTCGATAGGAAATTTGAAAATCTCTTTAAAGATCGTTCCGAAGAAGAATTACTGGCCATTAAAAAGAAATACGGAACTTATGGCGATATCCTGGAGGCTGATGAGCGCATTAAGATCATAGCCGAGGATATGCTGAGGCATTATGTTAGAAACATCCTCCCTGATGACTTTAAAGCCCAGGTGGTTTGTTCTTCCAAGATTGCTGCGGTACGTTACAAAAAGCACCTTGACCTGGCTCTGGAGAAAGTGATTAAAGAAAAGGAGTTGGACGATACTTATGAACCCGAATTACTTCGGAAACTGAAATTCTTAAAATCGGCCGTAATCGTTTCCAGTGATGATACCAATGAAGAAGCAGAGATCACTATGGCGAGAAAAGAAGCCAAAGCGAAGAATGCGGTTACTAACTTCAAAAAGAAATTCAATTACGAAGAACCCAACACCGGAATCGCCTTCCTGGTCGTTTGTGATATGTTGCTAACAGGTTTCGATGCCCCAATCGAGCAGATTATGTACCTGGATAAAAAATTGAAAGAGCATAGCCTTCTTCAAGCCATTGCCCGGGTGAATAGAGTCCACGCCGGAAAAAGCCGTGGCTATATAGTAGATTATATCGGACTTACTGAAAATCTAAAAGATGCCCTTTCAATTTATGGAGGCGATGAAGCCGATGAGGTATTGCAGGGTTTTAAAGATGTTGCTACAGAAGTTCCTATTCTGGAGAGCCGGTACCGAAGGGTATTGCAACTCTTCAGTGATAATAAATTACCTCTAATCGCGGATTTCGTCAATCAGCGTATAAAAGATAAAAAAGCCGAATATAAAGTCCTGGAAGCAGCTATAGAATTGATGGAAGATATTAAGCTAAGAGCAAATTTCACCACATTCTACAAGGCTTTTCAGGAAAGTATGAATGTTGTGCTCCCTAATGAAGCAGCCAACAGATTTAAGATTCCAATGAAACGCTTTGCCTATTTGCTGAGTAAGGTAAAAGAACGCTATAAAGATGATACGTTGGATATTTCAGGGCAGGGCAATAAAGTAAAGCAACTCGTTAATGAGCACCTTATTAGCCTCGGAATCAATCCTAAAGTACCGCCTACCGAATTGTTTTCCGCTAAGTTTTTAAAAGAACTTGAAAAGAACAAGTCCCCAAAGGCAAAAGCCAGTGAAATGGAGCACGCCATGCGAAAGCATATAAAGATCAATGCCCAGGATGATCCTGTATATTATAAAACAATGAGCGAAAAGATCGATACCATAATGCAGAATCATTGGGAAGACTGGGATGCCATTTTAGAAAATCTCAAAGAAGCTCGGGAGGAAATGGAAGCCGGACGTAAAGAAGGTTCTATAAAAGGTATTAGCATAGACGAAGCTCCTTTTTATGATCTTATAGTTGATATCGCTTATGGCAAAGAGGCCTCGAAAGAAATAAAACTCCAACTAAAACCTATAATCAAAGAGGCTTTGCCATTGATTAAAAAGGAAATCAAGATTTCTCATTTTTGGCAAAAAGAAGATGAAATAGAAAGCCTAAAAGGAAAGCTACAGGATATTTTTTACCTGACTGCCGGAGAATTGTATTTAGACCCGGTGATAGATAAAACCGAAAAGATTGTTTCAGAAATAATGGCATTGGCCAAAAAACGTCATCAGCTACTTGTAAAAGATGCCTAACTACAAAGACATAGAATATACCTTAAAGCGCAGCAGAAGGAAGACTTCCAGCATTTATGTGGAGCGTGATGGCAGGATTTCCGTGCTGGTTCCACAGCAATTAAGCGAAAAGGAAATTGAGGCGATGATAGAACAAAAACGCTATCAGATCTATTCCCATTTGGCGCAATGGGAAGATGCAAACACTAAACGGGTTTATCGTGAATTTGTAAATGGGGAAGGCTTCTATTATCTCGGAAGAAATTATAAACTCGAGATTGTTACCGAACAGGAAGTACCTCTTAAACTGAAGAATGGCTGTTTCAGACTTCGAAAGAAGAACCTTCCCAAAGCAAAAGAAGCTTTTGTGGAATTCTATAAAGAAAAGGGTAGGAAAAGAATTTTGGAGCGGGTAGAACATTTTCGGAAGCTCCTCGATGTAAATCCAAATGAGATAAAAATTATGGAATTACAAAACCGTTGGGGATCCTGGACTCCCAAAGGCAATGTAAATTTCCATTGGAAAACAATGATGGCACCGTTAACTATCATAGATTATATAATAGCCCACGAACTAACCCATTTAATCCACCCAAACCATTCAGAGGCCTTCTGGAATGAACTTGACAAACTAATGCCGGATTACCTACAGAGGAAAGCCTGGCTGAAGCTTAATGGAGCGGGGATGGATTTATAGATAAAACTAGATTAAGAGAGGAGAAAAGCTTACTTATCAATTGAATTAAAAAGAAGTTACATGGCATTTAAATCAGTTAAAAAAACAGAAAAGGGTTATTCAGATATTGAATCTTTATTCCGCGATTTACCCACCAAAGGAATAGAATCTCTTTATTCTCATCAGGCGGATATAATAAGGTATTATCAAGAGAAGTCAATGGAAAAGACTAATGTTGCTATTGAGTTACCTACAGGAAGTGGAAAAACCCTTGTTGGTTTATTAATTGGAGAATTTAGAAGAAGAAAATTAGGTGAGAAAGTACTTTATCTATGTCCAACTAGGCAGCTTGTAAATCAGGTTGTTGAAATATCCAATAATAATTATGGGATCAACACAATTGCTTTTACGGGATCTCATAGGAATTATGAAGACAGTGATAAGTTTAAATATAAAAATGGAGATGCTATAGCTGTCTCAACCTATTCATCTTTATTTAATACAAATCCATGGTTTGAAGAACCGGATCTGATAATTCTTGATGATGCCCATACTTCTGAAAATTATATAGCATCCTGTTGGTCCCTTTCAATCTCCCGTTATGAGGAAAAAGATACATATAGGGCAGTAATTGATGTTCTAAAAGATTCAATTCCATATTCAGTTTATAACCGAATGATAGAAGATGATATAGATGGGTTAGATAAAAAAATAATCGAAAAATATCCTGGGCAAAAACTATTTGAACTTAAGGAGGTATTATTTGATGTATTATCAGAATACCTAAATGATCACCGGGATTTGAAGTATAGTTGGTCTATGGTTAAAAATAATTTGGAAGCATGTCAGCTTTATTATTCATGGAACGAAATTTTAATTCGACCGTTGGTGCCGCCATCTTTAGACAATTATCAATTTCAATATGCAAAGCAACGGATTCTAATGTCAGCAACCTTAGGTCAAGGGGGAGACTTAGAAAGAATAACAGGAATAAAGAAATTTAATAAAATACCTATACCAAAAGGTTGGGACAAGCAAGGTATTGGACGAAGATTTTTTATATTTCCTAGTTTGTCTCTCAGTCAGGAAAATACGGGTGTATTATGCAGTGAGTTATTAGAGAGCACCAAGCGATCCGTTATTTTGGTGTCTAGCGATAATGAAATAGATGATTTTAGATCCGAAATAAAGAAAAATCATTCTGAGATGGAATTTTTCACAGCAAAGGATATCGAAGTATCGAAAAATGATTTTGTGAATTCAGAAAATGCTGCAATGGTTTTAGCAAACCGCTTTGATGGGATAGATTTTGCAGGAGATCAATGCCGACTTCTTTTTTTAATGAGCATTCCATACGCTTCTAACCTTCAGGAGAAATTTCTTCAATCTAGAATGAATGCATCTGTTATTTTTTATGATAGAAATAGAACGAGATTAATACAAGCAATTGGACGTTGTACTAGATCGCCGAAAGATTACTCCGCAATCTGTGTAGTTGGAGACAGAGATCTTTCCGAATGGCTTCTTTTAAAAGATAAAAATAAATACCTACATCCAGAATTACAGGCTGAATTAGAATTTGGAATAACGAATAGTGAAAACGTGGATGTTGAGGGTTTTGTAGATAATTTTAAGGAATTTTTAAATCAAACGTCCGATTGGCAAGTTGCGGATAAAGAGATAATTGAATTACGTAATTCAAAAAATCAGGAAGTTTTTCCTGGCGCAGATCAATTATCGGTTACAGCTGCTTTAGAAGTGAAATTCCAATATGCTCTTTGGAATAAAAAATATGAAGAGGCTTTTGACGTGGTAACCGATATAATATCAAAGTTAGCAGGTGGGCCGGAATTAAAAGGGTATCGTGCTTTTTGGAACTATCAGGCCGGAGTGATATCTAGCATTCTTTTTAAGGAATTAGGGAAAGAAATATTCAAAAATAATTCAGATGAGTATTTTGATAAACTCGATAAAATTTGTCCATCAGCAACATGGTGTAGAACGATTGGAGAATCAATTTCAGACTCCAGCTCTAATAACTCTAATCTGATTTGGAACATAGAGCGACTTCAGAATTATTTGAGTGAAAATAATATTACAAACAGGAAAAAGTACTATAATTATCTAAGGTCAATAGAAAACTTTATAGACAATAATGATCTCGAGAATCTTAATTTGAATATAGGGCGTCTATTAGGGTTTGAAAGTGAAAATCCTACTGGTAACGCAACACCCGATCCTTACTGGAGATCTGATAATAATTATGTCATAGTTTTTGAGGATAAATATTATGATTCAGAGGATGGCGAAATAGGTGTTACGGATATTAGACAAGCTGCTTCCCACCACATATGGATCGAAAAAAATTTGAAAAGTATAAATCCGGATGTTGAAATTAAGACAGTTGTTATAAGTAATAGGGTGAAGGTAAGTAAGGAAGGCTTAGACATAGGTGGGGATTTGCTTTATTGGAATTATTTAGATTTTGTGAGTTTTAGTCGCAGTATTATTTCTTTGGCAAGAGATTACCAAAAATTTTATAGTGGTGAAAATGATGCCTATTGGAAAGAATATTTTATTGATGAATTTTCAAGGGAAAATTTGTTGCCAAAAGAGATTCTAAATAATCTAAAAACTCTTAAAGAAAAGAACCTTTGATTTTCACAAAGGTTCCCCATAGTTTTTGTTCTTACTAGTATGCAAGTTGTCCCGGTTACGGGACGGTGAATTAGACTTTGAATCTTTTTTTATTTCATCAGCTTTCAGCATCCAATTCCGGGCACAAGCCTGCCAGTTTGTGATCGGATTTTTACCATTTAATTTCCAGCCTATGGATTCATAAAAATTATAGAATTTTTTAGCCTCCAGAACACTTCTTTTTTCTTCTCTGAAAAACTCAATAACCTCTTGTTCATTTTCTGGACAAGTGTTTGTAAAAGAGTTTATTATATGTTTACTCTTATGTTTATTATAAAATACCAATTTTTGGACAGGTACCTGTTCAGAAACTGGATAAGTCCTGTCCATTTTTTGATCAGGGTGTGTATCAAATCTGGACATCTCCAAGAGTGATCCCATTTGGGGACTAGTGGAGGGATGGTATTGAAGATATTTCCAGTTTGTTAGGTCCCGAAGTAATTTGTGGTAAGTCGTTCTGGAACGTATTTTGGCTAGTGCCATCACCTGTTTACTGTTAAGCACAATCGTCTTGGGAAAACGCTTTTTGTTCCATAATTCAAAAAATGCCAGGTATAAACTGCGGTGTGAAGACGAGATCTTGTCATCATCAGAAAATTTTCGCAATACCCCGTTAAGGTGGCTAATGTAATTGACTTCGCTCATGTCCGTAAGTTTTCAGGTTCATATATTGCTTTTGCTTCTTCATATCCTTTGGGAAAATTCAATTCCAGATCTTGCTCGGAAAAAAGAATATTTGATAGCATAACAGGTAATTTTAATAACCAATGGAACTTGATTTAATTCCGGTTTCGATTATCCTTTTTAGTTGTTTATAGGCGAACCCAACTTTACTCGTAGGCAGGTTTAAGACGGGCAACTGTAAGCCCGCTTGTCGGATCATTTTAAAAGCAATTTTTTTTTCATTGACCCCCAGGTTTTTTAAGCCTAAGAAATATTGTTTTGGATCCTTGGCCAGCATCTTTTTGGCAGCATAGCTTTCCACATAATTCCGGTTGTATTGGAACATCTTGTCAAAGGCTTTTTCCGAATTCTGAAAGAAACGGTCCCGCTCAAAACCCCGCTTAACTATTTTACCATGCATCTCCACTTCTGAAGCTTTATATTTACTACCAGGCGAAAGGCTGTAGGTATTTGAAGCATCTTTTCGGCTTACAATGATGTGGATATGGCTTTGCAACCCTTCTTTCTTCATTCCTTGTTCTATCACCTTTCCCTGGATTTTATAAGGCGCATCTCTTACTAGCTTTTGAATGGCCTTTTCAATTCGCCGGGTGTTTCTGGAAATTTCCCCACGTTCCACTTTGCGAAGTTCATTTTTCAGATGGGCGATCTGCCTGCTATAAGGTTTATTTTCATTTACCGCTACATCGTTACTTTTATAAGTTCGCTCGTATTCAATTTTGGCGTAATATTTTAGGTCATCAACATTGATAGGCCTTCCATTAATCTCCCGGTTGAAGGAGCCGGCATATTCTTTCATCGCTTCACGGACAAACTCCCTTAGTTTTTCAGGATTATTACGAATGTGTTTTAATTCGTACTGGCTCGGGCTCATAGTGATCGAGTAATATTTAGGCTCTTTGGTTTTTAATTTTGCGGTATTGCCATCGATTTCTTTAATCACTTCATAAGGCTGTATATTATCGTCATACTGATTAAAAAAATACTCCTTTTCCAAAGGGCTTTTACCTTCATTTTCTTTTTCCAGGTAGCTCACAAAATCCCCTGCACTTTTGGAAAAAGCGGCACCGGTTTTCTGAGGAGAGATGCTGATATACATTAGTTCTTTTGTTTGATGGCTATTTTATAATGTTCAAATTCTGACCGGGGGATATTGAGTTTTAGATAATCCGGGCCAAAAGCATTACTCTTTATTTCCACATTTTGAATAAGGTACTCCAGATCTCTTTTGTTAGTTTTCAATAACTCCTGAAGCCTGGAGATTTCCAATTCCAATTGTCCTAGACTTTTTTTATCAGTAACAAGAAGCTTTTCTTTTTTGGTCACTTGAAGTTTTGGAACCGATCGTCCTTCCATCATTAACTCCAGCATTAACAAGCTCGGTTTAGTCTGGGTCTTCTCAATATTTTTAAGGATGGCAATCACCGCATCGATCCTTTTTTTAATCAGTTGTTCCAGGCTCACTTTTGAGGGCACTAAAGTTTCAAAAGGAGAGAGGTTATTTTGTTCAAAAAAGTCCAGCATCAAGTCTAAAGATTCGGACTGGTCACTATCGTTCTTCTTAGAAAACTCCCGAAATCTTTTTGCCGTACTTGCTTTTATTTGTAACCTGGATTTTGCCATAATGGATACTATTTCAATAATTAGTGGCTACCCCAATCCTTATTTTACAGGCCTTTCCAGCGGGGTATATCCACTAGGGTGGATATTTTTTAAAATTTAAATTTTATAAACCCCTATAAACATAGGGTTTTGCCAAAAAAGAAATCGAATAACACCGCTCTGCGTGTTACCCTCTTGCTCTTCGATTTCGTCCCGCAAGCGGGACAAAATTTTCATACAAGTTGGTTTGCACCAATTGCTTTTTTTAAAATGGAATAAAAAATCCTATTCCTTTTTGATTACATTTTAATATTTAGCGAAAGTTAAAATGATAGAATTCCTATAATGATATTTACCAGTAAATCAGTACTTTAAGATAGTATTTCTAAGGATTCAATAAAAGTGAATTTTTCATTTAATCTGGTGACAATTGGTCTTATTTGATATAAAAACCTCGAATTTTTCCAAATCAAGATTTTTGAGAACGCAGATTTTTGATTTTAGAGTGGAATAAGCCTTCAAAAAATTCCACTATTAATTTTATGAAAATCATATCCAGTATTGGAGAACTTAACTTCGTCATTGAATTAATTTTTGGATGACTTACTTATTATATCCAGAGCATTTTACTTGTTGTTTTTAACCTCCAACTCGATCTAAGCTTTCTAAGGTCTGGAGTTGAGGTTACTATTTGCTTGTGGATTTACACCTATTAATCCGCCGGCACATTAACCTGACTTGATGCTTTTGCTTTACAAAATTGTCGTATAAGAAGAGTAGGGAAAGTCGGATCGGCTTGCAACAGTCCTGATAAGAATGTTTTTTTAAGTTTAAGAAAGGGGGAGAGATGTGCGAATAAAGTTTACATAACTATCAGTAACGGCTACTGTAATCTTTGGAAGATGAACAATGACTTCCAGGTAAGTCCAGCGGACTTCATCGAAAAATTTCGAGTGGAGTGGAACGATCCGATTTTTCATCGGGTTAGTGGAATGGAAGTCGCAATTTCTTCGATGGTGTCCAAGACCTTTAAGAGAAGCGCTTTTCCCCGGAATGAAGCTTTTGCGAAATGTAGTGGGAATGGGCTGAACGATTATTACAATAGTTCCTCTAAATGGTAAAGTTATTTACAGTGCGGGTAATTTATTAAAAGGAACCTCTCTTAATTTCTCATAAAACCCATAGATTTCTGAGATCCTGAGGAATTGTTAGGCGGGGTGTAGTTGAAGATTTCGGCCAAAGTCATCGGACCTGGATTATTTACTTCTATACCTTGTTTAAGAAGAAGCCGGGAAGTCTTTTCCTCAGGCAACTCTTTAAATTCATAGGAAAGTTTTAGCCGACCTTTTCGGATTAATGCCGAATCTATATTTTTCAGTTCTGTATTGAACGTTGCGATGATCTGAATTCCCAGGCTTTCACCCAAGATTCCATCTGTTAAATTTAAAATCATCGAAAGGTTAGAATTTCTTTCATGTTTTCTAGAGACCACCAAACCCTCTGCGTCTTCTATAACTATAATACAATTTTTATTATCCAGCAAAAGTCTTGTTATTTCAACGCTATCAAGATTTCCAGCCATTTTTGGTGATATAAATATTGTCTTTTTTATAATTGATTTTATCAGGTAACGGAGATATGTACTTTTTCCTGTACCTGGTTTTCCGTAGAATAGAAAAAGTCCACTTTCATTTTTCTTTTTAAGTTGATTTTCCACCTCCTGATGAACAGGCAAGAAGTCATCACAATAATTTTCCTGAAAATTAATTAGGGGTTTCTTAAATTTTATTTTTCTCGTTCTAAGATATCCGCTGCCTTCTGAAACTATAACGGCAATTTCTGGTTTCTTTTTTTTCTCCTTATGGCAGCCTAAAATTATTTTTCTTAATTCAGTAACTAGTTCTTCTTCGAACCCTGAATATAATAAGTTAATATCTCCATATTCCATATGAATTACTATGTTATCCCGAAGAATAAGATAGTGGTATTTTAGCGTTTCCTTTCCACTTTTTGAATAAGACTTCTCAAAAATATCCTTAAGAATTCTATCTGAATATTTCTTTTTGAAAAGTTCAAGGAAAATATCTGGATTTACGTTTTCAAACTCTAGCCTTTTAGGAATGTCCTGGAAATAATAAAAAAATATTTTGTCTGGTCTAACACCTTTAGCAACGGGATGAAAAATATCAGGAATTTGGGCTTCTAATTTTTTACTACCCACATTTTCTGAAACGCTTTTATAGGATGTAGAATTTTTCATATGAATTTGGTTTTACGGCCATGCGGATTATTAAAATTAGTGGTAGCCTAACTATCCTGATTTCATCAATTAAAATCCAATTTTCAAACTGAAAATGAGATGAATAAAAGGTAAATAAAAATTTATAATTTATGGAATTCAGGTAGATTATAAGAACTTTCCCGCATATCAGGTTTTAATATTCTTTTCTGGATGCAACCGCAAGAATTTTCCAGGGATAGTCAATTTGGCATTGCTATCCATAATTTTTTCTACCTATATGCCTAGGTTAATCTTAAAACTGTAAAAGAAATTAGAATAAGTGCCAGTTCCCTTAATATTGTATATGCTAAGAGCATATTCCAGTGAGTATGATTTCAACTCCATCTTATCGGTATACAGGAATCTTTAAAATTTAATTCACTAAGTTCAATGCCAGTTTTCTCGCCCATGAACTTTATTTTATTCATCAGTTCGTAATAATTCCAGTTCCTTTTTTGTCTTTAAATTTAGGCTAACTGTTGTATATGCTCCGTGCATTTAGTGAGTGTTTTAAAGACCTCACCTGGCGGGTGTACAAGCACCCTCATCATTGAATTTAATCCACAATAAGTTCAATACCGGCTTTCCTGGACTTGTATTTTATTTTGGTCATCAGTTCATAATAATTCCAGTTTTTTTCGATCTTTAAATTAAGGCTAATTGTTGTATATGCTTCGTGCATTCAGTTGATCTTGCTACATTTGTTGGGACACTAAGTTAAGGGTAATAATTAAAAAACCTTAACTTTATAAAACGATGAAAGAAAACAGAAAGAACTACAG
>NZ_SNWE01000030.1 GCF_004362395.1 Salegentibacter sp. 24
ATTGGGCTGTTTTAGTGTTAGTAAAGAGACCGTCAAGCTCTTTAAATATAACACTTTACGCCCAATTCTTCTTTATATCCCATGAATTTTTCGGGCTAAAATTATCAGTAATATTAAACTGGCTATTTACCCTTGCTGTATATCTTTCATAAAATGTATTTATTAAAGTACCTTCCTGATCCATGTAATTTAAAGAAAAAAGGAAATTACCTTTTTCTCCACCCTGGCTTACAGAAATGTTATGATTCATAATAGGGGCATTACTAAAAATTTCCTGAAACCAATTGGTTCCTTGTTGATTTGCTCGTATAATCTGATTAAACCCATTTACTGCACCAGATTCAGTATAATATGGGTCTACATAATAAGTAGACTCATCAACTTCTCCCTCGCTTGCGCCCCCTGGTAGTATATAATAAGGTAGCGTTGGTTCTGCTCCAGAGCCGTATTGTCTGTCGGTAATGGGTTCTCCCGGGTTTGTATTTTCCATTGCCGCCCATCTAAGGTCAGCATGTTCCTGAGGAGAAAGAATATCATATACATTACCCTCTGGCACCATTTGAGTTCCATAATAACCACTATAGTTTACTTCTAAATCTCCTGTACCTTTCTTGGTGGTAATAATAATCACACCATTTGCAGCACGGGCTCCATATATAGAGGCTGAACCGGCATCCTTAAGCACTTGCATACTGGCAATATCATTAGGATTTAAATAGTTAATGTCTTGAGCAGGCACACCATCTACTACATAAAGTGGACTACTATCTCCGAATGTATTTATTCCCCGTATACGAACTTGAGGTGGTTCCCCGGGTTGTCCAGAACTAGTAACTGTAACACCAGAAGCCTGACCTTGAAGTTGCTCAGAAACCTGAGGGCTAGGCTGTCTATTCATACTTTCCATATCAACCACAGACACGGCTCCAGTAAGATCTACTTTTCTCTGGGTTCCATATCCTACCACAACTACTTCTTGCAAAGCAGCCGCTTTGGGCTCGAGGGAAACCTCAATTTCTGTTCGGCCATCTACCTGAATTTCATTGTTTGCATATCCAATATAACTAAAAACCAAGGTAGCTTGTGGTGGTACTTCAATAGAGAATTCACCGTCAAAATTAGTAAGCACCCCATTTGAAGTTCCCTTTTCAATAACGTTGGCACTGGGGACCGGCATTCCGCTTTCCGTATCTATCACCACTCCCGTTACGAGGATTTCATCCTCTTGAGCAAAAATGGTTACTGGAAATAGTAACACAATAAACATAAATAATGGTATCCTCATATTAATCTATTTTGGTTAGTAAAATATTTTAAAATTATAATTTTTCTTCTTTAAATTGTTTTATCGCATAATTTGCCGCCCGGGCTGTGAGAGCCATATAAGTTAAAGAAGGATTTTGTGAAGCTGATGAGGCCATACATGCACCATCTGTGACAAATACATTAGGAACACTATGAACCTGATTATTCCCGTTTAAAACAGAAGTCTTGGGATCTCTACCCATTCTGGCGGTTCCCATTTCGTGAATCCCATTACCAGGAAAACATTCTTCTTCGTATCCTTTTACCTCTTTAAACCCGGAAGCTTTTAGCATGGCTACAGCCTGCTCTTTTGCATCTTCCCTCATTTTTTTCTCGTTCTCCTTGTATTCACAATCAAAAGTTATTGTTGGTAAGCCCCATTCATCCAGCTTTTCATAATTCAGTGTCATTTTATTTTCATGATAAGGAAGACATTCACCAAAACAATTGATTCCTATTTGCCATCCGCCAGGTTTAACTATTGCCTCTTTTAACTCTTTGCCATATGACATTTCACCTATAGCCTGCGTCCAATCTGATCTACTCGCTCCCCCCTGCATACCATAGCCCCGAACAAAGTCTTTCATAGTAGTTTTCTCATTAATATTTCGAAATCTTGGCACAAAAAAACCAGCAGGCTTTCGTCCCTTATAATAATCTTCCTGATGATTATCTGAAATACCGGTAGCACCTACTTTGAAATGATGGTCCATTAAGTTATGGCCTAATTCCCCGCTATCATTCCCTAGACCAGATGGGAATCTGTCAGAGATTGACTGCATTAAAATGGAAGTGGTAGGTATAGCCCCTGCACAGCAAAAAATAATATTTGCCTGAAACTCTATTCTTTCTCCAGTTTCAGCATCAATTACTTTTACCCCAGTTGCTTTGGACTGTTCTTGATCATAAACAATTTCATGAACTATCGAATTTGGTCGTAGGGTCATATTTCCAGTTTTCACTGCAGCAGGTAATGTCGAAGAATTACTACTAAAGTAAGCACCATAAGGGCAGCCCCTAATACAACGGTTTCTAAACTGGCAATTTGATCTCCCCTCCCTACCTTCGGGGTCGGTTAAATTTGCCGTTCTGGAATTGATAATTTGCCGATCTGAAAAATTTGAAGCTACCCCATCCTTTAATTCTTCCTCCACACAATTCAGAGGCATTTCAGGGGTAAAAATACTATCGGGTAATTGAGGCAAGCCTTCAGCTTTACCGCTAATCCCTACAAATTTTTCTACTTTTTCATACCAGGGCTTAAGATCGTTATATCTTATAGGCCAGTCTACACCATGTCCGTCATTCTTATTTGCCTCGAAATCTAAATCGCTCCAGCGGAACGACATCCTGGCCCACATCAGGGATTTTCCTCCTACATGATATCCCCTAATCCAGTCGAATCTTTTCTTTTCATTATAGGGATGTTTCAAATCGTTTACAAACCAGTGTTTACTGGCATCATTAATTGTATAACCTGTTCTGGCCTGCTTTTCCTGCTTTTTAAGCTCCTCTCTTGTAACCTGGCCTTTAAATTTATAATCCCAGGGATCATCATGCATTGTCGGATAATCCTTTACATGCTCAACCATTCTGCCCCTTTCCAAAACAAGGGTTTTAAGACCTCCTTCTGTCAATTCCTTTGCAGCCCAGCCACCCGTTATTCCAGTGCCTATAACGATTGCGTCAAATTTTTCTGAAAAGGTTTTATAAGTGTCTTTTTTGTTCATTGATTTCTTAATTATGGAAATTTGGGGTCTATTTTTAAAAGAAAGAAAACCAAAGCTTAAAATTTTAACTTTAATTAAATCTAAACGTGGTTTTTTTAGTAAATTATTAAGAACTAAATTATACTATGAAGGATAGTCTTAATAATACTATTTAATCACTTTGTTGTATTATTCTGTCATTATTGAATTTTTTAGTTTTAATATTGATTATTTAATAATAAATTATATTTAGATTAGATAATTGAGTAATTAAAAGCCTAATCTATTAAGCTTTATAAAAAATTTGTATTCTGAAAATTATAAATATGGTACATAGAAGGAATTTTATTAAACAAACCGGATTGGCATTAGTAGCCTGCTCGATCGCTCCAAGTTTCAGTTTCACAACTAAGGAAAAGTTACCTATAGGTATTCAGCTTTACTCTTTAAGAGAAACAATTGCCGATAATCCCAGGGATATCTTGAAAAAGCTGGCCAATATTGGTTTTAATGAGATAGAAACTTATGGATACAATGATGGAAAATTTTGGGGATTGAGCGTTGCAGAGTTAAAAGAAGAACTCTCCAAGAATAAACTGACATCACCTAGCGGCCATTACGATGGTAATTCACTTATAAAAGGTGACTTTGATAACTTCAAAGAAATAATTTCAGTAGCAAATCAACTCAATCAGGAGTATATTATAATTCCAAGTATTTCAGAAAATCTTCGTGGATCCAAATCAGATTACCTAAACATTGCGGAAAAATTTAATCAAGCTGGTGAAATATGCAAGTCGGCAGGAATCACCCTGGCCTACCATAATCATGCATTTGAATTTGAAAAAATGGATAATACTACTGGATATGACATTTTATTAAATAATACAGATGAAGACCTGGTTACTTTCGAAATGGATATTTACTGGGTGGTTAGAGCAGGAATAAATCCTATTTCATTATTTAAAAGATATCCGGGAAGATTTAAATTATGGCATGTAAAGGATATGGATAAAGAAGATCCGGAGCTGAATACCGAAATTGGCAATGGAAGTATTGATTACGACGAAATATTCAAAAGCGCAGAAATTTCTGGTGTAGAGCATTATATCCTAGAGCAGGAAAATTTTGAAATGCCAGATTTTAAAAGTTTAAAGGAAAGTTATAATTATATAAATCGTCTTCTTTAATTTTCTTTATAAATGGGATTTTCGATTTTTATTATTTTGGTATTGCAGAACTAAATCACTTTGAATAAAACAAATAAACTTTAGCAAATAACCATTGCTTTAAATTAAACTCTTGTAAGAAACCAATTCATCTTGTCCGGAGATTTTATTCACAGATATTGGAAGAACCTACCTATGCCCTGGATGAAATTGATGTCTATTTAAATCTTAAACAAAACCCAGCCTCTAACAATTTTACAATGGCAACTCACTGATGATTATTCGTCAATGTCTGGTTGTGGAATTTTTGGGAAAGTTGAAGAAAATCTGTTCCCTACGTAGCGGTTTTTTAACCTTCAACAATTAGAAAATACTCCAAAAGGTCTGTTCGCACTTCCCATAACTACCAATAAAGATGCTATTACGCCAGTAGCGCTGGAAGACAAGGATAAAGATACTTATGCCATTCACCTGGTGAACAGGTAAAATTAAAGGTACTACCCGGGGAGTAAGCCTAAGCGGGATTCCGGAAGTCTTTAGCCAACTTAATGCCTACCTTACAATATAGAAAGCTCTAATGAATTAGTGAAAACGGTATCGGTAAAAAACGGTAAGGCAAGCTTTGAATTACAAGGGGAAGGATTTACTAGCTTGATGAATAAAATAGTATTTAGCATATACCTAATTGAGAATTTTATTTTACTAAATAGTAATCGTTGGGCACATATAGAGAACTAATTTAGATTTTATTCCCCACTTGGATCTTACTGGCCATCAAACAACGGAGATGCACTACACCTGCATTTTGAAGAGAAGTTAGAAATTCCGAAAGGTTCTGGTCAAACTTAATTATAGCCACGGATTCCACAAGAAAATAACAATGCAAGATTTCCTTGTTCATAGTTAGAAGGTACTCTTGCATACAAAACGCAATCGTTGGCACATTAAAAAAAGCTAAGAGGTTTTCCGGACCAATATAATTGTCTAGTTCCACAATCAGGCTTCATTCAGAAAAATAATAATGAAATAAAATCGTGTTGTACCTCCCTATTTTGTACCCACCAAAAAAAACAAAGCCATTCAATTTCTTGAATGGCTTGTCTTTACTAAGCTCCCCCTCTTGGGCTCGAACCAAGGACCCTCTGATTAACAGCCGCGAAAATGGTGTTTCAGATAATTTCATTTAGCTTCTTATGTATTGATAACCAATATTTTATAACTTTTTCCTTGTCATTTAGTTTTACAATATTTACCTTTATTTGCCCATTTGTTGTACCTATGTTGTACCCAATTTAAGCCGCATGATTACTATAAAAATTGTACAGAGAACAAAGAAATTAACCGATGGGTTGTACCCAATCTTCTTGCGTGTTACCAAAGATCGGCAAACTAAATATTATAAAACCCCATTTAGTTCAGAGATTTCCGAATGGTCACCTTCAACAGGAACCTTTAACAAAAAGCTGAAAAATCATTTTCAGTATAATCGGTTACTGGTAAAAATTAAGGATCGGGCTTACCAGGTAGCATCGGAAATTGAAATTCAAAACCCCGATTATACACTTGAAGATTTTGATAAGCTTTATAGAGTTACCTTCAATCCAGTTAAAAATGATGTCTTTGCCTTTTTTGATGAAATAGTAGAGGAAATGACTTACGCCGGTCGTGTAGGAAACGCAAAGTCCTATAAAGACACTAAAACATCGGTACAAATTTTTCATAAGAGCAAAAAACTTAGTTTTCGGGAAGTTAACTCTACTTTTTTAAGTAAATATGATGCTTTCTTAAGGTCAAGAGGTGGAACCGACGGAGGGGTTGGCGTAAAGATGAGAGCCATAAGGGCATTGTTCAACAAAGCCATAGAACGCGGTATTGTGAAAGAAAGTTTATACCCCTTTAAGAAATATAAAATTTCAGGCTTGAGAGGCAAAGGTTTTAAACGTGCCCTGGATTTTGAAGAAATAATGCGCATTGTTAATGTAGATTTGAGTAATCATCCGCATTTAGTTGATACCAGAAATTACTTTGTTTTTAGTTTCTATACCAGAGGAATGAACTTTGCCGACATGATGGGCCTGGAATGGAAAGATGTAGAAAAAAATGTTATCTATTACACCAGGGCAAAAACCAAAGGCAATTTCTCAATTGCCATAATGCCCCCTGTAAGAGAAATCCTTGACTATTACGGGATTAATGGGTATGGAAATAAATATGTATTCCCATTATTGTATCGTGAAAACTACACTCCTACCCAGCTTGCAGATCGAAAACATAAAATGCTAGGGATTTACAATAAGAATCTAAAGGAATTAGCTACGATTTGTGAGATTACGAAAAATGTTAGCAGTTATGTGGCTCGGCATAGTTTTGCTAATTGCCTAAAACAAAAAGGAGTGGCTACTGATGTGATTAGCGAATCGTTAGGGCACCAAAACCTAACTGTAACCCAAGCATATTTAAAAGAATTAGATACTCAGGTTGTGGATAAAGCTCTGGAAGTATTATTGTAATCGAGTTCTTCAAAAACACCTGGAATTAGAACTAGAATTTTAAGTTAATTAGATCAAGATATTCTCTCAGTCTCTGAAATTCTGCTGAACCAAAATCTTTGATCTTTCCATTAGTAATCTGATATGGAATTCTTAAAGTTGGATTTTGACAATTGGCCAATGGCAAAACATCCTTTAGATAATCTCTAAAGGCTCTTTGCCTGATTCGATTATCCTGGGCTTCCCCGGGAATCATTTCAGGGAATAATGGATCATTGCTTTTTAGTTTAGTGAATCCCGATTTACCAGGTTGAATTTTACTTGCTTTATTTAATGTTTTATAATAACTGAGTGGAAAATTTGTTCCTATGTTTTTATAATGGTGCAAACAAAAATACCGATATTGATTGAAGTGTTGTTTCTCATCAAATTCCACTGCAAAATTGAAAGGTTCTCCAATCCAGATGTCGTAAGATTGTTTTCTGTTTCCTGCTGCAGAAGATATCTTTTGCAGCTGGTCCTCCAGGTTATACTTTTTATCAACCAAATCGGAATACAGTTCATTTAAAACCGGGTACTCCTTTAATATCTCCTGAGACGGATAGGACAATAACCAGTTCGGTTTATGTTCCAGAAAGTAATCTGGTTTCTTTTTAAAGTTTTGTTCCAGATAAAGGCATAGCCATTTTGCCAAAGTTTCGAGTTTATGATTACCTGAATTTTTAAGCTTTGGCTGAAATGGTTGTTCCTTTTTTACAGATTTCAGTGGCTTTAAATTTTGCCATTTCCCGGAATGTGGAATTACCCATCGTGAACCGTTTTGATATGCGTGGGGAATCTTTCCAGTCCTGAGTAAATTTCGTAAAGGTTTACCCCGGCTTGCCGGGTTATCATCTAAAATCCCTTTTTTATCTAAATATTCAGCTACTTCTGGTGGGGTTGTAGACATTTTGCTATTAATTTCAAGGAAATTATCAATAGCACTAATAATAATTGGAATATGGGGCATATAAAACTGGAGTTTATTTAATCAATGGAGGAAATAAAAATAAGGGTCATTTTGATCCATCTCGGCTGATTTTATGGTGTTTTTATTAATGCGAAAGCTTTCCTGATACAGAATCCTACTAATTGGTAATTGAGGCCTGAATGGCTTTTCGAATTTATAAATTCCTGGTTTCTCTCTGGTGAAGAAATTAGCTTCCACAAACATAGGCACAACAGCGTAAAGTCCATTTTCCATAGATCTATTACCACCATAAATCGATGAAATAGTTTTCTTAATAGCCTCAGTACTAATAATGTCCTGAACCGAAAAATATTTACCGAAGGTGGCCAGAACATCAAAGGCAAATGGGAGCGCAGCATTTACCAGCGCAATTAGTATTACATTCCGATCATCTTTTTTCTTGATGGCATTCAGTACTTCTTCCTTATGTTCCAGGAGTTCACTTTTTAATGGATTATTCGGAATAATTTTAGCTAAAAGCGTGGAAGCTTTTTTAATTCTATTATCTCCAGAAAATTCCAATGCCAATTGTTCCTGAATATATTCACGGGAGTAATTATTATTCAGAAAACTAATTAATGCCACCTCCAAAGTATGTAATGGGAGACGCTGATTTATTATTATGGGTTTTCTGTCCATTATTTAGTAATCTTTACAAAAGGTATAAGCACTTCCAGAATATGACTTCCACCGTGTGTAATTAGTCGTTCTTTGGAAGAGAAACTGTAGTTATTTTTAAAATAAATGGTATTATCGTCCTGAGCAATATATTGTCCAAGATCTGGATTTTGTTTAAGGAAACTTTCTGCAATCCAATTTTCGGAATAATTCAGATGCCTTTGACTTCTGGAATTATGAGCACCTAATTTTTCTTTTCCGTTTAAACTACGCCATCCTTTAGCCTGGATATTTCCGTGATCTGTAGTTAAAAAAACCTGATAATTAGCTTGTAGAAGTTTTTCTAACATTGGAATCATCTTACTTCTTTCGATCCAATTATTGGTGAGGCCTATCAAATCCTTGTAATCTTCGGAACCGTGCATTTTTTCATCCAAATCCTTCAGAACAATTGCAAGGCGGGCAACATTTGTTTGCTTTAAAGTGTTATAATCATAGCCAATTTCATAATCAAAAAAGCCTTTAGTCTGCCAATAGCTTCTCCAAAGTTTTTCTTCATTACGCGGGTTTTGAACATAATCGAAGTCGGGAGCACTGCCTTTAAAAATAGCCTGTCGAGAAAGTTCGGTTACTGATGGTACCCAGGAATGCGTAAAATTCTCTTTAATATTAAACCCGGAGTGAAATTTATCTTTCAACATCAAATACTGCCAAAAACTTAAGCCGTCTATAACTATTAAAGCTAATTTTTGTTCCCGTTTAAAGTGACTTAAATGTTCTTGAATTTTTGATACAATCTTTGGTTGCTTAAGCGCATTGGAAGTAATTAGGTTCTTGAAATTTGAGGATAAATACCCCTGAAAAGATTCATTTATTTCCTCAATTATTACAGTGATTTCTTTATGAAATTTTGAATTAATTCCCTGTTGAATATTTTCTGAGACTAACCTGATGACAGACATCCAATCGATATTATTTACCGATTTGAGACTGAACCATCTATTTTTAAAAATATTTAAATCATCCAGGGAGTATCCAAGTTCAGTTTTGATTTTGTCAATATGCTTTTTTGTTTCTTTCTGACTAAGCGGATTAATATTTTTTGAAGGATATAAACTTTCTAAAATATCGATAGTTTCCATTTTTAATACTGAGGAATGGTATCCATATAAATAATGCTGAATATTAAAATTGTAGGTACCCGAAGTATCAAGCATATCTTCGAGATATTCCTGATTTTCTTCCTGGATGAACACCAAATAGGCATCTTCATATTCACTATTTCTTAATTCAAAATAGATACGTTGATTAATAACAGGTGGAATTATTATCAGAATATTTTCTTTCTTTAAATCTTGCTGCACTTGCGGGCGACTAAGGAATTCATCAGGATCTTTTATAATAAGCATCCTGGAACCCTGGTTTTTTAGGTCTTTTACGATATGTTTAATTAGGGATTCAGGCATCAATACGCAGGCTTATTAAGTGTTTAATTTTAGGCAAGTTGCGTTGGTATAGTTTGAATTCATTTGTCCATTCATCCTTTTCTTTTCCCAACTTTTTCAACTTAGATTCCTTAATATTTTCAATTCCTATTTTTTCAATCCGGGATTGCCGGAAAGCGAAAGATCTCAACTTATTTTCACGTTTATTTCGTAGCCTAGAAACTAACTCTGTTTCAAGGTTTTTGAATACTGAAAAAAGGTATTCTTCCAGGTCCTGTTCAAGTTTCTGAAAGTCAATTTCAGTTTTTGTGGTTTTATATTTAAAAGTATGTTCTGAAGTGATTAGTCTCTGCCAAACATCATTAGCATATGCAGTATATTGCTTTCCATTATCGGTTAGGAAAAATGCCTGATAGGTGGTTTTTTTCTCAAAATGATTTTGAGCTGTTACTTCCCATAGGCTCCATATTCCTGGAGTGTCATAATCTTCATTAGATGAGATTACGGGTAGACCTCTCTCTGTATTAAATTCACCAAGTTCGTTGAGAATCTTTTTCACCCAGGAATGTTGCAGCGTAATATGTTCCAGACCAGGATGTGCCATAGCTTTTTCTGCCTCAAAAGTGAATTTAAATTTTCCTGAATTAGTTTGTATCTGATAAGTTGATTCCTGAATCTTTTCCGGAGGCTCCCCATTGATTTCAGAATAAATTTTCACCAGCTTTTCCAACCACAGAGGTAAAGGGCTGTTTTTAATTTCAGAAGCTTTCTTATATTCAATTTCTTCTTCTTTCACTTCTGGAAGTATTCCTTCTGTGCTTTGGTAATCTTTTAGCTTGGCTCTAATTTCATTAAGCCATTTATCCCCAAAAAAATCAAACTTTTCCGGATCAAGGAGACTTTGCAGGTAAAGAGTATTCACATTCTTTGGATCTATAGCTGAATCCAGAACATCTGAGGTTTTGTCTATTCCCAGTTGATTAAGAATTGTGCTCAGTTTTTCTTCTATAACCTCATATACCCGTTGATCTACTGTATTATTGGAAAGCATATTATAAGCTCTCACTCTGTTCTTTTGCCCAATTCGGTCTACCCGACCTATGCGCTGCTCAATCATCATAGGATTCCAGGGAAGATCATAATTAAAAACTATATGGCAAAATTGCATATTAAGAGATTCACCGGCGGCATCTGTTGCAACAAGAATTTGTGCATTTTCTTTAAAGTTTACAAGTGCCTTTTTACGAGTTTCTATATCCTGACTTCCATTAATTACCTCGCAGCTGAAACCTTGTCTTTCAAACACCTTTTGCAACATCCCCTGTGTTGTACGGAATTCTGTGAAAACCAGAATTTTTAATTGCTCATCCCCATATTCCCGGCGCAGTTCTTTATATTTTCTGATTAAAGCTTCAGCCTTGGCATCTGTTTCACTGTTAAGACAATCCTTTGCCTGCTCTATTAAGTCCTGGAGGATACTTTCCTCGTCCTCTATACCTTCTTCAATAGAAGCATGAAGATGATCAAATTCAATTAAATCGCTATAATTTTGAACATTCTCATCGTATTCTGATACATAATCCTCATTATCCAAATCTCCGGTTTGCAAGCGATTTAGTCTGCCTTGCATAGCCGATAGGATGGCTGCTGTAGAGCTACTCACCAGGCGTTGGAAAAGCACCATTATCAAACCTGTAGCCTTGTTTTTCGAAAGTCGTGCTGTTTTGAATCCTTTCCTTACATAATTGGTGACAGCGTCATATAAGGCTATTTGATTTCTATGAGATACCTGGTCTAAAATTACATCCAGCTTTATTGTTTGCCGTTCATTAAAAAGCTTTTTACCTTCATAATCCACCGCTAATCTCTTTTCGGTCCTAATTACGTAAGGTTCCAGTTCGTTTAGAGAAGGGATGCCTTCTCCCTGAAAAGCATCTGGATCCAGGAGTTTTAAGATACGGCGAAAATGATCTGATTTCCCCCGGTGTGGTGTGGCGGTAAGTAATAATACATTGCTCACGGCATTACATAATGCCTGGGCCAACTGGTAGCGGGAAACCGTTTGATTTGCGCCTCCCATTTTATGAGCCTCGTCTATAATTACCAGATCAAAGTCTGCATTGAGTACCGCTTCCAAACGATATTTATTATATTCATCTACCCGCTCCTGAGACCAGCCTTGTCTTGTTTCCAAAGGTTTAAGGGCATCGGTAGAAACTATAATCTGGTTATGTTGTTCCCAAAAATTCAGTTCCTGGTCTGCAGAAATATTTGCGAATGTTCTGGCGTAAGAGCTTATGGTTTCGGAATCATATATATGGAATAACTCATTAAAATGTTCCTTTAACTCACTCTGCCATTGCAGAATTGAAGATTTTGGAGTAATTACCAAAATTCTTTTTATTTCTTCTCTAAGTTTTAATTCCTTAAGAATAAGTCCGGTTTCTATAGTTTTCCCCATCCCCACTTCATCAGCTAGTAAAAACCGATTATGTGGAGATTGCATTACTTTTTCCAGGACCAGCACCTGATGCGGAAGTGGTATAAGACTACTTTCATAAGGAGCCAGGAGATGCTTTTTAGCTATCTCATCTCTAATTTTTGCTCCCAGGGCGATGAACTCTAAGTATGGAAGAGAATAATTTGAATGAGGTTTTTCCAAATCGTCTATGGCAATTTCCTTAAAGCTGCCATCCTCAAGCATTTTGATCCAGGCGAGGTCCTGACCGAAAACTTTTTTAGTACTAATTACTTCAACCGGTTTTCCCTGATACTTCATTCTGTAATTCCTGTTTTAAATTCAACTAGGATTTCCTGAGCCAGATCAAGATCCCAAGCTTCCTGGCTAGCCCACTTCTTTAAAAAATCGGAAGAGGCAGCGGAAGAAGTATGTTCTTCAAGGATTTCCAGAACTCTTCTCTCCAGCCTTTCTGAAGCATTAAGATACTTGCGGGCATTTCTCCCCAGGACACGAGCAGCTATTTTTAACTTTCCTGTTTTATTTAATTCCCCTTCAGGAAAAACATCATTATGTTCTTCCAGAATTTCATCAAAATTATAATCAAAGTAATGCTTAATTATCTTTAAGATATCCCCCGGGTCCTGGCCCCGGTCTTCAGGCCTGTCACTCCAGGCTACCAGTTTTAAAATAATCATTCCCGGGAGCGGAGGAATTTGCACTAATTTTTTGTCTATATACACCTCCCGCGAATCTTCCAATACTTCCTTAAGGCCAACAACGTGAAGATCTATTTGGCGTTTATCAAAATTCTGGGTGAATTCCTGCTCAATTTCTCCAAAGGGAAGCACATCTATTACAGCATTAAAAGCTTTATTATAAAAGGTCCAGGGAGCTTTTACTTTTGTAAAATTTTTCTCCTCCAGGTCTTTGGTGATTTTTTTATAATCCTCACCAGAAGAAATCATAACCGCAAAATCGATATCCTTGGTACCCCGGCTGGGTTTAATGCCCTCTTTTAATAATTCCAGCGCAATGGCATTAACGCCGATTAAGTAATAAGGGATCTTATTCTTTTGCATTATCTCATCGATAATTTCAAAAACCTCCTTAAAATAAGGAATAGCAAGTTCTTTATAGGACTGGTTGGATGTACTCATCAAAAATCTTTTGTGCGGTTTCCCGGCAACGTTTGTCTTCTTTTAGAATTAGATCGGCATAGACCAGGAAAGGAGGGGCAACAGGACCAAAATCTCCCTTCCAGAATTTTTCATAAACAAATAATTCTCCTTCAGCATTAGGTCTAAGGCTATAATTTTTCATCAGGTTTACCGGAGACTCGTTG
Source organism: Salegentibacter sp. 24 (assembly GCF_004362395.1). GTDB lineage: Bacteria > Bacteroidota > Bacteroidia > Flavobacteriales > Flavobacteriaceae > Salegentibacter. The sequence continues at coordinate 13,548 of NZ_SNWE01000030.1, forward strand.
CTATACAATATGAATTCTTCCGGCCTTAAGTAACCGGTAAGTAAATCACCTGCAGGCTCTCCTCCCCAATGAGTTTCTCCCTTATTTAATTTGAGATTTTTCCAATCTTCCCGAAGTTCATAACGCGCCCGGAATAATTTAGGTTTCAGTTGTTGTTCGTAATCATTAATCCAGCGATCTAATAAAGCCTTACGATCTTCCCAGAGATAATTGTTTTTGTGAGCGATTAAATAGCCTTCCTCTTTTAAGGTTTTAATCACTTTAGGCACGGTGCCCAGACTTACGCCACTTTTTTCTGCTATGATTCTTTGCCTTGCATTTACTAACTCAGGATCAATTAAAAAACTGAAAACCAGTTTTAATCCGGTTTTGGTGAAGGCCTTTTTACCAGAATACTTTTTATTTTTAATTGACTTTTTGGATTCTATAAAGACATAATTGTTTTCATAATTTATAAAAACACTTCCGTTTTCCTCCAGGTAGGCTATTCCCTCTTTCTGCAAGCGTTTTTTTATAGCCGGATGCAGCTTTTCCGCTACCAGTATAAAATTTCCATACTGCTGCTTTCTTTCCAATAGCTGGGGAATTTGATGCTGGCGTAATTCTTTTTTAATTTCAAAAACCATCCTTAAAGTCTCCTTGCTGAAGGGAAAATGGAAAAGAAGGTCTCCATCTAGAGTATGAGATTCTTCTAATTTCGCATAGATGTGCCCTGGTCTTTCTAAATTGCTCAACGCATTATAAACGATCTCTGTTTCCATTTGTTCACGTTTTTTCTTTGTTCACGATTCGTGAACATCGTAAATTTATGAACAAATATACAAATCCCATCCTATTTTATACTCTTGAAGAAGCGATATCATAGAATTGTAATAGGACCTCATCTTCCATAAGCAGCTGATTTGGAATTTTATCTCCTACGGTAACTATGGTTTTAAAATCTTTATCCTGATAGCTTTGTTTAAAACCTGCACGTAATGCTTCTACCCTCGCTTCTTTAATTTTCCCTTTAGGTTTAAGTGCCTCCTTTTTATATTCCTCAAACTGGCGAAGCAGGCGTTTGTTTCTTAATTTTTCTAAATCTGCTTCATTCTCAGGGTCTGGCACATACCATTTACCGTTAGCATTTTTAAGAAAATTTTCTTCCAAAATAGCACTAAGCTCAGGAATAATATCTCCTTTTCTTACCCCAGCAAGAGCCTGCATCCATTGGGGATGAATATCCTGATAAGTTTGTTCTTTCTCCTGGAGTAGGTTTTTAAGCCATAAAACTCCATCCTGCTCTGATGATACTAAAATAGAAAGCTGAACAAAATCTGGCACCTCCGCCTTCTTCTTATCATATTGCTGTACCTGTTCCTGGGTAAAGAACATCCCGTCTCGCTCTGCAAAATTTTTATTAAGAAAATTTCTAAAAGCAATAGAATCTAACGGTACTGGCAAATTAAATACTAAATAATGTTTCAATATTTTATCATAAATCAACTTTGACGACCTTTCCAGAATATTCATTCTTGAATTTTTGCGAATAATTGTAACTGGAAGGTGCTCCAAAAGTTGTTCTGTCAATTCAAGAATAGAAATGTTCTCAGTATTTGCTGAGTCCTTTCCAAATTCTCCTTCAGGCTTGAAACAATTAATTATCAAATTCTGTTTCACAGCTGTAGGACCTATCATAGCATGTAGTCCACCTCTCTCATTATTATTAGTAATAATATTAGAGACGATAAAACCAGATCTATTCAAAGCGTTTTGAATTGTATTCCAGATCGCAGCACTTGTATTGGAAAATTGTAAGGTCATATATTTGCCAGGCTTTAACACTCTAAATAATTCGGAAAAAGAAGTAATCATAAGATTCTGATAATCGAACTTAGATTTCATTTGAGTTTTATTCTCAATTGCTTCTTTATCGTTATTAGTTCTTAAACCCAACCAACTTTCAGTTAACTGATTCAATTCTGAATACATAATATTAGCACCAAATGGCGGATCAATAAATATATAATCTATACTAGATGGTTTTAAATTAGAAAGATGCGTAGCGGATCCTATTTGTGAAGCGTTTAAAGAATGATTATTTACAAAAGCCTTAAAAATCTTCTTTGATTGAAATTCTAATTGTCTTAGTGGGTTATTTTCTACATACATAGGTGGGATATACAAGGTATTGGCCATAGGACCTACAAGGGCTCTACTCCCATGTTTCGGCATATACCTATTCATACGGGTTAATTTTGGTAATATAGATGTAAGAAGAAACAGAAAGAAATTTTGGTCAGTTAATTTTTGTTGTTTTACTAAATCAAAATAAATTTTCAGAAAACTTCTTATTCGAGGAGAATAAAATTGATGAATATACTTTACTCCTACTCTATATGGATCACTAGATTTATCTCCTTTTTCTAGTTTCACCGCAGGAAACAAATCCTTCAGTTGACTGTCAAAATCATTATTAGAATGTTTTAGATCTTGTTTATCAGGAGTTTTTATTTTTCTTTTTTTGTCTACAGAGAAATTAATATGAACAGGCACATACTTAACCTGTTCTATTGGCTCATTAAGATATTGATCAAAAGTCGTCTCTTTTACAGGATTAGCTTCAGTCCTTTTTTGACTTGTTCCACATTTAGGACAAACTATAATATCAGTGAAATTTTTGTTCACATAATCAGAAGTAAGATTATGAAAATTTAGTTCTTCACCACATGAATAACAAAGAAGCACTTCACTCCAAACCTGATAATTTATTTGGTAATCTTTTGATGCATTTTGAGTGTTGAATAAATAGCCAACCTTTTCTTCTAAATCTTTCTGAAAAATTTTATATTTCTTTCTAATTTCATTTACATCAAAATTTGAATTAAAAATTTTAGAAATATGAAATGCTAATGGAGCCAAATCATTAAGAATTGCCTTTCTCTTTCCTATATTTTCTTCCTTGACCCCGAACTCGTGAATAAATCTATTTTTTAATTCGTGATCATTTCCATCACATTTCCTTGCTGCGACACCTGCCATTCCAGTTCCAGCAAAGGTATCAATAACTATATCTCCAGGCCTTGTAAAATGAAAATAGAGCCTACAAATAGCAGGATGAGGAACTTTGGTATGATAAGAGTGAGATCTATAAATGTCATTGTTAACAGATTCAATAATATTTTCGGAAAAGGGTAAAACCAAATTTGAGTCTGCCCCTCTTCTTCCTTTTTTTTCCAGTTCCAGCTTTTCTTCCTCCCATTGCTCAATAAAATCATTCAGCCAGGGATTGGGACAGGCTGTATAATACGGTGGGTCGGAGAGGTTCAGGATATCCTCGTCTTCTCCAATAGGAAAACCTTCCATCTTCTTAAGCTCAGGTAGTTTTTTCCGCAGTTCTTCCCTGAAATATTCCCTTCTTTCTTCTTCGCTGGAAAAAGTTTTTCCTAATACAGTGATCGTTTCTTCTTGTATCTCCTGGTTTTCCATTTTCCTTACTTTAAAATAATTCTAATCGTCTCGCGGTCTTTTCCTTTGGTCACTTCATCTATATAGGCTTTAAAAGCCTCAATAGCTTCATCAGGTTTCAAAGGTTTATTAAAAGTAGTTTTAAGGCTTTCCGGGGAAAGTTCAACTTTATTAAGGCCTCTTTGTAGTTCTGCAATCGCGGTTTTAATACTCCGTACATTAGCTTTTTTTAGCTCTGTATTTCCTGCTTTAAAATCCTGCAATAATTTTTTATCGCCTTCTTTTAACAAAGAAAGATTTTTAACCAACATAGGATCTTCCAGGGTTTCTCTTAGCATTAGTTGAAAATGCTCCGTGATTTCCTGTAGTTGCTTTTTCAGTTCCTTAATACTCTTTGGTTCCTTATCGAGATACGCTATCGGGTTAAAGTCGTGAAAGGGCGCAGTAAGAATTAAATCTAAGGTAACTTCAGGATCGGCTGCTTTTAAACGGTTAAGATCTTCCTTCCATGCAAGATACTCGGCGGTAGGGAGGAACTCTGCGGTTTGGAGTTCATCACAGATAAATTTCTCTTCTGAATCCTGCAGGATGTCCTTTTGTGTATTATCGGCCTCAGAGATGCGATATTTCAGGTAAAAATGTTGATAATAGTGAGCGTACTCCTTACGCAATGTTTCCAAATGATGTTTGTGCGCCTTGATCTTCTGCACGTTCCCGGATGAAAGAATTTCAGGAAGTTCATTTATAGCCTTTGTGAATCGCTGCCGCAAATCATCATCCGCGATATAAGCTTTGGCCTGTTGAAGGTAGTTAAGTATTCCTTTATATTCTTCTTTTTCCTGGAGCTGCTGTTCTACTTTTTCAACCTCCGGCTTTACCTGCATTTGCTTCTTCACCTCCTCTACCGAATAGGGGAAATTTTTAATACGCGCTTCAGAAGTATAAGTAGCCAGTTTATCACAGAAGCGGGAAAAGGCCAGGAAATCATTTTCATAATCTTTGGCATCGGCTTCAGAGATAATTTCTACCGCTGAAAACTTAACACCACCGCGAATCCTATAAATAATCTTTTGAGTTTTCTGGGCCCAATCGTTAGCAGACGCAACCAATTTAGTATAGGTCTCGGGATCTTTTAATTGTTTGCTTAGATCTCGACCTAATAAGCCTACAAACATTTCCCTAAGTGCAGCTTCATTAACTCCTTTAGGAGGTCTTATACTGGAGAAATTAAAATACTCATTCGGACTAAGGTTAAGTAATTCCGGCAAATTAGTGGAATTGATATTTAAACCGGAATTAAAGCTAATTTCAATTTCCCCCAGTGCAGCCAGGGCAGCAAGGACTAAGAATTCCAGTTCGGCTTCAATCTTAAAGTCGGAGCTCACCCATAGTTGAGTTGGCGCGTGGCGACATTCCAGAATTTCATCGCGATTTATTACTTTACCATCCCGTTCTTTAAGCTTATTAAGAATGTTCCTGGCATAGGGAGAGTGAGTATAATCAAGACGGCCCGGCACCCAAACGCCTAAACCTGCCAGCATACCTTCCCCATCCCGGTTAGCCTGGTTTGGATTTATAATTTTCCCCAGGCCTTGCTTGACCATTCTTACGAAATTATCTTTTGTAACCGGAGTATTTAGTTGGGAAAAATCAGGATAGTCCGGCAGTTCTTCTTCAAACCATTTCTCCAATACCTGAGAAGCGACTTCAGAAAAAATTTGCTCTTTGGTTGCTCCACTTCCCGGGAGCTGGTAGCCGTTAAGAGGTAATTGATTTCCACGATATTCTACCTGGGTAATACGAAGATATTCTTCATTAAAAATGTCCCGGGCTTTTTTATTGAGTTCCTTAATTTTTTGATTGTAGATAGTCTTCTGAGATGAGTCGGCCCGGGCCTCCAGGGCGATGGCTGCACCATAGAAGCTTACCGCTTCTTTAAATTCCTCTGAAAGCTTATCCAATATAAAATACACCTCATCATTCTTATGATTCCTCTTTTTTCTGGAATCATCAAAAATGGGCATAAAATACATGTAGAAATGCTGGATAGGCTCTGTAGTCGTCCGCTCATTCGGATTTCCGAAGAAAATGTAACCTTCCCTAAAGGTCTTATGGGATTTCCATTCCAGCGTGTGTTCCCAGATTTTAAATCCTGTGCGATAAGTGCTATTTTCCATAGGTAGGTTGTTCTCCAGGAATCTGAAAAAATATTCATCTTTCTGATCCTCATTCATTGAGCCGGCGTAATCCTTGATCTTCTGATCAAAATTAATACCGCCTTCAATTCTTAAATGAAACTCGCCATTATTCACGTCCTGGTCAAAGTACTGGCCTGAAGTCGCCGAGATGATATGTTTTGCTGTAGAATTCATAATATCCAAAAGAAACTCCCGGTCATCGGCCAATTTATCGGTAAGACAGAGATCATCAACCATTTCCTCTGTATTGGTGCCGTTTTGTTTATGCAATTCGTGTTGCAGGATTTTGATGGCACAGGCGTGGGAAATACGTTCTGCGATATGCTTTTTTGAAGCCCTGGCGCCAATAAAGTAGGAGTCAATTTTATCTTTAATGGTATCGGTAACTTGTTTGATCTTTCGAACATCTGGGATTGCCATTAAATCCTGGCTACGGGTCATATCTTCCCAATAACGATCGTAGGTGAGCATCCCGGGATTATCTTTTGGAATCTCTTCCTCTAGTAAATCTTCGAATTGTTTAGAAAGCGTTTTTAAAATTTCCCGTTGACTTTTACCAATTCTAATGCGTTCGAAATTTTCAAAATAAGTAGGATGTACAGGGAACAGTTCTATATAATCACCCGTGCGAGCGTGCATGTCGGTAAATAGGTGCAGAAAACCATCAAGATGTTGCTTGATATGTTGCTTTTGATGTTCATTTTTCTGCAATAATCGATTTTTTACTATGTAGGCAACATCCTCTTTGGTGATAATGATCCCTTTGTACCGGTCGTTTACTTTTTGCAGGGTTTCGGCGGCAAACTGGAATTCTGGAGAATGATAAATTAACTCCTGAACACCGAATATAAACTTGAAACGAGAAGCATCGCAAGCCTGGCCCAAAGCCTGAAGGACCTGAAGATCCTGGTTGAGTTTGTCGGCGGTACTTCTCCCTTTCAGATAAGAAAGCATTTCATCTATAACCACCATCAGGCCTTTGTCGGGATATTTTTCCTCAAATTCGGCCATCATTAATTTGATCTTCTCGGCATAGGTAATAGGGCCGTGACCTTCAAAAGAGAATGGAACACCAATACCGTCCAGGTAGGTTTCCAGTTTATAGGTTATCACTTCCCAAAGGCTTTCCGTATTTCCCAATTCAAAGCGAAGCACCTTAAATTTACCGGCAATTTTTTCCAGTTCATTTTTAGGTTTTTCTTCTGTGACCAAGTCGAGCAGTTCGCTGTCTTCTGCAATCAAAGAAATCAATGACATCATATGGGATTTACCTGTCCCGTAATTACCCACCACCTGTAGGCCAAATGCTTCCTGAGATTGCTTGAAATCAAGGTTCCGAATCATCAAAGGCAGTAAATTATCGCGAAAGGCATTTGAGAAAACAAAAGTTTTTACAAGATTTTGCTGGTAATCTTTCTTTTCAGTTTCGCTAAACTTTACAATCTCTGTGATTGGATTAAAGTTTAATATGTCTTTATATTTCATAGTTTTAATAAACTTAGATGGTCTAGATTGATTTTAATGCCCCTATTTTCTGAAAGGTAAAAAAGCGTTTTCCCTTTAATCTGCCCTGGCCAACATAGTACAATTAAAGTATCACGGGAAAAATTTTCCAGAAATGATATGAAGCTAAATTTCAACTCAGGTTCCAGTAATATACCCGGATTTTTTATGGCTATCAGTTTGCCTAAAGCGGGCTTCAAAATTACATTTTTATCGATTAGCTTTTGAATTTCAGTTTCCGCTATTAGAGGTAGTCTTCTCGTAAGATTTTTATCCTTTAAGATCATTGCCAATTCTTCCCCTATATTCAAATAGGAGAAATCAAGTATTTCCTTATTAGAAATAATAATTTTATTTCTGGGATTCTGATCTAAAAAATCTGGGATGGAACCCGGCATTTGCAGTGTTGGTTAGGTTTGGGTAATGCTTGTTCGTAGGGATCGTAAATCTAAAGATTTTCTTAAAGAATGGAAAGTAGCTTGCTATTTACTTTCGAGCCTATTTACTTTTATTCATCATTTTTCCAATCGTTTCTGTTATTGTTTTTTAATTCCTCTAGTTGAGATAATATTAGGCCTAGCATAGAGATTCTAACAGCAGACCTACTCTCTGCGAGGAACTTTGTATTATGTACAGTCAAAAGCACTTCGTGGGGCTCATTAGAATTTACTTGGTTGGAAACTTTGCTAACTTCGTCCAGCTTAGAAGCAGCTTCTTTAATAAAGTCATTATTTCTATACATTGCTCTGTATGTTCATTATTACTAGTTGTTCAGTGACAATGAACGCTTTCATATAATGAACATCTTTCTAATTATCCTAGATTTTTCTATACCCTTAAGTTCGTTGGCCTCGTTCTATAGTTCCTTTTCAAAATCGATATCTGCTTTTGCCATGTATGGTAGGTTGGGTCTTGTAGTTTTTATTTAAACAGCCTGAATATAATAATTTGGCTACGATTAAATATTCCTGTTTGGAGGGAATATGACAAATATAAGGGAAATGGGGAGAATGGTTAAATGATAAGATATTGAGAAAGGAAATACGAGGACAAAAATAAAATTTCAATTTCACCAGGAAAATATCCAAGGCGTACAAATAACTTGATTGTTCAATAAAAAATAAAGAATAACTGAAAGAATTACCAGTATAATTAATTTCGCAAAACTTGTTTTGTGGGAAAAGTAATATTTTCCATTTTTATCCTTGACTGGGATAAACATTGCTATAAGCTGGTTTAGATAAATTATAGCAAAAATTTTGCCCCAAAGTGTAGATTTTCTGAAATAAGAATTTAAAACAGAATCCTCATTAAATCCTATAAAACCTGAAAAGATATGAATGAAGATTATTATTAATGTAATAGCCGTAAGAGTGTATGACAACCACTTAAATTTAGCTTGTTTCTCTTCATCTCGTTTCTCTTCTATTTTTTTTGATGGAATGAAGGTTAAGTTAATGTTTAAAATATTTTTCCCGGAAACCACTAATAAATCACCTGGTATATTTATTCTTGTTCGCGATGAATAAGAGTCTTCGTCGTCAATTTTTGAAAACTCATAGGAGTTATTTGTAGAATTTGTATTTTGAAAAATGCCTGAATCGTTGAAGCCAGAACGATTAGGCTTTTTATAGCGATATGCATCGAGTAAATAAATTTTGTCAAGTTGAGAGATGTCATCTTGGTTTAAATCATAGTCCACAACAAAACCCGTGTATAACTCTCTATTTCCTTGTGGATTGGCAATTAAAATATCAGCATAAGTAATTAGGATTTTCTGATTTTCCGGTAATGAATTGAAATGTAATCCTTTTGCTTTCTTGAACTTTTGGAAACTTAATACTTCACCGCTGAAAATATAATACCACTGATTTCTGAATCTAAAGATCTTGTATTTATGGTCTAGGTTGAAAGCCCTTAAAACTCGAGCACTTAAATTTCCGATTACGGCAGAAGAGCTGAAAATTATTAAGGAGTATAAGATAAATTTTCCTAAGCCGTATTTTAAAAATTCTTCAGTGTCGTTTCCGACTTTTTTACTTTCTAAGTATGCAAAGTCATTAAATACATTAAAAACTTTTAAATTCTCAATATCAAAATATTGGAAATTACTCAAGAAATAAAAGCCCCCTAACTGTAAACAAACACCGGGTATAATACTGAGGAAAATAGAATGTAGAACCGGGTCTTTTGTATTAAATTGCTTTGAAAATTCACCATAATAATAATAGCGTCGGAATAATAATCCAGGAATAATTATGGAAATAAAAAAAGCTATGAATCCAAACGTAAGATTCATTAAGCTTAAATAATGCTATTCAATTCAGTTTTTGACCAGTCTCCCGTTTGGTGATATTCATCTACGGCTTTTCTTAACTCTATCTTTTTATCAGGGTCTTCTAATATTTCCAGACCTTCATTTGAAATCACATTAGTATCTGTATTCTGTGAAATTAAATCTAGGATATATTTAACTACAGCGATTATGGCAATAATCCCAATCATATTTGCAAGTTTATTAATATCCATATCTAGTTTGGTTTTTGAAGAACACCAAAGATAAGAATTAAATTTTTAAACTTAAATTTCGATATAAAGGAATTCCTTTTCACAATTTCTTTCTCGGTATGTAAAATTACACTTTTTCGACAATACCCGTCTTTATTTGCGGTGAACCGACTTGTTGGTAGTAGTTATTGTTCTTGATCGTTATGGAAGTCGCTAAAACTGGCTTCCTCATCATAATCCTTTTCTAAATATTCCCTTTCAAACTGGTTGTGAAGTACAATATTTAACCTCTTAAATATTACATCTAATATTTCCCTTTCATCCGCAATTTCTAAAGATATTTTAACGATATGCTCTTTTTCTGCAGTGCTTTTTTCATTATCCACACAGATTAATGAGACTCTAAAATTCTCTGTTCCATATACTGATAATCCGACAATTTTGAACCTATCTGTATCCAGTTCAAAATGTTTTGCTATACTATTAAGATCATCACCATTTCGTGATAGACCATCTGAAATGTCAGCCGCAACTGTACCTAAAAAATCATTGTATTGTGTTTTTGCTTTCATTGATTAAGTTTTTAAAGGTTTAATTTTAATAATTATTGTAAATTTTATAAACCACTTCTTTTTCCAAAAATGGGTTGTAATTCATCCCATATTTGCTGTTCAATTAATTCGACTAATATCCTATCAGGTTTTTTATCATTTTCCGAAATTATTTCATAGGTACAAAGTTTTATTTGGTAAGTAAGATTATCATCCCACTTGCATAAATGAAGACTATATACTCTATTGCCTCTTGTACCAAAATGGTTTTTTATTCTATCTCTAAATTTTGTTGTAGAACTTCCTACATATAAAAAGTCAGAATTGGTATTATTGAATCTGGAAATATTGACCCGATCCTTATTTTTAACTCGGGTTTTATTCTCTGTATGAAAATTTTTAAATTTTTCAATTAATACAGGAAGTTTTTTTCTTTCCAAAAACTTAATTGTATAGATTATTGGGTTTGAATTCTGTTTGATTTTTTTGCAATTCTTATTAAAGATTTCACGATTTCTATACTCCGAAGAATCAAATTGAATTTCTTGGAATGGAACAATTGATACAGAGGATAAATCCAATTTTAATTGATTTAAGTTTTCATCTGTAAGTTTTAAAATCTTTTTTTTATCGAACATTCCGATTAATTACTGCCAACTTGTTTTATACCGCATAAAATATTTTAATAACAAATACCCTGGGATAAACCCAATTTCGCTAAATATAAAACAATAAAATAAGAGAAAAATGCGGAAAACCGTAAAGAGAGTTAAAAAGAAAAGTTTGTAATATTAAATGTTGCAGAAAAAACTTCAATTTTACTTTTCAATCTTCAAATTAGGAAACTTTTTTTCAAGTTGTCTAAAGAAATCTGAAACGCTTATTCGCCTTTCTTGACATATTTTGAAGAGTGTTTCCACTGGAATTCGATAATTCGGGGTGTTTTTGATTTTACGGACGGTACTTTCTAAGATGTTATGATGGTCGGCAAAACCTACTTGTGTGCCTCCGTTGGCTAAAAATGGATTGATCCATTCTTTAGTTATAAACTCACAAATAGCTTTATTGATCTCCTTTGCCATACTAACAAAGGAATTGCATACTTTTAAAACAATCTCGTTCGATCGAACGAGTTTAAAATATTTTTATTATATTTATCTCATATTAATATATTTGCGAAACTTCTTAAAGTAAAATATTAGAAGCATTCGCTTTGATTCTCGCATCAAAAACTGGTAATTTTTAGCGACGAGATGATGAGTGTAAATGCTCACGACCCGGGCGTGGGCTTTACTTATTGTCGTGCGGTATACCAGTACCTTGATGCTATAAGTTGAGTCTCCACGCCTTTTTTCGTTTGTAGGAAACAGGTATTTTTCTCAATTGTTTTCAAAGCTATCTTCTCTTAATTCTTTATAAGAATTCGCATAAGCTAAATTCAGTTTAATTCTGGAGGCATTTACCTCCGGCTTAAAAGCGAATGCTTATGTTACAGCGTATTTTTGAATTATTACAACAAGGACATCCCGATGCTTTGGAATATATCTATAGCAAGTACCACCGTAGGCTCTTTTGGTTAGGAAAGCAATTAATTCAGGATGAATTTGTCATTGAAACCATCCTTCAGGATACATTCTTGAAACTATGGGAGAATAGAGATGGGATAGAACGACCAGAACATATTTACTTTTTCCTTCGCTATGTAATGAAAAGAGATTGTACCTATTATTATGCCCGCCCTAAGAATAATTTTTACCGGAACATCAACCGGCTGGAATATTATGAAAACTATCAAGAATACATGCACGGCTATGATCCCGAGAAGGAGGATGAACTTCTACTGGATAGCGGAACCCAGCAGAAAGCCTTTGACCGGGTAAGCCGTGTTTTTCCATTACTTAGCCCTGAAAGACGACGCCTGATAGAACTCTGTTTAAAATACGGTTTTCAGTATAAAGCCATTGCCCAGCTTATGGGAACCAGTATTACCTACACCAGCAACGAGGTAAAAAGGGCTATCGAGGATATTAAAAACATCATTCACCAAGGGAGCAATTTGGTATCAAAACCAAAACCGGTGGTAGCAATTAAGATTCAGGGGGAAATGACCGAGGAACAGGAAAAGGTCTTAAAGCTTCGTACGGAAAGACAGTATTCCTTCGCTGCCATTGCCAAAGAACTGAACCTTTCCCAAAAGGAAGTCCATAAGGAATTTATGGCCGCCTATAAGCTACTGCAACTCAAACACGAACAACAACAATCGGCTTAGTTATGGGAAAAGATACGCTAAAACTAACCCGAAAGATACAGTTACTGGTTGATCTGCCTACCAAAGAAGAACGAAAGGAGGCTCTGGATAAACTCTACCAGTGGCGCAACCGCAGCTTTAAGGCGGCTAATCTTATCATTAGTCATCTCTATGTTCAGGAAATGATCCAGGAATTCTTTTATTTAACCGAAGGCATAAAATATAAACTGGCCGATGAAAAGAAAGATGAAGCCGGCATCCTGAACCGCTCCCGCATCAATGCCACCTACCGGGTAGTGTCCGACCGCTATAAAGGGGAAATCCCTACCAATATTTTAGGTAATATCAACCACAATTTAATGGGTACCTTCCAGAAACATAAGGTAGAATACTGGAAGGGGGAACGCTCCCTGATGAACTTTAGAAGGGATATGGCTTTTCCGTTTGATATGGAGGGCATGAAAGGATTATGTTATGACGAAGAGAAAAAAGCCTTTTGTTTTCGTTTGTTTTCCATTCCGCTAAAAACATATTTAGGAAGGGATTATTCCGATAAGCGAAAGCTACTGGAGGGGGTAGTAGCAGGAGAAACCAAGCTTTGTACTTCCCAAATTCAAATAAAAAAGGATAAAACTTTTTTGCTGGCCACCTTTGAAATTGAAAAAGAAAAGCATCTTTTAAAACCTAATGTAATCGCGGAAGCTTCTTTATCACTGGAATATCCGATTATAGTAAAGACCGGAAAGACAAAACTCAACATCGGCTCCCGGGAAGAATTTCTATATCGCAGGTTGGCCATACAAGCCGCCCGTAAAAGGGCACAGGAAGGAGTTACCTATGCAAGATCAGGGAAAGGGCGAAAACGAAAAACCAAAGCAGTGCAAAGGTTCCACGAGCTGGAAAAGAATTACGTGACTAACCGGCTGCACCTCTACAGCCGGCAATTAATCAACTTTTGCGTCAAACACCAGGCCGGCACGCTTATTTTGATCAACCAGGAAGATAAGATTGGAATTGCCAAAGAGGAGGAATTTGTGCTGAGAAACTGGAGCTATTATGAACTGATAGCCAAAATAACATACAAGGCCGAAAAAGCCGGCATTGAACTGATAACAGACTGAAAAATGACATTTCGAGGGTGCTTGTACATCCATAAGGTGAGGTTAAAAATTACACTCACTAAATGCGCATAGCATATACAATGGCGTGTCATCCCACTTTTATTGAATAGTGAATTATATATACAGAAGCTTATTTGGAAGAATTGAACAGAAAAAAATTAAAATAATTAACGAAGAGGGTGCTTGTACACCCATTAGGTGAGGTTGAAAATTACACTCACTGAATGCGCTTAGCATATACAACGGCGTGAGTTGCTCTTTTATTTGAATAGTGAAAAATATGCAGAGGCTTATTTTAAAATAACTAAAATGAAAAGTACATTATGATAATTTCGAGGGTGTTTGTACACCCGCAAAGTGAGGTTGAAAATTACACTCGCTAAATGCGTTTAGCATATACAACGGCGTGGGCTCTTATTTTTTGATAGTAGTCCGGACTTCTTATTTCAGCAATTGATTGAAGGTAATCCTTAGACTGAATTCAATGGTATTATAAAAATGATCTAGTTAAGGGAAAGCCTGGAATGGAAATTAAGCATTCCTGTATAGTAAATGGGCAATATTTATATGGAGAAAATTTACCTGAAGCTGTTACTATCTTTTAAAATAAGCCTATAATTAAAATGTTTATATTCATTTCGAAATCAAAAAGATACTAATAATTTATATTCTGAAAGGATTATGGGATCGCAGCAGGACCAAATACTGATTTATAAAACCGAGACCGGGCAAACTCAAATTGATGTCAGGCTTGAAGAAGAAACGGTTTGGCTTACACAAGCTCAAATGATTGCATTATTTGAATCCAGTAAGGCTAATATCAGTGAACACATTAAGCACATATTCTCATCTGGTGAGTTAGATGATAATTCAACTGTTCGGAAATTCCGAACAGTTCAAAGTGAAGGAAAGAGAGAAGTAGCCAGAGATAGAATGCACTATAATTTAGATGTAGTAATATCTGTGGGTTATCGGGTTAACTCTAAACGGGGTATTCTATTTAGACAATGGGCCAATAAAGTTCTAAAGGAATTCTTACTACAGGGATATTCCATCAATGAAAAAATACTTCGAGAAAAAACCAGCCAGCTCGAAGAACTAAAAAATGTAGGTCGCCTGCAAGAAAAAGTTATTTCTGAACACGACCTCAATACTGATGAATCTGCAGGTTTAATAAAAATTATTGCACAGTATTCTCGCGCCTTGGACCTATTAGATGACTATGATCACCAGCGGCTGGAGGTCCCTGAGGAAGGAAGTCGGGAAGTTTTTCAAATCACCTACAGCGAAGCTCGAAAAGCAATAGATGAATTAGGAAGACAAACAAAATTCGAAGGACTATTCGGCCGGGAGAAGGACGATTCTTTTAAGGGCTCCCTGGAAAATATTTATCAAACCTTTGGAGGGGAAGACCTCTATCCCACAACCGAAGAAAAAGCAGCTCACTTGCTGTATTTTGTGGTTAAAAACCATTCATTTTCCGATGGAAACAAACGAATTGCTGCATTTTTATTTGTCTGGTTTCTAGACCGAAACAAGATACTTTACACCCAAACCGGTAATAAAGTAATCCCGGACAACGCCCTGGTAGCATTGACCTTATTAATTGCTGAAAGCCACCCAGGCGATAAAGAAATGATGATCAAGGTAATAGTCAATCTCATATCTCGCCACTGAAGAAAATGAGAAAGAATTCTCTATGGGATTAACACCGATCATCAGTGATTAGCCTTTACCAAGTAAAACATCTTGAAAAGCGAGCACGCGCCATTAATTCTAAAATCCAGAATTTCAGGAACAATTGTTGATTACTTCTCTTAAATCCTTTCTTATGAATAAAATTATAATGTTACTATTCATTTTAACCGGTACTTCTCTTCAGGCCTCTACAGATTATGAATGTGCGATATCTGGAATGAACTACTATCCAATTCAGCAAGAAATAAGCTTAAACCCACAGATTCTTATCCAGGGTTACGCTATGGATCAAAAAACTATTCGTGGGTTTGAAGAATTACCTCCTTATCTTGAGACCGAATCCGGTGAAAAAGTAATGCTTGAATTACTAGCTATAAATGAAGGGCAAATGTCTCTAACCCAGGCTATATTTAAGCCTGTTACTTCTTTAAAACCCAATACTGATTATTATTTAAATTTTCAGAGGGCCAAACAAAATGAAAAAGAAGATCCTACAAGGTATAATTCAGAGAAAAAAGAAAGAGAACGCATAATCTGGTCTACCACCAATACAAAAGATTTAAAACCCATGGACAGCGAACTCGAAATCACTTTCGATAAAACCAACGTGGAATGGTATGGTTGTGGTCCTGAAGCAAATGCTCTTTTTAAAATAAATAATACTAAAGGTCAGGAGATATGGTATCGAACGGAGTTTGTAGATCTCGAAACCGGTAAGTCCAGCACTTATATTTTGAATACATGGAAAGATAAACTCTATGTGGGTCACGGGATGTGTAGTGGAGCATTTACGTATGCTAAAACAGGAAAATACAAAGTAAGGTTTACCCCTATGAATATTGATGGAAAAATATCTAAAACTACTAAATGGTTCACCTACGAAAGCCCATTTGTAGGGGAAGAGAATCCCTGGGGATTTAGAATTTAAGTACAGTTCCCTTTAATGTTGGTTAAACCTAATGATGCCCCCAATATCTACCATAACATGAGCCGAATCCCATGCTTTTTTTATAGTGTACGGGAAGTTAAGCGTAAATTTAAAATGGGCAGTAGATCACACTACCACCCATTTTTTAATTCTTATGCTTGCATTGAATTCCATCATTATCTTCCATAAAATTAATTAGAAATACTATGGAATCAATTTATCGCTGCGAAGTTCCTCGAATAGTTCAGTGAAAGAATCAAGTGTAGGTTTATAAACTTTAAATCCCAATTTCCTGCTTTTGGACATATCTGTCATAATCTCCATAGGACGACTTAAGTCCAAATCGGTATGCCAGGCCGAGGCCAGTTTCGATAGGTTGTTTTCTTTCAGATTGTATTTTGAGGCTATTTCATTCCATACTTCATCGTAATTCTCCATTTGCTTTTCTAAAGGATTAATTTCTCCTGTACAACCGACAGTTTCAACCTGGAAATAATCTGCGATCTGTTGCCACATCCATTTCCATCTAAAAATATCCCCGTTTGTGATATTAAAAGCTTCGTTTTTAGCAGCTTCTGTGGTAGATGCCCAAATTAAATGATCTGCAAGTACATTTGCATCTGTCATATCAGAAATTCCTTCCCACTGTGCCTTAGATCCAGGCCAGGTAAAAGGCTGATTCTTCTCTTTACAAATACTGGCATAAACGGCAAGAGTGGTCCCCATATTCATTTGGTTTCCCACTGCTTTGCCAATAACGGTATGAGGGCGATGAATGCTCCAGGTGAACCCATACCTATCAGCTGCTGCGTATACTTCATCTTCCTGGGCATAATAAAAATTCAGAATATCCAATCGCGGATGTTCTTCTCTTACGGGTGTTTTTGGCGATTCTCCTTTTGCATAATCATCAAACGGACCTAAATAATGTTTTAAGCCAGTTACCAAAGCCACGTGCTCAATAGATTTTTGTGGCGAAAGGACATCCAAAAGATTCCTGATCATCGCGCCGTTCACTTTTATATTTTCGGCTTCGGTTTCCTTCCGCATCCATGTAGAAATATACACGTGGGTAGGCTTTATACCTTCCAAAGCTGATTTCAGGTTCTCTTTATCCAACAAATCGGCGGCTACAGGAATTAAACCATCTACGTTCTTATTTGGGTTTCTGGCTAAGCCATATGTTTTCCAGCCTTCTTTAATTAAAGAATTGGCAACACTACTCCCTGTTATTCCGGTTACTCCAACTACTAATGCTCTTTTTTCCATCTTCTTTCCTTTTTTTCAAATTTCGAATAATGAGCCCGTCTATTCAAGGACATAGATCACATTTTAAATGTGAGATAAGTCACACTTTAAATGGACAATCGGCTGAGGGTTTCTCGACTAACACCAAGATAAGAGGCTATTAATTTTTTGGGTATCCTGTTTATAAGGACAGGGTAAAGTTCCTCAAACTGGCGGTAGCGATCTTCAGAATTTTGACTCATCAAGGATAATATCCTTTTTTGCAAAGCGATATAGCCGGCAGTGGTTTTTTTCATAAAAAAATACTCCATCTTTTTACATTCATAACACAGTGCTTCCCTATTATCTATAGTAATTGCTAAGGCTGTAGTATCTTCAATACAGTCAATATTCAAAGTTGCCGGTAAACGATTATGGTAAGCCTGGGGATCTGAAATCCACCAATCTTCCATAGCGAATTGAAGGATATGCTCCTTACCGTCTTCATCAATAAAATAGGATTTCAAAAGCCCTGAAGTCACAAAATGATCTAACGGAGCAGCTGCTCCTGCCTGCACCAAATATTGGTTTTTCCGATAATTCTTAATTTCAAAATAGCCTACCACAAATTGAAATTCCTCATCGGTCAACTTTACAATAGCCTCTATTTGTTTTCTTAATAATTGTTCAGTCACCTTGGTATTTTATTGATTTTCATATAATTGAAATTAAGCATTTTCTTTACTCCTGATTTTACTCTCAGAAAGCACTCCTTTTTATAAAGTTAATGAGAAAAACTTTTAATTATCTAGATTCATCATCTTAGTGAAGATTGATTTTACAAAGTTCCCATTAATAATAGCTTATTCTTTAATTTGAAACGTTTATTATAAAAGAAATCTTAAGAGTTTTGCATCAGCCCAAATATCTACCATAACCAGCGCTGGATCCAATGCTGTTTTTATAGCGTACGGGAAGGTAATCGTAAAGTAAAAACAGCATAGGTCGCTACCTACTTCTATTTACAAAACCAGTAAATTTCAACCTGTTATCAGGGCCTTGAGCACATTTACTGGAGTATCCACTCAGTATCCACTCATCTAAAAAAATGCTTCAATTTTTTACTAATTTTTTACCACAAATTCTAAGGGTTATATCGGGGTTTCAGGGCATTTGCCGCAAATTCCAGGATTTTACACTAAGCCATTTGTCATTACAAACCCTGGTATCCACCCTCTAGCCACCAACAGTATTCCTCGTGGATTTTCGGGTGTGCTGCAAAATAATCCTCGTATTGATTATTCTGAGATTTCATTTTCATCATCGCCCCATAAACCGAAAAGCTTTCCTCCAGTTTTTCATTGGCGGTATAACCAAAATACCCCACCAGGCCCAAAGCAAGAATTCCAAGTACCCCTAAAAGGATAAGCAGGTAATTGGGGATGACCCTGGCACGTTTTAATTTCCGGTCTATTTCCTTTAGAATTTCATCTGTTATTTCCTTTTCTGCTTCCTGCTTTTTAAGGAATATGCTTAGATTATTTTCCAAAGCATCAGTGCTAATTGGAATACTCATAGTTACCAATTGCTTCGAAAGCTTTTGAAGTTCCAGCACAGCAGCTTTAAAATCAGCCATCTCATCGGCCATCAGTTCCATAATTTCATCTAGTTTTTTCATAACTTAAAGTTTTAATATCCATATCCTATACCGGTATCTCTTATAATCTTAACTGCTCCTTTTACAAGCTCTTTGGTTATTTTGGTAGACAGGTTACCGCTTAATTGCACGGTCTTATTCAAGACCTGTAGTTCCTTTGGTGCCTGCGTTAGTCTTTTTAAACCCTGGTTTTGCGAAATAGCAGGAATTAACCGGTTACCACTCATCGACCGGTGTACTTCACTGGCCTTAAGGTTCACCCCCTTGTATTCCATCCGGAAGCCCTGCAGTTGATTCGCTTTATTTATTGTGGGAATCACTTCCACCTTTTGGGACTTCATCCTGGCTATATACTCATCCAGGGATCTTGGCCTCGACTGAAGCACCCGGTCATGTATATTCCTGATTTCCTGCCGCAAGCCCTTTAACTCATGAAGCTTTTCCTGCTGTACTTCCCGAACCCTTTTAAAACCTAATTCCCTGGCAACATTATCAGCGGCGAGCTGGCTTCGTTTCCCGATAAAGCGGTCATTGTAAGTCTTACCATCAAAGCCGATCCTGTTGGTATAGATATGAACATGGGTATGCGCCTTATCCCTGTGAACAAAGCCAATAGATTGATGGTCTTGCAGTTTCATCTCCTTTAAAAACTTCTTAGCGAGCTCTTCCAGGTCCATTTTACTGAGATCCTTCCCGTCCTCAATGTTCGGGCTGACGATAAAGCTTAAGGTGTTATTGGTACAGCGCTCATTTTGCGATTGGATAATCCTGAACTCTTCAGCGATCTGGGCAGGAGTATTCCCGGCCACATGTTCTCGGAGTACAATTTCAGCTTCCTTTTCCTGGTTCCAGCCATAGGATATAGAAGCCCTGGTCCTGGAAATAGCATGTCCTTTTCCTATCATTTTTTAAAGTTTTTTAAATGTTCCCTGATTTCCCTGGCAAGGTCTTGCACCTCCCTGGCCAGCCTCGGATCCCGCTTTCGAAACATATTTCCGATCCGGCTAAAATTGTTCTTGTACCGTACCAGCATCTGGTAGGTCTGCAATTGTTCAGGAGTGAGACGTTCCACGATATTCTTATCAAAGGCCGTAGCACGGATATATTCGGAAAGGGAGATTCCTGCCCTGGCAGCCCTTCTCTGGAGCAGCTTTTTCTCATAGATCGAACAGCGCACCTGGATGTATTCCCTTTTCATTTTTTTATTTTTAAATCCTTTGCAACCACCGGGCGCAAAGCAAGATTGTCATGACAATGACACATCTTGCTTTGCCTTTTCAACTGAAAATTCCGATAGGTATTTACTATTTGCCAACGCATCAATTTTCTACTTCTCTGCTTTCCCAAAACTTCTTTCAGCCTTAAGTTTTTCATTGAGATCTATATATCCCGAATAGGAATCACTACAATCCGTGATATGCTCATAAAGGTTAACAAGTAAAGCAGTCGCTTTTTTACCTGCAGCATCATTATCCAGGTAGAGTAAGACTCGCTCATATTTCGGAAGTAAGCCTTTAATACGATCCACAAAAGCCAGGGAATTTAAAACGATAGCATCCGAAGAATTCACTAAAACTTCCTCCATAGTAGCCAGGGATAGAAAATCAAACATCCCCTCCGTAACAATTAACTGTTTCGAACCATTTTGAATAAGGGAATAGGTCTTGGGACTACTGGAATTTTTAAAGTACTTATTGCGAAGTTCCCAGCCTCCCTTATTATTCCTAAGTCCTATGGCATAAAACTGCCGGTCTTTATACTGGTACCATACCTGGGCACAATATATCCTGGCAATTTCAACAGGAATTTTCCGGGACTCCAGGTACCCGATAAGCGCCTGGTGATTTAAAGCTTCCACCCTTAGGACCTCAATCCCTTGTTTTACTACCGGCTTCTTTACAGGTGGATGAAAAGAAGTAATTGTACCGGCTTCCAAAAATTCCAAAGCCTCCCTGTTGGAAAAAGACTTTAGCAGCATAACAAGGTCAATCACATTCCCTCCTTTTCCTATCCCGAAATCATACCACAGGTTCTTTCTTAAAGAAACGCTGAAAGAGGCATGTGTTTCTGACCGCAGGGGACTCAGAAACCAGGCTTCTTTTTCCGTTGTTTTGCTGGGAAAGTGCCCTAATTTTGCAAGCGTTTTTACGATGCAAATATTACGGGCTTTTTCCCAGCTTTTAGATGTTG
Organism: Salegentibacter sp. 24; assembly: GCF_004362395.1. Taxonomy (GTDB): domain Bacteria; phylum Bacteroidota; class Bacteroidia; order Flavobacteriales; family Flavobacteriaceae; genus Salegentibacter. The sequence goes on from NZ_SNWE01000030.1 coordinate 34,824, forward strand.
CTGTTTTTTCCATTTTTTTTCATTTTATATCAACTGCTATCATATAACTTCAAATCCCCGCATCGTTTTAATTTTGATGACAAAACGATGACAAAACGATGCGGGGGTTAAACCCTTGCTATCACTGGGCTTATTTAATATCTCTCATCATTCATCAAAAAAAAGAAATAATAAAAGGTATAAATCCCGGTGGTTGTTTCTTTGTTCCTTTTCAAAATTGAGGGTGATCGGGCACAAAGCCTTTGAGTCACTGGCCTCCCGGGCTTCATCAGTCTTTCATCAATTCATCAGTTTAAATCTTCCTGGAACTGTTGTAGTAGAAAGGATTTTTTAACGGTATAATACCGGCCTTTAGCGTCGATCATGCCCAATCCCCCTTCCTGCCACATAATTATCTTTTGGTATTTTAGCGAATTATCCTGGTTACTTAACTTCCAGTCCTTCTTTAATATCTTTCGCAATTGGGTTAAGTCAGTTTTAACCCGGGTGCGATTTAATACCTGCAAGGCATCGATGGGACAAATAGCTACTTCTTCCAGCTCGAAGGTTTCCATGGCATCCAGCATCACACTGGCCAGTTCCTTTTCCACCCGGTTTCGGTTGTTTTGTATCAGGTTTTCCAGGGCATCAGTTCGTAGCTGCTCCGGGCTAAACCACATGCGGGTTTTATGAGTTGTAGCTAATTCCCGCTGCTGCAGGTAATTTATAAAGGCTGGTATTTCCGTCTTCAGGTGTTCCAGAAAATGAGTTTCTTCATTTTTTAGGGTAGGAACTTTCAAAACCCAGAAACGGGTTTCTTCGCTATCGATCTTGATAAAATTATCTTCGTTATTGCTACACAGGATAAACTTTCCAAAGAATTCTATTTCCCGCTTATCCTTTCCTTTGGCCTCCAGTTTATTAGAATCGGTGGTGCTCAGGTATTTAATGCGTTCGGTAAGCTCCTCCCTGTTAAACAATACTTCATCAATGCAGATCAGCAGTTTGTTCGTCCAGTCTGCATTAAACTGGCTGCTGAAGCTATCATTGGTCAGGTAGGTCAGGTTACTTTCAAAAATAGCCTTCAGCCATTTCAAAAAAGTGGTCTTTCCGGTAACTCGTTCTTTGGATACCAGGCATAGTATTGGCAGCATCTGGATCGGCTTTGTATACAAGAGTTGCAGGTAATCAAGGCCTAATTCGTATTGGTCGGCGAAGATGTGTTTTAGGAATTGCAGGGAATGATCTATGCCGCCTGGTTTTGGGGAATAGGATAAGGGCGCATAGGTATTATAAAACCCGTGATGCACCTGTTTAAAATCCCTGTGGCTTGGGATACAGGTAAAGCCTTCATATTTTTTTATACTGCCAACAAAACCTTTCCCGTGGTCCTGTCGCAAGGTCTCGATATTCCAGGGAATCAACACTTCGTTGAAGTTCCCGGAAATAGTGGGCATCGCTGCTATCTTATAGTAACTGGTACCCACACGGATATAGGCTGTCTTTTTCATCATAACATTTTTAATGGATGAGTAAAAGGCAAAAGCCTACTTCCGGTTCTTTATCAGGCTCCTGTTGAACTGATCCTCCAGAAAGGCATCGGAGAGGTCCGGTTCTCCCAGGAGCCAGGCATCAATCTTTTCCTTGTCAAAAAATTTCTGACGAATGTTAGGATTGTTCCCCATAGGGATAAGCTTCAAATGCGTAAGCTTATAGATCTTACTTTTGGAAAGTCCGGTATATTGTGCCAGGTCTTCCACGTTCATTACTTTTTTCGTGTGGGAAAGAAGGGTTTTAATATCTTCCAGTAAACCCACTACTTGTTCCTGCTCATTCATAACTATATGGTTAAAATTAAAAATGAGTAAAAGGCCTTTTAACCTGAATTCGATCTAAGGATTTAATAGAACAGTGCAATTTGATTGGTTGTTTGAGTTTCAAATTTGATCGCTGGTTTTTTTTCCTGGAAAG
>NZ_SNWE01000031.1 GCF_004362395.1 Salegentibacter sp. 24
ATTTGAAGACCGCATTAGGCTCGATTTGGCAACCACTCCTTCGGGGGTACCCCCGAAGGAGTGAAGCAAAGGACAGAGTTCAGATTACACTCCCTTGGGAATTGAGGTGATAAAATGTATTCGCAAAATAGTACTAGAAATAATAGGGCATATTAGAAGTCGGAAGGTCTTATGAATTTTTGCATTCGCTCATGTTCTGCGTGATTATGTTCTGATTGAATTATCTTTTTTATAAATGCTTTGATTGGAATGATCTCAATCACCATTTTGGATTTTTCGACTATGGCCAGAATCCTTTCCCACCTTTTTGCGTGTAATACACCCCAATTAACCTCACCCATTTGTACTCCTGGATTTCCTGGCCAATCTATTTGTTTGAAAAATTCTACATTGCTATTTAAATCAAGAAAGAAAAGTAGTAATTCTTCAAATTTATCATTGAATTGCTTTCTGATTATATCAAATATGACTTCAATCTGTTTACGATTTTCTTGATTATTTGTAATATATGATTTCAAGAAATTTAAGGCGTTTTTAGACTGTATTGTATCCAATTCATTAAATAATACGGATACGGAATGACCACCCAAACCAAAATAAGGTTCTGCATCTACTAGAAATTCGATTACAGCAGATATTTCTTTAAATCTATCTGAAGTGTCCCATATAAATCCAATTTTCAAATTGTCATTCCTACGCCCCAAATCATATTTCGAATAGAACACGTTGAAGAAATCAAATAAGAATTCAGGATAGGATACATAGAGGTTTTTAAATCCTTTCTTTTCATAATCAAAAGTAAAACTGGTCTTACCTAGTGTGTATTGCTGAAAATATAGTTTGCTCATTAGAGCGTAATCATCCTTAAGTTGATCAAAGCCATCCGTATATGGATATTCTGAGGTTCGTAAATTAATCCCTTCCTCAATTTTCTGCGATATAATATATAAAATTTCTTTTATGGCATCCGTTTTAACCAAGTTGAACTTTTTGTATTCTTGAATATAGAGATATGCGTTACAGTCGATGCTCTTAAGAGTGGATTTTAAATTATCGTAATAATTATTGTTGACGAAATCCGAAGGGAGTCGTTCGAAAAAAGTCAATTTCCAATAAATGGAATTCTCACCGCTCCAATTTTCTAATATGCTCCAGAGTTTCTTAGAGTTTAGTTTGGAACTTTTTACAATGACACTAATAGTTCGGTAAAGGCATCTAATCTTATAATTCTTGTTTAAATATTCTTCTAAAAGTTGCAATCCTATATCTTCGTCTTGCAAAAAATTTTCTTCGAAAATTACCTCTAGCGACTTTTCTATCTGCGAATGATTTCGATCAATAATTGCCTGAGAATTATTTATACAATCAAAAAAAGCAGGAAAATCATTAATTGATTGAAAGGTGAAATTCTGTTTTAAATCATCTGACTTTACTCTCTCATATTCACGCCAATCTTCAAATTCATATTCCTCTTTGTCCCTGAACCTATTCCAATCCAATTTTCTAAAATTTTTGTAGGCTTTTGTATTAAATGCAGATTCTAATTCATTAAAAATCTCCCCATCAATTCTATCTTCATTTGTTAATGATATTGATAAGTCATTTGCCGAATGAGATTCAATAAATGATTGGGGGGAAAAATTTTCTAGAATAAAAGGTATAAGAAACGACAGGTCATATTCCAATAGCTTGGGAGTTCTTTTTCTATATCCAGGGCGAAAATTATTTATTGATTTAATAACCTTGCTTCGGTAGTTGTCAAATAAAGTAAAGAGCGTTTTCCAAATTGTAGCCCTTAGTAATTCTATTTCTTTAGTCTGAGGTATAGGATAATCGTAAAAGGTAATTGTGTGTTTTCTTCCACCGTGTACTATATGAAATGAATGTTGAAGAAATGTTTCGGAAACAGCAAAAAAAGCTATACAGAAATGCTCTTTTCCTTTGGCAATTCTTGAACACATAAGTTCTATGAATTTACTTTGGCGGGCAAAGCCATACCGTTCGTCACGTTCATCGAATAAAAGAGTTTCCCGAATCCTTCGAATGAATTCTGGCAGATGTTCTGGCTTCTTTCTTATATATTCAAATGCCAGTATTACTGCGGGTTCAAAAGATTCAGTTTGATGGCGAAAGAATCTGGTTAGAAAATCAAGAGTTTGTTCTTTACTATGTACAAAATCATTCGTTTCATATTCTGTAAGATATTTTGGATTCTCTGGCTCCGATAGATTATTTATTTTCTGCCCGAAATAACTTAATACGTCTTCAGGTTTATAAAACCAAAATTGGTCCAAAAAAGTCAAAGTTTTGTTTTCATCATTTTGAATTCTTACCAAATATTTATCTAGTGCAGGATTTATTTTTGAAAAAACCTTATCGTATCCAAAAGAATTGTTGGCTGGAATTATTGTATCGGTATACCTATGTTTGTAACCATCAAAATAGTTAAAGAGTAATTTGTCAAAAGATAAGAGACCATCTTTAATAAAGACCAAGTAGAAAAAGTATGTGGCCATTACCTGTTCAGATATCCGAATGTGGTTGTATTGAACTTCTACTAATTCTTTTTTATGCAATTCCTCTACAGCTTCATTAAATTTATAGTAGTCAATCTCAAAATTCTCTAAAATCGTTTCAATTACATCTTTGTCTTCCCTATTTATTGTGAAAAAGAATGAAATCAAACCAAGAACTTGCATCTGAACCTTATTCTGAAATATATCTAAGTCTGAAGTTACATTTTTAAAATATGTATCATAGAGCTCGGTAACATCTCCTGCTAAGAATTCATATTGTTTATCGAGTGCGATTTTAGCACCCATTATGGCTAGTCTTGCATTGCCATCGGATAATTCGACGATTTTCTTCTGATACTTAGAATTCTGAATACCAAATGATTCACTTTCAAGTAATTGAACAATCTCTTCGTCTGAAAATTTTGGAATGTCAATTGTTTCATTATCAAAAACAAACGATTCTTTAAGAATGTCTGTTAAGGCATAATTTCTGACAGTTAAAACTAATTTAATTTTCCCTTTTCGGACTTCTTTAAAGACACCAAAAAGTTGTTGTAGGTTTATAAGTTGTCTGTTAGCATCATCTACAAATAAAATGTAGTCATTATCCTGTTGTAATTGTATTTTTAAATCTTCGTAGATATCCACATCCTTTTTAACAATAACATAGGGAGTATATGAGGTATTCTGCTCTAAAAACTGGTCAATTGATTTAAGAGCAATCTTTGTTTTTCCAACTCCTGCGGCTCCAGAAATAATTACGAGGTCTGATTCATTAATCGCATCATTTATCTGTTTCAATTCATTTTCACGATGCAGAAATACGTTATCTAGTGGAGTAGATAAATTATTCGCTTTGTTATTGTATTCTGCTATAAATCCTGAAAGTGTTTGTATTTGTCCTGTTTCTAATTTTATGTCCAAAAATTCTCTAGCGAGGAGGAGGTATTTGGAGAGTATTTCAAGAGCTAATGTATCGACTCCAATCAATTCCAGTTTTATATTTTTGGATTGAGCATATTCCTGTATTTTAACCTCTTGGGCAGTTTTTAATCTTCCGTTAAAACAAATTATAATTCTGTCTATTTGTTTAGAGGCAACTTTGGTAATTGATCCGTCCAAACACTTATCAATATCCTCTTTCATTTTTTCTGGTAATGAAGAAGATTGCGTTGTGTGTTCAACATAACCCAATTTATTGTTAGACAAACGGATAAATGAATCCGGCGTACCTTTTACGGTTTTCTCTTTCCCAAATTGGCTGCCAGTACGTTCAATACTTGTAAATTCTCGCTCTCTTAGGACTAAGTATGTATCGCAAAGATTTTGAAATCTTGCACTGTTTATTTGGTGAAGTCTATTCTCAATATCTTGAAGTCTACCAGACATAATATTCAATATTTGAAATTAAAGATAGATCCAAGTTACTAAAAACTCATCTACTTCCTCTTATCCCCAGCATTCCTATCAAAAGCTACTAAATTAAATAATTCACGCATCCGGCTACGAACACGGTTACCATATCGTTCTTCCAGTTCTTCTGCATTTAAATTCGTAGTGGCGTGGGTCCTTAGCTTTTTACGGGTCTCAAGGAAGAGTTCATACCGGGATAACAGCACTTCACCCATAACGTTTAGATCCTTACCATAGAATCTTCCAGGGGGTTCTACGCCAAGGTCATCAAAACAAAAAAACTTAGTATCGCCATAATCCTTAATAGTTTTATAGCCTATATGGTTGAAACTAAATGTAACATTTCGGCAGGGAATCATTTCATAAGGACGCTGCCTGGGAGCCAAATGCCTTAGGAGCTTCATTAGAGAAGTCTTACCACATCCTACAGGCCCGGACAGTAATATTCCCTTTTCTAGATCGAGACCATATTTTTTACAGATTGCTTCATCCCGGATGAAATAGGAGGTGAGTTTTAAGAGAATAGCCTTGTCTTCTTTGTAAATCTTAAATTGCTTTCCAAAAAGTAGCTTGCCCTTAGCATCGAGATATTTTAAAATTTTGGGAAAGTCATAATGAACGCAAGTCCCATCGAATTTCCCCAGGGAATACTCCACACCGCCTTCGGTTATTTTAGAGGGGTTGTCCATAATCTTTATTTTTAGTGGTTCGCAAGTTGTCCCGGAAATGGGACACCTCCTGCTTTTTATTTAATCTATTTTTTTCTTTCATAAGCGATTTTTGTTCGACCCAATATTTTGCTAGAGCTCTCCAATCTCTCACGTCAGAACCATCGCTTGTCTGCCACTGCCTGTCTTCATAGTACTCGTAAAACTCTTTTCCATCATCAGGATTAAAATTTTTATCATTAAAAAAATCTAAAACTATCTGCAAGCTGTTTGGTTGTTTATTATGTTTTATTGGTTTAGTATTGTTTATAGTAGATACCAATACTTGTCCACCTGAGGGACGCTGCGAGTACACAGCTTGTTCATTATTGGGAGGGTACCGGTTCACTACTGGTTCTCGTATGGGATGGTAGCGTTCCGCAAGATGTTCTAATTTGGGATCGTAATAGTCTTCTGCAGGTTCATCACCTGTCCCAATAATGGCCATCTTAATTTTACTGCCTTTGTAAGGATTATTTGATGGGAAGTAGCAAAGGTATTCCCAGGTATCAAGATCGGTTACACACCTGTGATAGGTAGATTTAGAACCGATCTTGGCTACTTGCATTAAATCCCTGCGGTTTACAAAAAAATCCTTTGCAAACCGGCTACTATTCCATTCCTGGAATAAGGCCATATATAAGCTAATATGGGTAGGATTCAAGCGATCATCATAATAGAACTTCTCAAAAGCGGCGTTTAATTGCTTGATATAGTTCATTGCTATAGATCTAAATTAAGTACACGATTCTCTTCCATGACCTTTTGAATTTCAGCAGCATCGTAATAAATAATACCTCCTATCTTAGTATAGGGTAGCGTCCCATTTATTCGTAAATTTTGAAGCGTTCCCGGGCTTATTTGTAAATAATCCATGACCTCTGCAGATTTTAGGTATTTTTTTATTTTACCTGATTTTTGCTGGTTCAACAGTTGTTTAATGTCTTCGAGTAATTCCATTTTGAAATCCTGAAGATCGTCTGTAGTAATAATTGATGTTGGCATAATAGAACAAATTTTATGGCTCGGAACATTTCATTTGTTTGTTCCTGACCTGGTTTATAATTGTTCTATAAAATTGAAATTGTTTGCAGGAAATAATTCCCTAGGTTTTTCGTAGTACGAAAAAGTTTAACGTTTAATAGAAAATGACGAGGATTGCTATAATTTGAGGTAAAGGTAGGAGGGAAGTAGCAGAAATTCTTTGTAAAATTAATGTAGAGCTGATTTTCGTAGTTACGATTTACTTCGAAAATTCACCTTTCATCATCCTGGCGCATTTTTGCTTCCAATTTTGCAGCTATTTGGTGAAGATATTTACTTCTAGGATCTTTTCTGGCTCTCATCTCACCATATGTTTTATGATAGTTATCGAGCTTAATATTAAAAAAATCTTCAAAGGCAGAGATAAGCGTTTTAAGATCCGCAGTCCCATTGTTGATATCTCCTTTAAGATATAAACTATAGATTACCTCTACTAAAGAAGTTTTGGATCCGGACCATCGTAATAAATTTGGTTGGCGTTCCCGGAAATTCCCAATGCTTCCGGGCTGTATCAATTCTAATTTCTCTCGGATATAATGGATGTACCTGTATAAAGCCTGGACTTTAGACCAAAGCATATCGTGGCTGGTCGAAAATTCAGGATTTTGATAATAGTTAATAGTTGGGCTAAAGGAGAAATCCATTTTTCCACTGCGACTGAAAAATTGTGGATCCAGGTAATTGTGGTTTTGCTCCATATAGTTGACAAAACTGTTATTTTCAGAAAAAAATCTATTGATCTTTTTAATCTCCTTTTCCAAATAACGAACTTTATGAGAGTTACCGACTTTCGGGAGCTTTAATTCACAAGACCTGACTTCGGTAAAATAAATAAGATAGCTCATCGGGAAAGGTTTTATATTTTTAAAAAACTCAATTTCCGCTTGAGTATTTTCAAAATCATTCTTATCAACTTGCTTTTGTAATTTGGAAAGAATTTTAATACATAAACTAATGCCATCTTCAGCTTTCTTCAAATCAGATTTACCTGACTGAATTAGGCTTTCAACATTTTCGCTGAATATCGACATTGTTTTCTCGAACATGAGATTTGTATTTAATAAAAACAAATAATGCCTTTGCTGTGCTATTTTCAATACGGCTTTTTATAGGGTAAATATTAAAAAATATGCTTCAAAGGGGGGGTGTTAATCTTTACGTAACCAATCTAAAGCTTCAAGACTAAAGTTGTCATCCGCTTGAACATAGGCTATTTTAGGTATTAAAGTGGCTCCCAATTTCTTTTTTTCAAAACTGGCGCTAAGGCCAAAATTAATTTTTTCGAACTTTAAAATCCCGGCCGTTTTTATTGCCTGGAGTAAAAGCTGGCGATAGACATTTAATTTTTCATTATATTCATAATCCACGCCTACAAAAGCGGGTATGAAAGTTTTTCCAGATCGCGTTATAAACATCACACCTACGATCTTATCCAATGCGTCGGGATTATCTGCTTTAAGATATAATGTTAGAAAATCCCACTTCGGACTTTTAACCATTTCAGTAAATAGCTTTTTAGGAAATTTAAAAGTGTTAATTCCTAAATTGTTACTCCAAACCTCTTCAAATAACTGGTAATATTTGTCAATTTGTTCTGGGGTAGGGGAGCATACGATCCTGGTTTTAAAATAGTTCTCAAATGCCTTGATATCCTTTCTGAAATGTTTCCTGGAGCGTTTACTGAGTGTGGAAATATATTGTTCTTCATTTCGCCAATTGAAATTGGCAATTTCACAGGAATCGGGCATTTCTAAGGAAATAAAACCTTGCTTGTGAAGAAAAGCGTTCAACGTATTTGTTTTTTCAAAATCCCTTAAAATGATGAGTTTAGCCCCTACGTTAGACTTTATTTCATCAATTTTCTTCAGAAATAACCGCATCGAGCGAATATGTAATGGATGATCATCGTCTAAAAACAAATGGGCTCCCTCTGAAAAAACTGATCCTAAGGATAGCACCATATCGGTCATATAATAGGGATCCTGTTCACGTATTTCTTCAATGGCTTTCGAGGTTTTTGCATCCGATAGCATATCATTTTTTAAAAGCGCACTGGTAAGGGGTGCCGCCAAAATGATTTTCCCTATTTTGTCTTTTATGGTAATGTAATGGAAGGCCCAATTATGCTCCTTTAAATTATTATTGGTAAACACTTTCTCTAAAAAATCAAGACCGTCCCAATCAAATGTACCTTTTCCGAAAAAACAGGTATCCCATTCCGATTTATTTATTTGTTGAATGGTTTGGGTATATTCCAGATTTAGCTCTTCCATTTGAGTAGTTACAGGATTATTCTTTTCGGTTGTTTGGATTCCAAATGATTTGTAAATCCTGGTTAAATCAGTATGGGTTTCTTCCATAGCCAGGGGAAAGTAATAATTCATCGCATCCACTAGGGCCTGAATATCTTTCAATTCGTTATGCCTAGAAATCGTGATTCTAACTCCGGTATTTTTAACCGGAACTGCTGGAAACAAACCAAGATTAACAAAAAAACCGGCATTCATCATTTTGCGTACAAAATTATATCCTGTAGCCGGTAACCCTGTACCAATATAAAATACCGGGGAGGTATTCTTATGTACCAGCGGTAGATCTGAAGCCTCTAGTAATTTATTAAAATATTCAATTTTAGCAGCTAAACCTGACTGTAGCTCATAGATTTCAGGGGAGAGATGAATTTCCGCAGAAGCAGTGGCAGCAGCAACTGAAGCAGGTTCCAATTGGGCTGAAAATGTTAGGGGTCCTCCGAAATTTTTAATTTTTTTATGCAATTTTTTATCAGGACATACTAGCACTGCACCACTAGCCCCAAAAGTTTTACTCAACGTGCCGATTAAGAGTAGATTCTGGGGAAGCTCTTTCAATACAGACATAACATAACCCGAACCGTGCTTTCCTTTCCAACTCATTCCGTGCACATCATCTATATAGAGGTGTAATTGCGGGTACTTTTTGGACAACTCCATTAAGTCCTGTAAAGGGGCAAAATCCCCGTACATGGAATAAACCCCGTCTGCCATATACCAAATTTTATTGGCCTTATTTCTTAAGTCTTTGATATAATGTTCCAGCATATCCATATTGCTATGCCTGATCATCCTTACTGTTACTCCTTTTGATTTTAAAACCTCCGTGGCACTTTGAACACTCCAATGTACCTGGTGATCCAAGATCACCGCATCACCATCCCTTATAGCTGTGGGAATGACTGCTAAATGCCCAAGTGTACTATTTTTAGTAATGAGTATGGGGTGCTGGTACATTTCAAATATTTTTTCTTCCAGCGGAGCATAGAGCGGGTGCGAAATATATGTTTTGGATAGTGGAAACTGGGTTCCGTATTTTTCTATAGCATCTATTGCTGCTCTTTTTAACCTTTTATCTTGTTCAAGTCCCAAGTAACCCGTTGTTCCGAAGTGATAAGAAGGTTTACCGTTAATGGTTATACGCCGTCCGTTTAATTCATTGCCCTCTGCATGGAGATGGATTACTCCTGCATCGGAGGCATTAGTGATTACTTCATCAACCGTATCCAGAAAATTATTGTGTTTAACCTTAGCCATAATTTTTGATATGAAAATTTCCTTTTCAAGCTATGATAAATATCTATTATAATTCTGTGCGTTACAATAAAAAGTCTTTTCAGAACAGTTATTCGGCTTTTCGTTCAAATAGCTTTAAAACTTATGAGAATAACTTTATCACATAATATATAATTCAAGAAAAATGTTCTGGTAAGACGTATTGGGATTTTGTTTTATATTAGTGATATCCAAATTATTACGGGATGGTTGTGGATGGTACTTATGCAAAAATGTGGATTTCCAAGGGGATCCTTTATTTTATCTATAAAGAAATTTATGAGATTAATAGGAGTATGGCCAAACAAATCGTAAGCCAGCGATTACAGCTGCAAAATGAAAATTCATATCCTATATTTTGTGATCTAAGGGCTGTCACCCTTGCTCAAAAACAAGCCAGGGACTATTTGGCTATTGAAGGTGCATATATGACAACGGCACTCGCACTCCTGGTTAAAGATGAGCACGCCGAGGTAATCACCCAGATGTATATTAAAATAAATAACCCGGCTTATCCTACCCGGGTATTTACTAATAAGGAAAAGGCGCTTTCGTTCTTGCAGGACTATAAAAGTAACCATTAATAAAATAATAATTATGGAAAAGGAAATCAGCAACGAGGAGAAAATGAGGTTCAATTCTTTGTACCAACAAATCATCGAGATTGCCTGTGGTAATTTTATGTTTCGCCAGGAACCGTCAGGTCGCCGAGACCCACTAGATACTATTGGCGTATTACTAAATATGATGTCCGAAGAAATTTATAATTCCTGTTTTAAATCCCAGCAGCAGGAGGAACATACGGAATATCATTTTTCAATATTCCTGGATAATAGCTACCATATAACTTCATATACTACCCAAACTCCCAAGATCCTGAAATGGGATGAGAAAAAAATTGATAGACCAATTTCAGAAATTCTTTCCAATAATTCCGTAACTGTTTTAAAAAAGGAACTGGAATTAAATGATGGAAAACCTTATCAGCGATTAATTACTTTAGACTTTCTAACTGAAAATAAAAGTCTATATAGGACTCCCTGCACTATTCAGAAGATGACAGGTATTAATTCAGACTGTTCATATGTAATTACCGCTTTTCGTTTCGAAAATAGGATTGAGGAGGACGAGAAAGATAGTAACCCAGCCAGGTCTTCAAAATCAGGAAGGAAGGAGAGTGCCGCAACAAAAATACTGCTAAAGCAAGTACGTCTTTATATTCTCCGGAATCTGCATACTGAACTGCCATCCCTTAAGGAATTAGGACTTATTCACCGTACGAACAAAACTAAACTCAAAGAAGGATTTAAGAAAATGTATGGCACTACCATACCCCGGTTCCATATGAAAAAAAGACTTGAAAAAGGTGCCCTTTTAATTCGAAGTACGGAATTGCCTATTTCCATAATTATGCAGAAATGCGGTTTTAAGGATCATTCACATTTTTCTAAAAATTTCAAACTTCAATATGGTCAGACGCCTTCGCAGTATAGAATGGAAAATGCCTGGTCCATTTTATAACAGAATAGTTTTTCGGCTTTAGCGACCATTTTTTTTGAGGTTATTTGATGAAATTTACTATTGTAAATGATAGTAGCCTTAAGCTTATACTACTTTCAAATTTCAGTATTGTACTGGAATATTTACACCATAAAAGAAAAGTTACAAATCTTTTTGCGCAGAAAGTAGGAGAAGCCGAAAATCCTTCAAAGAGTAGGTATATTTTTAATCTTTATATTATGAAAAAGCTATTTTTAATTCCAGCAATGGCGCTTCTTGTTGTTTTAGGCATGTCCTTTACAAATGTAGGAGGTGAAACCGACAATGAGCCGGCGACCCTGGTCAACGATTATGTCTTGATTAGTGGGAACTGGCAACCAATTGCTGAACAGGATTGTTCAGGTGGACAATATCATTGCCAGGTGAAATTCAGTGAGAATGGACAGGCTTATGATGTGTATGATGAAATGAATGTCAATACACTCAAAGAGAGCCCTACCAGACCACCAAAATTGATTAATCCATAATCATTTAATTTAAGTATCCCGGATTTGTCCGGGATACTTGTTATAAAAGAATTCTATTTATTCTTGGGTATTATTATTATTTCCTGTCGTTTATCCAGAGACAGGTATTTTTTTGCGGCCTCGTTGACATCTTCCAAATCGATGAAATGTTTTAGTAAGGAGGAATACTGTAAAACTTCTTCTGTAGCACTTCTTTCACTGTTCTCATATCTTTTTAGAAAATCCGGCCAAAAATTTACAAGGTAGAACCTATCCAGCCTTGGTTCGTACCTATCTATTCTCAACGGAATGGCTGTCTCCAACCAGGTTGGGGCAACTCCTTTATCACGGAGTTGTTTAAATTCTTCAACAGCCGATTTAATCATTTTGTCCTGATTTCCAAGGTCACTATCAAAACTTATAATAAAAGCATAGATCCCTTTTTCAAAATCCATCCACTTACCATAGGCATGAGGCATATAGGAGCCACTTCTTAAGCGGTCAAAAATCGCCTCGTCTAACCTTTTCCATAAAAGATCCAGCACTACCTGTGTTTTAGAACTATAATCTATTTGCACCGGGAAGTATAGTTCGACTACGGCATTATTGACATCTTCGTATTCAACCGTTTCTGAAATGGTCTTAAAATTATAGGTGAATTGATTCTGGAACATATTATTCTCTATAACCGTTGGAAATTCAGACAGGTAATTTTGAACCTCTGGTATTAATTCTTCTGAGTTAAAATCTCCGGTGATAATAAAGGTGTAGCCATATAAATTTGTAAATTTATTATAGCCTTCATAATAATCTTGAAATGTGAGGGCGGCAATATCTTTTTTACTTATTTGCGGGACCTTGGTAAATAATGTCCTTTCAACCGTTTCACGAATCATCAGATTATGATCTAAGGTTTGGCTGAACTTCAATATTTGATCTTCTTTCCAATTTTCAAATGCCTGTTGATTGTATTTAGGATTGAGCAAATAGCGATGTAATACATTAAAAAAAGACTGTATATCGTTTTTTTGAAAAACTCCGTCAATAATAAACTGATTTTGAATATGATAATAATTCAATCTCATCTGATGATCCAGCATGAACTGCTTTAATTCAAATTTTGAGTAATCTTCAACATCTCCGTAGAACATCAAATCAGGTGCTGTAGTCGCAGTTATATATTCTTTTTTATTTCTAATAGAAATTGGAACTTCTTTGTATCCGTAGATTGAAACTTGATTCTTATAGCGTTCCATCCAGGGTTCTGAAGGCTTAAAGATCAGCTTTATTCCATTTGGCAATATTAATGAGCTTACTCCAATTTCATTTTCCTTTACCATGGATAGATCAACATTTTTTAAAGGTTGAAAAACGTTTGAAATAGTGTCAATTTCCCGGAAAATTAATTTGGATTTTTTTCGGGCTTTTACTTTCGCTTCCTGATACCATTTCATCACATTCTGATGCTTTGGTATGGATGAAACCGGAATATTAATAAAGGTATAATCGGTATTTTCAGAAAGTTGCCAACCGGTATTGATGTAATTCTTGATCTCCGATATTCCAATATCCTCCAATACCTGTCTTAACTCCCTCTCGTATCTTTCGCCAATAACTGCTCTATTTCCTAAAACAAAATGATTCAGTAAACTGATAGATATATCCCTTGATTCTGAATTTTTTGTTACGAGATCATCATATAAAACTTGTTTTGACTTTTCTAACATTTCTTTATCAATAGTCCCTTTCACTAATTCATCCGCTGTAAATAATTGCATCATATTTGACTTGATATCTAAATCATTATCAGTATCCACCATCCAATAATTTATCTGTAGTTGACCGTTCGCTAAAGAATTGCTACTAAAAGAGCTAGTATAGTTTTCAAACGGAGGATCGTATTGATCTTTTAATTTTTTTCCGATTTTATCATACATCATGCTAGTTAGCTTTTGCAGCAACATTTTTCGCAGATCTTCTCGCGAACGCACGAACTTTTCATCATTTTTACGCTTACTGGTAATTACTATCCTGGATGACTCATTAATGGAATCTTTAAGCGACTGGTACTGGTTTTTACCAGGAAGGATAATTTTAAATTGCTCATTGTACCTCTCAGGGCTTTCCGAATCGTAGCCGGACTTTAAATCGTTAAAACGATTAATTATTACCTTTTCGAGGCTGTCGGGGTTGATGTCTCCAACTATGATGGCAGCTTCTAGGTCCGGTCGATACCATTTATTATGGAATTCTTTTAAAGCTTCAATATTCACATTTCTCATACTAGCTTCTGAGCCTGCTTTATCCTGTAGCCCAAAATTCGTATTTGATAGGACGATATTGGAAATCGTATCTAGATACCAATCTCTATAATAAGACTTAGATCGGCCTTCGCCGATCACCGAACCGCTTTCCACCGCTACATCATTCTCTCTTATTATCATATTCCCCGACCATTCATATAGAAATTCCAAAGCAAGGTTCAATTTTTCCGGGCGGTCTGAAGAAAATGTAAGTTGGTACTCTGTAAAATCATAACCGGTTCTGGCCGCAAGAATAAGACTGGCAGAATCAGCAACCTTTAGAAGTTGCGGATATTTTACCGTATGAACGGCGCCAATATGCTCAAGAAGATGAGCATATTCTTTCTGATTTTGTTTTTGTTGATAATAACCCGCCTTCACTGCTAATAGCATTTGAATTTGTCCGGGAGGAACCTCGTTTTTCTTTATATAATAAGTAAACCCGTTTTTCAATTTGCCATATCTTACAGTCGTATCAAGATTTTTTTCAGTCAAAGCTTTAACTTGCTGAGCGAACAGCTGGTTTCCTAGTACTAAGAAAAGTATTGAAAGAAATATATAATTTTTCATTTTAGTACCCTTCATTTTGTGTCAGATTCGGATTCTTTTTTCTCTCGGATTCCGGTATTGGATAAAGCAAATCAGTTGTATTCCATGATGGATCTTCCCCTAGAACCTGTCCAGCCTGGCCGGTTCGCTTTAGATCAAACCAACGATGACCCCATTCCGAAAAAAGTTCCTTTCTTCGTTGTAATAAGATTTCTTCAAAAAGCTCCATCTCTGATATTTCGGGTTTAATTTCCGCAAATGGTTGCAGTCCTGATCTTAATCGGATCTCATCAACATCCTGCAAAGCACCAGCTAAATCACCCTGCTCCAAACGTGATTCCGCACGAATGAGGTATTGTTCGCCTAGCCGAAGAACCATAGAATATTCTTCTATTGGGAATTGGTTGCTAAGGCGCACTTTATATTTATGCACGTAATGAGCATCCAGTGCTTCGTTATACCCCACCCAGTTTTGAAACCTTTTATCGATGGAATCAAATTCAGCTATGAATGGTTCCTCCAATTTAATAGCCGCAAAAAATGAAAAGATTGGATCAATGATTTGAAAATTCCCTTCGTTAGTTTGTGTCGACAAACCCCCAGCTCCTATCGGAGAAATTTGCCAGATTGCCTCAGCACTATTGGCCAGAAAAACCTCGTCTAAGTCCTCTAATAATCCGTAGTTGCCAGTATCATTTATCACCAGACTGCTAAATTTTTCAGCTTCCTGCCAGTTCTCGGAATATAGGTAAACACGAGACAGAAAGGCCCTAACCACTTGTTTATTGATACTTGTTCTCTCGGTATTCCAATATTCTTCAGGAACCTGTTCTTCGGCCATTATTAAATCGGCGAGAATCTGATCATAAATGTCAATTTGGGAAGTTCTTGAAGCCAATTGGTTCTCGCGATAATCTGTCTTCAGTATAAGCGGAACATCCCCGTAAAGATTAGTCAGGTAGAAATAAGTAAATGCACGGACAAACCTCGCCTGACCTTCCATTTGATTTTTGAATGACTGTTCCAGATTATCCGCATTTTGCAAACCTTCCAGAAAAGAGTTCACGGCATAAATCATATTGTAGGCACTGGACCAGATACTTAGATTTTCTATATTATCGGGATCAATTTCATGTTCCTGGAATTGCATCCTGGAAACATTTCCTGTACTAATGGTTTGAATATTATCCGCTGATAAGCCTGCCATAGTGGTGATACTGCTTCTTCCCCCATTAGAATATTCCAACTGAAATAATTGGTAATAGATTCCTGTCATGGCACTTTCCACCGTGGCCTCGCTTTTGAATACCTCTTGCCTTACCAATTGGTTTGCAGGAGGATCGAGATCTACCATCTCTTCACAGGAGTAAAATAGGCAAGCCACTAATAAAATAATGAACTGGTATGTATAAGAATATTTTTTCATGATAATGTGTTAAAAATTAAGCTGTAGTCCTGCTGTAACAGATCTAAGATTTCCCATAGATATTGCTGAGGTAGGTAGTTCCGGATCTAGACCTTCATAAGGCGTCCATGTTAGCAGGTTTTGCCCATGAATAAATAACCGGATCTGGTCGGCATGCAGTCTTTTTGTCCATCTCATTGGTAAATTATAGCCCATGGAAAGTGTTTTGAGGCGTAGAAAAGAAGCGTCAGTAAAAGAAAAATCACTGTTTACCGCATCTATAAAAGCAATTGATGCTTCGTAGGACGCAGAATATCTCTGAAAATCTTCATTACCCAAAGCCACATCAAGAACATTGCTGTTCGTTCCGGCCTGGAATTCGGATAGCCTTCCTTCCTGTTTCACGTATTGTAAAAGAAATTCGAGATTGAAATTTCCATAACGTAAAGAATTGCTCAGGCCGCCAAAGAACTCTCTATTCAGATTTTTAGTAATAATCTGATCTTCAAAACTCAGGTTTCCGTCGTCATTTACATCCCTTACCGTATACAAACCTGTTTCAGGATCCAGGCCAGTATAATCATATAATAGTGCAATATTTAGGGGCTCACCTACGCGGTAAGTATTTGAATAAGAGGATTGATCGATATCCGGATATCGTAGTAATTTATTTTCCGGAAAACTAAGATTCAGATTTGTTCTCCAGCTAAACCTGTCATTACTGAAATTGATAGTTGCGAGTTCAATCTCCAGACCTTTATTTTGAACCGTGGCCGGCAGGTTAGCCTGTACGGAATTGAATCCAGCGATGTAAGGTAGCGAATACCCAACCAGCTGGTTGGAGGATCGGTTACGATACCAACTT
Source organism: Salegentibacter sp. 24 (assembly GCF_004362395.1). Lineage (GTDB taxonomy): Bacteria > Bacteroidota > Bacteroidia > Flavobacteriales > Flavobacteriaceae > Salegentibacter. Next base: position 16,393 of record NZ_SNWE01000031.1, read on the forward strand.
ACTCCAATATTCAACTTATCTTTCAAGAATCCGAGCTCTGTGGCCAGTTCCAGTTTTTTATTGACTTCCCAGGAATAGTCAGGATTGGCCAGTGCGACAGGATAAAGGCCTCCGGGACCTACGGTTGCCTGGTAGGCATCCAGATAACCATAATCTCCTATTTGGTCGTTCCCCGTGCTTCCATAGCTACCTCGTAGCTTTGCAAAAGATAGAAAGCTATCTACCTTTCCAAAAAAAGACTCTTCAGAAAGAATCCAGGCAGCGCCTATTGCCCCGAAACTGGCAAACCGGTTATTAGTACCAAACCGGGAGGAGCCATCCCTGCGACCGGTAAGGTTTAAAAAATACTTTTGATCCCAATTTAGACCGATTCTGGAAAAAAGGGCGACATACTTATATTCAGCCTGACCACTGCTAGCATTGATTATACTCTCCGCTGAACCTAAATCTCCTATTAATGATTCCGAAGCATAGCCCTGCCCCTGGAAAGAACTTCGGTCAGATCCATTTTTTTGCAAGGTTCCTCCAATTAAAAAATGTGTTTCCAGTTTTCCGAAGTTTTGATCATAGGTCAATTGCGGCTCAATAATCCATGATTTTCTATTAGTTGAAAGATGAGACGACCTGTTAACCGGGTTGGATGCCGGGGCATATGATCGAATGGGTAGTTTCCATAATTCGTCACTGGTAAAATTAGCATAGCCAAAACTGGATTTCAAGCGTAAACCTGATACTATTTCATAAGAAAGTACCAGGTTAGCGTTCAGGTTCCTGGTTTGGGTAGAGGTCGTATTGAAATATCCCTCCATCGGATTAGATAGCCCGGCCTCACTCCAGTCCTCCCAATTAAGACTTCCATCATCATTAAAAACTGATGGAGCATTTGGAGGTAACAAGATGTTGGCAGGGTTAAGGCCGTTTGTACCTGTTAAATTGTTTTGGTCAATTCCGTAATTCACATGGAGTTTTACCTCAAACAGGTTATCTTTTGATAGGTGATTTAGGGCTAGGTTACTGGTACCTTTGCGATAATCATAATCTCCCGGGTATATCGTTCCCTGTGAGAATACAGAACCTCCTATGCGGTACGTGGTATTGCCTTCCCCACCTGAAATTGCCAGGCTGGCATTGGTCACTTCGGCCTGACCGCCAAAAAAAAGATCCTGCCAGTCTGTATATCTTTCCTGATCCCATAAGACCAGATCGTAGGCATTGAAATTATCTGGCTCCACACCATCATTCTGGAAAGCCTCCCGCCGTACCTGCAAATACTGCGGGGTATTCAATAAATCAAGCTTCTCTGCTATAGAAGAACTACCGGTATAAATACGCGCTTCCAGCCCTCGGTTGCTGCCATTCTTAGTGGTAATTAATACCACCCCGTTTGCCCCCCGTGAACCGTAAATTGCTGTTGCATCTGCATCCTTCAAAACTTCAACACTTTCTATGTTTGCAGGATTCAAATTATTTAACGGATCTATACCGGAATTCGATAAAACCGAATTGCTCTCAACAGGAACAGAACTTACGGGAACCCCATCTATAATGTAAAGCGGATAGTTTCCTTCGCTTCGTAAACTGTTCGTTCCCCGTATCCTAATGGTGGGAGCGCCCCCAGGATTTGCTCCTCCAGAAATTATCTCAACACCTGCCATTCTTCCCTGCAATGCCTGAATAGGGCTCACCACCGGCTGGTTTTCTATTTCCTCGGCCGTTACCCTGGAAATATTACCTGTACTCTCGCGCCTGGTAGTATTATAGTAACCAGCATTAATTTTTACTTCGCCAAGGGCAGAAACATCCTCCTCTAATTGAATGCTAATTTCTTCGTTGTTATCTACCAGGATTTCTACAGTTTTATATCCTATATAGGAAAAGACCAAAATGCCATTGGCAGGAGCAGTGATGTTGTACTCGCCATCCAGGTTAGTTATTGTTCCTCTGTCGGTATTTTTAACTGTAACGGTCACCCCAGGTATAGGAATCCCGTTTTGATCTTGTACTACACCTGAAATTTCTTGCTGTTGCAAGGGCAGTGGGGCAGTGGTTGCCGCATTAGCAGCACTAGCAAGGAAGAAGAGTATCCCGCCTATAATAATTAGCGCCACCCATTTAAGGCGCGAGTAATTATTTTTCATAATTTTACGTGTGATTTTAAGTGAAACATTGTTTTACTTAAGCTTAGGCCTTCCCCTCCAGACGCCAATCTTCAGGGAAGGCTTTGAGCTTAATTCAAATAGTCCCTTTACTCTCGATGGAGGAGCAAGGGTATCCCGGCTCCCTATAGCCGAAACTGCAAACCTATTACTAATGTTCCCAAGCCCTTTTAAGGCTTTTCCCAACCCACGCTGTAAAAAAAAATAGGGTATCACAGCACCCACGGGATTGTAAAAATTTTGGCCTGTCCCGCAACAAGCCTAAGATTAGACATACTTTTAGATAACCAAAACAGTTGTTTTGGTGTTGCGAGACTTAAAAAATTGTAGAAAATCACTTTGAAAATTAAGAAGAGAAATGACGTAGTTCGAACTAAAAAATAGACGTGGAACTCAACTTATTGTATAGGAGGTACTGGCGGTACCTTTACCACAAATAAGTGAGCCCACGCCGTTTTATGAGCGTGAGCATGATCACTTATCATCCCGTGGTAATATTAAAACGCCAGTTTTCCTATACGAGATTCAAAGCGTATGCTTCTATATTTTTAGAAGTAAACGCAAATATAATATCACTCAAATATATATAAAAATTTTTAAGTGCGTACGATCGTGCGCAATTATTTTTCAAAGTTCCTCTTCTTTTGTTATATGGCTGGTATAAATTTTATTATTTGTGATTTTATAAATAGGGAGTGGATAAAGCCATGGCTTGATCAGAAACGATCGCAACGTTCTTTCGCTGATAAATGTAACGTAGAAGAAGGAATCATAAGAAAAATTAGAGGAAAAGCAGAATATCGTATTCCGGTGGAAACTCTCGAAAAAATTTGTGATGGTCAAGGAATTACCCTTCATAATTTTTTCAAGAAATTGGGGAAATAATTATTCAATTTCGAAAAAATAAGCTTCACTAACTGATCTAATTGTTTTTGTAGAAATAATTCTGGTATACCTCAACTTCAAATTGAAAAGTCTATAGTTCCAACTGATTGCTTATTCTCTAACTATACTCACAACTCTTTTCTTTACGGTTTTCCGTATTCTTCTATTATTTTAAGGTTTTATATTTAGTAAAACTGGGTTTATCCTGGTATTTTTTTTAATTAAAAGGGTATTTTAGGTGGGGAGTTGTGCAACATATTTAATGAAAATTCAACTTCAATATAAAATAATTGTATTTTTGATTTGTGGAAAAAATTGGTGACATAGAAATTAGAGTCGTAGGAAAGTCTGGAAATCTTGAATTAAGTCCAGACAACTATGATATTAAGCAGATTGCATCCATTTTGCAAAATGTCGAGGATTTGTTGTATCCAAATAATAAAAAAGATAGACCGATTATTACCTATGATATAGAAGAAGGATCGGTTCGCCACATTTTTAAAACTTCTATTCAAGCGGTTATTGGATTTAGTGCTTTACTTTCTCAAGTTCAAGCGCAAAACAATATTGATTTTTTAGAATTAAAAACTGCAAGGGCCTTAGAGGAAATTCAAAAAATGTCTCGTCAAAAGAATTATGAATTTCAAATTAAGACTTCTTTAGAAAAGGACTATGAATTAAAGATTAATCCCTCCACAAAATTCTTTCGTACAGAAAATATCTGGTCGGATGCAGAATTTTATTTCTATGGTGTTTTAAAAGATGCAGGAGGAAAAAGTAAGGCTAACATACATCTAGATACAAAAGATTACGGTTACTTATCAATAGAAACTGGAGAAGAATTTTTGAAAGAAAGAGAAGAAAACCTTTTATATAAAAAATTCGGTGTTAGAGCATCTGGAAAACAGAATGTGGAAACTGGAGAAATTGACACAAAATCTTTGAAATTACTAGAATTAATAGATTACAATCCAAAATTTGATAACGATTATCTGAATACATTAATTAATAAAGCAAAAAATAATTGGAGAGGAATAAATGCAGATGATTGGTTGTTAAATATGCGGGGAGGTTATGAAGCATAGCGTTTTATTAGCCACTAGTTTTTTTATTCGATTACTAAATGACGAAGATCCCCTTCATAGAAATGCAGTAGGTTATTACAAATATTTCTTGGAGAACGATGTAACCTTGAAAATTTCAACAATTTCAGTTGCAGAATATTGCGTTTTAGGCAAATTAGAAGATTTACCCTTAAAAGACCTTCAAATTATTCCATTCAATTTAAAAGAAGGAGAAAGAACTGGCGAATTTGCCAAAATCATTTTTAGTGAAAATAAAATTGAAACTGAAAAATTAACTCCTAGGGCTATAATTCCAAACGATTCAAAGTTATTTGCGCAAGCCGATTTAGATAAAACAATATCCCATTTTGTGACGTCTGATGTGCGATCAAAAAACACTCTCGCACTATTAAAAAGAAGGGTGACTCCAAAATTTTCGATTATTTCCATTGATGTACCTCATACAGAAGCTTTCGGTATTTTAGATTTATAGTAAAAATACGTTGCACAACAAGTCGGTTCATCGCAAATAAAGACGGGTGTTGTCGAAAAAGCGTAATTTAGAAAACCAGGAAACAAAAACGGTAAGTCGGCAAATCCGCTTCCCTACTCCGCCAACTTGCGATAGTGTGCCGACCAAGCAATGACCGGCAATTCAGGCAAGAATCTGCTCAATCTTTAGAATCCTTTAACATTAGAAAGATTTTTCCTAAATTGCTGCGGCTTCTTACCCTACTTCATGAAGCTATTGAAATATTTACTTGTAAGACCCGAATTTTAATAATGGCCAAAAAGAAAACGAGCAAAGAAAAATCGATTGAGGAAAGTCTGTGGGATGCTGCCAATAAACTTCGTGGCTCCATTGAACCTTCAGAATACAAGCACGTAGTACTCGGGCTTATCTTCCTGAAATTTGCTAGTGACAAATTTGAGGTCCGCCGCGAGGAGCTTATTGCCGAAGGCAAAGAAAAGTACCTCGAGATGAAAGACTTCTACAATATGAAGAATGTCTTTTTCTTAGCTGAGACTTCCCGGTGGAATTATCTTATTAAAAATGCAAAACAGGACGATATTGCCTTGAAGATTGATACTGCCTTAAACCGGATAGAAAAGAACAATCCTTCTTTAAAAGGTGCATTGCCGGATAATTATTTTTCCCGTTTGGGACTGGATAAAAGTAAGCTGGCTTCCCTGTTGGACACCATTAATAAAATCGATACCCAAAAAGACAAATCCCAGGATATTGTGGGGCGTGTATATGAATATTTCTTATCCAAATTCGCCTTGGCGGAAGGAAAAGGAAAGGGAGAGTTTTACACGCCAAAAAGTATTGTAAACCTTATTGCCGAAATGATCGAACCCTATAAAGGGATTATTTATGACCCGGCTTGTGGCTCTGGTGGTATGTTTGTGCAGTCTATCAAGTTTATAGAAAGCCACCACGGCAGCAAACGGGAAATTTCCATTTACGGCCAGGAATACACAAATACTACTTACAAACTGGCCAAAATGAACCTGGCCATTCGGGGAATATCGGCAAACCTGGGGGATAAAGCTGCCGATACGTTTAGCAACGACCAGCATAAGGATCTGAAAGCAGATTATATTATGGCCAACCCGCCATTTAATCAAAAAGACTGGCGCGGACCACAGGAATTAATCGATGATCCTCGCTGGCAGGGCTATGAAGTGCCTCCAAAAAGTAATGCGAACTATGGTTGGATCTTAAATATGGTTTCCAAATTATCAGATGATGGGGTTGCCGGATTTATTCTGGCTAACGGATCGCTTTCGGGTGGTGGTGAGGAATATAAAATACGGAAAAAACTAGTGGAGAATAACCTGGTGGAAGCCATTATTATCCTGCCACAAAATATGTTTTATACCACGAATATAAGCGTAACTGTTTGGATCCTGAATAAAAATAAAACTGCCCATACCCGTTCCATTGGAGACGAAGTCCGCCACTACCGCAATCGGGAAGAGGAGGTGTTGTTTATGGATTTGCGGCAAATTGGAGAGCCATTTGAAAAGAAATTTATCCAGTTTAGTGGAACGCAAATTAAAGATATTGCCAGGACTTACCACGATTGGCAACAGGAAGACACGGATTATAAAGATATCCCGGAATATTGCTACAGTGCTACTAAAGCCGATATTGAAAAGAAAGATTTCTCCCTGGTGCCCAGCAAATATATCGAATTTGTAAACCGCGATGAAAATATCGATTTTGATTCCAAGATGGCAGGTTTACAGAACGAACTTACCGATTTACTACAACAGGAAGAGGATTCTAAAAAGGAATTGTTGGACGTTTTTAAAGAGCTGGGATATGCCATCAAACTATAAACCCATAGGCGATTACATCCAAAAATTAAAGGTTAGAAATTCAAAGGATATATATTCTGAACTTTTGGGTATTAATATAGATAAGTTCTTTATGCCTTCAGTAGCCAATGTTGTAGGTACTAATCTCTCCAGGTATTTAATTGTGAAACCCGGACAATTTGCCTGTAACCGAATGCACGTTGGCAGGGATTATAGAATTCCAGTCGCACTTTCAGAAAAAGAAGAACCTTTTATTGTCTCACCTGCTTATGATGTCTTTGAAATCAAGGATACTTCTATATTATTACCTGAATATTTGATGATGTGGTTCCGTCGTGCTGAATTTGATAGAAATGCCTGGTTTTACACAGATGCTGACGTAAGAGGCGGTTTAGCCTGGGATGCCTTTTGTAGTATTGAACTTCCCGTTCCTTCCATAGAAAAACAGCGGGAAATTGTAAAGGAATATAATGTGGTTAAAAACCGTATAAAATTAAATGAAGAAATAAACCAGAAGCTGGAAGAAACTGCCCAGGCCCTTTATAAACATTGGTTTGTTGATTTTGAATTTCCTAATAAAAAAGGTAAGCCTTATAAATCTTCCGGTGGGAAAATGGTTTATAATGAGGAGTTGGATAAGGAAATTCCGGAGGGGTGGAGAATCATTAAAGTAAAAGATTTTTGTACAGATATGAAATCTGGGGGAACTCCCAGTCGTAGAAATAAAAATTATTGGGAAAACGGAACAATTCCTTGGTTAAAAACAGGAGAAATAAAGAATAATATTATTCTATCAACAGAAGAATATATTTCAGAAAAAGGGTTAAAGAATAGTTCTGCAAAAATTCTTCCACAGAATTCAATTTTAATGTCCATGTATGGAGCAAATGCTGGAGAGGTTGGTTTTTTAAAGATTGAAGCTACAACTAATCAGGCTTGTTGTGCAATGGTATGCAATTCAGTCGTAGATGCATCATTTTTATATTATCATTTGGTCGTAAATCAAAATTTTAATCATTCTCAAGCAATTGGAGGAGCTCAACAAAATTTAAGTAAAGATTATATTGAAAAAATTAAGTTGATTGTTCCTTCAAATGGATTTAAAAAGATGGATTTTTTTAGGTCATTCATTGAAAAAAGGGAGAACAATACAAAACAAATTCAAATCTTCACTGAACTTCAAAAAGTAGTATTGAGTAGAATGAGTTTGGTTAAAAAAGAAATTGTTAATTAATCTACTTACTATGCATATGGACAATAAAAAGGAAGAATTATTTAAAATTATCCAGAAACAGCTTAAAAACCCACCTGTTATTATTTGGGGTTCCGGAGCTACTATTCCTTTTGGATTGCCAAGCATGTGGGCATTAAATGAGTTGCTTAAAAAGGAAATTGAAGATTTTGATGAAAACTGTGATAATTTGGAGGAAGAGTTAGGCAAGCCTAAGTATGAAGATATAATGCCAGAAATTAAAAAAGTGATATGGCAAGCTGTAGCTGATAAAGATGAACTTGTTCTTCAAGGCATAATTGAAAATTATAATGCAGAATATAAAGTAGTTGAATGCTTAGTAAATAAATTTGTTGATGTACACCCTCGTGTTCTAAATATAATAACTACCAATTACGATAGAGTTATAGAGCACATTTTAGCCTATTCTGGAGTGAACTACACCGATGGCTTTAGTGGTAAAAATTTATCAGTATTTAATGAAAATAGCTTTCCAGAAGAGAGCAGTGTAAATATTGTAAAGGTACACGGCTCACTGAATTGGTTTATGTTAGATGGTGAAATACGATATTTAGGAAAGAGTGATATTTATGCACCTCAGATAATATGCCCAGGTAAGAATAAATTTCAAGAGACTTATAATAGTCCTTATCGCGAATTAATACAAAAATCAGATTCCTATATTAACAATGCTAAGAGTTTTTTAGTTGTAGGTTTTGGTTTTAACGATGAACATTTAACGCCAAGAATAAGTAAACTTATAAAAAAAGGAGTCCCAATTGTAGTGATTACAAAAAGGATTACAGAATCTTGTTTCAAAGAGTTAGATAAAGCTGAGAAATATGTATTACTGGAAGAAACTGATACTGATAAAACGAAAATTCATTATAAGATGAATTCATCAGTAGTTAAGCAAGAAGAAATTATAGATGGAAATTATTGGAGTCTAGAAAAATTTGTGGAAATAATATGAAAGAAGAAAGTACATCAATAGGTAAAGTACAGAGTGTAGATACTGGGAATGTTACTGTATTAATTAGTGATGAGAATATCTTAAATAGCGTACAAGTAAATCAAATTATTCTTATTAGATCTACAAAAACGGGAGAGAAAATAATAGGGTTAATTTCTAAAATACTCCGAAAGGCTATATCCGATAAGATTGAAGGGGAATATGAGCCAGAACAAATAATTGAAAATGTAATTAGAGTAAATTTAGTTGGTACGCTTATAAAGAAAGTAGGTGTTGAAAAGAACATATTCAAGAGAACATTAAATACAGTACCCAGTATAGATGCAGATTGTTTTTTATTGCAGGGAAAAGAACTATCTGAATTTATGACAACAATTTCTTCGAATACTGAAAACCCTTTGAGGGTTGGAACTTACACAATATCCGAAGAGTCCCAAGCAAACTTAGATGGTAATAAGTTTTTTCAAAGACACGCTACAATTGTTGGTGGTACTGGTTCTGGAAAATCGTGGACTGTTGCAACTATATTGGAAAAGTCTACAGCATTGAAAAGCGTAAATGGAGTTTTGTTCGATTTACACGGAGAATACAAACCATTAGAAAAACTTGATAATACTCAACTTTTAAAAATTGCAGGACCATCTGATGATGGTAGAACACCAAATACTATTTTTTTACCATATTGGTTGTTGTCTTATGAGGAAATAGAGTCTTTGCTTTTAGATAGGTCAGATACAAATGCCCCAAATCAAAGTCGAAAATTATTTGATTCAATAATATCTGCTAAAAAAGCTGTTTTAGAAAATTTAGGTAAGGATGAAGTTTTAAATAACTTTACTGTTGAAAGTCCAATACCATATAATTTAAACGATGTGTTAGAGGATATAGAAAAGGAAGATACCAAAATGGTTCCAGGAGCAAGAGGAGACAAGCAAGGCCCATTATTTGGTAAGCTAACAAGATTCATCCAACGCCTCAGAAGTAAACAAACAGATAAGAGATTGAATTTTCTATTTAGTAGCGATTCTGAGCTGCAAAACTATGAATACTTTTCGCAATTGATGAAAAATCTGTTAGACTTCGGTAATAACAAAGGAATTAAAATAATAGATTTCTCAGAGGTACCATCAGATATACTACCATTAATTACAGGCTTAATTGGGCGGTTAATTTTTTCTGTTCAACAATGGATGGAAGAAGATAAGAGACATCCTGTAGCTGTATTTTGTGATGAAGCGCATTTATATATTCCATCTAATATAAAAGGAGGTTATGAGGAAAAAGGATTGCAAAGTTTTGAAAGAATAGCTAAAGAAGGAAGGAAATACGGTATTTCATTGGTTGTAATTAGTCAACGTCCGGCAGATGTAAATAAAACTGTCTTAAGCCAATGTGGAAATTTTGTCGCTATGAGATTAGCCAACCCTGAAGATCAAAATGTAATTAAAAGATTATTCCCAGATAGTTTAGGAGGTTTTGCAGATTTATTACCCATTTTAGACGTTGGAGAAGCGCTAATTGTTGGGGATGCTTCTTTGCTTCCTAGTAGAGTTTTAATTGATAAGCCTAAAATCCAGCCTAAAAGCGCAACGGTAGATTTTTGGGATGAATGGGATACAAATAAAAAATCAACTGGAATTACTGATGCAGTAGAAGCCCTGAGAAAACAGCAAAAATAAAATTTTGAAGGAAGAACTGGAACAAATAAATAAGTTAAATGAATTTCAACTCGTTGAATATTTTCAAGATGGTGTTGTAGCTCGGGCTACGGGAAGTGATTTTGACAATCAATTATATACAACAGTAAGAACCAAGCTAATTAGGAATAAAGCTCTAGAAAAAAAGTTGCCTGAATGGATTAAAACAAAAAGAACAATCGACCAGTTTTGGACTTTCATAAAGGGAAGATTTAGTACTTATCAAGAACGCAGAGAATATTTATGGGATGAATTTGCTATAGCCTTAAATTACTTAGAAAAAAAATCTACATCGCCTTTAGAAAAAAGTATTGTTTTCGATGAAACGCACATCCATTCTCAATGGCAAAAAGCTCTTGAACGTAAAGAATTAGAACCTGAGGGGGCAATAACATCGGCAAGAACATTAATCGAAAGCATATTAAAATACATTTTAGACGAACAAGAGATAAAATATAATGATGGTGCGGAATTACCCGATTTATATAAAGATGTTGCAAAATCTCTGAATTTGGCACCCGAACAACATCAGGAGCAAATATTTAAACAAATACTTGGAGGGTCAAGCGGAATTATAAGTGGACTTGGGGCATTAAGAAATAAACTCGGAGATGCACATGGTAAAAGTAGAAATAGTGTTAAGCCGTCAGAAAGACATAGTGAGTTAGCAGTAAATCTGGCTGGTGCAATGGCAATTTTCTTATTTAAAACCTATAAAGAAACTAAAGACATAAGATAAAAAAAGATAAGCCTGTAAACTTAGAGATAAGCCAAGTGATTTTTTATAGGCTTGCCTAAAGCACAAGATAAATACAACATGAATAAAAACGGCTTACATCATAACCTGCTAAAGGAGCTAAGCCAGCTTATAGAACAGGGGAAACATCAAATCGCGGTACAGGTAAATAGTACCATGACTTTGGTCTTTTGGGAAGTAGGCAAACGTATAAATGAAGAAATCCTGCAAAACGAACGGGCAGATTATGGTAAAAACATTGTGACAACAGTGTCGTCACAATTGAAAAAGCAATACGGGAATAGCTTTAACATCTAATAAAAAAACCGGAACAAAAATAAATACTGCGATGGTCGCAGCGCAGGCACGTATAGCACAGAAAAAATTACAATAAACCCGGCAGAATGAGTAAAAAGTTTACCGAAGCACAACTGGAGAGCGTTTTTGCCACGCAGCTGGAACAGGAAGGTTACGAGCATCAATTAGGAGAAACCATATCCCGAAAGGAAGATGAAGTGCTCATTGAAAGGGATCTTCGGGAATTTTTGATGGCAAAGTACCGGGAAAACGGAATCACCAAAAATGAAGTAGAATCCATTATTCTTAGGCTCAAAACCCTTCCCGCTTCAGATCTTTATGAAAGCAACAAAGAGTTTATGCAAATGCTTTCTGATGGTTTTTCGCTAAAGCGGGAGGACCGTTCCCAAAAAGATATCTGGATCTATTTAGTTGATTATTCAGCAGAGAACCGCAACACCTATAAATTCGTCAATCAGCTGGAAATTACCGGAACCCAGAAACGTATTCCTGACGGGATACTTTATATCAACGGAATTCCGGTGGTTGTTTTCGAATTCAAAACCGCCATTCAGGAAAACACCACAATTTATGACGCATATATTCAGCTGATCGTCCGTTATCAACGAGACATACCGGAACTTTTTAAGTACAACGCGTTTTGTGTGATCAGCGATGGCGTAAATACCAAAGCAGGTTCCTTTTTTGCTCCTTATGAATTCTATTATGCCTGGCGCAGGATTGCAGGGCTGGCAAAAGATGTAGATGGTATTGATAGTATGTTTACGCTTATTCAGGGAATGCTTCAGCAAGATCGCATTCGGGATATCATTAAAAATTTTATTTATCTGCCTGATAGTTCCAAAAAAGATGAAAAAATAGTTTGCCGCTATCCACAATATTACGCGGCGCGGGCATTATTTGATAATATTCAGAAAGCACAAAAACCAAATGGAAACGGAAAAGGAGGTACTTATTTTGGAGCCACCGGTTCCGGTAAAAGTTTTACCATGCTTTTTCTGACAAGGCTTTTAATGAAAAGCGACCACTTTGAAAGTCCCACTATTATTCTAATTACAGATCGAACCGATTTAGATGATCAACTTGCAGGACAGTTTACCAATGCAAAATCATTTATTGGGGATGATGCTATTTCAAGTGTGGAGAGCCGGGCAGATTTGCGTAAACGTATTCGAGGAAGAGAAAGTGGCGGGGTATTTCTCACCACCATTCATAAATTTACAGAAGACACCGAATTGCTTACCCGCAGGAGTAATGTTATTTGTATTTCTGATGAAGCACACCGAAGCCAGACGAACCTTGACCAGAAAATAAAAATTACCGATAAGGGGGTGCAAAAAACCTATGGCTTTGCGAAGTACCTTCACGATTCTTTGCCGAACGCTACTTTTGTAGGTTTTACCGGTACGCCCATTGATGCAACCTTGGATGTATTTGGCCAGGTGATAGATGAATATACAATGACGGAATCGGTAAAAGATGAGATTACCGTTCGCATTGTCTATGAAGGCAGGGCAGCCAAAGTGGCTCTTGAAAACAGTGAATTAAAGAAAATAGAAGATTATTACCGGGTAGCTGAAGAAGAAGGTGCAAATGAGTACCAGGTGGAAGAGAGCAAGAAACAATCCGCAAGTATGAACGCCATTCTGGGTGATCCAGATCGTTTACAGGCTATAGCAGAAGATTTTGTCAAGCATTATGAGAAAAGGCTGCAGGAAGGTGCTACTGTAAAAGGCAAAGCCATTTTTGTAAGTAGTAGCCGGGAAATAGCTTATGAACTTTATAAAAACATTATTGCTCTAAGACCTGAATGGGCAGAAATAAGAAAAGCGGCGGAAGGTGTTGAATTAAATGAAAAAGACAAAAAGCAACTAAAGCCTATTGAGCGTATAAAAATGATCATGACAAGGGGTAAAGACGATCCCAAAGTGCTATATGATTTATTAGGAACAAAAGAATATCGTAAGGAATTAGACCGTCAATTTAAAAATGAAAAATCAAATTTTAAAATCGCTATCGTTGTCGATATGTGGCTTACTGGTTTTGATGTTCCATTTTTAGATAGTATTTACATTGATAAGCCTATTCAGCAGCATAATCTTATTCAGACAATTTCCAGGGTGAACCGAAAGTTCCAGGGCAAAAACAAAGGTCTGGTGGTAGATTATATTGGTATCAAAAAGCAAATGAACTTAGCACTGGCCAAATATAACACAGGAGAGCAGCAAAATTTTGAGGATATTGAAAAGTCCCTGAAGATAGTCCGGGACCATTTGGATTTACTGGCTAAGATTTTCCACAAATTTGACAGTACAGATTATTTCCAGGGAAATCCTTTGAGCCAGTTGAACAATCTTAACCAGGCGGTTGAATACGTACAACAAACCAAAGAGCTGGAAACACGTTTTATGGACTTAGTGAAGCGCGTAAAAGCTGCCTATGATATTTGCGCTGGAAGTGAAAAGTTAACTCAGGAAGAACGGGATTATACTCATTTTTATTTAGCTGTAAAGTCTATAGTCTTTAAGCTTACAAAAGGGAACGCACCGGATACCGCCCAAATGAACGCCAAAGTAAGGGAAATGATCAAAAATGCCTTGGCTAGTGAAGGCGTAGAGGAGATCTTTAAAATGGGTGACCAAACCAATAGCCAGCAGGACATTTTTGATGAAGATTATCTGGCAAAGATCGATAAGATCAAACTGCCTAATACAAAAATCAAACTTTTACAGCAATTACTGGCCAGGGCCATTGATGAGATAAAGAAGGTGAACAAGGTAAAAGGAGTTGATTTTTCCAGAAAAATGGAGGGCCTGGTCTCCAGGTACAATGAACGAAAAGGAGATGTGTTACGCAGTGAAGTTTATGAAGAAATGGCGGAACAGCTTACCGATCTTATTTGGCAGGTACAAAAAGAGTTTTCGGCCGGGGAAATGCTGGGAATTGATTTTGAGGAAAAAGCTTTCTACGACATTTTAAAAGAACTATGTATAAAGTATGACTTTCAATATCCGGAAGATAAGCTTATCGAGCTTTCGAAAGCAGTAAAGGATTTGGTGGATGAACAGGCAAAATTCCCGGACTGGAGCAAAAGAAACGACATTAAATCTGCTTTAAAAGTCGGGCTTATCCTATTACTCGATGAGCACGGTTATCCCCCGGTGGAACGAGACGAGGTCTATGAAGAAATCTTTGAACAGGCTGAAAATTTTAAGAAGAATAGACCAGCCTAGAGGAATTCCTAAATTTTAAGGCCTGGCACTAACGGTGTAAATATTTAACCGCTTAAATAGTAAAAATACGTTATAAAAAGTTTTTGAATTTGTATTACTTTGGCTTTCGATAAGACCATTCAGGGAATGGTTCATAAATTTTAAGTTTTTCCATGAACCTCTCCAGGTTATTATATATGTACCCAAGATCTTCATTATCGTATAAATATTCTTCAATATCTGAATCCCAAAAAAAATCACGAAGAATCGCTATCTTTCTCAAAAATGGCATTCTTGATCCCCTTTCAAGATGTTCGAGTAAAACTAATTGACGGTGTAATTCAAGTAATTTGTCAATGACCTCTTTCCTGAATTCATCGTGAAATTGTACTTCTTTAAATGCTCCCTGCTCTTCCATAATTATTGAAAATTTGGTGATTACTAAATAAACTACATTGATTTAAATGGTGATATTTGAAAAAGAATACATAATTAGAATACTTTTTTATGCTTCAAAGTAACCCAACCAGGAAAGGGACAGGAATAGAATTATGGGGTGATTACGGTGACTTAACAAGCCTGTATGAAACGATTCACAAAATAGGAGAGCGTTTAAATGAATATAAGAAAGAAGAGAAGGGGCAATCAGATATAATAATGGGCTTTGCTTATGAGGTTCGAAAGACTTTCCAGCATTCCAGGTTGAAAGAAAATTTTGTTTTTGATTCGGAGAATAAGGTTGAATATTTAGGCTTTAGATACCTATGGACAGACTTACTTTATTTGATTTCTGTTCTTCGTTACAATGCAGGTTATGTAGTGTTGGATGCCCTGGATCAGGCGAACCTTTATATCCTCGAATTTAATTGTAAGAAAGCCTTATTTGATTATGATCCCCAGGGCGCACAAAAAATTCAAAATTTCATAGGGCAAAGAATAGATATACATAATGACCTGGTTTTTTTAGTTCTGCAGGGTATTAATATAGAATATTTCAGCAAGACACCGGGAAAAAGAAGATTTCGCGGAATACCAGATTTGTTAATTGCTTATTCCCAATTTTCGCCAGCCTATAAGATGTGGAAGTCTGATATGGAAAGTAGTGCTAAGGCTTTAAAATGTGAGGTGCACGAAATAAGTTATGATAATTACCCTGAAATAGTTTGGTAATGGAAAAAAGCAGCTCATCAGAAAGATTTGATTTTTGAAAATCTACAAACTATCTAAAGCTGCTTTTTTAAACCTTAAACCGTCGCGTAAGGAACTGCAATCCTAAGTCGCATTTAAGGCTTATATAATAAGTCTTATACCATCACCAGGGAAATACCATTGGAGGCTGAATATAAGACTTAAAATTTTAACTGCCGCTCCAAACAAAAAAGGCATCAGTGTAAAATCTTCTTTTTTGCAGGTAATTTAATCCTCGTTTAGAAAAAGGAGCGGCTTGGAGGCTTTCGCCTCCGCGCCACATAAATTTAAGCCCGCACTTAACACGGGACTTAACTGTAGATTAATATCAGATAGCGCCGTCCTTATCAGCCGAAAGTTGCCCCCGTCATCTGCCAGGTGTTGGCCACTCCTTAACCGCTATCTTCAACTTAGGATAAATATAATAATTTTACTAAATAGTTTATATATGTTTTTTAGTGGATAAGAAAAAAGAGAAGAAGATATTATTCAGCCTGCCATAATTAAAATCTTACCTTTTTGATTTTAGAAAAATGTGCTTAGAAGTAGGAGAATTTACCGTTGCATGGTGGGGGAGTGGGAAATAATGATCTTGGGTATATTCAATAACGACTATAGGTTACATCGCGAAACTGTTTGGTGGTACAAGTTTTCTCCTGGTAAACCCATAGTTATATTGAAAAAGATTGCCTTCTAAATTAGATTTTCCAGAATAAACCTAAAATTCAGTTTCAATTGCTATCAGTTGGTAATATTTCAAATGACTCCTAATGAATTATTGAAAATAGATCAAATTCTGTACTTATTCTGTACTAGGTACAAAAATAAAAAGCCTCACATCTCTGTGAAGCCTTGTTATTACTGTAGCGAGACCGAGATTTGAACTCGGGACCTCCGGGTTATGAATCCGACGCTCTAACCAACTGAGCTACCTCGCCATGATTTACTGCAAACCTACTAATGGCCTGACTTTAGGAGCATTCGTAGTGAATGTAAATGCGGCTGCAAATATAGAAAGTTTTTGTATTGGTACAAACATTATTTTCTAAAATATTTAATTTGTTTTCTTTTTATGTTTCTAATTAATATCTATATTGCCCAAAACTAATTAAATCTAGAAATGGAAGATAAGATAAGGTACGAAATGGAATTTCCCATTCATGCTTCTCCTTCATTGTTATATCAATATATATCAACACCTTCAGGATTAAGTGAATGGTATGCAGATAATGTTAATTCAAGGGGTGAATTGTTTACTTTTATTTGGGAAGGAAGCGAAGAAAAAGCCAAATTGGTAAGTAAGAAGAGTGATGAGCGTGTAAAATTTAAGTGGTTGGATGACGAGGACACTCCCTATTTTTTTGAAATAAGAATTCAGGTTGACGAGATCACAAAAGATGTATCTATAATGATTACTGATTATGCTGAAGATGAGGATGAAATTGAAGAAGGTAAAATGCTTTGGGAAAATATGATCTCTAATCTTAAACAGGTGTTGGGATCGGTTTAATATTTATAAGATAAACATTACCTTTGCCCCGTTCTAAAACGGGGCTTTTTTTATGATAAATCTGAACGGGAATTTAATAGAAGATATTCAGGCATCTCTCTCGGTTACTAACCGAGGATTTGCCTATGGAGATGCGGTTTTTGAAACCATTCGTGTAATTAGCGGGAAAATAATGTTCTGGGAAGATCACTATTTTCGACTTATGGCTTCTATGCGTATTATGCGCATGGAAATTCCCGCAAATTTTTCTCCTGAGTTCCTTGAAGAGGAGATTTTAGACCTGGTTAAAGAAAACAGTTTAGATCCCACTGCTGCCCGTGTAAAATTTACGGTTTACCGTAAAGAAGGCGGTTATTACAGTCCTGCTACTCGTGAAATCGGATTTATTATTACTGCCGAAGAACTGCCAGATGCTTTTTATTTATTGAATGACGATGAATATGAAGTAGAACTCTTTAAAGATCATTACGTAACAAGCGGTTTATTTTCTACGATAAAATCTAATAATCGTGCGATTAATGTCTTGGGAAGTATTTTTGCCTCAGAAAATGGTTATGAAAATTGTTTTTTGATTAATGAAAAGAAAAATGTGGTTGAAGCTTTAAATGGAAATTTATTTCTTGTTAAAGCAGGTAAGATAAAAACGCCCCCATTGACCGATGGAGCATTAAATGGCATAACAAGGAAGAAAATTTTGGAAATTATCAAAACGCTACCAGAATTAACTTTGGAAGAAACCTCAATTTCTCCCTTTGAACTACAAAAGGCTGATGAACTTTTTATTACTAATGTTATAAATGGAATTCAACCTGTTACCAAGTATCGCAAAAAGAAGTATGAAAATAAAGTGGCTAAGGAATTACTTTCTAAATTAAATGTCAAAGCTCGGCTGGGTTAATTGTAGCTGGGATTTTCAGGTGCATTTGACCATAAGAGGTACTCTCCGCCAAGTTGCATCATTTTATCCTTCCAGAAAGAGCGATAAGGACGTTCAATTATATCTTTAGGGCTTTCGTTGGTAGTAACGATCCAGGAATGTGAATTTAGTTCTTCTTCTAACTGATTGGCGTCCCAACCTGAGTAACCTAAAAAGAACCTTATTTCTTTTTCGCTAATTAATTTTTGATTAATTAGCTCGGTAACTACATCAAAATTACCACCCCAATAGATTCCATTTGCAATTTCTACGCTTTGTGGTATAAGATCTGGTATTTTATGGATAAAGTAAAGATTGTCCTGTTCCACCGGTCCGCCATTATAAATTTTGAAATTTGCGGAAAGGTGGGGAACGAGATCCTTTAATGTAAAGTCCAATACTTTATTTAGTATAAAGCCCACAGAACCCGCTTCAGAATGATCGGCAAGCAGTACCACAGAGCGATTAAATGCTACATCTCCAATTATGGAAGGTTCTGCTACCAATAGATGGCCTTTGGTTGGTTTTAAAGCGATCATTTTAGCCTTGTTTTTATCTAAGCTACCATTAATTTAAAAAAAATCAAATAAAACACTAAAGTATTTTTAATTAAAAAAGAGGCTGTCTGAAAAGGCAGCCTTTTTTGTTGGATTTTTTTGAGGTTTTTATTATTTTCATGTAATGAAAGCTAAAGTTGTATTTAAGACCTATAACCAGTCGCAGTTAAGTCTTTTACCTCCCAGTTATGATGATTTGGTACCTT
>NZ_SNWE01000032.1 GCF_004362395.1 Salegentibacter sp. 24
AACTTTTCCGATAAGCTCCATCTCTTGTATTTCATATTTCAAAGGTATAAATTGAAATTTAAAATATCACTCCGATCTTATTGGGGGCTAAATTAATAGCGGCATCACCTTGAAGCAATTTTCTAATTTCCTGAATTACATTTAAAAAGGCAGTATTGGGACTGCTCCAATTAGCAATGGCTTTTCCATCCTCAGGGAGTGCTTTGAATTTTTTAAAAGGTGTATTTAGCCAATCACAATCTTCAATCACTATAGGTATAATAATGAGTTGATCCCTTTCTTCCATAGTCAAAGCCTGTTCAAATTCCTTTTCGTAACAATAGTTCGAATTAATATAATCAGGGCTCAATAGGGCAATAAAAAGCTTGCTGCTAGATAATGAGTCAGAGATTGCATTATCCAATTTTCCTCCTGCCAAAATATCCTTATCTGTCCAGGTTGAAATCAGATTTTCTCGTTGGAGTTGAGCTAAATGCACATGTAAGCGGTCTAAAAACCTCTGGTCTACGTGGCTGTAAGATATAAATGCTTTCATAATAAAATTATTACTAATTCAATATTCGTCTGTCCTCCCTTCTACTTATTTTAGAAGTTGTGCTACTATTTATTTATTTCCCCTCAAGTATTTTTTTCTTCTCGCTTTCAAACTCTTCTTCCGTCAAAACCCCACTATCAAAAAGCTCTTTAAGCTTCGCTAATTGGTCATACTTATCAGTTGAACTTGGTGCAGTTTCATTTTCTTCGCTGCAGTCATCGATTTCGCAGGTTGCAATGGCATTTTCAATATCGAGCGTGTAATTGGTTATATTACCACCTCCAACAGTAAAAATGACTCCTTTGAATCTTTTTTTATTATACTCCTTAATTTTTTTGACCGTTACTATTAAACCGGAGTTGGTAGATCCTAACCTATTTTGTTCTGCGTTGTATTTTGCATTATTGGTAGCCGTCAAAGCTGCTCCCCAACCAGCCATATTAACATAT
This sequence comes from Salegentibacter sp. 24, assembly GCF_004362395.1. GTDB lineage: Bacteria > Bacteroidota > Bacteroidia > Flavobacteriales > Flavobacteriaceae > Salegentibacter. Next base: position 985 of record NZ_SNWE01000032.1, read on the forward strand.
ACAAATCTCCCGTCGGTATCAGAACCCCTGCCGAGTTTTATTTCATCTCCAACTTCATAGGTTATTCCATTGGAAGCTGTGTATTCATCTAATTTCTGGACTCTTTTTTGTGCCTGAATTGAGTATAGGCTAAGTATGCTAATAAGCACAATAAGGTAATTTCTTTTCATAATTGATTATTTAATATTTACCGTTTACTTAATATTTAGTTTAGTTTTTTGACTACGAATCATATGAATTACCTACTCCATACCTTCCCTTAAAATAATCATACAACAACTCTGTCTTCACTGCTATATCTCCATCTTCATAAGTAGGGTATGGTAGTTTTTCATATAGATAATCATTTATAGCCTTCCTTACGGCTGCTGAAGTCTGGACTTTTTCAGCCCAACTATCAACGGTAAATTCATGGGCCTTTAGGCGTTCTAATAATTTTTGTGCAGCCGATTTTACTGTGGCTTTTTCCTTGTCGGTAATCTTCTTGCCTTTGTTCAGCATATCAAATACAATTAACTCATCTTCTGTAAGATCTTCCTTTCCTGCCCTTTTTTCTTCTTCACTTAAATCCCGAAATAGCCTAATTAACTGATCAAAAATTTCTTTAATGGATTTATATTCTTTCCCCAAATTATAATCCTCAATTATCTTTTGATACCGCTCATAATAATCTATTCTTAGCGGATTATTATTCAAAAGCTTTTCCATTTTTTTATTTACCCGGTCTTTTAAAGATTGAACGGCTATATTTTTATTTCCCTTAATCTTCAAAAATTCCTCCTCAATTCTTTTAAAGTCCAAACTGCTTAAATCTACTGTTTCCCCGTATCCTTCTATCTTTTTAAGCTCGGTGTTATAGGTTTCTATAGATTCATTTACTACATCTTGTACTTCCTTTACGATATAGGAAATATCTGAAGCTTCAACTTTTTCATCAATAAGCGAATAAAGTCCGTTAATGGCATCTCTGCGGTCTTTATATTCATAAATCGCATTATCGGGCATTAGTGCCTTGTATTTCTTAAATACCTCCCGGGCTAGTACTCCAAATTTATTCCTGCTTTCATCTGATCTACAAACCGCATTATATCCTTCTTCCAGAAATTTAATACGGTATAAATTATCATCTGCCTCAAGAACTTTCTCCAAGTTAAACTCGCATTCATTCTTCAGGAACAGTTCAGTTGCCAATAAAGTCTCTTCAAGTTCCCCTACCAGTTCCTCCAGGGGTTTAACCGGTTGGTCAATCCCACCTTCCGGACCTTTGCCACCATTTTCGCCTCCGCCGTCCCCATATACAGCCAAAGCTTTTAAAAGCGCTTTATAGGTCTCTATATAGTCTACAATTAAGCCGTTGTTTTTTCCTTCGTGTACCCGGTTTGCCCTGGCAATGGTTTGCATCAGGGTATGGGATTTTAAAGGTTTATCCAGGTAAAGCGTGGAAAGGGATTTTACATCAAAGCCGGTGATCCACATCGCACAAACAATCGCTAAACGAAAAGGATGGTTTTCATCCTTAAATTCCTTTTCCAGATCCCTGGTATTCATTTTTAATCGATGGGGTTCTATATCGTAGCCCCAGGCCCTGAATTTCTCTATTTCATTTTGCTCATGACTTACAATAACACTAAGCTCAGTTTCCTTTGTCCAATTGCGGTTTCTATAGGCTATTATTTGTTCTTGCTCGTCATGGATTAACCGGATACGTTTCTCTTCAGTGGTGATATAATTCTGCCATTCTTCTGAAATGAAGTCATACATCTTTACCGCTGTAATCTTATCTAAAGCAACAAATAATGCTTTGCCCTTATAGCCCCGGGTATTAAAATGTTGTACCACATCCTTGGCAATTGCCCTTAATCGTTTATTTGCAGTAAGTATAGGGTATTCCCTGGCAAAAAGTTTTTCCAGTTTTTCTTGCTGGTCACCCTCCAGCTCAAACTCTTCAATTTTGTTCCTGATCTCTTCATTAATCTTCGGATTTTCCAGCTTTAGTTTCTCTCCCCTATTTTCATAGTATAAAGGAACTGTTGCACCATCTTCAATAGAGCGTTTAAAGTTGTAAGTAGAAACATAGTCGCCAAATATCCTTTTGGTAAGTTCATCATTCTTAAAAAGTGGTGTTCCCGTAAAGCCCATAAAAGATGCCTTAGGTAAAGCCTTTCGCATATTCAAAGCAAGACTTCCGCCCTGGGTTCGATGAGCTTCATCTGAAATTACAATGATGTTTTCTCGCTGGGTTAATTCTTCTTCAAAATTGAATTTATGAATCAGTGAAAAGATATATTTTTTATCGGTTTGCAGCAGTGCTTTAAGATTTTCTCCGCTGCTGGCTTTAGATTTTTTATCGGTTACCGCTCCCACTCCGTTAAAAGTGCCGTAGATCTGCTTATCTAGTTCTGCCCTATCGGTTATGAGCACAAAAGTATAGCTACCTACCGTTCTTAGAATCTTTTGGGTAAGGAAAACCATGGAATAGGATTTCCCACTGCCCTGGGTATGCCAGAATACTCCAAGTTTTCTAGATTCCTCAGGAGTGATTTTTCCTGCTTTAGTTTTAGCATTTAATTCTTTGAAATGATCTATAGCTTTGTTTACTCCAATAAACTGGTGGTTTCTTGCTACCAATTTGGCTATTTTCCCCAGGGAATCATCAAACAGAATAAAGTTCTCGAAAAGATCTATTAGCCTGCTTTTCTCACAGGTTCCTTTTAAAGCTTTGTCTAAACTAATTACGCCTTCCTCCTCTTCACTTATTCTCTTCCAGTCGTTGAAATGTTCAAACCTTGACGTGATAGAGCCTACTTTTGTTTCTATTCCATTACTAAGGATAATGAAAGCGTTATAATAAAAGATTGCCGGAATAGTTTCTTTATAATCGCTTAGGTTGGTTTCATAAGCAACCCTGATCTTCCGATGATGGGCTTTTAATTCAATAAATACTAGTGGAATTCCATTAACAAAACAAACTACATCAGGTCTTTTTCTCCGTTTAGATTTTCCTTCTATCCATAACTGTTGTACCACCAAAAAATCGTTTTCTTCCGGTTGCTCGAAATTGAAAACCTTTATTTTTTTATTGCGTACAATTTCCCCCTTCTCATCTTTATAAGTAACCGGAATACCATCTTTTAGAAAATCGTGTTTTTCCCGGTTGATTTCCGGCAGGGCTTTAGTGGCATCTTTAGCACTGAAAATCTCCCAGGCTTTCTGATAAGCCTGAGAAGGTAGATTTTTATTTAGTCCTTTTATCGCTTTAAGAAAACGATGCTTTAACAGCACCTCAGCAGCAGAATCTCTTCCAATTTTACCGTTCTCCCCAAATTTCTCCCCCTGGTACACATTGGCGATTTGCCAATTTAATTGATTTTTAAAAATATCAATACTGGTTTTCTCAATTAATGCGTCTTCGGAGTAGTTGTTACTCATGTTAATCTACTTAATTTCTACCCTATCTATTAATTCTACTGATTCAACATTGAAAAGATGAATCCTTTCTATATTCTCCTCTGCTCCCACAGTTAATATTACCGCAGTATGAAGCGCTTCTCCTTCGGTTATATAAGCGTGACCTTGATGCAGAAATGTTTTTCTAGTACTGCCATCCTTAAATCTTATTTCTACAACGTCTAAGGAGGCTAATTTCAAATTATTAAATTCTGTTATGTTCATATTTTATACTTCTAAAGTTCTATTCATTAAACGGGGCAGTAAAAGATCGCGAGCTTTTTTAAGCTTATCAATTTGATTATTTAAATTCTGAATTAGAAAACTTTGTTTGTTCACAATATGTTCAAAGTCCTTTATTATCTTTTCGTCAGGAACAACTATCTCCATATTTAAGATATAGCTCTTATTAGCGTGAGGAATTGCAGCACCAGTATTTTTTGAGATTATATCATTTTCATTTAATTTGAAATATTGATAACAAAATTGCTTCCCCATTCTTTCATCAGTTATTCTCAAAACCGCCAAAGTTGAACCAATCGCCCCACCTATACTCTTTAGGACAATTCCGCTACGTGAACCATCCATAACCATTAGAGTCTCCTCCTCTTCAGTAATTCTTAATTTAAAATTTTCCGCATATCGATTTGCTCTTCTTTCCAAGACATCAATTAAAAGATAAGGTACACTTCCGGGAATCGGCTTATCTAATTCTACTTTAGGTTTCTTCCCTTTAATTATCTTTATACAATCATCTAAAATTACCGACTCCCACCCTTCCGGCAGACCAGTTTCTTTTTTTATTGGCGTGCTTTCACTTCCGGGAAACCTGAAATTTACGAACCATTCCTTATATAAATGCTGTGCTGCTTCTTCCAGGAGTTTAATGCGTTTAAGGTTGGTTTCAATAAGAATATCATAGTTCGAAAGAATATTAGCTATTTTAACCTGTGTCTGATATTCAGGTATTAGGCTCTTTTTTGACAAAAGTTTTGCCATACTCAAATTTTCACGTGCTGCTCCTACTGAAATTCTTTTTAGTTCATCTTTTATTGTGTCAAGAAGGTATTTCACAAAAAGATTTGTAGATACATCCTTATAAGCATTAAATCCAATTACACTGTCTGGAAAACAAGCCTCCACATTAAGAATTGCGGATTCTGCTGTATTTGCTCCAACTATGGAGATACAAAGAGTTCCCGGACTCCAAAGAAGACTTTGAGCTAATCCAAATTCATTATATGTTTTTTGAAAATCATTTATAAACAAATTGGAAGCTTGAATTTCTGCAGTTTGGATTAAAGGATATTTTCCTCCCAATAGTTTCTTATCATTTCTGGGACGATGACGTGATTTACCACGTTTAAGTTCACCTAATTGATCCAAGGTTTTTAATTCCCAATTCATAAGCCTAATTCATTAAAGTTTGCCTGGATCTGGTTTGCAAGCTCAGCAGCTTCTTCATTAAGTCCTTGTAATTCCAATTTAATTTCTCCCATCCGTGTTTCAAAGTCAAAATCTTCATCTTCCTCCACAGGGGCTACTCCAACATATCTCCCGGCAGTAAGGCTATAGTCATTATCAGCAATGGCTTCTTTATCTACTACTTTACAAAGTCCGGACACATCAACATATTTCCCTTCCGGAAATCGCTGTGTAAGCCAGGCAGTTTCTTTAGTAAAATAAAGACTTTGGTTTACTGTTTCTGTAAACTTTGAAACCAGGCGTTCGACTTCAGCAATTTTCTTTTGGAGTCTTTCTTTTTTGTCTTTATGCTTTTTATAGTCTTCAGATCTCAGCAGCTCTTTACTGTCATTAACAAAGGCTTTAACAGCATTATTTATCAGTCTTTTTTCCTCTTTTAGGTTTTCAGCAGAAAACGTTTTAAACTCATGTTCTATACTTTCAGCTTTCTCAATTTGCTTAGCCAGGTTTTGAGCTTCAGTAAGTGAATTTTCAGCCGTAGTTTTATATTCGGTTAAAACCTTTTCAAAATAGGAATTATCACCCCTATACATCGCTACCAGAGCGTGAATATTTTTTAGTTGTTCCTCAGTAAAATCGTGAAGATTTGTAGATACTTTTCTATAAACATCCCTAAGATCCAGCATCAGGGTTTGGTCTGCCCGAATTTCATCTTTGGCTTTGGCTTTATCAAAAAACCACAAAGAACAAGGCAGCGATCTGGTATAGAAAAACTTTGTACCTATAGAAACCATTACATCAACCGCACCAGTTTCCACCAGCTTCTGGCGAATCAGTTTTTCAGAATGCCCGGCATCTGAGGCAGAAGAAGCCATCACAAACCCGGCTCTTCCACTGTCATTTAAATAACTATAGAAATACTGAATCCAAAGGTAATTGGCGTTATCATTATTTGGTAGACCAAAAGGAAGTCGCCTGTCATTCTTTACGCTATCTTTTCCTTTATCTACCCCATCAACATTAAATGGAGGGTTCGCCATCACAAAATCACACTGCCCAACGAGTTCATGGTGATCTTCATAAAAAGAATTTCCCTGAAGAATATTGGCATCCAAACCGTGAACCGCCATATTCATTTTAGCCAGTTTCGTGTTGGTATCGGCTTTTTCCTGTCCGTAGAAAGTAACTTTCTTAGAGGCATCAGTAAGTAACTCCTCTTCAATAAAGTGTGCTGACTGTACAAACATACCGGCACTCCCACAAGCAGGATCGAAGACGGTGCCGTGATTAGGTTCAATAATATTTACAATAGCATTTACCAGACTTGGCGGGGTAAAAAATTCACCACCTTCCTGCGCTCCTGTCATTGCAAATTTGTTGAGGAAGTATTCATATATCCTTCCAAATACATCTCCGGTAACATTATTCAACTCCTCATCATTAAAAATGCGAATAAGCCGGAATAAAAGATCTTTTTCGAAAAGCGTATATTCTTTGGGCAAGACTCCGTTTAGCACTTCATATTCTTCCTCAATGCTACGCATTGCATTATTTAGAAATTCACCGGGATCCTCAACTGTTTTGAGATTAGCTATAGTTTTCCACTGTGCATTTTCAGGAAGGAAAATAGCTTTGGCATTTAGAAAGTCGTTTTTACTGACAGCTCTTTTCCCCCGCTGTGGATGTGAAGGCAAAGATTTTTCAATCTCCTCCTTAGCCACCACAAAACGGTTATAGGCGTGTCTCAAAAAGATTATTCCCAGAACCGGAAAGCTATATTCAGATGCAGTAAGTTTAGAATTTGCCCGAAGGTCATCGGCAGCTTTCCAGAGTTTATTTTCCAGATTTTTGAGTTGGTATCTTGTCATGTATGGGGCGTGATAATTCCAGAGTTTGTTTATCTGTGATTTACAGCATTTTAATTCGCCTAACGGGTGTAGGGAGTGTTAAGCGTGGTACAATTTAGGAAAAATTAAGAATTTACAGAATATATATCTATTACAAAATTACACTAGGTTGATTTTTTAAGATAAATCTTACTCACTTTATAATTAATATGGTATAAAACAGCAAACAGATATTGGGCTTATTAACTCCTTAAAACTTCATCTGTATTTTATCAATTACACCATTATCATAATTCAATATCAATAATATTATATTTTTTTAATAAGAATTTATTAATAGTTGATTTTCTGCACAAATTCATAAAATACTGTCTCTCCCTATCAGTAAATTCAGGAATACTGAAATTCTTCACATAGTTCTTAGCTAATGCAAAATATCCACCAGAATAAGGTTTACTGGCATACTTAATATAGTACCAGAATACATCGGTTTCAAGTAGTTTTTTAATAAATAATAACTCGGCTTCATTTTCGGAAACCAAAGCGTATCCATTGTAAAACAATAAATCTTCATTATTGGTATATACAAAATAGGGCGCATTAGAAATATAAGGAAAAAGTAATTTGAAACCACTAATATTTAAAGCCTGGCTACGACCATACGCAAACCAAGTTTCATATTCTCTCTTTCCCTTGTCTCTTTTTGATAATTCATCCCTGTAGTCATTTAAGTAATTATAAGCATGCGGATAATTCTCTCGAAAATGGTTTTCTGGGATAATTTTAACCCTACGATTTTGAGAGTTTTGAAATAAATCCCTATTATTTTCATCAATTATAGTGTAAGGAAAAATAATTTTTTCATTGTAAGTTTCCAGATCAATTTCATTTTTTAAAATATTAGGCTTAATAGCATCTTTACAAATCAATCTTTCTACTCTATAACTTATAGAATCTTTTTCAAAATAATAGTACTCATCATCTTCATTTATGGGAGAAAATAAATAAATTTTATTCCTTAGGGTTGCAAAGCCATTTCTAATATTCATTAGATCCCCTAATTTGTCTCCGGAATTCTCTAGCCTGTCCAAATTCAATTTTGTTTTAGCATCGTCCAGTTGCCATCCGTGAAGATCATTTAAATCAGTATATTGAAAATTGAGGAAATCGCGTTCTGATAAATCCTTAATATTTTCTGGTGTGGAACTAGTATAATTTAAATAACCTCTTCGTTTAGATATTAGACAAATACAAGTATAGGTTAGTCTAGATTTAAATACTTGTTCGCTCCCGAAATCAACGAAAGTAAAGTGAAAATTTTTCTCTGAAAAATAACTGCGTAGAGCTCGACCATTTAAACTCCTGTAGAAGTTATTTACAGTAATATATCCTAAAGTACCATTTCGTCGGAGCCATTTAAGACCAATTTGAAAAAAAGGAATATACAAGTCTAGTTTGCCAGTTGAAGCTACAGACCAATTTTTCATTAGTGTTTTGGTCTCTTCCTCTAAATTAGAAGAGCCTACGTACGGTGGATTACTGAATACGAAATGAAATCCCCCGTTTGCTTCGATTAAAGGTGAATTTTCAAACCAATCAAAATTAAGAGAATCTCCAATGAATAAATTGAAATCTATTCTTTCCTTATCTTCACCCTGAGAAAGAGCTAATAAGGTTAATAAAATTTTAGTCCGTTCAATACTATAGGCAGTAATATCTATTCCATAAAGGTTATCTTCAATAATCTGAATAAAATTTTTACCGGTTTCTTGATTGATTTTTAGTGCATATTCAAACAAAAAGCCACCACATCCACAAGCAATATCGCACGCGGTTAAATCTTCTAAGCCATCGTAATCTTCAATCGCCTGCGATACAATATAATCCCTAATATATTTTGGAGTATAAACCGCGCCATTAACTATTTTGTCACTGGGAGAAATAACAAACTCAAAAAATTCTATTAACTGTTCTAAAGTGAAAGGTCTATCATTAAAAAGTTCTGAGAACTTATTTAATTCATCAATTTCTTCATCCTGATTTATTATATAACTCTTAATAATCTCATTGGAAATATTTTGAAAATTATTGACTTTTAAATATGAAGAAACTAGAAGCCTATTTATTTCTCTAATATTACTAGAGTATTGACGTAAATGTTTTAATATGTGTTGATTCATACTAGCTTATATACAACGGGAAGACATTGTTAATAGTGAAATCCTGATGTTTATTTGTTGAGTCAAAAGCATTAAAATACGGAGTCCATAATCTTTTTTGTGCTCTTTTTATTATTGATTTATAATCGTCATGTTCTTTTAGTTCATTGACAAAGGGATATTCTTTGGAACTATAAAAATTAGATATAACAAAATGAAATCCTAAAAAAATATCCATTGGAGGATGCGGCAATCTAGGAAATGAAAATATTGAAATTTCACCAGTATCTAAACCTTCAATATATTCTCCGCCAAAATGAAAATGATATGTAGGGTGTGTATATTTTGGTGGAGAACTATCAATATGTTTATCTAAGTGCCAACAATTCTTATATGGCTTTCCATCATTCCCATTCTCACTTGCAAATGAATCAATATTTAATTCAAAAATAAAATTTTCTAAATTATCATTAATTTGATGATCTTTATTATTAAGGTTTATGGTATTGTCAAGTGAGATTTTATACTTGTTGAGAGTTTCTGGCATAGTTCCCGAAATCCTTTTTCTCAGATGAAATACTATGTCTTTAACTTCATATTCAAAAGTATCCAATGATTCCAATTTCCCTAATAAAACATGTAGCGAATTGAAATCACCAATTTGGTAACCTTCGATGAGTTCTAAAAATTTGCTAAGATCTTGCCTGAAACGTCGTAAACTCCAATTATCCATTGGCTCTTTCCTTTTTTACTATTTCACGGATAGCCTTTTTATCAATATCACTAACTAGCGATTTATATTCATCCATTTTGTTTAATGCTGAATCAATGGATAGGTATTCTTTTTCTTGCCAGGGTGTATAGACTTTAAGTAATTCAATTCCATCAAATGGATCAATTGGTTGCCCTGAATATTTACAAATTGTCCAAAAATTTGAACTAAGGGAATGCTTTGTTTTAATTATGGGAATTAATTTTTCTAAACCAGTTTTTGATTTAATTAACTTGACTCTTTCTTCAGCACTTAGACTCCGCAGTGAAACTTTAGGACTTATTTCGTCATTCCACCATCTATTAATTTTATCCATCCACCAACGTGAAAGATATTCTGAAAAAACACCTTTATACATACAGGAACTAATTTTTTCTAGTAGTTTATCCCAATCTCCTGATTTTTTTGAAACACCAAGTCTTGCAGAAAGTACATCTTCACCAATCATTATACCTATTGGTCTTACAATATCATAATAAATAAAACTGCTTAATGTAAATAGGTTTTTACTAATAGCAGCGGCATCAGATTTAATCCTAGAGTGTAATATATAATTATCATCAAACTTAATAGTTTTTTTTAAATCAAATTTGTATTCCACAATGGTTTCATATGATTTAATAAAAGCATCTAGTTTTTTCTTAAATTTTTTCTTATTACTTGAAAACTCCTCTTTAGTTAAAACAAAATCAAATAAATCCTGACTTGTTAAATCTTTGTCATACTCTTTTACTTTAATGGTCTCATTCGACATTAAAACCAAAGGAAAATCTTTCAAATCATTTTTATGTTTAGTTCGGAGAGTTTGAGCTATAGTCGGAGCATCAAAGCACGCATTATTTATTCCTTTAGTCAATCTATAATCTAATACACAAGCTCTAGTATCTGGTTCCAGTTCATCAAATAAATCGGTTAAGTCTGAAGTTGGATTGTAAAGCTTAACCTCATAACCTAAGTTTCCGATGTCTCTGAGTCGGCTTTCTGTTTCTAAGTCATCTATATACAATACTTTATATGCCATAATCGTCTAATTCCTTTTCTGTTGCTTTCGGTATTTCTATTCTTATGCAGGTGTTAAATCCTTCTTTAGGAGATACTACCCCTATACTTCCTCTATAACTAGAAACAATATCTTTTACTATTTTTAAGCCTAACCCGGTTCCTGTTATTTCATTGCTAGAATCGATATCATCCAGAGTATTTGGTGAAGTAGTAGTGAAAAATTCATCAAATATTTTTTCCTCAATTTCTTCGGAAATCCCATCTCCACTATCTGAAAATTCTAGAAAGATTTGGTTATTCTCTAACCCGCATTCAATCATTATTTCACCCGGTTTTTCCGTTCTTTTAATTGCTTTTTTCGAATTGGTATATAAGTTAAATAAAATGGAAGACCATTCCGATGGATGCATAGGTCTAGTGTATAAGTAAGATCCATTTCTTACCGGTAAACTGAACTTTATATTACTTTTTAAAGCATCATTATGAATTGATTTCCAGAAGTATTCAGCTCTATTTTGGATTTCAATAGGCTTTATTTCTCGAACCACATTCTGGGATATTACGTTGTCGAAGTATGAGGTGTAACTTTTAAAAGTTATTATGTTTCTCTCTAAGATCAAAAGTCTTTCAGTTAATACTGTGTCGGAACGTAGTTTTTCCAGAAGAAATTTTACATCAGATTCCATATTAATTACATAATCCCTCACTTCATGTATAAATTGCCCTATGGTGATTCCTACACTACTTAATACGCGAAGCATAGATTTTTCCTTGAGCATTTTACTGGTTTCTTCTTTTTGTAGTTCAGCAACTTCTTTAATATCCTTTTTGAGCTTATTTAATCTTTTTTTTCTTCTATTTTTTATTTGAATATTACCTTCCTCTTTTTCCAACTCAATGTCTAAAGATTCAAGAGTATGTGCTATATCTTTGATCCTTACTTCTATTTTTTCATAGAGTTTACCCTCTTTTTGTTGTCCAGAGACAATTTTAATATTTCGAGCTTCTGCTGTAATAATAACACCCTGCATTAAAGTTCTATAAACAAAATTCTGTAGTTGAATTAATGCTTCATTTTCCATTAGACCTTCTCTACTTGAGGTCTCATTAAACTCTCCCTCTTTATCTGTTAATTCTACAAATCCAAAAAAATTATTATTTCCATGCACCGGAAGAATAGATCTTCTAGTTACCGATTGATCTAGTTTGAGCCAATCGTTACCCGGTTCACCATATGGTAGAACTCTAAAGCCATTCCTATATAATCTTATTCCACCAGAGGTTCTCGCTGATTTTTTTATAGTTGTTTCATGCATTTTTGGAATTAATCCTGCGTTATAAACAAAATAATAAGCTTTAAAACGGACTTTTTTTAGCTGAGTAAAAGGTACTGTCATATCATCTGGATCACTACCTATTTCTCCCATCACCTCAATATCAAGTTTTTTACTGATTACGGAATAAATACCTAATCCATTATCATCTATCCAACCTTCGATTTCTGCAATGGCATGATCATAAATCATTTTAGATTCATCGGCAATTAAAATTGACTTTTCCCCTTCTAATTTTTTAAAAATAGTTTTAAATCCAGGGTCTAAAATTTCATCCTGTTCTTTATTCTCATCAACTTTTTCTTCAGATAATGGAAAGGGTTGAATTATCGCACTTACATACTTGTAGATACGTTTTATAGCTGCTTGTGTCCATCTATCTTTTAAACCTTCTATTTTTAGAGTAGTTCCCTCCTCTTTTCTTTTTGGAACGGAAATTATTTTATTAGTAATATTTACTAGATCTATATCTCCTTTGTAGTGTGACCAATCTATAGTTAATACTAATGCGTAATTATTGCGAAGCGTTTGAGTTGTTATAGTTAATTTTTCTCCTAATCTTTGAACAGCAAATCTTCCGATACCTTTTTGACCAGCTCGCTTTCGTTTATACCTTTCAGATACTGGGTTACGTAGTTTATCTGTAGAAGATATTCTCATAAAACCATTAATTAGCTGATCTTTGGTCATTCCTAACCCATTATCGTCAATAAATAATGTTCCCCCTATAGCATCAGAATTTTCAAATTTTAGTATCACTTTTTTTGCATCAGCATCATATGAGTTTTTTACTAATTCAGAAACAGCTGTTTCTTGTCTAGCCACTAATTCTGTTCCTAATCTGTCGATTACTCCTGCATCTACACTAAATCGTACGTTGTCTTGATCAAAACTTGCTAGTTTGGACGAAAGCTCTAATATTTTAGAATAATTATTAGGCTCTTCAGATAATACTTTAGCCAAATCACTACGTACTTGGTCTTCATCCATAACTATATAGCTTTATTTTTTGAAACTCCCTTTCTAATGTATAACCTATATTTTCCGAAAATTTCAAATGTCCGATTCAATTTATTAAATTTTAATTCTTTTAAAAATCTATCTCTTTGGGTCTTTTCTAAAATTTTATACTCAAAAATTGATAATCCTTCTTTACATAATCCTTAATAGTCCAGTAATACCACCCATAAAATCAGCATCTTCAATTTTATTTTCCATATGGCTATTTGGGAGTGATGCCATCTATTTCGGTCAAATATGGTCACTTTGAAAGATACTGCAATTATATAAAAAATTAATGTTACTCCTTACTTAAACCGCCTTTTCTTAGTGATCTTCTTTGGGGGTTGATACGATGTTTGAAATTAATGAACCTATTCATAATGTCCTCCCCTTTATGTAAATGATCGCATAATCGAAGTACTATTTTAGACCAATTAGTATTTGCTTTTCCTTGAATAGATTTAAGGGAGAAAGTTATAAAAAAGCTTTAATATCTTCATTATCTAACCTTAGAAAAAATAGCCTAAAGAGGGTTCCGTATAATGTGTACGAGGGGTCAGCTTCATTGAAAGAGCCTTTTATCCAAGTTATCTTTTTTTAAACAAAAAATTCCGAGATGAATCCATTTTCGCTAAATATAAAAAATTAAGATAAAAGGAAATTACGAAAAACTATACAGAAGGATATTTTAGGCTAGGCAAATTAAACGAATAAAATCAATTTTAAACGTTTTAAAAATTATCTAAACAATTCATCGTCAAAGAATTCTTTTAAAGTAATTCCAAGCGCTTTACATATCCTATTTAGGGAATAAATGGTTATCCCGCGCTTTGATTTAATATTTTCCCAGGGTTGAAAATTTTGCCGATCAACATCTATATTTTTTGAAATACCACTTTTAGAATCCCCTTGTTTTTCTCTTAGTCCAAGAAGTCTTAGTTTAATTTTTTGTTTCAGTATTTCGTCTTCTTCCCTCAATTTTGCCATAAGGCAATTTGGTTAAATCTATATTTTTTATTGTAATGCATTTGCATTACATGAATTTTTATTTTATATTTACTTCATATTAATATATTTGCGAAACTTCTTTAAGTAAAAATATTAGAAGCATTTCGCTTTGAATCTCAATCTGAAAACTGGTAATTTTTTGCAACGAGATGATAAGCAAGGATGCTCACGACCCGGGCGTGGGCTCTCTTATCGTTGCACGGTATACCAGTACCTCAGATTGATAAGTTGAGTCTCCACGCCTTTTTTGTTTGTAGGAAACAGGCCTTCTTATCAACTGTTTTCAAAGCTATCTTCTCTTTATATCTTATAAGAATTCGCTAAAGCTAAATTCAGTTTAATTCTGGTGGCATTTACCTCCGGCTTAATAACGACTGCTTATGTTACAGCGTATTTTCGAATTATTACAACAAGGACATCCCGATGCTTTGAAATTGATCTATGCCAGGTATAACCGAAGCCTCTTTTGGCTGGGCAAGAGAACAATTAAGGATGAATTTGTCATAGAAAACATCCTTCAGGATGCTTTCCTCATATTATGGGAAAAAAGAGACCGGATAGAAACTCCCGAGCATATTTACTTTTTCCTTCGTTATGTAATGAAAAGAGATTGTACCTATTATTATTGCCGACCTAAAAATAAGTTTCACAAGATCACCGACAGGTTAGAATTATACGAAAATTATCAGGAATATATGCACGGTTATGACCCGGAGGAAGAAGATAAGCATCTACTGGAGCAGGAAGCGGATCAAAAAGCTTTCGACCGGATTCAGAGTGTTCTTCCCTTGCTTAGCGGTAAAAGAAAGCTCCTGATTGAACTCTGTTTAAAATACGGTTTTCAGTATAAAGCCATCGCCGAAGCGATGGGAACCAGCATCACCAAAACCAGTACCGAGGTAAAAAGCGCCATTGAAGATATTAAGAATATCATTAATAATGGGAGGTCCCTTGAAGCTAAACCACAACCGATGCTAGCGGTAAAGATCCAGGGTACTATGACCCGGAAACAGGAAAAGGTGTTACAGCTGCGTACGGAAAAGCAATATTCCTTTGCTGCCATCGCTAAAGAACTGAACCTTGCCCAAAAGGAAGTGCACAAGGAATTTATGGCTGCCTATAAACTATTGCAACTCAAACACGAACAACAACAATCAGCTTAGTCATGGGAAAAGATACGATAAAACTCACCCGGAAGATCCAGCTGCAGGTGGATGCCCCTACCAAGGAAGAAAAAACGGAGGTTTATGATACGCTGTACCGCTGGCAGAACAGAAGCTTTAAAGCAGCCAATCTCATTGTTTCACATCTGTACGTGCAGGAAATGATCAAAGAATTCCTTTATTTATCGGAAGGAGTAAGATATAAGCTGGCGGATGATAAAAAAGCTGAAGACGGCATCTTGGATCGGCACCGGATCAGTACTACCTACCGGGTGGTATCCGATCGGTTTAAAGGGGAAATTCCCACCAACATTTTAAACAACCTGAACAATAATATCATCAATAACTTTCGTAACAACTTGCCGGAATATATTAGAGGAGAACGCTCTCTGGCAAATTTCAAAAGGAATATCGCTTTTCCTTTTGGACCCGTAGGTATTCATGGTTTATCTTATGAAGAAGAAAAAAAAGCATTTTGTTTTCGTTTGTTTTCCATTCCCCTTAAAACATATTTAGGGAAGGATTATACTGATAAACGAAGCTTGCTGGAACAGGTAATAGCCGGCAAAATCAAGCTATGTACTTCTAAAATTCAACTGAAAAGACAAAAAATTTATTTGTTAGCCACCTTTGAATTTGAGAAAGAAAAGCATAGCCTCAAACCGGAAGTAATTGCAGAAGCTTCTTTATCTCTTGAATATCCTATTACAGTGAAATCCGGAAAAGCAACACTTAGTATTGGCAATAGGGAGGAATTCCTATATAGAAGGCTAGCCATACAGGCTTCTCAAAAAAGGGCACAAAGCGGGGCCACCTATTGCAGACCCGGAAAAGGCCGTAAACGCAAAACAAAAGCAGTGGATAAATTCTACGAACTGGAAAAAAACTATGTAAGTAACCGCTTGCATGTATACAGCCGAAAGCTCATTGATTTTTGTATTAAACACCAAGCGGGGACCCTCATTTTGTTAAACCAGGAAGATAAAATAGGAATCGCCAAAGAAGAAGACGGATTTCTTTTAAGGAATTGGAATTATTATGAACTGACGACCAAAATAAAATACAAGGCCAAGAAAGCCGGTATTGAACTTATAGTAGGTTAAATCGAACTAGGAGGGTGCTTGTACACCCATAAGGTGAGGTATTTAATGACACTCACTAAATGCTCGCAGCATATACAACCCTCCCCTAAAGATTAAAAGGAACTGGAATTATTATGAACTGATGACCAAAATCAAAGACAAGGCCGGGAAAACCGGTATTGAACTTATAGTAGATTAAATTCAATGATGAGGGTGCTTGTACACCCGTAAGGTGAGGTATTTAATGACACTCACTAAATGCACGTAGCATATACAACCTTCCCCAAAAGATTAAAATGAACTGGGATTATTATGAACTGATGACCAAAATAAAATATAAGACCGAGAAAGCCGGTATTGAACTAATAGTGGATTAAATTCAAAGATGAGGGTGCTTGTAAACCCGAAAGGTGAGGTCCCTAATTACACTCACTAAATGCACGCAGCATATACAACTTAAGTCAATTAGCCTTCTAGGTGTGAAGGTTGAGGAGTGTTAGCTCAACTTTGTCTGCTTAAAAGCAAAAAGCTTGATTTCACTACTTCCCAAGGGTGTAATTTAACTAAATGGATTATTACCTTGCTTTAATATATCCAGTACGGTGCTATTTACCATAAAATAATTCTTAGCAACTAGCTCCGTTTGGATAATTCAGATTCTTTAGAAAAATTTTTATTTATAGCATAACTGTATTTTATCCTAAACAAAGGAAAATAGAAATCTTTTAGTAAATTAGAAACACCAAATAATAAAGCCATGTGCTACCGTACCAAATTAAATTCCAAGCTTAGTGAAATTGAACGCAGCCTGGACGCAAGGTTTATTGAACCGGATTCCTATAAACCCCATTTAGAAATAAACGCTTTTACGTTCTCAAAAACTCCAGTAATTTCAGATGAAAACCAGGGCGAGATCCAGATGTTCAATTGGGGGCTTATTCCATTCTGGGCCAAGGATGATACCATCAAAAAAATGACCTTGAATGCTAAAATTGAAACCATTGCAGAAAAACCTGCCTTTAGGAATTCAGTAAAAAAGCGTTGTTTAATTATTGCAGACGGCTATTACGAATGGCAGTGGAAAGATGCAAAAGGGAAAGAAAAACAGAAGTACTTAATTACCCCTACTGACCAGGAAATTTTTGCTTTTGCAGGCATCTACTCCACCTGGATTAACCCTGAAACCAACAAATCCGTTAACTCTTATTCTATTGTAACAACAGAAGCCAATGAACTCATGGCTGAAATCCATAACAATAAAAAAAGAATGCCGGTAGTACTGAAAAAACAGGATCACCAGTCCTGGTTAACTGGCACCGACCACCAGAATTTTGCCTTTCCTTACGAAGTACCTTTAATAGCAAGTGCGGTAGCATAAACTTAATTGAATTCAGTTACAATTTTGGATGATTCTTTCCACTACCCTCCCGATGATATTTAAACCCGTTACAGCACTTAATCCCAATCCTGCCGATTATTTTAATTTTCCGCGAGCTGAGTAAAAGTAAAAAAGCGAAAGGGCAATCTGGTCTACCAGCGATCTGAAGAATTCTAATACTCTAAACGATCACAAACAAGTACTGAAGGTATGGATATGACCCAGGTGCAAATGAAATATTTGTCATCAAAAATCCCTCCTGAAATATCAACATTTGACCTTTTAAATAACAAAACAGTATTTATTTTCTTTTCTGTTTATGGTATTTCCCAAATCCAAAAATTAAAAGTAAGATCAAAATAAATGGTAAAAGATAAGAATTAGGTTTCCCTTCTCCTCCTACTGTAGTGAACATTCTATCCCATCTGATTTTGTCAAATCCTTCCCCATCCTGATTTATACTTAACCATATAAAAACTGGTTTACCAACCACGTGATCAAATGGTACAAATCCCCATTTCCGAGCATCCAGTGAATTCTGACGATTATCCCCCATCATCCAGTAATAATCCTGTTTAAAGGTGTACTTATCCGTTTGTAAACCATTTATAAATATTTTATTGTTTTTTACTTCTAACTGATTGCCCTCATATTCGGTGATAACCCGTTTATAAAACGGTAAAGTTTTGCGATCTAGGTTTACGATCGCACCCTTCTTAGGAATATAAATAGGTCCATAATTGTCGAGATTCCATGACAGAGAGTCTATGTATGGAAAAACGCTTTGAGCTTCCCCTGGATTACTCAAAGATTTTTTAACATCTTTTACTACGGGATGTTTTCTGATTAAATCTGCTTCTGAATCAGTAAGTGTCAGTATATAACCTCCATTTTGATTCAGGGCAAAATTACCATTTGGATATTTGAGCCCATCACGAGCTCCATATCTTTCTTTCAGTAATCTTTGATCTATTGCCTGACCCTGAGTGTTTACAAAAAAATTATATTGAGGCTTTGCCCGGTCCGGTAAAACGGTTCGGTTTCCATTAATATAAATATACCCTGCTTTGATTTCCAAGCTGTCCCCGGGAATACCAACGGCCCTTTTTACCAAATTGGTTTTTTTATCCACAGGCTTATAGTAGTTACGATCTGGGGAAAAATCATTCATATCTAAGAGCGTATCTGCTGGTTGGTTGAAAACCACTAAATCATTTCTTTTGATTTTTTCCAGGCCAGGAAATCTTAGGTAAGGAAATTGAAATTTATTCATCCATGATGAATTCTTTTCCTCCTTCTCATCATTAAACAGATATGATTTACCTAAACCTGGAATAGTATCATGAACCATTGGGGCAGCAATAGTGGTCATAGGTATTCTTGCCCCGTAATTGATCTTACTAACCAATAAAAAATCACCTACTAATAAGGTTTTTTCTAAAGATGATGATGGTATCGTATAAGGTTGTATAAAATAAGTATGAACAATCGTGGCGGCAATAATTGCGAACAAAATTGAGCTGACCCACTCACCAACAGAAGTTCTTGGTTTAAGACTTCTATCTTTTATATAAGAGACATTCAGGAAATAATTGAGATAATAAATATAAAACCCAAAGGTCAAAATAGCCAACCACGTGTCTAGTACTGAATGTTTTCCAAAACTCCTAACCGTCTCCACCCAAATAACCGGGAACATAATAAGATTTACCACCGGTATAAAAAATAATATTGTCCACCACCAGGGCCGGTTGATAATTTTCATCAATACTATAGCATTATATATAGGAATAGTGGCTTCCCAGGAATGCCTTCCAGCTTTTCGATAAAGTTTATATGTACCTAAGAAATGAATTATTTGTATTACTAGAAAAAGTAAGAACCATTGGAAAAATGTCATGAGGGCTTTAATTTCTTAATCAGTCCTAAAACCCAGGATATTGTTACACTTATTGTTAATTCAGGTTGTGTAATGATGCATTAATGGGGCCATCATCTACTTCCTTTCTACAAAACCAGTAAATTTCAACCTGTTATAAGAGCCTTTGAGCACATTTACTGGAGTATCCACTCAGTATCCACTGATCTAAAAAATTGCTTTTATTTTTTACTAATTTTTTGCCACAAATTCTAAGGATTACACCAGGGTTTCCGGGCATTTGCCGCAAATTCCAGGATTTTATGCCAAAGCCATTTGTCATTACAAACCCTGGTATCCACCCTCTAGCCACTTGCAGTATGCCTCGTGGCTTTCCGGGTGTGCAGCAAAATAATCTTCGTAGTGAGTATTTTGAGATTTCATTTCCATCATCGCCCCGTAAACCGAAAAGCTTTCCTCCAGTTTTTCATTAGCGGTATAGCCAAAATACCCCACCAAGCCTAGACTAAGAATTCCAAGTATCCCAAAAAGGATCAGCAGGTAATTGGGGATGATCCTGGCACGTTTTAATTTCCGGTCTATCTCCTTCAGTATCTCATCTGTTATTTCCTTTTCTGTTTCCTGCTTTTTAAGGAATATGCTTAGATTATGTTCCAAAGCATCGGTGCTAATGGGAATACTCATAGTTATCAATTGCTTCGAAAGCTTTTGTAGTTCCAGCACCGCAGTTTTAAAATCAGCCATCTCATCGGCCATCAGTTCCATAATCTCATCTAGTTTTTTCATAACTTAAAATTTTAATATCCCATACCTATACCGGTATCTCTTATAATCTTAACTGCTCCTTTTAAAAGTTCCTTGGTTATTTTGGTAGACAGGTTACCACTTAGCTGCACGGTCTTGTTTAAGATCTGAAGCTCCTTTGGTGCCTGCGTTAGCTTTTTAAAACCCTGGTTATGAGAG
Organism: Salegentibacter sp. 24; assembly: GCF_004362395.1. Classification (GTDB taxonomy): domain Bacteria; phylum Bacteroidota; class Bacteroidia; order Flavobacteriales; family Flavobacteriaceae; genus Salegentibacter. Next base: position 21,446 of record NZ_SNWE01000032.1, read on the forward strand.
ATAACAGGGATTAACCGGTTACCACTCATCGACCGGTGGACTTCACTGGCCTTAAGGTTCACTCCTTTGTATTCCATCCGGAAGCCCTGCAGTTGGTTCGCTTTATTAATGCTGGGGATCACCTCCACCTTCTGGCCCTTCATTTTGCTTATATACTCATCCAGGGATTTCGGCCTTGACTGAAGCACCCGGTCATGTATATTTTTGATCTCCTGTCGCAGGCCCTTTAACTCCTGAAGCTTTTCCTGCTGCACTTCCCGAACTCTTTTAAAGCCTAATTCCCTGGCAACATTATCCGCCGCTATCTGGCTTCGTTTCCCGATAAACCGATCATTGTAAGTCTTACCATCAAAGCCGATCCTGTTGGTATAGATATGGATGTGCGTATGCGCCTTATCCCGGTGAACAAAGCCAATAGATTGGTGGTCCTGCAGGTTCATCTCCTTTAAAAACTTTTTAGCGACCTCTTCCAGATCCATTTTACTGAGATCCTTCCCGTCCTCGATGTTCGGGCTGACGATAAAGCTTAAGGTATTATTGGTACAACGCTCATTTTGCGACTGGATAATCCTAAACTCTTCGGCTATCTCCGAGGGAGTATCCCCGGCCACATGTTCTCGGAGTACAATTTCAGCTTCCTTTTCCTGGTTCCAGCCATAGGATATAGAAGCCCTGGTCCTGGAAATAGCATGTCCTTTTCCTATCATTTTTTAAAGTTTTTTAAATGTTCCCTGATTTCCCTGGCAAGGTCTTGCACCTCCCTGGCCAGCCTCGGATCCCGCTTTCGAAACATATTTCCGATACGGCTAAAGTTGTTCTTGTACTGTACCAGCATCTGGTAGGTCTGCAATTGTTCAGCAGTGAGCCGTTCCACAATATTCTTATCAAAGGCAGTAGCACGGATATACTCTGAAAGGGAAATCCCTGCCCTGGCCGCTCTTCTCTGGAGTAGCTTTTTCTCATAGATCGAACAACGCACCTGGATGTATTCCCTTTTCATTTTTTACCTTTTAAAATCTTTGCAACCACCGGGCGCAAAGCAAGATTGTCATGACAATGACACATCTTGCTTTGCCTTTTCAACTGAAAATTCCGATAGGCATCTACTTTTTGCCAACGCATCAATTTTCTACTTCTCTGCTCTTCTAAAACTTCCTTCAGCCTTCAGTTTTTCGTTGAGATCTGCATACCCCTTATAGGAATCACTGCAATCCGTGATATGCTCATAAAGGTTAACAAGTAAAGCAGTCGCTTTTTTACCGGCAGCATCATTATCCAGGTAGAGGAACACCCGCTCATATTTCAGAAGTAAGCCTTTAATACGGTCCACAAAAGCCAGGGAATTCAAAACGATGGCATCCGAAGAATTCACTAATGTTTCCTCTATAGTAGCCAGGGATAGAAAATCAAACATCCCCTCCGTTACAATTAACTGTCTCGAATCATTTTGAATAAAGGAATAGGTCTTGGGACTACTGGAGTTTTTAAAGTATTTATTGCGAAGTTCCCAGCCGCCCCTGTTATTGCGAAGTCCGATAGCATAGAACTGCCGGTCTTTATACTGGTACCAGACCTGAACGCAATAGACCCTGGCAACTTCAATAGGAATCTTGCGGGACTCCAGGTACCCTATCAATGCCCGGTGTTTTAAAGCTTCCACCCTTAGCACCTCGATCCCTTGTTTTACTACCGGCTTCTTTACAGGTGGATGAAAAGAAGTAATTGTACCGGCTTCCAAAAATTCCAAAGCCTCCCTGTTGGAATAAGACTTTAGCAGCATAACAAGGTCAATCACATTCCCTCCTTTTCCCATTCCGAAATCATACCACAGGTTCTTTCTTAAAGAAACGCTGAAAGAGGCATGTGTTTCTGACCGAAGGGGACTCAGAAACCAGGCTTCTTTTTCCGTTGTTTTGCTGGGAAAGTGCCCTAATTTTGCAAGCGTTTTTACGATGCAAATATTACGGGCTTTTTCCCAGCTTAATTCATTTAAGTTCATTTTTTCATTTTTAAGTTACCATCTTACCCAACCCCCTTTCTAAAAGGCCTAAGAAAGATTTAGATTCGATTTTCCGATCTTACCATGTTACCCGGGCAAACTTTAAGGGTAAGTTGGGTAAGATGCCTTTAAATGATCTTACCAGCCCGAAGGCCCTAAAATACCTGAGCTTAAAGAAGCTTTAGGTAGGCTGGTAAGTAGATTTCAGTATTAATTAATTAATTTCCCAGGGGCTATTCTTAAAAAGAGGTTTTGCCAGGTAGCCGTAAACCCCTTTTACAGGATGCTTGATCCTCTCAAAACCTCTGGACTTCAGTGCCCTCCCCATATTTATTACATTAAGCCGTGGATTTATACAGCTTAGTTGAGTAATGAAATCAGAAGCCGTCATAAAAAAATTCTGATCTTCACTGGTTTCATAAAACTTGGCAAGTAATTCTTCCTCCAGGGTAGGTTCCCGATAGCGTTTATTGCGTTCCTCGTTTCTAAGAATATCCTGGTAAGTCAGCTCAGGATCAAAATTTGGATCCACGTAAGCCAGGTAATAAGCCTGGGCCCATACCTTATCTATATCCACCTCCTTACTATACCTAAAATCGATTGTCCCCAGCAGTTCAAAACATAACCACCTGACCGAGCCGGTTTCATCGCTTAAGAAACTTGCCCTATTGGTAGATCCTATAAAACTGCAGGTCCTTCGAAGGTTTGAATTTTTGCGGTCATAAGGCAAGCGTTCATTGATGATCGTTTTGGAAAAATAAGCCTTAAGTGCATTTAATTCTTTCCTTGCCAGTACCGATAACTCATCAAGATTGATAAGGAAATTTCTGGTAAGCTGAATTCTGGCATCTTTATCTGTAGTCATATCCTCCGCGAAATACCTGGACAAAGCCGGTGGACATAAAAACCGGCACCAGGTAGACTTTCCGGAATTCTGATCTGAATGAACCAGCACCAGGCATTGCTTATTAAAGTAATTAGCCTCAAGGGCACCCTTCACTGTTCGTACCAGCCATTTACGAAAATGGTACAGGAATTCTTCAGAATCCCGGGTGGGAAGATAAGAAGCCAGTTTTCTGATATGGTCCCCTCCCACCCATTTCGGTAGCCGATCAAAATACTCCGTGATAGGATTAAACCTTTCAATGAGGTTAGACCGTAAATAAATATCCAGTTTTCCCGGGGTCACCTCAATATTGGATTTGGCCAGTTCTATTAGCAGAGAATTCACTTCAAAATCCTCCCAGGTTCGCTTCCCTTTAATAGCAATCTGAAACTCCTGGGCTATTTCATTAAACCGGATATCATATTTCGCAGAAACATAATCATCCACATAATCGTAGATTGTTTGCTTCTTCTGGTCAGAAACCTGGTAGAGTTTAAGTTCTTCCTTTTTCATAACCAATATCCTTAAAACCTTTTTTTACGATAAGCATACTCCACTGCCTGCTGCCTGATCTCCTCTTTAGAAGAATGACTATTATCGAGCAGCCATTTATCCAGTTTTTCCCTGGAGAAAAAGATTAATTTGCCTTTTGGTTTAGAAAAAGGAATTTCACCCCTGGCCGTAAGCTTATACATATAACTCCTGGAAATCCCAGTATAATCACAGGCCTCGTCAAAGGTAAGTACCGTCTTGTGAGCACGAACTATTTTTTCAATACGGTCCAATTGCTCTAAAATCTTTAGATCATTCATTTTAGAAATTTTTAAGTTAGAAAATGAACAAAAGCGCTTTTGTTAGTAGAATTCTGAAGCTAAACTAAGAAGGGAAATAGTAGGAAGTGTATGCCTTACATACCAGGTATGTAAAATGCAGGCATAAGTATCCCTTCGACGAATTAGAAAGGCTTATGTATAATTTTTAAAAAATTATACTATCATGATTTTTCTATGAAGGTTGATGAAGAAATTCAATAAATCTATAATATAAATATACCGGTATATTTATAATGAAGTTTGTTCCACATCACAAAAAAAAATCATTATAAAAGTAAGTTCTTAAAGGCAATAAAAGACCTTAGACAACTCTATCTGACCATATTTCTTTAGATCTGAGAGCTTAATACAAAAAGTGGTGACCATAAACTTTTTTATTAAAGGAACCTTCGGGAAAAAATATTCAGCTGAAAAGTGTGGCCAAAGTGGTGTGGGAATCAGCAAAGAGGCGGAATAATAAAACGAGCAAGTCTTTAGGTGCAGGGTCCCTTCTTAGTCGTGCAATTACTGGAAAGTGGCACCAAGTAAGATCTTTTACAGGTATTTTTTCGGAAGTAAATTAACCAAAGCCACCGAAATTAACCCCCTTGTGGCTACAATTATTTTTTTCATAATAGGAAATCCGCTAGTTTCGTAATATAATTTATATAAATGTACCAGTGCTTTATATATAAGTTGGCAAATAGTTATAGAAAAAATATGTTGTATCACATAGCGCCAGATTCTAATGAAAATTAAATATAAAAAAAGCCGCTCCAGATTTCACCTCATAATGATCTGTATTTGGTCTATTTTACTGATTATAAATATTTTGTATGGAGATAGCGACAATTGGACATTTTGGATCTGGATAGTGCTGCCACTGGGATACAATTCCCTTTATGCTTTTGAATATGTTAACCAATACTTGAAGATTGAGAACGGCACTATTTATAAAACATCTTTATTCCCAAAGAAAGTTGAATTAAATAAAATCCAGTCGGTTAAAAAATTTGCGGGTGATTATATAGTAAAAACAGATCAGTCTGAACTGAGGATAGATACAACCATTATTCATCCGACTTCCCTAAAAGAACTAGATAAAATACTGATCTCTCATAATCTAATTTAGAGAATAAACCATTGCTATTAACTATTTAAAAAGCTGAAACCTGTCTTGAATCTAAGCTACGTTCTCACTTGCTTAGCTGATTGTCCTGCGGACAATCACTCTCACCCGCTAGAACAGTTTTTATAGCATCAATTATAAAAAATGAGTCAAAAAGAAGAGATTAACAACAATATTTGGGAGATTTGGAAAATTTCTCTTAATGCGAAAAGATTTTTAAAATACTCCTTTTATCTTCATAAGCCTGATACCAATGAGGAATTTGAATATCTAAAAAAATCGCGTGATTTTAAATTTATCGCTGACGCCCTTTGGAGAAATTGTGTAATTGAACTTTCAAAGCTTTTTTATGATTCAAAAAAACGGGATAAGTTTAACATATTTCACTTCATTAAAAAGCTAGAAAAAGATGTACATTTTAGAAATTTTAAAATTTCTAAAACCAAAATAGATTTTTGGTATAATCAAATAGAAGAAAATAGAAAAACGATCGATTTAATAACTGAACTTAGAGATAAAGTTTATGCGCATACAGATGGTCCAATAGAAAGAATTGGTTTGGACACACCTACATTTGAACAGACCGAAAAGCTAATCGATATAATAGAAAGCGTAATTACAGAAATCTACTCAAGTGTTTTTGATAGTCATGCAATGATGAACAGTCCAAATTTAGAGCTAAATCCATCTAAAATTATTAAGATTCTCGCAGCTGAGAAAAAAGCAAGAATCTCTGATATGGAAGAATTATTGAAAAAATAAATCCTAAAAACTTTACTTCAATGAAATTTAAAATTTTACTCTTACTTACATTTGTATTTAATCTATCATATTCTCAATCTACAAATTCTCAAATCAAAAATTATTTAGATAGCATTGATGATTCAGAGTTTTCAGGAGCAATACTGGTAGCTAAAAATGATGAAGTAATTGATAAAAGGGCTTACGGCCTTTCAAGTATAGAATACGATGTAAAAAATAAAATTGATACGAAGTTTAATATAGCTTCAATTACAAAAATGTTTACAGCTGTTGCAGCTTTACAACTTTATGAGCAAGGTAAAATAGATCTTAAGAAACCAATAGGTAAATATTTACCCGATTATCCAAATGAGATTGTCAGGAACTCGGTAACCGTTCATCAACTCTTAACACATACATCGGGCCTTAACAATTTTTACGTTACCGATTCAGATAAACTCAAAAATTCAGATTACAAGGAAATTTCTGATTTTGTACCACTTTTTGCAAATGATACGCTCTTATCCAAACCAGGAACTAAATATGACTATAGCGGAACTGGTTTCGTGGTTCTAGGTTTAATAATTGAAAATGTTTCTGGTGAGGATTATTACGATTATATAAGAAAAAATATTCTCGAACCATCAAATATGAAGGCAACATCCGAAATCCAGGTAGACTCTATTGTTAAAAATATAGCAAGTGGCTATACTTCACAATTTGGTCAAAATAAAGTTTTAAAGAAAAATGATTATTACCTAACAAAGGCATCTCCAGCTGGATTTTATTATTCTACGGTAGTAGATTTATTTAAGTTCTCAAGAGCTTTAAGGAACCATAAATTACTTAATAAAAAGACAACAGATTTGATGTTTGAACCTAAAGTAAAAGGTTATAATACTCATTTAGGATATGGTATTGACATCGATAACAGATACAATCAAACTATAGTCGGCCACAGTGGCGGATGGTATGGAATTCACGGCGAGTTAATGGATTTTATGGACGATAATTATACAGTAATTATTTTATCCAATATTGATGACGGAGGAAAGACAGGTGCATCAAAAGTAGCTGACTTCTTTAAGAGCTTACTAGCGGATAAAGAATTAGAACCTAACCAATAAGCATTATAAAAAAATAGTGTACACCAAGTCGATTGTATCCAAATATAGGGCTTAGTCGAAATGTGTAATTTAGATATCCAAGAAAGAAAATGGTTAAGCCGAAAAGCTCGCGTCCCTATTCCCCTAACTTGAGAACCGTAACCGATTACCCACCATTTAAAAAAATATGAGAATACTAATGAACATCGGGATATTATTTATTTCCTTTTCCGTTTTCGGCCAGAAAGTACCAGAAATAAACCTTAATAAAACTCTTTCAGAAAATCTTGAGAAAAATAAAGTTGAAATTGTTGATGAAACCTCTCTGTACATAAATGATGGAAATTCAAATGAACTCTTCTATTATGCACTAAAACCCAAAGGCAAAATTAAAGGTACCCTTATACTATTACCCCCAACTGCACAAAAAGTTGAAGATGCTATAAATAACAATATCAAACTAGCCGAACTAGCATTCGAGAAAGGAATTCTGTTGATAATACCCTCGATTAATTATAATCTTTACCTTGATAAAATCGCAATGGACTTTTTAAATACTACTTTTAAAAATGCCATTTCTAAATATCAAGTACCAAAAGACAAAATAATAATTGGAGGTTTTTCTCTGGGTGGGATGAACGCCATTAGATATGTAGAACTCTCGAAAGAAAACCCTGATTTAACATCAATTCAACCAGTTGCTGTTTATGGAATAGACCCACCATTGGATTGGGCAAGAATTTACTATTCATTTCAACGAACTAAAGAATTAAACTTTTCGGAAGTAGCCGTGAATGAGGCTAAGGATTATTTAGCAAAACTTGATAAGCAATTTGGTGGTTCACCTAAAGCAGTACCGAATATTTATTCTAAGCATTCAATGTATTCAAAAGCTGTAAAAGGTGGTGGCAATGCTACATTCCTAATTGATACACCAATCAGAATTTACTCTGACCCAGATATTGATTGGCATTTAACAGAAAGACAAACGGATTTTTATGACATTAACGCATTAGACCAAACTGCAATGATTAATGAATTGAGAATTTCGGGCAATCAAGAGGCAGAATTTATTAATGCTTTGGGTAAAGGATATCGATTAAATGGAATACGCCATCCCCACTCATGGTCGATTGCTGAACCAAATGGATTAATGGATTGGATAATTGACAAAATAAATTAAACGGCAAGTACCATATAAAACTATTATGAAATTAATTTTAAAAATACTTAAGTGGATTGGCAAAATTTTAGCCGGACTCATAATTCTATTATTGATAGCTGGAGTTGGTTTCAGATTATTTAGTTCAAAACCCGTTCCTCCCGGAAAATTAGTTGATGTTGATGGAACTAAACTTCATATAATAGCAGAAGGTAAAAAAAATGATTTGCCAACGCTTGTACTTGAATCAGGTGCAGGGGGTGGCACGGGTGTATTTCATTGGGTTGCAGATGGGTTGAAAAAAAACATGAGAGTTGTGCGTTATGATAGAGAAGGAAAATGGTTTAGCGAATCGAGTAACGACAGTATTACCTCGGAATTTTATGCTCGACAATTACATAAATTACTAGAAAAAAATGGTGAAAAACCACCTTATATATTAGCAGGTCATTCTATGGGCGGTCCTTATAATCGAATATTCAGAGACCTATATCCAAATGAAGTAGAAGCCCTTGTTTTTATAGATTCGAGTCATCCAGAACAATGGGAACGATTAGGAGTAAAAGGATTGTTTGATGAAAATCAAATTATCTTTGGGAAATTTTTTATAATACTTGCTGATATGGGAATATTGGGAGTTTACAATAAAATAATGAAGCCTGAGTCTATGGATAAAGATTTACCGAAAGAGTACCAAAATCGCAAACTTTATCTTACTTCTTATTCTGGGGACGTTTATCGTAGGTTACTCAAAGAAAATAGCATAAATGATGATATTTTTCAACGAGCAGGTGTGGCAAGTAGCTTAGATTCCTTACCTGTTCTGGTTTTTACAGCAAAGAAACAGTACGGGGATACTCAAGTATGGTATGAAATGCAAAAAGAATTGAAAGAACTATCTACTAAAGGAAAACAATTTTATATGGATGCAAATCACGGTTCTATAATTACAAAAAAAGAAAATGCCGAAATAATTAATAAAGAAATACTTTTAATGGCTGAAACACTTAAACAGAAAAGCCAAGGTTAAAGGTTTTACAACCCTATATAAGAATTTCGTGTGTTTGTTGCGTCTGATTACCTTGCGGAAAACCATTGCCCAGACGCAGCACTGTTTTTACAGGACGAGACGTTGGTCAGAATTCATCTTATAAAAATTGATATTTTTAGGGAAGTTCAAAAAGCAATATAAATAAGGACGAAAAAAGAAGAGAGCTCGATTTTTTAAGTGGCGTACTTTCATCTATTAACGAAAACTCGATCAGAATTCTGGGCCGGGCACGATTCGAAAAGCTGAAAGGAGGAGCATATGCTACCCCGGAGAGAGTATTACTTAAGAGCTATGTAAAAGTGCCTCTTCCTTTTTTGACTTTAAAGAGAATTTATCTGAATGAATCGAATACAAAAAACTATAATTGGATTATTCATTACCTTTTTCACTCTCATAGCAATTGTGATTTTTAGATACAATCTTATTTTTGGTGAAACCGTCTTCCAAAAATCAATGATGGCTGGTTGTATGCATAAAGAGCTAAAAACAAAAAATTTTGGTAAGAGTAAAAAGTTATGTGAATGTTATATTGGAATTCTAGTAGAAAATTATTCAGAAAGCCAGATTCGGAATAATATTGATCAAATAAAACTAGAGAATAAAAATCCTTTTAAAAATTGCAGATCAGAAGATGATGCCTCGGTGAAATAGCAAAAAAAGGTTATGTAGTAATTGCAAGCCAATATAGAGGAAATGCAGGCAGAGAAGGAAAAGACGAATTTAGAGGCAAAGATGTTAATGATATAACTATTTTACCGGAAGTATTAAAAGAAGTAGAATCGGCAGATACTAATAAGATCGGAATGTATGGATGGAGTCGTGGCGGAATGATGACTTATATTGCCTTAACCAAAACAGATAAAATACAAGCTGCAGTTGTTGGAGGTGGGGTTTCAGATCAATTTAATGCAATTGAAAACAGACCTGAAATGGAAACCAATGTTTTATCAGAACTGATTCCCAACTATGCAGAAAACAAAGAGGCGGAATTAGAAAAAAGGTCTGCAATAAAGTGGGTAGACCAATTTCCAAATGACGTTCCTATTCTAATGTTACACGGCAATTCCGACTGGAGAGTAAAACCTGAGCAAAGTCTAAAGCTTGCTCTAAAGTTTGAAAAACACAGAATTCCTTACCGCCTTATAATGTTCGAAGGTGGGGATCACGGGATTTCAGAAAATAAAGAAGAAGTTAACGAAGAGGTGATCAACTGGTTCGACCGATACTTAAAGAATAATGAACAGTTACCAAATATGGAATACCACGGCAGATAAAAACGGTGAGCAACATTATAAAAACAAAGATACTTGATTTGCTGCTTTTTCATCGATACTAAAAACATAAGATGCTTAAACCTGTCTCGAATCCAAACTCTGCGCTCGCTTGCGGATTGTCCTGCGGACAACACACCCCAGCTCGCACAGTTTTTATAGGACGTTGTGCGTAATCCCAAGAATACTAACATTATAAGGATTTACCACAATTTATTCTCTCTTTTAGCTTTCCTCCGATCAACCAAACTAGATATAGCGATATACAAAGAAAAAACTGGTATATAGAAAAAGTACTGGCCAATAAAATATAACAGGAAAACATCCAGTGGTAGGACCATAATTGAAGCAATTAACCAAGCGTTTCTTGTGGTATAACCAATTTCTCTCAATTTTCCGTCAATTGAAGGCAATAGGTAATCTCTTTCTAGTTCAAGCAATTCTTTCAATGTCAGATCAGAAACGGATTTGGATTGAATTGTCTTTAAATAATTAATAAACAGTTTTTTTTCTTTACGGACTATTTCACCATTATTGTAATTATCTAAATCCCTTGCTAATTTTTCAAGTTTATGGAATTTTATCCTTTGTAAAGAATTGGGAGAATTATTCTTCTCAATTTTTAATAACAATGATAAGGAAGAAGACAAAAATATTTTATCGAATTCCTCTTCATTATAAAAATCTAAATTCATAAATATGGTGAAAATTCTTTTAATATCTATTCAAGATGGAGAATCAAATGTATGGGAAATAAAGGACTACGCACAAAAATATAAAAACAATGCTATATTAGTGGCCATTCGAAAGCCTGTGTTCGCTTGCATATCGGATTGTCCTGCGGACAATCAAGCTCGCCAGATCGCACAGTTTTTATACGGGACCTCTTGAGAAATTTATAACAATGGATAAAAAAGATACTTTTGGAGACATAACTATGAAAAAAATAAGTTTAGCAATTTGTACTGCTCTTGGCTTATTTTTTCTATACGAACATTTTGCCAATCCAGAAATTACTGAAGAAAAAGACCTTGCCACACTTAATGTTGTACTTGAAGATTTCACTTTTGAACGTCATGAAGATTTTAGTAGAAGATCTCCCAACTATTATATAAAAACTTTTGAATACAATAATATTTTTAGAGTAGCTTCAGATGATATATGGTTATTTAATATGCGGAAATTCGAGAGCGATAGTCTAAAGAACAAACCGGTTCAAATTAAAATTTCGAATGAAGAAAAAGCATATTTAAATCAACCTGACCACCTTGTCTCTCTTTACGCAATATCGAAAGACAATAATCCTTACTTAAGTTCTAAAGAAACTTTAAGGGAAAATCAAGGACCAATGAGTTTAATAATATCATTAGGCTTTTTTGGTCTTGCAGGTTTCATCGTAATTTTATTAAAAAAGAAGTTCTAAAAACTATAGCCAATAATAATAAAACAATGCTAAACACTGTCTATATTCAAAAGTCCGTGTTCGCTTGCAACGTCTGATTGTCCTGCGGACAATCAGGCACACCTGTTTTGGCCCCTATAAAACAAGAGAATTATTCTAAATTTCAAAAATTAATTAAGCGGTTTGTTTTTTCATTAAAATCAGGTGTTGATCCCGAA
>NZ_SNWE01000033.1 GCF_004362395.1 Salegentibacter sp. 24
TTTCTTTTCAATCTTGTTTAATTCTTCCTGTGTCATTTTAAATCTGTTTGAGTATTAATATAAAAATTCTCAGACAGACTTCAAATTACACCCTCATTCCCAATTCTCTCATAACTTTCTAAATTTTTGATTAAACTTTCCCATATCACGAATGCCAAAACTTGAAGGTTCTTAGGCTTTTGAAAATAACCGTTTTCCTCTCCATTACTCAAAAACCCCAATTCTACGAATACCGAAGGAAAATAATTAATCGTTTCCCGCAATACCTGAAAATTAGTAAACTTCAAGCCCCTACTATCAAAGCCTAAATGCTTTTTAATTTGATTCTGCAATTGATAGGCAAACCAAACAGACTCTTTTGAATATTCAGAGTGAGTTTCTCCAACGTACACCTCGATCCCCCTTGCAATAGCATTATGAGAATGATTACAATTCAACGAAAGAAACAAGTCAGCATTCAGAACTTTAGCAAGTTTTGTTCTATCCGATAATGAAATAAGCGTGTCGTTATACCGAATCAAGTATAAATTCAATGGTGCCTCTGACTTTTCGTTGAGCCTTAAAATTTCCAAGCCAATATTCAACACAACATTCTTTTCTTTAATTCCATTTATTCCGATGGCACCGGAATCTTTTCCACCCTGACCCACATTAATTACTATTCTTTTTTTTAATCCAGTTTCCTGTCTAAAAATGATGCACATATTCAGAAGCAAAATCATAAAACTGACGTTTTTGAGCACTTTTTTCATTTTCATTTTCCGAGTTATTAACCACCTCCTTCTATAATCCCATAAAATTTAATGCCAAATGAAATCATTGAAAATCAATCTTATATAAATAATATTTTATTCACAATTTACTGATTTTCAATTATTTAAGACATTAAATTTCTAATTTTCTCATAACGAAAACGAGTCAAAACTTAAAACTTTCAGTTATGAAAAAATCTATCTCTATGGCAACTGTTTTATCGTTGCTTTCTACGAGCGTTTTTGCGCAAATCGGTGGGATCGAAGATTCCGTTGCCGATATTTCCGATACTATAAGGAATATATTTCCAATCATCCTTGGAGTAATCTTCCTGGTCGGGTTCCTTTTTAATGCCGGCCACTTCTTTGGGGAAAACTCCGACCTCAAAAAAGGAATAACCCGGGTGTTGGTCTTTGTTCTTATCGCAGGCGCTGTGGTGGGAATCTTCACCTATTTGATCACCATTGTAGTTTAAGTCGCTAAGCGACATTTAAAAAAATAAAGGAACAGTTATGAAAAAGTATGAACCTTATAGGAACATTCGAAAAGGTGCGGTAATCTTTGGGCTTCCCCTTCCCCTATTCGCGCTAATGATGCTTTCGATAATCGCGTCCCTACTGGTGATCATTTTCTCCTTCAGTCTGGGTGTGATTATTAGCGCCCTGCTCTTTAATGCATTCTTGTATATCGGGTTAAACCGTATCCGTCGGCTCCTGGAATTTCTACAGATGACCGGGGCATTTCCAAAAATGATCAGTAATAAAAGAAACTCAGGTATCCATTATGAAAAAGATTAACCTCGCCTCTCACTGGCCTATTACAGATATTCGGGACAATGTTGTTTTTGCCCCAAACGGTAACATCGTCCTATGTTACCGGCTTGACCTGCCTGAAATTTACTCCTTATCGGAAAAAGATTTTGAAGACCTGCACGCCACCTGGTTTCAGGCGCTTAAGTCCCTGCCGGTGGGTACAGTAGTGCATAAGCAGGATATTTATGAGAAGAAAGCATTCACTGCAACGACACTTCCAAACAAAACCTTTTTGGAAAAAGCCACACGGGATCATTTTAAAGATCGGGAATATATAGCGCACCGCTCTTTAATATTTTTCACCCTGACCAGGAACAAAGCTTTAAACAACTCCAAATATGTAAACCCTTTTCTAAAAGTCTCCAAAGAAATTGTAAGGGAACTGGATGCCAACCTTAAAAGCTTTATCGGATCGGTAAACGATTGTGTTTCGTTTCTAGCTAACAGCCGAAAGGTCTCTATAAAAGCATTACCACCAGAAGAAATCACCAAACTCACTACGGAATATTTCAATGGTTTCAATGAAGGTTTCGATACCGATATGCTAATGGAAAAACAACATATTCAAACGGGGGACAATTATTTTGATGCCCTGGCTATCAATAGCGAGCTGTGCTTTGGCGAAAGGGTACAGTCGAGCAAGACCAATGAGAAATTCACATCGGATGATTTTGTATTTCACCAGGGATTTATTGATGGGCTGGGGCTTCATTTAAGAGAAAACCATATAGTCAACCAGGTACTCTACCTGGATGATAAACACAAATGGCGCAAGCTACTGGATAAAAAAGTAGAAGAGCTCAGCAAGAGTTCAAATTTCGGATCTCAAAACAAAGTCATTTTAGGAAAGATCCAGGATATCCTAGAAAGGATAAACGGTGATGATAATTCCCGAATCATCCGGGGCCATCTTAATGTGATCTTCTGGGATCGTGATCCTCGTAATTTGGAAGGCATTGCCTCTAAAATTAAGGCTGAGTTCAAAGAACTCGATATTACCCCTTACGCTCCACGGGGTGAGGAACGAAAGAATTACCTGCTAAACAGCTACTGCTGCTTCTCTTCCAATTTTTCCGATGAAGATCTCTATGTGACCGATCTAAAACATGCCTTGTGCCTTTTTATCAATAACAGCAATTATAAATCGGATCCTACCGGTATCATTTTTAATGACCGTGAACATAATATTCCTGTACTAAAAGATGTTTGGGATGAGGGAAAGAAACGCATCAAGGCGCGGAACTTTGCCATCTTCGCCCCTACCGGGGAAGGCAAATCCTTTCTGGCCAATAACATTCTACGTCAATATTTTGAAAACGGGGTCCGCCTGGTCATTATCGATCTAGGAGGTTCTTATACCAAGTTCGCTAAACTCTATCCTGATAAGTACACTGTTTTGCGCTACGAGAGCGGAAAAAGTCTAGGTATTAATCCTTTCTACATATCAAATATCAATGATGTAAGTCCAGAGCGGCTGGAGGATCTTTCGGTGTTCCTATTGGAACTCATTGCTGCAGATGACAAGGTTACTAAAGCACAATCCGTAGCCATAAAAAAGATCCTCCGTTACTATTACAAAAACACCACGGGAAACCATTCCTTAGATAGTTTTTACCGTTTTATCGAGCACCGAAAAGATGAGCTGCTGGAGACCCTTAAAATCCATCCCGACTACTTCAATGTTACCAACTTTTTGCACGTGCTCTCGGAGTATGTCGGCGATGGTCTATACAGCTTCTTATTTGAAGTTAGCGAAGATCAAACTTACAAGATCGAAGATAAGCGGCTGATTGTCTTTGAACTCGATGAAGTCAAGGACAATAAAGAGATCCTCTCGGTGATGCTCAAACTAATCAAGTCAGCGATCCAACGTACGATCTGGAAAAACAGAGAAGAAAAGGGAATCATCCTTTTTGATGAATTCGCCAAACAACTCAAGTTTGAAAATGTCCTGGAAAGCGTTGAATTCTACTACCAGGCCATTCGTAAACAGAACGGTGCCATTGGAATCATCTTGCAATCCATAAACCAGCTTCCTAATAATGCGACTTCCTCAAGCATCCTGGAAAACACCCAGGTGATTTACAGCCTGAATAATGAAAAAGGTTATGAAGAACTGGCCAGGCGCTTGAGCCTTTCCAGCCACGATCTCAACCAGTTGAAATCGATCAGGAATAATTTGACCGGCAAGCGCAAGTACACCGAGATCTTCATCAAGATCGGAAAAGAAAGTAACATTTTCCGCCTGGAAGTACCACCCGAAGTCTATGCTGCCTACCTCACCGACGGAACCGAAAACGAGGCCATAATGGCCATTTATAAAAAAACCAAAAATATGGAAAAGGCAATCAAGGAATTCATCAGGAAGGCCGAAACGCTAATTAACAATTAAAACAATTCGATATGAAAAACAAACACAAAACCTTGGTTCTCTCACTGGCCTTAGCTTTATGCTTGCCTGCAGGCGCTGCCTGCCAGGGGATGCCGGTGTATGATAATACGAACTTTGTCAGCCTGGTTAAATCCCTGGTGGAATCGGCCAAGCAAACTGCTAACTTGGTCAAGACCGTCAACTTTTTAAAGGCACAGAAAGAGAATATTGAGAAGGTCAATAGCGTGGTACAGGATTTAAAAGCCGTTCGTGAGATAGGTCGTAACAACCAACGCCTTATTGCGGTAATGCAGGATGACCTTCGGGATATCTTGAATTCCTCTTATATCAAACCCGACGAAATAATCAGGGTGACCCAATCCTTCAGTGACGTGGTAGATAACTCCCTGGAAACCGCAAGCTTTATCGATGAGATTTTATCAAGTGATCATTTAAAAATGAGTGATGCCGAGCGGGCGGAGATTTTAAAGCAAAAAGAACTCGAGTCGAAAGAGATGGTCACCGATGTGCGGCTAAAGACCAAGCGTTACCGAGAGATCATTTCTTTTCGGGAAATGCAGGACAGGATTAATAACCGGGAAACAGGCTTTTGATGATGGAAGGGGTAATTATATTGGCCGTAGGAGTCGAATATATCGATAGTGTTTTCCAAACCATCCAGGAAAGCGAATTTTCTCGGTATACCATTGTCGGCATGAAGACCTTGGCGGTGCTCTTCTTTTTGGTCAACATCCTTAAAAAGTATAATGAAGGCATAGCCGACAGGCAGGGCTATACCTGGGGGCTTTCCCCCGCGGATCTGGCCAAGAACTTTGCGGTGGTCCTGCTGGTTATTTTTTCAACGCAAATCCTGGGCTTCTTTGACAATATTCTTGTGGCTATTGAAAACCAGTACCGAGATACAGCCCCTGCCCTTCTTCCGCTGCAGATGCAGGAGATCCCCATCGAGGAAGATGTCTCCCCTATGGGGGCGATGCGTAAAGCTATGGCTTTACTCTATGAGGCCTTAGTCACACCACTATATGGCTTTAAAACCTTTGCATTTTTAATTAGCCTGTTTCTATGGATTCTGGATTTATTCATCTATCCCTTATTCCTTGCGGAACGTTATTTCCTCTTGGGTATTATGCAGGCCTTTTTTCCGCTGGTACTAAGCCTGGCGGTATTTGAAAAGTTTCGCTCGATGGCCTATGGTTTTTTCAGGCTGTATGCCGCAGTATATATGCTGGTGCCTGCATTCTTCCTGGTTAATGTGTTTATTAATGCTCTGTATACGGAGATCAACACCAATTTTTGGGAAAACCTATTCGGTACGGATTACGGGAGCGGTTTTTTTGCACCGGTTGTAGAGCTGGGTTCGATAGTTTTTATCGTGTTTTTAAAATTCAAACTCTACCGGCGGGCCATTTCATTTACCCTAAGACTTTTCACCACTTAATCAGCAGCAACCGATATAACCAATTTAGTCATTGAAAAATATAGTTCAAAAATGAAAACACCATATAAAAATATCTATTTGATATTAAAACTCAACCGCTTTATCGTGCTGGCCGTAGTGCTTTGCTCAATGGGCTGCAGTGTTTTTGCCATTTGGATGGCCATCTCAACAAGAAACAAAGCCTTGAACAGTGCCTTTGCCATCAATACCGACGGCAGTATAATTCCATTAAAACTAGTGACCCAAAAAGAAAACTTCCAGGTAGAAGCCCTGGCTCATTTGGAGCTGTTTCACACCTACTTCTATAATATTGATGCCAGCAATTATGAGAAAAACCTGGAAAAAGCATTATGGCTAGGCAATAGTTCGGTAGACAACCTATACAGGCAGAAAAAGGCCGAAGGGGTTTACAACCGCTTACTGCAGTACTCGCTGGTCCAAAAGGTATTAGCGATCGATTCGCAGCTAGAAGAAAAGGAGGAATCGTTTCATTTTAAAACTACCGTTATTTTCGAGATTAACCGCGGCAGCATTGTGGATACCTACGAACTGGTTACCACAGGAAAACTGCTCATCGTAGATCGTCACTTTCCCCATAACCCTCACGGCCTCCTCATTACGGATTATTTCGAAAACAGTTTAAGAAAAGTACCCTCACAAAATTAAAATTAGAACCGATGAAAATTGAAAAGAACAAAATCGTATTCATTAGCGTCCTGGTGGTCATTGTGATTTTTCTTGTCACCTATACCTTAATGATCACCGGGGAGGATGAAGAGCACCACGAAAACCTTCGTCAGACGGAGATCCCGGATCTTGAAGAAGAAAGCCACGAAATCTACGATTCAAAACTGGAGGCTATTGATAAACTTAAAGAAGTTCGGGATAAAAATGCACCAAGTATTTATGATGAAACGTTTTTGGATTCCTTAGGCTATTACGATACCAAGCTTTTGGAAAAAGAAAAAGAGCGCAAGATCGATAGTATTTATGAATTGGGAAAAGCCCGGCAAGCACAAATTGCACACCTTACACAAACCCGTCCAAGCAGACCACCGGAGAATAATAGCCCAGCCCTAATAAAAAAAGTACCAAAGGTAGATACTGCAGAAATTGAGGAAACGCGAAAAATAGAAGCCAAAGAAATGGGTTTGGAACATCAATTATTCTTTGCTTCTGCTCCCCAAGAACCTGAAGATGTTATTACCAATACTACAGACAAGGAAATTAAGGTGATGGTTGATGGTACCCAGGTGGTTAAAGCAAACTCCAGGCTTCGAATGCGACTTGCACAACCTGCCAGTATTGGTGACAAATTTATCCCCAAAAACACCCCGGTTTTCGGCTTTGTGAGTTTTCAGCCAAATCGGGTCCTGATCGAGATCGAAAATATCAATAAGCATCAAACTAGCTTAAAAGCCTTTGACCTTGAAGATGGTAGCGAAGGTATTTACATCGAGAATAATTTCCGGGCGGAAGTAGCCACGGAAGTCCTGGATGATGTAATCGGTGATATTAATATCCCAAGTGTACCCCAGGTCAGTGGAATAAGCAAAGTATTTCGCAGAAATAACCGAAATGTAAAAGTAACCATTCTAAATAATTACAGATTAATTCTCAAGGCCAGCAGACCTGAATCAAACTGGGGATTGGCTAACCAATAAAACAATCATTATGAAAAAGTATATTTTAACCAAGGCCTCTCTACTAGTTTTTATTATTACCAGTGCACAAACCCAGGAAAAACTGGACACTATCTACGCTAATGATCATAAAAATGTTGCGCTATTTTTTCCTGAAGCGATTAGCCAGGGGCTTATCGGTGCTGAGCATTTTGTCTTTACCTACAACCGGGAAAAGCAGCAACACTTCGGACTGCTGCAGGCCAAGCCCGGCAGAGAAAGTAATTTACTTGTTATCGGAACAAATGGTTCGGTATTCTCCTATATCCTGAAGTATAAAAAACAGCTTTCCCGGCTGAACTATTTTATCCCTGAAGCGGAAAGTATTGGAAAAGAAAAGCCAGTTGTCAAGGATTCAGTTAAGGACAAAAAACCGCAAAAGAACTTAAACAAGAAGGAAGATCATTACCGCAGATTCTGCAGCTACCTGCTTAGTAAAAAGCAGCGCCTGGGCCGCATAAAAAAACGCAAGAACGGTATTATTTTAAGTGTTGAGAATATCGTTTTTAATAAGGAGCAGCTCTATTTTGTGATCGAAATTGAGAATAGATCCAGCCTGGATTATGATCTTAATTTCTTAAACCTGGCGATTGAAACCCGTAAAAAAGGAAAGAAGAAATCCTTACAACGCTTATACCAGGAACCGGTTTTCAGCTATAATTTACCGGCTAAGATTGGAAAAAACCAAACCGCAAGATTGGTTTATGTGTTGCCAAAATTTTCCTTGTCTAAAGAAAGGAGGGCGATATTGGAACTTAATGAAAAGGATGGGGAACGTAATTTAAAACTAAAGATCTCCCATCGGTTTATTAATAACCCTAATTGATAATTTTGAAAAATTCCGACTTTAAAAGTTTAAATTTTTCTGGCGTTTGCACCCCTGGAAGTCAGCCTATAACGCTGTTTACTACTTTGTGGTTTCTCGGGAATGGTCATTTCAATCAAGCCTTCGGCAAGGGTAGGTTGCAAATAATTTTTTCTAAAATTTTCTCTATCGGAAAGTCCGAAATGATATTGCATCTCACTTCTGCTATCTTCACCATTAATCACATTTAAGAGGTCTTGAACTTGCGGGGTGACTTGCGGGGTCTCTTGCAGGGTAATTTGGTTACCGGATTAGCACATAGGTTGTTAATTTAAATATTAACTAGTTGTTGGCTTGTTTGAACGGAGGTAGTTTTAAATTTCCCATTTCACTTCCTTTAACCTTACGGAAATCCTCATCATGGATTTTAATACCTTCCCCTCTTCAGGAAGATCTCCGGTTAGCAGCTCCCTAAATGAACCAGAATAGGTTTTGCCCAGGGATTTCCAAACCATTTCTGTTTGGCTAAAGAACAAGGACTGGGATGGATGTTTTAATAACCACTCCTTGTCATTGGGGATAGCCTTATCATCGTCTTTCCCCACTTGCAGCAACATTTTTTCAAAAACATCAGATTTCAAAAACGAAGAAATTTTATCTTGTTGTAAAAGTTGATGCAAATCGTAAGTATGGCGAACCTTATCTTTTAAATCTTCCAGAGGGTCTTCGGTATAGGAAAACCTTATCAGGCTTATTATTTTCTCACAAAATGTACGTTCTATACTTAATACCGTAACCTTAAAAGGTTCAAGGTGATACGCATTGATAAGGTCTACATTATTAGTCGTGGCAATAAAAGCCGCAATCAGGGAATGGACACTGACTATTTCCGATGGATGGGATTTCCCAAGACTTGAAGCTTCTACTACAATATGATCCCGTATCTGGCCAAATGCACCCTCCACGCCTACTTTATCATACCCATAAACCACTTTTCTAATTTTGCCTCGTTTGTTTTCTAAAGGATGTTCGGGAATAACAGTCATCACAGGTTCCAGTACACCAGTGACTTTTTTGAGTTTTCGCTTTAAGGAATTATCGGTTTCCCCCTCCTCTTTTATAACCACCAAATCAATATCTTCAGAAAAACGCTCAATTATGCCAAAGCATTTAGAAAGGGATGTTCCACCTTTAAACACGGCGAGTTGGCTGGTTGATTTATTAGTAAAAATCTCTTTAAGTGCTAAGGTAACCCAATAGTCCTTTTCTACATAGATTTCAGAAATCCCAAAGTGTTGGGCAGTAGCAACAATAGCTCCCTGAAATGCAGTTTTATAATTATGTAAATTCATCAGGAGATCTTCCAGTTTGAAATGGTGGACAATATATTTTCGGATATTCCGAATTCATAACTACTTAAATAATTAATAGTGTTTTTAAGCGGTTCCCCCACCTCGTTAAATGAGAGTGCCTCAAGAAGAGCACCTAAAAATGCCCTCACTTTGGGAGGATAGGATTTAGCAAACTCGACCAATTTAATTTTACCACTATCAGAAAGCGCTTTAATTCTTTTCTTCAAAAAATCAACACCCTCCTTTTTGTCCAAATCTGGGATCTTCTTAAAGTCTTTCATTACATCCAATAATTGCAAGAAAGGAATAGTTTCTTGGGATACGGGTGCGTAACTTTTTGCAGGCTTTACAACCAAATTTCCAATCTTGGTTTTTATCACCTTATCCCAGCTGGCCACTCTTACCGTTGTAGGGATTTGAGTAGTAAGGCCAAATTCATTATATAGACGAAGTCCGGTTATGTATGCAACTTGCTTACCTTCTTCAAAAAGATAATTATAAAGTAATTCTTCCTCACTTGGTTTTATTTCCCCAAAAATAGTTTGTTCGGGCTTATAGTACATACCATTTTTATATCTTTTAATCACCCCTCTTGCAGCCAATCTACTTAAAGCTTTTGCAGCAGCAGAAAATTCGGTTTGGGGAATAGATAAGCTATCATAGGTAAATACCTTCCCGGTATTTATACGATCTACTTTAGACTTTATGGATGTCGCAATATTCATAGCACCGCAAAGATAGTGAATTAAAATATAAATTGTCAAGTTTTTTACAGTATTTACTTGACAAGTACCAAAAATGAAATGATAATTAATAACTATTTCGCTTACTCAAATATAGATCTGACCTCCTTATACACCTGTTCAAAATTAGCTTCTAAATCAGTTTTAGAATAAGGTTTTTGATCAATAGCTGCAGGTAGATCGCGGTAAATCTTCTGCAATTTAAACTGTACTTTTTTATCCTTCCCGTCTGCATAAGTTATAAACTCTCCTTGTTTTAACCGAAAGAAAACATCGGCTCGGATTTTTGGGATTTCCTTCTCCCCGGTGGTTACCCTCGTATCAAAATCAAGGCTGTACCCGCGGTTTACACTGGTAGTTGGCTTTTTCACAATTTCAAAAAAGCGCTCGTAGTATTTAGCGGTGTCGGGGTCATTTACCTTTCCAAAGAACTGGTAAGACAAGTTACTTAAAATAGCCTTACTGGCTTTATCCCCATACATCATATCGTTTTGGATCTTATCCTGCATTACATAAATAGTAGCGATATCATAACTCCTTAGAGTGGCAGGAATGCGGTGCATATTCAGCAAACGAAGTGTTGGCGCCTCTTCCATCAGCAGGAAAGAAGCTTTAGAGTTACGCTCACTCATTTGTTTAGTGATGGTATGGATAATAGTGGCTATGACCGGGGAGTAGGAAGCTTCGTATTTGGGATTATTGACCACGGAAATAACCGAAGGGTTTTGCTCACTATTAATATGAAGCGGAACTTCATCTTTAGAAAGGACCATAAAGATCTGTTGGGTACTGATCCTTTTAAGGGCATTGGCCAGGGTACTTTTTACCCCGGCCGTTTGCCGCTCAGAATCCTTCCCACTGATAAAGGCATCGGCCATAGCTCGAGAGGTGGTATTGGTTTCCAAAAACTGGATCAGGCTATCGGTATCCAGGTATTGGTAGATAGCGATAAGGTGCGGGAGGGTACAAAACTTCGGATAATCGGTTTTTAATTTCCAGATCAGTCCTCCGATTAGCCCTTCCGCGGCATCATTAAAAAATTTTGTAGTCCCCGAGGTACCTGACTCTCGTTGTTCCAATAGGTTTTCCACCAGTACCCGGGAGACTTCATTGACGCTTTCCTCATTTTCCAGGTATCGTGGAGCGATGGGATTCACCCGATGGAGGATTTTATCAAAGGAAATAATCTTAAAGGGAATTTCCCGGTCTTTAAAAAGCGGGTAGGCCATTTCGGTAAGCTCAAAATCTTTATAGTCGTGGATCACTCCACAAAAATTTTCCTGTTGAAAATGCTTTAAAAAACCATATACTACGCTTTCGGTCTTCCCGCTTCCGGCAGAGCCAATAACGGAAGCACCCCGTTTAATATTTTCAAGTTTAAATTTTCCTTTGGTGGTTGCAAAACCGACCTGGTATTTTTTATCGATCTTTTTATTATCCTGACCTTTATGCAAAAAGACATACATCAGGGTATTGATCAGGAGCAACGGACAACCCAGGAATAACAAAGCCGGAATCCACTGGTTATCCTGGACCCCATAAATGCCAAGGGTCACTATCAGCAATAAATTCAAAATAAAAGCAAAGCGGTTGATCAGCCTAAAACATATATAGAACAAAATGCTTACCAGCCCGATGATCAGAAGCAGTCTAACAAGATTTTCTATGTCCATAATAATTAAAATTAAATACCGATTGAACTTGATTTAACGGCTACCTCCACCCCTTTCTTAAGCCTGTTAAAAATTTTGAGGGCAAGTTGTGCCTGGGAAGTTGGAATGCTGGGCATCATCGGGATACCCGATTCCCGGATAAGCTTAAAAACAAGGGCTTTTTCGTTAGCCGGCAATCCTATTAGCGAGGTAAAATAGTGGTTCGGGTTTTTAATAAATTCCTTTCGAGCCGTATAGGTTTCCACAAAATTGCGCTGATAACCAAAGGTTTTATCAAAGGTCTTTTCTGCTTTTTCAAAAAAGCGGTCCCGGTCAAATCCGCGTTTAACGGTCTTACCATTAAAATTAACTTCCGAAGCTTTGTATTTACTTCCCGGTGATAAGCTAACCGAATTGGAAGCATCTTTTCTACTTACGATAATATGGATATGGCTTTGGTTGCCTGCTTTGGGCATTCCTTGTACGATTCGCTTACCATCTTGGCAGTGTGGCGCCTGTGCTTCCAGTTTCTCAATTTCTTTTTCCCTTTTTTGAATACTTCCTTGCATCAGTCCGGTTTCTATTTTTCGGATTTCACTTTTGAGTTGAAGAATTTTAGTAGCATAAGGCTGGTTTTCGCGAACCTGGCGATCTGTACCTTTAAAACTCCTGCTATGTTCAATTTTACCGTAATATTTAATATCATTGATATTAATTGGCCTTCCGTCTATCTCCCGGTTAAAACAGGCCACATAATCCTTCATCAGTTCCCGGGTATACCTTTTTAGATCCTTGCTACTATTTTGCAGGCGTTTTAATTCGTATTTGGAAGGGCTAACAGTAATGGAATAGAACTTCGGTTCTTTCTTTTTGAGCTTGGCGGTATTGTTATCAATTTCTTTTACGACTTCCTCCGGGGTGATGGCATCCTCATATTGATTAAAGAAATGTTCCTTTGCCACTTCTTCTACGCCTTCGTTTTCCTTTTCGAGATAGCTAACAAAACCGGCGGAACTTTGGGAGTAATTCCCCCCTAACTTTTGAGGTGTGATGGTGATATACATAGCAGGAAATTTTACAGGTTATTATCAGAAAAATTCTTTTCACCCAAACCATCTCGTTCCTGTTTGGGAATACCATCCTTTTTCTCCCGGAGGATTTTCTTTTCCAGGATGAGTGGTTTCTTTTGAGGTACTTCGGTTTGGAAAAGTGAAGCGATCATCGCCGCGGTAGGTTTTGTTTGGGTTTTCTCCATATCACGCATAATGGCAATAACCGCATTGATACGTTTTTTAAAAGAAGCTTCGATAGTTCTCCCGGTTGGGCCCAATCTTTCGTGTGGGGAGATTTCATTATAAAAGAAAAAGTCGAGCATTGTTTCCAGGGCTTCGGTGTGCGATTTGAAGTGTGTTCTTGAAAATTCCTGGAAACGTTTTGCCGTTTCCTTTTTAAACCTGATGCCGATAAATGAGTCCATAATTCACCGATTTGTCGCAAATTCTTCCCTAAAAATGGGCGTTGGCAGGGCATTTGTCGCAAATTGCTTAAACTCAGGAATTTGAATAAATTTTAAACAACTGATTTACAGTTATTTAAAAACGAAAAGGAGTGCTTAACATCGCGTAGCGTGTTACCCTCTTGCTACTCCTTTTCGTCCCGCAGCGCGGGACAAAAATTCCGTACAATTTGGTCTGTTGGCTGTCTTAATAGACAGTCAAAAGCCACTTGCCAATTCCCGGAGAAAATTTCCGGATTAATAATTTATTGATGTGCAGGTTTATCGGCGAAAGTCAAAAATGGATAGTCCTGCGTAAATTTGAATGCTGAAGATCAGCTAAATAAAGATACATTTTTTTTATAAAATCAAGGCAAAGAATACTTAACGAATAATTTTTTTTCTATATTTATAATCATTTGAATTTTTCATTTAATGATAGAAAGGAAAATCCAGGTAACAGCGGATTTTCCTTTTTTTCTTAAGTTGAGAGTGAAATGCTCCTTATTTTTTGAGCACAACCAACTAAGCTATTTTTATAGTTCTGTTATAGAACTGCTTTGCTTAAAAGGTTTATTAAGAAATATCTGAGCCTAAAAAAACACCTCTAAAAATAGAAGTGTTTTAAAATCTGTTTAAAAATTACTTTTTAAAAATTACAGAATTCCTTCATCCGCAAAACTGTAATAATTACCATCAGGAATAAGAATAATATGATCCAGTACTTTAACATCAAAAAATGATGCCGCATTTTTAATTTTTCTGGTCAGGCTTTTATCTGCTTCACTTGGTCTAAGGGTTCCGCTGGGGTGATTGTGCAATAAAATTATTGCCGTGGTTAAGGACTTTAATACTACTGCAAATAGGATTCGAACATCGACCAGGGTTCCGGTAATACCTCCATTGGAAACTTCATAAATTCCTTTAACCTTATTAGCATTATTGAGCAGTATAATTTTAAAAGTTTCCTGCAATTCAATATTATTTTTATTCCATTGCTCAAAGGCTAATTCTGCCGCACACCTGGAACTGGTTATTTTTGGAAGCAAATTTGTTTTTAAACTTCCGCTGTAGCTTATCGCTATTTCATTAACTTTGGATTTCATTATTAGCTTATTTAAAGGGTTAATAATTAAAAGAGGGCGCAACTTTCGAAGGGAACGCCCTCTTTGTTTTTTGGGTTCTTAATCAGTAATTTCTCTATTTCCAAGAAAGAGGATTTCACTTACTAAAATTTCGGTAACATATCGTTTCTCTCCGCTTTGGGTTTCATAGGATCTGGAAGTTAGTTTGCCACGGATAGCCACTTCTTTACCTTTATCAACATATTTCTCGATAAGCTGTGCCTGTTTTCCCCAGGCCACTACATTGTGCCAGTCGGTTTGTTGAATTTTCTCTCCTTCCTTGTGATAGTATTCATTGGTAGCCAGTGAAAAACTGCTTACTTTTTTACCACTTTCGAAGTTTTTAATTTCAGGGGCATTCCCCACGTTTCCGATTAACTGTACTTGATTTCTTAGATTACTCATAATTAAAAGATTTAGATACCTGCTTTTTTTTGCAGGTTGATTAAACATTGATTTACTTATTATATCCGGAGCGTTTTCCTTTTTTAATTTTTTTATTTCGCTTCCGGGTATGTTGTTTTGAAATGATTTCATAATTGTTATTTGTTGATTTACTTCCTATAGAGCCGTTTGCTGTTACCTTTTTTGATGCTGATACATTTTCAATATTTAGAATTAGGGAAGGTTTATAAAAAGGAGGGACGACTGGCTTATGCAACCTGTACTAACTTCTAAATATTGGTATTTTGCATTACAAAAAAGGTAGGGACAGCAACGGCCGGGAAGGAAATGGAAATACTGAAATTGAGAAACAACCGGAAGTGAAGTAAAAGCAAGAATGGAATTCCGATTTAGCGGGCGTCCTTTTTTACTTCGTTAAGTATAAAACTACACGAGGAGCGATAACTACTATATGTCAGATACATCTTAGGAAAATAAAAAGGATGCCCAAGATATTCTTAGGGAAGCTCTTTACCCGAAATGGAGCATTTCGCAGAATGAAGCGGTAATGTGCTGACCGATTTACAACCAGAAGGTCTTTGAAATTAGTGGTCATAATCTCTTAAATGTATGAAGCAGAATATTTATACTAACTATTATTTAATAATTTGCTTAAATACGTATTTTATTATACTTTTGATCTCTAAATAATAGATTAACCATGGAAATTTCGTGTACAAGAGCTCAGGCTGATCATCAACAACTTCTTAATTGCAAAAACACTTTGGAAAGAATGGATGATAATTTTCAAGATATGACCAAACTACTATCGATTGCTGGTAGTGAAGTACGCTTAAAAATTTTATTCCTTTTGAATATGGAAGACGAATTATGCCCTTGTGATATTGCTGATATTTTAGAAATGAGTGTACCGGCAATATCCCAACACATCCGCAAAATTAAAGATGCAGGTTTTATCTCTTCAAGAAGAGATGGGCAAACGTTGTATTATTCATTAGTGAAGGATAAAACAGCGGTACTTGATGCTGTTTTCACTACAATTAAAATGGTTAAAAAAACTGCGTAAAATGAAATCATCCAATATGTCCAACAGCCCAGCTTTTGTTAGCTTGCTTACTGCAGTAACTGCTTCTGTATGTTGTATTACTCCCCTCCTGGCAATTTTAGCAGGTAGTAGTGGACTTGTCACCACATTTTCCTGGATAGAACCCTTTCGTCCTTATTTGATTGCGCTTACTATAGGAATTCTTGGTTTGGCCTGGTATTTAAAATTGAAACTTAAAACACAAGAAGAAATAGATTGTGCCTGTGATGAGGAAGAAAAACCATCTTTTTGGCAGTCCAAAAATTTTCTGTTCATGGTAACAGTATTTGCCGGATTGATGCTGGCTTTCCCTTATTATTCCAATATATTTTATACACAGCCCAGTAAAGATATAGTGTATGTTTCTCAATCAAACATAATAAAGCACACCTTTGAAGTTGAGGGAATGACCTGCGCAGGCTGTGAAGCCCACGTAGAAAGTGAGGTAAATAACCTAGATGGTATTTTATCAGTCAAGGCGAGTTACGCAAATACTAATACCGTGGTAGAATATGATAAAACTAAAGTCGATTTAACCGCAATCAGAAAAGCAATAAATACAACTGGTTATAAAGTAATCGATACAGAAAATAAAAAAGAGAAGTAGATGAAAAAATATGATGTATTTGTAATAGGTTCCGGGATGTCAGGTATGACTGTTGCTAATAAATGTGCCTCCAAAGGCCTTAAGGTGGGCATTACTGATGAACTTCCCTACGGTGGAACCTGTGCCCTAAGAGGCTGTGATCCTAAAAAGGTGATTATAGGAGCAACGGAAGTACGTGATTTTGCCCAAAGACTTAAAGGAAATGGAATAGATACTGTGCCTGAAGTCAATTGGGAAGATATTATGGCTTTTAAGCAATCTTTTGTCGATGCCATGCCTCCTAAAATTGAAAAAGGATATAAGAATAAAGACATAGACACCTATCACACTTCAGTTAAATTTTTATCTGATAACACCTTACAGTTAGGTGATGAAGTTATTGAAGCTGATAAATTCGTGATCGCAACAGGTGCAAAACCCCGGGTACTGGATTTTGAAGGTGGAAAATTAGCACTTTCAAGTACAGATTTCCTTAACCTGAAAAAGCTACCTGAATCACTTTTATTTATTGGAGGAGGCTACATTGCCTTTGAATTTGCCCATATCGCTGCGCGGGCCGGTGCCGATGTAACCATATTACATCGTGGTGATCATCCATTGGAAAACTTTGACCATGACATTGTACAACATCTTGTGAATGCAACGCAAAACCTGGGAATTAAACTGGTTTTGGAAACTGAAGTCTCAAAAATTGAAAAGAAAGAAGATCATTTTGTAGTAACAGGAAAATCCAATGGAAAAGAGGTAACTTATAGGACTGACTCTGTCTTTAACTCGGCCGGTCGTCCTCCCGCTATTTTTGATTTAGATTTGGAAAAAGCAGGGATATCTTTTTCAAAAAAAGGAATCCTGGTCAACGAATACCTTCAAAGCACCTCTAACCCTAATATTTATGCAGCAGGAGATTCGGCAGATTCCAGAGGCTTGCCCCTTACACCGGTCGCGGTGATGGAAGGACATGTTGTAGCATCAAACATCATCAAAGGGAACAAGAAAAAAGTTAATTATCCACCAATGCCTTCCGTAGTTTTTACTTTACCTACCCTGGCATCAGTAGGATTGACCGAAGCAGAAGCCAAATCAAAACAGATAGAATATCAGGTCAATTATAACAATGCGGAAAGCTGGTTCAATGCAAAAAGACTGAATGTTAAAGAATATACTTATAAAACGATTATTGATAAAGAGAATCAGACTATTCTTGGGGCACATTTAATAGGTCCTAACACAGAGGAAACCATCAATTTATTCGCCATGGCAATAAAGACCAAAATGAAAATCAATGAGTTAAGGACGATGATCTTTACGTATCCGACTTTGTCATCGGATATTCCTCATATGCTTTAAAAACAAATAGATTATGGAAATAGAACTAGTTTCTACCATTAAATGTCCTGGTTGCGGACACACAAAAGAAGAGGAAATGCCCACAACAGCCTGTCAGTTTTTTTATCAATGTGAAAATTGCAGTCAATTATTGAAACCAAAGGAAGGTGATTGCTGCGTTTATTGTTCTTATGGTAATGTTGCCTGTCCACCCATTCAGGAAGGAACAAATTGCTGCTAAAAATTTAAAATACTTTTGGAGACCTCCCCCACACCAGATGTATCTTGCTGAAAATTAAAAATATGATTCCTAGAGATCTAAGTAAAGATATAAAAACCCGCTTGCAGAGCATCAGCGGCCAGCTTAACGGACTTATAAAAATGCTGGATGAAAATAAAGATCCAGAAAAGATCCTGATCCAGTTCAAAGCTGCGCAAAAAGGACTTGATAAGGCGCATTTTCTTCTTTTAGATGAAGTGTACCGCAAAGCGCTGGCGATTACAATTTCAGAAACGGTGGAGGCCTGTCCCGGTAATTGCGGTAATGAAGAGCGAATTGAATTCATAAGAAAACAATTCCCTGATCTTGAGCTTAACAGCCTTACCGATAAAATGAAGGAGATTGATGAACTTAAACGAAGGCTGGAATCTTACATTTCCGAAAATAGATCAGAGTAAAACATTCAAAAATTTTCAATTTAATTTTAATACTAATAAAAATCTGTCGTAAAAAAGCAGGTTTTTTTATTTGGAGACCACCCCGATTCCGCTCTTATCTTTGGAATGTTCTTTAATAAGAAGGATAAAACTGATTGTTAATTTAAATTCAAAAAAAAAATGAAAAGACAAATAGAAATATTTACGGCAAATTGTCCGGTATGTGATCCGGTAGTGAAAATGGTAAAAGAGTTGTCCTGCGATAGTTGCAAGATTACCACCTATAACCTGGTGGAACAATGTGATGATAAGTCTTGTTTAACCAAAATGCAGGAATATGGCGTAAAGAGAATCCCGGCAGTGGCAGTTGATGGTAAATTACTTGAATGCTGTACAAACAATGGTATAAGCAAAGAAAAACTTATCGAATCAGGAATAGGAAAAGCCAGTTAGCAAAACCATCGTACTGAAATTAAAATCTGAAACTTTTTATGGCAGCCATTTTTGGCTGCCTTTTTTTTTAATCAAATTAAAATGTTAAATCTTTATTAATCGGCTTGCCTATCCCCCGGGCTATGAGTCGATATTTGAAAAGAGGTTCGGCTCTTAATCTTTTATTTCTGATTTCCGAGCAAATCTGGAAGTAACTAAAACCATTTAAATTATGAAACCATTAAGTTCAGAAATGCTAAAATGTATCGATGATTGCAACGCCTGCATTACTGCGGCGAGAATTTGCCTTGACCAACATTTGGGGGAACCCGACATGAAACAATGCCACAAATTTTGTCTGGATTGTATTGCTTTATGCACAGCCTGTGTTCAACTACTTGCAAGCCAGTCTGATTACTCAAAACGTGTTTGCGGAATTTGTGCCGACTTATGTAAAGCCTGTGCTGATGAATGTGCAAAGTTTGACAGTGAAGTTTGCCAGCAATGCGCAGAAAAATGTCGAACCTGTGCCGAAAGCTGTAAAGAAATGGCAGCTTAAAAAAAATGTGAAATTTTTTTTAAAAGGAGCGGCTAAAAAGTTGCTCCTTTTTTATAAATGGGATTATAAAGTAGGGAAAAATACTATCCAATCTCTCATCCACAACCACCTATAAAAAAAAGCCTCTAGAAGTTTGGATACCACCCGGGCTTCCGGTGTACATTTAATCCCTTGTTTAAAAAAATAAAGATGTTTGCCAAAATAAAAGAAGATTTTGTAAGTATAGGATCGCTATTCACCTCCGTTTCCACACTCTTATGTTGCGCGTTACCATCATTATTGGTAGCTCTGGGAATGGGAGCTGTGGTGGCCGGCCTGGCTTCAGATATTCCCTGGTTGTTTAGCCTGAGCCGCTATAAAAGCTGGACTTTTTTGATTGCCGGGGTAATGATTGGCTTTAACTTTTGGCTTTTCTACGGAAGAAAACGGCAGCAGAGTTGTGAAATAGACGAAGACGGAAATGAAACGGCCTGTGATACAGCAGCTAAATGGAGCAAAGGGATCTTGTGGTTTTCCTTTGTGTTATATCTCTTTGGACTTTTTGCAGCCTATTTACTTTTTCCCATTCAAAAATTTTTAGAATTATAATATAATTAAAATGAAGACATATTTTTTGATCCTGGGTATAGGATTATTGACGTTGTATCAAGTAGAAGCCCAAGGACATGGCCCTATTTATGGTTTGCAGACGCCCACTCTGGCGAAAGGCGGTATAAACATGAGCGCTGCCGGAATGAGTATAGCGACCGAAGACGATGCCTCTTATATGCTTCGGTATACATTTTTCTATGGCATTACGGAAGATTTACAGGTTACCCTTACCACTCCTACTGTGATTGAGCGTCTGGAAAATGCTCCACGAACCCGTGGAAATAGTATGATGCCTTCCAATGGAGATATCGAGGCTGCTTTGTGGTATCGTTTTTTTTCAAATGCTTTTGGGGTAGGAAAGAGGTTTGAATCCACAGCAATTTTAGGTGTATCTGCCCCTACTGAGGATGTTCGCGGACAGGTGAATGTAGGGAACTCTATCCATGGGGCCATTTCTACGGGATATGCCTCACGTACCTGGTACGCCTGGTTAGGTGGCGGTTACCAATATTATTTTGAAAAGGACAACCAGCAATTAGGCGATTTACCCTATGCAAGCATGGTGATAGGTTATCGTCCCGATGTTTTTATGGGGGATTATCCTAAACCCGATTGGCGGGTTTTTATTGAATCATTAGTCGAGTTTCCAGGAGACAATAAATATACCGGTCAACAAAATTTTACAGACGAACGTAGCAAAAAAGTATTAGTGGGACCTTCATTCTTAGGACTTTACGGGGCTTGGGGTATTTCTTTCGGAGCGCTGTTTCCAGTGGTACAGGATTTAACCCCAAAGGCAATCAAAGAAAACTATCGGGTATCCATTAA
Source organism: Salegentibacter sp. 24 (assembly GCF_004362395.1). Lineage (GTDB taxonomy): Bacteria > Bacteroidota > Bacteroidia > Flavobacteriales > Flavobacteriaceae > Salegentibacter. The sequence goes on from NZ_SNWE01000033.1 coordinate 20,738, forward strand.
TTTAAGTTATTGGTTATAGTATAAATAAATTTAATAAAATAAACAGATGAAAAAAATAGTATTATTAATTGTAGTTGTGGTATTTGGAAGTTTTAGTTCCAATGCCCAGATTCAGAAAATAGATCAGGAAGTATTTGGAATGGACTGTGCCCCCTGTGCTTATGGACTGGAGCGAGGTCTTGAAAAATTGGATGGCCTGGAAAAAGTGCAGGTTAGCCTGAATGACGGTAAAGCTTATCTTGATTTGGCAAATAACAATAACTTGAGCCTTAGGCAAATTCAGGAGGAAGTAAAAAAGAATGGTTTTTCAGCTAAGAATGCCGAAATAGTTATAAAGGGCAACTTCGTTGAGCAGGATGGCACTTACGCAATACAAACCGGGAAAGAAACTTTTAAGATAGCTGAAGCAACTTCTACCAACTTACGTTCCAGGTTAAAACCCGGAATTGTAAAAGTAAAAGGGATAGTTCAGGATGAAGAAGACGGTAATTTAACTAATAAGTGGAAATTAAATATCACCCAGGTTTATTAGCCGGAAAAAGGGAGTTTTAAAGAACATTAATTAATGGCGGACTCTACATCGAGCCCGCCAATTTTTTTTAAAATTTTAGAAATGAATTAATCTTCCCTCGTAACTAATTCATACACACAAGGTATCACAACCAGGTTTAGTACCGTTGCTGAGAGCAATCCTCCAAGTATCACCACCGCCATTGGGCTTTGAATCTCACTTCCCGGTTCGCCTCCTTTTAAAGCTAGCGGAATAAGTGCCAGTCCTGTGGTAAACGCGGTCATCAGAATTGGATTTAACCTGTCGAGCGCACCAGATTTAATGAGCTCATAACCCCTAAGGCCTTCCTTCCGTAGATCTTCATATCTCGAAACCAGCAGAATTCCGTTTCGTGTCGCGATCCCAAATAAACTGATAAAACCTATCGTGGAAGCTATACTTACAATTCCTGAAGTAAAGTATACGATTAAGATTCCACCAATCAAAGCCAGGGGTAAATTGATAAGCACAACAAAAGCGAGTTTCACATTGTTGAATTCAAAATACAACAGGAGGAAAATCACGAAGATTGCAATAATGGCAGTGATCAACAGCATTTGTGAAGCTCTGGATTCACTTTCAAATTGTCCGCTATATTGTACCCTGTAACCTTCGGGAATAGTCACTGAAGAATTCACGGTTACCTGGATCTCTTCCACCGCACTTCTTAAATCCCGACCCTGCACATTGGCAGCAACAACGATTTTCCTTTGCACATCTTCCCGGCTAATGGTATTAGGACTGCTTACAGAAGAAACACTAGCGAGCTGTTCCAATGGAACCTGTGAACCATTTGGCAATCCTATCAAGGCAGTTCTGATTTTTTCAATGCTGTTTCTAACATCCTCCTTATAACGCACCACCAGGTCAAAATACTTCTGACCTTCATAAATCTCACCAACTTCGTGACCGGCAAAGGCGATATCTACCTGCTCCATTAACTGTCCTACGGTCATTCCATAAGCTGAAAGGATCTGTCGTTTTGGGCTTATCTTGATCTGTGGTACTTCGATCTGCTGATCAACAGCTACATCGGCAAGCCCATCGATAGGAGTAATATTCTCCTCCACGTTTTTACCTATTTCATATAGCTGTTGAAGATCGGGTCCAAAGATCTTAATTGCGATATTGGCTCTCGTACCTGAAAGCATATGATCGATACGGTGAGCAATGGGCTGCCCCAGCGTAATATTAACCCCCGGAACGATACTTAATTTCTTCCGTACCTCTTCAAAAAACTCCTCCTTCGATTTATCTTCCAGGGTGAATGGTACATCGATCTCGGCGGCATTTACTCCCTGGGCATGCTCGTCCAGTTCAGCCCTACCAGTCCTTCTGGTAACCACATCCACTTCAGCCATTTCAAGCATGCTTTTGGTAGTGTTAGTATAGCCACTAAAGCGATAATTACCAGGTAGGGTATAGATAATACCGCAACGGAACGTTTGTTTAGAGCCAGCAGGTTGGCATCCAAATGTTTTTGATGCTCCTTGTTGTTTTTAAATTTCTTTCTGGAAGCGAAATAGGCAATGGTTACCATGAGTGGGATGGAAATTATATTGGAACCCAGCAAATTTCCCAACCCGATATCAGATACACCACGGGCGGCGCTAGTAATATTTATTGCCACTTCGGGACTTGCCGTTACAATTGCAAGAAAAGCGGCTCCGGCAGAAGCCGTCAGACCCCACTGTTTACGAAGCATTTTTAAGGGGGTTAGAAGTTGATCAGCCCCCCAATGAGCAGCCCACGCCGCAAGTATTAAAACGCCTACCCACAACCAGACATTCATTTTTATCGTTCTTTTTTTATATTACTCTCATCGTGAAAGCTTCAATATTTTAATCGCCCCACGCATCACAAATGTGAAGACAATACCTCCAATGATCAAATCTGGCCATTTACTTCCTAAAAAATAAACCAAAACTCCCGCCAAAATTACACCGCCGTTCACGATAATATCATTTGAAGTAAAAATGGCACTAGCTTGCATGTGGACTTCGTTACTTTTAGCCTTGTTGATTAGCCATAATGAGATTAAGTTTCCGGCAAGTGCTAAAAAAGAAATTATAATCATCCATTGAAATAAGGGAGTTTCACTACTCATAAGAAACCTGCGTAAGACTTCTACGAATCCCAGAGTCGCTAAAAACATTTGAAAATAGCCGCTAAATTTTGCGACTTTCTTTTTTCTTGAAACAGCACCTCCCACTGCAAATAAGCTTAGTGCATAAACTATCGAATCTGCCAGCATATCAAGCGAGTCGGCGATAAGTCCCATTGAGCCAGATATCCAACCGGTGGTCATTTCAATAACAAAAAAGCTAAAGTTGATGCCCAAAACCCACCAAAGGATTCTTTTTTGTTTGGATTGGTCTTCCATTACGGGTGGTTCGGCTTCTGTGGTGCCCTCAAAGGAATCTCCAAGTTTTAAGCTGGCTATAGATATTTGTATCGCTTTGATACCGTTAACGTGATATACTTCCAATTTCCTATTGGGAATATCAAAGTCGAGATATTTTATCTGTTCAAAAGTTTCCAATTTCATCCTGATCATCTGCTCCTCGGAAGGGCAGTCCATTTGACTGACTATAAAGGTGCTTTTTTTCATTTTTTATAAGCTAAAAGTCTTAATGCATTAAATACTACAAGGAGTGTGGAACCTTCGTGTATAACTACCGCTACTCCAATATTTGCAAAACCAAAAATTGTTGCTGGGATAAGCAAAGCCACAATTCCCAAACTTACCCAAAGGTTCTGCTTGATAATAGATTTAGATTGTCTACTCAATCCTATTGCAAAGGGAAGGGTTTCCAATTTATCGGCCATAAGAGCAATATCAGCGGTTTCTAAGGCGACATCACTTCCCGCAGCGCCCATAGCGATTCCTACGGTGCTATTTGCCATGGCAGGCGCATCATTAACACCATCGCCTACCATTGCTACTTTAGATTCTTTCTCTTTCAGTTTTTTAATTGCTTCTACCTTTTCTTCTGGCAATAAACTACCCCAGGCATCAGTCAATCCTATTTCTTCTGCTACTGCGTCTGCTACCTTCTGGTTATCACCAGTAAGCATGATCATTCGTTTAATACCTATTTCCTTTAATTCAGAAAGGGTCTTTTTTGCTGCCTCCCGTGGGGTATCCATTAAGGCGATGATGCCTATATATTCTTTATTTTTCCGAATAAGCATCGTTGTATTTCCACCACCTTCAAGACCACGCACTTTCGTAGTTATTTTGTCGGAAGGTGTACTCTCATCAAGCCCTTCGTACAGATCGAGGTTCCCAACATAGATCTTATCATTTCCTAATGTTGCTTTAATACCTTTCCCTAACACGGCTTCCAGATTGGAAGCATCCGGGATTTCCTCACCTTCCAGACGCTCCTTTCCATCACGAACTACAGCTTTTGCCAGGGGATGATCACTTAAACTTTCCACGGCTACTACTATCTTGAGAAGTTCATTGTCTGAAATATCCCCAAGGGCTACTACTTGAGTAAGTTTTGGCTTTCCTTCCGTTAGAGTTCCGGTCTTATCGAAGGCAAGAGCGGTCAGTTCTCCAAGATCTTCCAGTGGGCGGCCTCCTTTGATTAATACCCCACCGCGGGCGGCCCTGGCCACACCACTCAATACAGCACTGGGGGTCGAGATTGCCAATGCACAGGGACTTGCAGCTACCAGTACCGCCATGGCCCTGTAAAAGCTGGCGCTAAAAGGTTCGTCAATAACTAAAAAAGCGAACAAAAGAATCCCGACCAAAATAAGGACTGAGGGCACAAAATATTTTTCGAACCTATCGGTAAGCAACTGGGTTGGTGATTTTTGGGTCTGCGCTTCGTTGACTAGTTGCAACAATCGGGAAAGCGTTGAATCTTTGGCTGCTTTGATTACCTTTATTTCAAGGGTGTTGTTACCGTTAATTGTACCTGCAAAAACCCGGTTTTCATCCTTGATATCATCTTCCGTAGAATAATCCTTTTCGATGTCTTCCACGGGAACTTTATCTACCGGGACACTCTCCCCGGTTATTGGAGCCTGGTTTACACTACTCTGCCCATCTACCACCACGCCATCTGCTGATATTTTACTATTTGGTTTCACTACAATGATATCGCCAATACTCAACTTTTCGATACCAATTTCTTCCGTCTTACCATCTTTTTTGAGCAGGGCTGTTTTTGGTGCCAGCTCTGCCAATGCGGCTATAGATTTTCGTGCTTTGTTCATTGCATAATGTTCCAATGCGTGCCCAAGACTAAAAAGAAATAGTAACAAGGCACCTTCAGCCCATTCGCCCAAAATAGCTGCTCCAATAGCTGCAACCAGCATTAGAAAGTCAATCTCAAATCCGCCTTTGGCTACAGTTTCCACAGCTTCTTTCGCGGTATAAAAGCCCCCAAAGAAATAGGCTCCAATATAAAGTGCAAGGCTCACCCATTGCGGAACTGATTCTACAAAGGATAATCCAAAACCTATTCCCAATAAAACACCACAAATGATAGCAAAAATAAGCTCTGTATTTTTCCCAAAAATACCTCCGTGGGAGTGGGAATGTTCTTCGCCGGCACCGTGGCTATCAGCTTCTTTTTGATTCTGGACATCCTTATCTTCATGCTGTTGTTCCTGACTCATCTTATTTCCTTTATTTAATTCATCAGAAGTTTTTTCTGAAGAATTAAAGCCATTTTCACGAAAAGAGGAGCTTTTCTTGACTTGTAAGTTTTCTTTTTCAAGCTTTGTGATTATCTCATTAAAAGTGGTCTTATGTTTATCATATTCTAAACGGATCATTCCTCCCGCATTGGCAGAAGCTTCCAACACACCTTTGATATTCAGCAGACTCTTTTCTATAGTCCTTGCATGTCGGGTATGTCTAATTCCATCGACTTCTATAAGAAGATGTCCATATTTCTCTGTAATTTTTGCTCCTGTCCTTTCTGCCAAAGATTGAATGCGATCAATAGAGATAACGTCAGGATCATAATGAAAACAAAGAAGTGGAACCGAATCTTCCTTTTCATCTGCTATATGAACCCTCTCAAGTCCTTCTTCGGCTTCTAGATCATTAATAAGTCTTTGTACACAGGTATCTTTTTCATTCGGCACCTGAGGTAGCAAGACCGGAATTTTCAGTTGTAATTTTTTCATATCCCTATTGGTTTAAAATCCATCTGTTAGCCTCTTCCTTTTCGGTAAGGTCGAAATATTTAACTTCCGAGCAGTAAAAAAGTTAGTAGCTCCAACAGCCCATTGCTGCCATTCTTTCGCACCCACAAATGCCATTTTTCCATAATTGGAAATATGAGCTGCATCAACCTTTAAATCTTCCCACAAGCCTTTGAGATTATAACCCTTAAAATTAACCAGCTCAAAAAAGAAATCCACATTATCCCCATTTTTAACAATATTATGTATCAAGGGATTAATTTTTTCTGCATCCTCCTTAGTGATCTTACCATAGATAGTAGCGGGTATCAAATTGCTTTTTTCTGTTTTGGTTATATGGATCATAGTTATGTCTGTCTTTTAAGTGATGTTATACTTGATTTCTCTTCCTTTAGTATAGGCTTCCCAACCTTCCTTTGCTGCATAAGGTACAATGAGCAGTGCCGCGACAGGATCTGCCCACCACCAGCCCAGCCAGTTAACCAATAGTAAACCGGCAAGAACAACTACGGTTTGGTATAGGCAGATAAAGGTATCCTTGGCATCGGCAAGTAAAGCTGGGCTGTCCAGCTTATGTCCATATTTTCTTTTGAAATAGATAAGAATGGGATTGATAATTAGAGAAATAATTAAAATGATTAATCCCATAGTACTCCAACTTGCAGTTTCCTGACTAAGGAGTTTTGTGATTGAATCATACGAGATGAATATGCAGACCAACGTAAATGATACTGCAATTACATAAAGGGTGATCTTCTTGCGTTTTTTGACTTTTTCTTCGTCAATGCCCTTGAGCTCGCCATGCAGCCGCCAGCCTAAAGTGGCCGCACTTATCACTTCTATTGTACTGTCCAGTGCCCATCCTATAAGAGCAGAACTATTGGCAGTTATTCCTGCAATTAGAGATACTATTACTTCAATGGTATCATAAATGACATTCCATATTTGAAGCGTTCTTGCCTTTTTTAAATCGTTTTTTCTTTCCGTTTCCATAAACTGATTTTGGTAATCTCCATACTATATAGTTCCATTTTCACCTCTTTTTTATATGCTTCCTTGCTCTTCAAAAATTAAACACCACTACATTTCTCACATATTCCCTTTACTACCAGGTTTACATTTTCTGCCATATATCCCTCTGGCAGGTTAATATGTGGAATCTTATGATCGGTCAAACAAACAGTTTCATCACAATTATTGCAATGAAAGTGGATGTGTAAGTCCTGTTCTACTTCGCAATTACAATCACTTTCACAGAGCGCATATTTTGGTATGCCTGTGCCATCATCTATTTGATGCACAATGTCATTTGCTTCAAATGTGCGTATTGTTCGAGATAATGTAGCCCGGTCTGCTTTTCCAAAAGCATTCTCAATTTCGGTAAGGGTTACAGCCCTGTCTTTTTTGGCCATAAATTTATAGATCAGGATACGCATGGCTGTTGGCCGAACTTCGTGTGCCTCTAAATTTTTTTCGATATCACTCATTTCCATCATTATTTAATCCAGATCGATTCAAAGATTCTCCGGTTTTTATTCGGAAGGCATCTTCAATATCTGAAAGATAAATAATTCCATCACCGGGTTCAGTTGTTTTTGAATTCTCAAGTATAATATCGATTGCTGATTGTGCTTCTTCATTTTGACATACCAGTTCTAACTTTACCACCGGGCTGTCGGTTACACGGAAATCCAAAGAAGGCGATGCGCCTTTTGCTTTAAATGCTCCGGTCCCTTCTCCCTGGGAAAGGGTCATACTTTTAAATCCGCTTTCACTAAGAGCTTCAATTACATTTTGAACTCGTTTCGGTTTTATAAATGCTTTTATTTCTTTCATTGCTGTAATATTAATTTTAGTATTAAGGATGAACCCTCTGGAATTTTAATTAAGACAAACATTTAACAGAGAGTCCATCCATCTAATTTTTTTAATTTAATGACCATGGGAAGTCTGGCTTTTCTGCATTTCAGAAACCAGATAATAGGCATTATTATAGGCAACCAACGTACCTTCAGGCAGAGGCTCCAGCAGTTTAATTTCAACCCAACCATCTTCATTTATTCCCGTTCTAACCTGCACTGGTTTCAATTCCCATTCGGTTTCACCATCTTCCTGGTGTTTTTGGGCCGTAAAGATGTAGGGATTTCCTTCTTCTTCAATTATTGCTTCTTCCGGTAAGGCAGGAACAGCTTCTTCACCGGTCCTGATTTTTCCGTTTATATACATCCCCGGAATTAGAAAATCTTCTTTATTATCGATTTCTGCATGCACATGTACCGCTTTGGGGTTTTGTTCAAATTGTTTCCCCACTGAATAAATTTCCCCGGTTAAATTACTGCCTGGAACCGATTCCAGTGTAAACTCAATCTTTTGGCCTTCTTTCACCTTATAAATATCTTTTTCAAAAACCATTAGATCGGCATGAACATGTTCATTATCAACTACCATAAACATGCTGGTTTGCGGCTCCACATACTGTCCTATCTGCACCAGTACTTTTTCTATATAACCTCCAATTGGGCTTACTACCGGAATATATTCATATAATTCACCGTCTCTAACCTGGGAAGCATTTAGGTTTAACTGGCGCAATTGCGATTCGTACCCCCGCACTTCACCTTGTACAGACTGGTAATCTGCCTGGGTTTGTTGAAAAGATTTTCCAGATCCTACCTCTGCTTCATATAAACGTTTCTGTCTTTCAAATTCCTTTTCCAAAAATTGCATCCTGCTATATGCATTAATATAATCAGACTGCATTCTGGTTAAATTTGGGTGAGAAAGATAAGCCAGTACCTGACCTTTATTTACCTTATCCCCCTCAATAACCTTTATAGAAGTTATATTACCGCCTAAAACTGCCGTCACGGTAGCCTCATATTGTGGCGGCACTTCTAACTGGCCATTGGCTTCCACAATACCGGACAAAGCTTTTTTAGGTAAGGTATCTACTTTAATCCCCAGACTATTGAATTTCATTTCTGAAAGATGTACCGAACGCATCCCACCTTCTTCTTCACCGTGTTCTTCATCTCCTTCCTCACCGTGATTTTCACCTTCTTCGGTATTAGTAGTTGCAGTTTCACTGGAAGCGTCATCCCCTTCCTCAGGATTTTCTTTACATCCAAAGAATATGCTGAGCGTTAAGGCAAGCATTAAAATATTTATTGATCTTGTATTCATATCGATTTTCTTATTTTAATTTTTAATTTGAATTCTTAAGGTAATATTCCAGTTGGTAACGGCTGTCGAGATAATCATTAAAAGCACTCCAGGCATTTACCTCAATTCTAATGGCATCCCTTATATTTTGAAGGAAAGTTATATAATCTATAGCTCCCTCTTTAAATGCTAATACTGACCCTTCCTGTTGTTCCTGTGCTAAAGGAAGTGCTTCATCCCTATAATAATTCCATGAGTTTCTCCATTTGATATAGTCTTCACGCATATTTTTATAGGCGGTTTCCAGTTCGATTTTATCCTGATAAAAGTTTTGCTCTGCAATCTGTCTATTTACTTGTGCTTCCTGTGTACGGCCTAATTCCGGCCCAAAAAACAGCGGAATTTGAATTCCTATTTGATATTGGAAGAAACCCGATTGCCCGGCTATTTCCTGCCTACCGTACTGACCCTGAAATTTGGGCAAAAATTCAGATTTTCGTTCTCTGGTAACCGCTTTGGCAACATCTATCCTTTGTTCCGAAACCTGTAGCAACGGATGATTTTCAAGCGACTCTACCAGAAAGTTTAAAGGTTCGTCTAAAGTTTCAACAGGCAAATCTGGTACATCATAGATTGTGTCACTAACGAACCATAGGTTTAAACGCTGTATTGATTTCAGGTAATCTCGGTACGATTGTTCCAGCTGTATTTTAACCTCGTTCGCCTGGTTGGAGGTAGCAAGATATTCCAATTTGGAGGTGGCCTCTGTTTCATACCTGATTCTTGCAGCCCTTTCAATATCTTCAAAAATTGAATCCATTTTTCTATAAACCTGGAATGTCCTTTTAGTTGTATAAACCGAGGCCCAGGCCCTGCTTACTTCACGTTCAATTTCAATAGTAGATAACTCTAAGGCACTTTCAGCAAGGGCAACCCTTTCTTTCTGCAATTTTAACCGGGGGGCAATTCCAAAAATATCAATGCCTTGCTGTTGGACGCCAATTTGAGTATAGACCCCATCAGAGCCATTTCCTACTTCTTCTTTTCCTGTAAAGATTTGGGTATTTCCAAAATCATAGGCGGTTTTACGCAATACTTCCTCACTTTCAATTTCAAGTTGAGCAGCTTTTAATTGCGGAAAGTTTTGGATTGCCATTTCTTTAGCCTCTTGCAAACTAATAGTTTGTAAAGAATCCTGTTGTGAATATTCAGATGACATTGCATCAGATTGTGCATTTACAGAAAAGGTTCCGCCTAAAACAAAGCCAATTATCAAAATCGTAGCTAAAGATCGTGAATTGGAAGAACCAAGCTTGTTCTGTTCCTTTTTCTCCCGTCTCTTCTCTACAAATGTATAAAGGACAGGAAGAACCACCAGCGTAAGCAAGGTAGCCGTAAGCATACCACCTATAACAACTGTAGCAAGTGGTTGTTGAACTTCTGCACCGGCAGATGTGGAAAATGCCATTGGTAAAAAACCGAAAATATCTGTTGTTGCTGTTAACATAATAGGTCGTATTCGTTCTTTGGTTCCTGTAAAAATTCTATCTCTTATACTGGTTACTCCTTCTTCTTTTAAAGAATTGAATCTATTTATTAGTACCAGTCCGTTTAAAACTGCAACACCAAACAGAACAATGAAGCCTACACCTGCGGAAATGCTAAATGGCATACCTCTTAACCAAAGGGCAAAAACACCTCCGATAGCAGCCAATGGTATCGCCATATAGATCATGATAGATTGGGAAAAAGATTTTAAGGCAAAATATAGAAGCACGAAAATCAGGAATAAGGCTATCGGTACCACAATCACTAATCGGTCTTTGGCACTCTGAAGGTTTTCGAACTCCCCTCCATAAGTAATATAATAACCTGGTGGCAATTCTAATTCCTCATCTAATTTTTGCTGAATGTCGTTCACCACAGACTCTACATCCCTTCCCCGGGCGTTTACACCCACATAGGTTCTTCTGTAGGTATCATCTCTTGAAATTTGCATAGGCCCCGGAACATACTCAATATCTGCTATTTCTTTTATAGGCACCTGAGTTCCGTCTGGAAGATCGATATACATACCACGCAAATCATCAATATTCTTTCTATGATCTTCATCAAATCTTACTACCAGATCAAATCGTTTTTCTCCTTCAAAAATGACTCCGGCTGTTCCTCCTGCAAAAGCTGTACTTATGTAATCATTGGCTTTTTGGATATCCAGTCCATATTGCGCAATTTTATCACGGTTAAATTTAACGGTCATTTGTGGGAGGCCTGATGTTCGCTCCGCGTTTACGTCTCCTGCACCAGGCACGGTTTGGATAATACTGGCCATTTCCTGTACCTTTTCCGACAACACCCCCAGGTCCTCTCCATATAGTTTAACCGCAATATCTTCTCTAACCCCCTCTAATAATTCGTTGAA
>NZ_SNWE01000034.1 GCF_004362395.1 Salegentibacter sp. 24
TAGGTTAGTATTTTGGTTTTCAGACACTTAAATATAACCATATTTCTGCTTTTTTCATGCTAAAAAACTACTTTTCTTACGTCGAACTCAGGTTATTATTTTTAAGGGAATTGTATAAAAAATACTGAAAACCTCGAAAGATTCAGATACGAATCAGGCTTACTTCCATCCATTTACCAAAAGGAGTAAAAATCCCAGGCACAAATTCGCCTGAACACTTTCCATATTCTCTTCCAGGGGTTTGTCCATCATAAAACCCATTCAGGCCTAACCAAACAGGTCTTTTCTGTAGCAAAAGATCAGCTATGCTTTTGGTAAAAACACCTCGGCCATCATACAGCGAGCACTTCCCCCGCCGCATGTTTCAATCACGTCCAGGTCACTGCTTAAAATCTCGCAGTATTTTTCAATTTTAGCGATTTGATCCTGGGTTAAACTTTGATGGGCACGTGCACTCATCACCAGGTATTTCTTATCAAAAGCCCCCTGTACCTGCAACATATTCCCTGCAAATTCATGCATTTGTGCTTCCGTAATCACAATGACTTCCTTCCCATCACTCTTTAAGTGCTTTAGTACATTTTTGCGCTCCTTGGCATCATCGATAGTATCCAGGCAGATTACGGCAAATTTTTCAGCCAGGCACATCATCACATTGGTGTGATAGATCGCTTTTCTTTTTCCACTTACACTTTGATTGGCTTTAAAAATAACCGGAGTAAACTCAAAATCCTCACAAAATTCTATGAGCACATCTTCATCTGCTCTTGGGGATAAGGCACAATAGGCCTTTTGGTTTTCCCGGTCCAGCAAGATACTGCCGGTACCTTCCAGAAATAAATCGTGCTCTTCAGCTGAAGTGTAATCCACGATTTGCGTGATTTTAAATCCGTTATCCTCTAAGCTGGAGAAATACTCCATGCGCCGTTCTTTTCTCCTGTTTTCAGCAAACATGGGATATAAGGCGATATGGCCATTTTCGTGAAAGGAAACCCAGTTGTTAGGAAAAATAGAGTCCGGGGTATCGTCTTCCAGTTTATCGTCTACCACAATAACATTGACCCCAACTTTTCTGAGTTTTGAAACAAACTGGTCAAATTCGGCCTGTGCGCGCTCATTTACATTATCGCCGGTCAGATCCTTCTGAAAATAATTGTTTACCGCGGTTTGCTCGTTCATTCTAAAGGCTACCGGGCGCACCATTAAAATGGTATCTGTAATCTGTCTCATAATTTTATTCTCTAATTAGTGGAAGGGTGGAACAACGCAACAGACCTTCCTGCTTTGAAATTTCAGCATAAGGTACTTCTTCTACGGTAATATTCTGCTCCCTTAACCAGGTGTTTAATCTAGTGAAATTCATTTCTGAAATTACCACATCTTCTGCAATAGAGAAAATATTGGAATTCATATAATACATCTCATCACGGGAGATTTCGAAAACATTCTCTTTTCCGAAAAAATCGACCAGCCATTGATATTCTTCTTCCTCTAAAAAACCGTTTCTATGAATGATGGCTTTTCCTCTGCCTACAGGCTGAAAACAGCAATCCAAATGCAATGCATTATCCCGGGGTTCTGTATTTGACTTTCTCAAATTGAAAGAAACCACTTTTTTATTCGGAAATAACTCCTGTAGGGCTGTTACAGCCTGAACATTGGTTCGCGCGGTGATCAAATCTTTATAATCGCGGCCGCGGTAGGTTCCCACAAAAATGTAATCGCCAAAAGGCATCACATCACCTCCTTCTATATGGGCTTCATGGGGTAGCTGTACTATTTTGGAAGGATCTATTTGTTCAATCACATGGCTGATAGCCTGAATTTCCTGCTCTCTATCCGGCAGGATATTAGATTTAACGAATTTATCCTCGATCACAAAAGCGATATCGCGAGTAAAAATCTGGTTGTAATCTTTAATGACTTTTGGTCTAAAAACCTGCACGTCATATTTCTCCAACACCCTGGCCACGGCTTCCATTTCCCTGGTCATATCTTCCTCTTTGGGATAGGCTCCCATTCTGATAAATTCTGCTGATTTTGGATCGTATGCCTGTTCTAAAGAAGGTGCGGGTCCATTGCTTTGGGCGGTTCCTAAAACAACCGCTCTAAGCCGGGAAGTCTCATTATTGATATTCAATTTCACAAGTAAAATTTTCATCAAATATAGAAAAAGCTTCATACGATGATGAAGCTTTTTGCGAATTTATTAATAGGAAGAAGATATTCCTATCTCTTTCCAACCTCTTTGAATTCACGCAGGTTTGCACCGGTGTATATCTGACGTGGACGTCCTATGGGCTCTTTCATCAGTCGCATCTCTCTCCATTGAGCGATCCAACCCGGGAGTCTACCAAGAGCGAACATCACGGTAAACATTTCTACAGGAATACCCAGGGCACGGTATATGATTCCGGAATAGAAATCCACGTTTGGATACAATTTTCTATCCACAAAATACTGATCTTCCAAAGCTTCTTTTTCAAGTCCCTTGGCAATGTCCAGTACAGGATCATTTACGCCGAGTTGTCCAAGGACCTCATCTGCAGATTTCTTGATAATTTTCGCACGGGGATCGAAGTTCTTATAAACGCGGTGACCAAAGCCCATAAGACGGAAAGGATCCTCCTTATCTTTGGCTTTTGCCATAAACTTCTTGGTGTCCCCACCATCCTCTTTAATCCTCTCGAGCATTTCTATCACTGCCTGGTTGGCGCCACCGTGCAGTGGACCCCAAAGTGCGGAAATTCCGGCTGAAATTGAAGCAAAAAGCCCTGCATGAGAAGAACCTACCATGCGTACGGTAGAAGTAGAACAGTTTTGTTCGTGATCCGCATGAAGTATTAATAATTTATCCAAGGCCTCAATAACCGCTTTATCTACGTTGTAACTTTTTCCCGGTTTTTCAAACATCATTTTATGAAGGTTCTCTACATAACCAAGGGAATCGTCGCCATAGTTTAACGGAAGGCTGTTTTTCTTTCTAAGGGTCCAGGCTGCAAGAACCGGGAATTTACCAAGAATCTTCACTATGGCCTTATACATCTCTTCTTCAGATTCAACATTTACTGAAGAAGGGTTAAAGGCGATAAGTGCACTGGTTAAGGAGGAAAGCACTCCCATTGGATGGGCCGATTTTGGAAATCCATCAAGGATTTTTTTCATCTCTTCATCTACGGCAGACTCCTCTTTAATATCAGCATAAAATTTATCTAATTGGGTCTTTGTCGGTAACTCCCCAAAAATAAGCAGGTAGGCAACTTCAAGGAAATCCGCTTTTTCTGCCAGGGCTTCAATGGGATACCCGCGGTAACGCAGCACTCCTTTTTCCCCATCAAGGAAGGTAATGGCACTCTCACAGCTTCCGGTATTTTTATAACCCCGATCCAGGGTAATAACGCCAGCTTCAGCGCGTAATTTCTTTATATCTATCCCTAATTCGTTTTCGGTTCCTTCTACAACGGGAAATTCATATTTTTCCCCATTGATTTCAATCGTCGCAACTTTTGACATATCTTAATTTTATATACTTGATTCAACTTATTTTCGAGAGTTGCTAATTTAAGAAATCTACTGTTAATTTTGCGTTAAGCGTCGATAAGATTTTCAGTGAAACAAGTGATATCGCCAGCTTTTTTGTTGAATTATGTCCAAAAAAAATTCCCTTTTAAAATTTCTTCAAAAGGGAATTGATTTTTAATAGAATCTTCTAATTAGATCTTAAATGCCTTACGCTTTGGAAAATAAGCAACCTCGCCTAGTTCCTCTTCAATTCTTATTAACTGATTGTATTTTGCCATACGGTCACTTCTTGAAGCTGATCCGGTTTTAATCTGGCCGGTATTTAAAGCTACCGCAAGATCGGCAATGGTATTATCTTCGGTTTCGCCAGAACGGTGAGACATCACGGAAGTAAAGCCAGCGTTGTGCGCCATATTTACTGCTGCAATAGTTTCGGTCAGCGTTCCGATTTGGTTTACTTTAATAAGGATGGAATTAGCAATTCCTTCTTCAATTCCTCTTGAGAGTCGTTCCACGTTGGTTACAAATAGATCATCTCCAACGAGCTGAACCTTATCTCCAATTTTATCGGTTAAAGCTTTCCAACCATCCCAGTCGTTTTCATCCATTCCATCTTCAATGGAAATGATAGGGTATTTAGAAGCAAGTTCAGCAAGATATTCAGCCTGCTCCTGGCTAGATCTTATTTTTCCGCCTTCACCTTCAAATTTCTTATAATCGTACTTTCCGTTTTCATAAAATTCAGCAGCTGCACAATCCAAAGCAATCATTACTTCATCACCTCCTTTGTAACCGGCATTCTTAATTGCTTTGAGAATAGTATCTAAAGCATCTTCAGTTCCGTCCAATGTAGGTGCAAAACCACCTTCATCCCCGACAGCAGTACTTAAACCGCGCTCGTGCAATACTTTTTTAAGATGATGGAAGATTTCAGTTCCCATTTTTAGCGCGTGAGAAAAGCTTTCCGCCTTTACCGGCATGATCATAAATTCCTGGAAAGCGATAGGCGCATCACTATGTGACCCCCCGTTTATAATATTCATCATGGGTACAGGAAGCGTATTAGCGCTTACTCCCCCGATGTATCGGTACAATGGCAATCCAAGTTCGTTTGCGGCAGCTTTAGCTACGGCCAGAGATACACCCAGGATAGCATTTGCTCCCAGTTTGGCTTTATTAGGAGTACCGTCTATTTCAATCATGGCCTTATCGATCAGGTTCTGTTCAAATACAGAATACCCCAATAATTCCTCAGCAATTATATCATTTACATTTTCTACGGCTTTGGTCACACCCTTACCCATATAATCATCACCTCCGTCACGAAGCTCTACAGCTTCATGCTCCCCCGTAGAAGCTCCGGAAGGCACTGCTGCCCTTCCTAAAATTCCATTTTCAGTTAATACATCTACTTCTACGGTTGGATTTCCTCTGGAGTCAAAAATCTGACGGGCGTGAATATTAATTATTACACTCATAATCTTCTTTAATTAATTAATTGATTTAAATGCAAGATACAAATTGAAGCCTAAAAAAGCGAGGGAAACGGGTAGTTTTAAAGCATTTATAACATTATGGAAACACGAAATGGTTTTCTAAAAGCAACTCCTTAACAGAATCTCAGTAAAAGGTTTTATTTATTACGAAATTACCTGCACCCATAGCGAATAATCAATTCGAAAATCCCGCTTAGCTTTTGAAACTCTGGATTAAAAATTGAAATTCCTAATCGTATGCTGAGCCGAAAGGATTGTAATAAAAACGAAAACCCAATCCTATAGTAGAAGTGGAAGCTGACTGTATAAATGCGTCCTGGGCTGAAAACTCCATCTTGTCCCAAACATCATTGGCATTAATCAGTGTATAATGAAGTGAAAGCGCAAACCAGTATTTTGATGTAATTTGTAAACCTTCAAAACCTATAGCGAAACTCCAAAAAGAAGTTTTTAAGGTAGTATCTTCACTTTCTTTAACACCCACGTACCTATTATTATTACCACTGTACTCCAGATAAGCTGACTCTCCCCTTAACCTGCCAAGGTGATATTTTGGAGAAAAAGTAATATAGGCATCTTCTTCACCAAATTTAAGTTTTGGATTCAGGGTAAGTACTGAAAATTTAAAGCCTTGCCTTAAAAGGCCTTTGCTTGGATCTTGAATATTAAAATTTTCACCAAAGACAGTTCTTTCCCTTAACGTACCCCCTCCAAAATCAAAACCTATCTCCGGGGCAAGGAATTTGAATTGGTAAATTTGAGATCCTACTGAAAATTTTGCAAAGCCGTTATTTTCAAAAGCAGTATGCCGGTACATTTCAATACCTCCGTAGAAAACAGGATGCTTTTGAGCCTTGAGTTCAGAAATACAAAGAAGTAAAAGACTGCAGAAAATTAATTTGAAAGAAGCCATCCAAGTCTAAACCCGATTAAAAGAGAAAGATAAGATTCTCCTGATTCATTAAAACCATAACCCGCTCCTAAATTAAGATCTAATTTAAAACCACTATCATAATAACGCTGTAAACCCCAAACGGGTCCGATAACTCCAAAATAAGCATCATTATATTCCAGATTACCAATAACTGGTTTTCCTGATTGAACAATTCCGCTTAATGCAATATAATTAGCAGAGTTGTTCCTTATATTTTTCCCTTTATCGAGACGTTTGTCCAAATTATAATAATACCGATATTGAGCATTAAATATGGGGTAAATTCCAAAATCTTCCCCAAAATAGCTGTTCTCAAAATAAGAGAAGCCTGTCCCCAATCTTAAATCAAGAGTTGTGGATTTTGTAAGTCCGTATTCATATTCTAACCCGGGAGTTAATATGTTTACTGAAAATAATCCGTCTTCAACCGAAGCCTGATCTTGTTGTGCATTGATGGTTAGAAAAGAGAATAGGCAAAAGCTAAATAGTAATCGTTTTTTCATTGATGAGTTTTGATGAAATTGAGGCTGCAATTTAGAATAAAAACAGTTTTTACAAAAGAAAAGCCCAAAACCTTTACGTTCTGGGCTCCTTTAGCAAAACATTTTTAAATATTTTAAGCTTTTGCTCTTTTTATTCGCTCCATAAATTCATCGAATAAGTAACTGGCGTCGTGAGGTCCGGGACTTGCTTCAGGGTGGTACTGCACGGAGAAACAATTTTTGTGTTTCATCGCGATTCCGCCCACCGTATCATCGTTTAGACAAATATGGGTAATCTCCACATCAGGATTTTCCTGGGTTTCCGCCTTATCAACCGAGAAACCGTGGTTCTGAGAGGTAATCTCTCCTTTTCCGGTTTTAAGGTTTTTTACCGGGTGGTTTATTCCGCGGTGGCCGTGATGCATTTTATAGGTTTTAATGCCGTTGGCAATGGCAATGATCTGGTGACCCAGACAGATACCAAAAAGCGGATGATCTTTTTCTATAATTGTCTTTGTAAGTTTGATCGCACTTTCTAAGGGTTGTGGATCTCCTGGACCGTTTGAAAGAAAATAACCGTCAGGATTCCACTGGCTCAATTCCTCATAAGTAGCATTGTAAGGAAAAACCTTTACATATACATCGCGCTTTTCAAAATTCCGAAGAATATTCTTTTTAATGCCCACATCTAACGCGGCGATTTTATAAGTCGCATTTTCGTTTCCAAAATAATAAGGTTCTTTAGTAGATACTTTAGAAGCGAGCTCCAGTCCGTTCATATCCGGCACCTCGGCAAGTTCCTTTTTCAGGCCCTCAATATTATCAACATCGGTAGAAATAATGGCGTTCATTGCGCCGTTCTCGCGAATATAAGTAACCAAGGCGCGGGTGTCGACATCGGAAATTGCAAAAAGATTACTGTCCTCTAAAAATTCCTGAAGGGAGGAATCCGCTGCTGCCCGGGAATGGGTATAACTAAAGTTTTTACAGATAAGTCCGGAGATCTTGGCTTTATCAGATTCGCTTTCTTCGGCCAGGGTGCCGTAATTCCCAATATGCGCATTGGTGGTTACCATCAGCTGGCCGTAATAGGAAGGATCTGTAAAGATCTCCTGGTAACCGGTCATCCCGGTATTAAAACAAACTTCTCCAACGGCCTTACCGTTTTTGTCTCCTACAGCTTTTCCGTGAAAGATAGTGCCGTCCTCCAGGAGGATAATCGCTTTTTTTCGGGTTTGGTACTTCATTTTTAAAATTGTGTTGTGTTGTGGGATTTCCGCCGCTGCGGAAAAGATAACTTCGATTTAAGATATAAAAAAAGGATAAACCCAGAGAGTTTATCCTTTTTAAATATTAGAACTTTAAAAGATTCATTTTTATTCGTCTTTTTTATCTTCTTTATTTTCTGAAGATTTCTCTTCTGTTTTTCCTTCTGCCTTTGGAGCATTTGGAGTAGCCTCAGTGGATTTCTTTCTACCCGCTCTACGTGTAGATTTCTTCTTCTCTGGTTTTCCTAGCTTGTAAGTCTCGTTGTAATCAACTAACTCGATAAGAGCCATATCAGCATTATCCCCAAGTCGGTTACCTAATTTAATCACCCTTGTGTATCCACCTGGGCGGTCACCAACTTTTGGAGCTACATCACGAAACAATTCGGCTACAGCTTCCTTTTGGCGTAGTTTACTAAATACCAACCTGCGATTGTGGGTTGTATCTTCTTTAGACTTTGTTACCAAAGGCTCCACAAAAACTTTTAAAGCTTTTGCTTTAGCTACGGTGGTATTGATCCTCTTGTGCTCTATAAGAGAGCAGGCCATATTGGCTAGCATAGACTTTCTGTGAGCGGTCTTTCTACCTAAATGGTTAATTTTCTTTCCGTGTCTCATTGTTTTGTTCTTAATTCATTTTCCCAAAGCGCGATCTTTTGCCGGCTTTTATGGAAAACTACTGATGTATTAGTCCTTATCTAATTTGTATTTTGAAAGGTCCATACCAAAGTTAAGTCCTTTATTACTTACCAGTTCTTCAAGCTCTGTCAAAGATTTCTTACCGAAGTTTCTAAACTTCATAAGATCATTTTTGTTGTAAGAAACAAGGTCTCCCAGGGTATCAACTTCTGCCGCTTTCAAGCAATTTAAAGCTCTTACTGAAAGATCCATATCCACCAACTTAGTCTTTAACAACTGTCTCATGTGAAGCGATTCTTCATCATAAGTCTCGGTTTGTGCTATTTCGTCTGCCTCTAGCGTAATACGCTCATCAGAGAATAACATAAAGTGGTGAATAAGTGTTTTCGCTGCTTCAGTAAGTGCATCCTTTGGATGTATAGATCCATCGCTTACAATTTCAAAAACCAGTTTTTCATAATCGGTTTTTTGCTCTACACGATAGTTTTCAATACTATATTTTACGTTCTTTATTGGTGTATAGATAGAATCCGTAAATATAGTTCCAAGAGGTGCGTTGGCTTTTTTGTTTTCTTCGGCCGGAACATAACCCCTACCTTTTTCAATGGTCATTTCCATATTCAGGTTAACTTTCTTGTCTGCGGTACAGATCACCTGATCTGGGTTTAGGACCTGAAAGCCTGAAATGAATTTTTGGAAGTGACCGGCAGTAATTTGTTCTTCTCCAGATACAGAAATGGTAACGGCTTCGTTATCTATTTCATCAATTTGCCTTTTGAACCTTACTTGTTTAAGGTTCAGGATAATTTCTGTTACGTCTTCAACAACTCCTGGAATAGCGGAGAATTCGTGATCTACGCCTTCTATACGAATTGAAGTGATTGCATAACCTTCCAACGAAGATAAAAGCACTCTTCTTAAAGCGTTACCAACGGTCAATCCATAACCAGGTTCCAAAGGGCGAAATTCAAATTTCCCTTCGAAATCGGTTGAATCAATCATTATAACTTTATCGGGCTTCTGAAAATTTAGTATTGCCATATTACGACTTCTGTGAATTATTATTTCGAATATAATTCGACGATGAATTGTTCATTTATGTTTTCCGGAATCTGAATACGTCCGGGTACTGAAACAAAAGTTCCTTGTTTTGTTTCGTTATTCCAGGTAATCCATTCGTATACACTGCTAGAGTTAGCTAGTGAATCCTGGATTGCCTGTAAAGATTTTGATTTTTCTCGAACACTTACTACATCACCCGCTTTCAACTGATAAGATGGTATGTTTACCAACTCACCATTTACCGTAATGTGTCTGTGAGATACGAATTGCCTTGCTGCGCTTCTTGTAGGTGCGATCCCCATTCTGAAAACAACATTATCAAGACGTGATTCACAAAGTTGAAGTAGAACTTCACCAGTAATTCCCTGCGATCTTGTAGCTTTTTTAAACATATTGCTAAACTGACGCTCAAGAATACCATAGGTATACTTTGCTTTTTGCTTTTCCATCAACTGGATAGCATATTCAGATTTTTTACCGCGACGACGGTTATTACCGTGTTGTCCCGGTGGGTAATTTCTTTTCTCAAAAGACTTATCGTCTCCAAAAATAGCTTCCCCGAATTTACGGGCTATTTTAGTCTTTGGACCAGTATATCTTGCCATTAACTTTGAATTTAGAAGAAAGGGATTATGAATTAAGGTCTCTGTCCTTCGATAATCTTAACTCCTCTCTTATTGTTATACTTATTATTAAACTCTACGTCTCTTAGGAGGACGACATCCATTGTGTGGTAATGGAGTAACATCAATAATTTCTGTTACTTCAATCCCGTTGTTATGAAGCGAACGAATAGCAGATTCTCTACCATTCCCCGGCCCTTTAACGTAAACTTTAACTTTGCGCAAACCAGCCTCGTGAGCTACTTTAGACGCGTCTTCTGCAGCTAACTGGGCAGCATAAGGAGTATTCTTCTTGGAACCTCTAAAACCCATTTTTCCTGCAGATGACCAAGCAATAACGTCACCCTTTTTATTGGTAAGGGAAACTATAATGTTATTGAAAGAAGCCGTAACATGCGCTTGTCCTACGGACTCAACGGTTACTTTACGCTTTTTTTGAACTGTCTTCTTTGCCATATTAATTACTATTTAGTCGCTTTCTTCTTGTTAGCAACTGTTTTTCTTCTACCTTTTCTGGTTCTTGAGTTGTTCTTGGTTCTCTGTCCTCTAAGCGGTAAACCACTTCTGTGACGAATACCTCTATAGCATCCAATATCCATAAGACGCTTAATACTCATCTGAACCTCTGTACGTAATTCTCCTTCGATTGTAAATTCACCAACAGCTTCACGAATACGACCAATTTCATCATCGTCCCAATCAGAAACTTTTTTGCTTTCATCTACTTTGGCCTGGCTAAGGATCTTTTGAGCCCTGCTTCTACCAATTCCGAAGATATAGGTCAATGCTATAACTCCTCGCTTTTGTTTAGGTATATCTACCCCTGCAATTCTTGCCATAATTAGCCTTGTCTTTGTTTAAATCTAGGATTCTTTTTGTTAATTACGTAGAGGCGCCCTTTTCTGCGTACAATCTTGCAGTCGGCACTTCTTTTCTTTACTGATGCTCTAACTTTCATCTCTTTAGTTTTTTACAATTCACTGATTTCTGAAATATGCTCAGAATCAGGATTTCAGCATTCATAAATTTTTCAGGTTGCAAAAGTACTGAAAATTTTACAAATAGCTCAAATTACTTTTAGTATCTGTATGTTATACGCGCCTTACTCAAATCATAAGGGCTCATTTCTAACTTCACCTTATCTCCAGGCAACAATTTAATATAGTGCATACGCATCTTCCCAGAGATATGAGCTGTCACAACGTGACCATTTTCCAATTCTACACGAAACATCGCATTAGATAATGCTTCTATAATTGTTCCGTCTTGTTCTATTGCCGGTTGTTTTGCCATAATTAAGCTACTGCTTTTCTGTTTTTACCTGTTTTCATTAATCCGTCGTAATGTCTATTGAGCAAGTAAGAATTTACTTGTTGCATAGTATCTATTGCAACTCCAACCATAATTAAAAGCGAGGTTCCTCCAAAAAACAATGCCCATCCCTGTTGCACACCTAAGACCTGCACTACGATTGCTGGGAACACAGCAAGAAGAGCTAGGAAAATAGATCCTGGCAAGGTAATCTGAGACATAATTCTATCTAAAAACTCCGCGGTTTCAGTTCCTGGACGAATGCCGGGAATAAATCCTCCACTTCGCTTTAGATCATCAGCCATTTTATTGGTAGGCACAGTAATGGCGGTATAGAAGTAAGTAAAAACGATAATTAATAACGCAAATACTACATTATACCAAAAGCCGAATATATCGCTAAAGGCAGCGGTTACCCCCTGGGCAGCATCAGAATCTGACAACCCTGCTACAGCAGCCGGGATAAACATAATAGCCTGGGCAAATATAATTGGCATTACACCCGAAGCATTAAGCTTAAGTGGAATATACTGTCTGGATCCAAAAACGTTTTTCTCATAACCACCGGAGGCACTTCTTCTAGCATATTGCACGGGGATCTGACGTACAGCCATCACCAACATTACCGCAGCTAGAATAATAGCAAACCATATTACCAATTCGATAAGAATCATAATAAGTCCACCGTTAGATTCAAATACCCTGGAAGCGAATTCCTGAATGAATGCTTGTGGCAAGGTCGCAATAATCCCTACCATAATTAATAACGAAATACCATTACCAATACCTTTATCCGTGATCTTTTCACCCAACCACATTGCAAAAATGGTTCCCGTAGTAAGAATTACTACAGCAGAAGCTACAAAGGTCACCGTGTCACCTAACAAAAAGGCTTGCTGGGGAAGTGTAGCAAAAAGGTTATAAATATAACCAGGTCCCTGTACCAGGGTAATTGCAATGGTTAACCAACGTGTGATCTGATTGATCTTACGCCTACCGCTCTCTCCCTCTTTCTGAAGTTTTTGCAAATAAGGTATCGCAATACCCATTAATTGCACCACAATAGAGGCCGAGATATAGGGCATAATACCCAAAGCAAATACAGAGGCGTTAGAAAAAGCACCCCCCGTAAACGCGTTAAGCAGACCTAAAAGACCGCCATCAGTTTGAGTTGCCAGGTTAGTCAGCTGTGAGGCATCTATTCCGGGAAGCACTACTTGTGCCCCAAAACGATATACCAACAATAGACCGAGGGTTACTAAAATTCTATTTTTTAGTTCCTCGATCTTCCAAATATTTTTAATAGTATTGATGAATTTCATTTGGCTATCTATTATAAAGTAACAACTTCACCTCCAGCAGCTTCTATAGCTTCTTTTGCTGAGGCCGTAAATTTATGAACAGATATTTTCAACTTTGCCTTTAATTCACCTCTACCCAATATCTTAACTGGTTCGTTTTTACCTACAAGACCGTTTTCGATCAAGGCTTGAACATCTACAGTATCTTTAATTTTACCTTCATCAACCAAACGCTGTAAAGTATCAAGGTTCACACCCTGGTAAGCTACACGATTTCTGTTAGTGAAACCAAATTTTGGAACACGGCGCTGAAGTGGCATCTGTCCACCTTCAAAACCTATCTTCTTGGAGTAACCAGAACGAGATTTAGCCCCTTTGTGACCACGGGTGGCAGTACCACCTTTACCTGATCCTTCTCCACGGCCAACACGCTTGTTGTTACTCTTAACTGAACCTTTTGCAGGTTTTAAGTTATTTAATTCCATGTGAATCTATTATTTTGTTTCCTCAATGGAAACTAAATGTTTAACTTTATTTACCATACCAAGGATGTTTGGCGTATCGTTGTGCTCAACCGTCTGGCCTATCTTCTTCAGACCAAGAGACTCCAAAACCAATTTCTGGTTTTTAGAACGGTTAATAGCACTTTTTACTTTTGTAACTTTTATCTTTCCCATCTTTCTCCTTGATTTATCCTTTAAAAACCTTTTCTAATGAAATACCACGTTGTTTAGCAACAGTATCTGCGCTTCTTAACTGAAGTAATGCATCGAAAGTAGCTTTTACTACGTTGTGTGGGTTTGAAGACCCCTGGTTTTTAGAAAGTACGTCGTGTACACCAACCGCTTCCAGTACCGCACGAATTGCACCACCGGCAATAATCCCGGTACCAGTTGAAGCAGGTAGCAAAAGAACTCTTGCACCACCATACTTACCTTTTTGTTCGTGAGGAAGGCTTCCTTTATGTAAAGGAATACGCACTAAATTCTTTTTTGCATCTTCCACAGCTTTAGAGATGGCATCAGCAACTTCTTTAGATTTCCCTAAACCTTGCCCAACAACACCATTCTCATCTCCTACTACTACGATAGCAGAAAATCCAAAAGCTCTACCACCTTTGGTCACTTTGGTCACACGTTGTACTCCTACCAAACGGTCTTTTAATTCAAGTCCGCCCGGTTTTACATGTTCTACGTTTTTATAATCTTGATACATAATTTTCTAGAATTTTAGTCCTCCTTCTCGAGCACCTTCTGCTAATGATTTAACTCTTCCGTGATACAGGTAACCACCTCTGTCAAAAGAAATGGTTTCTACACCGGCTTTCAAAGCTTTTTCAGCAAGGGCTTTACCAACCAATTCTGCTTGCTTGGATTTATCACCCTCTACTGACACGCCTTTATCTCTCGAAGAGGCTGCAGCTAGTGTTTTTCCTTCTACATCATCTATAATTTGAGCATAAATTTCTTTATTACTTCTAAATACAGATAATCTTGGACGGCTAGCGGTACCCGTAATTGACTTACGAACACGCTTTCTTATCTTATTTCGTCTATCTTGTTTTGAAACTGCCATATCTAAACTTTATTAAGCTGATTTACCTGCTTTTCTACGTAATTGTTCTCCAACGTACTTGATACCTTTACCTTTATAAGGTTCTGGTGCTCTAAAGGAACGTATTTTAGCAGCTACCTGGCCCACAAGTTGTTTATCATAAGAAGTTAATTTCACGATTGGGTTTTTCCCTTTCTCTGAAATCGCCTCTACTTTAACTTCCGGCGCCAAATCTATTACAATATTATGGGAAAACCCAACGGCTAAATCTAATTTTTGTCCCTGGTTAGAAGCCCTATATCCAACTCCTACAAGTTCCAAAGATTTCGTATATCCGTCAGTAACCCCTTCAATCATATTGTTAATCAAAGCACGATAAAGACCGTGTTTTGCTTTTTGATCACTTTTCTCGGAAGAACGTTCAAAAGTAATTACGCCATCTTCAATTTTCACATCAATGTCGCTCACTTGCTGCTTAAGTTCTCCTAATTTTCCTTTTACCGTTACAACACCATCTTTAAGGTCTACATTGACACCTTCTGGAATTGTAATTGGGCTTTTACCTATTCTTGACATTTCTTTAGTCTTTTAAGTATTAGTAAACGTAACACAATACTTCACCACCAACTTTTTCGGCTTTAGCCTGCTTCCCGGTCATTACACCGTGAGAAGTAGAAACTATAGCAATACCCAGACCGTTAAGGATACGAGGTAATTCATCAGCGCCAGCATACTTACGTAAACCGGGTTTACTTATTCTCTGGATAGCTTTAATTACAGGTTCTTTTGTGATTTTGTCATATTTCAGGGCGATTTTAATCGTTCCCTGAGCAGTGGCATCATCGAACTTGTAACTAAGGATATATCCCTGGTCGAATAATATTTTTGTAATTTCCTTTTTAAGGTTAGAAGCTGGTATCTCTACCACCCTGTGGTTTGCAGCCACAGCGTTCCTAACTCTCGTCAAATAATCTGCAATAGGATCTGTATTCATCTATCTTAATTTGCGGATGTGGTTTT
Source organism: Salegentibacter sp. 24 (assembly GCF_004362395.1). Taxonomy (GTDB): domain Bacteria; phylum Bacteroidota; class Bacteroidia; order Flavobacteriales; family Flavobacteriaceae; genus Salegentibacter. Next base: position 15,213 of record NZ_SNWE01000034.1, read on the forward strand.
CATCCCGTCACTCGGGAGAACCTTCAACCAATTTATATTTTACCAACTAGCTTTTCTAACCCCAGGAATTAATCCCTTGTTAGCCATCTCTCTAAACATTACACGAGAAAGTCCAAACTGTCTCATATAACCTTTTGGCCTACCAGTTAATTTACAACGGTTGTGCAAGCGTACAGGAGAAGAATTCTTTGGTAATTTCTGTAAACCTTCAAAGTCACCTGCCTCTTTAAGAGCAGCGCGCTTATCCGCATACTTTTTAACCATTTTTTGTCTCTTCACCTCACGGGCTTTCATTGATTCTTTAGCCATAATTAATTCTTTTTAAAAGGTAATCCTAGTTCGGTTAACAATGATTTCGCTTCCTTATCGGTTTTTGCCGTGGTCACGAAGGTGATATCCATACCATTAATTCGGTTTACCTTATCAATATCGATCTCCGGAAAGATGATTTGTTCGGTAACACCTAAATTATAGTTTCCTCTACCATCAAAACCATTAGCCTTAATCCCGTTAAAGTCACGAACACGTGGAAGTGCCGATGTGATTAAACGATCTAGGAATTCGTACATTCTGTATCCTCGCAAAGTAACTTTTGCCCCAATTGGCATTCCTTTACGAAGTTTGAACGAAGCAACATCCTTTTTAGAAATGGTTTGCACCGCTTTTTGACCGGTGATGGTAGAAAGTTCATCTACAGCGTGGTCAATTAGCTTTTTATCTGCTACAGCTGCACCAACGCCACGACTCAAAACTATTTTCTCTAGTTTTGGAATCTCCATTACGTTAGCGTAGCTAAATTCTTCTTTTAATGCAGGCTTAACTCGCTCTGCATATTCTGCTCTAAGTCTTGGTACGTATGCCATAACTAAATTACTTCATTAGATTTTTTGGAAAATCTTACTTTCTTTCCATCCTCTTCTTTATATCCAACTCTGGTAGTATTACCATCTTTGTCTAACAAAGAAAGGTTAGAAATATGAATAGGAGCTTCTTTCTTTACAATTCCACCTTGTGGGTTAGATGCACTTGGCTTCTCATGTTTTGAGATAGTGTTCACACCTTCCACGATGGCCTTATTCTTTTCTATGAGTACTTTTTGAACTTTACCTTCCTGACCTTTATGATCACCGGCAACAACTCTTACAGTATCTCCAGATTTTATTTTAAGCTTTCTCATCTTGTTAATGTATTAAAGCACCTCGGGTGCCAATGATACAATTTTCATGAATTGCTTATCACGAAGTTCTCTCGCAACCGGACCAAATACACGAGTTCCGCGCATTTCCCCGGTAGGGTTTAGCAATACACAGGCGTTATCATCAAAACGGATATAGGACCCGTCCTGCCTGCGTACTTCTTTCTTGGTACGAACTACAACTGCTGTTGAAACTGCACCTTTTTTGATATTACCGTTAGGTGTAGCTTCTTTTACGCTGACAACTATCTTGTCCCCAACAGAAGCGTATCTTTTCTTTGTACCGCCCAATACACGAATGGTCAAAACTTCTTTTGCCCCGGTATTGTCTGCTACTCTTAGTCTAGACTCTTGTTGTACCATTACTTCGCTCTTTCAATTATTTCTACTAATCTCCAACATTTTGATTTACTTAAAGGTCGTGTCTCCATGATCCTTACAGTATCTCCTTCGTTGCAGTCGTTTGTTTCGTCGTGCGCTACGTATTTTTTCGTTTTCAAAACGAATTTTCCATACATAGGGTGTTTTACTTTCTTAACTTCAGAAACCACGATTGATTTCTGCATTTTATTACTGGTAACAACACCTATACGCTCTTTTCTTAAATTTCTTTTTTCCATCTTTCAGCAGAATAACACTTATTGTTGTTCTCTTTTAGTTAACTCTGTAGCAAGTCTCGCTATAGTTCTTCGTACAGCTCTAAGCTGTATTGGGTTCTCTAATGGCGAAACTGCGTGAGCCATTTTCAAATCTGAATATGCTTTTCTAGATTTCCCAAGCTCTTCTTGTAATTCTGCCACAGACAGTTCTTTTACTTCTGATTGTTTCATAACTTTATAATATTAAGCTTGATAATCTCTAGCTACAATAAATTTGGTTCTTACAGGAAGTTTCTGTGCCGCAAGCCTTAAAGCTTCCTTGGCAACATCCATTGGCACTCCACCAATTTCAAACATAATTCTTCCTGGTTTTACAACAGCAGCCCAATATTCCACGGCACCTTTACCTTTACCCATACGAACCTCTAGAGGTTTCTTAGTGATCGGCTTGTCTGGAAATATTTTAATCCAGATAGAACCTTCCCTTTTCATATATCGGGTAGCAGCAATACGTGCAGCTTCAATTTGACGGGCAGTAATGAAACTAGAATCCATAGATTTAATTCCAAAGGTTCCATTAGAGAGTCTATGCCCTCTTCCGGCATTACCTTTCATACGGCCCTTCTGCTGTTTACGGTATTTTGTTCTTTTAGGTTGTAACATTTTTCTTTACTTTAAAAAATTACTTTCTACGACGTGATTTGTTACCACCTCGACCGGCTCCAGGTTTTCCTCCTTGCTTCTTGGACATACCAACAAGGGGAGAAAGATCTCTTTTACCGTACACTTCGCCTTTCATTATCCATACTTTAACACCCAATCTACCATAGGTAGTGTGAGCTTCAATTAAAGCATAGTCAATATCGGCCCTAAAAGTAGACAGAGGAATTCTACCATCTTTGTATGCTTCTGAACGTGCCATTTCAGCACCATTTAAACGTCCGGAAATCTGAATTTTGATCCCTTCTGCATTCATTCTCATAGCAGCCGCGATAGCCATTTTAATTGCACGACGGTAAGAAATACGATTTTCAATTTGTCTTGCAACACTAGATGCCACTAAATGCGCATCAAGTTCTGGCCTCTTAATCTCAAAGATGTTAATTTGAACTTCCTTGTCGGTAATTTTCTTCAGCTCTTCTTTAAGCTTGTCTACCTCCTGGCCGCCTTTACCGATAATGATACCCGGTCTGGCAGTGGTGATAGTAACGGTTACAAGCTTAAGCGTACGCTCAATAATTACCCTAGATACACTCGCTTTTGAAAGTCGAGCATGGATGTACTTTCTAATCTTATCGTCTTCGGCCAATTTATCGCCGTAGTCATTTCCTCCGTACCAGTTGGATTCCCATCCTCTTACGATACCAAGGCGATTCCCGATTGGATTTGTTTTCTGTCCCATACTCTACTTAGCTTTGTGTATTATTGTTTTCTCCAAGCACCAAAGTAACGTGATTGGATCTCTTTCTAATTCTATGTGCGCGACCCTGTGGTGCAGGACGTAGCCTTTTAAGCATCGCTCCTCCATCTACACGGATTTCTTTTACAAACAATTCAGCTTCTTCAATATTAGCATCTTCGTTTTTAGATTGCCAGTTGGCTATTGCAGAAAGCAATAATTTCTCTAAACGTCCAGAAGCTTCTTTTGTACTGAATTTTAATATTTGAAGCGCTCTTTCTACTTTCTCACCTCTTACTAAATCCGCAACTAAGCGCATTTTTCTAGGTGAAGTAGGGCAGTTATTCAACTTTGCAAAAGCTACCTGTTTTTTGGCTTCTTTTATCTGCTCTGCTCTTTCTCTTTTACGAACTCCCATAGCTTCAATTATCTTTTACCTTTATTTTTTGCACCTGAATGCCCTCTAAAGGAACGTGTTGGTGAAAATTCTCCTAATTTATGCCCTACCATGTTCTCTGTCACATAAACAGGTACAAATTGTTTCCCGTTATGAACAGCGATGGTTTGCCCTACAAAATCTGGAGTAATCATAGAAGCTCTAGACCAGGTCTTGATCACGGCTTTTTTTCCAGACTCAACATTCTGAGCAACCTTCTTATCTAACTTATAGTGAACGTAAGGTCCTTTTTTTAATGAACGTGCCATATCTTATTATTTCTTTCTACGTTCTACAATATATTTATTACTCGCTTTTGTTCTTGAACGGGTTTTGAAACCTTTAGCAGGTAAACCTTTTCTTGAACGTGGGTGACCACCGGAAGCTCTTCCTTCACCACCACCCATTGGGTGATCTACAGGGTTCATCGCAACTGGTCTTGTTCTTGGCCTAATACCCAACCAACGTTTTCTACCAGCCTTACCAGAAACTTGAAGCTGGTGATCACTATTTGATACAGCTCCAATAGTCGCCATACACGTAGCTAACACTCTTCTAATTTCTCCTGAAGGTAGTTTTACGGTTGCATATTTTCCTTCTCTTGCCAATAACTGAGCAAAAGCCCCGGCACTTCTTGCCATAACAGCACCTTGCCCGGCTCTTAGTTCAATACAAGAAACCACAGTACCAAGCGGAATGCTTGATAACGGCATTGCATTTCCAATTTCTGGAGCAGCCGAATCTGTGCTTGATACAATATTTTGACCTACCTGCAACCCGTTTTGAGCAATAACATATCGTTTCTCACCATCCTGGTAATTCAACAATGCGATAAAGGCTGTTCGGTTTGGATCGTATTCTATACTTGCAACAGTAGCAGGAATCCCGTGCTTGTCGCGTTTAAAGTCTACAATTCTGTAACGTCTTTTATGACCTCCACCTTTGTAGCGGATCGTCATTTTTCCCTGACTGTTTCTACCACCTGACTTTTTAATCGGAGCCAAAAGGCTTTTTTCCGGCTTATCAGTAGTCACGGCGTCATACCCGTTTACTACTCTAAAACGCTGGCCAGGGGTGATTGGTTTTAATTTTCTAACTGACATTTTTTAATCTTAAAGATTACTGTATAAATCAATAGTTTCACCTTCCGTCACCTGTACCAATGCCTTTTTAAAAGCTTTGGTTTTACCAGTGATCATACCAGATTTTGTATATCTGGTTTTACGATCCGGACGGACATTTATGGTACGAACTTTTTCAACTGAAACTCCGTAGGCAGCTTCCACTGCATTTTTAATTTCAATCTTATTCGCCTTATTGTCTACCACGAAAGAAAAACGGTTATTTAACTCGCTATCTCCGGTGGCTTTTTCTGTAATAATTGGTTTTATCAAGATACTCATAAGGCTTATTTACTTAAATTCGACTCAATTCCTTCTAAAGAACCTTCAAGCAATACAATATTCTTAGCATTAAGAATTCCGTAAGTACTTAATTCTGAGGAATTTACAACCTCAAGTCCTTTTAAATTACGTGACGACAAATATACGTTTTTATTTGAGTCACCCAACACTATAAGCGATTTTTTGTCCTGAATACCAAGGGCTTTCAAAACATCAATCATACTTTTTGTCTTTGGCGCATCAAAAGAAAAGTCCTCAACTACAAAAATTGATTCCCCTTTTGCTTTTATTGATAAAGCCGATTTTCTTGCCAAACGTTTTAAATTCTTATTCAATTTAAAACCATAATTCCTTGGTCTGGGTCCAAAAACACGTCCACCTCCTTTAAAAATTGGAGATTTAATGCTACCCGCACGCGCGGTACCAGTACCTTTTTGCTTCTTGATCTTACGAGTACTTCCCGTAATTTCAGCACGCTCCTTGGCCTTATGAGTTCCCTGGCGTTGATTAGCTAAATATTGCTTAACATCAAGGTACACAGCATGATCATTCGGCTCTATAGCGAAAACAGCATCAGAAAGCTTTGCTTTTCTGCCTGTTTCTTTTCCTTTTATATCTAAAACTGCTACTTCCATTACTTACTAATGATTACGTATGAGTTTTTGTGACCAGGCACACATCCTTTTACTACTAAAAGGTTTTTATCTGCCACCACTTTTAAAACTCTCAGGTTTTCTACTTTAACTCTCTCTCCACCCATTCTACCGGCCATTTTCATTCCTTTGAAAACCCGTGCAGGATAAGACGCTGCACCAATAGAACCCGGAGCTCTTAATCGGTTATGCTGACCGTGAGTTGCTTGACCAACACCACCGAAGTTGTGTCTTTTTACAACTCCCTGAAAGCCCTTACCTTTAGAAGTACCTGCAATATCTACAAATTCTCCCTCGCTAAAGTGCTCTACAGTGATCGCATCACCTAATTTATAATCTGCTTCAAATCCTTTGAATTCAACGACTTTACGTTTTGCAACGCTTCCTGCCTTTTTAGCATGCCCTTCAGCAGCCTTGTTTGCAGTCTTTTTGTCATCGAAACCAACTTGAAGTGCCTCATACCCGTCAACCTCTGTGGTTCTGACTTGGGTAACTACGCATGGACCTGCTTCTATAACGGTACACGGAACATTTTTTCCGTTCTCGTCAAAAATACTGGTCATGCCTATTTTTTTTCCTATTAACCCAGACATAATTAATTTTTGATTATTACTTATTTATTTAAAAAAATTCAGGGCAGAAAAATACTTTCGCCCTGAATGTATCTTTCTTCCGTTTTTCCCTCGCCAACTGCTCAGGACATGTTCATTCTCACCGTGGTGAGAACCTTTGGGATCCCCGCCTGCACGGGGATATACTTATACCTTGATCTCTACTTCAACTCCACTTGGCAATTCCAACTTCATCAACGCATCGATTGTTTTTGAAGAAGAACTGTAAATATCCAAAAGCCTTTTGTAAGAGCTTAATTGAAACTGCTCTCTGGCTTTTTTGTTCACGTGAGGAGAACGTAAAACAGTAAAAAGTTTTTTGTGAGTAGGTAAAGGAATTGGTCCTGTTACCACCGCACCTGTAGTTTTTACAGTCTTCACGATCTTCTCCGCAGATTTATCTACCAGGTTATGATCGTAGGATTTTAGTTTTATTCTTATTTTCTGACTCATTTTCCTAATATTATTCGTTTGTACCCTTTGCTGCTTTAATAACTTCTTCTGAAATATTAGAAGGAGTCTCAGCATAGTGAGAAAATTCCATAGTTGAAGTTGCTCTACCAGAAGATAATGTTCTCAATGTAGTTACATATCCAAACATTTCAGCTAAAGGCACTTCCGCTTTAATAATCTTAGCTCCGGACCTGTCTGACATGCTGTTCACCTGACCTCTTCTTCGGTTCAAGTCACCAACGATATCACCCATATTTTCTTCTGGAGTTACTACTTCTATTTTCATAATAGGCTCAAGAACTACAGCACCGGCTTTTTTAGCAGCGGCTTTGTAACCCATTTTAGCAGCCAATTCGAAAGAAAGTTGATCGGAATCTACAGGGTGGAAAGATCCATCCTTAAGGATTACTTTTAAAGTATCCATTTGAAAACCAGCCATTGGACCGTTTTTCATTGCTTCTTTAAATCCTTTTTCTACCGAAGGAACAAATTCTTTAGGAATACGTCCACCTTTAATATTGTCTACAAACTGAAGTCCTTTTCCTTCAAAGTCTTCGTCTACAGGACCCATCTCAAATACAATATCAGCAAATTTACCACGACCACCAGATTGCTTTTTATAAACCTCTCTGTGCTCGGCAGTTTTAGTTACTGTTTCTTTATACTCAACCTGAGGTTGACCTTCATTTACTTCAACTTTGAATTCTCTCTTTAAACGGTCAACAAGAATTTCAATATGAAGCTCTCCCATTCCAGAGATTATGGTTTGTCCTGAAATTTCATCAGTCTTCACCTGGAAAGTAGGATCTTCTTCAGCTAGTTTAGCCAAAGCCATACCCATTTTATCAACATCAGCCTTGGTCTTAGGCTCAACCGCGATACCAATTACTGGCTCAGGGAAAGTCATAGACTCAAGAACGATTGGGTGCTTCTCATTGGTAAGTGTATCGCCGGTTTTAATATCTTTAAAACCAACAGCTGCACCAATATCACCAGCTTCAATCCTATCTATAGGCTCTTGCTTGTTAGAGTGCATCTGGTATATACGAGATATACGCTCTTTCTTACCTGATCTGTTGTTTAAAACATACGATCCTGCATCTAAAGCTCCAGAGTAAACACGGAAAAACGCTAAACGACCTACAAAAGGATCGGTAGCAATTTTAAATGCCAATGCAGAAAAAGGAGAGTCAACGTGTGGCTTTCTGCTTTCTTCTTCATTGGTATCAGGATTCACACCTACAATAGCTTCAACATCTACCGGAGAAGGCATATACCTCATCACAGCATCAAGCATTGCCTGTACTCCTTTATTTTTAAAGGCAGAACCACACATCATAGGAATGATAGACATATCTATGGTTGCAGCTCTAAGGGCAGCAATGATTTCATCCTCAGTAATCGAGTCTTCATCTTCAAAGAACTTTTCCATCAATGCTTCATCATACTCGGCAACAGCTTCTACGAGCTGAGTTCGGTACTTATTCACATCTTCCATAAGCTCCTCAGGAATATCTATAGTATCATAGGTCATCCCGTGATCTTCATCATTCCAAATAATAGCTTTTTTGGAAATAAGATCAACCACTCCTTTAAAATCTATTTCATCACCGATAGGAACTTGCAATGGCACTGGGTTTCCACCAAGCATTTCTCTAACCTGCTTACACACATTAAAAAAGTCAGCTCCCTGACGGTCCATTTTATTTACAAATCCTAAACGTGGTACTTTATATTTATCAGCCTGTCTCCAAACGGTTTCAGATTGTGGCTCAACACCATCTACCGCACTAAACAATGCAACAACACCATCTAATACACGTAAAGAACGCTCTACCTCTACGGTAAAATCAACGTGACCTGGAGTATCGATAATGTTTACCGTAAATTCCTGATCTCTGTACATCCACTTACAGTGCGTAGCGGCAGAAGTAATGGTAATACCTCTTTCCTGCTCCTGCTCCATCCAGTCCATAGTAGCCGCACCATCGTGCACCTCTCCTATTTTGTGGCTTATCCCTGTATAATATAGAATACGCTCTGTTGTTGTGGTTTTACCCGCATCAATATGAGCCGCAATTCCTATATTTCTGGTAAATTTTAAATCTCTTTGTGCCATTTTTTTTTAGAATCTAAAGTGAGAGAATGCTTTATTAGCTTCAGCCATTTTATGAGTATCTACTCTTCTTTTAACTGCAGCACCTTCTTCTTTGGCAGCAGCAAGAACTTCAGAAGCTAATTTCTGCGCCATAGATTTTTCATTTCTCTTACGGGCAAATGAAATTAACCACTTCATAGCGGTTGATACTTTTCTATCTGGTCTTATTTGCATGGGGATTTGAAAGGTTGCACCTCCAACTCGTCTACTTCTAACTTCAACGTGAGGCATAACATTAGAAAGAGCATCTTTCCAAATTTCCAAACCAGTTTTTTCTTCGTCTTGTTTCTTCTCCTCTATAATTGCGATTGAATCATAGAAAATCTTAAAGGCTACCGATTTCTTACCATCCCACATCATCATGTTCACAAAACGTGTTACAAGCTGATCGTTAAATTTTGGATCTGGTAAAAGCGGTCTTTTTTTGGCCTGTCTTTTTCTCATTTCTTTACATTAAAAGTTTTTACTTACTTCTTAGGGCGCTTTGCTCCGTATTTCGACCTACGCTGGCTTCTACCTTCTACACCCGCAGTATCTAATGCACCGCGAACAATATGGTATCTTACACCTGGCAAATCTTTTACCCTTCCGCCTCTAACCAATACTATCGAGTGCTCTTGTAGATTGTGACCCTCACCTGGAATATAAGCGTTAACTTCTTTTCCGTTAGTCAACCTTACCCTAGCTACTTTACGCATAGCCGAGTTTGGCTTCTTAGGTGTAGTAGTATACACACGTGTGCACACTCCTCTTCTTTGAGGGCACGAATCCAAAGCAGCCGATTTACTCTTCTTGGTTATTTGGGCTCTTCCTTTTCGTACTAATTGTGAAATTGTTGGCATAATTTCTTTTACCTAATTATTAATAAATTTAATCCCCTGTTTTTTAGGGTTTGCAAATGTAGAAATAAAAACAAATTTATCAAACTATAATGAATTAATTTTCAGAAGGATGCTTTAACCCAAAATACCAGTCAAACAATAATGTTAATAATTCAGTCCTATACCATATTAAATACAAGCAATTTTAAGAACCTCTGAAGGCTTCAGAAGCGTTATGTTTTGTGTTTTAAGCACACTTTGATATTAAATGGCAATAATTTTCTAATCTTTTAACATTTGCAAGGCAGCGCTTTACACCCTGACTCTAACGGGTCTACCCCTAAAATTTAACAATTCCTTAAAATGAGTCCTGATTTTTAAAAACAAAAGTTTGTTTTATTAACCATTTATTAGCACTTTTGGCGTTGGCTAATTCAAACAAATTTAAAAATGAGAACAAAGTTTAGTAGTATTCTAACACTTTTATTAGTGTTAGCTGTGCAGATTACTTTTGCACAAGAACGAACGATTACCGGTACGGTAGTCGATGAAGACGGGCTACCCCTACCAGGTGTAACCGTTATGATTCAGGGAACTAACACAGGTACCCAAACAGATTTTGACGGAAATTATTCCATTGATGCCACCCAGGGTGACATTTTGGTATTTTCTTTCGTTGGAATGGAAACTGCAGAGTATGCTGTTACCAATGTTGACACTATAGATGTAACATTATCAACAGATTCTGCCCAATTAGACGAAGTAGTCGTTACGGCCTTAGGTATCGAGAGGGAAAAGAAATCTCTAGGTTATGCAACACAAAGTGTTGATGGCTCTGAAGTATCTGATGTTCCTACACAAAACTTCGTGAATTCTTTATCAGGTAAAGTTGCGGGACTCGACATTTCATCCTCAGGAACTATGGGAGGTTCTTCCAACGTAGTGATTCGTGGAAACTCTTCATTAACAGGGAACAACCAGGCGCTTTTTGTTATTGATGGCACGCCAATTAGCAACGCTAACAACAACAGGTCTGGACAGGCGTCAGGTAGAGGTGGTTACGATTATGGTAATGCTGCTTCGGACATCAACCCTAATGACATTGCATCTATTAACGTACTAAAAGGTGCGGCCGCCACTGCTCTTTATGGGGCTAGAGCCGCAAACGGGGTTATCATTATTGAAACTAAGAAAGGAAGTAAAGGTAAAGGGATTGGAGTTTCTGTAAACTCTACCCTTATGACCAGTCATGTAAATGACAATACCCTTCCAGAGTACCAGGATCAGTATGGTGCTGGTTATGGAAGGTTTTATGGGCCAGACGGGGATGCCTATTTTAATCAATATGACGTCGATGGTGACGGAAATCTTGATCCTGTAACTCCTTTTACGGAAGATGCTTCATTTGGAGGAATATTTGACGGAGCACCTATTTACCAGTGGAACTCTATTTATCCTCAGTTAGAAGGAACAGAGTATGATTTTTACCAACAGGCTACTCCTTGGGAGGCTGGTGCAAATAATCCTAACGCTATCTGGGAAACTGGGTATACGATGATTAACTCTGTTGCCTTAGACGGCGGTACGGATAGAAGTTCTTTTAGGTTAAGTGCTACCAATTTCAATCAACAGGGTAACCTGCCTAATAGCCAGATCAAGAGAAATACTTTAAAGTTTAGTGCCTCTCACGATTTTACAGATAAGTTTTCAGCGCAAACCAATGTAACCTATACCAAAACAGATGGAAAAGGTAGATATGGAACTGGATATAGTTCTTTAAACATTATGCAACAGTTCAGACAATGGTGGCAGACTAACGTAGATCTCTACGATCAAAGAGCTGCTTACTTTGCAACTGGAGAAAATATTACCTGGAACCCAAATGGTCCAGATGACCTTTCTCCAATTTATTCAGACAACCCATACTGGACACTTTATGAGAATTATCAAACCGATACTCGTAACAGGTATTTTGGTAATATCAACCTAAATTACGAGATCAACGATGTATTTAGCGTATTAGGCCGCTTTACATTTGATACCTACGACGAATTACAGGAACAAAGAATCAACGTAGGAAGTGCGGACATTCCAGAATACTCCAGGTATAACAACAGAGCTGCGGAATACAACTACGATCTTATCCTGAACTTTAACAAAGATGTAACTGAAGATCTTAACCTTGATGGGAATTTAGGTTTTAATTTACGTAGAAATGAACGTAGCTACATCCTAGCTTCAACTAATGGTGGTCTTAATGCACCGGGCTTCTATGCTTTGAGCAACTCGTCGGCTCCAATTAATCCACCAACGGAATATGAAAGCATAAGAATGTTAGATGGAATCTACGCCAGAGCTGGTTTAGGCTATTTAGACACCTATTTCCTTGAAGGGACTATAAGAAGAGACCGTTCTTCTACTTTACCTATAGAAAATAACACCTTTTATTATCCTTCTATTTCTACTAGTGTAATCCTATCAAATGTAATAGAAGCAAATTGGTTAAGCTTTGCTAAATTAAGAGCGAACTACGCTGAAGTTGGTAGTGATACTAATCCTTACCGAGTATTTAATACTTATGCTATCTCTGCTCCTTTTGGAACAGCCGGATATGCAAGTAACAATTCTCAGTTAGCAAATTTGAATCTTAAGCCTGAGCGTATGAAGGCATATGAAGTAGGTTTAGAAGCCAATTTCGCCGACAGAAGAATCGCTTTTGATGTGTCTTATTACAACTCTCAGACAGAAAACCAAATTACCCCGGTACCGGTATCAACCGCTACTGGTTTTGCAACCAAACTATTAAATGCTGGTACGGTGGAAAATAAAGGTATAGAGGTTTCCTTGACATTAAATCCAATCAGAACAGAAGATTTTGACTGGACCATAAATGCAAACTGGGCTAAAAACAAGAGTGAAGTTTTAGAACTTGATGAAGGGATTGACAACCTACAGCTGGCTAGTTTCCAAGGTGGAGTTTCCATCAACGCAGCTCCAGGAGAACCATACGGCGCCATTAGAGGATCTGCTTATGTTTATGATGATAACGGAAACCGCGTAATTACTGACGGAGGTTACTATGAAAGAACACCAAATGCCAACTATATTATTGGTAACATCCAACCAGATTGGACAGGTGGTGTATCTAACACACTTACTTACAAAAACCTAACCTTTAGTTTCCTTATAGATGTTCAAAAAGGGGGAGATATTTTCTCTTTAGACACCTGGTATGGACGTGCAACAGGATTATATGCGACAAGTGTAGGAACCAATGAACTTGGTAACCCAATCAGAAACCCACTATACGACCCGGAGCTTGAACCAGGTGACCCAGGTTATATAGCTGAGGAAAACCAGGGCGGTGTAATTCTTGATGGTGTTCAGGGAGATGTTTCCTACAACGACGATGGAACTTATGAAGTTACCAATACTTCTGAGAATACAGTAAGAGCCAGAACAGACTACTTCGGTAATCCTTATGGATATGGAAGGGATGCTAACGAAGGTCATGTTTACGACGCTTCTTTCGTAAAACTCAGAGAAGTTAGTTTGGCTTATAATTTTGGTCCAAAAATTATAGATGCAACTCCATTTACCAGTGCTTCTTTATCTTTAATTGGTAGAAACCTTTGGATCATACACAAGAACATTCCTTACTCGGATCCAGAAGCAGGACTTAGCTCAGGAAATGCACAGGGTTACCAATCTGGTGCATATCCGGCGGTAAGAGAAATTGGTGCAAGCCTTAGATTTAACTTTTAATAAAAATAACTATGAAAAAATATATTGTAGCCTTAACAGCACTCGTAATACTATGGTCTTGCCAAAGTGACGAGCAATATGAGGATCTCAACCGAGATCCCAAAGAACCGACTCAGGTTGCTTCAGACTTTTTATTTACAGCAGCCACGGTAAGTTTATCGGACATGATGGCAAGCCCGAATGTAAATGACGCTATATTTAGATTTCTTGCCCAGTATTTTACAACAACTACTTATGTAGACGAAACGAACTACAACTTTACTTCAAGACAGAACCCAGATAATGTTTGGTCTGAATTATATAGAGATGTTATTCTTGATCTGCAGGATGCTAAAAGTATTGTTAGAGAAAATACTGAACTTGAACAAGCCGAAAAAGATGCCCGTCTAGGTCAATTGGAAGTAATGGAAATTTACGCCTGGCATGTGCTTGTAGATAGTTTTGGAGATATTCCTTACTCTCAAGCCTTACAAGCAGAAGAATTTCCACTACCTGCCTACGATGATGATATGGTAATCTACGAAGACCTTATTACAAGGTTGAACAATGTAGGTGCCCTGTTATCAGCCGGACAGGGGTACACAAATTCTGACGTTATTTACGGAGGAGACATGGATAAATGGATTTTATTCGCCAATTCTCTTAAATTAAGATTAGGAATGAGAATTTCTGAGGTTAACCCAGGCCTATCTCAATCTACTGTAGAATCAGCTGTTACTGATGGAGTATTTATGTCTAACGAAGATAATGCTACTATGACTTATCAAACTAACGATCCTTATGGTAACCCACTCTGGGAAGACCTTGTTCTTAGTGGTCGTTCTGATTTTTTAGGAGCTAATACGATTATAGATTATATGAACGAACTTGATGATCCTAGAAGAATGGTATATTTTGATGAGAACCTGGATGAATATACTGGGGGTGTCTATGGCGGACTTAATAGCTATGGAGCATTTACACATATTGGAGATCCTTTCTTAGAACCAACCCGTGAATCTATTCTTTTAGATTATGCTGAAGTTCGTTTCAACCAATCAAGAGCAGCTGAACTTGGTTATGCTGTAGGTGGTGATGCTCAAACGCATTACGAGGCTGCTATTACTGCTTCTATGGAGTACTGGGGACTATCTGATGATGAAATCTCAGCTTACCTTGCACAGCCAGCTGTAACTTACGATGGATCTGTAGAACAATTTGCTACTCAGTACTGGATAGCTATGTTTGACAATCCTTTCCAGGGATGGTCAGTTTGGAGAAAATATGATGAACCAACACTAAATATTCCAACAGAATTCGAAACTGAGGTACCTTTAAGATATACTTACCCAGTAGACGAAACCAACCTTAACGAAGATAACTACGAGTTAGCTTCTGAAGCAATTGGTGGAGACTCTGCTCAAACCCCGGTTTTCTGGGATGTTGAATAAGTAAGTGTAAAACTTTGAATAATAGAGGCTGTCTGAAAAGGCAGCCTTTTTTGTTGGATTTTTTTGAGGTTTTATTATTTTCATGGAATTTAAGTTAAAGTTGTATTTAAGACCTATAACCAGTCGCAGTTAAGTCTTTTCACCTCGGTTATGATGATTTGGCACCTTTAAATCATCCCGTTAGAATCGTCAATACGATTATTGATCAAATCGCCATCGCTGACCTGGAGCGAAGTTACAAAGGAGGTGGTACTTCCAGTTACCATCCTCGGATGCTTCTTAAGATGATCATTTATGCGTACCTGCGCATTATTTATTCCCCTCGTAAAATTTAACAGGCACTTCTGGAGAACATTCATTTTATGTGGCTCAGTGGTCAAAGTAAACCCGATCATAATACCATCAATGATTTTAGAGGAAAACGCTTAACCCCAAAAATTCATGAGATATAAATAAAAATTGGGTGTAAAGTGTTATATTTAAAGAGCTTAGCGGCATCTTTAAAAACACTAAAACCA
>NZ_SNWE01000035.1 GCF_004362395.1 Salegentibacter sp. 24
AGGGCATCATTATCAGGATCAGAATCATTATCAAGGACTGCGATCTCCACGGCAGTATCTTCATCGGTATTGGCGGAATCATCCACAGCTACCGGCGCATCATTTGTGGCACCTACCGTTACCGTTACCATAGCAGTATCGGTTCCACCATTTCCATCAGTGATGGTATAGCTAAAAGAATCTGTTCCGTTAAAGTTGGTCTCTGGAGTATAAGTTACGGTTCCATCCTGGTTGATCACTACACTTCCATTAGCAGGAGCAGTCGTAGTGGTTACCTCAAGTACATCATTATCAGGATCAGGATCAGAATCATTATCAAGGACTGCGATCTCCACTGCAGTATCTTCATCGGTATTGGCTGAATCATCCACAGCTACCGGTGCATCATTTGTACCGGTTACGTTTATTGTTACAATGGCATTGTCATCATCACAAGTGCCGTCCGTGATGGAATAAGAAAAAGAATCAGTTCCACTGAAATTCTCTTTCGGAGTATAAGTTATAGTTCCATTTTCATTCAGAATAGCTATACCATTTCCGGGTTCAGAAATATTTTTAATTTCAAAATTATCCCCGTTAGGATCGGTATCATTACCGAGAATATTGATTACTAATGCAGTGTCTTCAGAAGTTGATACAGTTTCGTTGTTGGCAATTGGACCTTGAGGTTGTTCATTTATGGAAACAGGATTAGAATTAGCCTTACAATCGTCGTTTTGAACTCTTACTGTGTATGTATCAGGTGCTACTTCAGTAAATATACCATCGGGATTGATTGAATTGGAAGTATTATTTCCTTCACTGTCTACCAGGGTATAGGTCAGATTACCGTCAAAGTTAGAAACTTTAATGGATCCCAAGGCACTATCACAATCTGTATCAATAGCAGATATTTCTGGGGTTTCCGGATCATTTATCTTAACCAATACTGTAAGAAATAAGTCACTTTCACATCCGTCTAGGGTTTGGGTAGCGAAATAATCTTCCCCATCTTCTAGTGGAAATTCTGATTCAAGAGAAGAAGCATCACCTTTTTCAGCAAACCATTTAATATTTGAGCCTGTGGCTGAAAGATCTGAGACGGTAGCATTATCTATTGAACAAAAAACCTGAATTGGATTTCCAATTGGAGCTGAAGGATCTTTAATTTCTAAAGTAGTTTGAGCACTATACTCACAACCATTTTTATTAAAAGTATATGTAACAGTATAACTTCCCGCGTTACTCTGGGAAGCGTTAATTGTTCCAGTATTATTATCGATAATAAGTCCTTCAGTTGAATCAAATGTTCCTCCCGACGTCCCGGTTAATTCTACTTCAACAGAACCATCTAAAGAGCAAATGGTTGAGGGATAAGAAATACTTGCTTCACCTGGTTCAAAAATAGTAATAGTTTCGGAATATGTACTTTGAGCACTTCCGTCATTGGAGGTGAGAACAACTTCATAAAGATATTCACCAGCACTAGAAAAGGTATGACTAGGATTGGAATCTGTACTGCTAGATGAATCCCCAAAATCCCATTGATAAGAATAATTATCGACATTTCCACCGGTTGTTAGATTGGTGAATTTAACGGTGTAACTATCACAGGATTGAGTATAATCAAAATTAGCCACAAGAGGAGTTTTAACCAAATAATCTTTTGTAGCACCAAAACATTGAGAATTACGGTTCAGTGGCTTACAATTTCTTAATGTGGCATTGGTGTACCAATCCATATAGAGATTCTGTAATTTTAATTCTTTTCCCCATTCCCAGGTAAAGGCACTAATCTGATGATAACCTGAAGCAGGTATAGATTGTCCATTAAATAAACATTGCTGAACTAAATCTTGAGGATCTCCATCGACACTAATATTATATTCCAAATAAAGTGAATAGCCGTTGGCTGAACTCCCACCAAATTCTGCATATAGATAAGCATTTACTAGTTGGCCAATTTGATAATTGGAATTGGAATTTAAAGGAATTCCGTTTTCATCCCCAAGATAAAAATCAGTAACAGTCACGTTATTACTATTACATTGCGCCTGAACTTGAAGAGAGCTGAATATTATAAATATTACAGATAATATGCCTAATAAGTTAAATCGAGGCATATTTGCAAAAGTAGTTTTCCAAATCATATGATAAATGTTTAGAATTAATTGTTCTAATTCTTTTTTAGAATTTCTTTTCAGAAACTCTGGTATAATCTATTGACCACTATCGTTTAAGCCGATGTGATTTGTTTTTTGGGAAAAACAAGTAAATGTTGCAAAATTTGGATTTAAAATTTGGTAAAATCAGGGAGTCTTACCTATAGGAAAGTTGGGGGTGACCTATTTGTTAATTATTAAATCTATGGTAAAATTAGGAGTTAAAAAGCATAAAAAAAGTTTATACGGATTTTTTAGATATAACTCAATATATTTTCGATGAAAGGTAAAGTGATGTCGAAAAATAATGGAAATCAGGGGTATGAAAGTTGAATAATTAGGATTAATTGCTAAAATCCATAATTATTAAAATATCTGAGGTAACAAATTTTTTGCTTTTAAATAAACCTTGAAATGTGATATCCTTCTTGAAAATTAATATCCCTGTGCTGATTTCAAAGATTTATAAATCTCTATGATCTTTAAAAATGTCTATGAGTAATTAATTTTAAATAAACTTAGTTGATAAGTTTCTTCTGATGTTATATTATTAAGTTTTTTAGGCGTACTGCCGTTTTCATAGATAATATGTAAAAAAATAATTTGGCAGATGTAGTTTGTCGATTTGATAAGTTGTTTATGGGGTGAATTTTTACTTTATATAAATTTCGATTTATAATGGTGGATTTTATCCTCAGAAAGCATAATCTTATCTCAAAAATTTTCCCGCTTCTGCTTAAAACTTGTAAATTGCAGCAAAGCAAAATACAATGCAAAAAAGTCTTGATACCTATCGAAAGAGCTACGGAAAAAGTGAGCTTTTAGAGGAAAATATTTCATTCTTTCCCCTACCTCTTTTTACGACCTGGTTTGAAGAAGCAGAAGCTCATCCCGATGTAGGAGAAGTAAATGCTATGACCTTGGCTACTTGTGGAATAGAAGGTTTTCCGAAAAATCGCATTGTCTTGTTAAAGTCGTTCGGTGTAAATGGATTTAGTTTCTACACCAATTATGATTCTGAAAAAGCAAATGATATAGCTGAAAATCCAAGGGTTTGCCTTTCATTCTTTTGGCCTGCATTGGAGCGACAGGTCATTATAAAAGGAATTGCTATGAAAACTTCTGAAGAGGATTCGATTACCTATTTTGCATCACGACCGCGTGGAAGTCAGTTGGGAGCATGGGCATCTAACCAGAGCACTATATTGGGTTCCCGGGAAGAACTGGAACATCAACTAAAAGAAATTGAAGAAAGATTTCAGAATAAAGAGGTAGAAAAACCTCCGCACTGGGGTGGTTATTTAGTGACTCCCCGTAGCTTTGAATTTTGGCAGGGTAGAGAGAATCGTTTACACGACAGGATAATTTATGAATTTTTGGAGAAGGATACCTGGGAACGAAATAGGCTGGCACCTTAACATGGAGATTATGAAAAGACTAATTCTTGTTAGACATGGTAAATCCTCCTGGGATAATAATTTACCCGATGAAAAAAGACCACTTAAAAAGCGTGCATATAATGACGCTGCAAGGGTATTGAAAACATTTAAAGAATTTCAAAGTGATAATTTAACTTTGTGGAGTAGTCCTGCAGTTAGGGCGTACACAACAGCAAAAATTTTTAAAGACGCATTGCATATACCCGATGAAAAATTCTCTGTAAAAAAGGAACTTTATACCTTCGATGAAGCTCATTTATTATCCGTTGTAAAAAGCTGTTCCGATGAAGTAAAAAAATTAATGATTTTTGGACATAATCCGGGAATGACTGCGCTGGTCAATAAACTTGGTGACAAATCAGTAGACAATTTACCTACCACTGGTCTTTGTGTAATAGATTTTGAATCTGATACTTGGAAAGACATTAAAAACGGAAAAACCTTGCTCCAACTATTCCCAAAAAAATTACGCTAATTTATGCCTCAAAAAAAATATTTAAACAGAGAGCTCAGCTGGTTACAATTTAATGCACGTGTACTGCAGGAAGCCGAAGATGAGACTGTACCACTTATAGAAAGATTAAGGTTTTTGGGGATTTTCTCGAATAATTTAGATGAATTTTTTAAAGTTAGGTATGCAACCGTAAAAAGAATTGACCTTGCTGGGAAGGCTGGAAAAAGTGTTCTTGGCGGTATAAAGGCTAGCCAACTTTTGGAAGAAATTACGCAAATCGTAATTAAGCATCAGGCCGAAAGCCTGCAGGTTTTAGATGATATTCAGCATCAATTAAAAGATTACAATATACATATCATTAATGAAAAGCAGGTATCTGAATCTCAAGAAAAGTTTATTAAAAATTTTTTTCTTTCAAAAGTAAGTCCGGCTTTAGTTACTATTATTTTAAATGATTTACCCGACATTCCAAGTTTAAAGGATAGTGCTGCATACCTAGCCGTTAAAATGGTTATGAATGAGGAGCGACCTCAAAAAGGAATTTCTAAAGCTCAGGGTAAAACTGAAAAGGAAAGAAAGTATGTGCTTATTGAAATTCCACGCAGTATAGAGCGTTTTGTAGTACTTCCTATCGAAAATGGGAATCAATATATTATTTTGCTTGATGATTTGATTCGCTATAACCTTGGCACTATATTCAATATTTTTGAATATGAAAGTATTTCGGCCCATATGATAAAGATTACTAGAGATGCCGAATTGGATATAGACAGTGATCTGAGTAAAAGTTTTATTGAAAAAATTTCTAGTAGTGTTAAAGATCGAATTAAAGGTGAACCGGTACGCTTTGTCTACGATATGAATATTGCCGATGATACTTTGTCTTATTTAATGAATAAAATGGGCATAGAATCTACTGATAGTATTATTCCAGGCGGACGCTATCACAATCGACGTGATTATATGAATTTTCCGAGTTTGGGTCGGGAAGATTTATTATATCAATCCATTGAACCTTTACCAATTCCTGGTCTTATTTTACAAACCAGTTTGTTTGGTAGCATCGCAAAAAGGGATTTTTTGTTATACGCACCATATCAAAGTTTTGCTTACACGGTTAAGTTTTTACGAGAAGCCGCTCTGGATCCCAAGGTTAAAACTATAAAAATAACCATATATAGACTTGCAAAGATCTCACACATTGCCAGCTCTTTAATAAATGCAGTGAAAAATGGTAAAAAGGTTATCGTTCAAATAGAATTAAGAGCGCGTTTTGATGAAGTTGCCAATATTCGGTATGCTGAACAAATGCAGGCTGAAGGAGTCCAACTTATTTTTGGGGTGCCTGGGTTAAAAGTTCATTGTAAAGCTTGCGTAATAGAACGTGAGGAAGAAGGTAAGATGAAACGCTACGGTTTCATTAGTACAGGAAATTTTAACGAATCTACTTCTCGTATTTACACCGATTACACCCTTTTTACAGCCGATACCGAAATTTTGAAAGAAGTAAATAAGGTCTTCGACTTTTTCGAAATCAATTATAAGGTCAATAAATATAAACATTTAATTGTTTCTCCACATTACAGTAGAAATGCCTTTGTAGGCCTTAT
Source organism: Salegentibacter sp. 24 (assembly GCF_004362395.1). Taxonomy (GTDB): domain Bacteria; phylum Bacteroidota; class Bacteroidia; order Flavobacteriales; family Flavobacteriaceae; genus Salegentibacter. The sequence continues at coordinate 5,645 of NZ_SNWE01000035.1, forward strand.
TCAGAAAGAAATTGAAAATGCTCGAGAAGGAAAACCTTCAGGTATTGCTTTAAAGCTCAATAGTCTTTCAGATTACCCTATGATTGATAAACTATACCAGGCGAGCCAGGCAGGAGTGAAAATTAAACTTATTGTTCGTGGTGTTTGTTGCTTAATTCCTGGTGTAGAAGGTTTGAGTGATAATATAGAAGTGATTAGTATTGTGGATAAATTCTTGGAACATCCGCGTGTTTTCATCTTCAAAAATGCTGGAAATTCTAAGGTTTATATTTCTTCAGCTGACTGGATGACAAGAAACCTTGATCTTCGGGTAGAAATTTCCTGTCCGATTTATGATGAAAGTATAAAACAGGAAATTATTGAAACATTTGATATTAGTTGGCACGATAATGTAAAAGCCAGGACTATTACTTCCAAACAGGATAATGCCTATAGAGATAGCAGCAAAGACAAGCATCGATCCCAATTCGAATTGTACGATTACTATAGAAATAAACTTACAGGGTACAACAACCAGGAAAACAATATAAAAGGAACAAATTAATTAGTTCATAACCTCAGGTCTTTATAAGTCCCATTCAGAGAATAAAATAGAAAATTTCAACTCGTGATTACACAAAAAAACTACGCAGCAATAGATATAGGTTCCAATGCCGTTAGGCTTTTAATATCGACCATAACAGAACAGAAAGGCAGAGAAGATACCGATTTTAGGAAAACCTCACTGGTTAGGGTACCTATCCGTCTGGGCGAGGATGTGTTTAAAAAAAGCATAATTTCCGAAAAAAATATAGAGCGTATGGTAGATACTATGCAAGCTTTTAATCTTTTAATGAAATCTCACGGAATCGTGAAGTACAAAGCTTGCGCAACTTCTGCCATGAGAGAAGCAAAAAATGCAGCCGAAGTGGTTGAAAAAATCAAGGCAAAAACCGGAGTGGAAATTGAAATCATAGATGGAACTCATGAAGCCGCTATTATTGCTGCTACAGATTTACATGAACTTATTAAAAACGATTGTAACTACCTTTATGTGGATGTAGGAGGGGGAAGTACTGAATATACCCTCTACAGTAGCGGGAAAACCATAGCTTCAAAATCTTTCAAAGTAGGGACGGTAAGATTGCTTAATGACCTGGTCGAGGATGGGGCCTGGGAGGAGATGGAGAAATGGGTGCGCGAGACTACAAAACCTTACAGGGACATAGACCTCATAGGATCCGGTGGGAACATCAATAATATTTTTAAAACAAGTGGGAAAAAGGAGGGTAAGCCTTTAAGTCTAGCATACATTAAAAAATATAACGAATTACTAAATTCTTTAAGTTACGAGCAACGCGTTATGGACCTACAGCTTAAAAGTGATCGTGCGGATGTGATTATTCCAGCTTCACGAATTTATTTAAATTCTATGAAATGGGCCAGAGCAGATAATATCTTTGTGCCAAAGATTGGACTAGCTGACGGAATTATTAAATCACTTTATAATCGGAAAAGGAAATAGTCATTACTTGAAATAACTCCAGTCTAAACTAGCACTATCAATAGGTTTTGTGTTTTATTCTTTTGAAATTCTACCCATGGATGGTTTTGTCTTTACCGAGGCCTTTCATGATTTCTGCTTCAAAATCTAGCAATTGTTCCCATTTTTTATCTACTTCTTCACGTTCTCCATATTTTCGTGCAAATTTTAAGAACATGGTATAGTGATTTGCTTCGCTGACCATTAATCTATGATAAAATTCAGCAAGTTCTTTATCTTTTAATTCTTCCGAAAGCAACCTGAAACGTTCACAACTTCGAGCTTCAATTAGTCCAGCGATCAATAGTCGGTGTATTAATTGAGTGGTCCTGCTGCCTCCTTTCGGAAAAAAACCAATTAATTTTATAACATATTCGTCCTTTCTATCCCGGCCTAAAACATGGCCACGTTTTAGCAATTGTTCATGCACCATTTTAAAATGTCCCATTTCTTCCCTGGATAAGGCGATCATTTCATCTACTAATTCGGGATATTCTGGGAAAGAAACAATAAGGGAAATTGCAGTTGAAGCTGCTTTCTGCTCACAATAGGCGTGATCTATAAGAATTTCTTCAATATTCTTTTCTGCAATATTGGCCCATCTTGGGTCTGTGGGAAGTTTTAATCCTAGCATATCTATACGTCTAAATCAAATGTACTTCTAAGTTTATCTATTAAAGGATTTTTCTCCTTTAGTTTGTTGTATTTCTCAATAGGAGTAAAGGCATACTTCTTTGCCGATTGCTCATTCACATTTATCACCAACCTGATTTCTGTGTTTTGAAGTTTTTGTTTCAGATAGGACATCAATTTATTCTGCTCTCGTTCCAGATTGATTTTCATGGTCTCGTTAGGTAATTCTATAATAATGCAATTGTCATCCTGAAGTTTAGGAAGGTCGGTTTCAAGAATGGAGGCGAGAATTTTTGACCCCTGATTTTTCATGCGCTTTACATAGTTATTCCAGGTGGCCTGTAATTGTGTTTCACTAAATTTACCCTTAAGTACAACATCTTTGGTGGGAGCGGCTTCCTGCTTCCGTGCTTCTAATTCCCGTTTTTTCTGTATACTTTTTAGGGACAGTCCGGACACCTTTTCTTTTAATACCTCTGACCGGGTTCCTGGTTTAGGTTCTGGGGTAGGTGGTCGGTTCTGACTCGGGTCTTTGGTTGTTTCAATGTTATCGGGTGCCATTATTCCCTTTGAATGATAATTGTCTTGTTTATCATCGGCACAATGCATATCTGGTGTTTTATTTTCACCTGAAGGTAACTGATTTTCTTTTGAAGCTTGTGCTGAAGTTGCCCCGTGTTCATTGCTTCGTACCAAACTTTTTTCTTCCGAAGAAAGTGCTACGGGTAGTTTTTCAAAAACTGAGGCTGGAATTATTGCCTGGTCAAACTTTTTTTTTTCTCCATCAAAAGTGATAGAGGCAAGCTGCATTAAGGAAAGTTCAACAAGTAATCGTTGATTCTGACTCGTTTTGTACTTCAGATCGCATTCATTTGCCAGGTCTATAGCCTTAATTAAAAAATGATGATCCGTTTTGGATGCCTGTTCAAAATAGCGGGCTTTGGTTTGTTCACCAACTTCCAGCAACTGGATTGTTTTTTGGTCTTTACACACCAAAAGATCTCTGAAATGTGAAGCCAGTCCGCTGATAAAATGGTGGCCGTCAAATCCATTGGAGAGGATCTCGTTATAACTAAGAAGTAATTGAGGAATATTATTTGATAAAATAAGGTCGGTGACTTTTATATAAGTATCGTAATCTAGCACATTCAGATTCTCGGTAACTGCCTGCCGTGTTAGATTCTTACCACTAAAACTTACCACTCTGTCATAGATAGAAAGGGCATCTCGCATAGCACCATCAGCTTTTTGGGCAATGATATTCAGCGCGTCTTCTTCTGCATTTACACCTTCCTGCTGTGCGATATATCCTAGATAATTTTTAGCATCGGCTACAGTAATTCTTTTAAAATCAAAGATCTGGCAACGAGAAAGTATGGTTGGTATAATTTTATGTTTTTCAGTAGTTGCTAAAATGAAAATAGCGTGTTTTGGAGGTTCTTCCAATGTCTTTAAAAATGCATTAAAAGCAGATTGGGATAACATATGTACCTCATCTATAATATACACCTTATACTTTCCAACCTGAGGAGGAATTCTAACCTGGTCTATTAAATTTCTGATATCGTCTACTGAATTATTAGAAGCAGCATCAAGTTCAAAAATATTAAACGCGAAATCCTCATCCGGGCTCTGTGTACCATCCTGGTTAATCATTTTTGCGAGAATACGCGCGCAGGTGGTTTTTCCAACTCCTCTAGGCCCTGTGAAAAGAAGAGCCTGTGCCAGGTGATTGTGTTCAATGGCGTTTTTCAATGTATTAGTTATGGCTTGCTGTCCAACCACATCTTTAAAAGTTTGTGGTCGATACTTACGAGCTGATACTATAAAATGTTCCATTGAATTTAATTGAACTACAAATATAAAAATAGCCTTGGTAAGTTCTAAAGCAATTACTTATATTTTTGAACAATTAAGGTTAAGTATTCAATATTTTTTTATCAGGATGGCCGGAAAAAATTACCTTTGCAACAAGCAGGCCGCCTTATCGCCAAGAAATTCATTTCTTGGAGGAAATTCCGGACACCAAAGGGTGGCATAGTGGGTAACGCCCACCGATCTCGTTGTGAGGTCAGGACTAGTGCAACAGAAAGAATGTACAGGTAATGCTGTAGTGAAATCAGGTAAACTCTATGCGGTGCAATGCCATGTATACCGGTGTTTGCAAGTGACCCGCTTGCTATCGGAGGGTAGGCAGCTAAAAGTTTTTGGTAACAAAAACCTGAGATAAATGATAAGGAGAATCCCAGTTTAACTGGGAGGTACAGAATCCGGATTACAGGCCTGCTTTTTTATAATGTCTTTGCCCATGCTTGGGCTTCCTCCATATTGGAAAAAATATCAAAGGGAACAGGGCAGAACTGCTTTTCGAAATGCGCTACTTTTAAAGCCTCATAACGTTTGCTGACAATAGCAATTCCTAGTAAATATTTTACATCTTTTAATTCAAAATAGATAGTAGGATTTACATTGTAATTATTTTTCCGGTTAGAGATATACACAAAATTTTGGCCTTCGTAAACCTCGTTGCATATTTTTAGAATTTGTGCTACATGCTCCAATTCGAATATCACATCCTCTTTTACTTCAGAGATAACCATTCCTTCATAAAATTGTAAGCTAATATCAATAAGTTCAATCGTCTTAATCCGTTGCGTCATAACATCAAATTTACAAGCCATTCTAGACTATACTCTTCTTTAGTAGAAGGGTTTATTTCACATTTTCAAAAAAACTAAAAACAGATCCCCCATAGCGTCTTCCTTCTATAAAGTTCGAAATGTCTGAGAGATCGGTGTGTTTAGAATGTTCAATAATTAACTGACCATTTGGATTAAGTAGGTTTTTTTCGAAGATAAGTTCGGGGATTCTAATGAATTTTTCTTTATCTAAATCATAAGGGGGATCGGCAAAAATAATATCCGCCTTTACATAAGCTTTTTCAAGAAATTTAAAAACATCACTTTTAATCGTGCTGATATTCAAATCTAATTCTAAAGCCGTCTTTTTTATGAATTTGACACAATCAAAATTGATGTCTACTACGGTTACTTCCTTGCTACCACGAGAAGCAAATTCGTAAGCGATATTGCCGGTGCCAGAAAATAGATCGAGCACGCTTAACTGTGAAAACTGAAAATTATTATTCAGGATATTGAAAAGGGCTTCCTTAGACATATCGGTAGTAGGACGTACCGGCAGTTTTTTGGGAGCCATTAATCTTTTACCTTTGTGCGTTCCTGAAATTATTCTCATAAAAATGATATTAATCCCTATTAAGATTATAATTATTCCGAGGTTTTTTCTCGAAATTATTTAATGGTTTTGAAATTTTACTTCCTGGGTTTATTCTAAGTTCTTAATCAACACATATTCTTCCAATGTGTTTAAACCAGAAAGTTCTTTTTTCTTATTAAATGTTAAATTCGTTTCGAAAAGCTCAATGTGTTTAATATAATCAAAAGCAATTTGAAATAGAGGAGAAGCTTTGTTAATTCTTCCCAGTAGTATTAATCTGAACCTATTAGGATCAAGGTTAAGTTGTTCAGCAGTAAAAAGAATATAATATAGAAAGTCTTCTTTCTCCGAAAAACTGAATGAATTACAAAGTATAAGTTCACCGTTTTCTATTACAACCAGATCAAATTGATTATTTTTTATATGTGCAAAAATTTGTGGCCTCTCTACCTTGGGTAAATCCAGTAAGTTCTTTACTAAAACAGTATTGAGATGCTGATATTCAAATTCCCCAAATTTCTCAAAGAAGAAATTAATAATATTTGTATAGGGAATATAGACATTAATAATTCCGGTTGTCCCAATTTCCTCGTGGGATATAAAATCGGTTTTTAGGATCTTAGTATTGAATTTTAAAAAATCTGAAGAATTTTCCTCCTTGAATATACCAGCAGGAACAAAACTGTAGAGCGCATTATCGAATATAAGTTTAACCTGATTAGCTTTCGCTAAAGTTTTATCTGATTCAAAGATTTGCTCAATTTCAGCTAGAATCTTTACAGGATCCAGCTGCTGGGAAAAACGAATTTTTTTAAAATGTATGATCTCCTTTTCAACAGAGTTTAGCGTACAAAAAGAAAGTCCATTCAGGGATACCTGAATGGACAGTTCTAAATTTATTAATTTTTTAATATTATTCGTCGCCATATTGCGTTGGCCAGTTTCCTTTCGTGTTAACTTCTTCAAGAGAGCCAACGTTTATATAACGACCGTTTATATCGTCTACAGATTGTACTTCGTTTTGTTGCAAAACCAACTCTTTATCTAAACCTTGCAATACAACACTTTTTGCAACTCTAGCTCTAAATACAGGAATTTTAGTTTGTCCTTTTGTAATAGTTCCGGCATCAAGTTCAAACTGAGCATCCACGCCTTCTATCGGTACATTAATCATATTTGTGTATCTTTCCTTGTTTCCATCGAATAAAGAATCTTTTACGGGAACAAAACCAAGTGTATCTATAATTACTTTCTCAATATATTCATCAACTCCATATTGCTTTTTATATTCTTCGTCTAAAACAGTAGTATCACGACGTTGAGTAATTGCAAATTCTGCGGTATCAATAAATTTTACAAGTTTACCAAAATCGTCTTCGAAAGTACCAATAACTTCTTTATAAGCTAATTCTGCTTCGCGGAGATCCTTTAAGTTATCAACTACTTTGGCATAACGCTTTTCTTTAATTTTATTAAACTGAATTGGTTCGTAAACAGAATTAAATACGAGGTAGGCTAAACCTATGATAACCACCCAAAGAAGTAATTGAATTGCAAGTCTCATGCTTTCTAAATTTTGTTTTAAAATTACTAGTGTTTCACGACAAATCTACAATTTTTTTTTATTCGTAAAAGTTTCTTCCCTAAAAATCCATTACTATCTTTGAGTTTTGATAAATCTCTAATGGAAAATCTTGATGCTTCTCAATTTTATAAACTTCTTTTAAGTGATCTGGGTTTTACAGCTAAAGCTGGACAGGATATAGCCTTACAGCAACTTTCTCGCTTTGTTTTAAATAATAATAAAAATGAGCTTTTTATACTGAAAGGTTTTGCTGGAACGGGTAAAACTACTATAATCAGCACTTTGGTTAAAAATCTATGGAAGATAAAAAAATCTGGAGTTTTATTGGCTCCTACAGGCAGGGCGGCCAAAGTAATCTCAAATTATTCTAAAAAAGAAGCTTTTACTATTCATAAAAAAATTTATTTTCCAAAGAAAAGTGGCGGAAGCGGCGTGCAATTTGTGCTTCAACCCAATAAACACAAGAATAGTATTTTTATTGTCGATGAAGCCTCCATGATTTCGGATACGGCTACAAATTCTAAATTAATGGAAAATGGTAGTTTATTAGATGACCTTATTCAATTTGTGTATTCCGGCCATAATTGTCAATTAATTTTAATTGGGGATACGGCACAGCTTCCTCCGGTAAAAATGGAGATTAGCCCTGCATTGGAAGCTGAAAAACTTCAGTTTAACTATAATAAAGAAGTTCTTCATATTGAATTAGACGAAGTTGTACGTCAGGCCGAGGAAAGTGATATTCTGCTCAATGCCACAAAAATAAGAGAAAGTTTGCAAGAGGGTTTTTATGATAGTTTTCAATTTGAGCTCACCTCAAAGGCAGATGTTATCAGATTGCAGGATGGTTATGAAATTATGAATGCCATCGAAGAATGTTATAATGAATTAGGAAATGAGGATACTAGTTTTATTGTCAGGTCCAATAAAAGGGCAAACCTGTATAACCAGCAAATCAGATCCCGTATTTTATTTCAGGAAGAGGAAATTTCAGCCGGAGATTACCTGATGGTAGTAAAAAATAACTATTTCTGGTTAAAACCAAGCTCAGAAGCGGGGTTTATTGCCAATGGAGATATCGTAAAAGTTCTTGAGATTTTCGCTATTAAAGAGCTTTATGGATTTCGTTTTGCTGAAGTCCAGGTGCAAATGGTAGACTACCCTAAAATGCAGCCTTTTGAAACCGTGGTGATGCTCGACACACTAACCACAAATACTCCTTCGCTTTCTTATGAAGAATCAAACCAGCTTTATCAGGAGGTGATGAAGGATTATGAGGAGGAGACCTCAAAATACAAAAAGTTTATGAAGGTGAAGAACAATAAATTTTTTAACGCCTTGCAAATCAAATTTTCCTACGCTATGACCTGCCATAAATCGCAGGGTGGTCAATGGAATACAGTATTTATCGAGCAACCATACCTTCCTGAGGGTGTTGGAAAAGAGTATTTAAGATGGCTTTATACAGCGGTTACCCGGGCTACCCATAAGCTGTATCTAATCGGTTTTAAAGACGATTTTTTCTTAAATAAATAATTCTTGAATATGCCAATATTCAGATTTTAAAGTCTAAATTTAATCTTTTAAAATTCTAAATTATTAATGAATAATCCGCTTAAAATAATCGCAATGATTCCTGCTCGTTACGAGGCTTCTCGTTTTCCGGGCAAACTTTTAAAAGACCTTAATGGTAAATCGGTGATTACCCGAACTTACGAAGCTGCTGAAAATACCGGACTTTTTGACCAGGTTTATGTGGTAACTGACAGTGATGAAATCTATGCTGAAATCAATAAAAATGGTGGTAATGTTATAAAAAGTAATAAAGAACACGAATGTGGAAGCGACCGTATTGCAGAGGCTGTACAGGAAATGGATGTGGATATTGTGGTGAATGTTCAAGGAGACGAACCTTTTATAGATAAGGACAGTCTTGCAAAATTACTGGTGGTTTTCAGAGAGGACGATGCCTCCTCCATAGATCTTGCTTCATTAAAGACAGCCCTTTCAGAGAGTGAGGATATTACCAATACAAATAATGTAAAGGTAATTACCAATAAGAATGATTTTGCAATGTATTTTTCAAGATTTCCAATTCCTTATCCTCGAAATACAGATGCGCAAGTAACTTATTTTAAGCATGTTGGAATTTATGCGTTTAGAAAACAGGCACTTATTGATTTTTATAATTTACCGATGCTTTCTCTGGAATCAGCGGAAAAAATAGAAGCAATTAGGTTTCTGGAGTATGGTAAAAATATCAAAATGGTAGAAACCCAAATGCAAACCATCGGCATAGACACTCCTGAAGATCTTGAAAAAGCCAGGAAAATCTGGAATAATTAAGTTATTCCATTTTTATAAACTTTTAGAGCTCGTTCGCGGGCCTCTTTATGGTCTACCATTTTTTCGGGATATTGATCGGTTCCAAATTCCTCAATCCATTCTCTGATGTATTTTTTGTCCTTATCAAACTTTTCAATTTGTGTAGTAGGATTAAATATCCGGAAATATGGTGCGGCATCTACACCACATCCGGCGACCCATTGCCAGTTTCCTACGTTGGATGACATCTCATAATCCAATAATTTTTCAGCAAAATAGGCTTCACCCCACCGCCAGTCAATCAGCAGATGTTTGCAAAGAAAACTCCCCACTAACATACGAACACGATTATGCATAAAGCCTGTTTTATTTAATTGCCGCATTCCTGCATCTACCAAAGGAAAACCAGTTGTACCATTTTTCCATTGTTCAAATTCATCTTCATTATTCCGCCATTGAATCCGGTCGTATTTCTTTTTAAAAGATTGGGTTACTGTACTGGGATGATGAAATAAAACCTGCATGAAAAATTCCCTCCAAATCAATTCTTCCAGAAAGGTTTTGTTGCTTTCTGCAACTGCTTTTTTCACTATCTTTCTTATACTAACAGTTCCGAAGCGAAGATGTATTCCAAGCCGGGAAGTCCCTTTTTTATCAGGGAAATTCCTCGTTGATTCATACTGTTGAATGAAAGTAGGTGTAACATCATAGGGCGGCACTTTAATTCCTGAAGTTTTAAATCCAATTTCTTTTAAAGTCAAATTAGGCAGTCTTGTATTTCGAACGAGATTTTGTAAATATGGATTGGTATAATGAATTTTTAGATCCAGGGATTTAAATTGCTCTTTCCACACTTTCATATATGGTGTGTAAACCACATAGGGATCCCCGTCTTTTTTAACTACTTCATCTTTTTCAAAAATAACCTGGTCTTTGAAAGTCTGAAACCCAATATTATTATCCAAGCATAATTTCCCTATTGCTTTATCTCTTTTTTCCGCATAAGCTTCGTAGTCGCGGTTGATAAATATCTCTGAAATTGTATATGTGTTGATTAACCGCTTAAAGACTTCTAATGGTTTTCCGTGATACAAGGCGATTGAAGAATTGAACTTATCTTGAAGTACTTTGCGTATTTGCTGAAGCTGTTGGTATATAAAGGTTACTCGGGCATCATCCCTGGGCAATTTATCAAGGATTTCCGTATCAAAAATAAAAATTGGTAATACTGGCTTATCCGATTTTAAAGCTTTCTGAAATCCTACATTATCGTCCAACCTGAGATCACGTCTAAACCAAAAGATACTCACTACTTCATTCATTTAAGAGATATTTAAAGTTGAAAGTCCGCCATCTATTCCGATAATTTGTCCGGTTATCCAGCTGTTTTCATCACTTAATAAAAATGCGGCTACGTTGGCAATGTCTTTTGCGGTGCCTACTCGTTTTAGTGGATGTCTTTCACTCATTTTTTCTTTTTTAGAGTCGTTGGATAATAATTTTTCAGCAAGCGGTGTATCGGTTAGGGAAGGAGCTATCACATTTACCCGTATTTTAGGAGCATATTCTGCCGCCAGGGATTTTGCGAAACCTTCAATAGCTCCTTTCGCTGCTGCAATGCCCGTGTGAAATGGCATCCCAACTTTCACAGCCACCGTGCTAAAAAATACCAGACTTGAATTCTCAGCATTTTTTAATTTCGGCAATAGTGACTGAATTACTTTTACCAAACTAAAGAAATTTAGATTCATTTCTTCTTCAAAATCCTTTTGTTTGAGCATTTTAAAAGGTTTCAGATTTATGCTCCCCGGGCAATATACCAGTCCGTGAATCTCATCTGGCAATTCTAAATCTGTTATATTGTCTTTTAAAACATCAAATTCAAAATGTTCAATATCATCGTTTAATCCTCCTTTATTTCTTGAAGCGACAATGACTTTATTTTTTTTAGCGAGTTGTTTTGCAATCTCTAGACCGATTCCCGTAGAACCTCCGATAAGTAAAATATTCATATCATTAAATGTTTATATTTAGATCTAAGTCGGGAATTTCTCCCAGGACTTTAATTATTATGGATAGCTAATTATTGCGTGGAGTACACAGTTTGATCTGTTTAATATCAATTTTCTATTTAAGCTAAAATATCCTGTTTTAAGGTAGAGTTTGCGGACTTGGTTTCTTTAAATTCCCCAAAGAGCTCCACGAGTTTTTTCTGTCTGTAATTAAAGATCTCATTTAGTTTGGGTTTTACCAGAATTGGATGAACCATTTGTCCTAAAATTCCAAAGGGTAATTTATAATCTACAATATCTTCCATTTCTACACCACCTTGTATTTCCTTAAGAAAGTGCTTGTGGTGCCAAAGAGCATAAGGACCAAATCGCTGTTCGTCCACAAAGTACTCTTTGTCTTTTACATGAGTAATTTCTGTAACCCATTTTGTTTTAATTCCGGCTAATGGCGTCACGATATACTGAATTATTTGACCCTGATACATCGGTCGATCTGCACCTGAAATGATGTTAAATCCCATGTAATCTGGGGTGATTGTTTTAAGATTACCCGGACTGGAAAGAAATTCCCATGCTTTATCGAGGCTTACGGGAAGTTTTTGAATCGTTCTAAGGGTATAGATTTTCATTCTAAAATTATTTGAAGGTAAAGTTAAGTGTACTTTTGTTTAAAATAAAATATTTATAGTTAAACAAAATATAAATGAAAATAGAGAGCGTTTAATTTTATAATCAATTTCTAGGTATATTTGATTCAACTAAAAACATACTGAACAATGAAAAAACTATTTCTTTTTTTATGTACTGCCGGAATTATAAGTGCTGCTCAAGCGCAGGTGCAGGCTCCCCAACCGAGCCCTTTTACTAAAATTGAACAGAAAGTCGGACTTACCGATGTGACATTAGAATATTCCCGTCCCGGAATGAGGGATCGTGAAATCTTTGGCGAGCTAGTGCCATATGGCAAAGTATGGCGAACTGGAGCCAATGAAAATACTAAGATAACCTTTAGTGATGATGTTAAAATACAAGGAGAGGAATTAAAAGCAGGAACTTATGCCCTCTATACAATACCCAAGCAAGACCAATGGGAAGTCATATTTTATAAGGATGCATCCAACTGGGGAACTCCTGCACAATGGAATGAAGACAAAATTGCCTTAAGAGCTACCGCAGAAGTTATGGAACTTCCTATTGATATGGAAACTTTTACCATTATGCTAGATGATCTGAAAAACAACTCCGCTGCCCTGAATTTTATTTGGGACAATACAGTGGCAAGTTTGAGATTTGAAGTTCCAACAGAGGAAAAGGCAATGGCCAGCATTGAGAAAATCATGAGCGGCCCAGGCGCCGCAGATTATTTTGCTGCAGCAACTTATTACCACGATTCCAATAAAGATTTGGAGCAGGCCTATGAATGGGTTAATAAAGCTCTTGAAATGGGAAATCCTAATGCTTTTTGGATTTTAAGAAGAAAATCACTTATTGCCGCCGATCTAGGCAAAGAAGATGAAGCTATTGCAGCTGCAAAAAAATCTTTAGCTGAAGCCGAAAAAGCAGGAAACCAAGATTATGTGAAAATGAATAAAGATTCCTTGAAGGAATGGGGAGCAAAGTGATATTTGAAAATAACGTACAAATTAAAAAGCGCCACTGGCGCTTTTTAATTTAAAAGCATAATTTTAAGCTTCACAGCTAGAACAATTTACCATATTGGCTATAAATTCTTTAGAAACACTTTGGCTTCTTTGGTAGTAAAGGGTTTTAACTCCCAGCTGCCATGCTTCTATCATCAATTTATTCACCTCCCTCACGGGAAGATCAGAAGGAATATTCAAATTTAAGCTCTGTGCCTGATCGATATATTTCTGCCTAACGGAAGCTTGCTGTATAATCTCTAATTGACTTATTTCCTTAAAAGTTTTAAAAACCAATCGCTCTTCATTGCTTAACTCTTTCAAATGTTGAACGCTGCCGTGATTCAGCATTATGCTGCGCCAGGTTTCTTCGGTATCTAATTCTTTTTCTTTAAGTAATTCTTTTAAATATTTATTCTTGCGCATAAAATTACCTTTAGCCAGTCCTGCCTTATAGTAATTACTGCTAAAAGGTTCTATCCCGGGAGACGCCTGTCCTAAAATAGCGGAGGAGGAAGTAGTGGGTGCAACCGCCATTAAAGTGGTATTTCTTAATCCGTAATCTTTTAAAACTTCAGGTTCCCCGTAAATGCTGGCCAATTCTTTACTGGCCTTGGTAGCTTTTTCACTAATTTCTTTGAAGATAGCATTGGTGAGACCTTTTGCTTTTAATCCCTCAAAAGGAATTCTATTTTTTTGTAAATAGGAATGCCAACCCATGACGCCAAGTCCTAAAGCCCTATGCCTCTTAGCAAATTTATTGGCAGAAGAGAGGTAGTAATTATCTTCAGTTTTTGCAATAAATTCCTGTAAGACTGCGTCCAAAAAATAAATTGCCAATTTAACGGCTTCTGTATCTTTCCATTCGTCATAAAGTTCCAGGTTCATCGAAGACAGGCAACAAATAAAAGATTCATCTTCCGTTGAAGGCAGGGCTATTTCTGAACAAAGATTACTGGAGTGAATCGTATAATTTTTATCCTTATAAACCTGCGGCTTAAAACGGTTAATATTATCTTTAAAAAAAATATATGGCAAACCTTTTTGCTGTCTGCTTTCTAAAACTTTAGCCCATATTTCTCGTTTTTCGCGATCCCCATCTATCATTTCCTGCATCCAGTAATCAGGAACACTCACACCATAAAACAAATTTTGAATCGGGTTTCCTATATTTTTTATTTCAAGAAATTCTTTAATATCGGGGTGATCGATATCCAAATAAGCTGCGAATGCTCCACGACGAACACCCCCCTGAGAAATTGTGTCCATAGCAGTATCAAAAAGCTTCATAAAACTTGTGGCACCGCTACTTTTTCCGTTATCGGTAACTGCACTCCCGCGGCCTCTTAATTCTCCAAAATAACCAGAAGTACCTCCTCCAATTTTGGTTTGCATAATCACCTCACCAAGTTTATGGGTGATGCCTTCAATATTATCGGGTACATAGACGTTAAAACAGGAAATAGGTAATCCACGTTCGGTGCCCATATTAGCCCAAATTGGGGAACTTAAACTCATCCAGCCACGTTCTATCATTTCAATAAAAGCCTCTGCCAACTCCGGCTTGTAAAGTCTTTTAGCCGCAGCGTTAGCTACGCGTTCTATTGCCGATTTCGCGGTTTCACCTTTTAATAGGTATCCACGGTTAAGTATTTGCTGACTTTCTTCGTTGAGCCACCATAGTCGTTCCTGGTGATTTTCTTTTATTATTGTTTCAGGCATTGTACTGGAATTTTAAGTTGATATTGCTTTTGACGGAATTAAAAAAGATCATCGGCGGTGATACTCTTGTCGTGTTTAGTATAATCTACAGGTCGTTTTGCAAAAAAATCGTCTAAACTGTTGGCAAATACTTCTTCTTCAAACCAAAGCATTGCTTTATAATCATATTCCGAAACGAAGTAGAGTTTTTCCATCCCAATCTTTTCTAGGCTATCGTCTACCCGGTACTTCATAAAATTTAGTAAGTCTTCCTTTTTACATTGCTCTAAAGACCCTTCTGCAAAGATCCAATCAAGGATTTCAGATTCTACTTCCATCGAATGCGCTATGATCTCTCTAATTTCAGCCTTGGTTTCCTCATTAAAGAACTCAGGAAACTCATTTTTAATCTGGTTTACTATATAAATTCCGGCATTAGCATGGATTTGTTCATCAACCGAGGTCCAGGCAATAATATTACTTACATTTTTCATCACACCTTTAAATCGGCTAAAGGATAAAATAATGGCGAACTGACTAAAAAGAGATACGTTTTCAATTAGAATTGAAAATAGGATAAGAGAAAACACATATTTTTTCTCATCTGAGGATTTTGTATTGGATAAAGCTTCCGAGAGGTAGGCTACTCTTTTTTTGATAACCGGGGTTTCGATTAATTTCTCAAATTCATTGTTATAGCCAAGGACTTCCAGCAATCTGGAATAAGCTTCTGAATGTCTGAATTCACACTCTGCAAAAGTGCTTCCGAGACCATTAAATTCCGGTTTAGGAAGGTGCTGGTAAAGATCACCCCAAAAAGATTTTACCGCCACCTCGATTTGAGCAATAGCCAAAAGACTCTTTTTAATCACCTGTTTTTCATTTTCATTAAGATGCGAATGAAAGTCCTGTACGTCGGCGGTGAAATCTACTTCAGAATGCACCCAAAACGAACGATTAATCGCTTCGGTAAATTGAAGGATTTCAGGATATTCGAAAGGTTTATAATTTACCCGCTTTTGAAAAATACTCATAATTATATTTGTTTTAGATTCAAAATCAAAGGCATAAAGGAAAATAAGTGTCTGTGGCAAGTGAAGTTGCGGGAAATCCGCAAAAATATTGTCCTGGACATTTACTTTTTATGCGAAAGCAAAAGTCAGCCCGGCTAGGAAGGTAATCTGGCTTGTAGATAAATCTACTTTACAGTTGCGCAACAGCTCATGATTCTCACATGATTCCCCTTATGTATCACAAATAGCAATCTCCGCCGGTATGATTTTACATGTGTAAAGTTATAAGGAATAAACTGTTGATTTAAAATTTGGGTGGGGAGTTATAAACATAGTTTTTCACAAATTGAATTTTAAGAATGCTCAGGTATTTTTTCTGACTGTAGGCATAGTCTTTGCAAGGCTTAGGCTATAGTGCTAACCAAACGAAAAAACGAAAATGAGACTAGTCTATTTACAAAACACCGATAAGGCCTATGTTGCCAAGGCGGAAATTTTTATAAAAGTTTTTGGAGTTGGTTTGGGGAGAAAAACTAAAGTTTTTATCAGGGAGGATTCCGATAAAAAATGGCGTGAAGAAAAAACAAATAAAATTGCTTCTAGGAAGGAATCTGCTTTCTTAGATAAATGGCTAAAGGACCATCAGAAATTTGTGGAGCATTATTAGAGCACCAACTCCTTTCCAAATGTTTAATCGTAGCCACATTCATTTTTCAAATTTTAAGTGCGGTAAAACTTTTTACTGAGTATTTTTCTAATTTTTCCTATAATTTATCCATTCTATTAAAAATCTCATAAAACTTGAAAAAGCCTAATTTTAACGGCGTTTTGAGTCTTTGGTTTCAACGGGTTTTTATAAATTGCAAGAAAGATAATTTATTCTTTGCAATTTCAATCCATAGAACCAACAACATATTTGTTTAAATTATGAGTAATTATCATATTAAAAATTTAGAAGAATATTTTCAAGTTTATAGAAAATCAGTTAGGGATCCTGAAAATTTCTGGGATGAAATAGCGGAGGAACATTTCTCTTGGAGAAAGAAATGGGACAGGGTGTTAAGTTGGGATTTTAATAAGCCTGAAGTAAAATGGTTCGAAAATGCCAAGCTCAATATAACAGAAAATTGTATAGACCGATACCTTTTTAATCGATCGGATAAAACAGCTATTATTTGGGAACCCAACGATCCTCAAGAAGAAGCACAACATATTTCATACGGAGAATTACATAAGAAAGTAAATAAATTTGCAAATGTTTTAAAGTCAAAAGGCATTAAAAAAGGCGATCGGGTTTGTATTTACCTACCCATGATTCCTGAACTGGCCATAGCTATGCTAGCCTGTGCACGGATTGGTGCAATACATTCTGTAGTTTTTGCAGGTTTTTCTTCAAAAGCCCTGGCAACCAGAACTAATGATGCTGATTGTAAAATGCTTATTACCGCTGACGGTTCCTATCGCGGCAATAAAACGATAGATCTTAAGGGAATCGTCGATAAGGCCCTGGAAGATTGTCCGGGTGTCGAGAGTGTTTTAGTAGCAAAACGACTCGATTCTGATATTGAAATGAAAGAAGCTCGAGATCAATGGTTGCAGCCGCTTCTTGATGAAGCTTCTGATAAATGTGAAGCCGAAACTATGGATGCAGAAGATCCGTTGTTTATTTTATATACTTCGGGCTCTACCGGTAAGCCGAAAGGGATGTTGCATACCACAGCCGGTTATATGGTTTACACTGCTTATACTTTCAAAAATGTTTTTCAATATAAGCAGGATGATGTTTACTGGTGTACTGCCGATATTGGTTGGATTACCGGCCACTCTTATATTTTATATGGACCACTGGCTAATGGGGCGACAACCTTAATGTTTGAAGGGGTCCCTTCTTATCCGGATGCCGGTAGGTTCTGGGAGGTGGTAGAGAAACACAAAGTAAATCAATTTTACACCGCTCCAACGGCAATAAGGTCCTTGGCCAAAAGAAATATAGAATTTGTAGAAAGTCACGACCTATCTTCTTTAAAAGTCCTGGGAACTGTTGGAGAACCTATTAATGAAGAAGCCTGGCATTGGTACAATGATAATGTTGGAAAAAATAAGAGTCCAATTGTAGATACCTGGTGGCAGACCGAAACCGGTGGAATTATGATTACTCCAATTCCTTACGTTACACCTGTAAAACCGACATATGCGACATTACCCTTTCCGGGAATTCAACCTGCTTTAATGGATGAAAATGGAAATGAACTAAAAGGAAATCAGGTAAATGGGCGTTTATGTATCAAATTTCCCTGGCCTGGTATTGCCAGAACAGTTTGGAGAGATCACGAGCGTTATAAAACAACCTATTTTTCAACATTCCAAAATATGTATTTTACTGGAGATGGCGCTTTAAGAGATGAAGTTGGCTATTACCGAATTACCGGTCGGGTAGATGATGTAATTATTGTTTCTGGTCATAATTTAGGTACTGCTCCCATAGAAGACGCAATAGATGAACACCCGGCCGTAGCTGAATCAGCTGTTGTTGGCTTCCCCCATGAAGTGAAAGGAAATGCTTTGTATGCCTTTGTCACCTTGAAAGAAGCCGGAGAGTCCAGAAATCACGATAACCTGAGAAAAGAGATCAATCAACAAATAGGTGATAAAATTGGGCCGATTGCGAAACCTGAGAAAATCCAGTTTGTCAGCGGACTACCAAAAACGCGAAGCGGAAAAATTATGAGACGAATACTTCGTAAAATCGCTTCAAAACAAACCGAGGATCTTGGTGATACTTCTACTTTATTAAATCCTGAAGTTGTAGAAGAGATTATTAAAGAGGCTTTATAAAGCAATTATAGGCTAACTTCTTAGTTTGTTATTGGACCTCAAAGGCTTAGGGTCGGTGGGTTTCAATTAAATCTTGAACAGTTTTTTAAGTTTAAGTTTTCTATCAGAGTTGAGTTTTCCTAATATGGTTAAAAAAGCGATGGCGGTTATAAAAGCATCCCCGGCGGCAGTATGGCGATCTTTTATGTCTATATTATAAGTTTCGGCAATTTCATCCAGGGAATAATTTTTCTCCCGATTAATGAGATTAGAAATTATTCGGGTGCCGCGATATAAATTCACAGTATCTAAAATTTTATTTTTCAACTTTGGTAAGCCCATCCTGGCTAAAGCTTCGTTGAACATCCCAATGTCAAAACTGGCGTGATGAGCCACCAATACAGAATTTCCGATATATTCCAAAAAGGCTTTAACCGCTTTTTCTTCAGAAAGGGAGTCTATCCGTTCATTCTGAATTATACCATGAATTTTCACAGTTTTGGGGTTAAAGGTATCCTGAGAAATATATTCTTCAAATCCGTCAGCAATGTCTATTGATTTATTGTTGATAGCAATAGCGCCAATAGACAACATTCTGTCCTTTTTAATATTAAAACCTGTAGTTTCAGTATCAAGAACTACAAAACGGGTATCCTCAATTTTTTCCGGAAGTTTTTTCTGAAATTTAGCTTCATACTCATACCAGAATTCTGGTAGATTATCTGATTTCTTTTTAAACAAGTTAAACATTAGATATAAGGGGTTACTTCAAATCGGTATTTTATTAATTCCTGTACTTGTCGTATACTTTTAAAGCAGCGTTTCAACTTAATCTTTTCCTCTTTGCTTAGATTTTCCAGATCTATAAATCTGCCACTGTTTCTATTTTGTAATCCGTCTTGTGTTCTAAATTTCAGCAGAACTTTGGAGGCATAGGAACAGGCCATAAACAACTCTTTATTATTAGGTTCAATTTGCGCCAGTTTTTCAAAACGCTCAGCAGTATTGCTGATATTTTTGACCTGATGATATAAAATTAGTAGTCTTGCGGCATCTGTTATGGGTGTGATCCCCCTCTTTTTAATGTCGAAAAAATCCTTATTTTCTCCATCCTGTTCTACTAAAAATTGTCTGAAAAATCCCAGAGGTGAAGGATTCCTTAAAGCCGTGGCACCCATTACTGCATAAAATTTACGGTTATCATTTGTTAAGCTAAAAATATGATCGGCCAGAGCATTTGATAAATTTACATTCCCATAGGAAATATCAAAATCAAAAAAAATAGAACAAAGTAAAATCTCGTCATTTCCAGGATCTATAATCCAATTAGTAAATTTATTCTCCCATTCGCTTAAACTCAGGCAGTATTTAGGGTTTTTTGCCATCATTTCTGCAGGACAGAATTCATAACCAATGATATTAAGACGTTTGTTCACTTTTCTTGATAACTCTAAAAAGTAAGCCCTGGTTTGCTCTAGTTTTTCCTCTGGAACATTTTCAAAAATAAGCGCATTGTCCTGGTCGGTTTGTAAAAGTTGTTCTTTACGTCCTTGACTACCCAGAGAAATCCAGGTAAACTCACAGGGAGGTGGGGTCGGTAGTTTCTTAACACAACGTTCTATGATGCGTTTTATAGTCGCATCATTTAACTCAAAAATAATCCTTGAAATGTGATTTAAAGGAATATTGGAGGCAAGAAAACCCCGCAGTAATAAAGTTACTTTATGTCGAATTTTCTTTAATTCATTCGTACTGCTGCTGCGCTGAATCGCCTTCATTAAGACCGATGGATTATGACCTTCGGATACCATAATATCATGTTCGGAAAGTATTCCTACTACTTTAGTATTTGGAGTTCCATCCTCGGTAATGCAAATGTGGTTAATATGATGTTTCATCATGGTGAGTTGTGCCTGGGCAATGCTCAAACCCTGGGGGTAACAAATAACCGGAGATGCCATTATTTTAGAAACCTCGGTATCAATACCAAAAGCGCCGGTTGCCACCATATCTCTGAAATCTTCATCAGTTACAATACCTTTGGGAATATTATTTTCCACTACGAGAACCGATCCTACCTTTTTTTTACTCATTAGCTGGGCCGCAGCTTTTATAGTGGTATCAGGTGAGGTCATTATTACTTTCCGGGTAACCGGAGCAGGTTGGAGTTCAAAAAGGTTATTGTTGGGCTGATATCTATTTTCTTCTGGTTCTTTTTCGGAAACCAATTTTCCTTTATGCGCTTCAGAATAAGGATTTCGGGTATTGGAAGCAAAACTCTGAATTAAGAAATTACCTACTTCCTTATTTTTTTCTGAAAGTGGTTTAAATTTCTTAATTGGTATTGCGTAAAGAATCGTTTCTTCTTCAGCAATAGCATTGATGAGATAATTCTCTTTTGCAAATAATGGGCGAAGTCCAAAAATATCGCCTTCATCACATTTATCAATGGTTTCCCTTTTACCGTTGTGATTGCGTTCTAAAGAAATTGCTCCCTTGTTTACCACATAAAATCTCTTGTGCCCAACTTCGCCCTCGGCAAAAATTAGTTTCCCTTTTTCAAGATATTTAACCTTTACTTGTTTTGCGATATCTAATAGGTCTTCCTTTTTTAGAAGATTAAAAGGCGGATAATTTTTTAAAAAATCGGCTATCCGTGCAGCAATAGTGTTCTTCATACCGCTAATTTAATCAAAATAGGAAGAGGATTTTGCTCCGATTTTAAATATTCACCTCATAATCCCGGATCATATTTAGAATAACTTTTTCAGTTTCCGAAAGAGAAATATAATTTTGATTCTTTTCATTTTTAACCTGCTCAAAATAGGGTGTGATTTCGCCGGTTTCATAAGCGTTTACCACTTCAGGATGCACATAATAACTTCGGCAAACTGCTCGGGTGTTTCCCAAACCCTCTGCTGAAGCATCAAAGGCTTGGATCATATTTTTTTTATTTTGTTTTTCGTCTTCAGTGTAACCGAGTTCTTTTAAGGTTTCAAAAAATATCTTTGTCGCGCTCCAGGTTCTAAAATCTTTAGCGGAAAAAAGATCACCGCTTATTTCATGGATGTAATCATTGATCATTCCACTGTCAATAGTATGTTTATCACCCTTTTCATCATAAAATTTAAAAAGTTCCCACCCCGGAATTTCTTTACATTGGTTAACCAGCTTAATTAGTTGTTTGTTTTTTACAGTAACCGAATGTTTCTTTCCTTTTTTTCCTATAAATTCAAATTTGATACGGTGTTTATAGGTTTTTAAATGCCTGGATCTAAAAGTTGAAAGTCCATATGTTTTATTGTTCTTTGCATAATATTGATTTCCAATCCTAATATGGGTTTCTTCCATTAGCCGAAGTATTAAAGCAAGAACTTTTCTCTGGCTCATTTCCGGTAGATCCAAATCCTTATCAACCTGCTTCCTTATTTTGGGTAAATTTTCTCCAAAAGCAGTCATTTTAAAAAATTTCGTTTCGTTTCTTAATTTGCTCCAAACAGGGTGATAGATGTATTGTTTTCGATTTTTTTCATCACGCCCTACTACTTGTAAGTGTCCATTTTTCAAATGCGTAATACGCACGTTCCGCCATGCTGGCGGAATGACCAAACTTTTAATACGATCTATGGTTTTATTGTCATTGAGTCTTTCTCCTTTATAAAAATAGGAAAATCCTCTACCTACTTTTTTCCGACTTATGGAAAGCTGTTCCTCTGAAACATAATTTAGGTTAGCAAAGCCTACGGCCTCATATGGATCTGAAATAAAAGTTTTTATTTCTTCAGGAGAAATTGTCATTTTTCTTTTTCAATAAATATAAAAGGAATAAATACCGGGGTATAATAAAGAACTGTGAAAGTATAGCTAAATAAATGAAAAGCCCTTTTCAGAAAAATTCCAAAAAGGGCAGGAAAAATTGATGTCAAAATATTTTTTAGTCGAAATAGCTAAAACTATCTCCTTCATTTATTTTAAGAATGCTTTCGTAAATTAATTTAATTACATTTTCGACGTCGCTTTTATGCACCATTTCTACAGTGGTATGCATATATCTTAGTGGTAGAGAAATTAATGCAGAAGGGACACCGCCATTACTATATGCAAAAGCATCGGTATCGGTACCTGTAAATCTTGAATTTGCCATTCTTTGAAACGGAATTTCTTTTTCCTGAGCGGTTTCAATAAGTAATTCTCTTAATTTATTTTGGACAGCAGGAGCATGGGCAATCACTGGGCCGTGACCAATTTTGGTATCGCCAGTTTTCTTTTTATTAATCATCGGCGTATTGGTATCGTGAGTAACATCAGTTACTATAGCAACATTTGGTTTAATGCGGTGAGTAATCATTTCAGCTCCACGTAGTCCAATTTCTTCCTGAACCGAATTGGTAATGTATAACCCAAAAGGTAATTTCTTGTCGTTCTCCTTTAATAATTTAGCAACTTGCGCAATCATAAATCCTCCCATGCGATTGTCCAGAGCGCGGCATACATATTTGTTTTCATTTAGAATAAAGAATTCATCGGGATAGGTGATTACACAACCTACATGAACTCCCAGTTCTTCAACTTCGTCTTTACTGGTACAACCAACATCTATACAAATATTATCTATTTTCGGGGATTGTTCGCTTTCTTTTTCCCGAGTATGAATGGCGGGCCAACCAAATACACCTTTTACAATACCTTTTTTAGTATGAATATTAACCCGTTTGGAAGCAGCAATTTGATGGTCACTTCCGCCGTTTCTTACCACATAGATGAAGCCTTCATCGGTAATATAATTTACATACCAGGAAATTTCATCTGCATGTCCCTCTATGACTACTTTATATTTTGCTTCAGGATTAATAACCCCAACCGCGGTTCCGTAGCTATCGGTAAAGAATTCATCTACATAAGGTTTTAAATAATCCATCCATAATTTCTGACCTTCAGCTTCGTATCCTGTAGGTGCGGCATTATTTAAATATTTTTCTAGAAATTCTATTGATTCTTTGTCTAGTATACTGTCTTTACTCATAGTTTTGAATTTTCACGAATTTAATAAGAATTAAATGTATGACAACTCATTATTGATTAATTTTGGAATGATTTTAGTATGATAGCAAGCTAAATATTTGCTGAATGTTTAGGACACTTTTAATTATATTATTCTTTAGTTCTTCGGGACTTGTAGCGCAGGATACTCTCCCTGCCGAAGATTCCTTGCAAAAAAGATATATGATCATCGCCGGCGATACAGTGCCAAGGGAAACGATAGACCTTAATGAAGTGGTGATTTTAAAGAAACTCCATTTTGATAACCTTGCTGAAAGAAAACAATACCTTATATTAAGGAGAAAAACTCGAAAAGTTTATCCTTATGCAAAATTGGCTTCTGAAAGATTGATAGCCCTTAATGCCCGGCTTGAAGAAATAGATTCTAGGTCAGCACAAAGAAGATATACAAAGATTGTTCAGGATTATATAGAAGATGAATTTTCTGCAGAATTAAAAAAGCTCACACATACAGAAGGACAAATTTTGGTTAAGTTGGTACATCGCCAAACCGGAACAACTGCTTTTAACCTTATAAAGAATTTAAAAAGTGGCTGGCGGGCTTTCTGGTATAATACTACCGCTAGTTTATTTGAAATTTCGTTGAAAGAAGAGTTTGATCCGGAAAACAATCAGGAGGATTTTATGATTGAAGATATTTTGCAGCGATCTTTTGTCAATGATATCTTGGAACCTCAGGACACTGCATTGGATTTTGAGTATGTTGAACTTACCGATAAGTGGAGAGCAAATAAGGGGCGTTTAAATTAACCTTGAACTTGTTTAAAAATTCTTTAATTTTTTTTATCTTACAAGTTCCTTTAATTGAGAAGCTTAAGGATTGGTTTTAAGATTTCCTTAAAAAATTAGGGGAATAGGCTTGCGGGGGAATAAAACAGCAGTATATTTGCATCCGCTTACAGAGACA
>NZ_SNWE01000036.1 GCF_004362395.1 Salegentibacter sp. 24
TCTTTCCAGGAAAAAAAACCAGCGATCAAATTTGAAACTCAAACAACCAATCAAATTGCACTGTTCTATTAAATCCTTAGATCGAATTCAGGTTATTATTTAAATTTTTAGCCTTAAAAAAGGCAGCCGATTGGCTGCCTTTTAAATTCTATTAGTTTCCTTTACTAGAGCAAATTAGTTATTTAGCATAACCGGCATCACCAGCATTGTAATTTTTTCTCCTGGATCCAGGCCATCAACCGGGGTTAAAATTCCCGCGCGGTTTGGCAGGCTCATTTCCAGTTGTACTTCATCGGAAGTCAAATTGTTTAGCATTTCTGTAAGAAAACGAGAATTAAAACCGATTTGCATATCATCTCCCTGATAAGAACAGGTTAAACGCTCTTCGGCCTTATTGCTGTAATCAACGTCTTCTGCAGATATATTCAATTCAGCACCTGCAATTTTTAAACGTACCTGGTGCGTGGTTTTATTAGAAAAAATAGAGACCCTGCGCACAGAACTTAAAAACTGGTTGCGTTCTATGGTTAATTTATTTGGGTTCTCTTTAGGAATTACTGCTTCATAATTGGGATATTTCCCGTCGATCAAACGGCAAACCAACTGCGTGTCATCAAAGGTGAACTTCGCATTGGAATCGTTATATTCTATCAGCACTTCACTTTCGCTTCCGGCCAAAATTCCTTTTAAAAGGTTTAATGGTTTTTTAGGCATAATAAAGTCCGAGGCTTGAGAGGCAGTAACATCATCACGCTGATATTTCACCAATTTATGCGCATCAGTAGCTACAAAGGTCAATCCTTCTGTAGTAAACTGGAAAAAAACTCCACTCATTACAGGTCGAAGGTCATCGTTTCCTGAAGCGAAAATAGTTTTGCTAATTGCGGTAGCTAAAATATCGCCCTCTAAAACCGTACTGCTAGGATCTTCCAATTCTACCGGATTAGGAAACTCTTCCCCATCGGCGTAAGCAAGTGCATATTTACCGTGGTTAGAACTTAACTCTATCGTGTTATTATCTTCAGCAACAAAGGTCAAGGGCTGCTCTGGAAAAGTTTTTAGTGTGTCTAAAAGTAGCTTTGCAGGCACCGCTATTTTTCCTTCGGAATCTGATTCCACCTTAAGTTTAGCAGACATCGTTGTTTCAAGATCTGAGGCAGAAACCGTAAGCTCGTCTTGCTTAAGATCAAATAAAAAATTGTCTAAAATTGGAAGGGTATTGGTGTTGTTAATGACACCTCCCAGTATCTGAAGCTGTTTCAGCAAATAACTGCTGGATACAATAAATTTCATCGGCTTTGTGATTAATTAGAAATCAATACAAATATATTTTAATCTATTAAAAAATGAGCTTGTGACAGGGAGTTTTTATTAACATCAGAAACATAAAAATATGATTCAATTAACTAATATGCAGTGTTTTAATATGAATAATATTTTAATAATTGTTAATATGTCGATTTTATTTCCTGAAAATTGAAGAAGGACAAAGCTATTTCAGGTATTTCTTTTTTCTTAAATAATTAAATACGAAAGCAAAAACCCCAAGTAGGACCAAAGGCAATAACAGGTTAATTACCTGCCACTTTTCCCGCTCGTCGGCCGTTTTTTGATCGTCCAAAAAAGCAATGCTTATTTCTTTGCTACGTATATCTATAAGTCCCTTATCGTCCAGCATATAATTAACAGCATTCAATAAAAACTCCTTATTGCCGTAGGTATTTCCCGTGTAGGGCTCAAAACCAAGTTCCAGAGGTTTGCCACGCTGCACTTTATTTTTAATAACATCACCGTCGGAAATTATAAGCATTTCAGTTTCCCTCCCTTTTACTATTGGATTTTCTATTTCAAAAGGTTTGATCCTGTTTTTATAAACCGAAGTAAATTTCCCTTCCAGTAAAACAGCAAGGGGTTGCTCCCCATCTGTATAGGAAGCTATATCCGGCTGCCTGCTTACCATATCAAGGCTTATTTTACGGGGAGTGCCCTCCAACCTAGTTTGAGGGGAACTACTTAGCAGAATAGTTTTCTCAATATTGTTTTCAAGGGTGTCAATTGGATTAGCATATTCAAATTTTACCGCTTCAATATTGTTAATAATTGGGTGATCATTGGGCGAAGAGGTCAAAGGACTATAAAACCAGGGATAAGGATTAAAGCGAGTATTATTTCCCTGCCCGGATGCCAAAACAATTGGAGCCGAATAAATATCATTGATTAAAACCGGATTTAAACGAACTCCATAAGAAAAGAAGAAATCACCCAAATTAAGATCCTGCGGCAAAGCAAAAGCAGTACCCGAAGGATTTAACAAACTATCGGTTTCCATCGCTACGGCTTCCAACAACCAAAGAGATTTCCCTCCGCTCATTACGTACTGATCTAAAATATACTTCTCATTTTCCGTGTATGATTCGGTTGGCTTTGCTTCTATTATTAGATCGTATTGTTTTAATTGCTGAAGTGTTTTTTGAGGATTTACTGCAGCCGAATCTAAAGTAAAGGGCGCTATCAGGTAATATTCCTGCAATGTTTTTATAAAATCAGCTATATGGGCATCTGGTAATTCCTCATTTCCCCGCATTACAGCAATTTTCTTTTCCCTTGGATAGACCAGTTTATTTAAAGCAATTGCCACAGCATATTCCAATTGTTGTACGGAACTGGATACCCTTTCCTCATCGGTTGCGCCAAGCTTATTTTGTAACAAGGGAATTTGTACTGTTTTGTCACCCATTGTTGCAACAGCCCAAGGAAAAACTAAAGCTTCCGAACTTTTACCGTTCTCCTGAACACTTATCCTTGCAGGTGGCATTCCCTGTCGATAAAAATTCTGTGCTGTAGCCTCGGCATTATCATTTTGCTCTAAAGGATTTATAAAAGTGAATTTAATATTGCTATTATAAGCTGAAAATTCCTCCAGCATTTGCTGGGTTTCATTACGAAGTCGTCTAAATTCCGAAGGGAAATTTCCTTCTAAAAAAACTTTAATAACAATGGGAGAGTCAACATCGGAAACAATTTCCTTTGCAGCCGAAGACAAAGTATAACGTTGATCGCGCGTTAGATCTATGCGCTCAAAATAATTAGCTGCCAAAAGATTTATCACGACAATCCCAACGAGCCAAAGCAGAACGATCTTATAGATATTTTGATTTTTCAAGCCTAAGATTTTTTCTGAATTGATATTAACCTAAGCTGGGTAAACTTTAGAAAAAGCGCAATAACACTTAGAAAATAAATAATGTCCCTGGTATCTATCACTCCCCTACTGATACTCCGATAGTGAAAACTAATCCCCAGATATTCTGCTCCATAACTTAGGCTCCCAAAAAGATCTAAATTTCCAAGACCATCAAAAGCGAAGAAACTCAGAAAACATAAAAAAACCGCAATGATAAAAGCGATGATCTGATTCTGGGAAAAAGAAGAAGCAAAAATCCCGATCGCCGTATAACAGCCTGCCAGAAAAATTAATCCCAGGTAAGAACCAAGAGTTGCTCCCAAATCAAAATTTCCAACCGGACTGCCTAGCTCGGAAATGGTAATCACATATAATATACTGGGAAAAATCGCTAGTAACACAAGAATTAAAGCTCCAAAATATTTGCCCAGGATAAGCTGAGTAAAACCAATGGGTCGGGTAAGCAATAGCTCCATAGTTCCCTGACGTTTTTCTTCCGAAAAACTTTTCATGGTGATGGCAGGAATAAGAAAGATAAAAATCCATGGGGCCAGGTAGAAAAAAGGCTTAACATCCGCAAATCCACTATCCAGGATGTTATATTCTCCTGTAAAGACAAACAGAAATAGGCCACAAACAACCAAAAAGACACCTATAACCAGGTACCCTATTGGGGATGAAAAAAATGAATTTATTTCCTTGTTTAAAATAGCCAGCATTGGCAAAAGTGATTCTAAATTTTATTCAATACTTACAACATTAGTGCTCCAGGCTAATGGCTTTGCATTAAAAAGCACCTTGGTTTTTGTCCAAACACCTTTAAATAGTTCGGAATTACGATATCGTTCCAAAGATGTTTCATCCTGCCAGTAACTATAGGTGAAAAATATATTGTTCTTGTCCTGGTCCTGTAGTAATTGTAATTTACAACAACCCTCAAAAGCCCTTATTTTACGTTTATTTTCTTCAAAATTAGAAAGAAATTCTTCAACCTTATCAGGATCAAATTCCATTTTCACAATTCTGTGTATCATTTTTCTTCAAATTTAATAGTTACCGTATCCCGGTGTTCCAACCCAAAAAGCGTTGAGGCACTTCCCACCGTAGAAGGATTACTTTTATAAATGGCCAGTTCAATATAGCCCGCCGAGTTAAACAATGCAAGTCTCTTGCCATCTTCTTCTCCCCTATTCTCTTTTTCAACTTCAAAATTAATCCAGTCAGAATAAGCCTCATAAATCCGAGGAAAAGTAACCATTCTGGCACTAATTATATAACTTCTTCCCTTTCCGATATTTTCAAATAACCTGCGACTAATATTGGTAACGACATTTCCGTAGTTATCAATATAAAGCACGTGCCCCACAATTTGGTTCCTTTCCGAATTGATAGTCGGTTCAAACTGTTTAAGATACTTTATTTCATTAATATTCTTCCCGATAACTTCAAGGGTTCCGCCTCGGGCTAAATGGCAGGCCACTTTAACAAAAACATCCAGAACCGGAAAGTTGGTTTCCACGGCATCGTGAATATTAATTTCCACTATTTTCTCTGGTTTAATCTCTGATGCTAACAAAGACAAGATGCCGTTATTGGCACAAATAAAATAGTGATCGTCCAGTAAGACGGCCAAGTGCTTATTCTCGGGAGTAAATTCTGAATCAATCCCGATTATGTGAATACTACCCTTTGGAAAACTATTATAGGCGTTTTTAATAATATATGCCGCCTCACTAATATGGAAGGGGGAAACCGAATGTGAAATATCAACAATTCTCACTTCTTTTAATTCGCTATAAATCGCTCCTTTAACCGCGCCCACAAAGTAATCTTTCTCTCCAAAATCAGTGGTTAAAGTAATAATAGCCATAGGTGATTGTTAATATTTTTTTAACTTGTAAGCGCTTATTTTATGTAAGTTTGTATAGTAAGCGAAGTTAGATTAATTTGTATTTTCAGCTAATAATTGGATGCATCCAACTTAACTTCTGTCTGTCAAAATTAGCATTAAAACTTAGTAGCTACAAATAAAGAACCGCTATAAATAAAAATGTTTTGAACATCGTTTTTCAACTAAAAACCATAAGCTTTTGAACGAAATAATAATTGAACTTTCAGAAATTAATCCCCGCGAATTTTTTGGGCAGCACAACGAGCATATCGAACTTCTTAAAAAATACTTTCCCAAGTTAAAGATTGTAGCCCGCGGCAATAAAATTAAGGTCTTTGGGGATGAGGAAATGTTGGAAGTATTTGATGAACGTATCACCATGCTTATGGATCACTTCGGGAAGTATAACAAACTTGACGAGAATGTAATTGAAAGAGTGCTTACCAGTGAAAAGAGTTCTGATTATCAAACTTCAGAGGAAAGTGGCGAGGTTTTAGTTCATGGGGTAGGTGGCCGTCTGGTTAAGCCTCAAACCGCCAATCAAAGAAAACTGGTAGAACTAATGCGTACAAACGATATGGTTTTTGCCATTGGCCCGGCAGGAACTGGAAAAACTTATACCGGTGTCGCCCTGGCCGTTAAAGCTTTAAAAGAGAAACAGGTTCGCAGAATTATCCTAACCCGCCCTGCTGTGGAAGCAGGTGAAAATCTTGGTTTCCTTCCCGGAGACCTTAAAGAGAAACTGGATCCTTATATGCAACCGCTTTATGATGCGCTTCGCGATATGATCCCCCAGGAAAGGCTGGACTCATTTATAGAAAAAGGTGTGATCCAAATTGCCCCACTTGCTTTTATGCGTGGTCGTACTTTAGATAATGCTTTTGTGATTTTAGATGAAGCCCAAAACACTACCCACGCCCAGATGAAAATGTTTCTTACGCGGATGGGGAAAAGTGCCAAGTTTATGATTACGGGGGATCCGGGGCAAATAGATTTACCGCGAAGGGTTATTTCAGGTTTAAAAGAAGCGTTACTGATTCTAAAAGAAGTAAAAGGTGTTGGAATAATTTACCTGGACGATAAAGATGTCATTAGGCACCGATTGGTGAAAAAGATTATTTCTGCCTACAAAGAAATTGAACATACCGACTAATTTAATTTTAGCATGTCAATTTCACATTTTCAGTTTCACATTTTCAGAATATATTTTAATGAAAAATACCATTATAAGAACCGAGTTTAAATTTCCTGGCCAAACCGATTTGTACAAAGGTAAAGTAAGGGATGTTTACACCTTAAAAAACAACCAACTCGTAATTGTTTCCACCGATAGATTATCGGCTTTTGATGTGGTGATGCCCAAAGGCATTCCCTATAAAGGTCAAATTCTCAATCAGATTGCAACAAAAATGATGGAAGCCACGCGAGACCTTGTACCTAACTGGTTGGAAGCAACACCGGATCCCAATGTTGCCGTAGGGCAGGCTTGTGAACCCTTTAAAATTGAAATGGTTATTCGTGGATATCTTGCCGGTCACGCCGCAAGGGAATATAAAGCTGGGAAACGTATGCTTTGTGGGGTAGAAATGCCAAACGGAATGAAGGAAAACGATAAATTCCCGGAGCCTATTATTACCCCCGCTACAAAAGCACAACAGGGCGATCACGACGAAGATATTGCCAGGGAAGAAATTTTGAAACGAGCAATTGTTTCTAAAGAAGACTACGAAATCCTCGAAAAATATACCAGAAATCTTTTTAAACGCGGGACTGAAATCGCTGCAAAGAGAGGCTTGATCCTGGTTGACACCAAGTATGAATTTGGTAAAAATGCGGATGGGGAAATTCTTTTAATCGACGAAATTCACACCCCCGATTCTTCCCGGTATTTCTATGCTGATGGTTACAGGGAGAGACAGGACAAAGGGGAACCTCAGAAACAATTATCAAAAGAATTTGTAAGACAATGGCTTATTGAGAATAAATTCCAGGGTCTGGAAGGTCAAATCTTACCGGAAATGAGCGATGAATATATCGAAACCGTTTCTGAGCGTTATATAGAATTATACGAGAAAATTACAGGCGAAACTTTTATTAAAAGTGACATCAGTGATATCGAAAAGCGGATTGAAAAGAATGTTCTGGAGTATTTAAAATAAGGGTTTTTCCTATCCTGACTCTTTTTATGGGTAGGGTTTGTGATCATATTTGAAGCTGAAGCAATGCATCAGGACTCATAGAAGATTTGCAATAATTCTCAGGATATTTATAAAAAATTTACATCCTTATGAAAACTGATATCCCACGAGTCTGGGATCGGTTAAGGTCTCCTCACGTTGCAACCATTTTATGGTAATTGAGATATAATCATAATCGTTATTTACGATCCCGTAGCATTTATAAATTCCTTTGCTGCGCATTGGATATTTTTCTGCGGTAGCTGGAAATTGTACCGTATCGAACACCTCACCTTGCTGATCAAAAAAAGTTCCGAAATACATATATTTCCCATTAGCAGTTCCGGTTTTTTTAACGGTAATCAAGGCTCCATAAATCAAAATTTCTTTTCCAACATAATCTTTTAAGTCTTTCGCCTTTGCGGACTTTTCTACAGGGTATTTAAGCAATTTAAAATGTGAACAAAGTGGAAAACCCAGCAGTTCCATTTGGTCAAAGGCTTCTATTACTGCTGAATATTCAAACTCAGGAAGCTCAAAGTCTCGATGAGGCGTGACAAATAATTTTTCCTGGGTAGTGATCGGTTTTGAAGCATTAAGCTTAAAATGAGCTTTCCACAACAAATGATGCTTATCTGTTTTAGTAAACCTAAAAGCGTCAATTTTCAGTAAAATACTAAGTTGTTCTATGGATATATGCACCCGGTCTATAAAATCATCAAAAGATTTAAAAATTCCAAAAAACTGACGATTTTCAAGGATTTGCTGGATCGTCTTAGTCTCCAGGTCTTTGATATAACCCAGCCCCAGGTAGATATCCTTCCCAAAAATACTATTGGGATGGTCACTTTTATTAATACAAGGGGGATATACCCTCCCGCCACACTTTCTAATCTCCTGGATATAGGTTTCTACATCATAAAATCCCCCACCGTTATTAAGGGCAGCCACCATAAACTCCAAGGGAAAATATTTTTTTAAATACAGACTCTGGTAACTCTCTACCGCATAGGAAGCAGAATGTCCCTTTGGAAACGCGTAACCGGCAAAAGAAGAAATCTGCTCCCAGACCTCATCGATAATCTTTTCGCTATAGCCTTTTTCCCTGCAGTTATCACGGAATTTGGTTTCAATTCGTTGCATCTGACCTTTTGAGGTTTTCTTTCCACTCATTCCGCGGCGTAATACATCGGCATCTTCAAAACTAAGCCCGGCAAATTTATGAGCTACTTTCATCACATCCTCCTGGTACACCATAATGCCATAGGTGTCTTTCATAATTTTCAACATCACGGGATGCCCCTGCTTTCTTCTTTTGGGATCGCGATGTCGTTTGATGTATTCTTCTTTCATCCCCCCACTTGAAATCCCGGGCCTAATAATAGAACTAGCAGCCACCAGGTTCAAATAATTATCGGTTTGTAACTTGGTAAGAAGTCCACGCATTGCAGGAGATTCTACATAAAAAACCCCCATACAATCCCCGGTTTTAAGCAGGTTATTGATTTTGGGATCTTCCTTAAAGGCCTTGATATTTTCGATATCCTCAATTTTAGCACTTGGCTGATTTTCCTTTATAATCTCAATAGCATCAGTGATTTTTGAAAGTCCGCGCTGGGCTAGGATATCAAATTTATGAATCCCCACTTCCTCTGCTATATTCATATCTATCTGGATGGTTTGAAACCCTTTGGGGGGTAAAAAAGTCGCAGCATAATTATATACGCTATCATTAAGGATTAAAATTCCGCCCGAATGCACGCTTAAATAATTAGGAAAACCTTCGATTAAAGCACTGTACTGGAGTACCAGTTTCTCTAATTTATCCAGTTCCCTTACACTAAAAAAACCCGATGAAAGCTTATCGATATTCTCTTTAGGCAACCCAAAAACCTTTCCCAATTCCCGGGCTACCGCTCTGCGTTTAAAGGTCACATAGGTTCCCATTAGCGCGGTATATGCATATTTATCAAAAATAAACCGGGTTACCTCGTTGCGGTCCTTCCAGGAAAAATCGATATCAAAATCCGGGGGCGAACTTCGGCTTTCATTAATAAAACGCTCAAAATATAAATCCAGCTCCACGGGATCTACATTGGTAATCCCAATAATGTAGGCTATAATAGAATTGGCACCACTCCCCCGCCCTATAAATGGAAAATTTCGTGACCGGGCATAGCTAACAATATCGTAATTGATCAAAAAATAGGAAACGAATCCAAGTCTGATAATTGCCTTAAGTTCCTTTTCTACCCGTTCCAGAACTTTTTTATTAACCTCCCGGTAACGTTTTGGCAAATTTTCATCACATAATTTTCTTAAACGTGCCACATCAGCTTCGGGACTTTCCCCAGAAACCCGTAAGTTTCGATTCTGTTCTTTTCCGAATTCAAAATCTACCCGGCAGGCTTTTACCAGTTTCCGGGTATTTTCCAGAATATGCTTAAAGTCTTCAAATTCTGCATTGATGATTTCCAATGACCTCATTTGGTGCGAAAAATCGCCCTGCTGGCTTTCGGGAAGCTTGCTAAGCAAAGTATTGTTATCTATGGCTCGTAACAAACGATGCGCATTATAATCCCGCTTATTTCTAAAACTAACGCTTTGTAATAACACCAGTTTCTTCTTAAACTCCTGATATTTCGAAAATTTAAGCTTTCGAAGGCTTTCTACAGAAATTCCAATGAACTCATTATTTCTAAAATCCGTCTTTTTGATCTCTGCAATCCTTTCAAAAGGATAAATAATAAAGCATTCGGGCAATTCAGGGGCTATTGGGTTAAAATCCTTTTTTGAATGAAGTTGTTGTGATAAATGTTGGTTCAACGCTTTAAAACCTTCATTATTCTTTGCAATTCCCACATACTGCTGGGCTGCTTTATTTCTAAAATCAATTCCCACTATTGGCTTTATACCATAATGCGAAGCGATTTTTATAAAATTAAGGCAAGCTGAAGTATTATTTATATCGGTAAGGGCCAGGGATTCAGCCTTAAATTTTTTGGCGAGTTCACAGAGCTCTTCTACCGAGAAGGTCCCGTAGCGTAACGAATAAAACGTATGGCAATTTAAATAGATCATTATTGTTTTCTATGGGCGAGCACAATGGGCGGTTCGCCGTTAAATGGATTTGCCATCCGGCCAATGGTCTTGGTGCCCAGGGTTACCGCTCGCATAACGCTATGCTCTCCAAAACGCTCTCTGATTTTGTCTATGGAATTATATAGGTTCAGCATTTCTTCAGAATCATCAAAGAGGTTGATCTGATAATTCCCGCCCACCAGTCCGCTAAATTTCACCCCGATTAAGCGAATCAACAAGCGGCGAGAATATAATTGCTTAAAGAGCATTTCAACTTTAGGGATAAGGATATGATCGGCGCTGGTATAGGAGATCTTCACCTGTTTGGAATGTGTTTGATAGTCGGAATACCTGATCTTCACGCTCACCACACTGGTAAGTTTATTACCCCTTCGCAACTGGAATGCGAGGCTCTCTGACATGGCCACCAGGGTGGCATGCAGGCGTACCATATCAGTGGTATCCCGACCAAAAGTGCGTTCGGTAGAGATAGATTTTCTTTCGTGATAAGGTATAATTGGTGAATTATCCAGACCATTGGCACGTTTCCAGATAGTTCTTCCGGTTTTTCCTAAAACGCTTTCCAGCATTTCCACGGGCATTTCCTGTAGGGTTCTTATCTCCCTAACACCTAAATTCAGCAGTTTTTGAAAAGTCTTATTCCCAACCATCGGGATCTTATTTACACTTAATGGCGCAAGAAAGACCTTCTCTGTTCCCTGAGGAATAACGATCTCTGCATTGGGTTTACCTTCTCCGGTGGCGATCTTTGACACTACCTTATTTTGTGAAAGCCCGAAAGAGATTGGCAAACCACTTTCCCTGATAATAGTTTGTCTTAATTCTCGAGCAAACTGATTAATTCCAAAAAACTTATCCATCCCGCTCAAATCGGCATAAAACTCGTCTACACTGGCTTTTTCAAAGCTCGGTACCTGGCTTTTAATAATTTCGGTAACCTCGTGTGAATGTTTGGTATAGGTACTAGCATTGCCTTTGATAACGGTGGCCTGTGGACAAAGTTGACGGGCTACTTTCATCGACATTCCTGAATGTACTCCAAATTTTCGCGTTTCATAACTACAAGCCGCAACCACCCCTCGATCGCCCATCCCTCCTACTAAAAGGGGCTTATTTTCTAATTCAGAGTGCTTCAAACGTTCTACCGAAACAAAAAATGTATCCAGATCCAGGTGTAAGATAGATTTATTTTTCATATTTGGATTATTTCCTTTTTATAGGATTTTTTCCAAATTTATAAAATATAAACACTCAAAATAATTCCAGCTCGTTAAATTTTAAAAAAGAAAAACAGTCTTTGTTATTCTTTAAAATTCAACTTTCTAAACCCTACCGTTTTAGTATTTTTGCCGACTTTAAAATCCTATTCAAGACTTTAATATGACTAAATTTCTCAGAAGATTTGCCTTTTTTATGCTCATCCTTATGCAGTTTGCGTTTCTTCTTTCCATATTTTTCGATAAGATGAATGCACCCCTGGTACTATTATTTTTAGGGATTATTTCGGTATTGATAAGTGTGGCATATTTTAAAGCGCCACGGGAGCAAGAACGTTATTTTATAAAAGACCTCTACCTCATTCTATTTGCTGTAACCGGTGCGATGAGTACTTTTTTTATAAATATTGAACTTAAACTAGGGCCTGTTATCGCAGCGGGATTAATAGGATGCCTGGCCTCTTTTGTGCCATCGATCAATAGGAAATCAAAACTTTTAAAAGAAGTTCCACCGGCAGTTTACTGTGGTGTATTTGTGGGAATGACATCGGCAAGTGTAGCACCCAATCTGAAATTTATTTTACTGGCCGGCTTTATTGCGGGCAGCATTCTTATGCTCTCTAAAAATATTTTCAACGGCTTTGGTGGCAAACTGGGAACCATCGCTTTTGGTAGCATTGCTATTTCTTCAATAATTTTATATACCCTGTTTTAAATGGAAGTAAGCATTCTTTTTCTCACTGGTATTATTTCTGCCCTGCTCACCTACCTGGTAAATAACAAATATGGCCAGGGTCCTGTTCGGGCCTCGGCAGGATTATCACTCTTAGTAGGATTATTTTTCTATTTTTTCCCAGGTATCTTCACTACCTACTTAACCAAAAACATACCTCTGGTTTTTATTGGAGCCACTTTTATAGGAATGGTATCTTCAAAGATACTTTCCAGTTATTTATTAGTAGGTTTTTCAGGATTCTTATTTGGTATTATCTACTTAAATGCGAGTCCGCTTTTTAAAGGTTATGGTGGGGCCCTGGGAACCACCGCGGCTATTTCTGTATTAGTATCTATGAGCCTGACAATAGTTACTAAAAAGAAACTACCCTGGCGGAAGTCTAAAAAGAAGTAAAGCCAAATTTTGTTATTCCTTTTCCACCACCTCTTTCAGGACACTCCAAACATTATCAGCTACAATTTCATAGCCATCAGCGGTGGGGTGAATACCGTCCTGCTGATTTAATTCCGGGTCTCCGGCAACACCTTCAAGTAGGAAGGGAATAAGTGCTACTTCATTCTTCTTGGCAAGTTCAGGAAAAATATTCTTAAAATCAGTAGTATAAGTTTCTCCCATATTGGGTGGGATTTGCATTCCAGCCAGGACTATTTTAGTATCAGGGTTTTCCTTTTTCACGGTAGTAATTATATCCTGGAGGTTCCTTTTAGTCTCTTCTATCGGGATGCCACGTAAACCATCATTTGCTCCTAATTCCAAAACAAATATATCCACATCCTGATCTAAAACCCAGTTGATCCTGTTCTTTCCGCTGGCCGTGGTTTCCCCGCTTAATCCCGCATTCACTACCTCATACTGATAACCTAGAGAATCAAGCCGGTTTTGAATAAGCGCAGGGTAGGCCTGTGAAGGTTCAAGGCCCATTCCTGCAGTAAGACTGTTTCCAAAGAAGAGAATTACATTTTTTTCACCGGGTTTAGCTTCCGGGGCATTTTGAGTTTGCTCCGTGGTAATTTCTTCCGGTTTCTTTTCGGTATTTTCACCACAGGAAAATAATATTAATA
The DNA here is from genome assembly GCF_004362395.1 of Salegentibacter sp. 24. Lineage (GTDB taxonomy): Bacteria > Bacteroidota > Bacteroidia > Flavobacteriales > Flavobacteriaceae > Salegentibacter. The sequence continues at coordinate 13,369 of NZ_SNWE01000036.1, forward strand.
TTGAAAGAATCGTGTAACAACGTATCAAGTTTCTCATAGCAACAGCCTTTATAATCAAATCATTTCCTTATTTTGCCTTTATTCGAAAAAGACATTAATCGTAATCCAAGATGGCAAAGATATTAAACGTTACTAACCTGGAGAAAAGCTATTCCAGCGGATCCAAAAAACTTAAAGTATTACAGGATATTAATTTTGAAGTTGAAGAAAAGAAAACCTTTGCTATCGTTGGACCCTCTGGTAGTGGAAAAACCACATTACTGGGTCTTTGCGCCGGGTTAGACAGACCTGATTCAGGGTCCATTAATTTATGTGGAAGCCAACTGAGCACTCTTGGGGAGGATGAAAGAGCACTTCTTAGAAATAAGCATATTGGTTTTGTGTTTCAGGACTTTCAATTACTACCAACCCTGACGGCTTTAGAAAATGTTTCAGTTCCCTTAGAACTTCAAGGGAATAAAGATGCTTCTAAAATTGGAAAGGAATTATTGGAAAAAGTAGGATTGGAAGATCGCATCCATCATTATCCATCTCAACTTTCCGGCGGGGAACAGCAACGTGTTGCGTTGGCCCGGGCTTTTTCTACCCGGCCTTCCATTCTATTTGCTGATGAGCCTACAGGAAACCTGGATGCAGAAACCGGCGAAAAGGTAGAAGCATTGCTTTTTGATCTTAATAAAGAAGCAGGCACTACGCTTATTATAGTAACGCACGATATTGAGCTTGCCCAAAAAACCCAGCATATTATTAGGTTAAAAGGAGGACGAATTGTTGAAAACCAGGAAAAGACGTATAATGGACAGCAGTAAAATCTCTAAACCAGGCTTTAACTGGCTCTTTAAAATGGCCTGGCGTGATGGAAAAGCCAGCGGTAAGAAGTTGAGTCTTTTTATGGCTTCAATCGTCCTGGGAATTGCCGCGGTAGTTTCCATACAATCCTTTGGGGAAAATCTAAAAGACAATATTTCCTTACAATCCAAAGCCCTGATGGGTGCTGACTTTAAAATCGATAGTGACAAGCTTCCTAACAAGCGCGTTAATCAAATAATAGATTCCCTGGGCGGGGCCAGGGCCAGGGAGATCAAGTTTGCATCTATGGCTGCTTTTCCTCAGAATGAGGCTACTAAATTAATGCAGGTTAGAGGGATTGAAGGCGAATTTCCTTTTTACGGCGAATTAGAAACGCAACCAAGGCTTGCTGCAAATACTTTTCAAGAAGATAAGGGGGCATTAGTTGATGCTACCGTGATGCTCCAGTTGGGAATAAAACCTGGAGACAGCATAAAAATCGGAAAAGTGACCTTACCCATAGTCGGCGCACTCAAGAGCGTACCTGGGAGCACTGCTATTTTTAGTTCCGTCGCCCCACCGGTACTTATTCCCTATAGATTTATTGAAGAATCCGGTCTTGTGCAAACCGGGAGCAGGATAGATTATGAATTTTATTTCATAGCGGATCCAAAAATGGATATGGAAAAGCTGGATGAAAAGCTGGATCCCATTCTTGATGCCGAAGACGCTGATATAGACACTCACACTTCTACCAGTGAGCGTTTGGGAAGACGTTATGAAAATTTCGGAAAATTTCTCAATCTGGTGGCTTTTATTGCGTTGTTGCTGGGTTGTGTGGGGATTGCCAGTGCCATTCATATCTATATCAAAGAAAAATTACGTGCGGTAGCGGTTTTAAAGTGTTTGGGTGCAAGTAAAAAACAAACTTTTTTAATTTACCTTATTCAGGTAGCGGTGATGGGATTAATTGGCGGCATTATCGGGACCGCACTGGGACTAGTGCTCCAACAATTATTCCCCTGGCTTTTGGAAGGTTTGCTGCCGGTAGATGTACAGATCACTTTCTCTTTTCAGGTCATTGTAATGGGAATCTTGCTGGGGATTTTAATGTCGGTTTTATTTGCCTTATACCCTTTAATTGGCACCCTTTATATTTCTCCTCTTCAGGCCTTAAGAATTGTCAACGATGAATCTAAAAAATCCAGAAAGGCCATTATCCTGGTATCCGCGGGTATTTTTCTATTCATCTTCTTGTTTTCACTTTGGCTGCTGGAGGACTGGAAATATTCCCTGGCTTTTGTAGGTGGAATTTTAGTTACCTTTTCCATACTTGCGGCTGTAGCTTACTTATTTATGCAGGCTATTCGAAAATATTTTCCGCATTCCTGGGGTTTTGTGGCCAGGCAAAGTTTACTCAACCTTTTCCGACCGCAAAACCAAACCTTAACCCTGGTACTGGCAATCGGGGTGGGAACGTTCTTAATCAGTACGCTTTATTTTAGTAAAGATCTCTTACTGGCTCAGGCTTCATTAGAATCACAGGCCGATAGTCCGAATATGATATTATTAGATGTGCAGAGTGAACAGCGAGAAGCCGTAGCTCAAACTATAAGAGCTAACGAATTACCCGTTATAGACGATATTCCTATAGTGACCATGCGGGTACAAAAAATAGCCGGGAAATCGGTTAACCAGATAAGAAACGATACCACCTCCCAAATTAACGATTGGATCTTAAATCACGAATTCAGGGTTACCTATCGCGACTCCCTTATTGCTTCAGAAAATATTGAAAGTGGCTCCTGGATTGCCCAGGGAAATGATATTACGCCGGTTCCAATTTCTATAAGTAATAATTTTGCTGAAGATGCTAAAGTTGGTGTTGGCGATAAGCTCGTCTTTAATGTACAGGGAGTTTTGCTGGATGCTGTTGTTGGGAGTGTAAGAACTGTTGACTGGTCCAGGATGCAGATGAATTTTTCCCTGGTATTTCCAACAGGGGTTTTAGAACAGGCACCCCAGTTTCACGTATTAACCACTAAGGTTTCAGGGGATGAAAAATCGGCTGAATTACAGCAAGACCTGGTACAGCAATTCCCCAATGTATCGATTATAGATCTTCGGCAGGTTTTAAAAGTGATAGAAATGCTTTTGGGCAGAATTTCCTGGATAATCAATTTTATGGCATTCTTTAGCATTCTAACAGGAATCATTGTGCTTTTAGGGGCGATTCGAACCAGTAAATATCAACGGATTCGCGAAAGTGTATTACTGCGAACCCTTGGCGCTAAGGGCAAACAAATTCTAAATATCACCGCCCTTGAATATATTTATCTAGGGGTGCTTGGAGGAGCCTCCGGTGTTATTATCTCTTTGATTAGCAGTCAGTTATTAGCCTGGTTGGTTTTCGAATCTCCCTTTACGCCATCATTAATTCCTTTTTTGGTGTTATTCCCAGGTATCGTATTGTTAGTGCTAATTATTGGAATGAGCAATAGTTTAAGTGTTATAAGAAAACCTCCTTTGGAGGTTTTAAGGAAAGAAGTAACCTAAGGTTATAAGCGAAACTTTCATAAATTATATTTAATTATTGCGTAACTTTAGCTAGGACGATACTTAATTAAACCCGAAATAAGATGAAAAAAGTACTTTTTACCCTAGCCATCCTGAATTTGAGTTTTTACGCAATAGGTCAAAAAGAATATATTTCCGAAGAAATTCAGATAAAAATGGCGAGTATGGCAGCACCAGAAGAAGACCGGGAAGCTGTAAGGGTATATGGCTATGATCGCCAGGGGAAAACCGTTTTAATGAAAGAAGGCACTAACAACCTGGTTTGTATAGCCGACGATCCTAATATGAGCGGAATTTCTGTAAGTTGTTACAATAAAAAACTGGACCCTTTTATGTCCCGCGGAAGGGAACTTAAAGCTCAGGGAAAAGATATGATGGAAACCAGGGCTATACGAAAACAAGAAGTAGAAAGCGGAAACCTAAAAATGCCAGATGCCCCAAGTATGACCTATGTATTAACGGGTAAAGAAGCGAATTTAAATCGTGAAACCGGCGAGCTCAAAGATGGGAAATTGCGTTATGTGATTTATATTCCCTATGCCACCACCCAGGAAACCGGGCTTCCCAATAAACCTCATGCTCCCGGTATGCCCTGGCTGATGGATCCAGGTACCCACCGTGCACATATTATGATCACTCCGGTTGATAAAAATCCATAATTCAAAATATCCTTTTTAAAAAGCTGTGCGTTAATTACTTCTTATTCTCCTTCTGCTGTTTAAAGAACAGCTGGGAAATAGGAATAAGCATTAATGCCGAAGTAAAGAAAAGAATAAAAGAAAGCTTCAGGTTAAATAAATGGGCTAAATACCCAACCAGTGGTGGACCAATGAGCATTCCAACAATAGCGTAAGTGGTAATAATGGATATAGCCATTCCTGGAGAATATTTTTCCGAAGAACCCGCCAGAAGAAATGTCATTGGAATTATTGCGGCTACCCCTATTCCTACTAAACAAAACCCGATTAAGGCCGGCCAGAAAAAAGGGAAAATAATCATAAGCAATACCCCCATACATACAAGACTGGCACTGATGATATAATTCTTTTCCATTCCTATTCTTTCCACAATCCGGTCTGAAAAGAAACGGGAAAGTGCCATAAAAACCATGAAAATCAAATAGCCAAGGGTAAAAATATCTTCGTTGACCACTTCTTTAAAGTAAACACCGCTCCAATCGAACATTCCGCCTTCGGTGATTGCGGCAAAAAAAACAATGAACCCAAGGTACATGGTAGGTTTATCGGGCTTCCCAAAACGGAGTTTGTTTCCCTGGGTCGAACGATCTTTTTTCAGCAAAAACGGGAAAGCAGCCAGGGCTAAAAGAAAGGTCAGTACAGAGACTGATGGTAAATGCTGGTTAATAGGAATATCAAATTTTATAAGTAAGGTAGAGAAAGCAACTCCCAAAAGTCCGCCGGTGCTCCAGAGCCCGTGAAAAGAACCAATAATCTTTCTTTTAAATGCTTTTTGCAATGTTAAGGATTGCGTATTCATGGCAATATTGAAAATACGCATAGAAAATGCAAAAGTAAAGATCCCGGTGATCAGTAAAATAAAATTATCGGCTATCCCTATTATACTAAGCGATGCCGACAATAAAACAAAAGAAACGATAAGGGGATACCTGCTTTCAAAACGGGAAACCAGCCATCCTGAAATCGGAAGCCCGATAAGGGAGCTCACCGGCATTACCATAAGAAGGTTTCCTAATTCCGCTTCGTTTAAATCAAAGGCCATTTTAATATTTGGAATGCGGGAAGCCCAGGTAGAAAAACAAAAGCCAGAGAGAAAAAAATAAGTACTAAGAGCAATTCGTTGTTGGTTTTCCTTTTTCATGTTTAATGGATATAAGAGGGTAAGACTGGCCGTTATTATAAAGATTAAAAATTAGCGATGTCGATGCCGTATCGTCCTTAATTTCCAGTATCCCATTTTATAATAAGCAAAAGCGACAATGGCAGCGATAAGGTTAGAGATCGGAAAAGCCCACCAGATTCCTTCAAAAGAAAGCTCGGTATTGTTAGAGAGCATAAAGGCCATAGGAAAACGGATGATCCAAAGTGCAAATACCGAAATTAAAAGCGAGGCCTTGGTAAATCCCGCCCCATTAAAAACGCCATTGAGAACCTGCTGCACCCCTAGCACCCCAAAACTCGGTGCCATGATTTTTATAAATAAAGAGCCGTCGCGGATCACCCCAGGGTCATTGGGGACAAAAAATGCTGTAATAGGTTCAGCAAAAAAGAAAAGGATAAGGCCTACCCCGGTAAGACCAAAAAAAGCGATCTTAGTACTCAGGTTTCCAATTCGTTCCGCTCGTTTAATTTTACCAGCTCCAATATTTTGCCCCACCAGGGTAGTGGTTGCAATTGCAAATCCCAGTGCAGGAACCACAATTAAACTTAAAACCCTGCTTCCAATTCCATATGCGGCCACTACTTCACTGCCAAAACTGGTCACCAGCATAACCATTACTGTCATTCCTCCGGCGCGGGTAGACATTTCTATACTCGAGGGAATCCCAAGGTTAAACATTTTCCTTGTCCAGGAAAAATCGAATTTCATCCTGCTTAAATTGATTTTAATGCCTTTATTTCCCCGGAAAAGAATAGCCAAACCAATCAAAGCAGACAGTCCCTGGGTAATCACACTGGCTACTGCAGCTCCCGCTACTCCAAAACCGGGGATAGGGCCAAAACCAAAAATAAAAAGGGGGTCCAAAAGTAAATTCAGAAAAACAGTAGCTAACACGATATACATCGGTAATAATACGTTTCCAATTCCGCGCATAAGGGACTGGAAAACGTAAAACATAAACAGAAAAATAAAACCTAGGGAGGAAACTTTAAAATAACTTACCGAGTCCCTTAAAATTTCGGGTCCGGCACCGATAAGTTTCATCAAAGGCGCTGCAGAGAAATAGCCTACAACGGCCAACAAAACAGAAATAAAAAAAATCACAAAAACGGTTTGAGAAGAGCTGTAATTAACCTCTTCCTGGTTCTCAGCACCTTTATATTGAGAAACGATCACTGTTCCGGCCAGTGTTAAACCCGCACCAAGGGAAAGGATAAGAAAAAGAATTGGAAAGCTAATACTTACCGCTGCCACGGCATCTGCGCCCAATCTTCCCAACCAGAACGTATCGATTAACTGATAGGCTGTTTGTAAAACATTGGCCAGGATAATGGGCCAGGCCAGGTTGGCCAGGGAACTAAAAATCCTGCCTTCGGTATACTTTATGGGCTGCCTTTTCCTTCGCAATTTCTCTAGAATTTTAGCATTGCAAGAAACGAAATTTATAACCTAACTTCATCTGCAAATTTACTTTTAACCATTTCTTAAATGAAATTTGTAAAACTAATCAATGGCGGTTGTTTTCCCTTAGAAATCTGGCCGAAACTGATCCTGGTCATATAATTTTTAAAGTACCGGCTTTAATTTTGTTTCAATAAAATCACAAACTATGAAAGCTACTATTTTACTGGAAGAAATTGGATGTGGAAATTGCATGGCATACGTCACTAAAGAACTTTCCAAAATCAAGGATATAAACGATATTTCTCCGGATGCCGAGGCCTCTAAAATCACTTTTACCTATAATTCAGAAGGCGCAGCTTTAGAAGCTGTTGAAATCCTAAGCACATTCCGGAAAAGGGAAAAAAAAGAAGAATTTAGCAGGCAACTTAAAATTGCTTAATTTTCGGGTAAACTAAAATTATGAATTTACTGGGAATGATTGGTGGTACTTCCTGGCACTCCACCATAGAATATTACCGACTTTTAAATGAGCTTATAGGTGAAGAAATTGGCTCGGATCAAAACCCTCCTTTACTATTATATAGTCTCAATGTAAAGTTGATGCGTGAAAATGATCCTGAAAAGATTAAAAAATCTTATTTGGAAATTTCCCAGAAACTGGAAAATGCTGGGGCCAAAGCAATAATTATTTGTGCCAATACCCCGCATCTGGTTTTCGATTTCGTGCAACCAAAAATTAATATTCCCATCCTTCATATTGCTGATGCCATCGCTAAAGAAGCAAAGCAGAGAGGTTATAAAACCCTGGGGCTACTAGGAACCAAACCCACTATGACCAAAACTTTTCTCCAGGGAAGATTAGAAGAAAAGCACCAAATTAAAACTATAATTCCTGCCCAGGAAGATATCGAAAAAACCCACGGGTTTATTTCCGAGGAACTCACCCAGGGCAAGTTTACCGAAAACGCAAAGAATTTCTATTTAAAGCAAATCCAATTGCTACAGGACCGTGGCGCGGAAGCCATTATTCTAGGCTGTACCGAACTTCCGATGCTAATTAAAAAAACTGACACGGCCATTGCGCTTTTAGATACTACCCAACTGCACGCAGCAATGGCTGCAAAATTTATTCTAAAGGATTAGAAAATTTTCTTCGCAATCACCCTAAGCATGTTAGGTGTTTCGTATCTTAGATCGAAAGTTTTCAGTATGCTGCTACGATTCACCTTTTTTATCGGAATTATTTTATTCACCATTTCCTGCCAGGAAGAAAATACCGGCAAATGCAACGGTTTTTGCACGGAAGAATTCAGAAGTATTACGGTTGAAATAACAGATACCCAGGAAAACCCCGTAGTTTTAGATAGTATTTCTATCACGGATATCACCAAGGAGCGTGAACTCGAATTTAATTCCGAACATCAATTTGAGGATGGTATCTACACGATTTTTAATGACAACCTGGTTTCCAGCTATAAGAATCAGGAAATAGCGCTACTATTTCGCGGCTATATAAATGATGAACTTATAGTGGAAGAAACTTATCAGGTAGGTGCCGATTGCTGTCACGTTTATCATTCTTCCGGGCCTTTAAAAATTGTTCTGGATTAAATTTCACCGACTCAAACAGCCTGGTGGTATGCTATTCTCAGATTGTGCTATTAAATTATATCCCACTGGTAAAGATTTAAAAATAAAATGATTGGCAATTAAAGAAAGAAGTTTTTATCTTGGAATGCTAACTAACTCTAATGAGCTGATAAATGGACCCGAATTCTTCAGGCCTGGATAAAAAACTTACTTTCCTTAAACAAACTGCCGATTTGATGCCGAGTGTCGTGGTGGTGCACCAATTAGAACCCTTTACCCCCATTTATATGAGCGAGAAAGGCTTAGTGCAACTTGGGATTAAAGAAGAAGATCTTTTGGAAATTGGTCCTGATTATCATAAACAATTCTTCAACAATGAGGATATGACCAATTTCCTTGATAAAATGAAAGAGCTGCTAGCGGAAAACAACCCGGAAAAAACTTTTAGTTTCTTCCAGCAGGTTAAATTCAAAGACCGTAACAAATGGGTATGGCACCTGAGTGCAGTTCGAATTTTCCACCAGGCCAAAGATGGTAGGCCAACACACACCTGTACAACTGCCATCCCTATTGGACAAATGAAACATATTCCCAATAAGGCCGAAAGACTGCTGGCGGAAAGCAAATTTTTCCATTCCAATCAGGAAATTTTCAATAGTTTAGGAGAAAGAGAAAAGGAGGTTCTAAAGCAGGTGGCTTTGGGAAAAAGTTCCGGAAAAATCGCAGAGGAGCTTTTTATTTCGGTAGAAACAGTACGTACCCACAGAAAAAAAATTAAGCAAAAATTAGGCATTAAAAACGTTTATGAATCAATCAAATTCGCCTATGCATTTGATTTAATTTAAAATGAAAAGGGAAACACCTGGTCTAACCCCTACCTTAAACCAAAGCGTAACCCTTTTAATCCAAACGAAATATACTACCAAATATATCTATAAAGCTATCCGGCCGCAATACCCAATAGTGGGTATATTTAATTTGATACGACCCAAAGACTTATTATTTTAGTAATTGATTGAAAAACCGAATTATGAAAAAATCTATCGCAATAGATATGGATGGTGTTTTAGCCGATGTAGAAGCACATTTTATCACTTGGTATCACCGCGATTATGGCCAAAAATTCACCAAAAAGGATTTACTGGGAAAAACCGAAGAAAATGCATTTCCTAAAAAGGGAATGGTTAAAAAATTCGCTTCTTCTGAAAATTTCTTCCGAAGCGTACCGGTTATGAAAGGAGCCATAGAAGCGGTAAAAGAACTGCAAAAGACTTATGACATATATATAGTTTCGGCAGCGATGGAATTTCCCCAAAGTTTAGTTGAAAAACGAGCCTGGCTCGACCAGTACTTTCCTTTTATTGAGTGGAAAAAGATTATCTTTTGCGGGGATAAGAGCATTATTAATACCGATATTATGATTGATGATCATCTTAAAAACCTAGATCATTTTAAAGGAGAGACCCTGATGTTTAGTGCATTCCATAATGTAAATTTCACCCATCATAAACGTGCTGATAACTGGCAGGAAGTTTTAAATATATTAGGCTCAAGATGAAAATATCTCAGGCATATAATCTTTGGGCCGGGACCTATAATGAGGTCCCCAATAAAACCAGGGACCTTGAAGCAAAAGCGATAAGAGCATCTTTAGGTAATAAAAATTTTGAGCAAAGCCTTGAATTAGGCTGTGGAACAGGAAAGAATACCTTCTGGCTGGCAGAACGATCTAAAAGCATGACAGCGCTGGATTTTTCAGAAAAAATGCTGGAAAAAGCCCGGAAGCTTGATCCTAAGAATAAAGTGAATTTTATCAAAACCGACCTTCAAAAGGCCTGGCCGGTAGCAGCAGTAAATTTTGATCTTATAAGTTGTAGTTTAGTATTGGAACACATCGAAGATCTGGATTTTATCTTTCAGCAAGCCAGTAGAATATTAGTCAAAAAAGGAGAGTTTTATCTTTGCGAACTACATCCCTTTAAACAATATCTGGGGAGTAAAGCACGCTTTGAGACTTCTCAGGGCACTCAAGAGCTGGAGGTCTATAGACACCATATTTCCGATTATATAAAAGCTGCGGAAAAATCGGGGCTCGAGTTAAAAGGTATAAACGAATACTTTGACCAGGATAAAAATGAAATCCCGAGACTTATTTCCTTTCTTTTTAAGAAATAACTCCCGGGACCTTTATTCTGATAATTTCTTTAATATAAAACCCTGAACCGTATCGTTCCTTTTAAGCCTTTTAGATCTTTTATGACCTTTTTATCGTATTTCTTATCAATATCGGTAATCACATAACCGATGGTTTCGTTGGTTTTTAGATACTGTCCCTCAATATTAATATCGTGCCCGGCAAGAATTCTGTTGATCTCTGCCAAAATTCCCGGCCTGTTTTGGTGAATATGAATCAGCCTGTGTGCATTTTGCAAGACAGGTAATTGTAAATTCGGGAAGTTAACCGAGTTGGTGGTACTTCCGGTATTGATGTATTCAATAATTTTTCCTGGAACAAAATTCCCGATATTTTCCTGGGCCTCCAGAGTACTACCACCGATATGTGGAGTTAAGATCACGTTGGGTAAATTTCTTAATTCAGAAATAAATTCTTCGTTATTGGTTTTAGGCTCCTGTGGGTATACATCTATGCCTGCCCCCATTATTTTTCCTGATTCTATATTCTCCTTCAGGGCTTTTATATCTACAACGTGCCCCCTGCTGAGATTCAGGAAGATCACGTTCTCTTTCATATAGCCGAATTCCTTTTCCCCGATAAAATTCTGGTTTTCCTTCCTACCATCTACGTGCAGAGTCACGATATCTACAGTTTCCAGAAGTTCTTTCAGGGAGTTGCATTTGGTTACATTTCCCATGGGCAACTTTTCCTGAACATCATAATAGTACACATCGAAACCAACTGATTCTGCCATAACAGAAAGTTGTGCCCCGATATTACCATAGCCGATAATTCCCAGCTTTTTACCTCTGGTTTCAAAACTGTTGGTAGCAGATTTCTCCCATTTCCCCTGGTGCATTAAACGTATTTTGTCCGGCAGATTACGCATTAGTAAAATAATTTCGCCGATTGCCAGTTCAACCACAGATCTTGTATTGCTATAAGGGGCGTTAAACACTGCTATTCCTTTCTTTAAGCAAGCCTGAAGGTCTATCTGGTTAGTCCCGATACAAAAAGCTCCCACCGCAATTAGACGGTTGGCGTTTTCCAGCACCTTTTCGGTTAAATGCGTTTTAGAGCGGATACCGATTACCGAAACATCTTTGATACGCTCACATAGTTCGTCTTCGTCCATCGCACCGGGATGTACGCTAACATTATAACCTTCTTTCTTCATAATGTCAACCGCATCCTGGTGTACGTTTTCAAGAAGAAGTACATTAATTCTATTTTTAGGGTAAGAGATCGCTTTGTTCATATTGTGTACAAATAAAAATTCGTCTAAACTTGGTGTTATATGGTCTGCTTTTTCAAGGATATTGGCCCGTTCTACATTTTCTGTAAAAGCGTAAAACTTATTGGCAAGGCCGGCGGCTTTTATTTCATAATCGGTGTAGCCATCACCAATGACATAAACATCCCCTTTTAATTTCAATTTTTTGAGTTGTTCTACTTTTCCATTATTGGAAGATAAGACATTGTTTTTATCAAAACCTACAATGGCTCCCTGGCTATCAAACTCAAAAGTATTGGCAAAAACATTCTCGGGTTTAACCCCGTAAGGTGCCACAATAGGTACAATAAATTCCTTGAAGCCGTTGGAGACTATATAAATATTTTCGTGATGATCATTAAAAAATTCACGGTTTCTAACAAAGGAAGAAGATACTCTCTCACTTAAATTCTCCACCAGTTTTGGCAGATCACTTTTATTGGCCTTTAATAGTCTAATTCGCTCTACAAGGGATTCCCTAAAGGAGATCTCCCCCTTCATCCCCTTGTCGGTTAGGGCCTCAACCTCATCGAGGTTCTTTTTTTTATCAGGATCTTTATCCAGGGAGATTTCTCCCAGGACATCCAGGGCTTCTACCTGGGTAAATGTGCTATCAAAATCTATTACAAAGTGTTTGTTTTCACTCATAGTTAAGGTACTCTAAAATGAACCCTAAAACTACTATTTTTAGAAATCTTAAGTAACTTATTTAAGTAAAATAAAGAACCGGAAATCTTATTAGTTGTAGATTTTCAATATTTCATAAAATGGGGCTGGAAAAAATATTGAGCTGATAAAATCGGTTGAAAATTCAGTCTAAAAAATGAAATTTTCTCGATTTTAAAAATAAAAAAAATCTGGTCCAAAAAACACTAAAACCTCTACAAGCTAAAAATCAATATAAAAAAATGCCCTTACCAGGCGAATTTCCCGGTAAAGACATTTAAAGTTATAATTTTAAAAGGCTATTCTTCTACGATGAATTTTCCTTTCATTACCGAGTAATGTCCTGGGAAGCTACAGATATAATCATATACTCCGGCTGCAGGAGCTTCAAACTCTATGGTTACCTGTTCTCCACCACCAATTAACTGGGTGTGGGCGATAATCGCATTAGTGCCTTCTGGTATATAATCGTTTTCCTTAGCCTGAACTGCTTTCTGACCGAATTCGTTAATTACGGTCCCCTGCTTTAATAGTACCCAGTTATGGCCCATTACGGTTTCTTCCATTTCCCCAACATGCTCCAATGTTAAGCGAACGGTTTGACCGGCTTTTACCCTAAGGGTATCTTTATTAAAACGCATCTGGTCGTTTCCTTCAATGGTAATTTCCACCACGTCTTTGTCAGAAGCATTTACTTCAGTGGAAGCTTTATCCATTGTAGTTTCCGACTGAGACTGTGAATTTCCATCCCCGATGGTTATTTGGTCTTCTTTTTCTTCTTTTTTATCACCGCAGGCAATCATAGCTACAGCTCCTAAAATCAAAATAGATTTACTTAAAAATTTCATCCTTAATTATTTAATGTTCGTATTTAGTTTAATGCGTTATCAAAGATAAATTAATTTTAATTGCTAGAAGATTTCAGTAAAGTTTTTTCCGGCCTTTTATAATCAAAAGGCCCTGTTTCCCTTATAATTTGCCAAAATCTCTTATCTTCATAGATTGAAAACAAAACCACACTAGATGAAAATTAAATTCAGAAAAAGCCTTGGCTTGCTGGCCTTTATAAGTATTATGCCAGGTTATGCCCAGGAACAAAATCAACAACAACATATGGACAATATCCTATTGGCCGAATGGACCGGGCCTTATGCAGGGGTACCTGCTTTTGACAAAATGAAAGTTGAGCTGGTCAAACCGGCAATGCTTAAAGCGATGGATTCACATCTTGCTGAAATTGATAACATCACCAGCAATCCCGAACCGGCAACGTTTGAAAACACTATTGTGCCCTTTGAACAATCGGGTGATATGCTGGATCGTGTTTTTACTTACTACGGAATTTTTAGCAGCAATATTTCCAGCCCTGAGTTTAGGGAAGTTCAAAGGGAACTTTCTCCTGAGATCTCTGAATACAGCTCAAAAATCTCACAGAATTCCGCCCTTTTTGAAAGGATCAAGACCGTCTTTGAAAATTCACAGGAGCATCCTTTGCCTGCGCCCGAGCAGCGGGTTATTGACCTTATATATGAAGAATTTGCCATGGAAGGGGCTAATCTTGATAAAGATGATAAAAAGCGCTATGCCCAAATCAATAAAGAACTTTCAAAACTTTACACTAAATTCTCCAATAATGTCCTGGCAGAAGAAGAAAACTACATTGTGTATTTAAACGAGGATGAACTGGGTGGACTTCCGGAATCTTTCGTGAAAGCCGCAGCCAGTACAGCAAAAGACAACGGCAAACCGGGAAAATATGCCATCACTAACACCCGTTCGGCCATGGATCCTTTTTTAACATATTCTGACCATAGAAAACTTCGTGAGAAGGTTTGGAGCAATTACTATTCCCGTGGCGATAATAATGATGAATTTGACAATAATGACATCATCAAGAAAATTCTAACACTTCGGGATGAACGCGTCGAATTGCTGGGATATGATAATTTTGCACAGTGGCGTTTACAGAACCGAATGGCTAAAAACCCGGAAAATGCAATGGAACTTATGAAAGCAGTTTGGCCAGCTGCCCTAGCCCGTGTGGAAGAAGAAGTAAAAGATATGCAGGCAGTAGCCGATCGGGAAGGTGCAAATATTACAATTAAGCCCTGGGATTATCGATATTATGCCGAAAAAGTAAGAAAAGAAAAATACGATCTTGATAGTGAAGAAGTAAAACAATATTTAGAACTCGGCAATCTCACCCAGGCTCTTTTCTTTACTGCCGGGGAACTTTTTAATTTCGAGTTTAAGCCGGTAGAAGAAGCAAGCGTACCGGTTTTTCATAAGGATGTAAAAGTCTGGGAAGTTACCGACAAAGATTCAGGGGAACTTATAGGACTTTGGTATTTAGATCCTTTTGCACGCCAGGGAAAACGTTCCGGGGCCTGGGCCACTACCTATAGAAGTTATTCTGAATTAGAAGGTGCAAAACCGGTATTGGCCTCTAATAATTCCAACTTTATTGAACCTGCACCGGGAGAACCTGTTCTGGTTTCCTGGGACGATGCTGAAACATTTTTTCATGAATTCGGTCACGCACTTCATTTTTTAGCAGCAGACATCAAATATCCTACGCTTAACAGTGGTGTTCGGGATTATACGGAATTCCAATCGCAGTTGCTCGAACGTTGGTTAGCTACCGATAAAGTGATTAACCGCTTTTTGAAACATCATAAAACAGGAGAAGTGATTCCTGAAGAACTCGTTGCGAAAATTAAAAAAGCAGCAACTTTTAACCAGGGCTTTGCTACCACCGAATTTTTAGCCTCGGCTTTGATGGATATGAAATACCACACCACTGATCCTGATAAAATTGAACCAAGGGTGTTTGAAAAGGAAACCCTGGATGAACTTGGAATGCCTGAAGAAATTGTGATGCGTCACCGTTCCCCACATTTCGGGCACATTTTCTCCGGTGAAGGTTATGCAACTGGGTACTATGGTTATTTATGGGCCGATGTACTGACCTCGGATGCCACCGAAGCTTTTGCGGAAGCTCCGGGAGGATTCTACGATGAAAATATGGCGGAAAAACTTGTCAAATACCTATTTGCGCCAAGAAATGCAATGGATCCTGCAAAGGCTTATCGTAAGTTCAGGGGACGAGATGCCAAAATTGATGCCTTGATGCGTGATCGCGGTTTCCCGGTACCAGAAACTAATAAGTAGCATCTTTAAATAAGGATAAAAAATCAAAAGCCGTTTCTAAAGAGGAACGGCTTTTTTATTTCATCAAAATTCTAAATTATTCTATTGCTTTGGCTACAAGTCTATTTGGACCTCTGGCAAATCCATAGAGACTTAACCCGGACTATTCATGAGTAGTTTAGCAGTAGTAATTTTTTAGAGCCATTTTAGTTTTCTCTTGAATCTGGTTAAGTTTTGACCATTTTTCT
>NZ_SNWE01000037.1 GCF_004362395.1 Salegentibacter sp. 24
TACCCCCAGGGAACAGGGATACCGTTGTTAATTAATTTAAAATGGTATACTTTTGAAATGAAATAGTGGTATACTTTTCAGTTGAAATAAACAAAACTGTTCGCAAAGGACAAGGAAATGTTGGTACTCAACAGCAAGCCATGGAATATGGAGGCCATTGCACATCTTTTGGACGATAAGGTAACACCCAATCCCTATATTTTTGTAAGGAACAACGGAAAAGTACCTGAAGATATCGATGAAAAAGAATGGACACTAACTTTTGATGGGGAATCCGTAAAAGAGGAAAAAACCTTTACCTTGGATGAACTGAAATCCAAATTTAAACATCATACCTATCAGCTTACATTAGAATGTGGAGGTAATGGCCGAAAGGAATTCTATCCCCCCGCCAAAGGAAATCAGTGGGATATTGGAGCTGTTTTTTGTGCTAGTTGGACAGGTGTAAGGCTTCGGGATGTTCTGGAGGCGGTCGGTATCAAGAACGATGCAGTTTATATAGGATACCATGGGATAGATAAACACCTAAGCGGCGACCCTACCAAAGAACCGATTTCCAGGGGCGTGCCCATGTCCAAGGCCAATCAGGACGAAACCTTGTTGGCATTTCAGATGAACGGGGAAGATATTCCCCTGGTGCACGGTTTTCCATTGCGATTGGTTTGCGGAGGTTGGCCTGCGTCTACCTCCGGGAAATGGGTTAATAGGATCAGTGTGCGTAACATTGTGCACGACGGGGAGAAAATGATGGGTTCCTCATATAAAATGCCCTGTAGTCCTGTTGCTCCCGGTGAGGATGTCAAAGATGAGGATATGTGCATTATTGAATCCATGCCGGTGAAATCCCTGATTACCTTTCCAAAATCCGGGGCACAGCTGTCCAAAGATAAATCCCTGAACATACGTGGACATGCTTGGGCGGGGGAGTTGGAAGTGAACGAGGTGCATTATTCCATAGATTTTGGGGTAAACTGGTCTCCCTGTACCTTGGAAAAACCGATAAATAGATTGGCTTGGCAACATTTTAAGGCCAGTATCAAATTTCCAAAGCCTGGCTATTATGAGGTTTGGGCGCGTGCCGTAGATTCCAATGGGGAGAGTCAGCCTATGTTGGTACCGGGATGGAACCCCAAGGGATACCTTAACAATGCCTGCCATAGAATTGCTGTAAAGATTGTATAAATGAAGGAGCACGATAATTTTAAGAAGCAGATAAGGTCTATATACAACGTTCTCCTGGTATCCTGTATAATGATATTCCTTGTTGGAATATTGTTCGTAGCGTATATGGTTTCCCCATCTTCCTTCTCTTTTAATACGGATGGACCGGATACCGAGTTGGTTACGTTGCCGCTGGAAGATGAAGAGGATGATTGGGATAAGATCGAGGACGGTATCCATATCAGGACCGGACTTAAGGATGCGGAGGGCTTAATGGTCGTGGTCAATAATTGTACCAATTGCCATTCGGCAGATTTGGTGATCCAAAACCGCATGGACCGGGAAATGTGGATCGAGACCATTAGATGGATGCAGGAAACCCAGAATTTATGGGACCTTGGCAAAAATGAAGATATCATCATTAATTATTTGGTGACCAATTATCCTTCCATTAATAAGGGGAGGAGAGAGAATCTGAGCGGTATTGAATGGTATACCCTAAATGAATAAAGGATAATTAAGTAAAAAAAATGTTTTTTGAAAAGTATTTGAACGCGTTTACCTCGTCTTTTTTGGGCATGGTAAATTGGACTTGGAGGTCTATAATATTTGATGTCCCATGGTATAATAATTATTTTTGGGGATTGATCGTTATATCCCTAGTGGTATGGGGTTTGGAAATTGCATTTCCCTGGCGAAAGAACCAATCTATTTTTAGAAAGGATTTTTGGCTGGACGGATTTTATATGTTTTTTAATTTCTTTCTCTTTGCCATTGCTGTCAGTGGTTTTTATAAAATACTTTCGCTTTTATTCAGTGATCTTGGAATAAAGGAAGGTAGCTTAACCTTGCTGGACATGTCCGCCTACCCCAATTGGCTACAATTGTTCATCTTTTTTATGATATTGGACCTGGTGCAATGGTACACACACGTATTATTGCATAAATATCGGTTTTTATGGAAATTTCATCAAATTCATCACAGTGTGAAGGAAATGGGGTTTGCGGCACATTTGCGCTTCCATTGGATGGAAAATATATTGTACAAACCGTTGAAGACCTTTGGGGTAATGATCTTGGGCGGGTTTGAACGAATCCTCCCTACCGGTCGGAAGCCCGCCTGAACAGTTCAGATTGGATGTCCCTACCGTAAATGTAATAGATTTATTAATTTGTAGCTAAATTTTAAATCTAATATCATGTTTAAAAAAAAGTAGAACCATTGCCCAGCGCGCTTTTGAGGAAGTAGCAGGCTTCCGCACACTCCAGAACAGATTGGAGCAGAGCTTTTCCATCAATGGCAAGGCCAAAAGCACCCTGAACAATTATCTCCGGTGCCTGGCCCACCTCGCTTTGCACTACAAACAAAGCCCGGAAACGCTCTCGGTGGAAAATATTGAGGCGTATCTGTACCATTGCCAAAAACTCCACAAAACCCCTTCCGAAAGTTTCTTCAAGCACACCATTTTTGGGCTCAGGGCCGCCTACAAAGTCATGGGCATGGAGGCCAAGCGCGTGGCTTTGCCCCAGATCAAACGGGACTTGAAACTGCCGATTGTTCTAAGCCAGGAAGAAATGAAGCGTCTTTTAAAAGCGCCGAAGTATCTTAAGCACCGTTTGATTATTGGGATGCTCTATGGCTGTGGCCTTCGCAGCTACGAACTGTGCAACCTCAAGTTGGCAGACATCGACTTTGATCGAAGAACGGTCTTTGTTCCCAAGAAAAAAGGTAAGATCGACCGTTATGTTCCCTTGAGCGCATATTTGGTCAGAGGACTAAAGACGTATATCAACACGGAAAATCCGCAGTGTTATCTTTTCAACAGTCAGGTCACCAAAGACGGGGAGTCGCGTGGGCTGACCACCAATGGCATCCGTTGGGTGATCAAGGAAAACCGCAGTAAAATCGGTAGTTCCAAAAAGATTACGGCCCACACCTTGCGGCACACCTTTG
The DNA here is from genome assembly GCF_004362395.1 of Salegentibacter sp. 24. Classification (GTDB taxonomy): domain Bacteria; phylum Bacteroidota; class Bacteroidia; order Flavobacteriales; family Flavobacteriaceae; genus Salegentibacter. Next base: position 3,116 of record NZ_SNWE01000037.1, read on the forward strand.
CCACCCATTTGTTGGAATATGGGGTTGATATTGTCAGCCTAAAGGAACTTTTGGGCCATGCGCATATCGAGATGACCCTGACCTATCTGCATGTGGCCAATCTGCCCAGTGGTTCCAAGTTTTCCCCACTGGATAAGCTCTACGGGTAATGCGCCCCAAACATACGGTCGCTGACATTTTAGAAATGGAACAGCTACAGCTCAAAAACTTGAGCCTGACCTCCTGGCATTACCGTGCCCTGCAGGCCATAAAGAGGTGCCGGACCAAGGCCATGGGCGGGCATATTGATAAATGCGATTGTTGCCACGGGCTCCACATCAGTTACAACAGTTGCAGGAACAGGCATTGCCCAACCTGTCAGGGACACAAGCGAGAAGAGTGGATCAGGGCACGGGAGAACGAGCTATTGGACGTCCCCTACTTTCATGTCGTGTTTACACTTCCAAGCGAGTTTAACAGCTATGCCCTGAGCCACGGCAAAATCCTGTACGGCAGTCTGTTCAGGGCTGCCTGGCAGACCCTGCAGCAATTTGGTGACAATCCCAAGCATCTCGGTGGCAGGATGGGGATGATTGCGGTGCTGCATACCTGGGGCCAGAACATGAGTCTGCACCCACACCTGCACTGCATTGTGCCAGGCGGTGGTCAGAGCCAATCGGGACAATGGAAAACTGTAAAGAACAAAGGCAACTACTTGTTCAATGTAAATTCAATGAGCCAAGTGTTCAGGGCAAAATATATCGCAGAGCTTAGAAGGAGTGGCTTAAAGATCCCTCAGAAAATTTACAATGAAGTGTTCCGTAAAAAGTGGGTGGTCTATGCCAAACAACCTTTTAGAAGTCCAAAATATGTCATTGAATACCTGGGCAGATATACCCATAAAATAGCGATCAGCAACCATCGGATTACGGATGTCGATCGTAAAAACAGAAGTATAACCTTTACAGCCAAGGATTACCGTCGTGCAGGCAAGAAAGTCAATTTAACGGTGTCGAGTACAGAATTTATCAGACGTTTTTCCCTGCATATTTTACCCAAGGGATTTACCAGGATACGGCATTATGGTATGTTGAGCAGCAGCTGGAAAAAGGAGAAGTTGCCAAAACTACAGGCGGAGCTGGCTACTGTAAAAATAGAAGCTGTCAGTACAATACAGCCACTTTTACACCGCCGATGTCCTGTCTGTAAAAAAGGGAAAATGCATACTATTTTGTTGTTCAATGACCGTGGGCCACCCGAGAATTGGCGCGTTTTGCTAAAAGATAGAAAATTGAATAGGAGCAACTAAAAATTATTCTGCATATGCGGACGGGCTGCGCTATGTCTTGACTTTAAAAATTAAACGATAAAAACCACAGATCGTAAATTGAAACCACTAAAAAGCCACGGAAAATGTTATAAAATAATCGACTTCTATGCTTCTTGACCACACGAATACCAGCGTAACCTCCAAAAATCCTTCCCTTAACTTAACGTTTTACCCATAGACGGCAAATCAACCGGATTCGTCAACACAGGATTCAGCTCTGGCCTATCGGCGAGCCGAATCCTTAGTTATTGTACACCGGCTTTAGTTCAATATATATATTAATGAAAAAATTGAAATAAAAATCCACAAAGTTAGTGCGAATACAATGGGTTTCATTCCTGTAGATTTCAAATCTTTTATAGAAATGGTAGAACCTACAAGAAACAATGTTATTATTAATAATCGTTTAGCCATTAATACAATAAAATTAGTAGCTGGTTCAGGTAAAATATGGTAACTATTAATAATAATCGCAATAATAAATAAAACAATAAAGTAAGGAATTTTTATTTTTTCTCCTTTTGTTTTGAATAGAAACATTGAAAAAATTGATAAAGGGATAATCCACAAAGTTCTAGATAGTTTTACTGTTGTTGCTATTCTCAAGGCTTCGTCTCCATAACCTAGCGCAGCTCCGACTACCGAACTTGTATCGTGTATAGCAATAGCACACCATAAGCCAAATTGTTCTTGTGTTAAATTTAGAAAATGACCGACTGCAGGAAACACAAACAACGCAATAGAGTTTAATAGAAATACGATACCTAAAGCAATACTTATAGTTTTACTTTTAGCTTTAATTACTGGGGAAATTGCAGCAATTGCGCTTCCACCACAAATTGCTGTTCCAGATGTAATTAGATGACCTAGTTTTAAATCTAACTTCAAAAGTCTTGTTAACAACAAACCTAACGATACGGTTAAAAATATTGAATATATAGTTAAACTTAATCCCTCTTTACTTGTTTCCAAAGTTTCTTTGATAAACATCCCAAAGCCCAGCCCTACAACCGAAATTTTTAGAAAATAATGAATTGCTTTATGACTGTATGCTTTAAACGGATTATTGAAAATAAGTGTATATACAAAACCAAGTAACAATGCAGTTGGACTGTTTATAATGCCTAAAAGGGCAATAATAATTATAAGGAAGTAAACTATTTTTGAAAAAATCTCTTTCATATCATTTAGTATTATTTGATACAAAAGTAGATTGAATTAATAACCTTTAAGCAAATTAATTAGTTGTTTGAGATAACTAAAAGTTATAGTTAAGCCGAATATATTTTTCGAAATATTCCACGGTATTTGAAAGATAACCTGTTCTTTTTACAAAATAAAACCACCTTTCAATACTTAAATCTTTAATATCTATAATTTTGAGTTTATTATTTAACAAATCTTCAGTGATAGCACTAATTGAAAGAAGTGCATAATCATCAGAATTGTATAAATAATTTTTAATAGCTTCAGTACTGTTTAAAGTTACTGCTACATTAAGCTTTTTGATATTATTTTCCAATAAAAATTTATTAATAATTACTTTAGTTCCAGAACCTTTTTCACGTTCAATCATTGGAATTCTTTGCAACTTTTCGATATCGATACTTCCTTTTTTAAAAGAATTATTATTAACATTGGTTACGAGGACAATTTCATCTTTAATAAATTTTTCAAATTGTAATTTTGGATTCGAAATACTTCCTTCAGTAATTCCGAAATCAATTTCCTGATTCAAAATTAAATTTTCAATATTTTCAGAATTATTACTGATTATGTTAAAATTTGTTTCAGGAAATTGTACTCTAAACTTCGCAATTATTTTAGGTATAATGTAGTTAGACAAGGTTGTGCTTACTCCGAAGTTTATTAGTTTTGGGAAGGTTTCTTTCTTATGTAGAAACTGTTCGTCCATTTCAGAATAGATAGCTAAAATTTTATTAACGTATATAAGAAATGACTTTCCTTCCTTGGTCATTTCTATCGAGTTTCTTTTTCGAATAAATAACGTTGTTTTATATTCTTGCTCTAAATTTTTAATTGCCTTGGATATAGCAGGCTGTGAAATATACAATTGCTCGGCAGCTTTTGTGAAGCTTAAATGTTTAGCAACAATTTTGAATATATGTAACTTGGTTTTCATCAGCTTGTGTACAACGGTCTTGTATATGAAAAGTAGCGGATTTTTAAGCCCTAATTTTTCGGTTTACAACTGACCTTTATTTTATTATTTATCTTTCGTTTAAGCACTTAAACCGCTATTTTTTATATACGTTGTTGAACTAAACCTAAAGGTAGCTTCAAGAGATCTAAATCACTATTCACTACCTTTAGGTATTGTGTAATTAATTCATTGAAAGTTATGAAAAAAAAGTAGTACCCTCATTGATAGGGCCTGTAATTGTGTTCCTGAGTTCGACCAACTCTACCGTAAATTAAAACGTTCCGTAGAACTCGCCGGTAAAAGTCAAAGTACCCTTACTAACTACTCCCGCTGCCTTGCGCATATGTCCCTCCATTTTAAATGTAGTCCCCTTGATCTCGATGAAGAACAGGTTTTGGATTACCTGCATCTTTTGAAATCGCAGCACAAAACACCATCGGATAGTTTCTTCAAGCATACGGTCTATGGTCTTCGCTATGCCTATCGTATCTCTGGTATGAAAGCAATGCGGGTTATGTTGCCTTCCATAGAACGTCCCCACAAACTCCCGGTGGTATTAAGCCGTAGTGAAGTAAAACAACTGCTTAAAACACCCAAACTTCTCAAACACCGGTTGGTACTGGCAATGCTTTATGGTTGTGGCCTTCGCTGCTTTGAACTTCGCAGCCTTCAGCTCAAAGACCTCGATTTTGATCGTAAAATGCTTCACATCCGCCAGGGAAAAGGAAGAAAAGACCGTTATGTTCCATTATCCCAGATGCAGATCCGTGGCTTAAAAAAATATATCGCTGCAGATAATCCTACCACCTGGTGTTTTAATGGCTACAACAGGAAAGGAAACCCAGCCCAGTTATCGGCAATGGGGGTGCAATGGATCGTTCGGGAAGCCCGTAAACACAGCGGGATCCAGAAAAATATCACTACCCACAGCCTGCGGCACAGTTATGCCACCCACCTTTTGGAGATGGGATTGGATATTATCAGTGTCAAAGATTTACTGGGACACGCAGATATCCAAACCACCCTCACCTACTTGCACGTGGCACAACTCGGTAGGCAGAAGCCCTTCAGTCCGTTGGACCGACTATACAAGAAGTAGCCGTGAGACCTGCTGCCTATGAGGTGGCCCAGGTTCTGGAAAGGAATACGGAATCTTTATCCAAATATTGTTACAACACCTGGCAGACAAGAACCCTGCACGCCTTGCGCAAATGCCGCACTGCTGCCCTGGGTGGCCATATCGACCGTTGTAACAATCCTTCCTGCCATCGGCTCCACCTTAGTTATAATAGTTGCCGGAACCGCCATTGTCCCAAGTGCCAGGGGCATAAAAAGGAGGAATGGATCCGGGCACGGGAAGAAGAACTCTTAAACGTGCCTTACTTCCACGTGGTCTTCACATTGCCATCAGCCCTCAACCGCCTATGCCTGTATGAGCCTAAAAAAATGTATCCTCTACTGTTTAAAATAACCTGGCAGGTGATCCAGGATTTTGCATCCAACCATAAATTCCTGGGTGCCAAACCTGGGATGATCGCCATCCTGCACACCTGGGGGCAAAACCTTTCTTTGCACCCACACCTGCACTGTATTGTTCCCGGGGGTGGTATTGCCCAAAGCGGTCAATGGAAATCTGCAAAAAGCAATGGAAAATACCTGTTCCCGGTCAAGGCTATGAGCAAGGTTTTTAGGGCCCGTTTTGTGGCTTCCCTTCGCAAGGAACTGGAACCACAATCTAAAGACTTCTACGAAAGCCTTTTTAAATATGATTGGGTAGTTTATTGTAAACGTCCATTTTTAGGTCCCGCTCAGGTGGTGGAATACCTCGGTCGCTATACCCATAAGATCGCCATCAGTAACCACAGAATTAAAAACCTGGATAATAAAAGCGTTACATTTTCTGTAAAGGACTACCGCCACGGGGGAAGAAAATCCTTGTTACGTTTATCTGATGCAGAGTTCATCAGGCGGTTCGCTCTTCACATACTTCCCAAAGGCTTTGTTCGCATCCGTCATTATGGAATCTTGAGCTCCTACCACAAAAAAATTACGATTACCCAGCTACAGCAAAGCCTGGGACGGGTGCAACTCAAAGAGCGCCAACCACTACAAAACCAGCTTTGCCCGGTGTGCAAGAAAGGAAAATTGGTGACACTTACTACTTTTATGGCACGAGGCCCACCAAGATACTGGATGGAAAAACTAAGAAAACAATCAAATAAATGAGTATGAAAAACGATCCTTCCGGGCGTAACAGGAAACCTATGGCCCAAAGCGATCAAAATGATAGTAAATCCCGTAAGTCCCAGTAAAAAAATATAGTAAAAAGCAGTGGCATCATCGATTAATAGCAAAAACCTGAAATTGCGCATAGAGCTTAGCTGCCTTACCTAACAAATTTGACCTCCGAAAAACATATTAATCCCCATATATGGCTAACCGGCAAAGAACCGGTTTAGTCAACAGTGCGTTCATGTTGGGCCGTACCGGCCACACGAACGCTTAGTTATTGTACACAGTATTTTTTTAGCACAAATCTTGCGATATTCACAGATTTTCAGTTCAAACTTTTCTTTTAGGGTTTGTATTAATTTTTTACGTTATATTTTTAAATTCCGACAAACTTTCTTTAAAAGTACTAAAGTTCCACAAAAGTTTTCTTGCAAAATGTTTCTTTTCCAATGTAATGGAATACTCTTTTTTACGTTGGCTTATGTAGATGGCGTAAAAGTGTATGGAATGGTAATCAAATCCACAAATTTTAATATATTGCCAAATGTTAAAACAAACAAATGTTTAAAACACTCCAAATAATAGCTCTATTGCAAGGTATTTTTGTCCTTTGCGTATTGTTCATTAATCGTAAATCATATAAGAAAACTACCTTTTGGTTATTGTTCGGAAGTCTGCTTTCGGTTGTCTTTTACATTATTGGTGACGATGATAATAATTTGTTCGTATCAAATGCAGATTGGTTTCTTTTTGATAGTTCACTTTTTGTAACATTCCTATTCCTATTTTTTAGGTATTACAGAAATGGTAAATCAAGTTTTAATACCAAAGATTTACTTTTCTTTTTACCTAACATCATATATTTTATTCTTGAGGCAATCGAAATTATGTACCCAAAAGAAATGATGATTGTTGAAGTGTTTGAAATGCTAATAGAATTTACGTTCGTAGGTTATTTGATTTATATTATTTATGCAGTTATAAATAGCAAAAAGAAACATTGGTTATTGTATTTTGCTGTTCCCATTTCCTTACTTTTGGCTTTGCCTGCTTTGAATGATATTTTAAAATCTTTTGGATTACTTGAATTTGCTATTTTCGACGACAAGGATTTTAATAGTTATCAACTTCTCGTAATCGCTTTTCTATTTTACTTTATTGCTTATGGTTTAATGAATAAAAAAATAGGAATTATACCAAAAACGGAAACACCAAAATATAAAAACTCAAACCTAAATAAACAATTGATTGAACGCTATAAAACTGAATTAATAAAATCAATGGAAGTTGATAATTTTTTTCTAAATAGCAAATTATCTATTCACGATGTTTCCGAAAAGTTAGATATTCCACGACAATATATTTCTGAAGTTTTGAATGAACATATGCAAATCAGTTTTCAAGATTTTGTAAACCAATATCGCGTTGAAGAATTTATAAACCGACTTAAAAACGACCAAAATAACCATTTTACACTTCTGGGAATTGCAAATGACGTGGGATTTAACTCAAAGTCTTCTTTTAATGCTACTTTTAAGAAATTCAAGGGTTTAACACCAACTCAATTTAAAAAACAACTTACCTAAAATATCTAAAAAGGTGCAGAAAATTTATTCTGTACTAACCCGTTAAAATTTAATTTAAAATACTTGCGTTTTTTGAACTAACAATTCAAATACGCAAATGGTTAACGCATTCTCAAAACACATTATCTTTTACCTAATATGTCTGTTTTTAATATTAACGACATTCCAAATTCAAGCTCAAGACACGAGCGAAACCAAACCTCAAGTTGGCACAACTCAAAAAATTGGCGATGTCGTTCTTTTTGCTTTACCAACAGCCACTTTAGCTACAAGTTTTATAGTTGGCGATGAAAAAGGTGCTTGGCAATTTACAAAAGGATTGCTGCTTACCGTAGGTGTAACTTATGGTTTAAAGTATAGTATAAACAAGCAACGTCCAGATATGAGCAATGATAACTCTTTTCCGTCTGGTCACACTTCTACCGTTTTTCATAGCGCTGGATACGTCCATAGACGATACGGATTTAAATATGCAATTCCATCCTATGTTTTGGCAGGATTTACTGCTGCAAGCCGAATAGATAGTAATAAGCACGATATACTCGATGTAATCGCTGGCGCAGCCATTGGTTTGGGTAGTAATTTATTATTCACAACGGAATATCAACAAGAACATATGGAATTAACGTATTCAAATTTTGAAGGTAATCATATGGTAGGTTTTAAATTTAAATTTTAAATGATGGCATTAATTGAAGAATTAAAAACGCAAGGCGACTATTTATTAAAAACAGAAGTTGTGTGTAAGTTGTTACGGTCAAGGCACATAGTGTAAACCATGTGACTTGTACAACTACCAACTATCTCCTAATACAAACAGTTAAATTTACATCCTATAATGATAATAATTATTCCTTGTTTTAACGAAGTTCAAAGAATTGACAAGCAAAGCTATATCAACTTTTTAAAACACACGCTAGACGTCAATCTTGTTTTTTCTGACGATGGCTCTACTGACAATACAATTTCTGTGTTAAAAGAAATTAAAGCGTCGTATGAGAATCGTGTTCACATCTATGTTTCTATTCGCAATCATGGTAAAGCAGAAGCGATAAGATCGGCGGTGTTGTATCTTAAAACTCAAAATTTAAAGCCTAGTAATATCGCTTATATTGATGCCGATTTGGCGGTTTCCTTAGAAGAATGTTATACTTTATCTAAAAATCTCAATGATAAGGTACTCTTAGTTTTGGGATCTCGAATTTCAAAAGTTGATAATACAATTATCCGTTCTTCGTTTAGGCATTATTCTGGGCGAATGGTGGCGACTGTGATTTCCAATATTCTTGGTATAGCCATTTATGACACCCAATGTGGTTGTAAAATATTCAAAACTGATTTAGCTTTTAAAGTCTTTGAAAAGGAGTTTATATCTAAATGGCTATTTGATGTTGAAATCTTTTTTCGCATTATCAATCTTTATTCCAAAAAAGAATTAAAACACATTGCCCGAGAAATCCCTTTAGAATCTTGGATTGATACTGGTGGATCTAAGGTCAAATTGACTTATTTTTTTAGAATGTGGTTTGAATTTTATTTAATAAAAAAAAAGTATCGTGAGGTTAATTAAAAGATATAAATACGAGATTGGCATTGGATTACTAATTGTTTTGAGAGGCTTTCTGAATGCCATAGTGCCATTAATGGACAAAACTGAGGCTCGTTATGCAGAGATTGCCCGCATCATGCAGGAAACCAATAATTATATTACGCCACAAATTGATTACGGCGTGCCTTTTTGGGCCAAACCGCCTTTATCCACTTGGTTATCCGCCTTAAGTATGGAAGTTTTTGGCGTGAATGAATTTGCTGTGCGTCTGCCTTATCTGTTAGCCACAATTTTTATACTCTTTGTCGTTTCTAAATTTGTAGAATCCCGCAGAGCTTATTTGGTGTGTGCCTTTGTGTTATTGACTACTCCAGAATTTTTATTACACGCTGGCGTGGTATCCACAGATACGTTTTTAGCTTTATGCGTGGCCATGGTTTTTTTAAGTTTTTGGAAAACTATTCTTATTGAAAAAGTTAATCATTGGCATTATTTATTTTATGTGTTTTTAGGGTTTGGTCTATTAGCTAAAGGACCTATCGTTTTTATTTTAACCATTCCACCACTTTTTATTTTCACCCTTTATTTTAAACAATTCAAGACGTTCTTTAATAACACACCTTTATTTTCTGGGTTTTTATTAATGTTGCTCATTGCCGTACCGTGGTATTATCTGGCGGAGCAGGAAACCAAAGGGTTTCTTGAATACTTTATCATTGGCGAACATTTTAAACGTTTTTTTGACTCTGACGGTTGGGATGGCGATAAATATGGTTTCGCAAAAACGCAGCCTTTGGGAATCATTTGGGTTTTTCTATTTGCATTCGCCTTTCCTTGGATACAAGTTTTAGCTGTAAAACTTTGGAAGTTGCGACAAGAGATTTTGAAAAACAAATGGGTGACATTTCTTTTGCTATGGTTATTATGGACCCCGTTTTTCTTTACGTTTTCAAGCAGTTTAATTCATACCTATATTTTGCCATCTATTGTGCCTATCGCTTTGTTGATAAGCCATTATTGGCCAAATCAGAAGAACAATAGACTAGCGCTTCGTGTGAGTCTTATTTTTCCAGTCTTGGTCGTAATAGCTACAGCAATATTTCTGTTGGAAAATCGAGTAAAATATCACATGAATACGGACAAGTATATTTTAGAACACGACGTTTTATCTCAATATGAATTGTATTATTTGAATAGAAAAAGTTACTCCAGTCAGTTTTATAGCGAAGGAAAAATTGAAAATATTTCCAATGAAAATTTTGAATCAATTAATTTAAAGCAAGAGTCTTTTGCCATTATTATAGAAAATGATGACATTAATCAAGATAATATTTCTCAAATCAATAAATTAGAAGTTATAGATTCAAATGCAAACAGCAAGATATTCCTAAAAAAATAAAACCTACACACACAACAAAGCTATAAGCGATTAGGGTTTAAGTGATTAATTGAAACGATAGTATATAAAATTTTAAGCAGAGCAGATGTGGTTGGAAAATTTTATACTATTGCGGGATGCATTTCTAAAATATTCTGAAAACTTTTAGAGCAGAATCTTTCTTAAAAAGGTCAATTCCGTTGTGTTTTTCAATCAGATTGCAGTTGCTCTAATATTGTGTACAACGTGTTTGTATATGAAAAGTTGCGTGTAAATAATCACCAACCTTTCGAATTTAAACTGACCATAAATATATAAAAAAGCCAATGAATTAAGCACTTTGCAGCAATTTTTTATATACGTTGTTACCTGCTGGCTTTACTCCGTTTTGTTAAATGAATTCCAAATTAACATTGCGACTATTGCTCCTAAAGTTGGTGCAGTAATATAAACCCAAAGAGCAATGAAGTTTCCAGATACAATTGCAGGTGCCAAACTTCTCGCAGGATTAAACGAGCCTCCAGAAATTGGACCTGAAAATAAAATAATTCCAGTAACAACTAATCCAATTATAAGACCTGCTATATATGAAAATTCTTTTTTAGATGTTACTCCTAAAATTGTAAGCATTAAAAAGAAAGTCAGAACAAATTCTAAAATGAACGATTGTACTAACTAGCCAGAAGGAATTGTAGTTCCTAACGTTAAGTTTTTAGAGAATGTAAATTTTAGTAAACCACTTGCAAAAATAGCTCCTAGAATTTGAGCCGAAACATAAAATTATAATTGAGTATTAAATTTTTCAGGCTCTGGTTTAGGTATATTATTTTCATGATCACCAATCATTTGACGAATATCAATCTCTATGTCTCGAGACATTGTTGTAATTGGCACATCATTGCCTTCTCCTTCAAAAGGGTTTTCAGAGGCTTCACCTACACGCTCCATAGTATTAAAAACCCATGATATGATGACGCTAATAGGCACAGTAAACCATATAAAATAATGCCCCATTAATTCTATTAAATAATGGAATCCTGAATTAGGATAAGGTTTGTATTGTTCCATGCTTTCAACGATGATTATCCCAATTTTATCAAATTCATTCATCATACCAAATGGTAGGAGAATAACAAAAATCCAAACAAAAAACTTATTTAATGTGGCAAACTGACGAGGATAAGGGAAATTTTTAATACGTTCTACTTTACCTTGAAGAGTAAATAATTCAACAAACATCTTTTCAATCTCTAAATGGGCAAATTCCCAAACATAGCCTTCAGTTTTAAGTGCACTTAAATGTTTTGATTGTAAATTTAAACAGGCTGCTTGCTTATTTTTTTTACTTAAAACATAGTCCTTTTCTTCTTCAGATAAATAGCCTTTTAGTTCTTCTTCAAGTGAATATTTTTGCTCTCTAATTTCTAAGTGTTTTCTATAGTCTATACCAGTTTTCTTTCTTGGTTCTGCTTCCCAAGACTTTGGTGTGCGTAAAGCGTGACGTAACGAACTCATCCAAGCTATGTGACGCAATATAAATGTCTTCTAATTTCGAATAATTCTTGATCTGAAAGTATTTTTTTTGCATGTTCATTATTTACATAATCGTTAAGCATTATAGTTAAAGATCGAGAAGTATTTACAATGCCTCCCCAAACTTTTCGTGCTTCCCATAAACGGTCGTAAGAAGCATTATTTTTAAAACCAATAATGAAAGCTACTGCAGTACCTATTAAACTAATAGGTAGCCAAGGTAAATGTAACCAATACCAACGAAAAACGGTATAAAGTATTACAGGTACTGTTGAAAGTATTACGAAATAAAAAATATCTTTCCGTGTCCAAAGTAGAATCTGCTTTAAAGAATAATTACGCTTTGTGTACATTTAATTTAGTTTTTATATAATTAATATTTGATATTAATAATTTTAAAATACCTGTCTTCTTTAGCTAGTTTCAACACTGCTTTTTCTCCCACTTTTTTGTTTATCAAAAGTCTAGCAATTGGTGAAATGAATGCGATTTTTCCTTTAGAAATATCAGCTTCATCTACACCTACAATTTGATAGTGTTCAGGCGCTGTTTTATTTCCAATTTTTAGAGTTACTAATGCACCAAATCGAATTATGTTTTTTGGTTGATTGTTTAGATCTACTATTTTTGCTGTAGCAATTCGGTTTTTCAACAATTGCAATTTAGCGTTTATATAATTGGAGGCTATTCGGCTTTCCTTTTCGTTTGAAATGTCAAGATGCTCTCTTTCATTAATCAATTCTTGTTTTTCAATTAAAAGTTCATCCATACCAACTTGCGTTACATAATTAGTTACACCTTCTGGTAAGTCGGCTCTTGGTGGTACCATAGGAATTTCCTCTTGGTCATCTTCTTTTACAAATCCTCTACTCATGACTTATTTAATTTTGATAACAACTTTTCCTTTAGTTCGCCCTTTTTTAACGTAAAGCAAGGCGTTTAGTGTGTCTTTTAATGGAAACACTTTGTCTATTTTGGTTTTGACTGTTCCAGATTCTACAAGTTCAGAAATTTCATTGAGTTGTTTTGCATTGGCTCGCATGAATACTAAACTATAAAATGCTGATTTTTGCTTTATTTGTTTTGTTATTTTTCGTCTTTTAAACGCTAAGAATAGTTTAGTGATTTTATTGAGTTTCATTCTGTTGGCAGTTTCTTTATCTACAGGACCAACAAGGGTTATTACTTTTCCACCATTTTTTATTACGCTAAAAGCTTCTTCAGTGTATTCGTTTCCAAGTGTATCCAAAACCATATCTGCATCTTGTACAATAGCAGTATAATCTACAGTTTTATAATCAATCACTTCATCAGCTCCAAGTTTTTTTACCCAACTTACATTTTCTGAACTTGTAGTAGTATATACATAAGCTCCAATTGATTTTGCATATTGAATGGCAAATGAACCAAAACCACCAGAACCAGCATGAATTAAAATACTTTCCCCAGATTTTAGTTTACCTCGTTTCAAGGCTTGAATTGCTGTAAGACCTACTAATGGTAAGCTAGCAGCTTCTTCAAAAGTTGTGTTTTTGGGTTTTAGGCTAACTAGTTTTTGATTCACAGCGACAAATTCAGTAAACGTTCCTTGTCTATTCACTTTAGAAAACACCTCGTCTCCAATATTGAAATTAGGAACATTTTCGCCTTTTTCAATAATAATTCCACTAACATCATAACCTAAAGTTGATGGTAACTTAAAATTACTCACGCTTTTTAGTTTTCCTTCAACTACTTTTATATCTAAAGGGTTTACACTAGCAGCATACGTTTCAATTAATACTTCATCTTTGCTAATGGTTGGTTTAACAATTTCGGAAGTTTTTACTTTTTTCGAAACCTCTCCATAACCTGTAAATTGTATGGCTTTCATAAGCTATTATTTTTTAGTTTTATCAATATCTTCTTTATTAAGACTTAAAAATTTTAAACCCAATGCTAATAGCACAATAGATGCTGGAAGTATTAAAATCTCCCATTTAAGGTTGTCAATATTTACAAATACTACCTCAAGAAATTTCACAAAAAGAATAATGACAATAACTTCGGCAAGCACATTTTTTAAATGACCAATATTTGGTGTTCTAATCCATTTTAAAACACCATTTCCATCATCATATATTTTGTTTGAAATAAACAAAGTATAAACTCCGTGTGCAAAAATGAATAGCACCAATGCTATTAAAAACGTATCTAAAGATTTTATAAGATAAGTAGTGGCTATATCTGCAGGATGTAAATGTGCTTTATTTTCAGGAATATAATTGAAGATGACAACTCTAAAAGCATTAATGGTTTTTAAAGCACCAACGATAAAAAGTAACAGTGAGCCAAGAAGTGAACCTATTATTGCAGTCCAGCTGATATAACGGAAAAGATAGAATGTTTTTTTCATAATTAAAAAGTGATTAAAATCTTTTATTAAGACTTTGATTAAAACAATAAAACCCTGGAATTTCCAGGGTTTTTATTATAAACTTATTTTATAAAGTTTTAATTAAAAGAATCCCATAGGTTTCTTGTCGTAAGAGATCAACATGTTTTTTACAACACGGTAATGATCTAAAGCCATTTTGTGGTTTTCACGACCGAATCCTGATTCTTTAACTCCACCAAATGGTGCGTGAGCTGGATAGGTATTGTATTGGTTTACCCAAACTCTACCTGCTTGTATTGCACGTGGTACTTGGTATAATTCGTGAGCATCACGAGACCAAACACCAGCACCTAATCCGTAAGGTGTGTCGTTTGCAATAGCAATCGCTTCTTCCGTAGTTTTAAACGTTGTTAAGGCTACAACAGGTCCAAAAATTTCTTCCTGGAAGACTCTCATTTTGTTATCTCCTTTTAAAACGGTTGGTTGTACGTAATAACCTTCAGATAATTCACCTTCATAGTTACCAGCTTCACCACCAGCTAAAACAGCAGCACCTTCTTCAATACCAATTTTAATATAGTTTAATATTTTTTCGTATTGCGCTTTAGATACCTGAGAACCAATCATTGTTTCTGGATCTAATGGGTTTCCTGGTTTTACTAATTTTAAACGTTCTTGCATTTTTTCAACAAAACGATCTGCAATATCTTCGTGTACTAAAATACGAGATGGAGTGGTACAAATTTCACCTTGATTTAAAGCAAACATTAATGCACCTTCAATAGCTTTACTAAAAAACTCATCATCTTGAGCTGCTACAGATGGGAAGAAAATGTTTGGTGATTTACCACCTAATTCCATAGTTACAGGAATAATATTTTCTGCTGCATTATGTAATACTGTACGTCCAGTTTCTGTAGAACCTGTGAATGATAATTTAGCAATTCTGTTAGATGTTGCTAATGCTGCACCAGCTTCTTTACCAAAACCAGTTACAATGTTTAATACACCTGCTGGTAAAATATCACCAATAAGTTCCATTAACATCATAACACTTGTTGGTGTTTGTTCTGCTGGTTTTACAACTGCTGTACAACCTGCTGCTAAAGCTGGAGCAATTTTCCATGCTAACATTAACATTGGGAAATTCCATGGGATAATCTCTCCAACCACACCAACTGGCTCGTGTAATACGATACTTACAGTGTCTTTGTCATGTTCTGAAATACTACCTTCATCTGCACGAATTACACCTGCGAAATAACGGAAGTGATCGATACAGTAAGGAATATCTGCAGCACGAGCTTCACGAATTGGCTTACCATTATCAATAGTTTCTAAGGTTGCTAAATACTCTAAATTATCTTCCATAACCTGAGCAATTTTTAATAACGCATTGCTACGTTCTGTTGCAGACGTGTTACTCCAAGCAGGAAACGCTTCGTGTGCTGCATCTAATGCAAGATCGATATCTTCTTGTGTTGATCGTGCTGCTTGTGTAAATACTTTACCATCTACAGGAGATCTGTTTTCAAAAAATTGCCCTTTTACTGGGTCTACGAATTTTCCTCCAATAAAGTTCCCGTATCTTTCTTTGAATACAGGTTTTGTTACATTTGCCATAATTATAATTTTTAAATTTGATTTTAATTTATACTTGCCAAAACAAGCGTTGTGTAATTATGGTGCAAATGTATGTTGGGTTATTACCTTTCTATTTACTGATATGGTTCAATAACTTATGAAAAAAGGTCAATGTGGATATTTGTGAAGAATAAATATGAAATAAAACACTTAAATAGCTAATAAATAGAGGTTTGTGTAATTTATTTTTTAATTCGAAATATCTGTTGGACTAATTCCGAATTTGTTTTTAAAGGCTACACTAAAGTTAGACAGGTTGTTATAACCAATATCTAAATAAATATCTGAAGCTTTTAATTCACCTCCTTGCAACAATTCTTTAGCTTTTTGAAGACGTTTGTCTTGAAACCATTTTCCAGGTGGCTCCTTATATTCGTTTGTAAAATGACGTTTAAAAGTTGATAGACTCATATTACAGAGAAAGGCAATTTCTTCCACTTTTAAATTGGAATCTACATTGCTCTCTACTGTATTTTTGAATGGCGAAACCTCTTTAGAAATTAAAGAGTGTAAATAAAATTCGAATTCATTACCATATTTATTAAGCATGTAGAGCATTATTTCTTCAAATTTTAAAGATAATAGCGCATTGCTATAACTATGATCTGAAAATTTGCTTGAAGATAAAGAGCTTATAAAAGAAGCAATATAATCATCATTTTCAATTACAAAATATGGTACATCCTCCTTATAAGGTTTTACATTACTCGTGTACTTACTTAAAAAATCTGTGAGTTTTTTTTCTGAAAAAAAGAGAAGTTTACAGTAGTAAATGGCTTCTGTATCCAGTAATTCTGTCCATAGCCAATTTCCTTTTTTAAGTAATAATGATTGGTCTTTATTTACAGCAACCGATTTTCCTGCAAAATGTACTTGTTTTTTTCCAACTTGTAAAAAGCTGAACATATTCATTCCTAAATTGACTTTGCTTTTCACAACATCGCTTGTCATTTTAAAGTCATATACAAATATGTCTTGTTGTACTTTTGGGTCTTTAAAGAAAATTTCTGGTATGTTCTCTATTGGCATTTAGATTTATTTTAGCTTGCAGGTAACGGTTTCGTATAACCGCCAGTTACGGGTTAATATACTCAGACTTTTTGGTTAAGCACAGACTTTAGCAATTCCGAGTGGATTTGAACGTAGTCGAATCCGCCGTAATTGCGGTTATACATTGTTGGCAGCTGGTTTTTAGTTTATTCAGGTTCAATGTGAATGGTAATATGTGCTATTTCAGGCAGTTCGTTTTGAATTTTATCTTGTAGTTTATGAGCTAAAAAATGACCTTCTTCTACTGTAATTTTTCCATCTACTATGGCGTGAAGTTCAATTAAATATTTCATTCCTGCTTTTCGTACAAAACATTTTTCTGTTCCTTTTATGCCATTTACTGTGTTTGAAACTTTACGAATATCTTCAATTAAATCATCATATAGATGTTCGTCCATTATTTCTCCTAAAGCAGGTCTGAAAATAAGATACGCATTATATAGAATAAATGCAGAAGCAAACAGAGCAGCCCAATCGTCGGCTGTTTCATAACCTTTTCCAAAATACAATGCAATTGAAATACCTATAAAAGCAGTTACAGAGGTAATGGCATCACTTCTATGATGCCAAGCATCTGCTTTAAGAGAAGAACTTTTAATAGTCTTTGCTTTTTTGGAAACATATCTGTACGATCCTTCTTTCCATAGTATTATTAAAGCAAGTACAATAAGTGTCCAAGCTTCTGGGATTTTATGTGGTGTTTGAATATTAATGATGCTTTCGTAGGCAATTACAGTTGCCGAAGTAACTAAAAAAGCAACAACTAGAAAGGTTATTAATGGTTCTATTCTAGAATGACCAAATGGATGATTATCGTCTGGTGGTCGTTGGGCATATTTAAAGCCTAGAAGTACAAAAAATGAAGAGAAAATATCGGCTGTCGATTCAATACCATCTGCAATCAAGGCATACGAATTGCCTAAAAAGCCTGAAATGAGTTTAATGGCTGCCAACAGAACATTTCCAACGATGCTAAAAAGGGTTGCATTTATTGCCGATTTTTCATTTGTTAATTCCATAAACAGTTCTATTTTACAAATTCAGAACAATCAGCAGAGGGTTTATACGTACCTGCACCTTGTTGATAGACCAAGGAAGCTCCTAAATGTCCTGTATAAAATAAGCCGAAAAGAGCTAAAATTATTAGAAAAAAGCTAATTGATTTAAATAGATGTAAAAATTTGTGTGTAATGAATTTCGATGAAATTTTAATACCTAAACCAATTGAATAAACAATTAATGTAGTATAAGCCCACCATTGATGTTCTTGTAAAACTTTAGGGTCACAAATTTTTCTAACTTCAATAGAATAAGCCAATTCTCCTGTATAAATAGCAATCCAACCACTCAATACTCCTATGCCTAGCATTACAAAAATCATCTGTTTTATAAAAAGATGATACGATTTATTTTTAACAAACAAACTTAATATAGCTGCTAATGAGGCTAAAAGCAAAGTGGCAATTGGCAGGTGTACAGAAAGAGGATGCCATACTTCTTCTCTCCAAATTGAAGGTATTTCTGCAATCATCAGCTTATGTTACTCAAGAATTTTTACAGAAACTGGCACATTTTTGTTTCCTTGTTTTTCAACGGTTATCTCAACTTTACCATTTTCTTTCAGTGCATCAAAAGTGGTAGTTTGTCCGTCACTGGTCATAAGTTTAGTTTCGTCTGTAAAATAGAGTTCAACTAATTTATCATCAGAGGTTCTTACATAAATTTCTTTTTCTCCTAGTTCAACTTCTTCAGCCACACCTTGATATGTTCCCGAATTTACAACATCAGTATTCTTGTTTTCGCCACAAGAATTTACTAAAAAAGTTCCTCCTAATAATAATCCTAAAATTAATTTTTTCATTGTTTCTGTTTTTTATGATTTTTCAAAGTTATAAAATGTATTCTGTCTTTTTTGTATTACCACGTTTTTTTAACTTGCTGCCAACGGTCAAGTATAAGAGCAGTAGCGGATTTCAAGGCGATTACCTGTCCGCCACCACTAAAGTTTATTAAATGCACAGTCCTTGATTTTACCACCTTACCCGCTATTGCTCTTATACAATGTTAGGCACTGGCTTTTTTCAAGTCATTGTAAGTAAGAATATTAGTCCGATTATTATTCGGTAATATCCAAAATGTTTAAATCCATAATTCTCTACTATTTTAAGGAACAGTTTTACTGCGAACCAAGCACTTATAAAGGCAAATATTAATCCTATTGCAAGCATAAGTATTTCATTTTCGGTGAATTCAATTGGTGTTTTTATCAGGTCATAACCTGTAGCTGCAAACATTGTAGGGATAGCCAGCAAAAACGAAAATTCGGTTGCTTGTTTTTTGTCTAATTTATTAAACACACCACCGATAATAGTTGCTGCTGCTCTTGAAGTTCCCGGAATCATTGAAAGGCATTGCATCAGTCCGATATAAAAGGCATTTATATAGGGAATGTTTTCGAGCGTATCTACTTCGGTTCTTCTGTTTATCACCTTATTGTCAATCCAAATTAAAACGATACCCCCAATGATTAACGATATAGAAACTACCACAGGATTAAATAAATAAGCCTTGATAAAATCATAAGCCAAAAATCCGATTATAGCGGTCGGGATAAACGCAACAATTAATTTAAGGTAAATGTCAATTCCTTGCAGAAAACGCTTAAAATACATCAGTGCTATGGCAAGTATGGCTCCTAATTGAATGGCGACTTCAAAGGTCTTTACGAATTCGTCATTATGAATTTTCATTGCTGCCGAAGCTAAAATCATATGACCTGTGGAAGAAACAGGAAGGAATTCTGTGAGCCCTTCGATAATTGCCAAAATGATTGTTTCAAGAAATCCCATTTACAACCATTTTTTGCGTTTAAAGAAAAGGAGTGTCAAAACGGAGGAGATTATCATCAGCAAAATGGCGAATGGGTAGCCCCAAATTTCATCCAATTCGGGCATAAATTGAAAGTTCATACCGTACATACTGGCAATAAGTGTAGGAGGCATAAACACAACGGTAACAACAGTGAAAATTTTGATGATACGGTTTTGCTCCATATCTACAAGTCCGAGAAATGTATTTTGGAGGAATTCCAGGCGTTCAAAGTTAAAACTGGTGTGGTCGAGCAAAGAGCCAATATCTTTAATCATCACCCGAAGGGTTTCATAGTTTTCTTTCGGAAAGAACTTGCTTTTTAAAATTGCCGATAGAATCCGTTGTTTCTCCACTATGTTTTCCCTTATCGCTATAGTCGATTCCTGAAAAGCGGTGATTTGCAGGAGCAACTCTCTTTCAAGGTCATTGTCTTTGACCAATCCTTTACTGATTTTCGTTATTTGTTCCGTAATGTTCTCAATCAGGTCAGCGTCAAAGTCAATACGTATTTCAAGAATGTTGAGAAAAACATCAATTCCGTTTTTCGCTCTTACTGAACGGATTTTTTGATATGTGTCCGTAAAAGTCTTGTACTCTTGCTGACGTTGGGTGATAAGAAAATCATTTTTGAGAATGAACGAAACAGGTTCATTGATATAGTTTCCGTTTTCTGCTCTCAGGAAGTTTAAGTTAATCCCGATTTCATTTTCGGACTCTGAATATTTAGAACTGGATTCAATTTCTTCCCGTTCCTGTGGTGTAAATAATTCTATATCAAAAGTTTTTTCCACCTGTTCTATTTCTTCGGTGGATGGGCTAATCAGGTCAATCCAAATGATGTTGGGAAGCAGAAAGTCTGTTCCTGTGTTCATTTTGAATTGTCCGTTTTCTATGCTTACATATTTTATCATTTCTTACTTGCTGTGTCGTTCTATTTAGCTTGTGCCTAACGTGTTATATGAGGATAAATATACCTAATATCCCCTAATATTTTTGGGATAATGGGAGGTTTTCTTCCAAATTATCCCTTTTATTAAGTTTTTGAATAGCAGTATCTAACGGGCTTTCTATGGCCAATAAATCCTTTCGGGCCACGTGGGTATATATCATAGTGGTTTCAGGTTTGGCGTGACCTAATAATTCCTGGATATGCCTTAGGCCTACGCCGTTTTCAAGTAGGTGTGTGGCATAACTGTGTCGTAATACATGGGGTGAAACTTTTATAGTTATTCCAGCCTCTTTTGCATATACATCCAAAAACTTTCTCACACTACTGGCACTATATGGCTTATTTCTCGGTCCTTCCACAAAACGCTTTTCTGGTTTATAAGAATTTATATAATTGTTTAATAAGGGTATAATTTGTTGGGATAGTGTGCTATACCTGTCCTTTCTACCTTTTGAATTCCTAATAAAAAGTTGATTTCTTTGAAAATCAATATCTTTAAGCTCAAGGGAAAGTAATTCGCTAATCCTTAAACCCGCCGAATATAAAACTGCAATAACAGCCCGGTGTTTTAGGTTTTTGGCAGCTTGTATCAATTTAATTACTTGCTCCTGGGATAGCACCTGGGGTAGCTTTCTGGATTTTTTTGGCCGCTCTAGAGTAGCTCCTTCCATTTCTGTATAAGGATAATATCTAATAAACAGTTTTAGAGCACTTATAAACTGCCGTTGGCTACTTATGCTATATCTTCGTGGGACAAACACCTTTTCTATGAATTCTTCTACCTCTCGATTGGTCAAAATCCTTAGAGTTTTATTTCTATGAAAATGTACCAATTCAGCAATAAAGAAAGTATAGGTTTTTATAGTACTTTCGCTGTATCTTTTACCCCTTAGATAAATACTAAAACCGTTTAAAACTTTGTTTTGATCTTTTGAGAAATCACGTTTTTCCTTCTTTTTACCTAAGTTTCGATTAAAGTCTTCTTGTTGCAAAACTGCAATGGGACTTAAAATACGAAAGGCTTTTTTAAGATTTTCCTCGGTATGTGAGAAATACCATAATCTATTGGTTTTACTCCATTTTGCTCCAAGTTTATTTTTTACGAGAATGCGTAAAGTGTTGTTGTATTTAAAACTTAAACCAATCTGCGGCAATCCATCATAATTGAAGTTAATGATTTTAATAACAGGTTTCATGTCTCTAATATAACCAATTTAGTGATACCTAAAATATTGTAGCGAATTTAGCTACTAACCCGATATTTTTTTGGAAATCTCCACGCTCTGCTTTATAGCTATGATATATCTGCTCCATTTGTACTGTAACTTGCACCTGGTTTTTGTGCTGTTTCTATAGCATACAGGAAGTTAAGCGTTAAATAAAAACAGCATTTGGGCGCACAAGGTTTTTTACTAAAAAAATCCAGAATATAAAATCTCTATTCTCTTTTTGAACAATTAGAAGCGATATTCCGGCAGTTATCGCATTTATAAAAATATTGGAATCTTTAGAAAAATGGGGTTGATCGATTAAAGAAAGCAAAATAAGGAGTAAGAGGCCAGATGTAAACCAAAAATCATCCAGTAAAAAATTGTAATTCCCTGTTAGAAATCTTCCTAGAATTACCAGAATTATAAGTGAAATTCCTAAAAATGATAGTCTATAGTTTTTACTCATATTTTTCTGAATAATTGCGGGCAACGGTTACGGTGTCGAGTAGACAAGGGGAATTTCACCCCAAGCCTCTCACAGGTAGGGTCGAACGCTGGCGCACCAATCTTTCGATCGTGTTTCCAGCACCCGCCTCGTCAAACGCAGCGTGCGCATTTAACGCACTGCGCTTTCCTAATGATTTCTTATCTTGCTTATAGCCTATCATGTTGGTGAAACTTTCCTTGGGGATACTCGAAAGTCGCTATATATGTTATATATGGCATACAACCCTTTTGTACTCCATCTCATCCAACCGAAGCCCGATCTTCCTTTGGCTCTCATCAAATGCCTTCGAATCTTTTTGGTTAGCCAATCTTTTACGTATCCGAATACTTTACTTGAGTGCCCTACTTTAAAATATTGAACCCATCCTCGTAATATTGGATTGATTAGCTCCCTTACCCTTGTCAAGGGCTGTGATTTATGACGCTGAAATACATCCCTTATTTTCTCCATCAACTTCACCCTGGACTCCATCTTGGGTTGATAGTTTACCCTCCATTTACCCGACTTCGTTTTTAATCTCCTGAAGTCGAAGCCTAGAAAGCCAAAGCTATCCCCCTTTCGTAAGTCCAGTTGTTTTGTCTTTTCTTCGTTAATGGTTACTTGTAATTTCTGTAGTTCTTCCCGCAGTCTCTTGTTGACCCCTGCCCATAGCCATCCCCACTTGGGATGTCCATCTACTAATATTACAACATCATCGGCAAACCTTGCGTATTCCAGGTGTGTGTATTTTCCTTCACGAGTTGTTTCTTTCGCTTTTTCAAGCATCTTGTCAACTTCGTTCAGGTAGATATTGCTCATCAGTGGTGAGAGTACCGATCCTTGTGGAACGCCTTCTTTACCACCGATTTTCAGCATTTGCTTGAGCAGTCTCAATACCTTGTCATCTGAGATGCGTTTGGCTACTTTTTCCAATAGAATGTGATGTTTCACTGTATCAAAATACGTTCTCAGGTCTAAATCAATAACCCGTGTCTTGTCTTTTACTACAGCCTCCGCAACCCGTTCTATAGCCTGATGTGCTGTTCTTTTAGGGCGGTAACCATATGAGCCTTTCTGGAAGTCCGCTTCAAAAACCGGTTCCAGTATCAGTTTCACTGCCCCCTGAACAACCCGGTCCCGGATCGTCGCGATGCCTAGCTTCCTGGTCTTGCCATTTGCTTTGGGAATCTCTTTGATCCTGTTCCGTGAAGGTCGGTACGTTTCGTTGAGCAGTTCTGTTTGTATATCCAGCAGAAAAGCTTCCACGCCTGCTAGTTCTATCTCATCAAAGGTCATCCCGTCTATTCCCGGTGCTCCTCTATTCCTTTTGGCCATTTGATAAGATTCCCTTAGCGTGTTTAGCTTACATACGTGTACATACATGCCCCAGAAGCGATGGGTGTTATCAGCCTTCGCTTTGATGTATATCTTCCTTCTCAGTTCCTGCAATGTAATAGACGTTTTTATCATTTTCATCCTTGCCTCCCATTTTTGTTAGAAGATTATCATTAGTAAGGAGACTTCGCTCCATCCCCATTACGGAACTTCTTCGCTACTATTCTCCTCTCCGACTCCCTCTCATCTTCGGTTCATTTCCTTGCTTTCAAGTTATAGAACCTACCTTGCTCCGGTCGTTTCTGCCCGGGATGAGGAGGGTCTCTCCAGTTGCGTCACATATCCTTGCTACCATGCTGTCGCTACCACCCCGCCGGACGTGTCATTCCCGTTTCAGTCAGTTTCGGAAAAACATGCTGCCTTCGCTATACGGCTATTAGCTCGGCCTGCCGGATTTAATCACTTTCGAGGCTACCTGTGCGTTCACTTTCGTTACGGCCTGGTAACTTGCACAACCTGCTAAACAGGTCGTTTGTTAATGAGCTTCATAAGTTTCATTTCTTCCACCCATGTCATTTAGCTACAGAGCTTTGACTTTTACTCTGATGGGACTTTCCCCCACTGGATATGTCCACCTTTGCTGGACGCACAACCGTACGTGATAGTCTCCCATCATACGGCTCCTGTTATACAATCTAAATTACAAATTACCATATATATCCCAACTGCCAATGATAGAATAGTTTAGGATATTGTTCCTTAACTCTTTCAAACCACTGATAGGCTCGTTTTATACTGGTTTTGTAACGTTTATACCTTTTTCTTGCCCATTTCACGATACGATTATTCAATAACTTGAAGACCTTGTGTAACATTGACCTTCTAAATTTACCATAGTAGTTCACCCATCCTCTAATCATTGGATTAAGAATGGCAGCAATTCCTACTATACAATCAGAAGTCATTCGTTCTACTCTCAATTCTTCAAGTTTATCTGCAATTCGTTTTCTCGAACTTATACTTATGCCGCAATCAAAGCCAAGATAAAGTCCTTTTGATTTCTTCGATTTTGTAGTTCTAGGTTGATAAGAATAACCCAGAAAATCAAACTTCACATTGGAATACTTTTCTTGTCTTCGATAATCTTTGCAGTATACAATTTTGGTTTTCTCTGGGTGTAACTCCAGACCAATCTGGTACATCCTGCTTTTGATAGCTCTAAGTGTTTGCTCTGCGTGCTTTTGACTTTTACAGTTCACAATCACATCATCGGCATAACGTGTGAATTTTACCGTATTGTCTTTCTTTTCCAGCCATTGATCTAAGCCATAGTGAAGGAAAAGGTTTGCCAGTAATGGACTTATAACACCTCCCTGTGGAGTTCCTTTTCCCTGGTTAGGGACTAAATTTCCAGACTTTGTCATTACTGGACTTGCGAGCCAACGTGCTATATATAACCTAACCCATCTTTCGGGAACGTGTTTTTCTATAGCAAGCATCATTTTATGATGGTCAATGTTATCAAAGAAACCCTTAATGTCCAGATCAATAACCCAATCCATTTTCCAACAGTTGTATATATTAATATAGAACTACCCCACATTTCAATTTAAAAGTATACCACTTATTACCAACTTGAACGTCCAACCAGAGACGTTCGAAAAATGA
>NZ_SNWE01000038.1 GCF_004362395.1 Salegentibacter sp. 24
CGGCTTTGGGCAACAAAACCATATTAGAATTTGAAGAATTAATGAAATTTAAAAATGTAGCTTAACTTTTTGTCCCGTTTTTTGTTGCAAGTCCAAGTGAGTGCTATTAGGGACCTCACCTTTCGGGTGTACAAGCACCCTCATCATTGAATTTAATCCACAATAAGTTCAATACCGGCTTTCTCAGCTTTGTATTTTATTTTGGTCATCAGTTCGTAATAATTC
Organism: Salegentibacter sp. 24; assembly: GCF_004362395.1. Classification (GTDB taxonomy): domain Bacteria; phylum Bacteroidota; class Bacteroidia; order Flavobacteriales; family Flavobacteriaceae; genus Salegentibacter. Next base: position 226 of record NZ_SNWE01000038.1, read on the forward strand.
CAGTTCCTTAAAAGAAACCCGTCTTCCTTTTTGGCAATTTCCATTTTTTCCTCCTGGTTTAACAAAATGAGTGTCCCGGCTTGTTGTTTAATACAAAAATCAATTAGCTTTCGGCTGTATACATGCAACCGGTTACCTACATAATTTTTTTCCAGCTCATGGAATCTTTCCACTGCTTTTGTTTTGCGTTTACGTCCTTTTCCCGGTCTGCAATAGGTGGCCCCGCTTTTTGCCCTTTTTAGAGCAGCCTGTATGGCTAACCTTCTATATAGAAATTCCTCCTTATTTCCAATACTAAGTTTTGCTTTTCCGGATTTCACTATAATAGGATACTCAAGAGATAAAGAAGCTTCTGCGATTACTTCCGGTTTCAGGCTATGCTTTTCTTTCTCTACCTCAAATACGGCTAAGAAATAAATTTTTTGATTTTTCAGTTGAATTTTAGAGGTACATAGCTTGATTTTGCCAGCTTCTACCTGTTCCAGCAAGCTTCGTTTATCGGTATAATCCTTACCTAAATATGTTTTCAAGGGAATGGAAAATAAACGAAAACAAAATGCTTTTTTTTCTTCTTTATACGATAATCCATGAATACCTGTCGGTCCAAAAGGAAAAGCGATATCCCTTCTGAAGTTTGCCAGTGAACGTTCTCCTTTTTGATATTCTGGCAAGTTGTTACGAAAGTTATTGATTATATTATTGTTCAGGTTGTTTAAAATGTTGGTGGGAATTTCCCCTTTAAAACGATCGGATACCACCCGGTAGGTGCAGTTTATCTTTGACCGATTGAGTATACCGTCTTCAGCTTTCTTTTCATCCGCCAGCTTATATCTTACTCCTTCCGATAAATAAAAGAATTCTTTGATCCTTTCCTGCACGTACAGATGAGAAACAATGAGATTAGCGGCTCTAAAGCTGCGGTTCTGCCAACGGTATAGCGTGTCATAAACCTCCTTTTTTTCTTCCTTGGTAGGTGCATCTACCAGCAGCTGGATCTTCCGGGTGAGTTTTATGGTATCTTTTCCCATGACTAAGCTGATTGTTGTTGTTCGTGTTTGAGCTGCAATAGTTTATAGGCCGCCATAAATTCCTTGTGAACTTCCTTTTGAGTGAGGTTCAGCTCCTGGGCAATATCCGCAAAGGAATATTGTTTTTCTGTACGCAGCTGTAACACCTTTTCCTGTTCCCGGGTCATAGTACCCTGGATCTTTACAGCTAGCATCGGTTTTGGTTTAGCTTTATCTTCAAGCGTACTTCCTTTATTAATGATATTCTTAATATCCTCAATGGCGTTTTTTACTTCGGTACTAGTTTTGGTAATGCTGGATCCCATTGCCTGGGCAATGGCTTTATACTGAAAGCCGTATTTTAAACAGAGTTCAATCAGAAGCTTTCTTTCACTGCTAAGCAAGGGGAGAACATTCCTGATCCGGTCAAAAGCTTTCTGGTCCGCTTCCTGGTCCTGTAGATGCTCATCTTCTTCCTCCGAGTCATAGCCGTGCATATATTCCTGGTAGTCCTGGTAATATTCTAACCTGCCTATGCTCCGCTGAAACTTGTTCCGGGGTCGGCAATAGTAAAAGGTACATTCCCTTTTCATCACGTGGAGAAGGAAAAAGTAAATATGTTTTGGTTCTTCTATCCCGTCTCTGTTCTCCCATAGTTTTAAGAAAGTATCCTGAAGGATAGTCTCAATGACAAATTCATCCTTTATCAATTGCTTCCCTAGCCAAAAGACCCTGCGGTGGTACCTGGCATAGATTAATTCCAAAGCATCGGGATGCCCTTGTTGTAATAATTTGAAAATGCGCTGTAACATAATGTGCCCTATTTATTTTACCAGTGATTTAAATAAAATTTTTTCTACTTAAGCTCAGGTCTACTGGCCAAGCCGCCATTTTTAAATAGTTTAAAAAGCGATTCATTTATCTGAATTTAATGCTCTTTCTACCTGCTCCAATTTTTGGTTATATTCTGCTATTAGTTCATCTGCATACACCGGAGTTCTATCACCATTCAGACAATATCGTATGTATCTTGGAGTAACCTTATATTTACATGCAAGAGCTTTTACTACACTCGTGTTATAAGTTTTCTTCATAAATTACGTAAGTTTGCCTGTTCATTGATTTGTTCCATTTATTGGAACAAAAACCAAATATATAAACAAATTGTTTACAAAACAATTTTAAAAGCACTTTTTATAAACATTTCGTTTACTTTTATGGATAAATCAAAAATGCTTGACCAGATAAAGATTCATTATGGATTTAGAAGAGATGCTGAATTAGCAGATTTTTTAGATATTACGAGGCAGACTTTATCGAATTGGAAATCAAGAAATTCTTTTGATGCGGAATTGCTATATTCTAAATGTACAGAACTTAATCCCGCTTGGCTATTAACCGGCGATGGTCCTATGTTACAAAAAGATTCCGCTAACTCCATTAATAAAGAAACTGATCCAGAAGTTTTGCGAGATAAATTAATTAATCTTCAAAATCAACTGGATGCTCTAGAAAAAGCAAACAATGCCTTAGAAGATGCCAACGAATCGTTAAAAGAGACTAAATCAATACTACAGAAACGAATTGCAGAGCTTGAAGGCAGTTAAAAAGCTCTATCTTTGATTACGAATTTCATCCCTCCAGTTATGGGTATCGACCCAGAAGAAGTGTCCGTCACGCGATTGCCAAAGTAGAACACGTCAATCGTTACTACATTACAGATAAAATGACCTTCACTTCTTATTTCGGTCTTCCAGCCTTTTTCTATATTCACTTGGTGTAACACCTATTTGCTTTTTTACATATCGAGTAAAAAAAGATCGGCTGGAAAAATTCATTCTATTGGCAATTTCGGCAATATTCAGATTTTTGTTCTGTAATAAAAAAATAATCCGTTCTTTAGTGTAACGCTGTATCCATTCAGAAGCAGTGATACCCGTATTATTTTTGCAAACTTGATTGAGGTATTTGGCAGTGATGTGTAGTTTTGTACTATAAAATTGAACTTCTCGTTCCTGCATACAATACTGCTGCAGCAACTGCGTAAAATTTTCATACAGAGTACCCGTCTGAAGTGTACGTTTGTGGCGCTCATACATATTGGCAAAGGTGTGCCACATTTCTAAAATAAAAATCTGCATTTGCAATTTGAGAGCTTCTTCATAAAAACGATGGTCTGTTTCCAGAAAGCGATCATATATACTCCGAAAATTGGATAGTATTTTTTGCTTATCACTATCGTTGGTAATTGGTTTAATCGGGAACTGTCTGGAATATAAAATCGCATCAATGCTCCAGCTCTGGTCTGGTACATTGTTGTACAGAAATTTCTTCTCTACGAGTAGAATTGAAGCTTTAAAATTACTAGAAAAGGAGATATTGGAAATGCTACTTTCAGCAAACCAGAATAGAAACTCTCCTTTTTTACAATGTAATTTTTTGTCGTTTAAAAGGAATTTTATGCTGCCGCGATGGCAATATAAATGCGTATGATATTGATTGTGAAAATCTACAGGAAGCTCGGTTCCATCATGAACTTCCAAAAAAGCGATTCGCGGAATTATCATTTCAAACATGGATAATAAACTCTTGTCAAATATAAGTAATATTTGACATTATTGATGTACAATGTGTATGAAATAGGTTACCGAAAAGAATTATTTTTGTAGTATGATATAGTGATAAACGAGATCAAACTTATCTTCTGTGTATAAAATGAATAACATTCTAAAAGTTTACCAATTGAAATAAAATCAGCCCTTTATGAAACTAATACAAATAATAACTGCAGTAGTCTGTGGATTTTCCCTGTTGGCTTGTAATGAGGGAGACAAAGAACAACAAGATATAACGAAGAAAAATAGAACTGAAACAACCAACGGACAAGTGGCAGAAATATTTCCGCAAGGAGTACCTGCTCCCACAGAAAACTTCACCGGAACAGTCTGGAACACGTCACTTGTAGCAGATGATTCAGTTTATACCACCGTGGCGGGTAATTTATTGTTTGAAGCGAGAGCGAGCACCAATTGGCATTCTCACCCAGCCGGGCAAATACTGATTGTTGTAGATGGAGAAGGTCGCCACCAAATTGAAGGCCAGCCGATAGAGATCATTAAAAAGGTGATGCTGTAAATTGTCCTCACAGTGTAAACCATTGGCACGGTGTAGCACCTAACAATCACATGCAACACATTATATTGTAACTAATACAGGAAAAAGAATTGTGAATTGGGGAGAACCTGTGACAGTCGAACAATACACCAATTAATAATATTATAATATGAATGCTATGGAAAAGGATATTTTTGAAAGATTGGTGGTTGGTGAACCAATACCATCCAATGATCCACAGCGTCACCGGTTGCGTGATGCCTCCTATCAAACAATCGGGTTACTTCAGGAAATGAATAATTCCAGTGATCCGGAAGAAATCAGGATTTTACTAGGCAAAATTACTGGTGGCGAAATTTCTGATACCACAGCTGTTTTTCCGCCATTGTATATTAACTACGGCAAGCATACGAGTATCGGAAAAAATGTGTTCATCAATTTTAATTGTACTATGCTGGGTTTGGGTGGTATAACGATTGAAGATGGAGTTTTGCTTGCCCCCAATGTAAGTTTGCTTTCAGAAGCGCATCCTTTGGAACCCTCACAAAGACAGACGCTGGTTCCAAAACCTATTCATATAAGAAAAAATGCCTGGATTGGTGCCAATGCCACTATATTACCTGGGGTTACGGTAGGCGAAAATTCCGTGGTAGCTGCAGGGGCTGTGGTTTCAAAAGATGTTCCTAATAACGTGGTAGTAGGTGGTGTTCCGGCTAAAGTCATTAAAAATTCACTAACCATAAAAGGAAATTAGTATTGCAAAGAATTATGACCTTTTACAACACTGATGCTTTTGACTTTAAAAAGAAATATTGGACATTTTTGATGAAAAAAGTGTAATAAGCAGAATGGAATAATGGTATAATTTTGAAGTGCAGTATATATAGACGGGTAGATTTTTAATAAAAGAAGAGGAAGTTTAGTAAACTTAGAAAATTAAATTGATAAATAAAGATATATGAAATACAGAAAATATTATTCACTGCTTGTTGTACTGTTACTTATATTAAATATTGATGAAATAAGTGCACAGAATGATACTCAGGATTTGGATGCAACAGAAAAAGGCCTATCAGAAATTGCGATGTTTACAGCATCTGGTGATCTGGAACAGTTGAATGCCGCCTTAAATAATGGTTTGGATGCTGGATTAACTATAAACGAAATAAAGGAATCCCTGGTGCAGCTTTATGCCTACTGCGGTTTTCCGCGGAGTTTAAATGCTATCAACACCTTCAGAACTATAGTGGAAAATCGAGAATCTAACGGGATAAACGATCCTCAAGGAAAGCCGATTCAGCAAAACAACTCATCGAACAAATACGAACAAGGTCGAAAGGTATTAGAGGAAATCACTCGAAAGACACAGCCTAAACCAGCTCCTGGATTTGGTGAGTTTTCGCCGCGGGTAGATGTTTTTCTAAAGGAACATTTATTTGCCGATATTTTTGCCAGCGATGTACTCTCCTATAAGCAGCGGGAACTGATTACTATTTCTGCTTTGGCCGCAATGACGGGCGTGGAACCTCAATTAAAAGTGCACGTAGAAATAGGAAAAAATACAGGAGTAACCGATGCCGAATTGGAAAATATAGCTACACTAGTTGAAGAAAACTTCAGCAACGAACAGGCAAATACCTTGAAAACTGTTATTGGAAAACCACTTTTACCAACCGTGGAAGAGGATATGTTGGTTCGCATTTCAGAAATTGAAATTTATCCGGAATATCTTGAAGAGTATAAATCGATTTTGAAAGAAGAAGCCTCTGCATCGGTAAAACTAGAGCCAGGAGTTATTTCTATCTTTCCAATGTTTCAAAAAGAAAATCCTAATCTGATAAGAATTCTAGAAATTTATAAAAATCAAAAAGCTTACAAATCGCATTTGCAAACATCTCATTTCAAACATTACAAAAGCAGCACGTTAGAAATGGTGAAAGATTTAAAATTAATTGATATGAAAGCAATCGATAGTGAGACAATGGATGAAATATTTCAGAAATTATAAAAATTACCGATGATGAAAAGATCCGTGGGAATGACAAATGCCTTTGGGAAAAGGTTTAGGCTGATAAAAGTTGGAACAATCACTCTCATTTGGATTGCAGCTATTTTGGCAGAGACAGAAATTCATGCACAAACGAATACTGGTGAAGAGACCACACTCAAAAAAACACTTGTAATAGCCTCACATCCTTACCCTGACAAGTCAGTTATCAATAAGGCCTTGTGGCAAACCGTTCAGGAACTGGATGGAGTGGTTTATAGAAACCTGGAAAGCTTGTATGGCAATGATATTAACGGAATTGATGTAGAAGCCGAACGCAAAGCCTATGATGGTATTGACAGGGTTGTCTATATGTATCCCATTCATTGGTTTAATCTGACCCCTATGTTGAAAGCTTATTTTAACCAGGTATGGTATCAATGGGCGCCTAAGACATTAGAGGGAAAAGAGATGCTCGTGGTAGTGACTGCTGGAGCTGATGAAAAAGCTTATTCCCACGAGGGTAGGATCGGTTCCACAATGGAAGAAATATTGACACCAATGAAGGTGTGCTCCAAATATGTAGGTATGGAGTATCTGGAGCCACTAACCTTTCTTGGCGTTGGTGATGCCGATGAAGCGACAATTCATTCCTATCAGGATCAACTTGCTGAAAGGCTGAAAAAAGCAGATTAAAGAAAATGAGCGAAATTTTTTGGGTTCTAAACTATTAGTAGTCCTTCAATTCAGTAAATTTTAAACTTGAATAAGATTAAATAATATTATTATGAGAAATCTATCAAATATTTTTCTATTGTTGATTCTTTCAATCTCTGGTTATTCACAGGAAAGTTCACTCTTTATGAGAATAGTTGAACTCACAGTGGAGGAATCCCAGCTTTCAGAATTCAGAGAGGCTTTAATAGAAGATATCGAAACAGCTGTAAATACAGAAGAAGGCGCTTTAGAAATTTATGCCGTCTACGAACGAGAGGATTCCACCAAGGTTTTTGTAATTGAAACATTCGCTTCAAAGGAAGCACATACCTCACATCAGAAGACCGCTCATTTTTTGAAATATAAAAATGCAACGAAGGGGATGGTGAAAACTGTGGAAAGAACAGAAGTAGTTCCGATTACACTTACTTCAAAATTAGAAACAGGTTTAATTGGTAAAAGAAATATTCAGGCCAGACCTCCTGCCACCCAGCCTTTCGGAGCCGAAGCATTTCAAGCAACAAATAATACAACAATACGGTGGCTAGGAAATGCAGGTTTTTTAATCAATAGTAGGGGCACAACGCTTATGATTGATCCTTTGATGCAGGGGTTTGACATGCCGCTTATGATTGACATTCCTATTTCACCGCAGAATGTTCCGAAACTCGATGCCGTATTGATAACCCATGCTGATAATGACCATTATAGTATCCCGACCTTAGAAGTTTTGGCTCCCAAAACCACAGCTTTTCACTCTACAATTTATGTTGATTCGTTGATGCAAAATCAAGGATTTCCTTCTGTAGGTCACGAAATTGGCGATACATTTCAAATAGAAAATATTGAAGTACAATTAACTCCTGCTGATCACGCCTGGCAGAATGCATACCCGGGAACTAGTGACCGAACATTTCTGCAGGAGGATAGTGCAGGTTTTTGGATTGAAACTCCTGATGGTTGTATTTGGGCTACTGGAGACTCTCGCTTAATGAAGGCGCATCTGGATATGAGAATCCCAGATGCAATTTTATTTGATTTTTCGAATAGTGAATGGCATTTTACTTTGGAGGGAGCGGTAAAACTGGCCAATACCTATCCAAATACGCCACTGTTACTTCACCATTGGGGTACAATTGATGCTCCAGATTTTCCACCCTTTAATGCGGACCCTAAAGACTTATATGATAAAGTGGTTAATCCCGAGAGGATTGTTTTACTGGCTCCTGGTGAACCTTTCTACCTAAAAAGAATCAATGATTAGCACGCAAAGAAGACAAATTAATATTAAAACGATTGATCATTTTTGAATCCTTCCAATTATCAAAATCACTTGAAATTTAGGCTTAAGTTTTATTAAGCTTGGTCTTGATTTTATCAATAAGTCTTTCAGTTCTTCAGCAGCAGCAATCTGCACAGCCGTAGTTTAAAAGCGATTTTTTCAACATTTTTAATGAATTCGAGAAATAAATTGCAGTAAAAGGGGTATTTCAATTTGATAAAATCCTGAATTTCACCTTCTCTTATCCCCGGAACTTTCATCAAAAGCTACCAGGTTGAACAGTTCCCGCATTCGACTGCGAACACGGTTTCCGTAACTTTTTTCCAGTTCTTCAGCGTTTAAATTTGTCGTGGCGTGTGTTTTGAGCTTTTGATTGGTTTCCAGGTAAAGCTCATACCTGGAAAGCAATACTTCCCCCATCACGTTGAGATCCTTTCCATAGAACCTTCCAGGGGGTTCAACACCCAGGTCATCAAAACAAAAGAATTTAGTACAGCCATAATCTTCGATGGTTTTATATCCAAGATGATTAAAACTAAAAGTGACGTTCCGGCTGGGAATCATTTCATAGGGTCGCTGGTTAGGAACTAAATGCCGCAGTAATTTCATCAAAGTAGTTTTCCCGCATCCCACAGGACCTGATAATAAAATACCCTTATCGATATCAATACCGTACTTTTTGCAATTTTCCTTATCGCGGATAAAGTAGGAGCACAGTTTTAGCAGGACCGCTTTATCTTCCTTGTAAATTTTAAATTTCTTTCCAAAAAGAAGCTTTCCCTTGGCGCTGAGATACAATAAAATCTTCGGGAAATCATAGTGCACACATTTCCCATCGAACTTACCCAGGGAATATTCCACGCCACCTTCTGTTATTTTAGAGGGGTTGTCCATAATCTTTAGTTTTAGTGGTTCGCAGGTTGTCCCTGAACTGGGACACTTCATTTTTGTATGCTTTCTTTTTTTCTTTGGCTAACGCAAACTTTTCCATCCAATGCAGCGCTAGTGCCTGCCAATCTCTGATCTCTAAGCCATCGCTAGTTCTCCATTCCCGATTCTGATAATACTCAAAGAATTTTATTCCATAATCCGAATTAAAATTTTTATCATTAAAAAAATTCAAAACCACCTCCAGGCTGTTTGGTTGTTTATTATGTTTTATTTGTTTGGTATTGTTTATAGTAGATACCAATGCTTGTCCACTCACGGGACGCTGCGAGTCCAATACCTGTCCACTGACGGGTCGGTGCCGGTTCGTTACCGGTTCCCGGATGGGATGGTACTGGTCTTCCAGTTGTTTCAATTTGGGATCATACTGGTCCGGTTGCGACTGATCACCAGTCCCAAGATTGAACATCTTAATTTTACTGCCTTTGTAAGGATTGTTAGAGGGGTAATAGCAAAGGTAAGACCAGGCATTAAGATCGGTCACACACCTGTGATAGGTAGATTTGGAACCGATCTTCGCTACTTTCATCAGATCCCTGCGGTTCACAAAAAATTCATCGGCAAACCTGCTGCTATTCCATTCCTGAAATAAAGCCATGTATAAGCTGATGTGCGTAGGGTTCAAACGGTCATCAAAGTAGAACTTCTCAAAGGCGGCATTTAATTGCTTGATATAGTTCATTGCTTAAAAGTTTAAATGATGTATCCGGTTCTCATCCATAACCTTTTGAATTTCCGCGGCATCATAATAAATGATGCCTCCAACCTTGGAATAGGGGAGGGTCCCATTTACCCGTAGATTCTGGAGTGTTCCAGGACTTATTTTTAGGAAGTCCATAACTTCTTGAGATTTCAGGTACCTTTTAAGGGTTCCGGAATCCTCACTTGTAAGAAGTTGTTTAATATCATCGAGCAATTCCATTTTGAATTCCCGAAGATCATCGGTGGTAATAATTGATGTTGGCATAATAGAACAAATTTTAGGGGTAGGGACATTGCATTTGTGAGTCCCTGACCTTGTTTGACAATTGTTCTACAAATTTGAGATGCTTTCTGCTTTTTCTTTCCCTATTTCTTTCGTAGTACGAAAAAGTTTAACATTTAATAAAATTTGATACAAAATGGTATAATTTGAAGGGTAAATGTTGGGAGGAGAGATAGGTTTTTCGATAAAATTCATGAAAAAAGGAATTTTCGTAGTACGAACTACTACGAAAAATTACTTTTCATCATCTTCTTGCATTTTAGCTTCCAGGATGTTCGCGATCTTGTAAAGATATTTTACCCTGTGATCTTTCCGGGCTTTCAATTCACCGTAATTCTTGTAATAATTATCAAATTTGATATTAAAGATATCCTCAAAAGCTGAAAAAAGGGTTTTAAGCTCGACTGTTCCGTGGTTGATGTCTTTTGCATAGTAAAGGCTATAGATAATTTCAACTAATGAAATTTTAGCGCCTGACCAATGGAGAAGATTGGGTTGTCGTTCCCGGTAACTTCCACTACTTCCAGGGAGAATGCGTTCTAATTTCTCCCTTATGTAATGGATATACCGGTAAAGCGCCTGCACCTTAGCCCATAACATATCGTGACTGGTCGAGAACTCCGGGTTTAGGTAATAATTAATGGAGGGGGAAAAGGAGAAATCAGGCCTTGCAGTTCGGCTGAAGAACTGGTGATCCAGGTAAGTATGGTTTTGCTCCATATAACTAACAAAACTGCTGTTGACCGTAAAGAACATATTGATCTTTTTCATCTCTTTTTTTAGAAACCGGACCTTATTGGAGTTTCCCGCTTTGGGCAGCATCAGCTCGCAGGTGCGAACCTCAGAGAAATAAATGAGATAACTCATCGGGAAAGGTTTGATGTTCTTGAAAAAATCGATCTCCTGCTTAGCATCTTCGAAATCTTCCTGCTCCACCTGCTTTTGCAGTTTGGTTAGTGTTTTAATACATAAACTTATCCCGTCTTCAGCTTTTTTCAGGTCCGATTTCTCGGACTGAAGAACGCTTTCGACTTTTTCGCTAAATGTCGACATGGCCTTTTCAAACATACTATTAGTAAATGAAAGTAAATAAAAACGTTGCTGGGCTATCAAGTCTGGTTTGTTTAAGGATGTGTTATACAGGGTAATCCTCATCTGGACTCAAATTACTCCAAATGAGGTTAATTATAATTAATACACCATAAAAATTACTGATAATTCATTAAATTCACAACTTTACCTTCAGAATATATAAGTACCATTTATTTATATTTTATATTTGATATAGAATTCGCTTGGTGACTCCAGGCATTTTTCTTCTTTAAAAAACCATCCTTAACTAAAGTAAGCCCCCCATGTTTGAAGGTAGGTATGGAAAATTTTGGATCCGCGATGATATACTCTTTGTAGTTTATAAGCCCGAACTGGTCATAAGCCTGAAGGTTGCAAAGCAGGTGGTAAGGGATCGCCTGGAGGTTCAACAAAACCTTGAATACCCTGTATTTTGTGATCTTTCCGGGGTAACTGACTCCAGCTTAGTTGCCCGGCGTTATTTGGTACAAGAGGGCACTCTCTTAATAAAAGCACTTGCATTTTATACCACATCCCCGGTGGCAGTACGGCTTACAGAATTCTACCTGAAAACCCTCAACCATAAAGTTCCCACAAAATTTTTTACAAATAAAGATCAGGCAATAAATTTTTTAAAACCCTACATGGATATGAAGTAATAACTCAAACTTTTTAATAATGGAACGCGAATTTAACAAGGCTAATTTACGCGGAATTTATCGTATGCTAACGGAATGGGCCAAAGGTAATTTTTCTTACAGAATAAAACGCACCAGGTACCGGGATGAGCTGGAAGGCCTGGTAGCTTATTTCAACCATACCGGGGAAGAACTCAATAATAAAAGAGACCAATTTCTCAGGCTTAACCGTCAAAATGAGATCGTCAATTTGCGATCAGCGGTGTTTATATTGAATAAAAACCTGGAAGTTCTTGATTATAGTTATAAGCACCCCGATAATGAGGAAGTTGAATCCTCGAAAATAATTGGTAAAGCATTTCAGGAATTATTGGTCGGAAAATTTCAAGGGCAATGGCAGGAAAAAATATCCTTATTTTTAGAAAATGGCTCCCAATCTTTTAATCTGAACCTCGAATATCAATTTGATGAATACTTAAAGATCAGTTTACCTTCAGTGGTCTCCAGATTAAAGGGAACAGGAGCGGGAAGGTTTACTGTCACTTCCTATCAACTGGATACTCCAAATGATCTTTTCGTTGAACTACCAAAGAATTCCGGAATTAAGACCTATTCAAAATGGGACCAGAAACTTTTCCATGAAATCCATATTTATATTATGCATCATCTGGAAGAACCTTTAAAACCTCTGGATCAACTTGCAGAGCTTTTTAATACTAATGAACATAAAATCAAGACCGGTTTTAAGGAGATCTTTGGCTGCACCCCATTTCAATACCATGCAAAGGAGCGAATTAAACAGTGTAAAATTCTTATTGAAAGTACAAATCTAAATTTAACTGAAATATCTGATAAAATGGGGTTTGGATCGTATCCGCATTTTTCAAAAAGCTTTAAAGAAAAAATCAAGGTCTCCCCTAAACATTATCAGAAGTTCACTCGAAATGCATAAGCAAAAAGGCTGTGAATTTTAATTAGAGGCAATTTTGTGTCCCAATTCGAAAAGCGTGGTTATAATTCGCTATAAGGAAAAACGTGCAATTTAAAATTTAGACAAAGAGCTTTCATTCTCCTAAGCTTATAATATATAATTGCCTATACGGCTGCTGCTCGCATAAATGATCGATAAATTTTAAATAAATAGAAATTTACTTGTCTTATTTACATCTAATTCGAATAATCTCATCAATCCTGCTGGTGTATCGATTTGAAAGCCGTTCCTGTTTCATTATCCAGGTGCGGCCAAGATCCATACCTGCAAATTTTACCTTTCCGTTTTCTGTCTGATTTAGGCGGTCTATGGTTTTCATAAGGATAGGATGCCTGGGATCCTCGGCAGAAAATAGGGAAAGCTGCTGCTCAGAAGCTGGTGTGATTAAAATAATTACTCCGGCTTTTTTATACTGGTACCCTGGTTTAAATATTTTTTTAAGTCCGTATAATGCAGCCTTAGTTAACAACATCGTAGAATTGCTAGGGTTGGATAGTTTTACCACCATATTAGCTCGATACTGCTTCAGGTCGGTTCTAAAAGGATTGGTGATCAGAAATACATAGAGCAGCGTGCAATTTGAATCCTGTTTGCGGAGTTTTGTTGCGGCTTTTGCTGCATAAGTAGCTACCCGCTCCCGAAGATCGTCGAATTCACTATACATTTTCTCGAAGCTTCGGGTAACCGCGATGTTCTTTTTATTCTTTACTTCTTCAAAATCCAGCGTAGGTTCACCTGAGAGATCCCGTTTTAATCTTAAACCCACCACGCTCATTTTTTTCAGGGTATATTCATTGGGCAACTGAATAAAATCCCAGGCGTTTTTTACATTTATATCAAGTAATTTTTTTTCGTGTTGTCGGCCAATACCCCACACATCACCAATTTTCGTCCATCGCAATGCTTTTTCTTTCTTTTCTTCCGAATCAATGGCATAAACACTCCCGGTATGGTCGGCAAATTTCTTGGCGATCTTATTAGCAATTTTTGCCAGGGCCTTGGTGGGAGCGAGTCCAACACTTATAGGAATTCCGGTTTGCCTGGCCACCCTTTCCACCATCTCCTTACCAATTCGCTCCAGGTCATACAGTTCAAAGCCTTTAAACTTCAGAAAAGATTCATCAATAGAATAAATTTCGATATCCGGAGTGAATTGAGAGAGGATATTCATTACCCGACTGCTCATATCTCCGTAAAGCGAATAATTACTGGAGAAAACGGAAATTCCTTTAGCTTCAAAATCCTTTTCCAATTGAAAGGCCGGGGCACCCATGGAAATGCCCATTGCTTTAGCTTCATTACTTCGCGCAATAACACAACCATCATTATTACTAAGCACAACAACCGGTTTATTCCGAAGGGAAGGATCAAAGACCCGTTCACAGCTCGCATAGAAATTATTGCAATCTACTAGGGCGAACATATTAGAGATCCTTTATGCAATGAGTAACAATACCCCAGATCACAAAATCATTTTCGCTGGTGACTTTAATGGGTTGATAATTTTCAGCTACAAGCCAGATAATATCCTTTTCAATATTAATACGCTTAACGGTAAATTCTCCGTCTAAAAAACATACCGCAATATTATCATTCTTTGGTCTTAGACTCTTATCAATTACCAAAAGATCACCATTACCAATTCCGGCACCAATCATACTATCGCCTTCAGCCCGGCCAAAAAAAGTGGCCTCTTTATTCTTTATTAGTTGATGGTTGAGATCAATAATATCCTCCAAATGATCATCCGCAGGAGAAGGGAAGCCCGCAGAAATACCGTTGGTTGAAAGCGGCATTACAAGGTGATGTAAAGAATATTTTTTGTAAATTTTCATAAGCTAAGATTGGAAACAAAATTAGGTAAAAATCCAAATAATTGGATATAATCCAAAATTAATATTATGTGTTACGAAACCAGCCTGTCCAAAAAATTAAAATCAATTGAGAAACATACTGGTGCGGTTATGCGATACCCGGAAGTTTATGAACCCTGGTATCATTTGTCGGGGTTTTCTCATCCTAATATGTTTTGTATTCCTATGGACGAACCGGATGCTATTTTACCGATGGAGTGGGGGCTTCTTGCGCCCTGGGCAGACGACATTTCGAAATTTCGAAAAAAATATAATACGCTTAATGCTAAAGCAGAAACACTATTAACCAGTAATATGTATAAAGAGGCTGTTAGGGAACGTCGCTGTTTGATTCTTGCTGATGGTTTTTTTGAACCTCACTATAAAAAAATGAGTGGTCCGGCTACGCCATATTACTGTTATCTGGAAGACCGTAAACTTTTTAGCTTTGCAGGAATCTATAATACTTATGATGAGGGTTATTGGACAGTAAGTTTAATTACCAGGGAGGCGAATGATTTCTTTGCTGAGATCCATAATAAGAAGAAAAGAATGCCATTGGCCGTAGATCGCAATTTTGAAGGAGAATGGCTTGATCCCGATTTAAACGACAATGGAATTGAGGAAGTGCTTGCTACGAGTTTTATGCGAGAGCCTTTTAAAGCACATCCGGTAACCAGAGATTTATATAAAAGAGGTCTAAATACTAATACGCCTGAAATATTAGAAAAAGTAGAGGAAAACCCTAACCTTTTTAATGAGTGATTTATTTTGGGTTTAATAATACCAAAACACTAGTAAAACCCACCGATTAGTTTCACATTCTGGTGGGTTTTTTATACCCATTAATTTTCGCTGGTCTTGATTCTATTTTAAAAATACCCTATTTACTTTCTTATTATTAATTGCGTAAGGCTACAATCCAATCATAGAATTAATTTTTAACTGATTTACTTATTATATCCGGAGCATTTTCCTTTTTTTGAAATTTAATAATGGACTCGATCAAAGCTTTTTAAGGTTTTGAACTGAGCCTATTGCTTCCTTGTAGATTTACCTCCTATAGCGCCATCACATTACCTTTTTTCGATGCATTTATTTTACAACATCCTGGCCTGGTAAAGCGTATAAAAAGAGTAGGCGAAGCCGAAGTGGCTTTATGCCGCTGTCCAGGAAAGGATGTTGTTCTTAGCATTTTAAAAAGGTGAGGGGGCTTAGGGATGACTTTTGCATATGGATTAGGAAATACCACCATTTTTTGAGAAAGAAGGACTATGATGGGAAGTTCAACGAAGCGGACTTCATTGAAAAATTTCGAACTGGAGTGGAGCGTTTCGATTTTTCATCGGGTTAGCGTAATGGAAGTCGCAGTTTCTTTGATAGTGTCCAAGACCTTTGTAGAGAAGCGCTTTTCCCGGAATGAAGCTTTCGCGAAATGCAGGGGGAATGGGCTGAACGGGTACACTTCTATTAATAGATACTGATGTAAATCTAATTAAGTAATAGTTTCGTTTCTCAAGTTGAATCAAAAAATAGAAGAGCAAAATACATCCTTAACCACTTAAACGAGGAATGGTCTCCTAAAGATTTTTGGCCAAATAAACCACTGTAGTAACGTATATTTCCAATTTTTTCCCTCCTATTCGATCTCTATCCTTTACGGTTTTCCGTATTTTTCTTTTTTTTATTGTATTATATTTAGCGAAACCTGGGTTTATCCCGTTATATCCATTGTTAACAAGCTAAATCATGTGAGATATAATGATTTGTGTGCAATGTTTATCGAAAGTTAATGGGTGAAATTTAAAATAGCTCGTTATATTTATACCACTTTAATAAATTCTATGAGTAATATTTACAAGTATAAAGAGGATATTGACGAAATATCTCAAGTTTGTGATTGCCCAAATTCAGAGTATTTTCAATTCGAAGAAAAAACTGCTTTTAGATTTGTATTTGAAGATTCAGAACATCCACATAATTTTCTTCCTCCAGCGAAGATAAAACCGAAAAGATACCTTGATAAAAGCCCTACAGAAGTATGCGAAGGTTTAGGACTATCCCTCTATGGAAAAAAATATGGTGCAAGACAGAAATTTGAAGAATTGAGTGCTACCTTTAAAAACTTTAAAAAAGTTATTGGAACACATTTAGCAAAGGGGAATATTGTTAAAGAAGATGGGCATATTACAGAAGAAGATGAAATTACACATTTTGATATGTATGAATTTGAAAGTGCAGATTTAGCGCCTAAATTCAAAGTAATAGAGGAACTATAATGCAAAAATTAAAAGAAACATATTTACCTCCTAATTCATTACCTAAGCTGGTAAAGATACGGGACTTAATATATTATGACGGACCTTTACTTACTCATTTTGAAAGTATCTATAACGAAAATTTTCTGTATTACTGGGTAGATACAAATAGCGAATTTAATAGATGGCTTATTTTTCGAACTTCGAATGTCTACTTAGAAGAATACCTAAATAAAGAAAAAACACTTTATGAGCTTATTTCTGATAAGAACAATGGGAATTTATATAAAGTAGACATTGACGATAATTTAAAACAGCATAATTTATCTATAATTCAGTTTTCTGATCTTCCAGAATCATATCTGCCAGATAAGAACAGTTACTATATATATAAACCTATTAATAGTGACCAGGAACTAAAGAATATATCCTCCAGCCAAAATGTCGGGGTACTTCAAGCCTATTATAATGAGACTTCTAAAGTTGGAAAAGGAACAATTGAATTGGAAATGCTTGCTTCTTCTTTACACGATATAAGTAAAATAAATAAAGGAATTCGTAAGGCATTTATAAATAAAGAGAGAGAAAATTTCACTAAAACAAAGTCAAAATTAAAATTCAATCAAGAGGAAATAATTCAAGCATCCACTTTCTATTATTTTGGAAATACTTCGCGATCATTTGGAGCACTATTTAAACCAGCTTCCAAACAATCCAATTTCCCAAATTTGATTAGCATAGAAGACCGTTATATAGAATTTTTCATCAAATTTTTTGAAAGCTCTTCAGACAAAGAAAAATTTTCAGAGTTTATAAGTGATATTGACAAGAGTGTAATTGATAATTACAAAAAATTATTGAACATTATAAATAAGACTAAAATACAGTTCAATTTAAATTATCAAAATAGTACATCTAATTTTGGAACCTCCAAAAAAATTAGTCCAAAGCAAGCAAATGAAATTCTCATTAACATAAATGATCTGGAGTATGACAATTCCAGAGATTTATATTTAACAGGGAGGTTTACTGCATTGAATTTAAAAACTGGACATTATAATTTTGAATCCGTTAGTAAAGATGAAAAATTAATTGAAACTTCTTCTGGGTACTTAGATGCCGACAGAAAAGAAATGTCTTGGAAAATTAAATGGGAAAAACTATACAACGTCGTAATAACCCGTAAAGAGGAGAAAAAAACAGGACAAAAGAAAATTAAAGAAATAGACACATTAATTTCGTTTACCGAAATAGATAGTAAAGATCTAGATCTCGGTTAAAGCACAGCACACATCCAAGACGGTTCATCGCCAATAAGCGGCAGCGTTAGAAAGAAAATAATTAACTTGACCAACAAACTAATCCTAAGCCGACAAATCCGCGTCTCTTCCTCCGCCAACTGGAGACCGTTGTGCTTCATCCAAAGAAACGACCTGGATTAACTTCAATAATTAATAAAGTTAAATATTCTATATGAAATTGCCTTTTGAGGAATGGACAATTGAAAAGCGTTTTAGTAGAAACGTTTCAAAATTATTTAATGAGGCATTTATATGTTATAAGGGTGCAGCCTATAGAGCTTCCTTACTTTTTAGCTATTTAGGTTTTCTTACAATAATTAAGGAAATTATCATTAAGTCCAATAAGGCAACATCAATCCCACAGGGAAGATGGGATGATATTTGGAAAGAATATTCAATGAAAATGCGGACAAGAAAAATGAATTTCATGCCATTGCAAATGATAAGGGATTTACGATTCCCAATGACTTAAATTAAACAAGGAAAAAAGCACGAAAGCACAATATTGTAAAAGCGTAATTTGGGATAAACGAATGAAATAGAGTGTTTTAGCTTCTATAAAGCTCTGTTGTGGGCGGACAGTGAATCGCTCCGAAACCCGCACTACGCTTATACTTGGTCGTTGACAGTAATTTGAACAACAACTAATTAAGAAATATATGAATTGGATAAGTTACCCAGATAATAAACCTTCTGAATCAGGTGCATACGTTTCAAGTATTACAAAACCTTATTTAGAAAATAATGACTTTACATTTAATAATGTATCATATTATAATGTAGACAATGATACTTGGTATAAGTATGATTCTTTTAACAGCGAAGTATTAGAAAAAATAACTGATAAAATAAATGGGTGGGTTGCAAATTTGCCCAACTATCTAGGTTAAAAATTCATTCTATGTCTAGTACTCCTTTTTCTGGTCCTTACTCAAGCTATTTAACTACAATTTCAATTCTAAATTTACAATTAATGATTTCCACTCAATTTACAGACCAAGAATGTCTTGATTGGGAAAAATCTTTAAGAATTGATTTAGAGAAAGCAAATACGGCAATAGTAACTGATCCGATAACAGAAAGGCTAAAGGATGCACCTCTTTTCCTATTGAATGAATTAAGATTGAGTTCTATTTCAACTGCAATAATAAATTTCACTTCCACAACTGAACATTATATAAAAGATATATTAGAATTGAGTCTCCAACGGAATGATGGTTTACGTAAAAAAGCTTTTAGTAACTGTAATATTTCCGCTCTAGAATTAGAAGAATTTGAAAGTATCGATGAAATAAAGAAAAAACTTTTTAAATCTATATCATCAGAAAACTCAAAAGGACAGTTATTTAGTAATAAATTCAAAAAAGCGAACTCATTCTTGAATATAAAAAGTCACAATAATGGCTCTAATATCTTTCAAAATTTGGATTCAATTTGGCGATTAAGAAATAAAATTGCTCACTCTAATACTGGTTTTCTAAAAAAGCTTGAAATCAATACGAATAGCGGAACTAAAGTACTAAATAAAGAACCTGAAAAAGATGAATATTTGAACTTTTCAATTGAGTTCCTTAAAATTATAGATGAGTTTACAAAATTCTTAAAAAAATGGGATAATTCTGTTTTAGTGAAATGGCCAGCTAATTCATTTGTAAATTAAAATCTACTGCCAACACAGTATCCTATAAAAAATAGCTGTGTCTTTTCTAAATCGTAAATTTTGGTATATTTGGTAAGTTAATCGCCAATTTATACTCTACATTTCATATACAAACTCGTTAGCAGCAAGCCTAGAAATTGAGCACTACACCAAACAGAGAAGTTTTACCGGAAAATCCAGATGAATATTTACAGAAAATATTAAACGAGTTTTCAGCAAATATTTCAGAGGTAGTAAATTTTGGTACACATCTATTGGTTTGGGACGTTAGGAAACGAAGAGAGGGAAAGGACAATCATATCCCAACTTTATTTTTTAGAAATATTTTAGAGCTGGGAGATTCTATTTCAATATTAATGAAAAGTTCTTCAATTGATTCTGGTAAAATATTACTTCGATCTTTGTTAGAAAACTCTTACGGCTTATTATACCTTTTAGAAAAAAACGAAAGAAAAAGAGCTTTTTCATACATGGTATGGAAGGCTATAAAACAGATAAAAAATTATAAAAGATTTGTATCCGATTACCCAAGTTCTCAAGAACTTAAAAGGTTAATTTTAGAGTATGACGAAAGTTTTCCTATAGATAAATTCTTTGATCGGGAAGATGTAAAAGAAATTATTGAAACTAAATCATCACTTTTAAAAATGCCAGAATTTGATGAAGTATATAAAGAATACAATAGAACTAAGAAAAAAAGAAAATTAAGAAACCCCTCATGGTATTCATTATATGATGGCCCAAAAAACTTCTTAGAATTATCTAATTATTTGGATAGATCACTTATGTACGAATTTCAATACAGAGATTATTCAGAAAATGTACACGTAACCGATATTCAAAAAGGAATAGCAAAAGCCGGAAAAGATTCCGGTCAGATTATTCAAATTAGAGATTTTGAGAACTGTAAAGATGTATATCAATCAACTATTGATAATCTAATCGAAAGCTTCTACGTATTTACCAAAAAAAGAATTCCAAACAGAGATCAAGAATTCAGAAATTGGTATTTAGAATTTCGGCAAGTTCATAAAAAAGCAATTGAAGAAAACATTTTTAACTATAAGAAATAGGCCAGCTGCCATCAACGGTTCATCGCCAATAAGCGGCAACGTTAGAAAGAAAATAATTAACTTGACCAACAACCGACAAATACGCGTCCCTTACTCCGCCAACTGGCGATAGTGTGCCGAGCAAACAATGACCGGCAAGAAAAAGTCATGGTGAACTATAATTAAGATGGTAGAACCGACCTACCAATGTCGTCTTATAGGAGAAGGCATTAAACCACCCAAAGGTGCTTTGGTAAAGAGCAATGGTATTGAGCGTTTGGGAAACGGCCAGTCAAGAATTGGTCAGGTATGATTAAGAGAGATGAACAAAAGTGGATCCCTTCAGAGGTATCGAGAAGTTAACCCTTAGTAGCAATGAAGTTCCTGTAATGGGAATAGAGCAAAGGGGTTAGGTTGTACAGTTTTATTACATTTTCGAAAAGAGGATGATTTTACGAAATGAAACAAAGATCTCTCGGGATTTGTATAACAAGAGCCGTATGATGGGTGACGGTTCTGTGCGAGGGGAAGAGTGAAAGTCCCTTTTCCTACTCGACAGCGAAACCGTTGTAGCAAATTTTCCTTTAGAGATAACCGTTTAAAATATAAACAATATCTTGTTGAAAACAATTTTTAGACATAAACGTTAAATTATGTGAAAAAACTTAGCTTTAGCATTCAAATTTTATAATTGATATGCAAATTCCTGAAAAGCTAATTCAAAAAATAAAGCAAAACAATTTAGTAGTATTTGTAGGTGCTGGGCTATCCACTAAAATGGGCTACCCAAATTGGAATTCTTTGATCATAGATATATTAGGAGGTATATCTGATAAAGAGGAAAAAAGCGATAAGTATATTCAGGCCTTAAAAGATAAAATTTTAGAACCTATTGAAGTTCTAACCAAAATTTCTGAACACAAAACAGCTTCTATAGAAATATTGGAAAAAATAATTAGAAGTCATGATAAAACACAGCCGTCAAGTATACACGAAAAATTGGGTTTACTAACGGATAAAATTATTACTACAAATTATGATTCTCTATTAGAGAAAGCTCTTCCTGAATTTGAGCAAATTAGCTATTCTAATCAATATAAAGTGGCTAAGCTCTCACAATACGATCAGTATATTTTTAAAATACACGGAGACATTCAAGAACCTCATAAGTGTGTTTTATTTCCTTCAGAATATGATTTATTATATGATAAAGAGGAAAAAACCTCCACTTTTGAATTAAAAAAAATTATATCAAACCAATCAATATTATTTATTGGCTTTAGTTTAAATGATCCTTACATAAGTCATTTATTCGAATACATAACTAATTTATATTCCGGTTTCAATCCAGACCACTACATACTAACTACTGAAAATAAAAAAAGTTGGCCCAAAAATATTAATCCAATTGTATTGGATGATTATAATTCCTTAGAAAATTGTATTGACAAACTTATTGAATCCAAAGATAAAACTTCCAAAGATGAAAAGGAGTTCCAAGAAGAATTGACCCAAAAATCAGATTCTCCTATAATTAAATTTTCTGAAAATCATGAATATGATTCTCCTCCAAATAATAAATATTGGGTAGGAAGAAATAGAGAAATAGACCATATTGCAAGTCAGAATTTTAAAGCAATTTTTATTACCGGAATTGGAGGGCAAGGTAAATCCGCCCTCGCAGCCCACTATTTAAGAAATTATTTCGACACTGATTCTTACGAATTTGGCGATTGGAGAGATTTTAAAGAAGAGGCTAATAGATTTCAAACTAAATTTATTTCAATTGTTAAAAGACTGTCACCTGATTTTAAATTCGAAGAAATAGAATCGTTAAACAATCGAGATCTTGTTGATACGTTCTTTAAAGTTTTAGGTAAAAGAAAGATAATTTTCGTTTTTGATAATATTGACAATTATATTGATTTAGAGACATTTACTCCTGCTGGAAGTTTTGATTATCTGTTAAATCAAATTATGAATAAGGGTCATAATTCCAAATTCGTATTTACATGCCGCCCATTTATTCGAGAAGCTGGTGTTGGTTTCTATCAAATACAATTAGATGGTCTTTCTCAAGAGGAATGCTTTGAACTTTTTAAGTTATATAAAATTTCAATTAAAAAAAGCCAATTAAAGTTACTATCAAATAAAGCTCATAAAATCACCAAAGGTCATCCACTTTGGCTAAATCTAATTGCTGGACAGGCTATAAGAGGGGTTGAAACAGTCTACAATTTTATTGATAAAATAGAAAATAAATCTTCCTTTGATGAAGATGACTTTTCATCAATTTTATCGAGTAAGATTTTAGATGAAGTCTGGAAAAGCTTAAATGATAATCAAAAAACCCTTATTAGAGGAATAGCCGAAACGGTTAAACCGGAAACTGAGGAAAATTTAAAAGAAATTTTACAAACGGAATTAAAACCAAACAGATTTAACCGAGCATTAAAAACACTTAAAAACCTAAATTTGGTAGAATTCTTAAGCGGTGGAGAAATTGAATTACATCCTCTGGTTAAAGAATACGTTCTTACAAAGTATCCAAAAAATGAAAGGGCAAAATTCATTACCCTTTTTGTCAAATATTATGATCGATTTATTTACATATTAAAACCGAACCTAAGTTCTAATTTAACAATACAAGATTTTCAAAATTGGACTTCAAAAATAGAATTACAAATCAATAAAAATGATTTCAAATCTGCGCTAATTGCCCTAGAGGAAGTTGGTAAATCAATTCTAGCAGCTGGATACACTGAGGAGTATTTAAGAGTTGCTGAGAAGCTATATGAAGCCATGAGTTGGGAAACTGCTGTTAATGGAGAATTTTCATATTTTCATTCACAAATAAATTTACTTTTTACAACCCAAACCCAGATGGGTAAATTTGATGTGTCTCTCAGAAATTTAGAAAATTATTCAAAATTAATACCAGGTAAAAGCTCTCACTACTTATCCTATTGTAGTGAGAAAACATATAATCTATGGTATCAAAAGAAATTCGACGAGGCAATACAGAATGGAGAGGAAGGTGAGTTTTTATTAAACGAATCAAGTTTAGCCGACCAGTATAGCTTAAAACATAATTTAGCGTTGGCTAGAAGAGACTCAGGCGATAAAGTCAATGTTGAAAAAGCATTGAACTTTTTTCTACAGAATGAATTATTAGATGAGGTTCTAGACAAAACAAAAATTAATAAAGAATTAAGTGGTAACTTTTATGGTAATGTTGGAAAATGCCTGGAAATTCTGGAAGAAGAAAAAAATTCTTTATTCTGTTACTGTGTGTCCTTTAGGTTGTTACTAACAGAGGATAGTACCAACTCTATATTAAATATTGGTTACGCTTGTAGTTGGATAGGGCAATTACTTATCAAATCAGATAAAAAGAAAGATGGCTTATATTTTCTAAAATATGCCATGAACAGCTGGGAAGCCACTTCTCCTCCTAGATATGAAGAAACAAAAAAGATTTACGATAAAGTAATTTTTGATAAAGAAACCAAAAAACAAATTAACAATCTTTCTGCTTGGAGATTAGAAGATTTTTGCAAAAAATATATTAGTAAAATAATTATTTAAAAAAGCAAAACTTGCAACTTTCTAAAAATTGATTACACTGTCCAGTGCATCATCTGCATCTCTATGAATAAAATTGGCCTGGTAATTTAGTGTGGTTTTTAGGTCACTATGGCGATATAATTTTTGTAACATTAAGGGGTGTATTTTATCTCCGGCTATGTTTCCGAAAGTATGACGGGCTATGTGATTTGAGAGGTTTTTGTCTATTTTACACTCGGCAGCTATTCGTTTCAGGAATTTATTTAAAACCTTAGTAGCGTTCCTCATTTTAAGAAATACGCTTTTTGCATCTTGTTGATCCGCATCTTTTAAAAATGGAAAAATATAGCCATTGTTCTCCGTCTTATCCATCAGGTAAAGATTAAAGATGGTTTTGGCTTTTTCCGGGACTTTAAAGCTCAATGGTTTTTCATTCTTATTCATTACATAGTACAGGCGGCCATCTTTTATATCTGTCCACTTCAAGGCTACAACGTCTGAAATTCTTATACCTGCAAAGTAGAAGGAAACAAGCCAGACATTCCTGGTGTGCCATATCGAAGAATGACTTTCCACTGCAAGATTTTCTATTTTGGTAACTTCCTCAGCAGTCAGTCCAATTTTATTTCCTGAGCCAATTCTGATTTTTTCTTTTTCACCCCCGAAAGGATAATACTTTTGAGAAACAATCCCGTCTTTTATAGCAACATTAAAGAGGGTTCTAATAAAAATAAGTTGGTTTGTGATGGTTCGGGTCTTTTGTCCCAGGTAAGTGGAGCAGAAGGCTTTGTACTTATTTAGAAATGATTCATTCATTTCCCGAAACTCCAGTCGGGTATTTCTCTTAAAATAGGTGATGGCATCCTCAAAAGAATATTCACCTTTTCTGGTCTTACTCACTCGTATTCGCCGTCGCTCTTTTATTGATTTTTTAACCTCCTCTTTCCTTTGATTGGTTTTGAGGTTCAGAAATTCTTCCAGGTTATAGAGAATAGACAGCTCAGATTTCGCGACAGAAAAAGTTCCTTTATCATATTTCTGCTTTACACGTTCAGCCGCTACTGCAAAGAAAGATTGAGAACCTCCCGGCCCTTTCAGCTTGTTTTTAATCTGTCTGGGCGTCAAATCATCTTCTGAATGAAAATACAAATCTTGGGCCTCGGTCATTTTCTTCATCAGGAAATGATTCAGTTTTTTATGGTTGGGATGGCTTTTTTTAGCCTTTCCAAACTTTTTGTCCCAATCTTTTTCAAGAATATAGTGTCCAAGCCAATGGTAATTTGTCTTATAATTTTCACTAATTCTAAGTGCAAGAGGAATAGTGTCATCTTTCCTGATCATATTTTTGCGCAAGACAACTTTTATACTGGCCATAACGAACTTATTTTTAGATATTTAAATATAAGTAAAAATTCTAAAAACTAGTACAGAATAAGTACAGAATAATTCCATTTTACCCGTTATTCTTTGATATCAATAAAAATGTAAAGACCTGTAAAACATAGCATTTATGGGTTTTTGGTGGATTTTGCTGTTCCCTTAATTCCAGCTCATAACCCGAAGGTCACTGGTTCGAGTCCAGTTCCCGCTACTAGCAATGACAAGGCTTTACAGAAATGTAAGGCCTTTTTTTATGGACTGGGTACAACATAGGTACAACATTTTTGGAAAGCCAAATTTGAATAGAAAATAATGTTAATTAACATTATTTGGGGATATTTCCTATCTCATTCGAAGTGTAACTTAGTAATTTGAAGGATTTGTATAATTCTCTATTTCATTAAATAGCTTATTAAAAAACAATGTTCTAATTCTTCAGTATAAGATCTTGGTAATTTTTTAATTGAAATTATTATCAAATTATGTGATAAACCTTTTGAAATCTGTTCCTATTCTTTTTGCACAATCTGTGCATTGATTTTTTTTTATCTTTGTAGTGTGAAAATTATCGCTGTCATATTATCTCTATATATATTCGGGCTTAACTTATTAGCCTGTAATGATAGTGACACTTCACAAGTGATTTCTGATTCAGAAGTAACAGTGGTTGCTACGCAGAATTTAGATATCGACTATTCACATGATAAAGTAGCAGATTTATGCCCTCCTTTTTGTAGTTGCCATTGCTGCCATGTGCATACAGTAGATTTCGGTTCTTCAAATTTCAAGGTTTTGATTATTGAAATTCCATCAAAAGCCTTTGTCCATTTTGACAGCTCAGTGGAAGAACCTATTCTTTCCTTTTTAGATCCTCCAAAAGTTTAATTCAGTTTTTTTAAAGGATAATTATATCCTTTTTTGACCAAATCCTGGTTCTCATACTAGATCCT
>NZ_SNWE01000039.1 GCF_004362395.1 Salegentibacter sp. 24
TTAAGCGATTTATGCTCCGGGGAATGGATAAAGTAACTACTGAAATAGGCCTAATAGCAATGGCACACAACTTAAAGAAGTTCAGTATAGCCTAGACGAGGGGATCCCTCTGCCATTTTTTATCACAAAGAAGATTTACAAAAAGAAAAGAGCTTCTGTTAACAAAAAAATTATTAAAAAAAAAGGCCATCTAAATACTTTTTAGACGACCTCTTTTTGTTATATGGTAAAATTTTGACCAACCCAATAATCTATCCTTTAAGGGGTGTAAATTTTTAATATGAGGGGATCGCCCTTTTTTAGGTCTCACCAATTTTTCACAAATAACAAGGAACTAAATTTAGAATAATCGCTCAGGTTCTAAATTACTTTGACAATTACGTGAGGATCATCAATATGATTATCAAATATAGGTGACCTAAAGGGAAGTTTTATAGGAGAAATAGGAAGTATAGCAGGCAAAATATGTCCTTTAAGCTATAGTTGCAATAAATGAATAAATTAAAGGCAAGTATATTAATACTTTAGAATCTAGCTTCAGTTTAGTTAAAGAGAGGGATCTTCTCAGCTTTTCCTCATTAAAAATGTTTACAAGAAAAAGACACTCTTCTTCTGAAAAGAATTTTATACCTCTATCTCCTTCTTAACATATGCTCGCAATTCCTCAAAAAACAATCTAAACTCATTTTCAAATTCCTGGTAAAACGCTCGCAATTCTTCCACCGCTAAATGCATCCTGGCGCGGTATTTAATTCTCCGGTTCATCTGAAAGAGAATTTTTTCAATGCCCTCTATCTTTCGGTAATTATAGAGCCAATTATTGGCAACCATATAGGGAAAAAAATTTTGTACTGGTTTGGGTAAGATTTTAAAATTGTCTTTAAGAAGCTTATAAAAATCCTCTGTGTATTCCTTTAAAGGGATATCGCAATAATGTATCCAGTTGGCAGCTAGAAAATGGTCGTATAAAATATCGATGATTACCCTGCTATAATGTCCATAACGCTCAAATAAGCGTGACACACTTTTGCTTACAATGGGGTGAGTATCTGTAAAAGTATCAATGGCACGGTGTAATATAATTCCCTTCTGAATTTCCGGGGGATAGTCGAGATATTGTTTTCCCTTAACAGAATCTGCGATGAAATTACCGATTTTCAATTGGTCATTATCGCCCGAAAGATATATGTGCGCTAAGTAATTCATTGTGGAAAGTTAAGCAAATCAGATAGGTTCCTGTTTAATTTTTGTTAAGATTTGGCGCTAGCGGCCTGCTCCTTGTATATTTGTTAAAATTTTAGTTTTAAGGAATTATTCAATATAAAATAACTTATGAGTTTAATAAAGTCAATTTCAGGGATACGTGGTACTATTGGTGGTAGAACGGGGGATAACCTTACGCCCATAGATACGGTGAAGTTTGCAGCAGCCTACGGTACCTGGTTAAAAAACAATTCAGAAAACAAGAAATTAAAAGTTGTGGTTGGCCGTGACGCAAGAATTTCAGGTAAAATGGTCCAGGATTTAACGATGAATACCCTATCCGGGTTAGGGATAGACGTTATCGATATAGATCTTTCCACTACACCAACGGTAGAAATTGCGGTGCCTCTGGAAAATGCTGATGGAGGCATTATCCTCACTGCCAGTCACAATCCCAAACAATGGAATGCGCTTAAACTATTAAATAGTAAAGGAGAATTTCTTGATGGAGCAGAGGGAGCAAAAATCCTAGAATATGCTGAACAGGATAATTTTGTTTTTTCTGAAGTTGATGATCTTGGGTCGATCACCAGGATGGATACTTATATGGATATTCATATAGAGGAGGTGTTGAAACTAAAACTTGTAGATGCTGATAAAATTAAAAAAGCTGGTTTTAAAGTTGTAGTTGATGGGGTGAATTCAAGTGGTGGAATTATTATTCCAAAGCTTTTGAAAAAAATGGGCGTTGAGGTGGTAGAACTTTATTGTGAGCCAAACGGTCATTTTCCACATAATCCAGAACCATTAAAGGAACACCTTACCGATATTTGTGAATTGGTACAGAAGGAAAAAGCAGATTTTGGAATTGTCGTGGATCCAGATGTTGATAGGCTTGCTTTTATAGATGAAAGCGGAGAAATGTTTGGAGAGGAATATACCCTGGTAGCTTGTGCTGATTACGTGTTATCAAAAACCCCGGGGAATACTGTAAGTAATTTATCTTCTTCCAGGGCCCTTAGTGATGTAACTAAAAAACATGGGGGAGAATACAAAGCAAGTGCTGTAGGAGAGGTAAATGTGGTGCAGCTTATGAAAGATTCTAAAGCAGTAATCGGCGGAGAAGGAAATGGCGGTATTATTTATCCGGAATCGCATTACGGCCGTGACAGTCTGGTTGGTGTTGGATTGTTTCTAACACACCTTGCCGAAAAAAAGATTAGCGTTTCTCAATTGCGAAAAGAATATACCGCATATTTTATGAGTAAAAATAAAATTCAGTTAACTCCTGAAATTGATGTGGACAGTATTCTAAAGGCCATGGAAGAAAAATATAAAAATGAAAGAGTTTCAACCGTGGATGGGGTTAAAATAGATTTTCCTGAAAACTGGGTTCATTTAAGAAAATCGAATACCGAGCCGATCATTAGAATTTATACCGAAGCAAAAAGCCAGGAGAAGGCAGATGAATTAGCTGAAGATATGATTCAAGAAATAAAGAAAATAATAGGTTAACGCACTACAGCATTTGCCGGGATTTTTTTTCCAAGGTGTTTCCAGCGTTTATGGGTCCAGAGGTAAAATTCTGGTTTCTCTCGAATTTGGTTTTCCAAATGCTCAATGTAAGCTAAGGTAATTTGATTGTTTTCAGTTTCAGCTGGATTATCAGTAATATTAATTAAAGAGGCCTTGTAATGGCCTCTTTTTACTTTTTCTACTTGCAAGTAAAGTACCACCATATCGAATTCCTTCGCTATCCTTTCTGAACCTGTATAAAATGGCACCTTTTTCCCCATGAAATCGGTCCAGAATTTATAGCTAGGAGTTTTGGGAGATTGGTCGGCTATCATGGCATATGCACCCCGCAAGCCTGCATTTTCATTTCGGCTGATCCGCATATTAGCTTTAGAATTCTGAATAAGTTCAGCACCAAATCGTCTTCTAATATCATTGATCAGTTTATCAAAACCAGGATTTCTGATTTTTTTATAAATACCAAAAGCGCCGTGTTTAAGATCGTGGAGTTGTAGTGCAAAAAGCCACTCAAAACTGGCGTAATGTCCACACATAAGCATTATGCTTTTATCAAGTTTTTCTATTCGCCTGAGTTCTTCAAGATTTGTGTACACAAATCGTTTTTTTAATTCCTCTTCGGAGATAGAAATACTTTTTATCATTTCCAGGAACATATCACACATGTGGGAATAGAATTTCTTTCTGATTTTAATAATTTCCAGAGAAGACTTTTCAGGAAAAACGAGTTTTAAATTTTCCGTAACGGTTTTCTTCCTGTAACCTATAATGTGATAGACTATAACATAAACCACATCTGAAACAAAGTAAAATAGTGGAAATGGAAGTATGGAAATAAGCCAAAGCAGCGGATAAATCAGCCAAAAAACTACAGCTTGCATAAAATAATTTTCGGCAAATATATGGTATATTTGGCATTAAACTAAAGCTACTATGGGAGAATTAAACCTGGTTACCCTTATAATTATTGGAGTAAACGTATTGGTTTCATTCAAAGGATTTAAAGACGATTCTTTTTTTCAGAAATATAAATTTAATATTGCCGATATTAATCGCGGGGCTAAATATCAAATTCTTACTTCAGGATTTTTGCATGTGAATACCACACACCTTTTGGTAAACATGCTTACCCTTTATTTTTTCGCTAATTCAGTAATCTTTTTTCTGGGAACCATAGGGTTTATTTTGGTTTACCTTGCCAGTCTTATTTTAGGTAATCTATTATCGTATTATTTCCATAAAAAGGATATACATTATACAGCTGTAGGGGCGAGTGGTGCGGTTATGGGTGTGCTTTATTCGGCAATCCTGTTACGGCCTGATATGATGCTTGGGTTATTTTTTATAATCCCGGTACCGGCTTATATATTCGGAATAGGATATTTGTTTTACACTATCTACGGAATGAAACGCCAATTGGGAAATATCGGGCACGATGCGCATTTTGGCGGTGCGGTTGGAGGCTATTTACTAACACTTTTACTGGCTAGTTGGGTTTTCCAGGAACATTTACTTATGGTAATTTTACTAGCCCTTCCCATTGTATTTTTATTTATCCTACAAAAATTGGGAAAAATCTAATTTGGTACTCTTCTTGTATTAGAAAATTCAACTAAATATAATCACCTATGAAAAAATTAATTTTACTCATTGCTGTAGTAACAGGTCTGGGAATGCAGGCTCAAAATGATATGAATACCGGTATTCATGTGACCGGCGAAGGAATTGTGAAAGTTGCCCCCGATAAGGTTACTATTAAATCGCAAATTGAACACGAAGGGCAAAGTGCCACATCCGTGAAATCTCAGAATGATGAGGTCGTAAATGATATAATTAAGTACCTGAAATCGCAAGGTATCGCTGAAAAGCATATTAATACCAATTATATCAATTTAAATAAGCGATATAATTATAATGACAAAACGTATACTTACGTAGCCAATCAGGCTATTTCTATTACCCTGGAAGATATCAGTAAATACGAGACCATAATGAAAGGTTTACTGGAAAACGGCCTAAATGGAATAAATGGAGTGGAATTCAAATCTTCTGATATTGATAAGCATAAGGCTGAAGCCAGGAGAAAGGCTGTTTTAAATGCGAAAGAGAAGGCGGAAGCTCTGGCTGCGCCCTTAGGTCAAACAGTAGGTAATGCTTTTTTCATTAGTGAGGGAAGCAGTGACAATTATCAACCTGTTTATCGCACTTTGGAAATGAAAGCATCTTCGGACCAGGCCTCAAACCAGGAAACAATTGCCCCTGGGGAAATGGAAGTTAAAGTAGAAGTAAATGTTGCTTTTCAATTACTTATGGAGTAAAAAAAACAGTTTTGTTCAAATAAAAAAAGCGCCGTCGTGGCGCTTTTTTTATGAATTAAATTAGCGAACTAACTTTTTTTAAGTAGTTCTCCAATTTTTTTATCTAAGGCATCCCCTCTAAGATCGCGGGCTACAATAGTTCCATCTTCATCTAATACAAAAGCGGCCGGTATTGCCTTAATTCCGTATAGTTGAGCGACAGGATCCTGCCAGAATTCAAGATTGGAAACCTGGTGCCAGGGCAGACCATCTTCTTCAATAGCCTGGATCCAACGGTCTTTTTGACCAGGACGATCTAAGGATACACCGATTATACTCAAACCTTCATCCTTATATTTGTTGTAAGTTTTTACAAGGTTAGGATTTTCAACACGGCATGGTTTACACCAGGCCGCCCAAAAGTCGATTACTGTTACTTTCCCCATGGCATCCTTTAGGGAGAGTTGGTCGCCATTTGGAGTAGGAGCAGTGAAATTCGGTGCTTTACTACCTACAGCTACTTTATTGGCTTTTTCAAGGTTTTCAGCAATCTGTTTTCCAATAACGGTATTTTTCACTTCTTCCGAAAGCCCTTCGAACATTTCCTTGATCTCGTTTACAGGATATGATTTCATTCTGAGCATATCACTAATTACCATTATAGAAACAAAAGAATCCGGGTTCTCATTAACGATTTTTTTCTTGAAAACTTTATCGTTATCTATAATTTCCTTTTCGGTATCCTGCAGAGATAATAGTTTTGTGCTATCCTTTTCCCGGTAAGCTGTTCGCATTTCCGTGCGACCCTTCATTACCTTTTCGTTTATTTTTTCAAGATGATTTAAATAGTCGTATAATAAACGGTTTTCCTTGCCCCCGCTTACTTCAGAAGCACGCAAACTGTCTTTATATATTTCGAAATTGATTTTTTCGTCTTCAGCAATATAAATTACATTACCTGGGGTGCCTTCAAATTCAAGAAAACTTAAACTGGGAGTTTCGGGATCTTCCAGGTCTAACTCAAAGCGGCCATCCTTTATAGCGGTAGAGTCGACACGAACTGGACGCTTGGTTTTATCATCAAGTTCGGAAACATATACCATATTTCCGTTTTCCATCTGGTCAACATTTCCGGATATAAAATATCCTTTATCTTCCTGGCAGGAGGTAAACGCTGCTGCAACAGCAAGTATAACTATTAATTTACGCATAAAAATTGTTTTGTTTAAGGCAAAAATAAGCATCTGCCGTGGTAATACCTTCCATATTTTATAAAAAATTGTTAATTTAAACTATGTAAATTTGTAAGCGATGCGGAATATGTAATTTTAACAGATATTACTTATTTATGAAAGAAAAGAAAGAAGAATTACCATTTGAGATTCAAATTAGTTTTCATAAAGTTGTTGAACAATATAAAAAGCAACTGGAGCTTGAAGAAAGTGAGGTTGCCCGGAATTATATAAAAAGTATTCTTGCCCACGTAAAATCTTTCCCTGCTTTAACCAAGGGCATTAAAGATTTTAAGGAGCTAAAAAAATATAAAGAACCCATTAGGGTACTGCTTGACGATCTCTTTCCTAGTGTGCTTACCAACAATGAGATAAAAGCTGCCTCTGTACCTTTTCAGAATTTCTTATTTAACAGGTCCAGGCGTTTTAAAAAGATCATGGAACAAGCTCCGGATGATTTTGAGCTTGAAATTAGAAACCTGGACAGTAAAAGCATGTATGTGCAGGAGTGTATAAATATTCTGAACGATTATTACGGATATAATATTGACTATTCAAGACCTTTGTATTTTGATATTCCGGACAAGCAGGGTATAATTAGGCGCTATCGTATTGCTTTGAACGGGGATTTTATTGATATTTTCCCAAAGGAGAAAGCCAAGGAAATCACCGATGAGGATGTAGATGAATTATTACAGAATGTGGAAAATATTGAACTTTGGAAGGAAAAATTTCCACCTCAGAGTTGGGTGTTCAAAGGTTTTACCATTGTTAATTTAACGGATGTAACCATCGATGATGCTATATCTGAATTAAAAACGGCCTTGCTTTTCGAAAAATCATCTGAACAGGATGAACTGCTAAAACTGGAAGAAATTTTCAGATCCATTTATAAAATACCTGATCTAAGAGTAGGTTTTACCGTTTACAACCCACAAGATGAAATGTTTGAAAAAATGGAATATAAAGAAGCTAACAGTTATATCCTTAACGAAGAACTGGTAAGTGAATGTAAAAAAGGGGTATGTGAGGAAGGTTTTAATAATATTTTTAAAGATCACAGTTTCTTTAGCATTGCCAATGTAGATGAATACGCGAAAAAAACTAAAAACAATATTCTTTCCAGGCGCTTAAAGGAAAGTGATGTCAAAAGCTGCATCTTAGCTCCGGTGGTAAAAAACAATCGCCTGCTGGGTATCCTGGAGCTTGTTGCAAAGAAAAAAAATCAGCTTAATAGTATCAATACCATTAAATTAGATGAAATCTTACCTTATATCGCAACTGCGGTGGATAGAAATCGCAGTGATTTTGAAAATAGGGTAAAGGCGGTAATCCAAAGCGAATGTACTTCTATTCATCCAAGTGTTTTATGGGTTTTTGAAAAAGAAGCTAAAAAGTATATAAGGGATTACGATGAAGACGGTCTTGCCTCTTTTAAAGATATTGTGTTTAAAGATATTTACCCTCTTTATGGACAAATCGATGTGGTGGCTTCCTCAGATGCAAGAAATGAGGCTATTCAAAAGGATTTACTCCACCAATTAAAGGAAATTCAATCAATAATAGATAAAGCGTATAAACTCGAAGAACTTCCTATATATGAACAGGTGAAATTTAGAATTACTGATTTTATGGAAGATCTGGAAAGCAGTCTGAATGCATCAAGCGAACAGAAGGTTTTTAATTTACTTCAAAAGGAAGTAAATCCAATAATGAGTCATTTAAGCAAACAGTCTTCGGAATTAAAAAAGTTGGTAGAGCAATATCAGGAGCAGCTTAATCCTGAAACTGGAATTATCTATAATCATCGAAAGAATTATGATGAAACGGTGCAGCAAATTAACCGGACGATGTCTCGTTTTCTGGATAGGAAGCAAATAACCGCCCAGAAAATATACCCACATTATTTTGAACGCTACAAGACCGATGGAGTTGACCACAATATTTATATTGGAGCAGCTATGGTTAAAGACCGGCCTTTCAATAAGGTTTATCTATACAATTTGAGGCTTTGGCAGCTGGGTACCATGTGTGAAATGGAGAACCGTTTTTACCAGTTGCAGACTACTACTCCTATTAAACTAGATGCAGCTTCATTGATCCTGGTTTATAATTCTACGATGTCCATTCGTTATAGAATGGATGAAAAGAAATTCGATGTAGATGGGACCTATAATGCCAGGTATGAAATTATCAAGAAACGAATAGATAAATCATTTATAAAGGGAACTGAAGAGCGCATTACTCAAAAAGGAAAAATTGCAATAGTTTACAGCCAGCGGTCCGATGAAAAAGAATATTTAAGATACATTAAATACCTGCAAACCAAGAAATATCTGGGGGAGGAGGTAGAGCTGTTAGATTTGGAAGATGTACAGGGAGTGGTAGGGCTCAAAGCCATTCGCGTGGAAATATTATATACCCCGGATAGCAATGAACCCGATAGGTCTATTACCTATGAAAACCTGATGGAAGAATTACATTAGGTAGAATGCTCCTACAAAAGCAATCACTGAACTGATGATGCCTATCATAAATACCGTGTAGGTTATTCTTAATATTTTATATTTTCTATGTAAGACTTTTCCAAGTAAATGAAGGTCTAGCATTAGGGATTCGTACACGTAGTCTTTATCCTTAATTATTTCTTTCATACCCCATTTAAACTGCTCAAAAGGCATTTTATGACTATTGCCGAAAAAAAGCAGGTTGACCTCCCGGTTTTTCACCTGTTCCTTGGTAAATTCTCCACTGGTAACCTGGGGCCTTGTGGATAACACTGAAAGTATAATCGAAGCCACACTAAACAGAATAAGGATAAGGGTTGGAATTAATAAATGCTTGTTGCTGGCAGCATCTAACTTCGGGATCATATTGGCCAGGGCAAGCGAAATAATTATGGCGTTTACAGAGAGCAAAATGTTGGCTTTAGTGTCTGCAATATCACTTAACTTTATATGGTTTCTAAGCGTTACCCTGAAAAGCGTCTGAATACTTCTTTCCGGATTATCGTTTTTATAACGTGCTTTCATCCGGGCTTTAGCTTCCTCCTTCTTTAACTTTTTTTCCTGCTTGTTTTTGGTTTCAATAAGTTCAAGCAGATTTTCTTCTTTTTTAGGTCCCCATTCTTCATTGGCATAATCTGTATAAAATTTATGCTTTTCCGTGAACATTCTTATATTCTCCTGTATCCATTCCCCGGTGGTGAAATTTTTAATGTTATGGAGCTCAAGTTCCTGCCTTAAAAGTTCACTGGTATCTTCAAAGTAATCTTTTGCAAAGTGAGAGGAGTCGGCATCTTTTATAATTTTTTCAGAAAGGGTTTCCGGGGTTGCATCTATCTTAGTGGCCTCAATATTGTTGACCACTTCATTAATTAATTCCGGGGTAGCGTTATTTTCTTCTAAAAAGTTTCTGGCAATCTTCACGCTTTCCTTTTCGTGTCCCTTAAATGTTTTGGTATAACCAGTATCGTGTAACCAGGCGGCAAGCAGCAGTGCCTCTTCTTGTTTAACATTAATTTCAGAATTGGCAATTAATTCTTTAGTACTTTTAACCACTCGCTGTGTATGCTGATAGTTATGGTATATATAGGTGTTGGGAAGTTTTTCCTTGAAAAGATTCAAAACAAAATCATCTGCTTTCTCAATGAGATTATTCATAAATTTTAGCTTGTTTTTGTTTAGCCAAAATACAAAAAATGTTCAATATCCTTTATGAAAAAAACTAACATCTTTATTTCACTAACTGCCCTGTTGGTGATTTTTTCCTGTTCCTCATCAGACCCTAAATACAGAAAAGGTGAACCTACTTCTAATTTTAATTATCCGGTAGATAAAGAAATAGAAAAATCATTTTATCTATTAGGTGATGGCGGTTATTCTCCTATCGGTGGGAGTTCTGAAGGATTATTAGCCTTTAAGAGTTACTTAGATTCTGTAAAACGAACCGATAATTATACCATTTTTCTGGGAGATAATATTTATCCCGATGGGATGCCGGAAAAGGATGCACCTGATAGAGAAGCAGCAGAATATAGGATAGATGCCCAGCTGGACGCTATTGAAGAATATGATGGTAAGGTGATGTTCATCCCCGGGAATCACGATTGGTATAACGAACGAATTGCTGGTTTAGAAAGGGAAGCAGCATACTTAAAAAAGAAATTTGGCGAAGATCTTATATGGAGCCCGCAGACCGGTTGCGGGCTTGAAATCAGGGATATTGGTGAAGATATCACCTTAATTGTAATTGATTCCCAGTGGTATTTAGAAGACTGGGATAAAAGTCCTACGATAAATGACAATTGTGCCGAAATTAAAACCCGGGAGGCCCTGTTTTTGGAGATAGAAACAGAACTAAAAAAAAGCCAGAACAAAAATATAATTGTAGCACTGCACCACCCTTTATACACAAATGGAATTCATGGCGGTCAGTACAATCTTAACAGGCATATATATCCTTCACAAAATAAGATTCCTATTCCTATTTTAGGCTCCCTGGCTACCTTAATTAGAACAACTGGAGGGGTTTCCATTCAGGATGCTCAAAATGAGCGTTATAAATCTATGGTACAGCGCCTGGAGACCTTAACCCAAAAGTCAGATCGACTCATATTTGTTAGTGGTCACGAACATTCCTTACAATATATAAAACATGGGAAGGTGAATCAAATAGTTTCTGGATCTGCTTCAAAAGCTACCTATGCGACCCTGAGTAACGATGGCCTTTTTGCTTATCCAGGCCAGGGATTTGCAGTTTACGATGTTTTTAAAGATGGTTCTACCTGGGTGAGTTTTTATGGAAGCCAGGACAATAAACCAAAACTTTTATATCAAAAGGAAATTTTTAAAGCTCCCAAAGAATTTGATGTATCGGAGTTCAAAGACGAATTTGCGCAAACGGTAACCACCTCGGTTTACCCCAAAGATAAAACCGATAAAGGCAGCGTACATAGAACTGTCTGGGGAGAGCGGTATCGTGAACTCTACGGCACAGATATCAAATTGGAAGTTGCTGATTTAGATACGTTGTATGGAGGATTAACTCCAATCCGAGCCGGTGGAGGGCACCAGACCATTTCTATCAGAATGAAGGATAGTTTAGGTCGCGAATATAACTTCAGAAGGATTAAAAAGAAGGCTGTTCAGTTCCTACAAACCGTGGCTTTTAAGAATACGCCTATAGAAAACCAATTGGAGAACACGGTAGCCGAAGATATTATTTCGGATTTCTATACTGCGGCCCATCCATATGCTTTCCTGGCTATTCCAACGATGGCCGATGCCATTGGTGTATACCACACCAATCCGGAAATCTATTATTTGCCCAAACAACCAGAATTAGGGAAATATAATGAGGAACATGGGAATGCGATTTATATGATAGAGGAAAGACCTGAAGAACATTGGCTGGGCGCTGAGAGTTTTGGAGCTCCAAATCACGATATTCAAAGCACCGCGGGAATGTTTGATCGTTTGCGAAGAGATGAAAAATATTCTTTAGACGAATCAGCTTATGTTAGAGCCAGGATATTTGATATGCTTATTGGAGATTGGGACAGGCACCAGGATCAATGGCGATGGGCTGAAATTGAGGATGAAGAGGGAAATCGTATTTTTAAACCAATTCCGCGAGATAGGGACCAGGTATTTTCAAATTTTGATGGTGCATTTTTTGGAACTTTAAGAGCCCTAACGGGTTTTGCTTCTCAATTTGCAGTGTATGATGAAGATATTAATGATGTTGAATGGTTTAATGTCTCGGCAACAGGCTTAGACCGTTCTTTACTTCAAAATGTAGGAAAAGAAACCTGGAAAAAGCAGGCGGAGTTTATTAAGGAAAATATGACCGATGCCGTGATCGAAAAAGCTTTTAGTAAACTTCCTACCGCAACGTATAATAAAACTACACAGGAGCTGATCGAAAAAGTAAAAGGAAGAAGGGACAATATTGTTGATATCGCGATGCGCTATTACGATCACTTTTCGGACCTTGCTATTGTTACTGCAACTGATAAGGATGATTTTGTTGACGTAACCCGGATGAATGACGGGAGGACCAGGGTTAAAATCAGTCGAAATAAAGATGGAGAAAGAGCAGATGTTTTAAGCGATAAAATATATTATGCGGAAGATACCAACGAGATCTGGTTATATGCCCTTGATGACGATGATAGGATTTTAGTAGAAGGTCAGGGTGATAACCATATATTTCTAAGAATAATTGGTGGTCAAAACAACGATGTTTACACGATCAACAACGGAGAAAATCTCAAGGTATATGACCATAAATCCAAACCTAATACTATTAAAGAGGCAGGGGATGCTAAATTTAGGTTCAGAGATGATTATGAGATTAATACTTTTAACAAGGATAAGAAAAACTTTACCGCAGGAACAATTGTCCCAGGATTTGGTTTTAATCCTGACGATGGTTTTAAAGTTGGCCTGGAAATGGTTACCACTAAAAACGCATTTAAAAGAAATCCTTTTACCACCCAGCATACTTTTGGGGGCGGTTATTATTTTGCAACCAGTGGTTTTGATGTGTATTATGAAGGTGAATTTGCGCTTATTCTCGGAAATTATAATTTAAAAATAGGTGCCGATTATGCCAGCCCCAACTTTGCCCGTAACTTTTTTGGCTATGGGAATGAGACGCCAAATTTTGATGATGCGCTCGATTTTGATTACAACCGTGTTAAGATCAGCAGGTTTGGCGTGAAAGCAGGTTTTGAAAACGAAACTCCTTTTGGTAGTTTGTTCAGGTATATGGCAAGTTTTGAAGGAAATAAAGTGGAGCCTACAGATGGAAGGTTTATAACGGAAGATTTTGAAACCGAAGATCCTGATTTCTTCAATAGAAAATACTTTGCCGGTTTAGATGCCTTATATCGATACGAAAGTTACGATCATAACCTGGCACCTAGCAGGGGAATGAAGTTCGAATTAAATCTTGGAGGAAAAATGAATACCACCGAAACCAGCCAGGTTTACGGTTATTTTAAACCTTATCTAGGTTTTTATAATGCCCTTAGCAGGAATCGAAAACTGGTATTAAAAACCAAGGTACAGGCGCACCTTAATATGGGTGATGATTATGAGTTTTACCAGGCTGCCCATCTAGGAGGTAATTCAGGTCTTAGAGGGTATCGCCAGCAACGCTTTGCCGGGAAGAGTGCGTTTGCTACCGGAGCAGATTTAAGATATGGTTTCGATCAGTTTACCACCAGGTTTTTGCCATTGCAAATCGGGGTTTTTGCAGGATATGATTTAGGTAGGGTATGGAATGATTTTGAAGAAAGTAATAAATGGCACGATAGCTATGGTATTGGATTTTGGGTAACCAGTGCCGAAGCTGTAAATGGTACTTTTAATCTCTTTAGAGGAAGCGAGGGGTATAGATTCTCCTTCGGTTTTGGTTTTAAATTCTAGATCTTAAGATCATAAAGAGATAGAAGACCCACCGGGACATCAAGTGGCAGTAAGAAGAACTATATCTTAATAGTGACCTTAAAAGCGATCAGGCAAAACGCAGGTTTTGATTTGGTCGCTTTTTTTCTATGCTCTGTTTCTTGCAGAAAGGCTGTTTATGTTTAAGGTCACTTCATAGAAGTAGTGCACCAACAATCGGTAAGTCCTTGATAACGGAGAATATCTATGACTCTTTTATAGTGTAGGACTTAATAATGAGGGATGACTTTTACCGATTTAATGCTTTGTTAGCTTTGCGAGACTAGTTCTGAATTAGAATAAAATATTCTTTCCTATCGGTTTATTAATTAAGAAGACACCTGGTGCATTTTAAAAAAGAGGCAGAAAAAGAGAATGATTTACATTTTTCAGGTTTACTCCGGCTTTTTCATATTTAAAGTGTTGGAAAAATCGATAGTTCGAATAGGGAATGGAATGTTGATACCGTTTTTGTCGAAGGTTTTCTTGATCTGAATGATGGCAATATCCTTCGCGACAAGGATATCCCTGTTCTTTTTAACGTCTGTCCAGAAACGTACAACAAAGTTAATAGAACTATCCCCAAATTCGGTATACATAAATTCTACCTGTTCATTGCCCCGAGAAGGAAAATGCTCAGAAATTGTCTCAATAGTCATTTCTTTCACTTTTTCCAGGTCTGAAGAGTAACCTACTCCACACGTGAGCATGACGCGGGACCGGTTGGTACTGGAAAAATTCTTGAAAGGTTCTTCTACAATTTTAGAATTAGGGATGACTACATAATTATTATCCGCTTGTTTAATGGCGATATTCCGAAGGTTAATTTCAGTTACTTCTCCTGCGTAGGAATTTGTTTCTATCCAGTCGCCAATTTGAAGTTCTGGTAAAAAACTTAAAATTATTCCTGAGAAAGTATTGTTTAATGTGCCCTGAAGCGCCAGGCCAATAGCCAGACCTATGACACCAGCACCGGCAAGCACCGATGTAAGGACCTTATTGAGATCCAGGATGCCAAGGGCAATAAAAAAACCGATAAGGATCACAATTGCCTTGCTTACCTTAACGGTTATTTGTTTAATAGAATCTTGTTTAACCCGTTTTTCTAAAAGTTTACTTATCAATTTGCCAGTATATTTGGCAAGGAAAATAAACAGAACAAATACCAATACGGCTAACAAAAAGTTGGGCAGATTCAAAATCAATGAATCCAGCCAACTTATAAGCTTATCAGTAATTCCTCTTAGAGAATCCTTTAGGTTAAATTCTTTTTCCAATGCTTAGTTTTTGCTGGATTTATGAGAATCGGTAGTTTTCATTTTCCAGGCATCCAGCATCCAGCTAGTTTTTTCTAATTCTCTTATATAAGCACCAATTAAATCAATAGTACCTTCATCTCCTGCCTTGTCAGCAGTTTCCACTACAGAGCGCATTTGTTTTAATAAAGTGCCATGATCTTTCAGCAGGGTTTCGATCATTTCATAATCGGTTAAATCTGCTTTAGATTCCTTTAAATTGGATGTTTTCAAGTAATCGGTCAGGTTACTGATCGGAGTGTATCTTAAGGTAAGAATCCGTTCAGCGATTTCGTCAACCTTTAATTTAGCTTCATCATATAATTCTTCAAACTTCTCGTGAAGGTCAAAAAAATTCTTTCCGATGACATTCCAGTGAAAATTTCTAAGTTTTTGGTAGTATAAATGGTAATCTGCAAGAAGAACATTCAGTTCGTCTACAGTTTTTTTTGTTTTTTCTTTATCGAGTCCTAAGTAGTTCATAGTCTAAATTTATTGTTTTTTAAAAATCAATACAAAAATATAATAGTTTGAAGCTTTAGCCAATAAAATCAGCTGATTTAATAGAAGTTTAACGAAGCTTAATTGATTGGACGATTATCTTTTAAATCCAGTTTTTTGATCATTTCTTTTGAAACCTGCCCGCTGGATATTCCATAACCATCTACTAATACCCCTTTATAACCTTTGGAGGTTGTGATAGCATACAATATGGCATTATCATCAGGATTACTCATTCCTTCAAAGCGAAGTACTTTATCAACGTCGAAATCTTCAACCCCAAAGGTTTCATCCTTGGATTTAAGTTCGATTTCTTCATCCAGAAGATTGAAATCGTACTCGTAGCCTTCTTCTAATTTTAATTTGTTTATTGCTTGAGACAGTGTACCGTAATCTTTCATTTTATATTATTTGACTGGTTAATAATGTTAAATTACGTTGACAAGGCCTGATTTGCAAATAATGAATCTTGTTTAGGATAAGTTTAACTCCTAATGAAGCCTTATTTTAAAAGGCTTTAGAGTAATTAAGTAAAAACAAACTGCAGCTTTCAAACCCACTAATGCTCATCACGGTTTTTATGATTCCCAAAGCTGAAAAGGCCTAATGGGAAAACCAGTAAAAAGAAGAAATACCAACCCGTTACCAGGCCTATGATGGTAATAATTGCAGCAAGGATATAAAGCCAGTAAGATTTATGGAATTTCATAGGGTAGAATTGGATTTGAGAATACAAATTTAAAAAACAGGATCGATTTAAAAACACTGT
Source organism: Salegentibacter sp. 24 (assembly GCF_004362395.1). GTDB lineage: Bacteria > Bacteroidota > Bacteroidia > Flavobacteriales > Flavobacteriaceae > Salegentibacter. Next base: position 16,285 of record NZ_SNWE01000039.1, read on the forward strand.
TATTTGAGCCTATCGTATTTATATGATTTAAACCTATTCCATTTTTCACTAAGGCTGATCTCTAAGGCTTATTTTAATGAAGCTGATATCCTCTGTGAAACAATTACGAAATGGAAGTTTCTTAACTCACGAATTTATTGGATATTTGCAAATTAGTAAATTCAGTAAAATAATATTTGGGAAAAGTATTTGATTACTAAGAATTCAACAAATTAAAATAGCTGATTGCTAGATGCATATAAACTTGATTAGGTAAAACCTGTCAGTAATTCCCAGAGGGAGTTAACATTATTTAGAAATATGAAAAATAAAATCACGCTAAAGGAGCTTTCAAAATTGCTGAATGTATCGGTTTCCACCGTTTCCAAAGCCCTGCACGATAGTGCAGAGATTAGCCCTAAAACTGTAGAGCGGGTTAAAGAGCTTGCCAAGCTGCACAATTACCGTCCAAACCCGGTAGCGGTGAATCTAAAAAGCAGTAAAAGTGGTACTATAGGAGTCATCATTCCAAATATTGCAAACACATTCTTTGCTAACGTTCTATCAGGTATCGAAGCCAGAGCACAAAAAGCAGGTTTGCAGGTTATCACCTATATTTCTAATGAAAGTTTGGAACGCGAACAACAAATCGCTGAAATGTTAACTTCAGGTTTTGTGGATGGTGTACTAATAGCTATTTCGGAGGAAACCCAACGGAAAAAAGAATACGAACACCTTTTTAATCTTGTGGATTATGATATCCCGGTGGTGTTATATGATCGGGTGAACCTGGACCTTCCGGTAGATAAAATTGGTATTGATGATGAACATAGTTTTGAGGAAGCCACACGTATATTGCAAGCCCGGGGAATAAATAAAATAGGAATAGCCACTTCAATCCATCATCTGGGGGTTGGTAAACTCAGGATTACTGGTTACAGAAAGGCCTTAAAAGATGAAAAGGGTTTTTATATAGCAAACTCTTCTAATCCCGAAACTTTACGTGAAAAGACAAAAAAGCTTCTGATTGAAGACAAGGTGGAAGCTCTGTTATGCAGCGATTTTGAAAGTACCATGTTGGTTTACCGGCTTGCTTATGAGAATAAAATAAAGATTCCAGAAGATTTAAAGGTCATTGGATTTATAAACGCTGATGTGGCGAAGTATTTAGCTCCATCGATAAGCTATGTGGAGCAATTTCCTGGAAAGATAGGGGAAGAAGCGGTAGATTTATTAGTTGATCGGATTGAAAATCGCGTTGCGGGAAAGCAGCCAATAACCAGAACGATACACACCAAACTGATACATTTGGAATCAACGGATTTTTAAGTTTTTAAAGCCATATACAGATTGGTGCATTTAGCTTATTACTGGAAAAAATCAGAAAAACTATTTTTGAAAAACAAAATTATACTATGAAAATGGAAGATAAAGCTTTTAAAAAAAATATTCTTATCACAGGAGGGGCTGGATTTATAGGTTCCCATGTAGTTCGTCTTTTTGTTAAAAAGTATCCTCAGTACCATATTTTCAACCTGGATGATTTAACCTATGCCGGAAACCTGGAGAATATCAAAGATATTGAAAAAGCATCAAATTATGATTTTATAAAAGCCGATATCAATGATGCTGATCAGATAAAGGAGTTATTTCAAATACACCAGTTTGATAGTGTAATTCATCTCGCTGCAGAATCTCACGTGGATCGCTCTATTTCCAACCCTAAGATTTTTGTGGAAACCAATGTTACCGGCACCATTAACTTAATGGAAGCTGCCTTGGAGACCTGGCGGGGAAACTTGGAGAATAAATTATTCTACCATATCAGTACCGACGAAGTATACGGAAGCCTAGGAGAAACAGGGTTATTTACGGAAACCACTGCTTATGATCCGAATTCTCCCTATTCCGCCTCGAAAGCAGCTTCAGATCACTTTGTAAGGGCATATGGGGAGACTTATAACCTGCCTTATGTGATTTCGAATTGTTCCAATAATTATGGCCCAAACCAATTCCCTGAGAAACTTATTCCTTTATTTATCAATAATATTATAGCGAATAAAGCTTTACCTGTTTACGGCGACGGCAGATATACCCGTGACTGGCTGTATGTTATAGATCATGCCAGGGCTATCGATTTAGCATTTCACAAAGGCAAAAACAAATCGACCTACAACATTGGTGGGTTTAACGAATGGCAGAACATCGATTTAATTAAATTGTTGTGTGAGATTATGGATAAAAAACTCAATAGAAGCGCAGGGGAGTCAGAAGCACTAATTACTTTTATCAAAGACCGTCCTGGCCACGACAAACGTTATGCTATTGATGCCAGTAAGATTAATAAGGAACTTGGTTGGGAACCATCGGTCACCTTTGAAGAAGGATTGATGAAAACTGTAGAATGGTATCTGCAAAATCAAAACTGGATAAGGGCTGTGGTATCAGGAAGTTACCAGGAATATTATAAAAAGCAGTATTTATAATGTAAGGAACTAAAATGGCCGGCTGCACGAGCTCACGCTTTTATCGGTAATAAAAATTGCCGCTTCGGAAGAAATTGCCTTCAGTAAGAGTTATAATGATATTAGACAATGGTTTAAACTACCTACAGAATTACAGAAGGGTAATTATGAAAAGTATTTGATTCGTTTGATGGAGCAGGTTATTTTTTGTCCTCTTGTCTGTTAATTGACATGGAAGCCGTGAAATGGATATTGAGATATTCATTTCATTTTAAACGGATTGATTTTAAACTCTTCGTGTAAGTTTTTTATCAAAAATATCGTTATTTACGGATTTATTTTTTGGTTCAAGGGATTAATTTCTATAACTGCAATTGAAATATTCGTAATTTCTATCTCCAGAATTCTTTAATTCTGTCATATTCCTAAAATTACAACCCCCAAATAGAAACATCAAAAAATCGATTATTTAAAAACCTATTAATTCGATAGACTAATACTAAATATTATATTTGCGGAGGAGATATTAAGTGTCCAAAGTAATTCAGTATGAAAAGCGAAATTCAGAATAAAATTCAACAAGATTATTTTTTGGCAATGGAGGCCTCGGTAAAGGCGGGTTTAGAGATAATGAAGGTTTATGAAAAAGAGGATTTCCAGGTTGAATTAAAAGATGATGATTCGCCGGTGACCCTTGCAGATAAATCAGCAAATATCATTATAATGGACTTTCTAAAAGCAACCGGAATTCCAATTATCAGTGAAGAAAATGAAGAAATTCCATTTTCCAAAAGAGAAAAATGGAACAAATGCTGGATCGTAGATCCGTTAGACGGAACAAAGGAATTTATAAAAAAAAGCGGGGAATTTACCGTAAATATTGCTCTAATAGAGAATAATAAACCTGTATTTGGGGTGATCTATATTCCGGTGAGCAAAGAGCTTTATTATGGAGATGTAAAAACTGGGCGGTCTTTTAAGGTTGTTGTTGATGCGGAAGGCCAGTTCGAGGAATTGATAACCAATGCCACTGAAATTTTTCCGGGTCGGATTGAAGAAACTATAAAAGTTGCGGGAAGCCGGTCGCATATCAATAAAGAAACGCTCGGGTTTATAAACGCTCTTAAAGAAAAATATGATCTGGATATAGATGTTATTCCGAAAGGAAGCTCACTGAAATTTTGTCTTATGGCGGAAGGGCGAATGGATGTTTATCCCCGGTTAGGCCCCACTATGGAATGGGATACTGCTGCGGGTCATGCTATTTGTAAAGCGGTAGGCTTAACAGTAATGGATAAAGAGACCGGCCAGGAAATGGTTTATAACAGAAAAAATTTGTTGAATAACTCTTTTGTGGTTTCAAACCTTGGTTAATTCTTTGGGATTGAAGTTTGTGCATTTTCAATTTTAATTAGGAAGAAAAACTTTGTTCGTTGGAAATTTTGACAAAAATGGTATTATATTATCTTCACAGCTGCGAATGCTTTAGTTGTGATTTAATAAAATCAGTTAGTAGATAATATGAATAATATCACCACATTTAATTTTTCTATGGGAAAGGAGCAACGCAATAAATTGAACGAACATAATTCATTTGTTGTTTGGTTTACAGGGCTATCGGGTTCAGGGAAATCAACCCTGGCTAATATGGTGGAGAAGCTTCTTTTTGAACAGAAAGTGCGGACTTTTGTTTTAGATGGAGATAGCCTTAGAAAAGGACTGAACAAAGATTTGGAATTTAGCCTAAAAGAAAGGGAAGAAAACCTTAGGATCGCAGCTGAAGTTGCCAAAATATTGGTTTCAGCAGGTTCTGTTGTACTGGCATCTTTTATTTCCCCACGGGAAAAGAACAGGGAGCTGGTAAAGGAGATTATTGGGAAAGAAAATTTTATGGATATTTTTGTGAATACACCCTTGGAAATCTGTGAAAAGCGGGATGTCAAAGGTTTGTATAAAAAGGCAAGAGCTGGAGAGATTAAAAATTTCACCGGAATTGATTCGCCTTATGAAAAACCCATAAATCCTGTTATTGAAATTAACACCGAAAAGGAAGACTTAGAAAATGCAGCTAAAAGAATTGTAAAGCTGCTACAGGAAAAACTTGAATTAAAGTAAAATGAGCAAGTATTATTTAAATTATTTAGACGAATTAGAATCAGAAGCGATCTATATTTTGAGGGAAGTTTGGGCGCAGTTCGAGAATCCTGTCATCCTATTTTCTGGAGGAAAAGATTCTATATTGGTTACGCATTTAGCGAAAAAAGCTTTTTATCCCAGTAAAATTCCATTTGCACTGATGCACGTGGATACGGGACATAATTTCCCGGAAACAATAAAGTTCAGGGATGATCTAATTGAAAAACTGGGAGTGAAACTAATTGTGGGTTCTGTTCAGGAATCTATTGATCAGGGCCGAGTTGCTGAAGAGAAAGGAAAAAATGCTACTCGAAATTCTTTGCAGATCACAACCCTACTGGATGCCATAGAGCAAAATAAAGTCGACTGTGCTATCGGAGGTGGAAGACGGGATGAAGAAAAGGCACGGGCGAAAGAACGATTCTTTAGCCATCGAGACGATTTTGGACAATGGGATCCTAAAAATCAACGTCCGGAACTATGGAATTTGCTAAATGGGAAACACTTTGAAGGAGAACATTTCAGGGCTTTTCCTATTAGTAACTGGACGGAAATGGATGTTTGGAATTATATAAAACGTGAAAATATCAGTATACCATCTTTATATTTTGCGCACCAAAGGGACGTTGTATTTCGCAGTAATTCCTGGATCCCGGTTTCAGAATATTTAAACCTGGAAGAAGGAGAAAAGGTTGAAAAGAAAAAAATCAGGTTTAGAACCTTAGGCGATATCACCATCACCGGTGGAATAGAATCTGAAGCTGATACGCTTGAAAAAATTGTACAGGAAGTCTCCGCTATGCGAAAAACCGAAAGGGGAGATCGCTCGGATGATAAGCGAAGTGAGACTGCGATGGAGGATAGAAAAAAACAAGGTTATTTCTAGTAAAAGCCGGCCCAAAATAGTATAAGGGGCTATTGAAAAACACAACAAAGAATATGGAGATTAATAACAATCAATTACTAAGATTCACAACTGCTGGCAGTGTTGATGATGGGAAGAGTACCTTAATTGGAAGACTTTTGTTTGATTCCAAATCTATTTTTGAAGACCAACTAGATTCGGTGAGCAAGACCAGTGAAAA
>NZ_SNWE01000040.1 GCF_004362395.1 Salegentibacter sp. 24
GTGGTCTCCATTGTATTTGGAAACGCACTTTTCAAACTCATAGCGGTTGATAAACTGCAAAAGTTGAGCGAAAATATATTTACCTGTATTCATAGAGCTTGCCTTAAAAAGGGGCAAAGCTACATATCAATTCAAATCAAAAAATCAAAGAACGTATATAAGTGTTTTAATATCAGTTAATTACAAGCTTTTTAAAAAAATCAGTATCTATTCAGCCCCTTCTGTGAAATAAGGCCTTTCAAGGAATAAGTTTTTAATGTTATCCAACACGTTTTGGTTGTTCTTCTTAAGGGTAGAAATATACCCACGTATGGATGCAAAATAGCTTGCATGGGTGTGCGATCTAAAACACCCAGATACTTTTTGTTTGACCTTTATCATCCGCAAGTCGCGTTCGGCTTGGTTATTTTCAAAAGGGACTTCGGGCTGTTTTATAAATTTAAGGAAAAGATGCTTATGTTTTTCAAGGGCAAAGGCAAGCCGTTGCTCATCGGTTTTTTTGAGTTTCTTGTCATAATTTTTAATAACCGGCCGCACCAGGGACGTGTATTTATTGTACACCCTTGTGTAGTATGATTTTTTCAGATTTGGGTCTTTTCCTTTTTTTGTGTTGGCACGTACCAGAAGCTTCGCGACTTCTTTTGCCCAAGGAGCCTCGAAGGCTTCTTCGACATAGGATAGATCCCGTAAAATATGAGCATTGCAAAGGCTGTGTTGGCATTGGTAGCTAAAATAACTGGAAAACCTATCATGTACCAAGGTGCCCCTATATTTTTCCAGTATCCCAATAGCATCCATGGCTTGTTTGCCCCGATTTGGGTGATAGGCAAAAAAACTAAGCGTGGAATTACTCAACACGTGCATCCACTTGTTATTCCCGTTCAAGCGGATCCCCGTTTCATCAGCATGCAGGACAGGGCTTTTGAGTAGTTGCCGTTTTACTTCTTCTTGATAAGGGGTCAGCAGCTCAAAACACTGTCGTTGAAAGTTGGACAAGCTGCCCGTAGCAATGGGATGCCCAGTGAGGTCCTCAATGAATTCGCTACAGCGCGCATAAGGGAGCATTTGGTAATTTTGTAAGTAAGCGCAAAGTGCTTTTAAATTGTTCCCGTACTGGGCTGGTTGCACAAGCCCTTCCGGGAAGTTAGCCTTGTTCTGCTCCCCGCAATGCTGACAGGTCTTTTTACTTCTTCTGTGTTCAGTTACGAATATCTTTATTGGAGGCAGATCGAAGATCTGGCGGGCATCATACCCTTCGGATTCTTTTGGTAGGTCGTGACCACAGCACTCACAATTGGTAATATCATGAAGGATGATTTCATCAGGAGTGCTGCTCATTTCTAATTTCTTTCCCTTACGTCCTTTCTGGCCGCCTGGCTTGCGTTTGGTCTTTTTACGCATGCTTTTTGTTTTTCTAAATGGATCTTGGGAAGGAGGGATACTGCTGTTCCCACTATTTTTTGGGTTTTCGTACTTATCCAGTCTCCTTTTCAGCTCAAGCACTTCTTGTTTAAGCTGCTTGTTTTCCTGTCTAAACTGCTCGTTTTCTTGTCTTAGCAGTTTTAGCTCTTCCTGTATCTCTTTTATTAGTTGTATCTGGGTCAAAACGAAAGTTTATAACAATATCGGGGACAAATGGAAAGAAATCAACTTTTTAAACTACAGGTTGTTACTGGGTTATCAACCAAGCAAGCGATAAACAGTGATTTTTAAGCTCAGCAAATTCTTGGCTCAAAAACCCTGTTTATAACCTAGAAAAATTGTTTATAAGTACGGGTTTACCTGAAAACGGGTGAACAGTTACAAAAATCAACGCATCACTACTATTTCAAAGGTATAAATTGAAATTTAAAATATCACTCCGATCTTATTGGGGGCTAAATTACACCAGCTCACACTGTTTTTCATAGAACGAAATTTTGGCAACAAGCTTAAAAAGTATGAAGTATAAAATTCTTATTTTACTCCTTTTCTTAAATCTAATGTGGGCGCCACTTTATTCGAATGAAAACTGCATTAATGACTTAAGTAATACAGAAAATGAACGTAAAGAAAGTGATCTAATTTTTTTAGGTAAGATTGTAAATTTTGAAGAAACAGAAAAAAGATACAACTTCGAAATAATTGAAGTTTATAAGGGTTTCCACCCTTTGAATGAAATCCAGATTGATTTTCTTGATTACGATGGAAAAAAAACCGCCCTTTTTGATAAAAAAAATGGTTTTTGGATAATGTATGCAAATCGAACCGGTATAAATTCAGCAACTGCAAAATTGTGTGGAGCAAGTCGCACTTTTCAAAACCGGACTTATCTCAACAGATTAAAACCGCGACCCGAATTTTTTGAATCAAAAAAAGATAGTTTGGAATATTTTTTTCAAATTGAAAAATTAATCAATAAAAATCAACAAAAATGGACCAATGAAATTCTGGAATTAAAAGAAAACCAAAAAAACTGGAATGCTTTTGTGATTTTTGCTTTACTTCTTCTTGTAGTATTAACCTTTATCCTAATTAAAAATAAAAGAAAAAAGCCAGTTGCCAACCCTATAAAAAAAATGCTGCCTTAGTGATAATTCAAAAAATCCGTGCTCCCTTGCTTGGCTGATTGTCCTGCGGACAATCACGCTCGCCAGCTCCACAGTTTTTAGGATGAGACATTGGCAATAATTTAGATGAAAAAATACGTATTTACATATCTAATTCTGTTTATAATAATTAGTTGCTCCACAACAAAATCCAAAAAAGAATTATTAGGGAATTGGTATTATTCTGAGAATGGTATGATTGATTCTCAATTTAGATTTTATAAGGATTCACTTGTAATGGTAGACGGAAATGGTTGGAAACGTAAATTAATGTGGAAATTGGATGCTGATAGTATTTATAGTCTATACACAGATAAACCAGGACCAGCTTACAAGTATAAATTAGACGAAGACAATCAAATTTTGGAACTATTAATTATTCCATATGATTCAACTAAAGTTTTAAAATTTATAAAAGCAAAAAATGGCAATACTTTTTTCTTTAATGAAATATTAGGTTTGGATATAGATTTACCGACATATAAAACCCAATTAAATAGATCTGAAATACTTAAAATGAAAATAGGACACAATGGGATATATAATATTTATGTTGGTTACGTAGATAATAATCTCGTGGTCAAAACCGACTCATCTCCTGACCTAGAAAACTTAAAGAGTGAAGTAGATGAATATATTGAAAATCTAAGAGATGAATTAAAAAGGCACACGAAATTTAATTTAATTGCAGATAAAAGCATTTCTAAATATGAAATAGATTCTATTAAAAACATTATGAAAGAAACATCTATAAAGCAGATTTACAGAACATATAAGAAAAGGCATATATATGATGTGGATACAGTTTGGGTTCAAGTAAAAGAATAAAAACTATTGCCAACCATGTATGTCTTCAATAGCTTGGGTTTTGGAACTGAACTAAAGGTCTGGTATATTTCACTAAATTTATAACTGAAAAACAAAGGGCAGTTCTTTTTTCACGCCACTAAAAGATACACTTCCCGTTAGGCATAATGTTTTTATGAAAAATTCAATTTCAATACTCTTTTTAATTTTTATTATAAATATTCAGTTCATGAAGAGCCAAAATAGTGCAGAACAATGGGATAATTATGTAGCTAAATATGAGAATGGAAAACCAGGTTCAACTACATTGAGAATGGATCTCATTGAAAAATCTCCATTAAAAGAACTGCCATATCTAGTAGTTACAGGAATTACTTTTGAGACAAACCGTGAAGACGGTTTTCCTGGTAATGACATTTTTCCAATAATTCATAAGATCAGTGACGAATTATTAGAATTAATTAGTAGAGAAACTGAAACTATTTTAGTAGGATCTTTTATGCACGACCAAGAGAGGTTGGAATATTTTTATGTTGCTAATAAAGAAGGTTTACAGGAAAAAATAGAAAAGTATTACCAAGAAAATTATTCGGGTTATGAGTTTTATTTAAATATAAAAGAGGATCAAAATTGGGAATACTATACAGAGTTTCTTTATCCAAACCAAGAAACTTTAAACTATATGGCGGATCAATCTGTAATTAGAAATTTATATAACGCCGGAGATCCATTAACCAAAGAAAGGAGCGTAAATCATTGGATGTATTTTTCAACTGAGTCCAATATGCTGAAATGTAAAAAAGAATTAGAAAATAAAAACTTTATGATTCAAAATTCTGGAGTTAATCAACAAACAAATTTACCCTTCGAATTACAATTTTCAAGGATGGATAAAGTTGATATAAACTCAATTTTTCCTATAACATCTGAATTGAGAAAAATAGCAAAAGAATATAATGGAGAATATGACGGTTGGGACACTTCAATTGAGGTAGAATAAAACACTATGCCTAACAGCGCATAATTTAAAAACTCATTGATGAACAAAAGAACCGATTGTTATTATTTTAGCCATAAGGAAGTATTTTTTGAGTAAAAAACAAGAGGAAAACGGATAATCCGAATAATCGATTTGATCATCCCCCAAAAATTAGGACAGTAAGTTAAGTTCAAAAATAACCTTAATTTTACTGTATTATGACACGAAGAAAATTCACATCCAAGTTTAAAACGAAAGTAGTCCTTGAAGCCTTGAAGGAGCGGCAAACGGTCAAGGAGCTTGCACAAAAATTTGAAATCACCCCTCAACAAATTGGTACCTGGAAGCGCGATTTCCTCAAGGAGGCCGATACTGTTTTTTCCAAAGGTGAAAAATCAAAAAAATCAGAAGCAGAGGAAAAGAAAGACCAGCTTCTTAAAGTCATTGGGGAGCTTAAAGTGGAGAATGATTTTTTAAAAAACGCCTTGCGCTAAAACCTTTAGAGGAGCGTCGAACAATGATTAGCAAGGGTCATTCCAAACTTAGCCTCCAGCGGCAATGTAAGCTATTGCAAATCCATCGTAGTGGTCTTTTAAGTTTTATATTGATGATTGCACCCATTATAAAACGAATGACCTCTGTACCAATTGAGGAGTTTAATTATCTGACTTTTCAGTTACCGCTTTTGATTTTTCTAATTGCTTATACGATTTTGATAATCAAGACAAAAAGAAATAGAGAAACTGCGTACAGTAACTAAGTATTCGGCCCGCCGATAGGCCAGGGTTGAATAACTTGTTGACGGATCCGGTTGCTCCTCTATAGGAAATTCCTTTTGATTCTGGATTTTTAATGTGGCAGATAGGCCACAAATTTTGTTGAGTTTTTTAGGCTCCGATATTTTTCTAGTGACTTAATTCTAGTTAGGTATCGATTAGCCCCTTTTTCCGGTACCTTTTTGAATATTTTTTCGGAAGTAAATTCGCCAAAACCACCGAAATTCACACCCTTGTGGTTACAAATATTTTTTTAACAATTAGAAATCCGCTAGATTAGTGACATAATAGATATAAATGTACCGGTACATTTATATGCATGTTGCCACTCATTTGAAAAAAATCATACTCATATTAATAATTGCTGGTTTGTTTTGTAATTGTGAAACAAAAAGGGAGAAAACGGAATTTAAAAAAACTGAATTCTATTATCCTCGAGTTTCAAATTTTAATTTGGAAACTAATCTGACTGAAATATATTTGGATTCAATCAAAAACTATGGTGAACTTATCAAAATAGCGGACCAAATTGCCTGCGATGGAAAAGTCCCTTTACTAAAATTTAGCTCTGACTCAACTGAATTTAATTTGATTGTTTTTAAGGAGTGTGCTAAAAAAATGGAAATTGTCGATTATCACGCAAGTAATGTTATTTCCATTCAAAAAAATTCGATAATAATAAACGACAAGATTGAAATGCCCTTTGATAGTTTACAGCTAGTATTGCGGAATCACATCCTAAATCCAAATCGAGAATTTAATTATTCGAAAAGCATCGATAAAGCATTAATTTTCTATTATCAAGACAGTTTACTTTCTTCAAAAAAAATTCAAAGACAACTCATTAAAATAGCGAATGATTTTAACGAGCTGAACAGTAAAAATGGAGATAGCCTTCCTTTGAAAATTAAATTAAGTGATTATCCATACATTCGAATTCTAAATCCGCCGTTACCAGATGAAGAATAAAACGTGTGGCAACAATGTATAACCGCAATTTCGGCGGATGCGACTGTGTCCGAAACCACGTGTAAATGCTACCATCGGTTCTTATTCGAAAAACATTAAATTTAATTCCGTAACTGCGGTTATACTAAACGTTGGCAGTAATGTAAAACAAAAATAAATTTATCGAAAATGACAATTAAGAATATACTATCATTCATCCTTCTATTTCAAATATGTTCTACTGGTTTTGGACAAGAAACAAAAGCCGATCAAATTGAGGTTTTAAATTTTGCAACTTTTCATCTTTCGGGCTCCAGTGACGCAATTTCTTCTTCTGTGAATATTAATAATCCAGAGGTTAAAAAAGAGATAAAAAAAGCTGTAGATAAATTAGTAGAATTTAAGCCGACAATTATCTGCGTAGAAGTTCCAGTATCTTCTTCAGAAGGAACTAACAGTATTTATCAAAAATATAAGAAAGACCAGTCTAATACAACAAATTGGACTGAAGAAATTAATGCAATTGCGTTTGAAGTGGGTAGGCTTTCAGGTGTAGAAAATATTTATGGTATCGATTCAAAACTGATGTTCGATTACCCCAAATTAATGGCAATGGCTGAAAATTCGGAGTCTATAAAAAACTACATTGATGATTACGTAAAAAAATTAGAGCAAGTTAATGATGAAGAAATCCTTGCCAAATTCAGGGTGTATAACAATAATGAATTCAAATCGGAGACTCTAGACTTTTACAACACTTTAGCAGTAATGCACACACCTGGAAATTATGAAGGCGCGGAGATAATATCCGATTTTTATAAAAGGAATTTGATGATTTATAGCAATTTCAATGATGTTCCCAAAGACAAAGGCGATAGAATTTTGATAATCTTGGGAGGCACTCACTCTGCATACCTAGATTTTTTTATGCGAGACAATCCCAATTACGATTTAGTAGATCCGCAAGATTATTTAGCACAGTAAACACTACTGCCAACAATGCATCCTATGAAAAGCAATAACCTGCTCTCTCAAATTTAATATTTTAATTTTTCTTATTTCATTCCTATATATTTTTTAACGCGTTGAATTTTGATTGAAGCTTTGCTTCAGTTAGAATTCAACGCAAAATAACCCGCTCAGCATCCTATATGTGGTCACTTCTATTTAGCGCCACCAGCATCATTATGATTGGTTAAATAAGTCTATCCACTAGCTAAAAAATGTGATCCTGAAATGGCCACCTATGTTGTTTTGTGGTATGGGCTTTTAATATTTTGAGCTTGATTATTGAATTAATATTTATGCTATCACTCCAATTTCATAAGGAGTTTTAGTTTTAATCACTGCTAAAGTTGGGCTCAGTAACTTATGAGCTACCTTAACTATTATTTTCTTGACATCCTTACCCAGGTGCTGACGATAGTAAGCCTGCATTACGGGGTCAGTTCTTATTGCCTGCCAGGAAGCCTCTACAAAATAAGAGCGGATAAGCCTGTTGCACCTCGGATTCATTCCCCTGGATTTTGAATTGCCGGCACTTTCATATATACTGGGAGCCAATCCAACATAACCAGCAAGATGTTTAAGGCTACTGAAACGTCTGAGATCACCTAGTTCAGCAATGATACCAACTGCTACAATTCCGCCTATTCCGGGAATACTCCTTAGCAGGTAGAAATCTTTTTTAAAATGTTTACGGCAATAGGCCCTTAGCTTACTCGAGACATCACGAAGTTCCTTATCAGTGAAACGAAAATCACGCATTTTACTGCCAGGCATTCCCTGGCAGTACCATAAACGAATTCCTGACTGTCCACCCAATGACGAAAATCGTGGCTCCAGTGGTCGTTGTCGAACTCAGGTGGAATCTTGATTCCGTAATAGAGCAACTGCATTTTAATAAGGGATTTGATACGTCGAAGACCCTTCACCAGATCATTCCTGCGACGAAACAAACTTCTTAGTTCTTCACGTTCTATATCAGGAACTATAATACTTTGAAGTCTGCCGTCTTTGAGTTCGCGGCTAATGAGCTGCGCATCAATTCGATCGGTTTTGGTGTAGCGTTCTTTTCCTTTACGTTGAATATCGGCAGGATTTACTACAAGGGATTTCCAACCGAAATTTTTAAAACTACGGTGGGCAGAATAGCCACAGCAACCAGCTTCATAAGCAGTAGTTACCTGGTGATCGGAAAAATGTTTTTGAACGTATTCATATAATTTCTCAGGATCGGGGGGCATAGTGAAAGATTTACCTGCAAAAAGATCTGTGCTGCAGTGTATTTTCCAGCTTCTCTTGTGAATATCAATTCCTATGAATAACTTTGGTAAGGCAGTAACTCGGGATTCCATATCTTTAGTTTTTATAGTGAATATTAAAGATACTCGATTACTGCTTTTTCATTGATGCTAAAAACAATGCTTAAGCCTGTCTCAAATCGAAATTCCGTGCTCGCTTGGTTAGCAGATTGTCCTGCGGACAATCACGCTCGCCAGCTCGCACAGTTTTTATACGAGACGTTACCTACAATTTTAAATTTCACTATTGGAAAAGAATAAAGAATATAAGATATCTGGAACGGCAGATTGGATTATGAATACGCTCAAAACAGAAATCAATAGAAAAACCTCTGAAAAGCGTTTTAATCTTTCTGGTAAATATTTCAATAATTCGGAAATAGAAATTTTTGAAAAAGTATCATTTTTATATTCACAGCCTAATTTAGGACCATTGGTTAAGTTAGGAGTAAGCACGAAAAAAGCTGATGGGAATGACGATGATAACAAGCTAATTTTGAGGCGGATTAATGGTTTAAGCTATTCTGTTCATTTTTGGTTTGCAGTTTTTCTTGTTGTTCTGACCTTAATTATCTCCATTCACCAGATTGCTACGGTCGGGTTTGAAAAAATAGTTATCCTGATAATGCCCTTGTTTGGTATAATTTATATTCTTTTAATAGAATTGATTGCTTTATTCAAGATATCGGTGTTAAGAAAAAAAATGGAAAGAATAATTTTCAGTAAGCAAAATTCGGAGAAAAAAACTGTAGGTAATAACTAAGTATTCGGCCCGCCGATAGGCCAGGGCTGAATATCTTGTTGACGGATCCGGTTCCCCTCTATGGGGAATGCCTTTTTATTTTGGATTATTCTGGATTTTTATTGTGGCAGATGAGCCATAATTTTTGTTGAGTTTTTTAGGCTCCAACATTTTCTAGTGACTTAAAGCTAATCTAACTATCGATTTGCCCTTTTTTCCGGTCACTTTTGAATAAATTCTTGGCTTTAGGGCATCTATTTTTTTAACAATTAGAAATCCGCTAGATTAGTGACATAATAGATATAAATATACCGGTGCATTTATACGGACGTTAGCCAAAATATGAATAAATTAAAATTACTTTTTAAAGAACCGACCAAGACTTTTGAAAATAAACTTTCCCAGAAAATTAATTGGTTGAGGATATTTTTGCTATTTAGTGTCAATGGAATAATGTATATCCATTTATTAATGAAATCCGGAGGCTATTATGACTTTGGCAGTAAAAAAGGAATATTTTCTACAATAATGTCTTTGATTACAATGGGAATAGTTTATGGAATAACTTCTAATCTGATTCTCGGCTTCTTAATAAAGCTGACTGGAAAGTTTTTTAATGCAAAAAATGAATTGAAAACCATTTATAATGCAATTGGAATAGCGTATATACCATTATATATATCATTAATATTACTTTTTACAAACCTAGCGATGGCAGGAATTTTACTTTTGGAGGTGGGTTCAGTCTTGGCTCTATTACTTTCTGGTTTAATAATAATATTTACTCTTATCCAAGGAGGTGTAAGTATTTGGCAATTTATTTTACTCTATAAGGGACTTAGGGTTGCTCAAAATCTTAATGGAAAAAGGACAATTTTAAACTATCTAAGTGGAGTTGTTATTTTTGGATTGATTCATTTCTTTTTGCTAAATCCTTACTTATAAACGACATAGTTTGGCTAACATTAAAAACAATGCTTACATCAATCTCAAATCGAAACTCCGTGTTCGCTTGCTTATATGTTTGTTTTTTATTTTTTATTAATCAAAATTGCTCAATTTGGTGGTAAGAGGGTTCGAGCTTGAATAGTACAAGATACTGCCGCTGAGTCACCTCTCCATCAAGTAGAGTTCGAGGTATAACTTGTTACACGATAACGTATTTACCATAAGCTTGAACGGGGCTTGATTAATATTAATCTTATATGATCAATGAAAAACAAAGCTTTTTTAGGTATTGACGTAAGTAAAGGATATGCAGATTTTCTTTTACTGGATCAGGACAAACAGATTCTTGAGGATCCTTTTCAATTAAACGATAACAAAGCAGGACGATTAAAACTTTCACATATTATCGACCACTGGTTCTCTTTAGGTTTAAAGGAATTATTCTGCGGTGTGGAAAGTACGGGAGGTTATGAAAATAATTGGTTCAGTCATCTCCAGAACTTGACAGTAGAACAAAATATAAAGGTCGCCAGGTTAAATCCTAAAGGTGTTAAATCTGTAAGTGAAGCGGCACTAAAAAGAACCATTACTGATGCGGTAAGCGCCGAAAACATAGCAGTCTATTTAATTGCCTTTCCTGAAAAAATAATTTACAGGGACAAACCGGTTGAATTTGACAATACCTTTAAGGAAGCTCGACAGACCCTTACTTTCAGGCATATGCTCACCAAGCAAAGAGTACAACTTAATAATCAGCTGGAGAAATTGCTCTATCAATACTTTAGTGAAACCCTTGTCTATTGTAGAAATGTAATGCCTAATTGGCTTTTGGAGATGCTTGTGAAATATCCCAGTGCAAAACAAGTTAGCAGGGCATCAGAAAAAATGCTGGTTCGTATCAAGGGCATAAGTATGAATAAAGCACAGGCAATTTTAAGAAAGGTTCAGCCCAGCACTCAATCTGTTAGTGATCAAATAAAACATCTCATCAGTGAAACAGCAAGAGAGATCTTACACAAAAAGGAACTGATCGAAAACGAAGACCGTATTATTACCAGGCGATACGAGCAGCATGATCAAGTGAAATTACTCTCTACGATCAAAGGAATAGGCCCCAGTACGGCTATTAGGATACTTTTGGAAATAGAGGATATTAAGAGGTTCGCGTCAGCCAAACAGCTATGTTCTTTCTTCGGTGTGCACCCTACCTTTAAACAAAGCGGAGACGGTACCTGGGGGAGTAGAATGAGTAAAAAAGGACGACCGGATATAAGGGCTGCACTTTATATGTCCTGCCTATCAGCCATACGAACTGATGAGAATACAAAGCAACTGTATGCAAGATTTAGAGCTAAAGGAATGAATCATTATCAAGCTATGGGAGTGGTAATGCATAAAAGGCTTAGAATTATTTACGGAGTTCTAAAAAAACAAACCCACTATGATCCTAGAATCGACCTTCAAAATATTGAATCAGCTAACCAGAAAAAAGAAGAAGCCGAGGCTAAGATCCAGGAATTAAACCTGCACAAAAGACGAAGAGCAGAAAGATATAGTGAAGGAGGTATAGATGCACCAATATCTCGAATAGCAGCTCAAAAAAGAAAAAAACAGGAAGCGTCCCAATCTTTATTAACTAAAGAAAATACGGGCTTACCTCCTGCATAAAACAAATATAAAAAATAGTACAAATAATTCTTGTTTTTAAACGGTATAACTCAGTGGATTGTCCTGCGGACAATCACGCTCGCTGGCTTGCACTCTTTTATAGGAAACGTTACCACAATTGCTCTGAAATAGAATTAAAAATTTAAATTGAAAAATATGTCTACAAAAGTGAAAATTATTGGATTGGTCTCATTCTGTTTATGGGTAACTGGTAGTTACTTAATTTATAATGAAACTAATGGTAAAGCTGTAAGTATAGCGGTTGCTGTAATAATAATTGCTGGATTATATTCTCAAATAAAGAGATCAAAAAGAAAATTCAAAACTTTAAAACAAAGATACTAAAACCTGTCTCAAATTGAAACTCTGTACTCGCTAGCTTCGCTGATTTTCCTGCGAACAACCACGCAGTCCAACCAGTACAGTTTTTTATAGGACGGGACGTTGTTCATTATTCACCAGCACTTAAAATATAGAACCAAGATTGAAAGAAGCGGATTTAGATAAAGAACTGACCCAAACTTTGATTCAAATCAAAACTATGTATCGAAAAAACAGCAGGATGATTCATCTCCGTTCTCTTTCCAACTTTATTCATACTCTGACCTTTGTGCAGGAACCAAATTTGAAAAAGAACACCAATAGAATTGCACTTGGTAGGGTTAGGAAAAAAGAATTGATTCTGGAATACCTTAAACAATTAGAGGAAGAAAGGCGAGTGACGGATGACTTGTCGGACAAATATTTCAACGAATATATTAAACCGTTGGGTAACTATATGTCTTCCTATCACAAGTTCTCTTATCGGAGGAGGAGCATTCTTTCTAAAATTTGCATTATTTCTGACCATAGGGATTGTCCTGGACTATCTTCTTTTAACAATCACAGGAAGGTGGATCTATTTTACTATCCTAATTTTAATCTTGTTCTCCTTCAGGTATTATAAAAAATATCAGCAAAAGAGAGTTTTTGGTTACCGATATTGAAAAAGAACAATGCACAGCAACACATAAAAACAAATGCTGAAAACTGTCTTAAATCGAAACTATTTATTTACTTGTAACCACTGATTGTCCTGTGGAAAATCACGTTCGCCGCTCACACTGTTTTTACAGCATCAATGTTTTCCGTTTTAATTAAGTTTTTTCCCTTAAATGGGAAATCTACACCTTGGATTAAGGAAATTTAAAGGTTCAATTACTCCCTTATACTAGATTTCAGAATCTTTCAACTAAGCTTTTTAAAAATATCGATAAGTGCATCATTTTGCTTAGAAACAGGGGTCCGAATCGGTGCATTTTTCAAAGTATTGTATTTATATTTTTTTCCATCTGATCGTAAGACTACACCGGATTTAATAAACAGATCTTTTATGGTCATCTGATTTGAAAAGGTTGTGGACAAAAACTCATAAAATTCACGAGAGCTGGGACCATCCATCTTAAAATGGATTTTAGAATCGTGAGTATTCCAATCTTTTGTAAGTGCATTCTCGAAATCCTGGAGACTGGTTTTATCAGGGTACAAAAGATCGTATTTCATTAATCCCTGATATAGCTTTTCCAATTGACCTTCAGAAATTTTAAGCTGAAAATTATCTGCTTTCTTAAATGTCGTTTTCTCTGGTAAGGGTAGAGCTACTTTTACCTGCATATTATTGCTAAACTGGTCTGTCCAGGTCACAAAGGCAAAATAAAATCCAACTCCATAGGCAAGAAGTATAATGAATTGAAATAAATAATTTTCAGGGGAAATTTTGGCACTGGTAAATGACATAAGGTGCATAAATCCCAATCCAATAATCAGAAAAAGAATTCTTGGTTTTTCAGAGTGAGACTTCCATAATATCTTGTCCTCTAACATATATACTAAAAAAAGCTCCCCATAATGTAAAATGAGTCTTCCATAAATATAGAAGAATCCAAGCGTGGTTAAATATTTAAACAAATCAAAACTCATAATTCATTTCAAGTTCTGGAATCAGGTTGGCTGCTTCCTTCTTTTTCTTATCTACTATCTTCGCATATATCTGGGTGGTCTTTATCTCTTTATGTCCTAAAACTTTTGAGACCGTATAAATATCCGCACCGTATTCTAATAGTAAAACGGCGTGAGTATGCCGGGCGCTATGAAAAGTTATATGCTTGGTGATACCGGCTCTCATACACCATCTAAGTATTTCAGCATTAAAGTGAGCTCCATATTTCAATCCCTTAAAAACGAGACTCCCCTCTTTTTTCCTCTTCCCTAAAAGTTGTCGTGCCTGGTTGGAAATATATTGATATTCCTGTCCCGAGGTTTTCTTTTGCTTAAATATTAGGCGGGATCCTTCCTCTTCGTCTCTAACTTCGAGCCAGGTAAGTTTGTTTATATCACTCCATCTAAGACCGGTCAAGCAACTAAACATAAAAGCATTTTTAAGTACCTGGTGCTTGCAGTATGCATTTGCCATGGCTTGTAGCTCTTCCTGAGTAAGATACTCCCGTGTTGATTCCCCCTGGGCAAAGCCTTTTACTGAAGTAGCAAAGTTCCGTCTGGTATAACCATCATCAAATGCCTGGCGTAATGCAGCTTTAAATTTGTTGTAATAAGAATATTTAGAATTTTGGGACAATTCAGTATTTGATTTTGTCCTGGCTTTTTTATTTAAATATTTTTTAAAGCCTATAACGAATTCTTCATCAATATCCTCAAAGCTTATCTTTCTCTTTCCTATATAATCTTCAATATGATTTTGGGCGGCATCCCAGTTATCATAATTTCCTTTGCTTTCGTAACGCTCTTCTTTGACCTTATCATAATAGGTGAGGAAGAGAAGTTTGTCCTTACTTTTATCTTTAATACCATATTTACCCTGTGCATATTCTGCTCTTCGGATCGAAAGGATTTGCTCAGCTCTTAATAGGGTTTCTTCATTCTCTTTTTTTTCCGAGGCAGTACTGGGATTTATAAACAAATATTCTTTGAGGTATTCGAATTCCCTACTATGAACTTGTTTTCCATCAACATCTGTTGCTTTTCCTTTATAGTATTCAATATAAAGGCTATACTTTCCGGATGCTAGTCTTTTCTTTTTTAGTTTAATTTTCATATCTCCTTGTTTATCATAAAGATAGAAAAAAAACATTATGAGGTGTACTAAAGTACACCTGGAAATTAAATTTTAACATTGAGGTGTACTATAGGTGTAATAATTAGTGTACTAATGATAAAAAAAAGGAAAAATAGTGAAAAATAATAGAGGCTATAAAGCCTCTATATCATTGGTGTTTAGTGTTATTTGGTTCTATTTGGTGTCATTTGGTATCAAATAAAATTACTTATTTATTTGCCGATGCAAAAATTAGAAAAAATATTTCCTAATAATTCGTCATTGGTTACCTGGCCGGTAATTTCACCAAAATATTCGAGTGCTTCTCTTATATCTATTGCCAATAGATCTCCTGAAAGATCGCTATTCAAACCCTCCTCCACCTTGTTTATTTCTTCAAGAGCTTTTAAAAGCGCATTATAATGACGACTATTAGTGACAATGGTATTGTTGTTTCTAAGCGCGCCAGTATTTACAAATTCAAGTAATTTCTTTTTGAGTTCTTCTACCCCCAAACCTGTTTTAGCGGATAACAATTGTAAACTTGTACCTGAAATCTCTCCTAACTTTGCCTTTAATTTATTTAAGTTATCCTCTGATAGTTGATCAATTTTATTTGGCACTATAACTAAAGGCTTCTGTGGAAATTGATTTTTAATCTTTTCAATTTCAACAAGCAGTTGAGATAAGCTGATTTTACTCCCGGAAGTAGAGGTTTCGGAAAATTCATCTAACCTGGAAGTATCAAATAAATACATCACTACCTGTGCCTGCCCTATCTTTTCAAAAGTTCGTTTTATACCAATACTTTCAACAAGATCTTCAGTTTCCCTGATACCTGCTGTATCAATAAATCGGAAACCTATGCCGCCAATGCTCATTTCATCTTCAATAGAATCACGGGTGGTACCGGCAACTTCCGAAACAATAGCACGTTCTTCATTTAAAAGTGAATTCAGCAAGGTAGATTTCCCAACATTCGGTTCTCCTACAATAGCAACAGGAATTCCATTTTTAAGTACATTTCCGGTAGCAAAAGAATCGATTAAACGTTTTAATACTTGCTGTATCCTGGACACCAATTCTTTAAACTGATCACGATTAGCGAACTCCACATCTTCTTCAGAGAAATCCAGCTCTAATTCAATTAAAGAGGCAAAATCAAGTAATTCCTGGCGTAAACGATGGATTTCATTTGAAAAGCCACCTCGCATTTGTTGCATCGCCATTTGGTGGGAAGCTTGGTTTTCAGAAGAGATCAAATCTGCTACTGCTTCGGCCTGACTAAGATCCATTTTCCCATTTAGAAAAGCGCGCATCGTAAATTCCCCAGCTTCAGCGGATCGGCAACCCTTTCTGATCATCAATTGGATAATCTCTTGTTGAATATAAGGGCTACCGTGGCAAGAAATTTCAATTGTTTCTTCCCCGGTGTAAGATTTAGGAGCCCTGAACACTGAAATTAAAACTTCATCTAAGGTGCGATCCCCATCCATTAAATTTCCTAAGTGTAAGGTATGACTTGGTTGTTCATCTAGCTTTTTTCTGCTTTTTGCTTTAAAAAGCGGAGAAACAATAGATACGGCCTCGGGCCCCGAAACCCTGATAATCGCAATAGCACCGGCTCCCGATGGCGTAGCCAGTGCTACAATCGTGTCGTTTAATTTCATAGCACAAAGGTAAAAAAATCAATAGCTTGTCAGAACTTTTAATTTTAAGAACACAATGAATTTGTAACAAAATGTTTTAAAACCCGTCTATTAATAAAAGAGACATCACATCAATTAAAAAAAAAATGAGAGAAGATAACCAAATGCTCGTCCTCACCCACTTAAGTCAGTTACTGGATCTAGTCACAGGAATTGGTGGATTTATTGTTCCATTAATTCTGTGGCTAACCCAGAAAGACAAAGTTCAAGGAATGGATTTTCACGGTAAAATGATAATTAATTTCCAAATAAGTATGTTTATTTACAGCCTGCTTTGTATACCACTTATCTTTTTATTCGGACTAGGCTTTATTGCTATTATAGGAATTGCAATTATAATGCTGATTCTTCCTATCATCAATGCGATTAAAGTCAGCAATGGTGAAATCCCCAATTACCCTTTAACTATAGAGATAATAAAATAAAAAATTATTAACCTGAGTTCGACGTAAGAAAAGTAGTTTTTTAGCATGAAAAAAGCAGAAATATGGTTATATTTAAGTATCTGAAAACCAAAATACTAACCTAATTTCTGCTTATGATTTCTACTGATAAAATTACTGAAATTTTCTGTTCTATCGATGACTTTTGTAAAGTTT
>NZ_SNWE01000041.1 GCF_004362395.1 Salegentibacter sp. 24
TTTTGTAGAGGATACCAGTGATGGAAATAGCAATCCAGAGGTCATCACAAGAACCTATAGTGTAACGGATGATGCCAATAACAGTATCAATGTTACGCAAACTATTACGGTAGACGATACGCAGCTTCCAACGGCAAGCAGTCCTGCCCCGGTTACCGTGCAGTGCGCAGCAGATATCCCTGACCCTGACATTACGGTAGTGACCGACGAGGCTGATAATTGCACCACAAATCCAATCGTCCATTTTGTAGAGGATACCAGTGATGGAAATAGCAATCCAGAGGTCATCACAAGAACCTATAGTGTAACGGATGATGCCAATAACAGTATCAATGTTACGCAAACTATTACAGTAAACGATACGCAAGATCCCGCGATACCTGAGCTACCAACCCTAACTTCTGAATGTTCTTTAACAGTCATCCCGCCTACAACTACGGATAATTGTGACAATATAATAACAGGAACAACCGGGATTACAGATCTGACTTTTGAGTCTTCAGAGACTATTATTTGGATTTTTACCGATGAAGCAGGAAATTCGACCGGGCCGGTTGAGCAGGAAATAATAATAAATAATATTGCTCCGGTACCAGATGATGAAACATTGCCAACAAAAACTATTGAGGGCTGTCAAATTTCAAGCATAGAAGATTTAGATATTCCAACCGCTACAGATTGTGAAGGTCAAATTTCTGGAACTTTGAGTGATGATTTTGTATTTCCATATATATTTAGTGGAACCCAAACTATTGAATGGCAATTTATTGATAGCCAAGGAAATATTTCAACACAAGAACAAGAAATAACACTTATTCCGGAAAATGTAGAGGGAGGCACCTTAACAGGAACTTTTGAATCTACAGATTTTGAAAATCAAATTGATATTTCTTCCTGTGAGGAGCAAATTTCGGTAGAACTGCAATTGACAGGAGAAATAGGCACTATAATTCAATGGGAGAAATTTGCAGTAAATGAGGGTAATTGGGAAGTAATATCAGATAATGATAATTTCTATACTGCAACTTTTCCAGTAGGTGCATTGGAGTCTACCTATTATAGAGTTTTAATTCAAGTAGGAACCTGTACAGAGTATTCTGACGACTTTTATATAAGAGCACTACCTACAGGTGCTGCGCCAACTGTTACAAATCTGGACCCAGAAAAACAGTATTGTTTAGGAGATAAAGTAAATCTCTTGGCAACAAGTAATTATCTAGGTACACAGAATGCCATACCCGATTCTCCCGGAGATTTTAATGAAGGACAATTAAATACTAAAGACCTTGATTCCTGGCTTGTTGATGGAAAAGTAGGCAATTTTACAGCTGGTGGAAATGCTAAGAAACCACGAAATTGGTCCGGTACAAATAATCATGATTTCGGAGGTATAGAATATGATAGTCAAGATGGCAAGTTTGCTATAGCTCAGGGAAATTTTTATGAAGTAGATAAAAATGGAAAATCAAATTATGATGGTAATATACCAACGACCTTAGAAAGTCCAATTACGGATTTCTCAAATGCTGAATCAGCAACAATTGATTTTGATCAGGCTTTTTATTTCGCTAATGATGATGTTGCCGTAATTGAAATATCATTTGATGGTGGCCAAAATTATGAAACACTTCAAGTACTCCATGCCAAAGGTGATGGTATTAAGGCTTGGTATAATGGCCAGGCTGGTTCATCAACATCGGAATATAACTTCCATAATGATAATACTTCCATTTCTTTGGAAAACTACTTCGACGGCAGGGATCTTAGTAGCGTTCGAATTAGGTGGTCATTTACTGGAACCAGCGATCAGAGTGTTTGGGCTATGGATAATATTTTCTTAAACAAAAAGATTCCCGTTCAAACCGATGTGGAGTGGACAGAAGGTATTGGAGACCCGGATGAAGACCCTATTGTTACTGGAACAACAGAGGCACCGATCAGTTTTATCGCTGACACTCCAGGGGTTCATCAATATGGAGGAACTGCATTAGTCAATGGTTGTAGAACCTATAGTGAAGAAGGCACAGGTTTAATCGAAATACCAGTCTCCTATGCTTATGCCGGAGAGGATATAATTTTTACACCTGAGGAGTGTGGGCAAAATACGGTGCAATTAAACGCTTATGATAATACTAAGACAGCCAATGAAAATATTTCTAAAAAAGCTTATCCTTCCCCACCTCCTGGTTGTACCTCATGTGACGCCCCAGGCACTCAGGAAAATGGAACTTGGTCATGGTCCAGGCAGGAAGGTACGTCTTTATGTATAACTGAATCCTTTTCGAATGTAAATGATCCTGATGCCACCTTTACCGCGGGACCTGGACTATATACCCTTACCTGGACTCTTGACAACGGATGTTCAAGTACTATAAGTGTGGAGATAACCGAATGTAAACAAATTGACTTCGACGGTATTGATGATCACGTAGATTTTAATGATAATTATGATTTACTTGGAGCCTTTAGTCTGGAAGTCTGGGTAAGACCAGAATCAATAGATGGAACCCGTACAATAATTTCAAAAAGAGATGTAAATTTCTCTGATACTGCAAAAGGCTATGATTTAAGAATCACTGATGGAATAGTTTCTTTTAATTGGGATAAATCCGGAACTATAAATTCTTCACCATATAAAATTGATACTAATCGTTGGTATCATATAGCATTAACTCATTCAGAATCAGGAGAATATAAAATTTATGTGGATGGCCTTTTAATTAAGACCGTTGGAGGAGTTTCACCTGGTGAAAATAGTTTCAGTGCAATACTGGGAACAATGGATAATAATGATTCAGGCGTTTCATCAAATCATTTTAATGGATGGATGGATGAGATACGAATTTGGAATGTCGAACTCAAGCCGGATCAATTGCATCTGATGATGAACCAACGTATTGAAAAAGTGGCTACAAATACTATTACGGGAGAAGTTCTTCCATTGAATATACCTGAGGTTGAATGGAATAATTTAGTAGGCTATTATAGAATGAATGATATAGCATGTGGTAATGTTCAAGCCTACAATAATATTGGTTTCTCCGGGAAATTGAAAAATATTACGTCCTCTCAAGAAAGAACCGCTCCTCTTCCTTATATATCCGAAGGAGCAGGGACCTGGCATAACAGAAGTACCTGGGATCCCTCCTCAACTAAATTCTGGACATTCCCACACGACACAGGCATTAATGGAAAGCCTATATTATGGAATATTGCAAAGCAGAACCATGATATTAGTTCCAACAATAAAGACATTAAGCTTTTAGGATTATTTTCGGCGGATCAAAAACAATTAGTAATGAACGGCGAAATTAACAATTCAGGAAATGAATTGCGAATCACCCATTACCTGGAACTCGATGGTAAAATTGATCTCAACGGCGAATCCCAGCTGGTTCAAACCGAAGGAAGTATTTTAGCCGAAGAAAGCAGCGGAATTATAGAACGTGCCCAACAAGGCACTGCCAACTCCTTTAATTATAATTACTGGACCTCTCCGGCAAGCCCCAGGGGCACCAGTAATAATGCTCCCTATACTATAAAAGGAGTTTTAAAGGATGGGACCACGAAAGATCCGCAGGATATTTCTTTTGGCTATGACCATACCCATGCTGATGGAAATTATTCCGGAAATAAAAGAATCAGTACCTACTGGCTTTATAAATTCCATGGCGATGCAAACTCATACGGCCACTGGCGATGGATTGGCCATACCGGTGAATTGAAAACCGGGGAAGGTTTTACCATGAAAGGAACCTCAGGAGCTGTAGATATTGCCACACAACAGAATTATATTTTCCTTGGGAAACCACATAATGGGACTATTACTTTGAATATTTCCAATCAGGAAAACAGGCTGGTTGGAAACCCATATCCTTCCGCTATTGATGCCGATCAGTTCATAAGGGACAACCTCAGGGATGTTGACGGAGGAACCCGGTTACAAAATGTATTTAATGGCGCCTTATACTTCTGGGACCATTTTGGTTTTGAAAATAGCCACGTCTTAAGAGAATATGTAGGAGGATATGCCACCTATACCCTTGCCGGAGGGGTTAGAGCCGCTTCCACAGACAGCCGGATAAATGCTACGGGGGATACCGGAGAAAAAGAACCAGGGAGATATATTCCTGTAGCCCAGGGATTCTTTGTCAATAGTGTGTTAGATGATGCCCTTTCTGGAAATTATACCATTGATGGCGGGGATATAACCTTTAAAAATAGTCAAAGAGTTTTTGTAAAGGAAGCTTCAGGAAACTCTCAGTTTTTAAAACCAGAAAACCTTGTTAAGGGCAAAGCAAAAGTAGAACAGGCCAAATTTACTGCAGATACCCGGTATAAAATAAGGTTGAATTTTAATTCTCCTAAAGGCTATCATCGCCAGATCCTGGTAACGGCAGATGCCAGGACTACAAACCATTTCGATCTTGGCTATGACGCCCCGCTTATCGATGATAATGCCGAGGATATGTTTTGGCTGGTGGAGAAGTCTGAATTTGTCATACAGGCAGTGCCTGATTTCAATGTTGACCAAAAATTACCAATAGGTCTTAAAATCGCTGAAGAAAAAGAATTCAGTATAGAAATTGGAGAACTAGAGAATTTACCAGATCACGTCAATATCTATTTACTAAATACCAGCGATAGCACTTATCATGATTTACGAAAAGAAGCTTTTAAGGCCAGCTTACCAGCGGGAGAATACATGGATCTGTATGAAATTGTGTTCCACGATGTAACTTCCAGCAGGGAAGGCAAAGAACCGGGTCAGGGCCCCATTGATTATCTTTACTCACTGGAAAATAATGAGTTCATCATTAGCAATCCCGAACTTCATAAAATCGATCATATCAATATTTACAATATCGCAGGCCAATTGGTGGATCAACATTATGGAATACCCGATATTAAGGAAATCCATATTCCCCAGAAAAAATCCTTAAGCTCAGGGGTTTATATTGTAAAGATCTATACCAGTATCGGAGACTATGCTAAGAAGGTGATCATCCGGAATAATTAAGGTTTGTATTTCAAGGGAAGGTAAACCACTTTTTTAGTTTCGAAGAATTCCTCCTTAAAATAATCACTTAACTTGTAAACGACAGCTTTTGGATAATCCTGTAATTCTTCGGTCAGGTCCCCTCCTTTTAGGTACAGAATTCCGTTCTTAAGCTCATGTTGACTTTTCTTGGCGATTTTCCCCTTGGTCCAGTGTACAAAAGTAGGCATGGCCGCTACAGCCCTGCTCACTATAAAATCATAGGATCCTTTAACCTCTTCCACCCTGGCGTTGGTAGTTTTTACATTGGTTAACCCCAGGCCTTCCACCACTTCATTTACCACCTTCATTTTCTTTCCGATGGAATCTACTAAATGAAAGTTGGTTTCCGGGAATAATATGGCCAGTGGTATTCCTGGAAAGCCACCACCTGTGCCAACATCTAAAATTTTTGATCCAGGTCGGAACTGTTGAATTTTTGCAATCCCCAGCGAGTGTAATACATGCCTGAGATAAATCTCATCAATGTCTTTGCGTGAGACCACGTTAATCTTAAGGTTCCAGTCTTTGTATAAGGATTCCATTAACTCAAATTTTGAGTACTGGTCATCGGTTAGATCCGGGAAGTATTTTTTTATTAATTCCAAAGTTTTCACAATTTCCGCAAAAATACATAATTTGGTGCTGAAATTGCAGCGTATTTAATATGGTATCGACTACAGAATAACTATATAAAAATTTTATCTTTACCGTTTACAAAAAATTACATGGAAAACGTTCAAAATCACATTAAATTCTCCCGAAAGGATTCCACCAAATTCTTCAGGTTACTCAACAAGCGAGTAAACAATTACTTCAAAGAAAACAACCTTAAAAAAACCGGAAACTGGAAACTCCATATTAAGGCAATAGCGATGTTTTCATTATTTCTGACTCCCTATTTCCTTATCCTTACCCTGGATATTTCACAGTGGTGGATGTTACTTCTCACCGTAGTTATGGGCGCCGGGATGGCGGGAGTGGGAATGAATATCATGCACGATGGTAATCATGGATCCTATTCCTCTAAAAAATGGGTCAATAAATTTATGGGCGGAACCATTTATGTTCTGGCCGGAAATGTTTACAACTGGCAGGTACAGCACAATGTACTGCACCATACCTATACCAATATCCACGGTCACGATGAAGATCTGGATGCCGGAAGAATCATTCGCTTTTCTCAGCACGCCAAATGGTACAGCTTCCACCGGTTCCAGCATTATTATTCCGTATTTTTATATGGATTACTCACCTTTAACTGGGCTTTGACCACCGACTTCAAACAAACAAAAAATTATCTGAAGCGAAAATTATCCTACGGTAAAATGCCCAACCCGGTAACCCAATGGAGCATTATCGCCATTACAAAACTCATATATGTAGCTATTTGGATCGTGATTCCCATGTTGATTTTATCGGTTTCCTGGTGGAAGATTCTCATCGGCTTTTTCGTGATGCACTATACTGCGGGCTTAATTCTTAGCATCGTATTTCAATTAGCCCACGTGGTAAAAGAAACCGAAATGCCCTTACCTGATGAAACCGGTTCTATGAAAAACACCTGGGCCATCCACCAACTCTTTACCACGGTAAATTTTGCCACAAAAAACAAAATTGTAAACTGGTTTACCGGAGGTTTAAATCACCAGGTGGAACACCATATTTTTCCCAATATAAGTCATATTCATTATTCGAAAGTAGCAAAGATAGTAAAGGAAACCGCTGCTGAATGCGATCTCCCTTACCACGAGTACAAAACCACACGCGCAGCTATAATTGCCCATTTCAAACATCTAAAGGAAATGGGTTCGAAACCTGCAATTTCGTCTTAGTAACTAATTAGTAACCCTTTAAAGAATGCAAGAACAATTATCCAATCGAATTAACAATTTAGCAACGTCCCAAACCCTGGCTATGGCTGCAAAAGCGCGTGAACTTAGAGCCGAGGGAAAAGACATTATCGGACTGAGCCTGGGAGAACCGGACTTTAACACTCCTGATTTTATTAAAGAGGCCGCCATACAGGCCATTAACGACAACTATAATTCCTATACTCCTGTAGATGGGTATGTAGAGTTAAAAGATGCGATAATTCACAAGTTCAAGCGTGATAACGATCTTACTTACAACCATTCTCAAATTGTAGTCTCCACAGGAGCCAAACAATCCCTGGCCAATGTAGCTATGGTTTTATTAAACCCTGGGGACGAAGTTCTTTTACCCTGCCCTTACTGGGTAAGTTATGCTGAGATAGTGAAGCTTGCCGAAGGCGTGCCGGTAGAAGTCCCCACATCTGTTGAAACAGATTTTAAGATGACTCCCGAGCAACTGGAAGCTGCTATCACCCCAAAAACCAAAATGATCTGGTACAGTTCTCCTTGTAACCCCAGCGGGATGGTTTACAGCAAGGAAGAGCTAAGAGGCCTTGCCGATGTACTTAAGAAGTACCCGGATATCATTATTGTGAGTGATGAAATCTACGAACACATTAATTTTGTAGGTGCTCACGCCTCGATGGCACAGTTTGAAGATATGTACGACCGGGTAGTCACTGTAAATGGTGTTTCCAAAGCTTTTGCGATGACCGGCTGGAGAATTGGTTATATAGGGGCTCCCGCATGGATTGCCCGAGCCTGCAATAAAATGCAGGGCCAGATTACCAGCGGAGCAAATTGCATTGCCCAACGTGCTGTAATCACTGCACTGGAAGCTCCCGTAAGCAAAATCAGCTTTATGGTAGATACCTTTAAAAAGCGGAGAAAACTTATTATCGATCTTTTAAATGATATTGAAGGTTTTGTTACCACGGAGCCTGAAGGTGCATTCTATGTTTTCCCTAATGTTTCTAATTTTTTCGGAAAAACCATCAAAGGTCATAAGATTGAGAACGCCACAGATTTTTCTTTATTTCTACTGGAAGAAGCCCTTGTAGCAACAGTAACCGGTGACGCTTTTGGCAACCCGGATTGTATAAGGATTTCTTACGCTGCCAGTGAATCTCAAATTGAAGAAGCAATGAAGCGTATAAAATCAGCCTTGTCGCAGGCTTAATTTAAAGCTTATAAAATTTTTAAAGATCCTGATGCGGACAAGCCCATCAGGATTTTTTTTATGCTCAGCATCCCAGCAAAGCACCTATCTATTTCGCCAGAAGAATGGCGTAAGTAGGATCAGCACGGTAAAGAGTTCCAGCCTTCCTATGAGCATTAAAAACGAACACCACCATTTCCCCAGGGGAGGAAGAATATCAAAATTATTTACAGGCCCCAGGGCCCCTAAAGCAGGACCAATATTCCCAAGGGTCGAGGCGGCACCCCCGATGGCGGTTTGAAAATCCAGGCCAAGGCCTCCAAGCACGACAGAGCCTATAATAAAGGAAAGCATATAAAGGATAAAGAATCCAAGGATATTAAAAGTCACTCCCTTTCCAATAGACTTGCCATTAAAACGCACGGGCAGAATGGCATTTGGGTGTAAGGCACGTTTAAATTCTATTCCGCCATTTCGGATCATGATAATATGGCGCATCACTTTCACTCCCCCCGAAGTAGATCCGGCTGAACCCCCTAAAAAAAACATTCCGAAGAAGAAAATGGTGAGAAAGGGCGTCCACATGGTATAATCGGCACTTACAAAGCCAGTGGTGGTTATAATGGAAGCCACCTGAAATAATGCATGCCTGAATGCGCTTTCGGCCTCTCCCCACACCATGGGGTGATCGATTTGCGAAAGGCTTACATCAGCTTCAAAATAAATAAGCAAAGAGGCAACCACCGTAAAAATTCCTATAAAGTAAAAATACCACCTGAACTCATCGTCGTGCAGTACTTTTTGAATCTTACCTTTAAAACTATAATAGCTAAGCACGAAGTTGGCGCCCGCCAAAAACATAAAAAGAATAATGATATACTGTATAATCGGACGATCGTTCCAGTAAGCTACGCTAATATTCTTGGTAGAAAAACCACCGGTGGAAAGCGTGCTCAAGGAATGGTTTATCGCATCAAAAAAGCTCATTCCAGCTACCTTCAGCAAAATGGTTTCAGCTACGGTATAACTCACATAAATAAGCCATAAGCGCTTGGCGGTATCGGTGATCCTGGGTTTTAATTTATCGGCGCTGGGGCCGGGAGCCTCCGCGGCAAAAAGTTGCATCCCCCCTATTCCCAGTAAGGGTAAAATGGCAATAGCCAGTACAATAATTCCCATGCCACCGATCCAATGCGTCAGGCTCCGCCAGAAAAGGACTCCCTTGGGAATAGACTCGATATCATTTAAAATAGAAGCCCCGGTTGTGGTATAACCGGACATGGTCTCAAAAAAAGCATTGGTAAAGGAAGGAATTGATTCACTCAGAACATAAGGAAGTGTGCCGCTTAGGGCCATAAAGATCCACCCGAAAGTAACAATAATATAACCTTCACGTTTTTTCACCTCTTTCCGGTGGCCCTTGGTAGTAAACATAAAAAGCACCCCTACAAGTAAAGTAATGAAAGCTGCCCCGAGAATATCCAGGGTAACCCCATCCTCATAGAACCAACTCACCAGTACGGCCAGCAGCATAAAACCCCCGTTGCATAAAAGCAACAGGCCCATAATGTGCAAAATAATCTGGTGGTTTAGTCTTGGCATTAGAGAAAGAGTTTTTCAACCTTTTTGATAGATCTTGGCAGACAACAAACCACGATGCGATCCCCGCGGGAAATAGAAAAATCCCCCAGGGCTATAATTCCTTTACCGTCCCTGATAATTCCGCCAATAATGGCTGATCTTGGAAAATCGAGATCTTTGATTTTTTTATTACACACCTGCGAATCTGGCTTGACAATAAATTCCAGCAATTCCGCATTCATATTATTGATCTTGGTCATGGCCACCACCTCTCCTTTCCTAATATACCTAAAAATATTATTGGCAGCCAGCAGTTTTTTATTGATCAAAGTATCAATTCCAATGGAATGGCTTAACTGGTAGTAGTCCATATTCTCGACTAGTGAGATGGTTTTCTTTACGCTTTTGGATTTAGCCACCAAACAGGACATGATATTGGTCTCCGAATTACCGGTCACCGCTATAAAAGCATCCATATCATAAACATTTTCTTCCTCCAGTAATTCTACATTCCTACCGTCCCCATGGATAATCAGCGCATTGGGAAGTTCATCGGCCAGGTCATAAGCTTTTTCCTTATTGCTTTCTACCAGTTTCACGTTAAAACTGTTCCGGCATAAGTCCCGGGCAGTTTTTCTACCGATCTTACTTCCGCCCAGGATCATGACATTCTTAATGGCCTGCTTGGTTTTCCCGGTGAGTTTATAGAGGTTTTCCACCCCGCTTTTTAAGGTAACAAAATTCACCTGGTCCCCTTCCTTAAATTGGGTATCCCCCCTGGGAATTAGCGTATACTGAGTACCGTAGCGCTGGATGGCTATGGGCACAAAATTAAGGTCCGGAAATATATTTGCCGCTTCTTTGACCGTTTTTCCCACAAAAAGAGCATTTCGGGAAAGACTAAGGCCTATCATGGTCAAGGCCCCTTTTTCAAATTCATAACTATCGTTAAAAGCCGATTGATTCAGCAGCAATTCAATCTCCCTGGCCGCCAGGGCTTCGGGGGAAATAAGTTCATCTATTCCAAAATCAGTAAACCCAATTTCCTCTTTATTTTCAATAAATTCTGTATTGGAGATCCGGGCGATGGTCCTTTTTGCTCCCAGTTGTTTTGCCAAAACACAACAGGTAATATTGGTGGCTTCACTGGAAGTTACACTGATTAGCATATCCACGTACTTGACCTGTGCCTCTTTTAATATCGCAATAGAAGTAGCATCTCCCTTGATGGTCCTTATATCCAAATGCGTATCAGCATAAGTTAGGTTGTCCCTATTGGTATCAATAAGAGTGATGTCCTGGGACTCAAAAGAAAGCAATTTTGCCAAATGAAAGCCGACTTCACCTGCTCCGGCAATAATTATCTTCATATAACAGCTTGAAATTAAAAAAGAAGTTCAAATGTACGGTATTTTAGACAAACCAAAAACCAAAGCCGCCTTCAACAAATTCTAAAAGTTTCAAGCTCAATTATTTCATATCGTGTATCTTTGGCCCAAAATTGTTACAATGAGTAAAAAGGTAACTCCTTACCAGGATTCCGGTCTCAATAAGAAAAAACAGGTGGAACAGATGTTTGATAAAATATCTGGCAATTACGATGGACTCAACAGGGTGATTTCTATGGGTACCGATGTCAAATGGCGAAAAAAGGTTATTGCCCTTGTAAAGGCACAGCAACCTAAAGCTGTTCTGGACATTGCTACCGGAACCGGGGACCTGGCCATACAAATGGCCGATATTGATGCTGAAAAGATCGTAGGCCTGGACCTTTCTGAAGGAATGCTCAAGGTCGGGAGAAAGAAAATAGCTGCAAAACACCTAAGCGATAAGATTGAAATGGTGCAGGGAGACTCTGAAGCCCTGGCCTTTGAAGATAATTCTTTTGATGCCATCACCGTTGCCTTTGGGGTGCGTAATTTTGAAAACCTGGAAAAAGGATTATCTGAAATACAAAGAGTTCTCAGACCAGGAGGAATTTTTGTAGTTTTGGAAACTTCTGTCCCTACCAGATTTCCGTTCAAACAAGGTTATAAATTATACTCCGGCTATATGCTACCCCTGATCGGGCGAGTATTTTCCAAAGACCGGGAAGCTTACTCCTATTTAAGCAAGAGTGCAGCCGCATTCCCATACGGAGAAGCTTTCAACAATATTTTAAAGAAAACGGGGTTTATAAATGTAGAAGACAGACCTCAAACATTTGGGGTTGCCACCATTTATACTGCTTCAAAATAAAACTATGAAGAAACTTTTTGTTATTGTCCTACTCTTTAGCGTACAATTTGGATATGCACAGCTTTTCGCAGGAGATAAAATTATAAACAACCAGAACTTTGATCAGCAACGCTGGTCCTGGGGATATTATCTTGGTTTTAATACCTATGATTTCAAATTCACCTATAATGATGAGATAGCCCCTAATGGCAACGATCTTATTATTGAGAAAACCCTTGGGTTTAACGTAGGGCTGGTAGGAAATTTAAAGTTAAACAACAACCTTGACCTTAGGCTGGAACCCGGGGTTACCTTTAACACCAGGAACTTCAGGCCTCCATACACCCAGGATATTGAGGAGGTTAACGCCACCTATGTCCATATTCCATTACTGCTTAAATTTTCAGCTGATCGTAATAATAACTTTAAACCCTTTATTGTAGGTGGTTTATCCACTTCCATAAATCTCTCTAGCAATGAGAATAATCCAGATGTATCCACGCGTTTAAGAACCAACAACTATCATTATGAAGTTGGTTTCGGAATAGACCTCTACCTCTATTACTTTAAATTCTCACCTTCCATCCGAGGAGTTTTCACGATAAATAACGAAATGGTGGCCACGAAATTCCCTGCAGTGGATGCTATGCGATCACAAGCGGTATTTCTTAATTTTACCTTCCAATAAAATTTCACCAGAACATCACAGAGACAAGAGCAATTAGGGGGAGCTTTTAAAAGCTCAAATTTTAAAACTTAAACGGTGTCTTTTAAAACCGTGATAAGGGATATTAATGAAGCTAAATTGAAATTAAATTAGGTAACTTCTGTTGATGTAATGGGGAAGTAGCAGTGGATTTGAAGACCTGCTATATAAATACTGAAAAAATCAGAAATCTGCCTGTTCATATTTTTAATTTAAAAGAACAGAAAGTTTTAAAAACAATAGCAATATTGGATACACCCAGCACCTAATTTTATTCTTTAAAAAAAAACCGTTTACCTCATTAAATTTAATTTATATTTATTTGAATTACAGGGTTTTGACATGCCTGTCATAAAGATGTCATATCTATGACGCTACAGTGTTTTAAAAATCGGGGTATGTTTGGAAGCAAATAAGATAACCATGAAAAACAATTTTTTAGCTGAAAAATTAAAGACCTTAAGAAAAAGAAGCGGTTTAACTCAAGAAGAACTTGCGGAAAATTCAAAATTAAGTTTAAGAACTATCCAAAGATTAGAAGGTAACGAAACTGAACCCACTGGAGATACTTTAAGAAAACTTGCCACCGCATTAAAAGTAAATCAAGACGAGCTCACAGACTGGGAAATCATAGACGATTCCAGTTTTCTAAAAACATTAAATATTTCTGCATTGATATTTCTACTATTCCCAATCCTTGGAATTATCCTCCCGGCAATAATGTGGTTTTCGAAAAAAAATAAAATCAGAAACCTGAACCGTGTATCCAAGGCTATCATCAATTTCGAAATAACCTGGAATATTATACTATTTGCCGGAATTATTTTTGGATTATTTATAGTTCAATATAAAATTCAAACCACCGGTGTTATTTCCATGTCCCATTATCAAACCAGGAATCAATTTTTCTTGTACTTTATTCCACTGATGTATTTCCTTAATATTCTAATTATACTTTTAAATTCTTTTAGAATTCAAAAAGACCTACATGTTTTCTATCCGAAAATTAATTTTATTGGCAAATAGCTCACTTAAATCCGAATATACTAAATGACGAATTATCAAATTAACTAATTTACTGTTATTCGAAAGATCTGTTTTGGCCCCTATAAAACAAGAGAATTATTCTAAATTTCAAAAATTAATTAAGCGGTTTGTTTTTTCATTAAAATCAGGTGTTGATCCCGAA
>NZ_SNWE01000042.1 GCF_004362395.1 Salegentibacter sp. 24
AGGGTTAAAATAAGAACTACCAGAAGGATGATGTTGGATACTTACCGAGAAAACCGTAATACCGGTAGCATTATACTAATTGATGAAAGCACAAAGGAAACCGTGGCTGCGGGAATGATAGTTTAATATTGAATTAATGGTTTTTGCGAGTTCTTTAGTAATAGTATAAATTAATGACTAAAATTGACATTAGAATTTTTAAGTTCTACCTTTTTTTGATATGAGTTCTCTAGCCTGAATAATTCATAAAAACGAAAAAATGCGGGGCAAATACACTGTTATATCACTGTATATCAGTATATTTAAGGTAACCAAACCACCCGCATTTTGAATAAAGATAAAATAAAAAATACAGTTACAACAGCCGCAACCCAAAAATCTCCTCAGACCACCCTTTTTAATCTCTCAAACTTCCTCGACAATAAAGTTGAAGTGCAATTTACCGGTGAGCAAACTTCTACCGATGGGGGACTATTACTTCTTAATGAAGTAAGTAAAAGCATAGGATTAATAGACGGGATCACTGGATGCCTGGAGGATGAACGACACCAGAGCTATGTTAAACACGACATCAAAAGTCTTGTGACTCAACGCGCTCTGCAAATAGCTGCGGGCTATGAAGATACCAATGATTGTAATAGCCTCCGCAATGATGGGGTTCTGAAGGTTTGTTGTGAAAAAGAAAACAGTCTTTCTGCACAACCTACTATGAGTAGATTTGAAAACAGTATTTCTTCAAA
Source organism: Salegentibacter sp. 24 (assembly GCF_004362395.1). GTDB lineage: Bacteria > Bacteroidota > Bacteroidia > Flavobacteriales > Flavobacteriaceae > Salegentibacter. Next base: position 741 of record NZ_SNWE01000042.1, read on the forward strand.
GGAACTCTATAAAATGGGGCATTACTTTGCAGATCAGTTTATAGCGAGCTACGCGGAGCCGCCCAAAGTGATTATTTTAGATTGCGATGACACTAACGCACAAACTTACGGAGATCAGCAACTTAGCCTTTTCAACCATTATTATAGCGGATATTGTTTTATGCCGTTGCACATTTATGAGGGGCTGTCCGGTAAGCTGATCACCTCCATACTTAAGCCGGGAAGAAGGAGTAAGAGTGTCAATGTTTTCAGTATTTTAAAAAGGGTGATTGAACATTTGGGCAAGAGCTGGCCCGAGACCTTGATCATTCTCAGGGGAGACAGTCATTTTTGTTCAAAAGAATTGATGGACTGGGCAGAAACCCAGGAGAAAATCGGTTTTATAACTGGGCTTTCAGGCAATAAGCGCTTGAATGAAATGACCAGGATTACCAGAGAAAGTGCAGAGCGAGCCTTCAAAGCTTACGGTAAGCCAGTGAAGCGGTATCATTCTTTCCAATACAAAGCAGCCAGTTGGGAACACTTTGAGCGAGTGGTGGTGAAAGTGGAAGTAACTGAAAAGGGCACCAACCTGCGTTACATTGTGAGCAACATCACTTGTATTAGAGCCAAAGCATTGTACGAAGAGGCTTACTGCGCTAGAGGAGCTGCCGAATTGCGTATAAAAGATCACAAAACCTATTTGAAATCGGATCGGATGTCGTGCAACAGCTTTAAGGCAAACCAGTTCCGGTTGTTTCTGCATTCAGCAGCCTATGTGCTGATCCATTCCCTGCAAAAAGAAGCCCTTGCCCAAACGGAGTTTTGCAAGTCCACTATGGAAACTATTCAGCTGAAAATCATTAAGATAGCTACAAGGGTAAAAATACTCAAGACCAAAGTGAAAATTGAGTTTCCACAGGATTTTCCACAGAAAGAGGTGTTTCAAAACCTGCTGTTAATGTTCGGGATTTTAAGGCTGTAAACTGCCCATTCACAACCTTATACGGTCTTTTACATTTTGAAAACCATTAAAAAACTCCTACTGAGAAGAAGGGGAACGGGAAAGCTATATCCAAAATCTTGTAAAACAACTTCCTCGAGGACAGATCCCCGTCAAGACCTCACTACAATCTCACATTATACCAACTGAGGCCATCTGAAATGACTCAAAAGGGATTAATTTGTGGGTTTATGAATTAAGCAGGCTAGAGGAATTAATTGTCTGTTATTAATTAGAAATAAGCCATCTTGTTTTTTCTTTTTTTTTAAAAGCAAGTCAATAAATTTGTTATTTAAAAGCGTGCTTGGGATTCTAAATTCAGCTTACTGCAATTAAAAGGATTGTTAACGTTTTTAAAGCTTTAAGGTTTCTTTAGCAATAGGGTCATAAAGAAATTCTATCTTTGCCGCCGGTTAAAAGTTAATTTAAAATTCTCAAATGACTGAATTTCAGCAGAAATTAGAAAATAAAAAGGTTTTGGTTACCGGCGGAGCAGGATTTATTGGTTCAAATTTATGTGAGACTTTAATAAATTTAAACACCAAAGTCGTTTGTTTAGATAATTTTGCTACCGGACATAGGCATAATCTTGATGCAATTAAGGACAACGAGAATTTTCAATTGATTGAGGGTGATATACGGAATCTTGAAACCTGCCATAAGGCTTGTAAGAATGTTGATTATGTGTTGCATGAAGCGGCTTTGGGGTCTGTTCCTCGATCCCTTGCAGATCCAATTACCAGTAATGAAGTCAATATATCCGGGTTTTTAAATATGCTCGTTGCGGCTCGTGATGCAGGGGTTAAAAGATTTGTATATGCGGCCAGTTCTTCTACCTACGGGGATTCAGAAAAACTTCCGAAAGTTGAAGATGAAATAGGAAAACCACTTTCACCCTATGCTATTACTAAATATGTTAATGAATTATATGCGGATATCTTTCAGGATGCATACAAATTAGATACTATAGGCTTGAGATATTTTAATGTTTTCGGACGAAAACAGGATCCCAATGGCGCATATGCTGCCGTTATCCCAAAATTCGTAATGAAGTTTATGAACCATGAAAGTCCTGTAATTAACGGGGATGGAACCTATTCACGAGATTTCACATATATTGATAATGTACTTCAAATGAATTTACTTGCGCTAACCACAGATAATGCAGACGCAATAAATGAAGTATATAACACTGCAGTGGGAGAACGAACCAATTTAGTAGAATTGACAAAATTGCTTAAAAAACACCTTTCTGAGTTTGACCCGGAAATAGCCAAAGTTGAGGTGAAGCACGGACCTAAGCGTGCTGGGGATATTCCACATTCATTGGCTTCAGTTGAGAAAGCTGAAAATTTACTAGGATATGATGCGAGTCACCGAATTGATGAGGGCCTGAAGGAGGCAATTGCCTGGTACTGGGGAAATTTGAAGCCTTAATACAAAATATTCAATTTGGAAAAATAATGATTTATGCTTTCCTTGAATTTAAAAATTCTAAAATATTTACTTCTTTATAAAAATTATAAATGAACAATAAAAAAATAGCAATAATTGGTCTTGGTTATGTTGGTCTTCCTTTAGCAAGGTTGTTTGCCACTAAATATCCTGTTGTTGGATTCGATATAAACCAGGCAAGGATTAATGAATTGATGAGCGGTCACGACGCTACCTTAGAAGTAGAAGATGATGTCCTACAGTCAGCCTTAGTTGAGCAAGAAGCGTTGACACAGGGTAAAGGCTTGTTTTGTTCAGCAGATTTGAAGGACATCGAAGATTGCAATTATTATATAATTACAGTGCCTACGCCAGTGGATAAAAATAATCGACCGGATCTTACTCCCCTTTATAAAAGTAGTGAAACTGTTGCACAAGTACTGAAAAAAGGGGATGTTGTTATTTATGAATCTACGGTGTATCCCGGTGTAACAGAAGATGAATGTGTTCCTGTTCTTGAAAAGCATAGCGGACTTATTTTTAATAAAGATTTTTTTGTCGGCTATTCCCCGGAAAGGATTAATCCTGGAGATAAAGAACATACTGTAGATAAAATATTGAAAGTTACTGCAGGTTCAACTCCTGAAATAGGCAAGAGGGTTAATGAGCTTTATGCTGAAGTAATTACAGCCGGAACTCATTTAGCACCAACCATTAAAGTTGCTGAAGCTGCTAAAGTAATAGAGAATTCTCAAAGGGATATCAATATCGCTTTTGTGAATGAACTTGCCAAGATATTTAATATGATGGGTATCGATACCCAGGATGTTTTGGAGGCAGCAGGTACTAAGTGGAATTTCCTTCCATTTAAGCCAGGCTTGGTCGGAGGACATTGTATTGGGGTTGACCCTTATTACCTTGCACAAAAAGCCCAGGAAATAGGGTATCATCCTGAAATTATCCTGGCTGGTAGAAGGATGAACGATTCTATGGGACAATATGTAGCTTCAGAGGTTGTTAAACTAATGTTGCAACACGATCAAAAGGTGAAAGGAGCAAATATCCTTGTTATGGGAATTACCTTTAAAGAGAATTGTCCTGATGTAAGAAATACAAAAGTGGTAGATGTAATAAAGAATCTAAAGGAATTTGGAACTAATGTTACTATCTACGATCCACTTGCAAACCCAGAGGAGGTAAGTCATGAATACGGACTGAAAACAGTAAAAGAACTTCCAACAGAAAAGTATGATGCGGTTGTGCTGGCAGTTGCACATAAAGAATTCCTGCAAATGGATCTTGATCAGTTGAAAAACGGAAATACTGTTGTTTATGATGTAAAAGGAGTTCTTGGGGATAGGTGTGATAAAAAGTTATAGTCTCCATGCCATTAAATTAAAGTGATATGGGGCAAATGAAATATTTATAATAAATATTACTCTTTTAAAAGCCTTTGTGATTAAAGGTTCTACGAGAGACTTAAACAGTTAAGATGAAAATAAAAAACATTTGCTGCATTGGTGCAGGCTATGTTGGAGGTCCAACAATGGCGGTCATCGCTCAGAAATGTCCTGAGATTAATGTAACAGTTGTAGATATTAATGAAAAAAGGATTGCAGCCTGGAATGATAAGGATGTAGAAAATATTCCAATTTATGAACCTGGTTTATCTGAGATTGTAAAGAAGGCTCGTGATCGGAATTTATTCTTCTCCACTGATGTCGACGCTGCTATAGATAAAGCTGACATGATCTTCATTTCGGTGAATACACCCACAAAGACCTACGGCATTGGAAAAGGTATGGCAGCTGATCTAAAGTTCATTGAGCTTTGTGCTAGACAAATAGCGCGGGTTTCTAAAAATGATAAGATTGTAGTGGAAAAATCTACCCTACCAGTTCGTACTGCTGAAGCTTTAAAGAATATCCTTGATAACACCGGGAATGGTGTGAATTACCAAATTCTTTCTAATCCTGAATTTTTAGCTGAAGGAACTGCAGTTGATGACCTTATGACTCCCGATAGAGTGCTTATTGGGGGAGATATTGATACAACTGAAGGAAAAGAAGCTGTGGAAGCACTCGTAGATATTTATGCGCATTGGGTGCCCAGAGAAAGATTACTAACTACTAATGTTTGGTCTTCCGAGCTATCGAAATTAACGGCCAATGCATTTTTAGCACAGCGGGTTTCAAGTATTAATGCAATGAGTGAACTCTGCGAAAAAACTGGGGCTGATGTAAATGAAGTGTCTAAAGCCGTAGGAATGGATTCCAGAATAGGTCCTAAATTCTTAAAATCTTCGGTTGGTTTTGGAGGCTCCTGTTTTCAAAAAGATATTTTAAACCTTGTGTATATTTCTAAATCATTTGGCTTAAATGAAGTGGCCGATTATTGGGAGCAGGTAATATTAATGAATGATCATCAGAAAAGAAGGTTTGCAGCAAAAATTGTTCAAACTTTATTTAATACCGTTTCCGGTAAAAAAATTGCTTTACTTGGATGGGCATTTAAGAAAGATACCAATGATACGCGGGAATCGGCTGCTATTTATGTGGCTGATTATCTTTTAAATGAGCAGGCAGAAATTGTGGTCTACGATCCTAAAGTAAAAACCGAACAGATCTATGCTGACCTGGATTATCTAAACAGCCGTCCTTCAGAAGAGAACCGTTCCCGGGTGAAAGTAGTGAACACTCCTTATGAAGCTACTAAAGATTCTCATGCTGTAGCTGTATTGACGGAATGGGACGAATTTAAAGACCTGGATTGGCAGAAAGTATATGATGAAATGCTAAAACCCGCTTTCTTATTTGATGGTAGAAGATTGCTTGAGAGAGAAACAAAAGAAACAATTGGATTTGAATTTTATGCAATAGGAAGTTAAACCTTTAAAATTGATGATGAAATAATATTATAGATTATAATTTTGGAGCTTACCTGTAATTATCGTTAATGTAAAATTAGAAATTATATATAAGGAAAAATCTTGCAATAATTGTCGAAGCTGACAGAAGGATTAAGAACAATTTTAATAATGAAGATCTTCAATATTATAATAAGGAGTATGATTCCTCTCATAAAATGACTGATTAAAAAGCGAATATTATTATTAATGAATATCTAATATCTACTAATATTCTGAATATTAGCTAAGAGAATAAACAAATTCAGCTCTATGGGAAGAGAACTGGAGTAAATGTATTGTAGACAACTGAACAATACTTAATAATTCATTAAAAAATGGTGAGTTTCCGGTTTATATTTTATTGATAGTCGGCCCTAAAGCTGTGTTTGGAGAAATTTATGTTCTTGGCAGAAATGAACTTTCTTTAATGGATATATTGTGTTTAAAGGGATTCTTAACTATAGTGAAGGTCTAAAATGCTTGATTTAACGGAAGATAGAGATTGTTTCTGAAAGCAACTCTTTAGGACTTAGTCGTGATGTTGAAGGAAAAGCAGATGTTTGTCCCAGTCTAAATAATGGAATGGTGTATCGCATGCAATACAGATTATCTATAAAGCGTTGGTATGTAGGTAATAGACTTCAAGCTTACTGAAATAACCGAAAACTACTAACACCGATTTTTTAATTAACAGACTTGGATAGAAGTTATAAGCGACATATTGCCAAATCCATAACTTGGAGAGTTATAGGAACTCTAGACACAATCTTGCTATCCTGGTTGATCTCTGGAAACTTCAATACCGGATTAAAGATTGGTGTTGTTGAAGCGGTTACGAAAATGTTATTTTATTATTTACATGAAAGGGTGTGGTTTAAAATTAGGGCAGGGGTTACAGAAAATGGTGATAGTAAAAAAAGACACATGGCCAAAACAGTAACTTGGAGAGTAGTAGGAACTATAGATACTATGATCTTGGCCTGGTTTATTTCAGGAGATCCTATGATAGGTTTACAGATAGGAGTAGCGGAGGTAGTTACAAAAATGATTTTATATTATTTTCATGAAAGGATCTGGTATAAAATGAATTTTGGATTAGATCAGAGAAGAAATGGTTGAGCTGAAACAAAGTTTTTCAATAAATTAAATTATGGATAATATAATTCCACAAAGCTTTCATATTGATAAGGAAGAGCGAAACAAATTGAACGAACATAATTCATTTGTTGTTTGGTTTACAGGGCTATCGGGTTCAGGGAAATCAACACTGGCTAACTTAGTGGAAAAGGGATTATTTCAAACCGGCATTAAAACTTTTCCACTAGATGGTGATAATATGAGATCAGGTATCAATAAAGACTTGAAATTCTCACCTGAGGATCGGGAAGAAAATTTACGTAGAATAGCTGAAATTTCTAAACTTTTTGTAGATGCAGGGATTGTAGTTATTGCTTCTTTTATTTCCCCACGGGAAAAGGACAGGGAGCTGGTCAAGGAGATTATTGGGAAAGAAAATTTTATGGAGGTTTTTGTGAATACACCCTTGGAAATCTGTGAAAAACGGGATGTCAAAGGTTTGTATAAAAAGGCAAGAGCTGGAGAGATTAAGAATTTCACCGGAATTGATGCTCCTTATGAAAATCCTGAAAGCCCTGATTTGGAAATAAAAACTGAAGAAGAGAATTTGGAAAACGCAGTAAAAAGAATAATTCTACATTTTGAAGATAAACTCAAAATTTGAGGATAATGAGCAAGTATTATTTAAATTATTTAGACGAATTAGAATCAGAAGCGATCTATATTTTGAGGGAAGTCTGGGCGCAGTTCGAGAATCCTGTCATCCTATTTTCTGGAGGAAAAGATTCTATCCTGGTTACGCATTTAGCGAAAAAAGCTTTTTATCCCAGTAAAATTCCATTTGCACTGATGCACGTGGATACGGGACATAATTTCCCGGAAACAATA
>NZ_SNWE01000043.1 GCF_004362395.1 Salegentibacter sp. 24
AGGTTAGTATTTTGGTTTTCAGACACTTAAATATAACCATATTTCTGCTTTTTTCATGCTAAAAAACTACTTTTCTTACGTCGAACTCAGGTTATAGGGTTAATTACTAAGGATCAAATTAGTTCTGATCCAACGGCAAGCTCAGTAATTTCTAGCGTTAATTCAACATATCAATTACTTTCATCCACTTTAAATATAGTTGGAGAATGGGCCTGGGATGATGGTCAGGTTACAAAAAATGATTTTATATTACAGGATATTGCTGCGGGAGATATGAATAAAAAATGGAATCCTGATGGTGATCAGGCCTGGATGGATGAAGTCGCAGCATTTAATTTCACAGCTTTGAATGGGGCATTTAATGGAGTTTGGAGTTACGATTATGAAGGTATTTCAAGAGCAAATCAAGCTATTGAAATTTTGGAAAACGATGAAATATTGTCAACAACAAGTCTTACGGAAGACGAAAGAAAACGTCTTTTGGGAGAAGCCTATTTTCTCAGAGCTTTCTATTATTTTGATTTAGTAAACTATTTTGGAGATGTACCACTTTTAACTGAGCCCTTGGACAATTTCGCTGCGGCTTATGAAGTTTCTGAAAGAACTCCAAAACAAGAAGTTTTAAATCTGATAAGAGAAGATCTTGCAGCGGCAGTAAACTTGCTGCCTATGAGTAAATACTCAAAACCTTCAGAACCGTGGAGAGTATCTATTGGTGCGGCTAAAGCTATGCAAGCGAAAGTTGCATTATATCAAGAAGAATGGAATGCTGTAATAAGCCATATCGAAGAATTGCAATCTTGGGGTTTCTACGCTTTAAACCCACATTATTTTGACTCTTTTGATGTATCAAAAGAGTTTCAAGAGAGTGAAGTTATTTTTGCATATGATCATCAAGAAGGACAGACTCCTAGTAAAGGAAATGGTCTTGCCGCTTTAATGGGATGGGGATTTGTCGCTCCTACGGATGATTTCATCGATGCTTTTGAGAATGAAGATCCAAGGCTAGAATATACAGTAGAAAGTGATGAACAATCCGTTCATAAATTATTGGGAACAACGGATGGACGTTATAAGGGGAATGCTGATTCCCCAGGGAACAGAATATATATTAGATATGCAGATGTATTACTTTGGAAAGCGGAGGCCTTAATTGAAACCGGCCAGGTAGAAGCTGGTCTTGAAATAATTAATCAGATTAGAATGCGTGCAGAAAACACTCCTGGATTGGATGGTACAAGTTCTGATTTAGAGATGTATTCTAATACTGGTTTTTCTCAAGAAGAAGCTTTACAAATTTTATATAAAGAGCGTAGATTAGAATTAGGCTTTGAGTCTCATAGATTTAATGACCTAAAACGTTGGGGGCTTGCAGATGAAGTCCTAACAGAAATGGGAAAAAATTTCCAGGACTACAATTATTTATATCCAATTCCTCAGGGAGAGATAGATAGAAGTGGAGGTCAAATTCAGCAAAATCCAGGTTATTAACAACAAACAGAAATGAAAATGAACAAGTTTTTTATATCAACAATTATCGTATTACTGGTCAGTGTTTTAGGATATGGTCAGGAAAAATTAGAAGAAGAATGGATGCTAGGACCCTTTGAAAGGTTTGAGAATGCAAAGCCTATTATCCAAAAAGATACCCTCAGTGAGTTTAAAGATCCGATGACTGGGGAGGTTATTAACTGGGAATCAATGGCAACTTTTAATCCAGCAGCAATTGTAAAAGACGATAAAATACACGTTTTATATAGGGCTGAAGAAAAATTAGGTGAAAAAGAAATTGGCGGACACACTTCCAGGATAGGCCTTGCCATATCGAAGGATGGAAAGGAATATGAAAGAGAGAAAAAACCTATTTTTTATCCAGCTAAAGATAATCAGAAAAAATTTGAATGGACTGGAGGAACTGAAGATCCACGAATTGTGGAAACAAAAGATGGGACCTATGTATTGACCTATACTCAATGGAATAGAAAATATCCAAGGTTGGCAATAGCAACCTCGAAGGATTTGAGAAATTGGGAAAAGCATGGGCCAATATTCGAGGAATGGAAAGATGGAAAATATCATAATACTGAAACAAAATCTGGTGCTATTGTAACAGAACTTAAAGAAGGAAAATTGGTAGCCGCTAAAATTAATGGAAAATATTGGATGTATTACGGAGTGCCTCATATTTGGTTGGCCAGTTCTGAAGATTTAATTAACTGGAAACCAGTTGAAGATTATGAAGGAAATTTAGCGCCCGTGCTTAGTCCTCGTCCTGGTTACTTTGATTCGTGGTTAGTAGAGGCAGGACCACCACCAGTATTAACAGAAGATGGGATTGTAGTGCTTTATAATGCAGGAAATTCGCAAAACATAGGAGTAGATGAATTGGGTAATAGAATTTATACAGGTGGACAGGCTTTATATGATGCAGAAGAACCCTGGAAATTATTAGACAGATCGGATGAACCCTTTATTAAACCAGAATTACCTTTCGAAAAATCTGGACAATATAAAGATGGAACTACTTTTATTGAAGGACTGGTATATTTTGAGGATGAATGGTATTTATATTATGGAACCGCTGATAGTATGGTTGGGGTCGTAAAAACAGATAACGATTAGAAAATTCATCTATGGGTTTAAGTAAAAAGCTCCTTACCGGGGCAATTGTTTCGAGTTTAGGAGGTTTGTTATTCGGTTTTGATACTGCGGTTATTTCAGGAGCAGAACAAGGACTGAAAGTGTTTTTTGATCTTGATGCAATTGCTCACGGGTTTACCAATTCAATAGCTTTAATAGGAACAATAATAGGTGCTATTTTTGCTTTTATTCCAGCACAATATTGGGGAAGAAAAAAATCTTTATTAATTATTGGTGCTTTTTTTGGATTATCAGCCTTAGGTTGTGCCTTTACCAGTAATTGGGAATTTTTTCTATTTTATAGGTTTTTAGGAGGTTTGGGGGTTGGTGCATCTTCAGTAATAGCTCCAATGTATATTTCAGAGATTTCCCCATCCACGCATCGCGGTAGATTGGTTGGATTATTTCAGTTTAGCATTGTATTTGGAATACTATTGGCATTTATTTCAAATTATTTCCTGAAGACTCACATTTCAGTTAATGCCTGGAGGTGGATGTTAGGCGTAGAGGCAATTCCTGCATTACTTTTTTTTATACTAACGTTTTTTATACCTAAAAGCCCTCGTTGGCTTATTTTAAAGGGGAAGGATGAAAAAGGCTTACAAATCCTTACAGATTTAGGTGATTTGAAGGCAAAAGTTACTTTTAACAGCATTAAAAGATCTTTAAATCAAAATGAAACCAAGGAAAGCCTATTTCAAAAAAAGTATTACAAACCTATTCTGCTGGTTTTTTTAATGGCTACGTTTAATCAATTTTCTGGAATTAATGCGATTATGTACTATGCACCAAGAATTTTTGAAATGTCGGGATTAACAGAAGATAGTGCCTTTTTACAAGCCGCATCAGTAGGATTCGTAAATATGATCTTTACTATTTTTGCAATGAGTCTAATAGATAAAATAGGTAGAAAAAAGCTAATGCTTTGGGGATCTGTTGGAATGATAATTAGCCTTGTTTTCAGTACTTTTTTTCTCAATCAGCCGGAAATCGGAAAAGGTCTATTAATTATTCCTATTCTAACATTTATCGCCAGCTTTGCATTTTCTCAAGGGGCAGTAATTTGGGTATTTATTTCAGAAATTTTTCCAAATAGAGTAAGAGCTTCGGGTCAATCCTTCGGTACTTTTATTCACTGGTTCTGGGCTGCTGTTTTAACTTGGTTATTCCCAATAATTGCAAGTTTTCCAAATGGAGGTAGTTATGCCTTCGGATTTTTTGCTATTGCAATGATCTTCCAACTGTTATTTGTTTTACAAATGTTTCCCGAAACAAAAGGTAAATCTTTGGAGGAAGAAATTAATGAATAATTATTTAAGTTTAGTTAGCAAAATGAAAAGAAGCCAGGTGGAAACACCAGGTTTATTTAGTGTGAATTTTAGAAATTTTTTGAACAGGTGTTTATGTAGAATCACTTCAGAAATCTTTACAAAGTTATAATCATATAAATCATAATAGTTCGGAAATATTAAGAACTTTAAATAATTTTTGTAATTAGTTTGCAGTGAGGTTAGTCAATATAAGGCGCTTGAAAAACTCAAAAGTAAGAAAAGGGATAATGATGTAAAATCCGAAACAAATTGGATTTTGAAAGGGCTTTAATTACTGATAGGAGGATCTGCTGCATCTAGGTTCTTAAAAATATTATCGAAGGTTTTTAAAGCTTTCTCATAATTATGCTCTTCCCGCCATACTAGTGCCATATTATTTAAATAAGAAAGACTATCTTTTAAAGATCGGGAAAACCTTAATGCATTCTTATACTCTCTAATGGCATCAAACCCCGGTTTCTATAGGAGATGGCAATCAGGTTGTGGGCATTACTTATAAAAGATGAATCCTTTGTATTAGAAAGTAAGCTCAAAACCAAGGTAGCATTTTACTGACTTCACGAGTAATCAGCCATACGAGCCTGTGCATTAGCCATTTCCAAGGAGCTTTGCCTGGCATTTATACTATCGCCTATTTTTAAATAATTTTTCCTGGATAGATAATGATATAGAAATGCATCTTTTGAATTATGTAGTTTTCTGTGGATAGTAGCAATGTGGTAATATCCCAGGGCGACAAAGCGAGTGTTATCCCGCTTGTTCTACCATTCTGTGAGAAAACGTCATGGCACTATCATATTCCTTCAAACGATTAAAGGTGTAAATAATCCCGTCATGTAACCATAAGGAAATGGTATCATTATCATTTTTTCCATTTTCTAAACCTTGCTGGAAAATACTAAGCATTTTATATGCATCTTTTGCTTTAATACCTCGTTGGAAGTAATATTCTCCCGATCCTGGTTTGATTTCTTTTGAATTCTTTACTTGATTTTTATCACAACCAATAATGCTAAGAATTCAAAATCCATCCAAAAGGGTAATCCAGAGAAAAAAAAGAAGAGAAATTTATTTTCAAATAATAAAATGATTATTGCTTTATGCTTTGTCATATTACAGATTATATGATTCAAAAATACGTTCGGAACTAATTTCTCATTTTAAGGACACTTTATGTTTTTTTAGGACTTTAGTTTTACGTCTGAAAATCCAACAAATAAATGATTAGGAAAAAACGGTAGTTTTCCTTTTGCCATCAATTTTCTGAAAAATCATTTTATTACAGGGAGAAATAATCTTTTGGAAGTATTCGAAGAGGTTAAGGGCTACAAGCTGACGATTGCTAAAGTAAATAAGAAATTTTTATTGAGTTTTCTGACTTCTTTTACGACTTCGCAGGTTTATAGAATTATACGTTAAAGCATATAAAAATGTAGAATAGCTTTTTTTTATATGTAAATACATATAAAATTATTAAATTTCGATAAATTGTATGTTATTGCATATAATTTATTAAATTTACTAAAAATTATACGTTAAAGCATATAATGGTTGAGCTGGCAGAGTTTGTAAAATCCCGAAGAAAAGAGGTTAACCTTACCCAGGAAGAGTTTGCCGAAAGGGCAGGGGTAGCATTAACCGTAATAAGAAAAATCGAACAGAATAAAATGAACCTGAATCTTGAGAAAGTAAATCAGGTTTTGAAAATGTTCGGTCATAAGCTTGTGCCTGTAAGTTTTAAAGATATCGATAGAAATGAGACAAGCTAATATTCTATATAATAGTCTATTCTGTGGGTTATTGACCGAAACGAACGATGGTACATTTACTTTTCAATATGATGAAGATTATGTGAAAGAGTATCCTAATCAGTTTATAACTTTCACTATGCCTGTAAGGAAGGAAGAGTATAAGGATAAACGCTTATTTGCATTTTTTGAAGGTTTAATTCCTGAAGGATGGTTGTTGGATATTGCTTCCAAAAACTGGAAGATAAATCCAAACGACCGGATGGGATTGTTATTAGCTTGCTGTCAAAACTGCATAGGAGCTGTAAGTGTTCAACCAATAGAACTTCAGGATGAGTAGATGTTTATATTGTTATAAGGAAGTTGAGAATGGACAGGACTATCATACTGAATGTAGCCTTGCTTTTTTTGGAACCGAAAAACCTCCAAAAATAGAATACTCCCTGGATGAAATGTCTGAATTGGCAAAGCATGTGGTTGAGCGGAGCGTTTCTGTTCCAGGAGTACAACCGAAGCTCTCCATGTCTGTTGTGAAAAATAGCCATAAAGATCAGAGGTTTACAGTGGTAGGTGCATTAGGCGGTAATTATATTTTTAAACCACCTTCAAAAGATTATCCTGAAATGCCAGCCAATGAGGATTTGACAATGAAGATAGCGGAACTTTCTAATATAGACGTGGTACAACATTCTCTTATTAGACTCTCTTCCGGTGAATTATCTTATATCACAAAACGAATTGACAGGGCTGAAGACGGTACCAAAATTCATATGATAGATATGTTTCAAGTATTGGAAGCATTCGACAAGTACAGAGGTTCAATGGAGCGTATAGGCAAAGCAATCCAGGAATATGCAGATAATACATTTTTGGATATTCTACGTTTTTATGAGCTAACGCTGTTTAGTTATCTTACAGGAAATAATGATATGCATTTAAAGAATTTTTCTATGATTCAAACCTCATATGGCTGGGCGTTATCTCCTGCCTACGATCTATTGAATGTTTCCATAGTAAATCTAGAAGACAAAGAAGAATTAGCTTTAACGATTGCTGGTAAAAAGAAAAAAATAACGCGAAAATTATTATTTGAATTTGGAGTCGGTTTAGGCTTATCTAAAAAGCAAATTGAGGGGGCCTTTAAACGCTCCTGTTTTGTGCGGCTCCTTCCTTCATCACCTCTAACCCCTTGTAAATACTGGAGTTTATGTTTTGCACAGGGTGTCCCAGCTTTTTTTAAG
>NZ_SNWE01000044.1:0-2069 GCF_004362395.1 Salegentibacter sp. 24
GCTGACGACCGGCGCACGGGTGCGTAACGCGTATACAACCTACCTTTTAGCGGGGAATAGCCCAGGGAAACTTGGATTAATGCCCCATAGTATGGAGTTCTCACCTGAGAATTTCATTAAACATTTATGGCTATTAGATGGGTATGCGTCCTATTAGTTTGTTGGTAAGGTAACGGCTTACCAAGGCATCGATAGGTAGGGGTCCTGAGAGGGAGATCCCCCACACTGGTACTGAGACACGGACCAGACTCCTACGGGAGGCAGCAGTGAGGAATATTGGACAATGGGCGAGAGCCTGATCCAGCCATGCCGCGTGCAGGAAGACTGCCCTATGGGTTGTAAACTGCTTTTACAGAGGAAGAACCACCCCCACGTGTGGGGGTTTGACGGTACTCTGCGAATAAGGATCGGCTAACTCCGTGCCAGCAGCCGCGGTAATACGGAGGATCCAAGCGTTATCCGGAATCATTGGGTTTAAAGGGTCCGTAGGCGGGCAGTTAAGTCAGTGGTGAAAGTCTTCCGCTCAACGGGAGAACTGCCATTGATACTGATTGTCTTGAGTTATTATGAAGTGGTTAGAATGAGTAGTGTAGCGGTGAAATGCATAGATATTACTCAGAATACCGATTGCGAAGGCAGATCACTAATAATATACTGACGCTGATGGACGAAAGCGTAGGTAGCGAACAGGATTAGATACCCTGGTAGTCTACGCCGTAAACGATGGTTACTAGCTGTTCGGCCCGATTAAGGGCTGAGTGGTTAAGCGAAAGTGATAAGTAACCCACCTGGGGAGTACGTTCGCAAGAATGAAACTCAAAGGAATTGACGGGGGCCCGCACAAGCGGTGGAGCATGTGGTTTAATTCGATGATACGCGAGGAACCTTACCAGGGCTTAAATGTAGTCTGACAGGAGTGGAAACACTTTTTTCTTCGGACAGATTACAAGGTGCTGCATGGTTGTCGTCAGCTCGTGCCGTGAGGTGTCAGGTTAAGTCCTATAACGAGCGCAACCCCTGTGGTTAGTTGCCAGCGAGTAATGTCGGGAACTCTAGCCAGACTGCCGGTGCAAACCGCGAGGAAGGTGGGGATGACGTCAAATCATCACGGCCCTTACGTCCTGGGCCACACACGTGCTACAATGGTAGGGACAGAGAGCAGCCACTTCGCGAGAAGGAGCGAATCTACAAACCCTATCACAGTTCGGATCGCAGTCTGCAACTCGACTGCGTGAAGCTGGAATCGCTAGTAATCGCATATCAGCCATGATGCGGTGAATACGTTCCCGGGCCTTGTACACACCGCCCGTCAAGCCATGGAAGCCGGGGGTACCTGAAGTCGGTCACCGCAAGGAGCCGCCTAGGGTAAAACTGGTAACTGGGGCTAAGTCGTAACAAGGTAGCCGTACCGGAAGGTGCGGCTGGAACACCTCCTTTCTAGAGCTTTTGCCACTTAAAAGGCAAAACACAAGAATCAAAGGGAAGTTCTTAAAGAGATCTTATTTGGTCTTGATTCTAAGCTGTCGATTTAATTATTAAAAGAAATTGCGTGATGTAGGAGCTACATTACACAAGGGACAGTCTCATAGCTCAGCTGGTTAGAGCGCTACACTGATAATGTAGAGGTCGGCAGTTCGAGTCTGCCTGAGACTACTAGCAAAGTATAAAGATACTTTGATAGCAGAGGAAGGCACAAGAGGGCCCAGGAAGTTCATTTACACAGATTGAAAAGGAAATTTTAGAAGTTGGGTAACCCAGTTTGCAGTAAGCAGGAGCAGTTAGCAGTAATAAAGACTGCGTACTGAATACTTAAGACTGCCGACTAACAAATGGGGGATTAGCTCAGCTGGCTAGAGCGCCTGCCTTGCACGCAGGAGGTCATCGGTTCGACTCCGATATTCTCCACACTTCCTTGAGAGCTACCAGGAGATAGGTAAACTAAACAATCAGGAAATGCCCTTAGGGCATATTCGTTTTGTTACCATTAAGAGGTAACTCGCTAGAGAGGAAAAACGTTCATTGACATATTGAGAAACAAAGAATACGAGAAAACTACAGTTATAGAATTC
>NZ_SNWE01000044.1:2167-3827 GCF_004362395.1 Salegentibacter sp. 24
TTTTTTATAACGAGGTAAATTAATAGAATTAATAGAATATATTGTGATTAAGGTCACGAGAAATTCGAGCATAAGCAAGAAGCATACAAGCTAGATAAGGGCGTATGGGGAATGCCTAGGCTCTCAGAGGCGAAGAAGGACGTGATAAGCTGCGAAAAGCTGCGGGGATTGGCACATACAAGTTGATCCGCAGATATCCCAATGGGGCAACCCACTTAACTGAAGGTTAAGTATCCGTAAGGAGGCAAACCCGGAGAACTGAAACATCTAAGTACCCGGAGGAAGAGAAAACAATAGTGATTGCGCTAGTAGCGGCGAGCGAACGCGCATTAGCCCAAACCATAAGGTTTACGGACCTTATGGGGTTGTAGGACCACAACATTTGTTGCAAATAGAATTAGAACAAGTTGGAAAGCTTGGCCATAGACGGTGACAGCCCGGTATAGGTAATAGTTGTAACGATAGTGGTATCCTGAGTAGTGCGGGGCACGAGAAACCCTGTATGAATCCGGCGGGACCATCCGCCAAGGCTAAATACTCCTGAGAGACCGATAGTGAACC
This sequence comes from Salegentibacter sp. 24, assembly GCF_004362395.1. Taxonomy (GTDB): domain Bacteria; phylum Bacteroidota; class Bacteroidia; order Flavobacteriales; family Flavobacteriaceae; genus Salegentibacter. Next base: position 2,729 of record NZ_SNWE01000044.1, read on the forward strand.
AGTACCGTGAGGGAAAGGTGAAAAGAACCCTGAACAAGGGAGTGAAATAGATCCTGAAACCATACGCTTACAAGCGGTCGGAGCCCTTTATGGGGTGACGGCGTGCCTTTTGCATAATGAGCCTACGAGTTACCGTTTCCAGCAAGGTTAAGCAGTTCAGCTGTGGAGCCGTAGCGAAAGCGAGTCTTAATAGGGCGTTTTAAGTTGGTAATGGTAGACGCGAAACCGTGTGATCTACCCTTGGGCAGGTTGAAGCTGTGGTAACACATAGTGGAGGACCGAACCCGTTGACGTTGAAAAGTCTTGGGATGACCTGAGGGTAGGGGTGAAAGGCCAATCAAACTCGGAAATAGCTCGTACTCCCCGAAATGCATTTAGGTGCAGCGGTATAATAGTTTTATAGAGGTAGAGCTACTGATTGGATGCGGGGGCTTCACCGCCTACCAATTCCTGACAAACTCCGAATGCTATAAAATGTTTTATATCAGTGAGGGCATGGGTGCTAAGGTCCGTGTCCGAGAGGGAAAGAACCCAGACCATCAGCTAAGGTCCCCAAATATATGTTAAGTTGAAGAAACGCGGTTGGACTGCCCAGACAGCTAGGATGTTGGCTTGGAAGCAGCCATTCATTTAAAGAGTGCGTAACAGCTCACTAGTCGAGCGGTCCGGCATGGATAATAATCGGGCATAAACATATTACCGAAGCTATGGATTTCATATTTAGATATGGAGTGGTAGGGGAGCATTGTAACAGAGATGAAGGTGTACTGCGAGGTATGCTGGATTGGTTACAAAAGAAAATGTAGGCATAAGTAACGATAATGCGGGCGAGAAACCCGCACACCGAAAGACTAAGGTTTCCCCAGCTATGCTAATCAGCTGGGGGTTAGTCGGGACCTAAGGCGAACCCGAAGGGGGTAGTCGATGGACAACAGATTAATATTTCTGTACTTGCCCCACGTTAAAGCGGACGGAGGCGAACAGTTGGTGCGTGCTGACGGAATAGCACGTTGAAGGGAGTGGTAACACCCCGATAGTACACAAAAGCTTCGGCCGGCGTGATAATCCAGCGAATCGACTTCCAAGAAAAGCGAGTGGA
>NZ_SNWE01000045.1 GCF_004362395.1 Salegentibacter sp. 24
AACAATCTCGTACCGGTTTTATAAAATTACTGCTGAAATAGAAGAATATTATGAATGGTATACGATTTAACAACTGATAAAATCAGCAGGCCCTACTTCAGATTCCCTATTTAGTTATAATAATGGTCTGATTTCTATTTCCTACAAAAAAGCGCTTAAAAAGAGACATCAAGCAGAATTGGTTCTAGTTAACAGCAATTATAAATTTAATATAGATTATGCCAGTAATTTTAAGGACGATTTTGAATCAAGTTATTCCATAAACGAATCGGAACTAAAATTGAAAATGAAATATTATCTTGACGAAAAACATACTTTTAATTATGGAATAAACAGTAAATTTTATATGGTATCTCCAGGTAAAATTTACCCAAGCAATAGGGAATCTTTAATAGAAGAACTAAGTATTCCTAAGGAAAGAGGGCTAGAAACCGCATTTTATTTTGAGGATAGTTTTGAAATTAGTGATAAATTCTTGCTTAATGCAGGTTTAAGATATTCATTTTATACTGCTTTTGGACCTGCTTCCGTAAATACCTATGAGGAAAATGCTCCTAAAAATGATGAAACAATAACAGGTTCAGAAATATTTAAAAGTGGAGAAGTTATTAAAACCTATGGAGGACCAGAAGTAAGGATTTCGGGAAGATATTTCTTAACACCTACTTTTTCCACTAAAGTGAGTTATAACAACACTTACCAATATATCCACACGCTTTCAAATAATACAACCGCCGCTCCAACTGATACCTACAGGTTATCCGGTTCGTTTATAAAACCACAGAGAGCGGCTCAATACGCTTTAGGGTTTTTCAAAAATTTAGCGAATAATGTATATGAAATAAGTCTGGAGGGATATTACAAAACTTCAGAAAATTTACTGGATTATAAAGTGGGGGCAGATCTTTTTTTAAATGAAAATATTGAAACCGAAGTTTTACAGGGTGAAGGTAAAGCTTATGGAGCTGAATTGCTTTTGAAGAAAAGGACCGGGAATTTAAATGGATATATAGGTTATACCTATTCTAGATCATTTATAAAGCTTGCGGGTGGGTTCCCCGCAGAAACGGTTAATAATGGAGAATTTTTTCCAACCAATTTTGACAAGCCACATGATTTAAGTGCCGTACTTAATTATAAATTAACCCAGCGTTTTAGCTTTTCTGCAAATTTCGTCTATCAGACCGGAAGACCAGTAACTTATCCAATTGGAAAATATAATTTCAATAACGCTGAATATGTATTGTACAGTGATCGGAATCAGTTTAGAATTCCAGATTACTACAGGTTAGATTTAAGTTTTAATGTAGAAGGCAATCATAAAATTGAAAAATTCGCGCATAGTTTCTGGAATATTTCAGTGTATAATGTCTTGGGTAGAAACAATCCATATTCCGTATTTTTTGTTACCGATAATGGAGAGGTAAAGGCTTATCAGAGTTCAATTTTTTCCATTCCAATACCAACCATAACCTATAATTTTAGATTTTAATCAAAGAATTGATAATGTTTATATCAAAAAATATTAAAGTAATTGGTCTGCTGATTTTTACATTAAGCATCATGGCTTGTGTGGAAGAAATTCCATTAGAGCCCGAGGGTTTTGAAGAAGCTATTGTAATTGAGGGAATGGTAACCAATGAATTAAAAAAACACGAGATTAAATTATCCCGGGCATTCGAAATAGACTCATCGGGACCAAATCCATTATCCGGAGCCGAAGTTAAGGTCATAGGAAATAATGAATATGTTTTCGAGGAAAAGGAACCTGGGATATATATTTCCAGAGATAGTTTTGCCGCTCAACCTGGAATAAATTATCAGTTGAAAATTTTCATAGAGGACGAAAAATATCAATCTGAACCAATGCAATTGCCGGGAACAAGTGGTATTGCACAAATAGAAGCTAACAGAATTGATTATCAGGGAGAAAATGGGATAGCAATCACTTTAAATAATCAAACTTCATCAGGGGAGGCCAATTATTATAAATATGAATATTCTGAAACTTTTAAATTTAATTCACGCTATTATAAAACCAGAGATTTAATCTTAATAGATGGTCGTATTGTCGAAGTTCCGAAGATTAAAGAAGAATACACGTGTTACCGTACGGAAGAATCACAACAAATTATACTAGCTAATACTAATTCTTTATCGGAAAATAACGTGAATAATTTACTGTTAACTTTTATAGCGAATGATGAACCCAAACTAGCTCTTCGATATAGTATCTTTGTTGAACAGTACGTTATTAGTCGGGGAGCATATAATTATTATGCAATCTTAGAAGAACTTTCGGATACAGATAATGTTTTCTCACAAAGTCAGCCGGGCTTTTTTGCCGGTAATATTGAGAATGTTAATAATCCAGATGAAAAAATTATAGGTTTTTTTGATATTTCCTCTGTTTCAAAAAAGCGAATATTTTTTAATTATGACGATTTTTTCGATTCACCACACCCAAGACCATATTTTGCTTCTTATTGTCCTATTGAAAATCCAAATTCCCAAAGATTAAAAGAACTACTTCAAAATGGAGCCGTTAAATGGTTTACTACTGATCCAATTTTGGGCTTTAAGGTGGTGCCTGTAAATTGTGTTGATTGTACTGTTTTCGGAACAAACGAAGTACCTGAATTTTGGGAAGAATAAAAGAACACTAATCAAATGATAAAACAACAGCTAGTAATTATTTTTTTCATAGGTTTTATTCTCTCCACCTCTGCTCAGATTGATATTACAGAAAGTTTTCTGAATAAGGAATTTCCCAAAGAGCAGGTTTATCTACATATTAATAGCACCCTGTTGTTTACCGGAGAACAACTGCAATATAAATTCTATGGGCTTGAAAGCGATACTGGTAAGTTAAGTAGTTTAAGTAAGATAGGTTGGGTAGAGCTGGTTAATAATAAAGGTGAAGTTCTACTTCAGCACAAAGTAAAATTAAAAAACGGACAAGGTTTTTCGGATTTTTTCATTCACTCTAATTTAAAATCAGGTTCTTATAAAATTGTGGCCTATACAAATTGGATGCTAAATGCTAAGGGAAATTACTTCATGCAGGATATAAATATTATAAATCCTTATCTGAGCACCAATACAGGAATCGAAAAACAAAAAAATAATAAATTCCTGCAAGAAAGATTTGAAAGTAATAATGGTGGTTTAAATTTTAACCTGAATAAAAGCAGATTTGGGAAAAGGGAAAAAGTAATTCTTGAACTGGAGAACCCAAACAATTTATCTGGAAATTTTTCTCTTTCGGTGAGAAGATTAGGGGCAATAGATAAACCCGAAAGACTTAAGAGTACTACGTATAAGAGACTTTATACGGATATAGTTTGGAATTTTAAGGATACCATTTTTTTACCGGAAGTTCGAGGAGCATTGTTTAAAGCGAATATAAAAATAGAAAATAAGGAACTACTTTCAGGTAAAAACATGATTATTTCCTCCCCAGGTGAAGAAGGGCAATTGCGCATCGTTTCTATAGATAGAAATGGAAATTTTTCATTCACTTTAAATGAAATACCAAAAATTAATGAATTTATATTCCAAATTGAGAATGATAGAAAACTTAAATATAATATAAATTTGCTCAAACATCCACATCCTAACTATGACAGTCTATTGATTAGCCCCCCTTTTATGGCTTCAAATTATAGAGATGATATCCTTGAAAGAAGTATAAATATTCAAATTGAAAATGCTTATAACAATATTAAAAAAGACCATTTTCATAATCCGGGAGCTAATAAATACTTTTTCGAAAAAGAATTGATTACGTATAATTTGGAGGATTATAATAGTTTTCCGGATATCGCTCAAACTTTTACAGAAATTATAAAATTCGGTAGAATAAGGGAAAATAATATGGGAGTGAATATATTCTTAGTAAGGAGCAAAAAAGTTTACGATGAATTTGAAGAACCTGCACTGCTTATAGTTGATGGGGTAGTGGTGCAGGACCATGAAAAATTAATAGCATATAATCCTCGACAAATAAAAAGTATAAGCGTTCTAAGAGACCGTTTATTTCTTGGCCCATCTGTTTATCAGGGAGCCGTTATTGTAAGTACCAAGGAAGGTGATTTTCCTTCCGAGTTAGCAGAAAAAGGAATGATAATTAATGAAATTAAAATTCCTCAAAAACCAAAAACTTACTATTCTCCAAATTATTCGGCCTATAAGTTAGATAGAATACCGGATTACAGATATCAACTCCTTTGGAACCCAATAATAAAACTAATAGAAAAGGAAATTATTTTCTATACATCAGATCTAAATGGAAAATTTGAAATAAACCTGGAAGGTTTTACAAGTGAAGGAAAACCAGTGTCAATAAGTACAATTTTTGAAGTCGACTAAATGGGGTTGAATCACCGGCTTTATTTTTTCGGATAATCTTCGTACCAATCCTTGAATTTTTTTTTAGTAGAATATTTGTCAGTTAAAACTTTGTAAATACTAAAAATCATTAAAATTTGGCCGATACAAGTTAAATAGAAAACCACTGGAAACCCAATTCTGAAAAAAACAAGTATTGTAACAGTCACTAGAATTATAGTGGTTAAAATTAGGAAAGATGGGCCATTATTTTTCATACTTAATAATTTACAAAAGATAACTAATTCTCTGTCTTAAAGAGTTATTAAAATATAGAGGGTTTTTCATAATTGCCTGGAATGCAATCATTATAATAATAGATTAAGATCCTAAATGGAATTCCACCGTTCCTAATATCTATGTATTTTGATTTTATATATGAAGTTGAAATAATTAAAATCAGAAAATATATTTAGTTTAAATTCCTGTGCTGAATAGTTTGACCAAAGGTATTTTCTTTCCAAAAATGCTTCAACGAGAACGACCTATGCGCTGAACGCCGAATTTGGTGAGTCTTCTCTTGCTTTAACCTTCGAACAATAGATGCAACTGAATTGCGAGGAACGTAATGTATAAAAAGATAAGCTTGATTATTCTCAATTTCCATCAATTCAATTTCAAAATCAGAACCATCGGTAATGGATCGCAATATTTGCTTAGTATCCTCCTTTAACTGATTAACTAACTAAGCTTTTTGGTATTTAAAAACAAAATTAAAATGACCCTTTAGGTAACGTTTTGAACGATTTGTGAAAATGTATGGTGCTTTTTTAGACATGGTGAGTAATTTTGGTGTGAAGAACCCCCATTTGTTAGGACAGCTTAGCTGCTAAATTAAGTTCTATTTTTCATTTTTTAAGCAGCATTTCTTTCTTGTTTTAAATATCG
>NZ_SNWE01000046.1 GCF_004362395.1 Salegentibacter sp. 24
CTGTAGTTCTTTCTGTTTTCTTTCATCGTTTTATAAAGTTAAGGTTTTTTAATTATTACCCTTAACTTAGTGTCCCAACAAATGTAGCAAGATCAGGGAGACAATACTTTGCTTCTATACTGCCCTTTCAGAAGATGATTCTCATAATCTTCCTCGGACATAGATAGATATTTCTTTACGGTTCTGGTATCTAAAACCAGATAATCGGCAATTTTTGGATTGCTAAAACCAAGCCTTTTAAATTTGTGAATTTCGTGGTACATGATCCAATTGTTTAAGTCTCTTGTTGTCATCTAGGATTGGTGTTTTTATTCCAGTCCAAGAAACAGTAAATTTTGACTTCAAGGCTTACTCTTTTGCCCCGGGGGCAAAAGAGTAAGCCTTGGATCATACATCCTTATTTTCCGAAAGTAGTACATGACTATTTTCCGAAAACACTACATTCTTATTTGCCGATTATACGACATTGTTATTTTCCGGTTACAGTTTAAACGCATTTTTCATTAATTCCATTTCATTTCTTGGAATACTTAAATCCGTCGCTAGTTGTTCCCATTGGGCTACATTAAAAGAAACTGCAGGATGTCCTTTCTCTAAAGATGAAAGCGTTGGGCGGGAAATCCCCGCCCGCTCTGAAACCTGATCCATCGTTAGTTTCCTCCGTAAGCGTGCTAACTTAATATTTTCACCCACTGCTTGTAAAAGCTTTTTGTTTTTAGGCAATAATACAATCTTGTTTCTAGATATAATGTTAAATATTTTTTACAAATATAGGCATAAAAGTAAATAGTATTTTACGTTATTGAAGAGTGCTTCTATGAATATATTGTACTAAATTGTTCCCAAGCATAAATAAATTAAGATGTATTGCCTAGGATTTCACTCAGCACAAATTGACCTCCTCCCGATTTACGAACTGGTTAAAAGCATAAAATCTGAGCCTAAATGGTTCCCAAGATATTATACATATACAAAATGAAGACAATCGGATTTTAGCTAATACAAAACCTAGAGCATTTACCACAAATCAAGTACCTAATGAAACTAATCAAAAAGTGATTATTGATGGAAAATGCGTAGCAAAATAAAGTACTTTCATAAATAGTCCTTTGTTTTATTTGCACATTCTTTGCCATCACCCTTCTCTCCATTTAATACATAAAACCAAAAAGCCAAACAGGAATGATATTTCCGAAACCTATTTCTATACCATCTTTTGCAATGTAGGCATTCTCTGTGCCGGCTATTTGTTTTTTGGTTTTGTTCTTTCCGCCTATCTCAAACGTGTAGGTTTTATCAATTATAAAATCAGCAGTTTCTGAGCGGTTGATTTCGTGTAAGCCTTTAAACTGATTCAAGAAAAAAGTTTCCCGAACATTTCCAATATTGGTATTTTCTTTTGCTAAAGCATACATTAAATTTGTGTTGTTCAAGTATAGTTTTTCAGGTTTGGTTAATATACCAATCCCGGAAGTATCTTTATACAACTCATTTACCAAACCGGCACGCCCTAGTATTTTTATACTTTGTACCAACATATTTCGAGAAACCCCTACTTTTTTACTCAATTTTGTAATGTTTGGGGTAAAGGGAGCACTAGAGGCTACACTTATCAACAGTTTTTTAAGTTTTACCAGGGTTTCGTATTGTAAATCTTCTACAGCATTGATATCGATTTCTATAATAAGATTGATGGTGTTTTGTAGTTTCTGAAGATAAAGCTTTTCATTCTCTTTGTAATAAGGGTAAACCCCGGTTTTTAAATATTTGTCAAATAGTGGTAAAGGTTTTATTTCTTTTAAGAGTTCGGCGGCAATTTCGTTATGCCTCGCTAAAATTTCTGAAAATGTATAGCGTTGAATTTTCTGTTGGGTTTCAAAAGCAATAAATTCTCTGAAAGAGAGTTCTTTTAGATCATATGCAACGGCTCTTCGGCTTAAATCCGATTCAGATTTATAGATTTCGAGCATGGAAGATGATGTAAAAATAATATGAAGCTCTGGAAAATTATCATAAATCAGTTTTATTTCTCGTGACCAATTGGGGTATTTATGAACTTCATCAAGTAATAAATGTGTTCCTCCAAATTGACTAAATTGTTTCGCTAAATCATACAGTTTATTCTCATAGAAATAGATGTGATCTAAACTCACATAAAGGCTGGATGACATTGGCAAATGTAATTTCACAAGCTGTAAAAGCATTGTGGTTTTTCCTGCGCCTCTTGCCCCTTTTATAGCAATAAGTCTGTTATTTAAATCAATTTGATCTACAAGATAGCGCTGTATTGCTAAGGTGATCTGTGCAATTTTTGACTGAAATTCTAATAATAAACTCTCCATAAGTGCTTTTTATAAAAAGCAAATATACTTATTTTTGCTATCTAAATAAAGCAATTTAATCTTATTTTGCTTTCTTTAAAAGGCAAACTATACCAAAACAAATTAAAAGATGGGATTAAGTGTGTGGAGTTGAAAAAATATCTCAACCCACTTTTTAGGATTCAATAATTTCTCAATCTATATTTGGGGAGTATTATACCCATAGCTAAAAATAATGAAGTAATTATTCGAGAAAAGGCAGAACTTATTTTATGCGGATAGCTTTGTTTTCTAAATATCATAACCGGTGATTTTTAAATGTTATCCAACAGGAATGCACTTTTTTCCAAGGATGAAAATCCCTAGCATGAAGTAATAAAACCATAATTTGGATCTTTATTTTATAGAAAAATAAATGATAAGTTTATAGTGATTTACATTTTTTCACGATAGGAAAATTATTTTTGTTGTATGGGCCAAGACGGATTAAAACTGAAGAATTACAAAATAACTGGAGATGATACGATTCTGGATGAACAGAACCAAATTACCCCAGAGGTACGCCGGATAATTGAAGAGCTTAGGCCTGATGTTGAAAAGGGACGAAAATATCTTATTAAAAAACTAAATAGTCTTTCCCGCAAATATCCAAAAACACCCGTTTTTAAAAATTTTCTTTCAGTAGTTTATCAGAAAAACGGGAACGTTAAACAGGCTTATGCAGTAAACAGGTGGATTGTTAAGGAACATCCGAATTACCTTTCCGGAAAAATTAATCTCGCAATTGAATTTCTTTTTAAAGGTCAGTCAGAAGAAATACCTGGCATTTTTGGGGAAAGTATGGAAATTGGGGAATTATACCCGGAGCGCAAAGAGTTTCATTTTGAGGAAGTTATTGGTTTCCACACGGTAAGTGTTCAGTATTTTCTGACTATGGACGAAATTGAGCAGGCCGAATTGCGTGTGAAGCTCTTGGAAGATTTAGACTCGCAACATCCAAAAGCGCAATACGCCCGAGAGATCCTTCGGGAATGGTATATGACCAAAGCTTCAGAACGTAAGGAACGTGAACGTCTCCAACGAAAGGAGGTGCTGCTAAAAGACACAAGGTCTCATCTACAGACAACCAAAAGCCCTAATTTCCATTTTGAAAAAGAAATTAACTGGCTCTACCAGAATGGTCTGAGTATCGACCGTAAAAAAATCGAACAGATCTTAACTATTGATTCTTCTGAGCTTATTGAAGATTTGGAAAAAGTATTGCAGGATAGTATTGCCCGGTTTGATTTTTTTGTTGGTAAGGTCAATGCCGAAGGTTATAACAATAAAAAACTTGCTTTTCCTATCCATGCGATTTTGTTACTGGCTCATTTTAAGAAAAAAGATTCTTTTCCAGCTATTCTACAGATCCTAAAACAGGATAGAGATTTCATTGATTTCTGGTTTGGTGATTTTATCGCTGATATCATGGATGTATCTCTGAATAATTGTGGTAAGGATCAAATCCACCGAATGTTTGAATTTTTAAAGTTGCCGAATATCGATACAAGCAGCAAATGTATTTTAGGAGAATCTTTGGTGAAGATCATTAATAATTCCAATGAAGAAAAGGCAGATTTAACTGAAGAGTATCGGCAGGTCTTGAATCTTTATATTGAAAATGCAGAAAATGAGAATTTTGCTGATACGGAAGCGGTTGGATTTATTATCAGCGATATTATGGACTTAGCTTACGCTGGGTTATTGCCTGAAATCAAGCAATTGTTTGATCTGAAACTGGTAGATACTTCCATTTGCGGAAACTTTAAAGAGGTCGCCACTGAGATTGCTGGGATTCCTGTAGAAAAAAACATGGGATTTATCGTAAAGGATATTTACGAGCAATATGAAGAGCTGGGTGGTTATGAAAATGAAAATAACAATTTAGAAATTAATGAAGATTTAGCCAGTGAAATTTATAATGAATGGAGTATTAGTACTTTTGATAATGAACCGATTGTTAACTCGAAAAAACCAGGACGTAATGATCCCTGTCTGTGCGGAAGTGGCAAAAAATATAAAAAATGTTGTATGAATAATTAGCAATTTCTAACTTTTGGTTACTAACACCCCGGTATTTTGTGTTCAGGAATTGTAGGACTTGTACAAATAAACAATTCTGTATACAAATCTAAGGATGTCTTATTCCATTTTTGGAAATCATCAGAGGGTGTAATTTGAAGTCTGTCTGAGAATTTTTATATTAATACTCAAACAGATTTAAAATGACACAGGAAGAATTAAACAAGATTGAAAAGAA
>NZ_SNWE01000047.1 GCF_004362395.1 Salegentibacter sp. 24
ATGGTAAAAGGATTGAAAACACCCTATAAAACAGCTGCTGTGACCTTTTTCAGTTTTTTTCTAGTGGGAGCGGTGCCCTTATTATCCTATTTTTTTACCGGGGATTATTATTTTGAATTAGGAAATCGGTTGTTCGTCAATTCCTGTATTCTAACTGCAATATCTCTGTCCATAGTAGGCGGATTAAAAAGCTATGTTACACAGAAAAATATTTTTAAAGGTATACTTGAAACAGTTTTTCTCGGCGGGGGTGCAGCACTAATTGCCTTTTACGCAGGGTCAATTCTTGAAAGTATATTTGTTACTTAATATTTAATTAAGCTTTTGTTTAAATACAATTTGAAAAACCTTATGCTTGGTTTTGTTCTGAATTATTTCCATAGTGAATCTATAATCGAAGGTTCAAATAATATCGAAGATCGAAATCTTACCGAAGAAATGTAACCTGTTGAGAGCTAAGATAAAACTTATTCCACAGGTGATAAACTTCAAGTAAAAATTGATATTATAAAAGCTTTCCCTGCCAGGAATATTGTTTCGAATTCATTGTTTTTCACACCTACAGATTCCATTGTGATGAAATATAATAATATCAGGGCATCCTTTGAATTGGATCTAATCAATCTCGGCAAAGATTTTTTCTTTGAAAAAAGAATTAAATACTGGTTTTCCCCAATACCAGAACAGGTTTTGTAGTCTTAAATTAAAGGTGAACTTTTTTAGGAAAGAATAAGTTGAAATATGGTAAAAAATTACTTGTAAAAATTAAAAAAGACCAAAGCTGAATTTTCGGGCCTTTGGTTTATTAAGCCTTTTCATTAACCTTGCTTAGTCGGCAAAGACCATTTTAGTTTATAGCAATTTCCCTAATTAAGGTTCTATGTTTCACCTTTAAATTTTGTGCTATGAATCCTTTTTATATTTTTCTCGAAAATTACAAAACAGCAACCGCTGGATTTCATTTTCTGGCCAAACTATTTATTCTTTTAATTCTTAGTTGGATCGTAATTGCAGCAATTTTTGCAGTATTAGGAACGCTAAACCTGCTATTTTGATTGGTGGTTAAAGTTACATACCTGGATTTGTGCTTTTTATTACTGGGTAGGCATTACAAAGCTAAATACGGTTTCTTTATCTGAAGAAGTCACATTAATATTTCCGTCGTGGGCCAGGGCAATTTCCGAAGCAATATAAAGTCCAAGACCTAAACCTTTTTTAGCCTCCTCGCCTTCCCTACGATAAAATGGGTCAAACAATTTTTCCCGTACTTTTTGCGGGATTTTAACGCCTTTATTGGTTATCTCCAATTTAAATTCCCCATTTATACAAGTTGCTTGGAGTTTTACAGGGGTGTCCTGTGAACCGTGAGTTATTGCATTTCCTAAAAGATTAGAGCACAACTGTGCAATTCGATCAGGATCACAGTCTACTGGATTCTTTATTTGAATATCGGCTATAATTTCTTGATTTGGAGCCGTAATTTCAACTTCATTAATAACCTGTTCTATAACATTCTTGAGTTTTCCAAAATCCTTGGTTTTATTCAGTTTAATGCCTTCGCCCAGGCGGCCTCTAGCAAAATCAAGAAGGTTGTCAATTAAACCTTCCATTCGAATACTGGTAGATTTAATGAGAGCTGCATTTCGTTTTACAATGTCTTCCTTGCTAAATTTCATCAGAATGTCTGCACTCATCCGGGTAGTGGCAATTGGATTCTTTAAATCGTGACCTAAAATTGCTATAAATTGTTCTCGTAATTCGGCAATATGTTGCTCTTCTATAAGCTTAGCTTCCGCATTTTCCTTCGCTTCAATGGCTTCGAGATGAAACGCTATTAATTCAGCATAAATCTGGAACATCCCTCGGATCGCTTCAGTATCGACTTCTGCTGCTTTTTTGTCTATGGCACAAATAGTACCGAAGAAACTGCCGTCATTTTTATACAAAGGAACAGAAATATAACTTGAAAACCCATAGATAGCAGGGACTGGATGGTTGGCGTAGGTCACACTAGTGGCTACATTATTTATAAAAATAGGTTTTTGCTGCTGACGTACCTGGGCACAAATGGTTGATTCTATGGGAAGTTCATCTCCAACTTTTAACCCAAAAGAAATATTGTCTTTACTGGCGCAGGTAATCCATTTATCTTCAGTTACACGAGCAATCGCTGCAAAACCCATCCCAGTATTGAGACAAATAATATCCAGTAGCTTAGAGACGATGGGAATTTTATTAATATTATCAACGTCTGCTTTATAATTCTTAGTAATAGCGTTCTTAATTGGAATAATTTTTTGAGTCTAAAAGAGCATAAAAATAGTGAATTTTACTGAACCGGAGATAGCCTCAAGGTAAACAATTAAGCTTCGCATCAATTTTATAGCTGTCTAATATCAAAAATATGCCATTGGGATCATAAATGAAAATTTCGCCTGTTTTGCAGCTTAATTTTAAGGTATAATCAAATGCAAGCTTGTACCTAAACCATTTATAAACATTAAAATCAATTGTTATGAAAACATTAGTCATTATTATGATCCTTGTGAGCTTAAGCTTTACTAGTCAAGCCCAGGAAATTACCGAACTTAAAGAGACCAATATTGGATTTACTCCCATTAGTCTAGCTGAAACTGATCATCCCGATGAATATCGTTACATAGTAAACGATGCCTATGCAAAAGAGTTCTTAATGAATCCTATTGGTTTTGTGGAATCTTATTTTGATATCGATAGCTTCATTGAGCAGGTAGAAGATAAAAATTATCATACCTATTTGGTGCTTTTTTCTCACGAGAAAGGTTACCTGGAAGCTGATTATTCAAAAGACGGAGAGCTCAAGCGCACAAGACAGTCATTTAAAGATATCCCACTGCCACTAGCGGTAAGAAATGAATTGTGGAAACAAACCGAAGGTTGGACTATGGTGAAAAACACTTATAAAGCCATAGGAAATGGAAGTATACTGGATAAACAAATTTATCGAATTAAAGTGGTACAAAATGATAAATCAAAAATTGTAAAGATTGATCCTAGTAAAATCGAGGAAGAGCGAGTTGCTGGAATGTAATTTGAAAAGCTCTTAAAAACAAATGCCTGTAAAGTAAAAGCTTTGGCTATTAGAACTTTACGGGCTTTTTTATGGTTTATTGCAAAATAAGTAGCATTTGCATCAGAATATATAGACTTTAAAGCAAAAATAAGGGGATTGAATATATTTAATCCCAGTTAGTTATCAATAAAAAATATATTTAACCACGAAAAATAGTTTTAAATTACATAGGTGAACTGTAAATGATATAGTTATGAAAGCACTTGTAGTAGATGATGAAGAACTGGCTCGAAAAAGAGTGCTTAACCTGCTTTCTGAGATTAAAGAAATAGAAGTATTAGGAGAATGTTCCAATGGAAAATCGGCTATTTCGCAAATCAATAAACTTAAACCGGAACTGGTTTTTCTCGATATTAGTATGAAAGATATGAATGGTTTTGAAGTTTTACAGAAACTTGAAGTAAACCCAAAACCTATAGTTATTTTCGTTACGGCGTACGATAATTTTGCAACCAAGGCCTTCGACGTTGATGCTTTCGATTTTTTACTCAAACCTTTTAGAGATGACCGTTTTTATAAAACGATAAAGAAGGTATTGAATATTTCACAGAGGGAAACTCAGCATAATTTTGAAAAACGCCTGCAAACTTTATTTGAGGTCTTTAAAAAAGATCAGAACAATTCAAATATTTCCTTAAAGTTACCGGTTAGACAGGGTAATAAAACGGTCTTGTTAAATCCCGTAGAAATTTATTATATCTGCGCTTCAGGATATTATGCTGAAATTTATACCGAAAACAAGAAATATGTGCTTCGGGAATCTTTAAGCAACCTAGACCATTTTTTTAAAGACCATGCTTTTTTTAGAATTCACCGTTCGGCAATTATTAATATAAATCATATCAAGGAAATTGTCCATTCGGACTTTTCTGAAGTAGATGTGAGGATGAAGGATAACAAAATATTGCGAATCAGTAAATCCAATAAAAAAGAATTGTTTGATAAACTTGGAATTTAAAATCTGAACAATGAGCCTTTCAAACTTTAAAAATAAATATTTAGATATAAAGCTCATTATGCTTTTAGCTGCTTTCTATACCTTATTCAATTTGGTATATATTGTCAAGCTGGCCTATATGCGTGCCTATGTTTTTACTGAAGTTATGGAGTCATGGCACGATATAATTTTTCATAACCTGCTTATTGATTGGTTGATAGTTGTTACTTATATGTCGCTTATTGCAATAAGTACAAAAGGCGAGGGTGTAATTTGAAGTCTGTCTGAGAATTTTTATATTAATACTCAAACAGATTTAAAATGACACAGGAAGAATTAAACAAGATTGAAAAGAAA
>NZ_SNWE01000048.1 GCF_004362395.1 Salegentibacter sp. 24
TCTACTAAAAACTGCCAGCACAATTCGGGGTGGCAAAACGCCTTTAAAACGTCGAAAACCCCAGTATTTATATGGTTTCACGCAGATTGAGTTTTTTAAACTTACGATTAACTCACAATTTAAATAGAACGTATTATTCTGTTGAGACCGTATAAGGTTTTCTGGCTACTGTGCGAAGGACATTATCTACTATTGGCTTTCCATAAAAACGAATAATTTCATTCTTCTCAGTTTCGCTGCCACGCTCAAAAATGCGGTTGATAACGGCCTTACGCTGCTTCTGCCAATCAATTTGATTGATATTGGTATCCCAAAACAAGGATTCCTTAAGCAGGGACAGATTTGGTGTTTTTGATTGGAGATTTTCTTTTTCTCTTGCTATGTCATAATACGTCTGTAAAATTGCCAAGGCGCCTTCTTCCAGTCCAAGTTTTTTTTCAATTTTTAGTGCCAGGGGTCTATTAAGATTTCTTTTCCCATTGGTAATGGCATTCAAAGTTTGCGGATATTCGCCTATGTCCATAGCGAAGGGACGTTGTTTTAGGGAACGCTTTTTTAGCTCACGTTTTAAAACAATTCCCGGGTGAATTCCTTTATATTTTAAAAGATTATTCATAACACAAGTATAAACAATTTTGTTTATAAAAATCGATAGGTTTGTTTCAATATAACTTCAACCCGAATATTTAAAAATGTGGTTTTTAAAAACCTTAAGCGTGTATCCAAGGCTATCATCAATTTCGAAATAATCTGGAACATTTTACTATTTGCCAGAATTATTTTTGGATTATTTATAGTTCAGTATAAAATTCAAACCACTGGTGTTATTTCCATGTCCCACTATCAAACCAGGAATCAATTTTTCTTGTACTTTATTCCGCTGATGTATTTCCTAAATATTCTGACTATTCTTTTAAATTCTTTTAGAATTCAAAAAGACCTACATGTTTTCTATCCGAAAATTAATTTTATTGGCAAATAGCTCACTTAAATCCGAATAGACTAACTGACGAATTATCAAATTAACTAATTTACTGTTATTCGAAAGATCTACTAAAAACTGCCAGCACAATTCGGGGTGGGAGAATTATGTCCTAAAGCCAAGAATTTATTCACGGAGTGATCGAAAAAAGACTAATCGATATTCAATTAGAGTTAAGTCACTAGTAAATATTTGAGTGGACAAAACCAACAGTTATGGCTTATCTACAGAATAAAAATCCTGAATAACCCGGAATAAAAACACATTCCCCATAGAGGAACCAGATATGTCAACAAGATATTCCGCCTTGGCCTATTGGCTGAATACTTAGTTATTGTATGGTGTTATTTTTTTATTCCAAATTTTTCAAAAATCTTATACATTTCGGAAATACTTTTATACGGATCTTTAATATTAAATTCCCCTAGTTTCATTGCATTTTCAATTGCAAACTCCTTTTTTTCTAACAAAAGATTGTAAATATCATTACTTCGGTTTTTGTAAAACTTTTCGCTTTTTTCATAATCTTTTATGTGGGACTTTTTAAGTATTTTTTCTACATCGGTACAATTAGGAAAGAATTTCCCAATTGCTTCATAATGCAATAATATCCATAACTCAAGACAGGGTGTATTTACAAACAGTTCTACATTTGTGATATTTTTATCTATATGATTTTTGTATTCCTCAAGTTCTTGTAAGGCTGTTTTCTCCCCCGGTTTTACTTCCCTAGTTTCTTTTAATATGGTATCAAAATCAATAAGCCAAACTACTTCATCATAAATCTTTGAATTTTCTATTACGCTTTCAAATTGTTCAGAAAGTTTTTTCTTCTTTGGCAATTCAGGTTTTAAGTCAATTCTTGGTAAATCCTCGTTTTTCTTTAGCATTTGTATATACCAAACTTCGGTTTTCCCATCTACTATTATCGAATAGGTCCGTTTACCTTTTCTATGTTGATTTCTCTTGTTCCTAATTCGAGCCATTTTCCAATTCGATATAATAATCACTTAAACTTGGAACGGCCCCTAATTTTCCTGTTTTATAAGCATTAAAAATTGAGCCTGTATCTTTTCTGACAACGGAAGAATCAAAGTCATCTAGAGAAAATAGCTCTGTACATCCATCATCATCTTTCTCTGTAAACCATATTGCATCACTCCGTAGTATGTCTTTTTCAATCAAAAGTTCCCTATGATGAGTTGTAGCTATTAGTTGAGATGCTTTTGAGTTTGCTAGAAACGATAAAAGAAAGTGTTTTAATAAATCAGGATGCAGCGATGATTCAATTTCATCAATAGGCACTATAAGTTCATCGTTTATCATTAAACTTAATAATCCGCTAAATTGATAATATCTTTGAGTTCCTTGAGATTCATCATTATATGACATCAAGAAATTATCATTATTAAGAGAGTGTTGAAAAAATATTTCTTTTTTTTCAATCTTCCCAGTTTCTCTTAATTTATCCAATTTGTCATTAGGGACTAAAGATTTTTTATTGATAAATTCTAAAACATCATGATCTACTTCGCTTTCTTCACTTTTTATTACAACGTCTGATATATTGAAATCTGCTTTCTTAAGAAAATCAACAATATCATTTTTGCTAATTTTATCGTTTTCTATTCTTGTAGAAATGAAACTCAATAAACTAGTTTTTGAAGAGATCATTGGTTTCAATTTATTATCAAACCAATCTACAGTCTCTTGAAGTTCTTTTGATTCAAAATTTGTTTTAATATAACCGCCTAAAACCGTATTATTCCATAGAGTGTTAGCTTCTAGTGTAGATTTATGTGCTTTGTTGATTTTAATTTTACTGCCAAATTCAATTTTTGTTAATTGCTTGGAAAGTTCGGTATTTCTTCGAAAAACTAACGCTTTGTTCGGCTTGTGATAGTAAAGCTCCTCAAATACAATAGAGTTTGTATTTAATGCAAGGTTGTAAATGTATTTTATGTTATTTTGAAAAAATTCTATTGAAAAATTCGTGCTTTTATTCTTTGATGCTTTGTCAAATAAAAAAGGACTGAAGTCAATAACTTCATTTTTTTTCTCTAAAGGTTCAAGGATTAATTCTTGTAAAAACTCTAAACTTTCTAACAAGGTTGTTTTTCCTGAAGCATTAGCACCATATATTAAACCTAATTTCAATAACCTTAAATCTTTTGTTGCGTTTATAATGAAATAGTCCTCTAAATCTTTTGAGTTAGAAGCTTCAAAGGATAAAGTAACTTTATTCTTAATAGAACGATAATTTTCAACTGAAAAATTGATTAGCATCTATTTTTTATCTTTAAAATGTAATTCACTTACAAATATAAGTCAAAAAATGAATAATATAACAATAGGTTGGTTTAATATTCCTTAAATAAATATCACTCATAAGGATACCCAACTCGCTATAATCGTATTCTCTCCACAAACTCGTAATCCCACATTCTTTAAAGAATTTACATTCCCTCAAAAATATTTATAATGCGTAAAGAACAAGAATTGTTTGCTTTGATTGAGGAGTTTGAAAGTAATGCTCTTTGTGAGAGTTATCGAAATCACTGGAAAAAGCCAGAACGAAAACAGAAAAACTTATTTGGTTGGGAATTAACCCAGATTAAACCCGTACCTTATGTCTTACCGGAATGGATGGTTGAGATGTACCTCAGAGTCTTATTTTTGCATACCCCTGTTGCCAAAAACCTCTTAAAAATGAACATATTAGCTTAATCGAATACTATTATCTAGAAGTTTAATTAACCAACCCTGGTTAGTATCCGCAAATATGGAGGTTTGAGAAGCGCAATCCAATAATAACCATTGATGATGTCTATTCTATTGGTTTTTCTTACGTTCAATCAATGTCTTTTTTTAATTTTTCAGGATTTTGTCTTGTATCAAAGATTGTAATTATCTCGATTTCCTTCTTATTCGACCTCAATCTGTAGTAGAATGCGGTTTGTTTAGTCACACGATTTAGGACAACTATCGGGTTGATTAGACATTTGCTTGATTTTTTCAGTCAGCTTTGAAATGAATTTATTTCTAGTTTTTAAACTCTAATTTTTATAAGTATTCCGAAAGTTTTAAAAGTTTTGATTCAGCAAGTTCGGATAAGAATAGAATACTTTCATTCCCTATGAAATTTTCTTTAAAAAAGATTCATAGGAAATTCTTTTTCCGTTATCTAAATTCTCAATTCCTTTTTCTATTTCTTTTTGTTCGGACACACTAAGTTCAT
>NZ_SNWE01000049.1 GCF_004362395.1 Salegentibacter sp. 24
TAAACTTGGATGTGAATTTTCTTCGTGTCATAATACAGTAAAATTAAGGTTATTTTTGAACTTAACTTACTGTCCTAATTTTTGGGGGATGATCATTGTTCAGGTAGAACTGTATCTATTTTTATATATTTTTTCTGGTAGAATTCATTGGATTGCCATTATTTTATAGAGATTTACCTTGTCTTTGAAAGGGGTTAAATAGAGTTTGGCTAATTGATTGACTTCCTTAGCCATGTGATCAGAAATTAAATCTGCAGTAATGGATTCGTTATCAATAGTTAGTCCGGTCTTATTTTTCTTAAATAATAATGATTAAAATTAATTTCTTTAAAAATCAAATAATGATATTCATTTTTCTATTTTTATAAAATAAATTCAGAATATTCATCTAATAATTACTGAATGATTAAAAATTGCTTCTTATTCTTTCTAGGATACATGCTAGCTCTCTTATCTTTTTCTAAGGGTTATTCACAAGAAAAATTTTATTCTTGGTATGATGAGCAAACTGGAATTGAAAATTCTAATTTATTTAAAGGTATAGAATATATTGAGACCCATCGAGTTATAAACGAATTGGACCAATTTTTTGGATCTCGCGATTTTCGGGAAGCAACTATTACCTATAACGGCCAGACTTTTTATAACGTGCCGATTAAGTATAACATATATAAGGATGTAGTTATAGTAAATCCTCAGTACAACCAAAAGAGTTCTATTTTTCAATTGGTTGACAACAGAGTGCAAGAATTTACTATAAACGAACATCAGTTTATTTATCTAAATGCTCTTAACAATCCCAAAATTTCGGGTTTCTTTGAAATATTAGCTGATGAAAATAAATTGAAAATTTATAAAAAGCATAAGATGAAAATGAAGGAACTTCGAGATAGACAGGTTGTTTATCACGAGTTTGAAAAGGCTAAGGCGGCATATTATTTCGAATTTCAGAATGAAGTTTTTGAATTAGAAAACAAAAGAAATCTTTATGGTTTTTTTCCTGATTTAAAAAATGAAATAAGGGATTTTTATAGAAATAACCGGTCGATACGCCAAGATAATTCAGATAATTTCATGAAAAATCTAGCTACTAAAATAAATTCCATAATTTCAAACACGAAATTTAAAGAATGAGAATACTAATACTACTGTTATTTTTAATTTTTTTCCATATAACTTTTGCTCAATCAGACAATAGCCGTGTTTCCATAGAGGTAAAAAGTAAAACTATTCCAGAAATATTAATTGCATTAGAGAAAAACTCGGACTATAAAATATTTTTTAATGAAGATTGGTTTGATTTTACTAAATTAAACGGTCACTATAGTGGAAATTTTGAAAAAGTTCTAAGCGATATCCTAAAAGGAACAAATATTAATTACTTTTTTAAAGATGATCGGATTATTCTAACTCGCGGTAGCCTTATCTATAATCGACTTCCCAAAGGATTTTTAGCCTTAGGAAATGAAGATAATCAAATCGCTAAAGAAGAGAATATAAAAATACCGGATCCGATTTTTTATAGTAACAATAATTTGGAGAATGAAGTTATTGAAACGATATTAATAGGAAAAGAAAACCCTGGAGATAATCAAAATACCTACAAGATTTCAGGAAGGGTAATGTCAGCAAAAGGGGAACCTATTTCCGGTTTAAATATTTTGGTCTCTAAAAAAAATATAGGAACGGTAACAGACCTCCATGGGTATTATCAGATTGCATTACCAAAAGGTGTAAATATCATTGAAACTCAAGCTTTAGGAGTGGATAAGGTGAAAAAACGACTTGTCGTTTATAACGAGGGGAAATTAAATTTTGAGTTAAAACAAAGTTTTGAAGAACTGAATGAAGTTTTGGTGAATGCCAATGCTAGAGATAATATTAGAAACGCCTTAACAGGTGTGGAAAAAATTAATGTAGCAGAAATTAAAACTATCCCACTAGTTTTGGGAGAACGTGATATTTTAAAAGTTGCAACTACCTTGCCTGGTATTTCCACCGCGGGGGAAGGAGCTAGCGGTTATAATGTAAGAGGAGGAAAGACCGATCAGAATTTAATTTTACTCGACGGAGCTGTCATTTATAACCCTTCTCACTTTTTTGGGATATTTTCTGGTTTAAATCCCTTTACCACTGGGAATGTTAATATTTATAAGGGAAGTATACCTGCTGAATATGGCGGAAGGTTATCTTCAGTTTTCGATATTACTACTAAGAATGCAAATAAGGAGAAGTTTGCTGGTGAAGTTTCTATCGGTCCTGTGACCGGAAATCTAACTCTTGAAATTCCAATTATTCAGGGAAAATCTAGCCTTATAGTTGGTGGCCGGGGAACATATTCTGATTGGATCCTAAATTTGACGGGTGAGGATTTTTTGCAAAATAGTCAGGCTTCCTTTTATGATGGTGTGGCCAAATACAATCATAATTTTGATAATAATGATGAATTGAATGTGACCGGATATTATAGTAACGATATTTTCAGTGTTACTTCGGGCCTGCTGATTTTCTATTTTCACCTATATAACGATTTAAATTACAGGTTTTTATGTTTATTTTTTAGTTGGAATTTATTGTATAAGTGCAGTG
>NZ_SNWE01000050.1 GCF_004362395.1 Salegentibacter sp. 24
TTAGGTTAGTATTTTGGTTTTCAGACACTTAAATATAACCATATTTCTGCTTTTTTCATGCTAAAAAACTACTTTTCTTACGTCGAACTCAGGTTTTTACATTTTTGTACAGGACAAACTTAGGAAATCAAATACCTGTAAATCAATAGCATAATTCAAATAAGAATGGAATTATGCTATAATTATTCTTTATTTAGCATCTGGCGGATGAATTTTCGTTGATTTCGGGAATTAATTTTTTCCTGGTCGTTTTTCCAGGCGGAAAAACTGGTTTTTAAAGTGTTTTCTTTAAGCGGTTCGTTGTTCATTAGGAAAGAATTCATCAGTAAAAGGAAAAAATCCTGTTTCCTCTCACCGGTAAGATCCTGGATACCCCCATCAAATAGTTCATCGAATAAGACGAAGAGGATTCGGTGGTTCGCGGAGTCCCCGCTTTTATTTCCAACGGTGAAATTGATCTTCTGCTGAACATATCTGCCTTTAAGCAATCTTAAGAATTGCTCTTTAGAATCTTTATCAAGATTGATGTATTCAAACCGTATCCGGTATTTATCAATAGGTACCACCTTGAAATTATGCCGGTCGGTCTCCAGGTGTTTATCTGATTCATAGAATATGGCCAGCCAGACCAAAATTACCGCCAGGATTATAAAAAGGATCAAATAATAGACATAACCCTCTATTATGCTTTGGATCCCGAAGATTAAACTGAAGCTGGTAACGAAAAGTATGAAGAATGAAAGGATGAAAAGAATCACGTTGGTAACATTTCCCTCTATTTTATCCTCGAAGAAATCATTTATTCCAGATCTTAACCTAGCCAGTGCTTTCCCGGATTTAAGAATAAATTTTTCCATAGTAACCAACGCTTCAGGCTATTAAATATAACTAAAATAAAAATAAGTGGAAAACGTAAAAGTTTACTAGTGCTTTAAAATGAAGCTTGTTTTTCTCAGCCGGATTCTGATTACACCATATGAACTTAAAATGAAAGATGATTTCCGTAAAAATACGTAGCTACTAAAAAGATTACCAATAGGCATAATGATTTGATAAAAAACTTCTTTTTTCTTTTCTTAGTTTTCAATTTTTCTCTTAACAATTCAAGGTCATTCTTTCTTGATTCAAAATTAAGATCTGTCTTTTTAATAATATTAGTTTTATCCAGGAATTTTATTGCTGCCAACCTCCCACTTTCGAGTAAAAATTCTTTCTCTTCTGATGATAGTTTAAACTGAGTTGTGCTTATTGGATCAGGATCAATAACAACAATATTGTTTTTATATTCCCTTAAAACATCAGGGTCCGAAGATTCGGTCCAGATTGATAACATATCGCCTAAAAAATTCTTTTTTTCGTGTTTGTAAATTTCGGCTCCTAAATAAAGGCCTAAAAAGTTAGTATCAGGGTATTTATCGAGTAGTACTTTAACAGGAAAGTTATTTTGAGCACCTCCATCAAACACCCTTAGACCTTCACTATATTGAGGAGTAAAAAAAATTGGAATAGACATGCTACATCTCGCAGCAAATGCGGCATTTTTTTCCATAGATTCCTTTTCAAAAGAGCTAAAAATTAAAGCATTTTTATCTCTTCTACTGGCATACACTGTAGTTTTATAGGGAAGATCTCTCAGCCTTACTGATGTTGGAGATTCTAATTTCGAAGCTAATAGTTCTTCTAACCATTTAGTAAAACTCTCTGCTTCATAGAGGCCTTTTTTTACTATTAAATTTTTAACAGCTTTGAATACATTAGCATCTTTAAATTCAGAAAAATTTTTTCCGCTAAGTATTTTTTTCAGTTCTTCGAATGAAGAACCCCCATTTGTTAGGACAGCTTAGCTGCTAAATTAAGTTCTATTTTTCATTTTTTAAGCAGCATTTCTTTCTTGTTTTAAATATCGGT
>NZ_SNWE01000051.1 GCF_004362395.1 Salegentibacter sp. 24
TATTGATAGATTTTGTTAGGCACAAAATTATTATCAAGAATTTTAACTGAATTAAATTTTTATTTATATGATTAATAAGATAATCGCATTTTCCATTAATAATAAATTTATTATTGGACTACTTACCTTAGCGCTGATAGGGACGGGTATTTGGTCCATGATGACCGTCAACCTGGGATCGGTGCCAGATATTACTAACAATCAGGTTCAGGTGATCACCCAGTCGCCAAATCTTGCCACAGAAGATATTGAACAATTTGTAACCTATCCCGTAGAACTTTCGATGGGTAATTTACCTGGAGTTACAGAGATTCGCTCTATTTCACGGTTTGGACTTTCGGTAGTTACTATTGTTTTTAAAGATGATATGGGAACTTATCTCCCTCGTCAACTAGTACAGGAAAAACTTAATGAATTGGGAGAAACCATTCCCGATAAATTTGGAAGTCCTGCTATGGGACCTATTTCAACCGGATTGGGTCAAATTTATGAGTATACCATAAAGCCAAAGGAGGGATACGAAACTGAATATTCTCCCATGGAACTACGAACTATTCAGGACTGGATAATCAAGCGACAACTTACCTTGCTGGAAGGTGTGGTGGAAGTAAATTCTTTTGGAGGCTCCATAAAACAATATGAGGTAGCAATCAATCCTGAGAAATTAAACAGTATGGGTATAAGTATCTCTGAGGTTTATGAGGCGCTGGCCCGAAACAATGTGAATACCGGTGGAGCTTATATTGAGAAAAATAAAATGTCAAATTTTATTAGAGGTGAAGGTTTAATCCGTTCACTGGAGGATATAAGGAAAATTGCTATTACTACCGAAAATTCTATTCCGATAACTATTGGAGATGTTGCGGAAGATGTTCAGTTTGGAAATCAG
The DNA here is from genome assembly GCF_004362395.1 of Salegentibacter sp. 24. Lineage (GTDB taxonomy): Bacteria > Bacteroidota > Bacteroidia > Flavobacteriales > Flavobacteriaceae > Salegentibacter. The sequence continues at coordinate 890 of NZ_SNWE01000051.1, forward strand.
GTACGCTACGGAGCTTTCACTCAAGACGGAGAGGAAGCCGTAGGCGGGATAATAATGATGTTAAAAGGCGCCAATCCCAATGCCGTAATTCAGGATGTTAAAGATAGGATGGCAGAAGTTGAAAAGTCACTTCCTGAAGGTTTGACCATAGAGCCAATTATTGATCGGAGTGAATTAATAGCACGAACAACCGATACTGTTAAAACAAATTTACTGGAAGGTGCATTGATAGTGATTTTTGCCCTGGTATTGTTATTAGGTAGTCTAAGAGGTGGACTTATTACTGCTACCACTATTCCCTTATCACTGCTTTTTGCTTTTATTTTAATGAAACAATTCAATGTCTGGGCCAATCTAATGAGTTTGGGCGCTATTGACTTTGGAATCATTATAGACGGTGCAGTGATTATCATCGAGGGAACCGTGTATGAAATACAAAAACGGATAAGATCTGGCAAGGTGAAATTCAATCAGGCTAAAATGGATGAAGTAGCCTATGATGCTGGGAGCACGATGATGAGTTCCGCATTTTTTGGACAGATTATAATTCTTATTGTATTCACGCCTATACTTTTTCTTACGGGGGTAGAAGGTAAAATGTTTAAGCCGATGGCGTACACTTTCGGTTTTGCCATGATAGGTGCTATTTTCTTATGCCTTACCTATGTCCCTATGATGTCTGCCCTATTTATGAAACCCATTCAGAATAAAAAGAACTGGTTTGGAAGGTTTGAACGCTGGCTGGAAAGGATAAGTGATAAGATAATTGGTGGAATACAAAGGGTATATATGCCTTTACTGAAAGGGGCATTAAAACTGAAGCTCATTGTTGTAGGTGCTGCTGCTGTTCTACTTGTATTAGCCGGTTTCCTTTTTTCCAGAATGGGAGGAGAATTTGTGCCTCAACT
>NZ_SNWE01000052.1 GCF_004362395.1 Salegentibacter sp. 24
GGGCCTGCTGATTTTCTATTTTCACCTATATAACGATTTAAATTACAGGTTTTTATGTTTATTTTTTAGTTGGAATTTATTGTATAAGTGCAGTGGATTCTGTAATTTCATGCCATAACCTTTGCACTTATGATCAAGTATACTCCTTCCAGTCAATTAGTTTTAAAGGATTTTTCCCACCCTTTCGATAATGAACTTTCCCCGGATAACCGCTGGGTAAAATTAGCCGAGGTGGTCCCCTGGGATGAACTGGCCAATACTTATGCTAAAGCTTTACGCACGGATCGTGGAAGGGAATCCATAGACATTCGGATGGTCATAGGCGCCCTTATTGTAAAACATAAATTAGGACTGGATGACAGGGGTGCCGTGGAGATGATTAGTGAAAATATTTACCTTCAATACTTTTGCGGGCTTACTTCCTTTCAAACCAAAGCCCCATTCCACCCTACGGTATTTGTGGATATCCGCAAGCGTATGGGGGCTGCTTCCTTTGATAAGTGGAACGAGATGGTTATTGAAAAGGCTGATTCGCTCAAACCCAAAGCAAAAAAGAGGATCCAAGAGAAGGATACCAACAATGATGATAATGACACGCCTGAGCCTCCTGAGGGTCCCCCGACCAACAAAGGCAACATAAAAATAGATGCCACTGTTGCCAATCAAAAGATAGCCTATCCTACCGATGGCGGATTGCTCAATAAAGCAAGGGAAGAAAGTGAACGTCTTCTGGATTTACTTTATGAGCAAACCCCTTGCTTAAAAAAGCCGCGTACCTATCGCAGGGTAGCCCGGAAAGAATACCTGGCCTTTTCCAAGAAGCGAAAGAAAAGGAGGTCCGTAGTGAGAAAGTTCATCCGCAAACAACTGAGTTACTTAAATCGCAACCTGGCTCATATTGAAAGGCTTCTGGACCACATCGAAGACACAAAAAGAACGCAAACACTGGAAGGACCCTATGCAGAGATGTATGATCCACATCCTTATCGGTTTCCGCTCTCCAAAAACAATCAAAGAATCTATTGGGTGCTCCGGGAGCTGTACCGCCAGCAACATTTTATGTATACTAGCAGGACCCATAGCATAAGCAATAGGATCGTAAATATCTACCAGCCTTGGGTACGTCCTATCGTCAGGGGAAAGGATAAGGCCGGGGTGGAATTTGGAGCCAAGATTAGTGCCAGCGAAGTAGATGGTATGAGCCGTGTGGAGCATATTGGCTGGGAAGCCTTTAATGAATCGATAGATCTAAAAGTACAGGTAGCGGCCTATAAGGCGACTTTTGGTCATTATCCCGAACTGCTCCTGGCAGATCGGATCTACTTTAACCGGGAGAACAGAAAATGGCTGAAACAGAGAAACATACGGATAGTTGGTACATCACTGGGACGTCCCACAAAAGAACAATTATCACCCTATCAAAAACGAAAGCGACGCAAAGAGCGAAACCAGCGAAACCTTATAGAAGGCAAGTTTGGCCAAGGCAAGAACGCTTATGGGCTGGGTAACATACAGGCAAAAAGAAAAGATACCTCGGAGAGCTGGATTGGAGCGATCTTTTTTGTAATGAACCTATTAACCTTAACAAAAATAGCAGATAAATACGCTATTTTTTGTGCCTATATCCAAAAATGGAGGACTGAGCTCTACCTAAGAAGCCAGGTCTTGAGCAATTATAACAATCTCGTACCGGTTTTATAAAATTACTGCTGAAATAGAAGAATATTATGAATGGTATACGATTTAACAACTGATAAAATCAGCAGGCCCTA
>NZ_SNWE01000053.1 GCF_004362395.1 Salegentibacter sp. 24
TCCTGACTTTGACACCTTTCTTTGTTCTATTTTATAAATATTACAAAATCAATGAGTTACAATTTTTGAGTCACCAAGTAGGGTGACGCGGCGGTGAAAATCGCTATTTTTACCTATGTTTTTGCGTAAAAAGAAAAATCGATCAGGGACAACTAGCGTGGTGGTAGTTGAGAAGCGCCTGGGAAAATTCAAGCATGTCAAAACCATCGGGGTTAGCAGTGACAAAGAGGAACTAAAAAGACTCCATGCCAAGGGTCGGGACTGGATTTTAAAACATTCTGGCATGGCAGATATTTTTAATGATTATCAGCGTGAAGAAGAAGAAAAGCTTGTAACTGATCAGTTATTATCGAATATTGAAAACATCCTGCTTAATGGTTCCCAATTGATATTAAATCGTGTTTACGATTTAATAGGATTTAATGAAATAGAGGATGATGTATTGCGACATTTAATAACTGCGCGTTTGAGCCAACCCATGAGTAAAGCTGCTACGGTTGAATATTTAAAATCACATTTTGATCAAGACCTCAAGCTTCACAATATTTATCGCTACTTAGATAAGTTATATAAGAACCAACAAGAGAAAGTACAAGAGATAAGTGTGGCCCATACTCGAAAGATTCTAGGAGGAACTATTGGATTAATGTTTTATGATGTGACCACTTTGTACTTTGAAGCAGATCGTGGTGATGGTTTTAGGGAGTCTGGCTTCTCAAAAGATGGGAAGCATAGCCAGCCTCAACTAGTTTTGGGGTTATTAGTTAGCAAGGATGGTTATCCTCTTTCTTATTCGTTGTTTAATGGTTCTCAATATGAAGGACGAACGATGCTTCCTGTGGTTGAAGATTTTGTAAGAAGATTTAACCTGGACGATTTTGTTCTAGTAGCAGACTCTGGTCTTATGAGCAGAAAGAATTTAGAACTATTAGAAGCCCAAGGATACCGCTATATTGTAGGAGCTCGGATAAAAAATGAAAGCAAGTCCATAAAACAATGGATTCTATCTCAGACCAAAAAAGAAGGTGTGTTTCATGTTAAACAAAAAGAGAAATCAAGGCTTATTGTTGGTTATTCAAGCAAGCGAGCCAGAAAAGATAAATATAACCGGGAAAAAGGAGTAGAGAGACTTGAAAAGGCTTATAAAGGAGGTACTATTACTAAAGAAAATATCAATAAGCGAGGGTATAATAAATTCCTGGAACTATCCTCCAATGTGGGGGTTGTAATTAGCCCGGAAAAAATCAAAGAGGATGAAAAATGGGATGGTTTAAAAGGATATTTAACCAATACCGAGCTATCTGCACAGGAAGTTTATTACCAATATTCCAGCCTCTGGTCTATAGAACGGGCTTTTAGAATTACTAAGGGAACCATTGAAGTACGTCCAATGTTCCATTTTACTGAGCGTAGAATAGAGGCTCATGTTTGCATATGCTTTGTAGCCTATAAGGTGTATAAAGAATTGGAACGAATACTTAAAATAAACCAAGTTGATTTAAGCGTAGACAAAGTTCTAAGCATTGCAAAAACCATAACAACAATCAAAATAAACTTACCAATCAGTGGGAAAACGGTACATAAAACGATGTTTCTCACCGAATCTCACAAAGAAATAGCGTTCCTTTTTGACGATGATTTTTGGGAAAATCATTTAGGGTGACGCATTGTCGAAGTCAGGAA
>NZ_SNWE01000054.1 GCF_004362395.1 Salegentibacter sp. 24
TTTCCTGTTTTGTGCATGGGGACACCCGAGCTTCTAAGATAGATTTCTATCTAAATCGAAGAGGTTTACTAAATCCTTTTGTTCTTCATTTTTGAGAACTAACCTATTGTGTTTTGCTGAAGAATAAGGGGATTGTATGCTTACCTGATAAATAGTTTTCAGGATGTCTATCGCTTTTTCAGGGCTCAGACTTGATTCTTTGGTTTTTAATTGTCGTTCCAATTCTTTATAGACCTTACAGGCTGCGAAGGACACGCAAATATGAGCTTCTATTCTTCTTCGCAATCTATGGTAGATAGGGCGTATCTTTAAATCTGATTTAGCTATGCGAAAGGTCTTCTCAATAGTCCAGAGTTCTCTGTATTGATCGATCACCTGCTTAGAAGGCAGATCTGTATTTGTGGCAAATCCTTTTAGACCATCCCATTTGGCATCATCTTCAAATTTCTGGTAATCGATAAGGATGTCTACCTTACCTTCTATTTTTAAATATTTATTGAAGCCTTTGTTATTAATATGAGTTTTATTGAGTTTACCCGATTTAAGTCTCTTTTCCAGTCGCTCAAGACCGCGTTTTCTATTATGTGCATCCTTGTGGGCCCGCTGCTCTTTAAAGTTAATAATTAATCGCTGCTGCTCCTTTGTTACTTCCGCATATTCTTTATCCTTCAAGTCCAGACCCAGGATTTGTTTCTTAATTGAATCTGGCTCATTTTTTATTCTGGCACCTAAAATGTATTTATAATTTTTCTGCGTTAACAATTCGATATTTCTCTTGGAAAGTAAACCAGAATCAGCCACTATTGTGAGATGTTGTGATTGATATTTTGTTGAAAAATGATCCACTACCGGTAACAGGGTGTCTCCTTCATATTTGTTGCCCTCAAAAATGTGGTAATCGATGGGGTACCCTCCATCACTTACGAGCAATCCCAATACAATTTGTGGGTTTTGATGTTTTCCGTCCTTACTAAAACCGGTAATTCTAAGCTCATCTTCCTTGGAAGCCTCAAAATATAAGGTAGTCACATCATAAAATACAACTGATAAAGCATTGTCGTACAAACTTAAGGTATGCTTTAAACTGATTTGCTTAATCTGCTCCATTTGTTCCTTATGGAGCTTATCAAGATAGCGGTAGACACTGTAAACACTTATTTCTACACCTTTATACTTGAATAGATAATCCACAGTTCTAAGTTTACTTACCGGGTAAATTAAGCGGGTAATAACTAAATGGCGGAAGAGCTCTTCCTCAATAGTATTAAATCCAATTTCATCAAATAATTTACCTAAAAGTAACTCAGGACCCACCAGGTAAAAAGTGTCCAAACTATTCATAAAAGCATCGACAAATTCCAGCTCTTTATCTCTATCAAAACTCATGGAAACCTGACCAGCAAGCTTAACAATCCGCTGCTTCCCTTTCTTTACCAGGTGTTCAATCTCTTGAGGATCGTCTGAACTACCGACCGTTTCACGCACAACATATTTACCAGATGACTTATCAATAATCTGGATGCTGATTAAACCACTTTTATTAGGCTTCTTTCTGACGAACATAATCCTGATAAAAATAGCATTTTGCTCTTAAAAAAAGCTGGGACACCCTGTGCAAAACATAAACTCCAGTATTTACAAGGGGTTAGAGGTGATGAAGGAAGGAGCCGCACAAAACAGGA
>NZ_SNWE01000055.1 GCF_004362395.1 Salegentibacter sp. 24
TTAACCCGGACTATTCATGAGTAGTTTAGCAGTAGTAATTTTTTAGAGCCATTTTAGTTTTCTCTTGAATCTGGTTAAGTTTTGACCATTTTTCTCCCTGATGGGTGAAGCTGGATAACTTTTCAATACAATTTTGTTGATTTGCAGGTCCTAAATGGGTGAAATTTCAGAACAGGGCATACCTATCCCATAGGATGTTTATCAGGATAATATAGCCTACCCAGAGAGCAGTTCCTTAAATAAATGCTGGTGTACAAAGGCCTTGGATAGGCGGTAATAGATTCTCCTTTTAGTGATTTTAATAGTAGCACCTACCTTTAGCAGGTGAGTTCTAATGCTGCTGATCTGCCATTTTTTGGCCTTTTCAAAAGAAGTTTTTTTGATGTTTGCCTTTAAGATCAGGAATAGTTCATAGGCCAGGCTGCTGATCAGTAGGCGGAAGAAATTTGCCCAGAACCCATGATTGGAAAGCCGATCAGAGAAGCACATATTCTTCACTTCCTTGATACGGTTCTCACTGGCTTCCCCTCTCTTTACATAAAAGCCAAAATAGATTTCCCTGGCATCCTGCTCTTCAAGATTGCTCACGATGTGCCTTATGTTCATGCCAAGGCCGGTACTTTCAATTTTAGAATAACACCGTTGGGGCTTGTGCCAGCTACCGGCTTGATAGTCAAAACTGATAAAGTGCTGGTGTTTGATGCCGTTGTTCTGGTAAAGATGTTTTACCGCTTGCTCCGCCCTTTTGACCCTTCTTTTGAGAACTTCATTGCTGGCAAGGCCTATGGCATATTTCAGACCGTAATCATCAGCCAGTTTATAAAAAGGGGCAGAAGAGAACCCGCTATCGGCCCGGATGATGATTTTCATTGCAGGGTATGCTTCCCGGATCCTGGTGATGACCCTTCTCAAAATACCCACATACCACTTATTGGAATGGCTGTTTCCGGGGCGAAGCACCGGTACTATGATCTGACCGGTCTCCCCATCGTGGAAAAAGAGTTCATTATACATGAACTGGCCGTAATACCCGTTGAACATCGCCAGTTGTTGTTTCCCGTGCGTGGGATCATCGGTGGCATCGATGTCAATGATAATACGGCTACGACCTTTAAGACTAGAGACATAACGATCGATCCAGGCATAGCATAAATTAAAAATAGCATGATTATCCAGGCTGTTCTCAAACCGGGATATGGTAGGCTGTGAAGCCAGATCTCCCTCCAGGATATCTTTATATAAAGGATCGTGTTTCAGGTGGGCCACGTCATTGGCATCCTCATATCCCTGCATCAGCATAAACACCCGCTGCTTTAAAAGCTTATAGATGGAATGAGTGGTTTGAAGAGGGTTCCGGTCATCCGGAATAAATTTGCTGAAGTGGCGAATCAGCTTGTGTTTTCTCTCCAGTTTCTCCAAAAGAACAAGGGAACCATCGGAACTTATTTCTTCTGCAGAAAAATTAACTGAAATTGATTTTTTACCTCGGTAGAAAACTGTATTTTTAATACCCAAAATTGGGTGGTTTTAGTGTTTTTAAAGATGCCGCTAAGCTCTTTAAATATAACACTTTACACCCAATTTTTATTTATATCTCATGAATTTTTGGGGTTAAGC
>NZ_SNWE01000056.1 GCF_004362395.1 Salegentibacter sp. 24
TAACCCGCTTTATTCATGAGTAGTTTAGCCAAAGAATTTTTTCAGATTGAATTATAGTTTTTGTTGAATCAGGAAATTTTTTGGTTTGTTTTTCTACCTTCTGGATGAATCTGCGATATTTTTTGTTGGAAATAACTTTTTCAGGGTAAAAATTGCTGAAAATTTTACGACAAGGCATAGGTATCCCAAAGCGGTTGAAGTCAGTAAGATATCAAGTCTATCCAGAGAGCAATTCGATCAGTAGGTTCTGATGCACAAAGGCTTTAGAGAGCCGGTAATAGACTCTTCTTTTGGTAATTTTTATAGTAGCACCTATTTTGAGAAGATGGGTTCTTATGCTGCTGATCTGCCATTTCTTAGCCTTTTCAAATGAAGTATTTTGGATATTGCTCTTTAAGATCAAAAACAGTTCATAAGCGAGACTACTGATCAGCAGCCGAAAGAAATTCGCCCAGAATCCATGGTTGGATAAACGGTCAGAGAAACACATATTCTTTACTTCCTTGATACGGTTCTCACTGGCTTCTCCTCGCTTCACATAAAAACCAAAATAGATCTCTCTGGCATCCTGCTCTTCCAGGTTACTTACTATATGCCTGATGTTCATGCCAAGACCGGTACTTTCGATTTTAGAATAACACTGCTGGGGTTTGTGCCAGCTACCGGCTTTATAATCAAAACTGATAAAGTGCTGGTGCTTTTCACCCTTACTTTGATAAAGATGTTTTACCGCGCGTGCTGCTCTTTTAACCCTTCTTTTGAGCACCTCATTGCTGGGAAGACCTATGGCATACTTTAGATGGTGGTCATCTGCCAGTTTATAAAAGGGAGCAGAAGAGAACCCGCTATCGGCCCGGATGATGATTTTCATTGAAGGGTATGTTTCTCGGATTCTAGTGATGATTCTTCTCAAAATACTGACATACCACTTATTGGAATGGCTATTTCCGGGTCGAAGCACCGGTACGATGATCTGACCGGTATCTCCATCGTGGAAAAAGAGCTCATTGTACATAAACTGCCCGTAGTATCCATTGAACATGGCCAGTTGTTGTTTCCCGTGAGTGGGATCGTCGGTACCATCGATATCTATAATAATACGCTTTCTCCCCTTCAAACTGGAGACATACCGATCGATCCAGCCGTAGCATAAATTAAAAATGGCATGTTTATCCAGACTGTTTTCAAATCTGGAGATTGTAGGCTGGGATGCCAGGTTCCCTTCCAGGATATCTTTATATAAAGGATCATGCTGCAAGTGTGCCACATCATTGGCATCCTCATAGCCTTGCATCAGCATAAATACCCGTTGCTTTAAAAGTTTTTCTACGCTATGGGAAACTCGAAGAGGGTGACGGTAATCGGGAAGAAATGTACTGAAGTAACGAATCACCTTATGTTTTCGCTCCAGTTTCTCTAAAAGAACAAGGGAACCATCGGAACTAATTTCTTCTGCAGAAAAATTTACTGAAATTGATTTTTTACCTCGGTAGAAAACTGTATTTTTAATACTCAAAATTGGGCTGTTTTAGTGTTAGTAAAGAGACCGTCAAGCTCTTTAAATATAACACTTTACGCCCAATTCTTCTTTATATCCCATGAATTTTTCGGG
>NZ_SNWE01000057.1 GCF_004362395.1 Salegentibacter sp. 24
GGGAGTGTAATCTGAACTCTGTCCTTTGCTTCACTCCTTCGGGGGTACCCCCGAAGGAGTGGTTGCCAAATCGAGCCTAATGCGGTCTTCAAATCTAATATATAGTTGTTGGATTGTCAAGCTCCAATTATGAAGTGGGGAGGTCCATTTCTTTTGGATGTTCTGAGTAGCCAGGTAAACTAATTTGAGCAGTGCCATATCGTTTGTAAACGCCCCTTTGGTCTTGGTTACCTTACGCACCTGTCTGTGGAAACCTTCCACGGCATTGGTGGTATAAATGAGTTTTCGGATGGGCTGGGTATATTTAAAGTACTGTGATAGATGTTCCCAGTTGTTCTGCCAGCTTTCAATAACCACTGGGTATTTCTTGCCCCATTTCTCTTCCAGGTTCAGGAGCTGGTCTTCCGCTACTTCTTTGCTGGTAGCACGGTAAACTAGCTTTAAGTCGCTCATAAACTCATTCTGATCCTTAGAGGCCACATATTTCATGGAGTTCCTTATCTGATGAATAACACAGAGCTGTATTTCTGTTTTCGGGAAAATGCTGAGTATAGCCTCGGTAAAGCCTTTGAGATTGTCAGTACAGGCGATCAGGATATCTTCAAGTCCGCGGTTTTGAAGATCGGTAAGTACCTGGAGCCAGAAGTTGGCACCTTCACTTTCCGAGATATACATCCCCAGCACTTCCTTATATCCATCTTTGTTAATGCCCAGAATATTATAGAGTGCCCTATGTTGTATCTTACCATCCACTTTTACTTTATAGTGCATGGCATCCATCCATACGATGCAATAAAGAGGATCTAAGGGGCGATTTTGCCAGGCTTTAACATCAGGGATAATCCGATCGGTAATCTCTGTGAGTACATTGTGGGAGATCTCAGTATCGTACATTTCCTTGATATGACTGCAGATGTCCCGGTAGCTCATTCCCAGTCCGTAGAGACCGATTATCTTATCCGAGAGGTTATCGGCCAGAATGGTCTGACGTTTCTTTACGATCTCGGGTTCGAAGCTACTCTGACGGTCCTGAGGTGTCTTGATATCAAAAGTGCCTACCCCTGTTTTAATTTTTTTACTGCCTTTCCCATTGCGCTTATTTCCTTGGGAGCGCTCTTCCTGATCAAGGTGATCCTCCATCTCAGCTTCGAGAGCCTTGTCTAAAAAATTCTGAAGAAGTGGTGCAAAAGCACCATCCTTTCCGAATAGACTTTTACCGGTTGTAAGTTGTTCTAGTGCTTTCTTTTCAATCTTGTTTAATTCTTCCTGTGTCATTTTAAATCTGTTTGAGTATTAATATAAAAATTCTCAGACAGACTTCAAATTACACCCTC
>NZ_SNWE01000058.1 GCF_004362395.1 Salegentibacter sp. 24
TGATCTTGCTACATTTGTTGGGACACTAAGTTAAGGGTAATAATTAAAAAACCTTAACTTTATAAAACGATGAAAGAAAACAGAAAGAACTACAGTAAAGAATTTAAGCAAAAGGCCCTTGAATTGAGCAATGTTCGTGGTAATATCCGTGAAGTTGCTGATGAATTAGGTATTCGCCCTGAACTGATCTATCGCTGGAGAAGAGAGTTTAAAAATAATCCTTCCTTATCTTTTAGCGGTAATGGTAATAAACAATTATCCCCAGAAGAAAAAGAACTAGCCAGGTTAAAACGGAAACTAGCGGATGTAACCATGGAACGGGATATCTTAAAAAAGGCGGTCGGCATCTTCTCCGCGAACGACAGGAAATCTACCAATTCATAAAGGATCATCGATCAGAATTTCCAGTTGGGAAGATGTGTAAAGTTTTTAAAGTGGGTAAGAGCGGGTTTTATAGAAGTCAAAAAATGCTTCCTTCTAACCGGAACAATGAGAACCGGATGCTGCTTTCCCAGATCAGACGGATCCACCAGAAAAGCAAAGCCAGTTATGGAAGTCCACGGATAACCGATGAGCTTAAAGCTAAAGGATTTAAAGTGTCCAGACCTCGAGTAGCCCGGCTGATGAAACAAAATGGTATACGGGCTGTACACGCTAAAAAGTTTGTAGTCACCACTGATTCTAAACACAAATATCCGGTAGCAGATAATATCCTGGACAGAAATTTTTCTCCTGAAGGTAAAGCTCAGGCTTGGGTGTCGGATATCACTTACATTAGAACCAAGAAAGGATGGCTTTATTTAACGGTAATTATTGATCTTTTTGACCGCAAAGTTGTAGGCTGGTCCCTCAGTAGTGATTTAACTGCGGCAAGCACCTGCATAGCTGCCTGGAGAATGGCTATTAAAAACAGACCCCTATCCGGTAACCTTATATTTCATTCGGATAGAGGTGTTCAATATGCCTGCAATGCCTTTAAAAATGTATTGAACGCTCACAAGGAAGTTCAGCAAAGTATGAGCAGGAAAGGGAACTGCTGGGATAATTCCGTGGCAGAGAGCTTCTTTAAAAGCATAAAAGTCGAACTCATATATAGAACCCGATATGAGCGAAAAGAGCAGGCTGCTCTAGCGGTGTTTGAATGGATAGAAACATGGTACAACCGAAATAGAAGACACTCGGCTTTGGGCAACAAAACCATATTAGAATTTGAAGAATTAATGAAATTTAAAAATGTAGCTTAACTTTTTGTCCCGTTTTTTGTTGCAAGTCCA
>NZ_SNWE01000059.1 GCF_004362395.1 Salegentibacter sp. 24
TACCTTTGAAATATGAAATACAAGAGATGGAGCTTATCGGAAAAGTTAGAGATATTAGCATCTGCAGAAGAGATTGGAGTTGTTGAAGCCTGTAGGAAATACAGTGTAAGTACCGGGACTTTTTATAGTTGGAAGAAGAAGTTTGACCATAAAGGGGAAGACGGCTTAAAAGTAAACTATGACACCAAAAGCAAAGAGTTCAAGCAAGTCGAAGAAGAGAACAGAGTGCTTCGTAAACTGCTTGGAAATAAGGATATTGAACTGGAAGTGCAAAGGGAACTTTTAAAAAAAAAGTTTGGGACATCCGATCCAAGAAAGATCTAGTAGACTTTATCTTTAAAAAGCATAAGTGCAGTAAGACCAGGATCATACAGATGGTTGGGATGGTCCCCAGTAGTTATTATAGAAAACCTAGTAATGGCAAGAAGGGTAATAAGCCCTCTAAACTAACCTATAACAAGTACCAAGGTTGGGTGGAGCAACCCATTGTATTAGATGCCGTTAAAAGGCTCCTGGGACATGAGTTTATTGATTGTGGATATCGGCTTATGACCTCCTATTTAAAGAGAGACGGGTTCCTTATCAACCATAAGAAACTATACAGGATTATGAAAACTGCTGGAATGCTAAAATTGGAAAACCGGATCAACCGAAGTGGTGCTGGTCGTAAATTTGTGAAATTCCGGAAGGTAAAGACCTCCAGGCCCCTTGAATGTTTAGAAATGGATATCAAGATGGTTTGGATCCCAAGTGTTGGTAAAAACGCTTATTTACTCTCTGTAATCGATGTACATACCCGTAGAATTTTGAAAGACTATTTTTCTTTTACTATAAAACAGGCGCAGGTCATAGCCCTTCTCTCTGAGTTGTTTGAGAACTATCAGTATCCTGAAAGTGTAGTTATTAGAAGTGATAATGGAAGCCAGTTTATAGCCAGTAATGTACGTGAATACTTAGGTCTCATTGGAGTTGATCAGGAGTTCACCCATGTGGCCACACCGGAAGAAAATGCACATATAGAGGCCTATCATGGAATACTAAAAAAAGAAGTATTCACTAGATTTGATTACAGAACCTTTGGAGAGATTGAGCAGATCTTAAAAAGATATGTTGTTTTTTACAACAATGATAGGCTCCACGGGCTACTGGGAAGGATTACACCCATGGAAAAATGGGTTCGGGATCAACACCTGATTTTAATGAAAAAACAAACCGCTTAATTAATTTTTGAAATTTAGAATAATTCTCTTGTTTTATAGGGGCCAAAACA
>NZ_SNWE01000060.1 GCF_004362395.1 Salegentibacter sp. 24
TCCCAATCCTGTTCGCCGGGTATACATACCCAAGGCGGATTCTAAAAACAAGCGCAGCCTGGGTATTCCATCGGTAGTCGATCGGGTTATCCAACAGGCAATGGCGCAGGTATTATCTCCAACCTTCGAGAAACAATTTTCCCCACAGAGCTACGGCTTCCGGCCAAACCGGAGTGCTCACAAAGCTGTAAAACAATGCCAGGCATTTATCACTGCGGGATATAAATACGCGGTGGATATGGACTTGGAGAAATTCTTTGATACCGTAAGTCAAAGTAAGCTTATTGAAGTACTCTCCCGAACCATTAAAGATGGAAGGGTGGTCTCCCTGATTCATAAATACCTCCGTGCCGGAGTGATGGAACGGGGAAGACTTAAGTCGAGCAAAAGGGGAGTTCCGCAGGGAGGTCCTTTAAGCCCGCTATTGAGCAATATTATACTCAATGAGCTGGATCAGGAACTCCATAGAAGGGGACATCGCTTTGTCCGCTATGCGGACGATCTTGTGATTTTATGCAAGAGCAAACGAAGTGCGCAGCGCAGTCTTCGCAATATCATTCCTTTCATAGAGAATAAATTGTTCCTCAAGGTAAATCAGAAGAAAACCGCTGTAGGCTATATCTCCAGAATTAAATTTCTGGGCTATGGTTTCTATAAAAGAAAAGAAGGTTGCCGGCTTCGAGCCCATCCCAGCAGCATTACCCGAATGCGGAAGCGAATTAAAGAGCTTACCAATAGGAGTAATGGTTGGGGAAATGAGCACAGGAAGCAGGAGCTCCGGCAGTATATAAGAGGCTGGGTAAACTATTTTAAGTTGGCTGATATGAAAACGTTGATGCCTAGAATAGACGAGTGGTATAGAAGACGACTCAGGATGATTATTTGGAAGCAATGGAAACGGATTAGAACCCGTTTTAGCAATCTCTTAAAACTTGGTTTATCCAAATCCAAGGTAAGGGAATTTGCAAACACCCGAAAAGGCTATTGGCATATTGCCAGTAGTCCCATCCTTAACCGAACTATTACCACGGAACGCCTGGCTAAAGCTGGATATACCTTCTTTACGGATTGCTATAGGAAAGTCAGGGTAAACTAAGGAACCGCCGTATACGAGAACCGTACGTACGCGTGGTGTGA
>NZ_SNWE01000061.1 GCF_004362395.1 Salegentibacter sp. 24
TGTATATATTAATATAGAACTACCCCACATTTCAATTTAAAAGTATACCACTTATTACCAACTTGAACGTCCAACCAGAGACGTTCGAAAAATGATAAGCATGTATACAAAACAGGAAATAATATTAAAGAGTCATCGTGAAGGCAAAAGCCAACGATTGATAAGCAAAGAGCTTGGAATCAGCAGAAAGACGGTAAAAAAGTACATTACTGACTTTGAAGCTCGATTACAGTCGGGTTCGCCCCCTCAAGAGGCCATTACTGAGTATTTGTCAAATCCGCCGATCTACCATCGAGAGAAGCGTGCAAAATTAAAACTTACTGTAGACGTACAGCAGGCTATCGATGAGCTGCTGGCAGCCAATGAAGAGAAAAGGCTGCAAGGACTTCGAAAACAATTGCTTAAGAAATGTGATATTCATAGCCTATTACAGGAGCAAGGTATTGATATTGGCTACACTACCGTCTGCAATTACATCAAAGAAAAACAAGGGAAGACAGCGCCTAAAGAAGCCTATATACGCCAGGAGTATATTCCAGGAGCGGTCTGTGAGTTTGATTGGGGAGAAATCAAGCTTTATATAGACGGGAAGCTAACTCGCTTCCATCTGGCTGTTTTTACAGCCGCTTACAGTAACTATCGTTTTGCTGAAATTTATCAGCGTCAGGATACCCTGGCCTTTATGGAATCCCACGTAAGTTTTTTCGAACACCTGCAAGGGGTTTATAAGGAAATGGTCTATGATAATATGCGGGTAGCGGTATCCAAATTCATAGGACCTCACGAGAAAGAACCTACTCGCGCCTTGTTAGAACTGCGTGGGCACTATCATTTTAGCCATCGTTTTTGTAATAGCTATCGCGGTAATGAAAAGGGTCATGTGGAACGCAGCGTGGAATATATCCGACGTAAGAGCTTCGCGGTGAAATGCCACTTCACGGATGTGGAAGAGGCCACAGCCTGGCTGCATACTAAAATAGCAGCCCTGAATAATACCAGGCAAAAACTCACCGGAAAGACGGCCAATGAACT